>JAQVCM010000012.1 GCA_028689775.1 Crocinitomicaceae bacterium
GGAGGTGTTTTTTCTGTATGTAGATGTCGCAGGGATTGACGGAAGGAAAATGCTCTTACCAGAGGAGGTCTTCGTAGCTACGAGTTAGCATAACGGAGAAGTCAGCAGAGGTCATAGTACTTTGTAGAAATGCGTAGCATTCACGTATACTGATGAAAAGTAAATAAGTGAATGAGCTAAACGAGCCGATGAATAAAGCGGAGGTCTCACAAACAAAGGAAGGACTGAACAAGAAAAAGCAATAGCTTTTGAAGACCAAACGTTAGAGCAGGGAGATTGGTTTTCAATTTGGACTGGAATATCGGTAAAACGATATAGCTACCCGAAACGAAAGCAGGTAAAACAAAATGTAAAAAGAATGGTAGAACAAGTAGTACATCCTCATAATCTGCAAAAAGCTTTGAGGCAAGTCATTGTCAATAAAGGGAGCGCAGGAATCGATGGTAGAAAAGCGGCGGAACTAGCGGATTTTTTCCGAGAGAATAAATCGTGTATTATAGAGTCGATAAGGGACGAAAGCTATTTGCCTCAAGCCATTCTAGGAGTGGAACCGAGGATACGAGCTCACGAATACCATTAAAAACAAGCAAGACATGAGTAAATACCAAAAGGAAACGGTAAAACACGTCTTTTAGGTATTCCAACGGTAACCGACAGGTTACTCCAACAGGCGGTGTCACAAGTAGTAATGCCAAAATACGAGAATGAGTTCAGTGTTCATAGCTACGGTTTTCGACCCAATAAAAATGCCCGTCAAGCAGTTGGTAAGGCATTGGAATATATCCATGAGGGTTATTTGAATATCGTCGACATTGACCTAAAAACATTCTTCGACGAGGTTGATCATTGTCTGCTTATGAATCTGATTTATCAAAAGGTAAAATGTCCGAAAACACTTCGATTGATACGCAAATGGTTACGAGCACCGATACAAATAAACGGTAAACTGCAAAAGAGAAGAAGAGGTGTTCCGCAAGGGAGTCCGATTAGTCCATTGTTATCCAACATTCTGCTCAATGAGCTAGACAAGGAACTGACAAGACGAAAGCTTCGATTTGTACGCTATGCCGATGACTTTAGTATCTATTGCAAAAGACCAAGCGAAGCAACAGCCATACTCAAAGCAATTGAAAAGTACTTACAAACAAAACTTAAACTCACTATCAATAAAGAGAAAAGTGGCGTTCGTAAACCCGTTCAATTTGAGATTTTAGGCTTTGGCTTCGTTCCAACGTATCAGAAAGGAGTGAAGGGCAGATATCAATTGGTAGTGTCAGAGAAAGCATGGAAGCGACTTAAGCAACGACTTAAAACCATTACCCGTAAAACCACACCAATGAGCTTCGATGAGCGGATTTCCAAAATAAATGACCGCCGAAGGCAGCAGCGAAGCTAACTGCAACGAGGGTGGTTAAACTACTTTCGAGGTACAAGTATTCAAGGAAAACTGCGAGACTTAGACGGTTGGTTGCGGAATCGACTGCGCTATTGCATTTGGACAGACTGGAAGAATTGGAGCGAAGCGGAAAACACGAACACAAATAAAAAACAATTAAAAAGTGAGCTAAACCTGAACGGAAACGGAAAAACCTTATTCGTCTGGGCGTTGACCAAGAACACGCCTATGCTTGGAGCAGAACGAGAAAGGGTGGATGGGCAGTTGCACAGAGTCCGATTTTGAACACAACGATTACTTTGTCAAGACTCAAGAAACGTGGGTATTACGCTTTGTTGGACATTTACACTTTATTAAACCCATCTTTTTACGAACCGCCGTATACGTGACCCGTACGTACGGTGGTGTGAGAGGCGCACTCCGTCAGGTTATCTGGCGGAGCCGTCTACTCGATTATGTGTTCGCCCTTCCTTCTTCATTATAGCGAGTTGTAATAATTCTTGATTTTTTGAGCCATTAATTTCCGTCTTAAAGTCAAAAAATCTTGATAGTCGTCAATACTCATTTCCATAATTTCGGTTGGAACGCAATTCATCTTCAAGTTGTCCAAAAATTCTTGTTCGCTCGAAAGTCCGCTTACTAGGCGGTTATCGTCTTGCATTTGAGTTTTAATAAGTTCAAAATAATCTTTTGGCGGTTTATTGCCAACTTTTATGTTTACTTCCGATTGCATATAAACATAATTTGCAATTTGGTTGTACTGCCGTCTATCAAGTCCGTTTTTTTTCAAATAGTCTTTTGGAAATAAATGATGAATGTCGCCACGCAACGAAATTAAATCGCTTACCAAAACGTCTTTTGATAAAAAACCTCTGTCGTTGGCTTTTACTTGTGAAGCCAAAAACACGTGAAAATATGGACTACTTGCAACGGAAGTATCTAAACTTTGTGGCAAAGATGCGTTCCAAAAAGCTTCAGAAAGTTCTCCGTCTTCTTTTTCTTGTAAATATTCGCCAAATGGTTTTTGAGAAATTTGTTTGATGTCAAAGTCAAATGTACTTTCAGGTGAACCTGAATATCGTCCTGTCAAAATCGAGTAAACCAACCATTTTCTAACATAACTTTCAATGGCAACAGAGTTAACGCCAAGTTCTTTTAGTTTTAGGTAAACAATATAAGCAAAATTCAATGCGTTTTGCGAACGGATAAGTTTTGGCGAAATAAATCCTGCTGATTTCACAATCATTAAAAACCGTTTGAAATTGGTTTCGTTGATGAAGTTGTAAACACCTGTTTTCAATTTCAAAAATGATTGTTCGGCAATTTCTGTTTCGTAGCTTCTTGTTTCAAAATTTCTACCCGATAATAAACTTACCAAATCAGAAAGTCGTCCTCTGTTGAATTGCGAAGTAAATGCAACGCGAAGTAAATCGTTATAACTTGGGTCGTATAAATCCTCGTTTTCGGTTTTAAGCCACGACATTTTTTGAAAAAAAACGGTTTTCGCAAACTCTTTGTCGTTATCTATAATTTGTTTGTAAAATTCAGGTGAGATTGCTAAATGACAGAAATAATCAATTGCTTTTCTCAATTCATTTCCACCGTTTTCTGTGTCCGAAGCAATTTTACTCATAGCAAAATCTGCCTGACTTAATACAACTCCTTTTGAGTTGATACGGATAAAAATTTCTGTAACCGTTTCGATGTCCAAATCCGAACCTAACTCAATCATTCCGATTGGTTTTTTCACAATACTGATTAATCTCGAAAATGATTTTTCAATTAAATCTTCGTCAATTTCAGGATTAAGAGCAGAATAATCTCTAACCAATTTCAGCAAACTGATTTTACCTGAAAAAGCATCAACAATATCGTGAAGCCAAATTTTATCTTTTAAAATAGCAGGGTTTTGTACTTCAAATCGTTCTTCAATTGGATTGAATGCGATTTTTATTTTTATGCGTTGATAGTTTTTGTTGATAACGTATTGTCCAAGAATTGCGGCAGTCAAAGCTGTTACTCGTTGTTGTCCGTCAATTAAAACTTTTTTGCCTTCGCTTAAACTTCCATCTTTCAGTTTTACGTTCGGATTTCGCCACGCAATTACATAACCGATTGGATAACCTTGATACAAACTGTCCATTAAATCACGAACTTTTGAACTGTCCCAAACAAATGGTCTTTGAATTTCTGGAATTGCGATTTCGCCCGAATTTACCCAAGCTAAAATTGTTTCTATTAAATGTTGGTTTACTGAATATTTTTGCATTTATTTTTTACGTTAGTTTCTATTTAGCACGGTCGTTCTTAGGGTGACACATAACGTTTTCGGGCTTTGCGTTCGGGCGGGTTTAGGAGCACAAAACTGTCAACCAGCACTGAACTTGAATAGAAGCACAAAGCTCCAAGTTTGCACGTCACCCCGCCTGACGCAAAACCCGTGTTGGCGGCTGGCATATTAGTCCTCATTTAAGCAGTCTTCCGTCAGCTTTTTGGATTTAAAAACTTCAAGGTCTGCTTGGTCTAATAAAAGTTTACCATTCATATTTTGTAGCATATCATATTTGTCAACTAAATATTTGAATTTAGGATAACCAAGGTCTTCTACCAAGCAATTGTATAATAGAAGCACAAGTTCATAGGCTGAGAGTTGTGCTCTTAATAATGCAGCATAATGCTTTTTCTGTTCATCAGTAATAAGGTCTGATTTGTGAATGTATTTTACAATGTGGTATAAGTGCCTGAAATAATGCCCTAATGATGCTTGTTCCTTATTGTAAACTGTAGAATAATTTTCAATGGCTACACTTTCTTTATACGAAAGTGAGGATTTCATCTCTTTGGAAAGTCCTACAGATTTCAGATTTATTTCCTTAAGGTTGTGTTGCATCATCAAGTAAACGGTTGAAAAGTATTCCCTTTTATCTGATTGCTCTCCTTCAGTTGTCTCTTTGATATATTCCTCCATTTCGCCCTCTTTGCCTCCTTCTTTTTTTCTTTTCAATTTTTCTCTTTTTGAAACATAATTATAGTCAACCCAAAGTGCTTGAACAATTTCGTTGTGAAATGTGAGGAGTTGAAAAAAGCTACTTTCAAACCGCTGCAAGGACAAAATTTTGTTCTGCTTATCAAACTCTATTTGCTGTTGTCTGTTTTGTTCTCCTTGCAGTCTAAATGCAAGATAAACAAGTATGAAACTTGATAATCCAATGAGTGGTCCAGATAGACCACCAAACCAGTCACCAACTGTCCCAAGTTCTTGAAATGACTTGTCGGACAAAATTAAATACTTGATTATAAAAGGGTGTCCAAGCCCCAAAATAATTGTGAAGATTGCAACCCCAATTAAGATTTTATCTGTTGTTTTCATTTTATAGTTATCTCTTTTTTTCTGTCAGTTCAAAGTTACCACAGTCGCTCAATGCTTGCCGCCAACGTTTTGGCGCTTGGCGCAGTGGCGGATTTCGGAGCATAAAACTTTCAATACACCACAAAAGTTGATGCGAGGTAGAATGTTCAATTAACCACGTCACCCGCCATTGAGCTAAACGCCTGTTACAGGCAGTAAGATTTCTGTTCGTCATTTCGTTGCAATAATTTTTTGTTCATTTATTCGCAATATGAAGTCAGCAATTCTCTGTGTCTCGTTAGGTGAAAATGTCGGTTTAAAATAGTTTATATACCCAAGCAGCTCGTTTAAAGTTAAAACTTTCACGAACTGAAATTCCTCTTGGGGCTTTGTATTTGTCATTACAATAAGGTTTTTGATTGATATTTTTTTGTCACCCCAATGATGTCTGTCTAAACGGAGATGATAATTGCTCATTTCATTGTTCAGCAATTTAAATAAAACAAAACTTGCTCTTCTTATTTGTTGAACAGGTGAACGTAAACTCAAACTTTCCAAAGATTTTTCACTCCAATTCTTAGTCTCAATAAGAAATATTCCTGAAGGTGAAACAAGAATATGGTCAATCTGAACAGATTTTATGTAATCATTTTCCTGTCTGTTATATATTGCTGGTGAAAAGGAAACAGAAAAATCATTAATCAAAAAATAGTCGTCTGATAGATTTTCTAAGGTCTTAACAACCTTTTGTTCACCTAAAGCACCATAAATAAAACTGTTTAGATTGTCAATTACAGCCTTCTTTCTTTCAAGTTCTGATAAAGAATGATGAACACTCTGTCTTACGGCTTTATCTTCATTTGAAATTATATACTGATAACGATTGCTTTTTTTTTGATAATTGTCAACAAGGTGGCTAATTGACTTTTTTACTTCACTATCAAATTTATTTTTTTTGTTTTTTATTTTCCTATTACAGCTCCACAGTTTTATATTATGGGTTATTTTCTGAAATAAGTTTGTCGGATTTTGGTTCGTATAAACATTATAAAGTTGTTTCAGTTTATCAATTTCGTCTGTTAATAGCTGTTCTGTCTGCCTTTTCTGTGTTTCTATTGCTGTATCTAAGTCTTTCAACTCTACATTGAGTATGTTCTTTTCTTCTTCAATTAGGTTTTTATGATGAGAAATTAATTGCTGTCGGGATATTGCAAATGCGCTTTGAAAGTCAATAACTTCTTTTAAAGATTTAAAGTCATAAATATTACTTTCTTCTAAATGTGCTTTTAAAGTCTTCAGTGACCCAATTGTATTATAAGTTCTACTCATTCTGTTTGTCGATTGTCGATTTTTGGGTGTCGATACTTATTGCCTGTAACGTTTTGCAGCTACCCGAAGGGCGGGACTTTTACCACAAATCTTGATTTGAAAAACTAATGTTTGATTTACCACAAAACTGTCTTTGGAACACGAAACCCCGCCTTTTGGGTAGGTGCTGTTGGCGGTTAGTGCCTTTACTTTGTTCCGAAATTATATTGAATACCTATATACCATCCTTTGGGTACAGCATCAAATTTATAACTTATGTCTTTGTCGAGGTCTGTCGTTGAAGTAATTGTTTGTCCAACACTTAGCTTGTCAAGACTTTGATTCCACGTCCAAATTGGTCCACCTGAAATTGCTATTCTTGCTACAGGAATAGAAAACCCCGTGCCTAACAACATAAATGGACGCTTTTTAGTTGGGTCAATTCCAAGTTGAAACAATGGAGAAAAATATCGTGATGTCTTAAAGTTAAAATTTAGAAACACGGCAGTAACAGCTGTGTTTTTATTTATATCGTCTTCTGTTACGGTGAAATTAGTACCGTCATTGGCAACACCAAAACCTTTGAGAGTAGTATTACCGTAAAATATACCTGTACTAACAGAAACATCAAAGATGTCGTATTTGCGAAACTCAAATTTTTGATTTAGTAAGTCGCTTTTCTTTGAAAAATCTGAACTTTCCTTTTTGAACTCATATTCAGAAATAGTTAAGACTGTTTCCAATTTTTCCCCATTATCAAACTCTACACTTCTTATTTTATAATAACCTTTCTGCTTTGATGATTCATTAGCGGTCGAGTTTTCTACAATTTTTAAAATAGGCTTTAATTTTTCAATGATTTTTTTGTCAGAATTAAATTTTGTCAATGACTTTTCAAGGTAAGAAGTTAACACTGCATTAATATAACTTTTTAGTAATGCATTACTTATTGAAAGATTTTTTAGGGTTTCAGAAACACTTTTTTTAAGGTCATCAACAATAAGGAAATTCGCCTCTATGTCTGAAACAATTTTTAATTGGGCAGCAAGACCTTTTTCAGGATTATTATAGTCTGTAATATCTTTAAAATCAAAGAGTGTCGAATAGACTTTACTTGCCTTAGTTTCTATGTTTTCAGAATTCCTTTTATCAAAATTCTCTACCAACGTAAAGAACTTATTCAAATTATAAATTTCACCATCTTTGCTATTATTTAGCTTGTTTTGATTGTCTTTTAAATGAATTAGTAGAAGTAATAAATCTTTATCAGTAAAACTACAATCTAAGATATTCAATGTATCTTTTTCATTTACTTTTTCAACAACATTTTGAGCAACGCCCTGTTGATTTTGACTTGAAACTGGTGTTCCGAACTGTCCAACTAACAAAGAAACAAAATCCTTTATTGCTTTGTCTCTCTCATCTGTTGAAATGGAATCCTTCCAAGATAATTTATATTTCAAAGGATTTATCCATTTGAAATATAAATTTATTTGATTGTCTTTCCCTTTAGTATTTCTCGCTGCCTCTGTGACATCAGCATTATTATCAACAGAATTCAGCAATCCGTTATTTTCATTTAAACTCAAATAAATGACTTGGTTCTTTTTTTCTTTTAGCTCGACTTTTGTGGTTTGAGCATTTAAAAATTGTGTGCCTAGCAAAACACAAATACTGAATACGAGGAGTCTTTTCATTTTATTAAAATTTACTTGGTTTATCTACCTGGATACCATTGTTTAATATAAGCAATATCATTAGTTGATAATAAATTATTCATCCCTACGCTAAATCTACCTCCCGTCATAAGAGGATCAATAGGATAAAGCATAATTGAATTACGGTCAAATCCTGAATTAGATATAGTTAAATTGTCATAAACCGCAAACAAGTTATTATCTACATCATCTTGTGTCCAGCCTTGCGTTGCTGCATAGTATCTGTAAACGGCTGGCTTATCCCAAGGAATACTTGCTGCTGGACTTTGATGTTCGTGAATGCAGCCAAGTGCGTGTCCAAATTCGTGAAGAACAGTCCTGCTAAATTCGAGGTCAGGTGTTGTTTGGTCAAACCAACCAAAATTCATAGTCGGTTCTTCTTGATTTGTTATGTTTAAGCAATCTACCCCAATGTACGACCAAGAGCCAATTCCTTGTTGAAAGGAAATGCGAATTTCTGCATCACCATTTTCAATAAAGTCAAAGTTGATGTTTGCAAAACGTGTCCAAACAAGAGCTTTTTCTATTACTTTATCTCTAAGAAATTGTGTGCCACCCAAAAATTTAACCTTAATAGTTTTACCATTTGCCCATTTTTTATCTCGCCATATTGCAAGTTCAATAAGTTTATTTTGCCTTGGTTGGCTTAAAGTATGAAGTAGAGCTACATTTTTCTCTTGGACAGCCCTTTCTAAATATTCTTCAGTAACGAAGTCAAGGTCTATTGTTTCTCCGTCCTTTTCGAGAATCAAGTTGGATTTACGTTCTTTATATGAGTTATAAAGCCCGTAAATCAAATTTGTTCTCCCGCTTATTTTGTCTATGCAAATTTTCATATTGTTTCTTGTTTTTGAATTTGTCAATTGTTGTGTTTTCGGCATTACCGCCAACGATTGGCTTTACCCAATTGGGTAAATACCCACTATACCTATTTTAGTTAATCTCCTGTAAATCAACGATAAATCCGTTTTTAACCGTTTGTCGTTCATTTTTAATCTTTCAAATTCTGATAGTTTCATAGCTATTGTTGATTGTTGGATGTAAATATATACAATTCATCTAAATATCCAACAAATCCATCGGACTTTTTAATTGTTCCATGCCTTTGGTAGTAATGTGTGTATAAACCTCCGTAGTTTTACTACTCGAATGCCCCAACAACGATTGGATATATCGCAAATTAGTTCCATTTTCAAGTACTCCGATAGACATCGGAAGAGTTGCAAAACTATGGCGCAAGGTGTGAACAGTTACCTGTTTTTGAATACCAGTTTTTAAAACGGCTACTTTCAAGATGCTTTGAATGCTGGTTCTAGAATAAACTCCACCTGTTTGCCCTTCAAATAAATAAACTTTGGGTTTGTATGCTAAGAAATATGTTCGGAGAAGGAGTAATGTTTTCTCAGATAATATGGTGTATCGATCTTTCTTTCCTTTGGCCTGCTCCACCCGAATTTGCATGCGACTGGAATCAATGTCTTTAATTTTTAAGTTGATACATTCAGAAATTCGCAAACCAGCAGAGTAAATGACCATCAAAATAGCTTTGTGTTTTACGTTTTCAACCGCGCGCAAAACCCGAATAATTTCTTCCTCGCTCAGCACTACTGGAAGCGACTTTTCTTTTTTGGGTCGATCGATTTTTCTAATTAGATTTTCAGTATAATTTCAAGATTTGAGATAAATCCGACATAGCTATGGAAGTGTTAAGAAATTGTCAGTGAGATGATTAAAAAAAAGAACGACACTGTTTGAGCTTTTTAGCGACCTCCGAAGGAAGCATCGCAGATAGTTTGTCGTTCGTAGGATAAATTGATGACAATTTTAGCTTCCATTGCGAGGTCTAGCGTTTTTTGGTTTCGTTTTTTGGGCAATGCAAAAAAGGAAAATAAGACATCTTTTGTAATTCGGAATATCAAAAGCAGAAACTCGTTTGATTTTTTGTTCTTCTTGCAATTCAATTTTGTGAATAAATTTCAAACCTAAACTTTCAATGTGTTGCTGAATTTGTGTTAAGAAAACCTCTGAGTACGGAATCGACCACCATTTGTTTTTAGAATCCCAAGAATGATACGGGATTTTTTTAATCAAGTTCATCAATGACAAATTAAACCCAAACACAATGCGAATACGTTTGCTTATGGTTTGAATGAGTAACACTTCATCTCGGGTTTTGCAAACATTTTGTGCTGGATCCTGAAAATTTGTTAATTCAGATTCGTGCTCTGTAAGTTGATTGATTCGTTCACCAAAATAATATTGTATCCGTTCTAAATTTCCAGGATAATTCGGAATCACCCAATGAAAATGAATTTTATCCCATTTGCAATAGTGCATAGAACGTATAAACTGAATGTCGCGCTCGTTTTTAAACCTGAGTTCGATTGTAAAATTGAGATTTATATTTCAATGAATGAGTATAATACGAGGAATTTTAAATAAAAAATAGTGGGCTATTTTTATTTAAAATGACGAAGTAGGATGCCATTTATTGGAAAGCTGAAAAAAGAGAATTTTTAATAGTTTAGTGTAGGCTTATAATCAGCGATATAAATTCGATGGTATAATCGAACTCAGGTTTCAAGAAAGTTTTAAAAGAATTCGCCTTTCAAATACATCGAGTTTAATCTCATTTTTATGAAAAAATAAATTCGTACTTCCTGTGTTTTGTTGATTTTCAGTGATCAAGTCGGTATGTTTCCTATTCAAGTTAAGAAAAAATAAGAGTACTTTCCAAATAAAACTTGCGGTTATTTTCGATTTTGGATTGCTTTACGCAACTGCATGATCATGCTTCAACACAACAAAAAAGAGCCATCAAACATAGTCTGATGGCTCTTCTCTTAAATTATACCTGAAATATTATTTCTCTAAATACGTCTCCAAAGCATTGTCATAAATGTCTTTTGCTTCGTGACAGAATCCGTAGTGCTCTTCGTCAATCATGAATTTACCTTTGGTAACGTGACCTAAAAGCGTATACGCGATTTCGGTACCCATCATGAATTCGATGAATGCTTCTTCTTGTTCTTCACCAACGGTAACGACTACGCGGCTTTGTGCTTCTCCAAATAAGAATGCATCTTCTCGAACTTCAGAATCCGTTAAAATATCAAATCCTAATCCACCTGGGAACGACATTTCAGCCAAAGTGATGAACAAACCTCCGTCTGAACAATCGTGGGCCGCATTGATGTGTTTACCTGTGATCAAATTTTTAACAGTTTCTTGCAATGCAAACTCTTTTTCCAAATCGAAATGTGGAGCTGGAGATGCTTGAATGTTGTGGTAGGATGCCAAATATTCAGAAGAACTGATGCAGTTAACGCTTTCACCCAAGATGAAGATTAAATCTCCTTTTTTCTTAAAATCTAGGGTCATGATGTTTTCCTTGTTCTCCACAACACCAATCATTCCAATCGTTGGAGTAGGGAACACAGGAACTTCTTTTCCAGCGATGACCGATTGATTGTAGAAAGAAACGTTTCCACCAGTAACGGGAGTTTCAAATTTCAAACAAGCTTTAGACATTCCTTTGATCGCACCAACAAATTGCCAGTAAGATTCAGGATTGTACGGATTTCCGAAGTTCAAACAGTTGGTAATTGCACTTGGCACACCACCTGCACAAACGATGTTACGAGCAGCTTCAGAAACAGCGATACACGTACCAACTTCTGGATCTGCATTCACGTAACGAGAATTACAGTCAACAGTCATCGCCAACGCTCTGTCTGTTCCTTTGATGTTTACAATGGCAGCGTCTGATGGACGATTAGTTGTCATTGTTTTTGTTCCAACCATGGAGTCATACTGTTGGTAAACCCATTTTTTTGAAGCAATATTTGGATGTTGCAATAAAAATAAAGCAACTTCTTTTAAATCTTCTGGTTGTTCAACGTCATCGATGTTGAATTTTTTATATTCTTGGAAATAAGCTGGTTCAGCATATTCACGAACATTTTGTGGAGCTCCTCCACCCAATACCAATGAATCAGCAGGAACATCGCCAACCAATACGCCGTTCATAAAATAACGAACTTGTGTAGAATCTGTCACCACTCCAATTTCCTCAGCATGTAAATCCCATTTGTCAAAAATAGATTTAACGATGTCTTCTTGTCCTTTTTTGATCACCACCAACATTCTTTCTTGCGATTCAGAAAGCAAGATTTCGTATGGCAACATGTTTTCTTGACGCGTAGGTACACGATCCAAATGGATATCCATTCCTACACCACCAGCAGCACTCATTTCGTTTGTCGAACACGTAATTCCTGCAGCACCCATGTCTTGCATTCCAACAATTGCATCCGTTTCAGCCAACTCCATGGTTGCTTCCAACAATAATTTCTCTAAGAACGGGTCACCAACTTGTACAGAAGGTAAATCATTTGCAGAATCTTCTGTCATGTCTTTCGAAGCAAAAGCTGCACCTGCAATACCATCTTTTCCGGTAGCTGCTCCAACAATGTAAACCGGGTTACCTGGTCCTGCTGCTTTTGCAGAAATCATTTTCTTCGGGTCAATTAGACCAGCAGAGAAAGCGTTTACCAATGGATTTTGGTTGTATGAATTATCAAAAAACACTTCACCACCAACTGTTGGAATTCCAAAAGCATTTCCATAATGGGAAATTCCTTTTACAACACCTTTTACTAACCATTTGGTTCTTTCAGCCTCAATGTTTCCAAAACGCAAAGAGTTTAATTGCGCAATTGGACGAGCTCCCATCGTGAAAATATCACGGTTAATTCCTCCAACACCAGTTGCAGCACCTTGGTATGGTTCCAAAGCACTTGGGTGATTGTGTGATTCAATTTTGAAAACACAACCAATACCATCACCTAAATCAACCATTCCAGCGTTTTCCTCACCTGCTTTTACCAACATGTGCGGACCATCTTTTGGAAGTTTCTTCAGCCAAAGGATCGAGTTTTTGTATGAACAGTGCTCAGACCACATTACAGAATATACGCTGGTTTCAGTGAAATTCGGTGTGCGACCAAGGAATTCCTTGATCAGGTCAAATTCTTCGGGAAGTAATCCTAATTCTACAGCTTGTTCTAAAGTTGCTTCTTGGTGCAAATCGTTTTCCATATCTTCAAAATTGAAGTGCAAAAATAGCAATTTTAAACTTTAAAAATGGCGAACCTAGGAAAGAATTTACTTTCATGATCACCAGTTGAAAGTATAGAACTCAAAAAGCGGGAAAAGTTTTAGCAAACAACTTTCAACTCGCTTCAGAATTTGTTTTGAATATCAAGCGGATACTTTTAGATCGAATCATCTAGATCGAATCAATTTCTAGTTAAAAGTCTTTAATAATCAGTTGGAATTTTGTAATTTTGTCAACCAATTAATTTAAGATATGATTTTACCAATTGTTGCATACGGCGACCCGGTGTTGAAAAAAGTTGCGACCGACATTGAAAAAAACTCTCCTGAAGTTCAACAGCTGATTGCGGATATGTTTGAAACCATGTATAATGCGTCAGGTGTTGGTTTGGCTGCTCCGCAAATTGGCCAATCGATCCGTTTGTTTGTGATTGATGGTTCGCCATTTGCCGATACAGACGAGGACGAAGAACCAGATCCAAAAGCAGTTGGGATGGATGGCTTTAAAAAGGTTTTTATCAATGCACAAATCACGAAAGAAGAAGGAGATGAATGGTCTTTCAATGAAGGATGTTTGAGTATTCCTAAAATTCGCGAGCTGGTTTATAGAAATGAAACCATCCACATTACGTACCGAGATGAGAATTGGGAATTGCATTCAGAGACTTTCGACGGATACAAAGCACGAATCATTCAGCACGAATACGATCACATTGAAGGTATTTTATTTACCGACCATTTATCGGTTCTGAAAAGAAAATTGTTGACTAAAAAGTTAGGAATTATTTCAAAAGGAGAATTGTTGGTAGATTATAAAATGAAATTTCCAGCCATTCGCAAAGGAAGATAAGTGAAGGTAAATTCAAAATAAAGTAGAAATAGAATATGAAAGTAAATTGGATGTTTTTAGTGTTAATCTTAGTTTTAGTGAGTTGTAATACTAAGCCAGCAATGGACTCAGGTTTGGTTACGAAAGAAAGTATTCGCGAAGAAATTACGCAAATGGATGATTCTTTGAAGTTTTATTTTGATGAAATGATGGATGACAAACGAAGCGATTTGCCTCATTCGAGCATTGACAAAGCCATTGAGTTACACCAGAGGTATTACGCCAAATTTCCGAAAGATGAGTATGCTGCGGAATGTTTAGATAAAATTCATCAATTGCATTTACAGAAAAAAGAATACGGTAAATCAGTTCAAATTTGCGACACTTTATTTGTTCATTATCCTACTTATAAAAACATTTCCGATGTGTACTTCAGCGCAGCAACAACGTATGATTATTTGTTGTCTGACTCGACAAATGCTCGGAAATACTACCAAGTATTGTTAGATTCGCCAAAAACAAACAAAGCAATCAAGAAAGAAATTAAAATGCGTCTTCCTTATTTAGGAATGTCTCCAGAGGAAATGGCCGAACAAATAAACTTGGAGGTTGAAGAGGTTTTGAAAGGCAAGTAGGATAAAATTGTCCGCTGTTAATGAAGTGTTAAACAATTTAGTAGAAATGTAAAAGATTTCTATCTTTGAAAAAGTAAGTATAAACAGCCAAAATAGTTAAGAAATGAAAAGTTTAATTTTATCAATTGCCTTTGTTGCAACCGCAATTTTCACCAGTAACGTTTCAGCACAAATTGAAAACGGAGCGAAAATTGAATTTAATAAAGAAGTACACGATTACGGAAACATCAAAAATGGTGCGAATGGAACATGTACATTTGAGTTTACCAACACAGGTAATGCACCACTTATCATTTCAAAAGCGCAAGGATCTTGTGGATGTACGGTTCCTTCATGGCCGAAAGAACCAATTGCTCCAGGAGCTAAAGCAGTAATTTCTGTTAAATACGATACCAAGAGAGCAGGAGCAATCAACAAAAATGTAACCATCACTTCCAACGCAATTAACGAACCAACGAAAGTTATTCGAATTAAAGGAAACGTTGCACCAGCTCCAGAAGGAACATCTCCAATGAATACATCAGGTGCGCCAAATAACTAGTCGCTCCATGAAATACATATTCACGTTATTCGTGATTTTAAATTCCGCCCTTGGTTTCAATCAAGAGGCGGTTTTTTTTGTTCAAAAGCCCGTTGTGAAGTTTGAAAAAACAAATGAAGGTGATACGCTTTCTCATTACTTTGTGTTTGTAAATAAAGGAACAAAACCCTTGAAAATTAGTCGATATGAAGTGGAATGTGATTGCACAGTTCTAGAATTTCCAAAATCCGAAATTCAGCCCAACGCAATCGATTCTGTTCGCTTGACTTTTGATACGAATGGGAAGTATTATTTTCAAGATCGCACTGTATTTGTTTATACCAATTCGAAAAAGAAGAAGACCATTTTGAGATTCAAGGTGTATGTCATTCCGAAAGAAGATTGAAAAGATAGGTAAGTTGTAAATAAACTGATTTAGATGCAACAATCTTAGAATTTAACAGCATAATCTCAAGCAAGATTTTATCTTTGCATAAAATATTCCAGCATGCAATTTATTACACCACTTGAATTAAAAAACAAATTAAATCAAACCGAAGATTTGTTTTTACTCGATATTCGTGAAGCTTATGAACGGGAAGTAAGTTCAATTCCTTCACACCACATTCCGATGGGAGAAGTTTGCAGTCGATTGGATGAATTACCAATTGATAAATCAGTGGTTGTCATTTGCAACAGCGGAGCGCGAGCAGAAGCATTAACAAACCTTTTAGAAAGTGATTTTAAAAGAGATAAAATGATCATTCTTCAAGGCGGAATGACTGCAATGCTTGAGTTTAATAATTCTTTATAAGTAAAACGTTTTTCATCATGGATTTTATTCATTCCTTTTTAGATTTTTTCCTTCACCTGGATGTTCATTTAGCAGATATGATTTTGAACTATGGCAACTGGATTTATGCCATTTTGTTTCTAATCATTTTTGTTGAAACAGGCGTGGTTGTGATGCCTTTTTTACCAGGTGATTCTTTGTTGTTTGCAGCAGGAACTTTTTGTGCAGGTGTAACCACTCAAAGTGGAGAAACGGTTCACATGAGTTTGGCATTGGTCATTGGACTTTTAATTGTTGCTGCTGTTTTGGGAGATGGATTAAATTATTTCTTAGGGAAGAAAATTGGACTAAAAATGCTTGAAATGAAAATAAGAGGCAAGCAAATGGTCAATCCGAAATACATTCAGCAAACCCACGAGTTTTATGAAAAACACGGTCCTAAAACCATCATCATTGCGCGTTTTGTTCCAATTGTAAGAACATTTGCACCATTTGTTGCAGGAATTGGAGCGATGACCTATTCAAAATTCATCCGATTCAACATCATTGGCGGAGTCGTTTGGGTGGTTTTATTGACTTTAGCAGGATATTTCTTTGGAAGTCTTCCGTTTGTGAAAAACAATTTCGAAACGGTAATCTTTGGAATTATCGGACTTTCAATACTTCCAATGATTATTGAAATCATTCGCGCAAAAATGAACGCTAAAAAAGAGAAAATATAATTTTGAGTAAGCAACAATTTGGATTGCTTGGAAAACGTTTGGACTATTCTTTTTCCAAAAGTTTTTTCACCGATTACTTCTTGAAACATCAACTTGAAGCTGTGTTTTCTAATCTAGAAACTTCAGATTTAGCGACGTGGATGAAATCTGAAGAAGCACAGCAATTAGATGGATTCAGTGTCACAATTCCTTACAAACAGGAAATTATTCCTTTTCTTGATTCCCTTTCTCCAGAAGCAGCAGCAATTGGCGCAGTGAATGTAGTTCAGCGAAAAGATGGAAAACTCATTGGACACAACACAGATGCTTTTGGATTTAAACAATCCATCAAACCATTTTTAGATTTTAGACATCAGAAAGCATTGATATTAGGAACAGGAGGTGCTTCCAAAGCAATTGCGTATGTTTTAAAAAACATTGGTTTAGATGTATTATATGTTTCAAGAAATCCACAAGGTGAAAATCAATTTGGATACGAAGAAGTGAATGAATACATGTTGAAAGCGTGTAAAATGATTGTAAATTGCACGCCTTTAGGAACATCACCTAATTTAGAAGAAGCTCCTGAAATTCCGTTTGAATTCATTACCAATGACCATTTTGTGGTCGATTTAATCTACAATCCGGAACAAACAAAATTGTTGCGAGAAGCGGCCAATCGAGGAGCAATTACTTTAAATGGATTGTCTATGCTCAAAGAACAAGCGCTAAAAGCTTGGGAAATTTGGAATCAAAAATAAATCAAATCAACTTTTGAAGGAGTATGGATGAAAAATCGTTGACGCAAATCCTTGCAGAAGGTGAGAATCAAAAACAAGCTTTTTTAATAGATCTTTCCGATCGCTGGAAAACGGCAGTTCTCATCAGTTCTTTTGCAAATGCACAAGGCGGAAGTGTTTGGATCGGAGTGAAACCCAATGGGAAAATAGTTGGTGTTTATGCGGAAGGAGTTCAAACAGAATTGACGCAATTGGTAGTGTCTTTTTTTCAAAAACCATTTGTTTTCAAAACCCGAATTTGGAAAAACAAGGTTCACTTTGTGTTGGAAGTCATCATCGAAAAAGCACTTGATGAACCTGTGTTCTTAATCAATGAAAAAAAGCAAATCGTTTTGTTCGAACGACACGCAAGTAAATCTGTACAAGCTTCTAAGATCGTTTTAAATAACCTTCAATTTAAAAGTCAACAAAGAATTTTACCCGAAGCGTTAAGCAGTCAAGAACAACTTATATTGGCTTTAATTCAAAAAAACAAGCAGTTATCCTTGAGTCAAATGTATAAACTCCAGGCGATGGATAAAAGTGAAATTGATTTGCTCGTTTCTCAATTGGTATATCGTAATTTGGTCGAAATGGATTTCTCAAGCGAGGTAACCTTATACAAAAAGAAGACTTCCTAATATTCTGCCATCCGAGATCCATCGGATCAATCTGAAATCTATCTCGTTTAACACATTTATAACTAAAAAACAAGACCATTTACGTATTAAATGTTAATTTTTTCAAAAAAATCGATTCATTGTCATATTAATGGTTATATTTAGAATTATTCTACGATAAAGTATAGATTAATTAATTATAAAACAGAACAAATATGGGACGTCCGCCAACAAGACCTGCGCGATTAAGAGATGGTTTTTACATAGAGGTTAAAAATTCCGGTTCAGGTGGTATTCGTATTCGAAGAGACACAAGAGAACAAATGCTTATTGCAGCGGAAGATTATGCTAAAAGTAAACAAGTAACCATTTTAGGTGAAATTAAAAATGACAAATGGATTAAGGAATAATTCTGAATTCATTCAAACAAAAACGCCAGTGACTTTTAAGTTACTGGCGTTTTTGTGTTTATGATATTGTTGTTTTTCATTGTTGTAGATGCGCAATACACTGCGTATCTATCACAATGAAAAATTTCCAAATAAAAAAATCCCGATCCGCCAAAGGCGAATCGGGATTTTCTATATCTTGTTTGTTATCCTTATTTCACGATTGTGTTGAAAGAAGCATTCTCAGCATATTTATGGAATTCAAGATCTTTTAGCGCTTTCGCTTTCAAAGAACCATCTTTCGCAAATGCACTTTTTAAGTTATTTACGATACCTTCCAATTTATCTTGACGAGCAGAAGCTACTGCTTTCAAGTAGAAACCTTGAGCAGATTCAGCATCAGCAGAAGCATCAATCGTTTTGATTGCTGCACCAGCATCACCATTCAACAATTGAGCAAGTGCTTTATTGTAATTGTTTTCACCCAATTTAGAAACTGCAGCTGCATAATTTCCATCTTGAATGTCAAGGATACCTTGGTTGTATTTCGTTTCAGAAGCAGAACCAGCTTTTGCCAATAAAGTTTTAGCTTTTGCTCTGTCTCCAGAAGCACCTGCAATAGCACCTAAGTTATTTTGAGAAACTTGGTTTTCTTTGGTAGCATTTGCTTTTTCAAACTTCGCTTTTGCATCCGCTAATTTTCCTTGCATGTATAATACAGCTCCAACGTTGTTAGTTGTTCTGTAATCTGCAGGGAATAAACGCTCAGCTTCAGAGTACAAACGTAATTTTTCGTTTAAATCTGTTGTTAACGTTGCTGTAAATAAAATTTCTTCAACATTTAATGAATCGATTTTAGATTTAGAGATTGCAGTCAATTCAGCGTCCGTGTATCCTGTTTTGTCATATACAACATGAATTTCTGAACGACGTAATTCTGGCAAAATGTTTTTCTCTAAGTACGTGAACGTTTTAGACATGTTGCGAATTTCCGTTTCTCTTTGAACTGGATCTTTGTACATTTCAAGAACACGAATAACCAATTGTTTTTCATCTTCGTTCATGCTTGATTTTTGCAAAGCAGCTTTGAAACCATCCCAGTCTTCACCTTTACCTTCTAATTTGTAGATATCTGTTTGAGCTGTTGAGTTTTTTGCTTTTTTCGCAAGACCTAAAGTAGCATCTTTACCTGTTGTAGCTCTGTCAGAAGACAAAGATTCGTTTTTTCCTTGCTCACCTTCTGGAGAAGCATATCCAACAACGTTGATCGATTTGATTGCTACTTTTGGATTAGATTGAGCACGAGTCATCCAAGCTTGTAAATCTTTGATGTCTTTATCGTTTAATTCAGAAGCTTTCAAGTTAGATTTCGCTTTATCGAAGTTGATTTGAGCGATTGCTTTTTGTTCTGTAACTCTTTTGAATTCATCAGAAGCGATGATTACTTTGAAATCTTTGTTTACTAATAAAGGCGTGATGATTGTTCCTTTAGCAATAACTGTTGGATCGATTTCTTTCTTTTCTTTCGCTCCTTTGAAAACTTTACCTGTGATAACTAAATCAGCATTCTCAAAAGATGGTTGGTAAGCGATTACATCAGAATAAACTACTTTCCCACCTGGTTTGTATTGGATGGTAGTTCCGTTTCCTGTTGCTTTTTCACCAATTACTGTAATCGGTTTCAATGCTACTCCTCCAAATGTTGGCGTAAGCTCAGCTGAAGCTTTCTTCTTGATACCTTTTTCAGGGAAAGTAACTTCTGCTTTAATACGTACACTGTCTCCGTGCATTTCTAGCGGGTTTGGAGTGACCTTGTAGTCCAAATCCTTCATTAAGTCACAACTCGTAACTAACGATCCGGCAACAGCTATAAACGCCAAGCCTTTGATACTTTGCTTTTTCATATTCATCTAAATTAATTTTCAATCTTATTATTGCACAATATTAGTCAAATTATTTCTAGTGGTTCAGTTTCTTTAACATTTATAAGGATTTTATTTTAACATTTGACTGAAACTTTCGTTCCCTTATTTAACAATTCATCCAAAATTGAGATTTAATTTTTTTACCTCACTTTTATCTTCAGTTACTTCAATTAGTTCTTGAATTGTTTTTTCATGTTTTGGATCAATCCAATCGGGGTTTATCTCTGCTAGAGGAAGAAGTACAAAATTTCGTTCGCTGATTTTTGGATGTGGAACAATCAAGTTTGCTTCATCGATTTGCTGATCATCATAATATAAGAGGTCTAGATCTAAAGTTCTATTTTCGTAAACAGCTTCTTCGCTTCGTTTTCTACCAGCTTGTTTTTCGATAAATTGTAAAATGTTTAGCACTTCTAGCGGACCATGTTCCGTTTCAAACTGTAAAACGGCATTGTAAAAAGATGCGCTGGATTCAAATCCCCAAGGTTCTGTTTCGTAAATGGAAGAGTTGTGCATGAAGATTCCAAGATTTCTCTTGAGTTGAAGCAAAGCATCTTGAAATATCGATAAACGATCTCCTTCATTGCTTCCTATACCTATATATATGATCGCCATTTTTTTGATTTATTTCAAAAATAGATACTTTTATCTTGTTGACAACATTTTATAACTTAAAAACTTATATCCTGAGTTCGATTACAAAAGGCTCACTTTTATATTTCAATGTTGATAAAATTAGATTTGAGATTTTCCAAATTCAAGCAAATTGTTGCTTAACTTTGTAGGTATGGAGAATCAGTCAAACACTAAAAAACCAATCAGCCGCTTGAAGAGTGCTACGAGTATCATGGCCAACGAGATGGGGAAAATTCCACCACAAGCTGTTGATTTAGAACAGGCTGTTTTGGGTGCGATGATGTTGGAAAAAAACATTGTTAGTGACATCATCGACATGCTACTTCCTGCAAGTTTCTACGATCCAAAACACTTTTATATTTTTCAAGCGATTCGAGATTTGTTTGGTTCTTCCGATCCAATTGATTTATTGACGGTGACCAATAAACTGCGAAGTGCAGGTGAATTGGAGATGGCTGGTGGATTAATTTATGTTTCTCAATTAACAAATCGCGTTGCTTCTGCAGCACACGCCGAATATCACGCGCGTATTATTGCGCAGAAATACATTCAACGAGAATTGATTCGCATGTGCAACGAAGTGTTGAAAGATGCGTTCGAAGAAACTACGGATGTATTTGACTTGCTTGGTAAAGCTGAAAAAGACCTTTTTTCGATTGCTGAAAACAACATGAAGAAAGGGGTTGGGATCATGCAAGACGTGGTCAAAGAAGCGATTTTGGAAATTGAAAAAGCTTCTAAAAATACGGATGGTATTTCAGGTGTTCCAACTGGTTTCCGTGACTTGGATAAATTAACATCAGGATGGCAACGTTCTGATATGATTGTAATTGCTGCTCGTCCTGCGATGGGAAAAACAGCGTTCATTCTTTCCATGGCTCGAAATACAGCGGTTGATTACGGAATGGGTGTAGCGATTTTCTCGCTGGAGATGTCCTCTGTTCAGTTAGTAAAACGTTTGATTTCAAGTGAATCGCGTATTCCTGCTGAAAAGTTGAGAAAAGGTGATTTAGCTGAACACGAATTCCAACAGTTGCATTCTCGTATTACCAAATTAGCAACAGCGCCAATTTACATTGATGATACACCCGGAATTAGTATTTTCGATTTACGTGCCAAATGCCGAAGATTGAAAATGCAGTATGATATCCAAATGGTTGTGATTGACTATTTGCAGTTAATGACTGCCGGTGGTGGAAAAGGACAAGGAAACAGGGAGCAGGAAATTTCATCCATCTCGCGTTCGATCAAGGAAATTGCAAAGGAATTGAACATTCCAGTAATCGCACTTTCCCAGCTGAGTCGTTCGGTGGAAACCAGAGGTGGCGATAAACGACCAATTCTTTCCGACCTGCGTGAATCTGGAGCGATTGAGCAAGATGCGGATATCGTGTCGTTCATTTATCGACCAGAATATTATGAATTGATGACAACCGAAACCGGTGAATCCAACAAAGGAATCGGAGAGATTATCATTGCGAAACACCGAAATGGTGCAACTGATAGTGTTCGTTTGCGTTTTATTGGTGAATTTGCTCGATTTGAAAATTTAGATTCTTTTGGAGTTGATTTTGAGCCTATTGCTAGTTCTGCAATGAATGCGAACCAGAATTTCGACGATCAAAGTGGAGTTGGAAGTTATACCATTCAAAGTAAAATGAACGGACCGGAAGACAATTTTGATTTTGCGTCCAACGACGATGTTCCATTTTAAAGTAATAAATACCAAGCAACTTCGTTTTGGTTATTTACGATGTTAATTTTCGGTTTTAATTTGATTTTCAATCTAATATGAAGAATTTTTTTGTAATACTTTCTTTTTGTTTACTTGCTTTCTCTGGAAGAAGTGCTCAGATTCTAATTCCGATGGATGATTCTCAAACCAATCACTTGAAAGCTTATGGAGTTGCTTTTTGGATGTTGGAACGCGATGTGGTGATCGATTGGCTACTCAATTACCGAGGTGGAGCATTCATGTGTCCACATTTAAAAACGATTGAAGAAGAATTAATTATTCGAGGAGTTCGCTATGAAATCATTTCAGACGGACAAGGAGCAAACATTAAAAATCAAATTTCGAATCCGGAAGTGAATCAAGAAGTGGTTCAGCTGGAGAAAGCACCTAAAATTGCCGTTTATACGCCCAAAGGAACGATGCCGTGGGACGATGCCGTGACGATGGTTTTAGAATATGCGGAAATTCCTTACGACAAGATTTATGATTCTGCAATCGTGATGGGCGTTTTGCCAAAATACGATTGGTTGCACTTGCACCACGAAGATTTTACAGGACAATATGGTAAATTCTATGCGCGATACAACAATGCGCCGTGGTATAGACAACAAGTAGCTGATGCAGAAGCGGATGCTAAAATGTTGGGGTATAAAAAAGTATCTGAATTGAAATTAGCAGTTGCGACAAACATCAAGAACTTTGTTGTTGGTGGTGGATTTCTTTTCACCATGTGTAGTGGAACGGATAGTTTCGACATCGCTTTAGCAGCTCATAAAACAGATATTTGCGAAAGCATGTTTGACGGAGATCCATCCAATCCTAATTGTCAACACGAATTGGATTTCGGAAATACCTTTGCCTTCCAAGATTTCCAGTTGGAAAGAAATCCAATGGTGTACGAATATTCCAGCATCGATGGAACTGATTTACACCGAATACCAGAAAACTTGGATAAATTCTCCTTGTTTGATTTCTCTGCAAAATGGGATGTTGTACCAACGATGTTGACCCAATGTCACACCGATGTGATTGACGGATTTATGGGGCAAACAACAGATTTCAGAAAAGAATTTATCAAACCGAACGTGTTGATCTTAGGAGAAAATAAATCTTTAGGAACCGCAAAATACCTGCACGGTGAAATGGGTCAAGGAACTTGGACATTTTATGGAGGTCATGATCCGGAAGATTATCAACACATGGTTGGCGATCCACCGACAGATTTAAGTCTGCACCCAAATTCGCCAGGTTATCGATTGATCTTGAATAATATTCTCTTTCCAGCTGCTAAAAAGAAGAAACGCAAGACCTAGTCGACATCTTGTTTTTTGGCTCTAATCCTATCTATTTCCAGTAATCGTTTCTTTGCAAGATCTTCAGAGGCTTTGATAGTTATAATTTGCATATAATAAGTATGTGCTTGATCGAAATGTTTATCCGTAAAACAACTATCGGCTAGTTTATATAAGTGCGTCACTTTTGCATCAATTTCTTTCTGTTGTTCTATAATACCCAAAATTTGATTAATTCTTTGTAAAGGATATAATTCCGCCATTTTTATCGTCAAGGATAATTCATAATTCTGAATAGCTTCTTCGTAATTTCGATTTGCATATTGTTGATCCGCTAACTGAATGTGATGTTGATATTTTTCTTCCTGTTTTTTTGTTTGAGAAAAAATTCCAGAAATTATAAATAAAAAGAATACGCTTAAGGTGATTTTCATAATCAAAATTTAAAGAAATGTTATTCACAAAAGTATTACTTATTTCAAGTATTTGCCAAAGTTCAAATTGAATTACCTCTTCACTTTTCCAAACAACCACTCATACATTTCATCTGTTCGAAAAACACGTTCCAAATCGGCATGGTTGAGCCCTTTGTGAATCGTATAAATTAAGTTCGCAGGATTGTATTTTTTAATTGCACTTACCATTTTCTCAGACTCAGAAATTGGAACCGCATAGTCTTTATTTCCGTGTTGAATCCACAAGGGAATTGAAGCTAAGTTTTGCGCATCTTTCGGGTTTCCACCACCACAAAGCGCAATGGCTGCCGTTATTTTATCACTGTATTTACCCGCAAAATGCAAAGTTCCATAGCCGCCTAAACTCATTCCAACAACATAAATTCTAGAGGAATCTGTGTTGTAAGTTCGTTGAACGTATTCTAAAACGGACAAAACTTTATCAGGATCCCAAGAACCGCTAGCAACTTGTGGCGCAACCACAATTGCGTTGATTTTTCTGCCTTTGTCCATTTCGTGAATCACGCCGTATTTACGAACTTTATTCAAATCGGTGCCCGATAAACTTTTCCCGTGTAAGAAAATTAAAATCGGAGGCTTGGAATTTAAAACACTATCAGAAGGTAGATTCATCCAAAAAGGATACGCAGCTTTTCCTCGAACGGCTTGCATCTGACTCGTGCTATAAAATGACAAAAGGATGCAACTTGAAAATAGAAAGAAAGCTTTCATTTACTTAAAAGTGTATAATAAACGCTCATTCGCAAATGCAATATTTAAATAGATTTCATTTCCAGGTTCTTGAACATACGCTAAATTCGAGATGTCGACATCAATAATTTGAGAAGAAACTTCGTTACAAGATTTTGTGTTTTGAGCACCAACCTTTTTCAAAATCAATTTAGCTGCACGAATAGGAGGTAACGACTTTGCAATCATCTCACTTCCAACAAAACTGAATTGATGTGGATTGCAACCGCAGTCGAACATAACGGAAAGCGTCAAAATATTATCTTTAATTTCTGCACTTTCAATCGTGTATTTTTCAGATGTCTCTGAAATGTTTCCTATTTCAGAAACCAGTAATAAACGAGGTTTTGAATGATTATTAACGCTTTCCGAATTATTATTATCTGAGTTGCTCATGTCTGATTTGTTCTTCTCGTTGTTTTTATCATTCTTGTTTTTATCAGAGTTGTTCTTCGTTTTACAAGAAGAAAATGCTGCTAAAAGAACCAAGGATAGCATGAAGGATCTGAATATTTGCATAGAAGTATTTATTTGCGAAATTGAAATCAAAGATAAGGCCATTTATCGAACTGACTTTTAAAATATATCCATTTTATCATAAAATGTGGCAATTTAATGGGGAACAAACACCTTATAGATGCATTAATTCAGATTTGAATCTTGGCTTGTCCGTCCTTTTGTGTAATTTTGCAACATGAAGACAAAAACGCTCAAAAAAAACAAAGTCAATGTGGTGACCTTAGGATGTTCCAAAAACGTGGTCGATTCTGAGATTTTAATGGCGCAATTGAAAGCCAACAAATTTGATGTTGAGCATGAGTCCATGGATGATGACGCTGAAATCGTGATCATCAATACATGTGGATTCATTGATAATGCAAAACAAGAATCCATTGATACCATCTTAAGATACGCACAAGCAAAAACCGACGGAGAAGTTTCCAAGATTTATGTGACAGGTTGTTTATCTGAGCGTTATAAAGATGATTTAATTCGCGAAATTCCAGAAGTGGATGCCTTTTTTGGGACGCGTGAATTACCACGTTTGTTGAAAACCTTGAAAGCGGATTACAAACACGAATTGGTTGGAGAACGTTTGTTGACAACACCTTCGCACTTCGCATACTTCAAAATTGCAGAAGGTTGCGACAGACCTTGTTCGTTTTGCGCCATTCCGTTGATGCGTGGAAATCACGTTTCTACACCAATCGAAGATTTGGTTACTTCAGCAAAAAGCTTGGCGGCGAAAGGAGTGAAGGAGTTGATGTTGATTGCACAGGATTTAACATATTACGGTTTAGACATCTACAAGAAAAGAAACTTGGCTGAATTGATTGAAAAATTAGCTGAAGTAGAAGGAATTGAATGGATTCGTTTGCACTACGCATTCCCGGCAGGTTTCCCGATGGATGTGTTGGATGTGATGAACGCCAATCCGAAAGTGTTGAAGTATTTGGACATGCCGTTGCAACACGGTTCCACAAAAATATTAAAATCCATGCGTCGCGGAATTACCCGTGAGAAAACGGAAGAATTGGTGAACGAAATCAGAGCAAAAGTTCCTGGTATTGCCATTCGTACGACTTTAATCGCAGGATATCCAGGCGAAACAGAAGCAGAATTCCAAGAAATGTATGAATTTGTTGAAAAAATGAAATTCGAACGTTTGGGGATTTTTACGTACTCGCACGAAGAAAATACACACGCGTTCAAATTAGAGGACGATGTGCCAGAAAAAGTAAAGAAAGAACGTGCAGACCAAATCATGGAGTTGCAATCTGGAATCAGTTACGATTTGAATCAACAAAAAGTTGGACAAACGTTCCAAGTTCTTTTCGATAGAGCAGAAGGAGATTACTTCATTGGTCGCACTGAATTCGATTCACCAGAAGTAGACAACGAAGTATTGGTCAAAAAAGAAGACGGTTTCGTTCGCTTAGGAGATTTCGCGATGGTTGAGATTACATCTGCAGATCATTATGACTTATATGGTAAATTGGTATAAATCGAAATACAAGATAAATATATAGAAACGCTGGACTTTTAAGTTCAGCGTTTTTTTGTGATCTAAAATCGCTATCGCACGTTGAAAGATCGAATTGATAAAATTAAATAATTGATAATCAATGTTTAATTGTCAGTTTAATGGCATTACCTTTTTATTTAATAAATATCTCTCATCTTTATTTGGTAATTTTTCGTTCGGATAGGTTTCCTTAAAAGGATTTATTTTTTAATTTTTATAGAGCCGCAATGCATTGCGGCTCTATAAAAATTCTAACTCAATTTAGAATCGTTTTTTCTCATATACATGTTTTCAAATCACCTTCCATCTAGCCACAATTAATTGCTGTTCAATTTTGCAAAGCCCCTAAATGCGATTGATGTTGTAATAATTCGTCGAGGTCGAACACACTCCATAAAATTTGCCTAAATTTAATTCCATCAAGATCTAAAAGTAGAAACGTTGAAGTATTTGAAATTTAAAGGAAAGAAATAAATCTACTTATCCAAGATGTAGCGATTACATTGATGAAAATAAAGAATTAAAATGCTAAAAAATGAATCTATTTTTTAAAATATTCTGTTTTATGGTATTGATGATGAGTTCACTGAATGTAAACTGTCAGGATACTTTGTTCGTGAATCGCGTATTCAAAGAATCTGAAAAAACGGTCGTCATAAGAACTTTAAATGAATACAGTCTCGCAAGTTGTTTGTCGGAAAGAGTAGAGCAGTTGCTTGTTAATTGTGGGAGTTATTCGCAGAACTTGGAAGGCTATACAATTCAAAGTATCGTTAAAGATCAAAAGAAAATCATACTTATTTCGCCAACGACGTACATAATAAATGCAGAAAATCCACTTTTAGATGGTATCGTTTTTGTTAATTCAATTCCGTTTTTCTGCTACAAATCAAGTGAATTGGAAAGTGTTTTAAACGCAACTAATCGAAGTTCGATTGTACATTTCACTATGACTTCTGATGGTTTTGACGAAGTTATTTTGAGCAATTTGTTAGATGAGCGCTTTGTGACAAAAGAAACCTTTCAATGCAACGGCGATTCATTCGATTTGATTATCGAGAATTGTAAGAAAACAAAACGAAAATGATTATTTTAGGAGTTAAGAAATATTCAATTACAATAATTATTCTTTTGCTACTATCTTGTATTGTAAATTCAGATAATGAAAATGTATCTGATACTATTGACGAAAATACGATGCGAGCTAATGAATTTTCTAAACCTTTATTCGCAAAAGACACATTAAAGACTGATTACATCTTCAAAAAAAATGAGATTCAAAAAAAAAGATTGAGATTCTAATCTTATTCAAGTGATGAAAGCCTCAAAATAGTTAATAGAAATAAAATTCGCCAGCTCTCAAATTTTCAAAAAGTCAGCATTACAAAACATGTAGAATGAAAAAAACGGCAGAAATTAAAATCCCTACCGTTCTTCAGATTATTAAGAAAATCAATTAATTAACAACTTTACTTTTCTTCTTATAATCAAGCATCATTCTAAAACCGATAAATCCTCTAATTCCTTGGTTTGGTGCATACACGTACGAAGGGTCAAACGACAAGCCATACGGGTTGTTTGCCGTCGCTAGTACTTGTCCACTTGCATCGTATTGAACTTCTTTGTCGAATGGATTATTTGTTCTTGAAATCAAAAACGGTAGATTTTTAGAAGGTGTCCAGTTCAACAAATTTTTCACACCACCAAAAATCACAAACTTTTCACTGAATGTATAAGTTGCCTGAATGTTTTGAATGCTGTATGTTGATGAGTATTCTGGTCGTGGATCTAAATCACTCAACAAAGGCAAACGCATTGGTCCAACCAAGTTTCCGGTGTAATCAATAGTCAACGGGATTTTTAAGAAGCTGTAGGAAATGGTCCAGTTCCCGCTCATTCTTTCGGTTAACATTTGGATTGTTTCAACATTGTTTTCCGTCTCACTCACATTCATAAAGGTAAAACCGGTATGAAAAGAGAATTGACGGTTGTAATCTAATTTCACATCCACTCCAAAACCTTTACTTTCAGCATAACCTTTCAAGTTTCGGTACACAATTGCATTTGGGTCTTCGTCGTAATTCGCTGCAATTCGGTTGCTGAAATAGGTGTAGAAAACACTGACATCCGTTTCAATTTTCCATTTGTTTTTGATGGAAATACTGTTGGAATAAGAAGCATTCAAACTCTTAGAACGTTCTGGATTCAATTCTTCTTCGATGATGATTTTTCGTGCACCGGTCAAAGCTGCATGATCTTCAGAGAACAAGTTCACGACTCTGAATCCTGTTCCTGCATGCAAACGCAGCGTGTTCTTAGAATTGAATTTAAGCATATACGCCAATCTCGGAGTGAAAATGAATTTATGTACATCAGAATAATCAATTCTTGCGGAACCCAACAAGGTATTTTGTGTATTTATTTTCCATTCATCTTGCACAAAAAGTCCTGGTAGAAAGGTATTTAAAGGCGTATTGTTGCCTAAAGAATCGGTCGTAATCGGTGTATTATCGTTGTAAAATACATTTCGAACGTTGGTACCGATCATCAGATTATTTCTGTGAAATGACTTATCCCAAGTTAATTGCCCAAAAGTCAGAGTTTGAACGGCGTCGAAAGGCGTATCTCCATAATAACTATCTTGAATGTGGTGATTTACGTGACCTAAAAACAAGAATTTTTCTTTAAAAGGAAGTTGATAAGCCGTATTTAATTCAAAGCGTTTTGTTTTGATACTTTCAGCATACAAACTATCGCCACCTCGAAATGCCGGAGTCCAATTCATATCACCGCCCCAACGATCTTCGTTCATGAACCGACCGCTGATGGTGAAAATGCGAGAATCTTTTCGGTCAATTTTCCATTTTTGATACATGGAGATTCTATTTTGCAAAGGAACATCCGTAAAATTATCGCCGTCGTGATCCATTTTATTTTGCATCACAAAGTAATTTCCAGAGGTGAAAACACTTGCTTTTTTACCGACTTTCAGGTTGATACCAAAGTCTGTATTGATTTCGCCGTGCGATGTTCCAAAAGATTGAAGATGAATTTCAGGACGTTTGTTTGGTCGCTTTGTAAATGCGTGAATTACGCCTGCAACAGCCTCACTTCCGTAAATACTGGATGCTGGACCTTTGGTGACTTCGATTTTATCGAGTAAAAATGCGGGAATTCCCGAAAGACCGTAAACGGATGACAAACCACCCATAATTGGAATACCATCCAATACAATTAAGGTATAAGGTCCTTCCAAGCCGTTGATGTGAATGTCTCCGGTTCCACAAACGTTGCAATTTACTTGCGGACGTACGCCGTTCATTCGATCCATTACATCGATAATTGATGGACTTGGATTTTTCAAAAAATATTTTTTATCGTAAATATCGGTCACAATCGGACTTTCGGCACGAACTGTTTCTTTGATGGTACCAATGATTGCCACTTCATCCAAGTCCTCTGCCATGACCTTTATGTTGAAATCCAAACGATTATTTCCAGCTTTTAAATCAATTTCGTTAGAAATGGTTTCTTGTCCGGGACAATAGCAATTGACTGTGTAATGTTTGGTTGGAACGTTTTGAATTTTGAAGTTTCCAGAACTATCCAATTCTGAAATAAACTTGGTACCTTTTAGTCCGACCATGCAGTTCAGGTCTTCGCCGTTGGAAGTAATAACTTTTCCTTCCAGGTTACTTTGTGCGATGGAAACGGAACTGATTAGTAAAAATGTGATAAGAGTTTTGTTAGCAAACATGTTGTGTTTATTTGTTGATGTTTATTGATTTCAATTGCAAAAGTAATTAAATTAGAGTAGCCTAACATTTTTTTACTTTTATTTTTTGAATTATTTTTTTAAATTCCCATTGATTAACTAAATGTTTTGATATTCAATTGATTAGTCTTGTTTTAAAACGTTTGCTATTTTAGGGGTTTCAATTCATTTACTTCGTTTTTTACTTGAAATCTATGTTAAAAAGATTTATTCGTTCTTAAAAACTTTGAATCGTCTAACTTATCAGAAATATTTTTTAAATTTGAGGTATGTTATCAATCGCAGAAGAAAATTACATCAAACAATTGTTGTCCTTGTCCCTTGACCGCGAGGCGAAGGAAGGAATAGGAACGAATGAATTGGCGTTGAGTCTCAACGTTAAACCTTCAACTGTAAACGACATGTTGAAAAAACTTCGTCAGAAAGAATTAATCGATTATGAGAAGTATGGTAAGATTCAGTTAACTGCAACTGGTCGAAAAACGGGGATGGATATTTTGCGTAAACACCGTCTTTGGGAAACGTTCTTATATCAAAAATTAGATTTCACGTGGGATGAAGTGCACGAAGTAGCAGAACAATTGGAACACATTCAATCCAATAAGTTGATTGAGAAATTAGATAAATTTTTAGAATTTCCAGAATTTGACCCGCACGGAGATCCAATTCCAACAGCAAACGGTGAGATTCAGGTTTTGAGTAAATTGGTTTTATCAGATGCTGAAATAGGAAAAACGTACCGCATGGTTGCTGTGAAAGATAATTCGGCTGTGTTCTTAAATTACGTGATGGAACTTGGTTTGGGAATCAACAATACAATTGAAATCATCTCCAAACAAGATTTCGATGAATCGATGGAAATCAAAGTAAAAGGCGAAGCAGTGCGTGTCAGTAAAAAGTTTTCTCAAAACATTTACATTCTTTCTGAGAATAAGAAAGATTAATTTAAAGAAAATTATTCAGCTTTTGTTTTTAAATTTATGTTTAATCGTTGCCTTCACAAAACTACTTATCGTTAATCAATGAATATTCTTTTCTTTCCTTTTTTGCTTATCATTACTCCAACATCTTTACGGATTGCTTATGACTCAAAAGAGATTTCATTTGCATAATAGCCATCTGATTTAGTTGAATCAGGCGTTCGCTTTGGGTTATTCCTTGATGAATTAGCAAGGCATTTGTTGATTCCATATTAGACAAAACCACTAACTATTCAATCGTTGCATAATCACGCATATTTCCATTTTTATCTGTATTTTCATCGCGCCATTGTTTTGCTGTTATACCAAAAAGAGATACGTTCAAAACATCTGCTTCGTTGGCATAAATGAAGGAAATTTGTTGGTTATTAATTTCTAAGGGAATTAAGTTTTCTTTAATAGCATCGGTATGAATGTGGTAATTAACTTTAGCCAATGTACGCTGAAAATCCCATCCAAGTTTTAGGCGGTTGCTTTCATCTTCTTTTAAGCGTTGAAATTCCTTAATCATATAGAGTTTAAACTCTATAGAAATCCAAGATGCAAACTCGAAGGCAATATCCTTATGCGCATATGTCCCGCCGTATCTACCTGCTTTAGATGTGATTCCAACGGAATTTGTGGTTTCAATCCATCGTTTAGGAGTAAGTACAAAACTATTTAAGCCTGCTTGCTTTCTAAACCCCTCGAATTCGAGGGGTTTAAAATTAGGATTGTACATTTGTTCCCAAAAACCTAAAAGTTCAATCGTATTTCTATTTCTCAACCAATTTTGAATAATAACATCCATATTCGCAGCGTCTTTATAACGAGCAATATCCGTTAAAGAAATGTAATCATCTTGTTTTATTGAAATAATTGAAATTTCAATAGCATCGATTTTTATCTTCTTATTTTTCGCCATTTGTCTATTATTTACAGATTAACTTCTGATTTTAATTTTGCAAACTGAAACTGTTAGAAGATAAAATTAAGGAAAATTATTGAATCTTTTGGTTTAACAATTCATCCATTTTCACTCTTTGGACAAAATGAACCTGCTCCTTGAAATCGATTTTCTAGAACTCGCTTCCGATAGATTTTTTACTGCCTTTTTAGCGGTAAACAAAAAAAACACTTAACGCTTTTTTATGTTTGACAACTTGCATAAAGTGTTTTTTGTAAATTAGTACACAAAACGGAGTTATTCTATGAAAATGATGAGATTAGAAACAAGCTAGGCAGCAGTTTTAAGAGATTTTCACATGAATCAAAAAAGAAACAATCCACATCAGTAAAAAGTTTTCTCAAAATATTTACATTCTTTCAGAGAACAAGAAATAAATAAACTGTATTTTTAACAGAACATAAAATCTTTAAACATGGCTAATTCTTGGGAAAATCTTTCTTTTTGGAAGAAAACAAAATTCATATTGACAATTATTCTAAGTGTATTTGTAATCGTTTTCGCCGTAATCAACTGGAAAACAACTCCTGTAGATTTTGTATTCGTAGATTTTAATATCTCACTTACGTTGTTGATTGTGATTTGCCTTTTGGTAGGTTACCTCATTGCTTCTTTGTTTGAAAGCAAACATTACAATGCCAAAGTGAAAGAAATCATGGTTTTGAACAATGAAATTGAAGCCTTGAAAGCTGATAAGAACCAATTGAAAACTCAGATCAAAAACATGGAAAGTGCAACGGTTTCACCAGCACACAATCCAACTGATATTCCGAACGAAGAGAATTTTTAATTTTTTATTTTTAAAGTAGAGGCGCGATTAATTGCGCCTCTGCTTTAAAATGAATTATCTCCAAATTGAGTTATCTCCATTCCGTCACATACTCCAAAGGTCTTCTTTGTCCTTTTGGCCATTCAACTGCTGGATAGCCCATGAAGAAAAGTCCAAGGCATTTATCGTCTGCTCCAATTTTTAGAAATTCATTCATTTGAGGAGTGAAAATCACTTTTGGAGTTGCCCAAAATCCTCCAATTCCATAAGCAGTACAGGTCAAGTGCATGTTTTGAATTGCACTGGCAACAGCACCAATTTCATCCAATTCGGAAATTCTACGCGTTTCATCACGGTTCATGATTACTGCAACCACAACCGATGATTTCAAAGGACGTGCCATCATTCGAGATAATTTCAAATCATTTTGATTCTCCTTTGGAATAATGTCTAAATATATCTTTCCCAAAATGGTCGAAAGATCTTGTCTGCTATCTTCTGTGAAAACAACAAATCGCCAAGGCTGTGTATTGCCGTGCGTAGGCGCCCAAAGTGCATTATTTAATATGTTGGTAATTTGATCTTTTTGTATTTTTCTATCGCTAAATTGCTCTGGGTAAATCGTTCGTCTGTCTTTAATCAGATCGGTAATCTCGGAAAGGTTGTACTTCATGATACTAAAATAAGGTATTTAACGTTCGATGATAATCTAAAATTTATATTCTTCGGTTTCACTATCAATCCACGTTTTGAGAATCAATTGTGTTCCGTCAAAAACTCCATAGGTGTGATACTTGATCCAATCTCCTAAATTGATGTAACGCGCATTTGGTTCAATGGCAATGGAGAGTGGAAGGTGTCTGTGCCCAAAAACATAATAATCTCGTTCTTGCAGCTGATTTTGTTCTTTGCAGTAAATCGCCAACCATTCGTTTTCTATACCGATGAATTTTTCATCAGAAGTACCTGTTTTAGCGCGACTACTTCTAGAAGAATAATTCGCAATTCCGATTCCTAAATTCGGGTGAACCCGTGCAAAAAGCCATTGCGAAACTTTGCTTGCAAAGACTTTCTTTAGAAATTTATATTTATGATCTCCAGGACCTAATCCGTCGCCGTGACCAATTAAAAATTTCTTTCCGTTGAATGTTCGCTCGATCGGTTCGCGGTACAAGGAAACCCCTAATTCTTTCGGAATGTAATCAAAAATCCACATGTCGTGGTTTCCTGTAAAGAAATGAACTGGAATTCCGGCATCCGTAAATTCTGCAATTTTTCCTTGTAATCTGATGAATCCTTTGGGAATGGCGTGTTTGTATTCAAACCAGAAATCAAAAATATCACCCACCAAAAACAATTCTTCGCACGTTGGACGGATGAAATCCATCCAAGCGCAAATTGCTTTTTCTCGTTCTAAACTTTTCTCGTAATTGGGCGCACCCAAATGGAAGTCAGAAGCGAAATAGATGTTTTTTTTATTTTCAGACATTTTTTAGTGACCAAAAATGGTTTTTAAAGTATCTCCCAAGGCTTCACCGCGGATATTTGTTCCTAAGATTTTCCCATTTTTATCGATCAAAACGGTGAATGGAATACTGGATACTTTGTACAACTGTGCAGCTTCGTTACTCCAAAATTTCAAGTCACTAACGTGATTTGGCCATACTAAACCATCTTTTTCGATAGCAGCTAACCAAGCTTCGCGGGATTTATCCAATGAAACATTCATCACCGTAAAACCATCTTTGTTGTATTTTTTGTAAACTTTCACCACGTTTGGATTTTCTTTGCGACAAGGTCCGCACCACGAAGCCCAGAAATCTAAGAGTACAACTTGACCTCTCAAATCAGAAAGTTTCATGGTTGTTCCGTCTGGTTTAGTTTGTGTAAAGTCTGGCGCCATTTTCCCAGGAGAAAACATGTTTTTTTCTTCTGATTCATTTTGCATTTGTTTGAATTGAATTTTGATTTGCTCAACCGTTGGAGAACCATCAAAACCAGCTACCAATTGCTTTACAATGGATTCAAAAACGGCTACTTCATTGTTTACATCCAAAGTCTGAAGAACAGCAATTAATGCAGGAGAATTATTGTTTTGAGCTATAAAATGTTGTCTCTTTGCAGTAAATTCATTTGAAACAGTTGTGAAAGATTGGTTCACTGCAGCTGCTTGATCAGGAAATTGCTGTAAGTATGCGGACGCAGAATCTTTCAAATAATTGTATCTTCTGATTTCGTTGATGAATTGATTCAAGTTAACTGTCTCATCAGATCCAATCACATTGTTGAATGAATTGATGTCTTTTCCATCTCCATATACTTGGATGTCTGAGTTTTCTCTTAAAATCAAATTCAAATGTTCTGTTGGAGAAACTCTCAACACGTAATAATCTTTTGAAGGAAGTTTACCAGCCATTTTAAAATCACCTTTTTTGGAAATCGGCGCTTTTATAAGATCAACATAACCAGTTGGTGTTCTTTGCGCAAGTACGATGGTATCTGCTTTCAGGTTGAAAATATTACCTCGTATTTTTACATCGATTGGTGTTTGTCCGAAAGAAAAGAATGTAATTGCAGTGACTGCAAGGGTGAAAAATGTCTTCATAGTCTTGAATTTGAATTTTATTTAAATCTGAATTGTGTTTATTAAACCCCATTTCAGGGTTTTTATTTTAATATCTCTTTCAATTTTTGTTCCAATGCTGGTCCGCGCAGGTTTGTTTCAATTATTTTCCCTTTTTGGTCAATCAAAACAGTGTATGGAATTCCTGAAAAGCCATATAATTGAACCATTGGTGTTTCCCACATCAACAAGTCACTCACGTGATTAGGCCAAACTAAACCGTCTGATTTAATGGCTCTTTTCCAAGCTTCTGCGTCTTTGTCTAAAGAAACACTGAAAATATCGAATCCTTTATTTTTGTACAAGTTGTAGATGCGAACCACGTTTGGATTCTCTCTGCGGCAAGGTCCACACCAAGATGCCCAAAAGTCAATCAATACTACTTTTCCTCGAAGAGAAGAAAGTTTCATTACTTTTCCTTCCGGATTTTTCAAGGCAATTTCTGGAGCTACTTGACCCATTCCTTGCACTTTTGGAGCATTTTTAGAATCTTCGTAATCTTTGTAACCTGCACTTATTTGTTGGTATTGTGTCATCATGGATCTTGCAATCGGTGAGTCAACATATTTAACCTCATAAGCATCTGCTACTTTCTTGAGCACAGCTAAATTACTTACATCCCAATTCTCAAATCCCATCGTTGGTGTCAAGGAAGTACTCAAAACCATACTCGCCGGACTTCCCGGATTTTTAAGCATTTCATCTTTGGCATATTTATCCAATGGTTTACGCAGGATCAGAAATTCTCTAATTTGTTCCTCTTCTGAAAGTCCTTTCTTTGCAAGTAATTCCGTTTGTTTGGATGCAAAATCATTGAATTTTGTCATGTAATTCGTAACCGCTTCTGTCCAAACTGCTCCAGTTATTTTCGGCAAACGATCAAAAGTAGCTTCGTCAGCTTCTACCCGAATGGTATCTCCAGGTTCAAGTGTCAAGGGAATGATTTTCGATCCTGAACCCAATTTCATTTGGTAGATTCCCATTCCTTGAACGTTTCCTTTCAAGGTAAATGTTCCGTCATTGTTCGTTTTTGTTTCTGCAATTAAGATTGCTCCTTTGTTACTCAACGCTTCAATAACCAAAGGCTGATTATTCGCATTGTTGATTTTTCCAGAGACAACTACATTGACTTCCAGGTTTTGAATTTCACTCGCAACTTCTTCAGAACCAATTGCTCCTTGAACAGCTTCTGTGTTTGAACCGCTGTTACAAGCATTCAAGGTCAATAGAAACAAAAAATAAAATGACTTTTTCATATTTTTAATTTAATTCGTCTAACATTTTACGCATCAGACTATTTGCTTGTTTTGGATCGGCTTTTCCGCCAGAAACTTTCATTAGTTTCCCCATAAAGAATCCAGTTAATTGCTTTTCTCCAGAAACATATCTTTGTACTTCTGCCGGATTTTCAGCAATTACTTGTTGAATGTATCCTATCAAACTTCCTTCGTCTGATTCTTGAATCAAGTTCATCGATTCGGCTAAACTTAAAGGAGATTCGCTTGGTTTTTCAATCAGTGCTGGAAAAATCTTTTGAGATGCTACCGTACTGGATATTTTTCCAGCATCAACCAATTGAATCAATTCCGCTAAAGTTTGCGCTGAAATTGGAAAATCTTCAATTTCAATTCCCAATTGATTCAAGTGAGATTTCACTTCTCCCATGATGAAATTGGCTGCTGTTTTATAATTGGAAGTGTATTGAATTACTTCTTCAAAATAAAGAGCAATGGATTTATTATCCGTAATAACCGAAGCATCATAAGGAGAAAGTCCTAGTTTTTCAGTGTATTTTTTATACAATTCTCTCGGCAAAGCTGGCATTTCAGCTGCAATCAAATCAATTTGTTTTTGATCGATGTACAAAGGTTGCAAGTCTGGTTCAGGGAAATAACGGTAATCATTTGCCGCTTCTTTCGAACGTTGAGAAAGCGTAATTCCTTTCAAGGCATCAAATCCGCGTGTTTCTTGGGCGATAATTTCCCCTTTTTCGATCGCTTCGATTTGTCTTGTAACTTCATATTCAATCGCTCGTTGAACGTTGCGAATGGAGTTCATGTTCTTAACTTCCACTTTCGCACCAAATTCTGTAGCGCCTTTCAACATCACAGAAACGTTTGCATCGCAGCGCATCGAACCTTCTTCCATATTTCCGTCACAAATTTCTAAGTAACGAACCAATTGACGAACTTCCGTTACGTAATTGTATGCTTCTTGTGAAGAGCGCATTTCAGGCTCAGAGACAATTTCCAACAAAGGAACACCAGCACGGTTTAAATCCACAAGTGTATCAAAAACATCTACATCGTGAATACTTTTTCCAGCGTCCTCCTCCATGTGAATACGCGTAATACCGATTATTTTGTCGTTTCCGTTATCATCTTTGATGACAATTTCTCCGCCTGTACAAATTGGCGTTTTATCCTGCGTAATCTGATATCCTTTCGGAAGATCGGGATAGAAGTAGTTTTTTCGAGCAAAATACTGATTGGGTGCGATGTTACTTTTACAAGCAAGTCCTAATTTAATAGCGTACTCAATCGTTTTCTTGTTCATTTTCGGCAAAGTTCCAGGATGCCCCAGCGAGACGACACTGATGTTGGTATTTGGATTTGAACCGTATTCGTTGATATCGTTGGAGTATGCTTTGGTTTTGGTTAGCATTTGTGCATGCACTTCCAAACCGATTACTACTTCATATTTGTCTCTAATCTCCATGCTTTTATTTTTGAGAGCGAACGCTTTCTAGTTTGTTAAGGTTTATAAACGTGTAATTAATTCACGCATAATCAAGGTCATTTTTGGCTCTTGGCGACTTGCAACTTCAATTACATCATCCAAACTTACTTTTTTGATTTTTCCTTTCACACCTAAATCGGTGATGATGGAAATGGCAAAACAAGGAATTTCCATGTGACGAGCAACGATTACTTCCGGAACAGTTGACATTCCAACAGCATCCGCACCAATCGCACGAACGTATCCGTATTCAGCAGGCGTTTCCAACGTTGGACCAGTCAAACCAGCGTACGTTCCAACCGATACTTTGATGTTATTTTCTTTCGCGATGGTTTGCGCCAATGCAATCATTTTTGGGCAATAAGGTTCGCTCATATCTGGGAAACGAGGTCCTAATTCATCGATGTTTTTACCGATTAATGGGTGTGCAGGAAATAAATTGATGTGGTCATCTTGAATCATGATTTCACCAACTTCAAAATCTGGATTCACTCCGCCTGAAGCGTTTGAAACAAACAGTTTTTCGATTCCCATCATTTTCATCACGCGAACAGGATAGGTTACTTGCTGCATGTTGTATCCTTCGTAGAAGTGAAAACGTCCTTGCATTGCAATGACGCTTTTTCCTCCCAATTTTCCGAAGATTAATTTTCCGGAGTGACTTTCAACGGTTGAAACAGGAAAGTGAGGAATGTTTTCATATGAAATTTCATCAATTACTTCGATTTCTTTAACCAATCCACCCAAACCAGTTCCTAAAATAATTCCAATGGTTGGTTCGATTGTTGTTTTGCTTTTAATATAAGCAACTGACTCTTTAAATTTCTCTAACATAGCTTTGTATTTTATTATTAAATGTTTGTTCTCTATCTATTTTGACTGAAATTTGCTGATAAAACCACGGATATCGAGCTATTTCAGCAGTGAAAATAACATCATTCAGTCTGACAAAATCTTTTTCAGTCGTTACGATTACTTTATTTTCAACTGCAAAAGTATCAAATTTTTTATGAATTTTCTGTATGTCTTCCAAAGTGAAATCGTGGTGATCTGGAAAAGAATATAATTCCACGTGATGATCTTGAGATAAGTGCGCCACCAAAGGGTGTGGATTGGCGATGCCAGTGACCAATAAGATCTTTTTAAATTCATTCTTTTTCCAAACAGCGAGTTTTCCGAATGACTTTAATTCAGCATAGATAATGTGCGTGAAAAACACGTTTTTAGTATCGAATTTTAGTTTTGATATCATCAAGTCTTTTTCAGCTTGAGATATCAATGTCGGCGATTTTGTCACCAAAACCATGTCAGCTCTTTTTCTGCCAACTTGCCATTCTCGTAAATCTCCAGCAGGAAGCATCAAGTCAGTGTAATATGGAGAATTATAATCGGTTAAAATGATGTTTAAACCAGCTTTCACTGCGCGATGTTGAAACGCATCATCCAATAAAATCACATCACTTTTCTCGAACTTTTGAAGTTTCTGAATTCCTTCTTTCCGAGATTCACACACAGCGACGCTTGCTTTTTTAAAATTCTGATAATAGAATAACGGTTCGTCGCCCACTGTTTTACTGGTTGATTTTTCGTCCAATAAAAAATAACCTTTCGTTTTGCGACCATAGCCGCGACTCAAAATTTGAACCTTGAAATCAGTTTGAAGTAAATCAGCTAAATAGGCGATGTGTGGCGTTTTTCCGGTTCCGCCAACGGATAAATTACCCACGCAAATGGATTTGCCTGGAATCACGAAAACTTCTTTAATTCCAGTATCAAATAAGAAATTACGAATTGCTGTGACAACGCCATAAAGGAAACCAAAAGGAAATAAAACAAGGCGCCATTTTTTCATACTGTTTCAAAAATATAAAAAATTCGGTTATTACGCAGGTATTTAACGGTTATTTGAGGTTTGTAATTTGTTTACTTTCGAAAAAAACCCTTCCTATGAAAATCGATCCATTCATTTAATTTGATTTACAGACGTAATATATGATCGTTTTATTTTCGTAAAACCTTGTTTTATAAGTGCTTGACACTTTACTTTGTGAAGTTGAACCGAGAATGAGAATTTTTCACGAAGTTTAAATCGAATAAAAAACACATTAATTCCCTTCAATTTTTTGTAAGTTCGCATTCTAATCTCACGCAATGAAAATAAAGGAAATCACTTCGTATTTAGAAAGTTTAGCACCACTTGGAAGCCAAGCTTCGTTTGACAACTGCGGACTTTTAGTTGGCGATTCGCAAGCAGAAATTACGGGTGTCTTAGTTTGTTTAGACTGTACCGAAGAAGTTTTGGAAGAAGCCATGGATTTGGGAGCGAATTTGATAATAGCACATCATCCCTTGATTTTTGGAGGATTGAAGAAAATTACGGGTCGAAATTACGTGGAACGAACGGTGATCAAAGCCATTCAAAATAATTTAGCAATTTATGCGATTCATACCAATTTAGATCATTCGATAAACGGAGTAAATGCGGAAATAGCTAGAAGAATTGGGGTTAAAAATCCACGAATTTTGTTGCCAAATGAAAATGTGCTCAGTAAGTTGATTGTTTACACACCCTCCGAACATGTAGAGCAGGTGGAAGAAGCGTTGTTTGAAGCTGGAGCTGGAAGAATTGGAAATTATAGCGAGTGTAATTTTTCATCAGAAGGCATCGGAAGTTTTAAACCCATGCCCGGATCAAATCCTTTTGAAGGCGAGATTGGTGTAAAATCGAAAAACAAGGAAACGAAAATCGAAGTGTTGGTTTCCAATCACATTTTACCACAAGTACTGAGCGCGATGCGAGAAAGTCATCCGTACGAAGAAGTGGCTTACGATGTACTTGCTTTGAAAAACAGCAATCAAGAGGAGGGAAGTGGAATGATTGGAACTTTAGAGTTTCCTGCTGAACCCTTAACGTTTTTGGCAAAATTGAAACAAACTTTCCATTGCGGAATCATTAGACATACCAATTTGCCAGATAAACCGATTAAAACCGTTGCTTTTTGTGGTGGTTCGGGAAGTTTTTTACTTCCAAATGCCATTCAACAAAAAGCAGATATCTTTATAACAGGTGATTATAAATATCACGATTTTTTTGATGCTGATAATCAAATTGTTATTGCGGATATTGGACATTTTGAGAGCGAACAGTTCACAACTAATTTAATTGTTTCGCTTTTGACCGAAAAATTTACTAAATTTGCGGTTCATAATACAAGGGTAATAACAAATCCAATTAATTATTTTTAGCACATGGCTGGAGCAGCGACTAAAAAAGAAGTATCAGTGGCGGAGAAATTAGACGCCCTTTTTGAATTACAAAAGATTGATTCTGAAATCGATAGAATAAGAACAGTTCGAGGTGAATTGCCTTTAGAAGTTCAAGATTTAGAAGACGAATTAATCGGTTTGGAGACACGTTTGAAAAATGTTCAAGACGAAATTAAAAGCGTTGAGCAAGAAGCTTTGGATCGTAAAAATGCGATGAAAGATGCTGAGGCAGCAATTTTAAAATACAAAGAGCAACAAAATAACGTTAGAAATAACCGTGAATTTGAATCTCTTGATAAAGAAATTGAATTCCAATCTTTGGAGATCAAATTGCATGAGAAACGAATCAAAGAATCAAAATTTGGTTTGTCTAACATGAAAGAAAAGCTAGAAGAAGCAAAAACTAAATTCGAATTAAGAAAAGGTGATTTAGCTTCTAAAAAAGCGGAACTTGATGAAATTGTAGGTGAAACTCAAAAAGAAGAAGAAGCATTGGCTGCGAAATCAGAAAAAGCGAAATCTTTAATTGATAGCCGTTTGGTTACAGCTTACACGAGATTGAGACAAAATGCTAAAAATGGTTTAGCAGTTGTTCCAATTGATAGAGATTCTTGCGGAGGTTGTTTCAATACCATCCCACCGCAAAGACAATTAGACATTCAATCCAAAAGAAAAGTAATCGTTTGCGAGCACTGCGGACGTATCTTAGTTCCAACGGAATTTGTTGAAGAAGCGTAAGCTGAATAAAGTATTTTAAAAAAGGTCATTCGCAAGGATGACCTTTTTTTGGTTAATTATTTTGATACACTGAGAAGAATTTTATTTCAGTTTAAACTCCATTTAAACACCTTTTAAAAGATGTTAGCTTCGTTTAAAAAACTACCTTTAAAAAATCTTATTTAAAATCTTAGTTCGATAAAAGAGTGTCATAAGTTGTGTGCGGGTTTTGAGATGAACTAAAAATTGTTAGAAAATAAATGTTGAAGATATTATTTATTGCATGGTTATTAATAATCAATTTTGGATGTACAGATATAGCGCAAGGAACATTTCATTCCAATAAATTAGTTTCAAGCAAAGGAGAAAAAGTATTTGTTAATTCTATAAATTGGGGAGTTTCTGACGATCATCAATTGTCAATTATCAGTAAAGATAGACTTCGTTTAAAAGACAGAAAAGACACAATTGGAGCAGTTTACGGTCTTGACCCATTTATTTATCAATTTAAACACGATACCTTGACCTTGTTCTTTTACGATCATGTATCCTATAAAATAGCAGATGATCTAAATACAATTACCGTTTTGTACAAAGTTGTAAGTTCATCTGAACTTTTGGTTTTTAAGGAAAAAACGTATCGGAGTACTGAATATTTTTCTATACCAAAAAAAGCGAATTGAAAACATGCTGAATAGTGACATGTGAAATAATTCGAAGATTTCAATTTGGTGAAGTTAGCTTAGTACCATAATTAGCTATTTTGTCAGGCAGGTACACAATAGTGATTCACTATATCATTCTGATTTTAATAATTTTACATCTAAATTTAGCTTAACAATAATTAACCGTTTACGAGTTGATTTTGTTTGTAAAATGCTTATCTTTAGAAGAAAAAAAATATGAAGCCAACATTAGTAATCGGAGCGAGTGCAAATCCAGAGCGTTATGCTTTTAAAGCTGTTCAAAGTTTAGTCAATCATGGCCATTCAGTCATTGCCTTTGGAAGACGGAAAGGAGTTATTGGAGATGTTGAAATTCGGAATGATTGGAATACAACTTGGAAAGTGGACACAGTAACGCTATACATCAATTCTAAAATTCAAGAAGACTATTACGAAATGATTATCGGTCTCAAACCAAAGCGTGTTATTTTTAATCCTGGAACTGAAAATCCGACATTTTACAACATGTTGAAAGAAAAAGACATCGAGGTTGTACCTGCTTGTACTTTGGTGATGCTTTCGATTGGCGATTATTAAGTTTTAGTTAATAGACTGTTAATTAAAGGACTTTTTTATCCTCTAATCGTGTTAAACTCAAATTTATTCTACTTTTCATTAGTCTATCCATAAACGTTTCTGTATTTTTGCGGTGTTAAAAACAACACCTTGTTAATATGGGAAAAATAATTAAAGCTTTGTTTTCAATGCGCATGATGGCATTGGGAATGCTTGTGTTTCTAGTGGCTATCGGAATTGCTACAATGATTGAATCCACTTATGATATTCAAGCTGCGAAAATAATGATTTATAACGCTTTGTGGTTTGAGATCTTGTTGGTCTATTTAGTGTTAAACCTCATTGCCAATATTTATACACACCGCATGTTTCAGCGATCGAAAATTGCCATGTTGGTTTTTCACCTTTCTTTCATAATTATCATCATTGGCGCGGGTATAACGCGTCATTTTAGTTTTGAGGGATTGATGTTAATTCGAGAAGGTGAATCAACAGATTTACTTTATGCCTCCGAACCGCACGTTTGGTATCGAATTGACGATGAAAAAGGTTTGGTCGCGACAGGTTCGAAGAAAAAGTACATGTCGGAACAAACCAACAATTACTTTAGCATCAAGGAAAATGTAAAAGGAAGAAAATCGCCAATCAAAATTGAATATGTCGACTTTCACAAGAGACAAATTGATTCAGTGATGATGAACGACACCATCAAATCAAGTGTTCTTGAGATCGTTATGGGCGGAATGACTTCCAGCTATGTAGGTCAAAATGATTATATCATGTTGGGTGGAACGCCGCTTTCTTTTAACAAAAGCGACGGACTTCCTGGAATTGCAGTCACCAAAGTGAATGGAAAGTTAATGGTGAAATCGGTTGTTCCGATGCGCTATTTGCCGATGACTGAAATGACAAAATTCCGTCAAGCGGGATTAACGCCGCCAGATTCACTGTACAAACAAGTTCCAACGGATTCATTAGTTCCTTTTTTAGCGACTACTTTGTATCAAGTTAATGAAGAACAATTTGTATTCAGAAGTGAAATTCAAAATGCGAAGAAAGCCAAAATGTCTTCTGGAAAGAAAGATGTTGGTGCAGATGTTCTAACGATAAAAATTACGGATGGAGATCAAACCATGTTGTATGATTTAGAAGGTGGAATGGGACAAATTCCTTCACACCATAAATTTATTTTCAACGGATTAACCTACCAAATGGAATACGGTTCTACTTTATTCCAATTGCCGTTCAAAGTTCAATGTAACGATTTCCAGTTGGATACTTATCCTGGTTCTGACGTAGCTTCTTCTTTTGCGAGTGAAGTGACCATTTTAGATCCTGCAAATAATTACAAAAGACACCAACGTATTTTTATGAACAATGTAATGGATTACAATGGTTTTCGATTTTTCCAATCTGCCTACGATTTAGATGATCCAGCAACACCAGAAAATGAAGAAGGAACTCGTTTGAGTGTCAACCAAGATTGGTGGGGAACCAACGTTACGTATTTAGGATATTTATTAATGGGAATCGGTATGTTCTTATCTATTTTTGCGCCGGTAGGACGTTTCCAAGATGTACTTGGGAAAATTAAAAAATCAAGACAACGTCGTGAATCTTCGTTGATGATTTTGATTTTAGTTTCTTTGTCTTTGACGTTCGGAACTACAAATGCGTATGCGCAAGTTGATCCGCATGCGGGACACAACCACGCTCCAGGCGAAGGACATGACCACGAAGATCATACAGGTCACAACCACGCTCCAGGAGAAGGGCACGGACAAGCAGATCAGCATTCACAAGAAATTGTGGACATGCATACCAAGCCTGAAAAACCAATTTATAGAGTCATTTCAGAAAAGCATTCAGAAGAATTAGCAACTTTGCTTGTTCAAGATTTTAGAGGACGTATCATTCCATTTCACACGATGTGTAATGAATTGTTGATTAAAATTTCTGGTGAAAATACGTACCAAGGAAAAAATGCAGTTCAAGTGGTGATGAGCATGCACATGTATCCAGATTATTGGGTTACACAGAAAGTTATCAATGTTCCAAAAGCTGTTCAAGAGCGTTTAAAAATAGGCGCTACGGTAAGTTATATGGACTTAACCAACTTAAAAACAGGAGACAACAAGTATCTAGCTGAATATAACGCTTCACATCAAAAATTAGAATCTAAACGCGATGAGTTTGAAAAGAAAATCATCAAATTGGTAGAAAAGTATCAAGTGTTACAAGCCTTCATGAGTTGGGGGTATATGAAATTAATTCCGATGCCAAACGATCCGAGTCAAATGTGGCACGTTCCTCTGGAAGATGAATTGATGAAAGTAGACACAACTGCTTCGATGATGACTCTGCGATATTTAGCATCTTTGGATGAAGGCGCAAGAAATAATAATTTTGCGAAAGCAAGCACCTTGTTATCATCTTTAAAAGCGTTCCAAAGAAGTGTTTCTAATGAAGATATTTTGCCAACTGAAAAACACGTTGACGTTGAGATTTCATACAATAAGATGCATATTTTCAAAAATGCGATGAATTCTTATCTTCTAATAGGGTTTGTGTTACTGATTCTTTTCTTTGTGCGGATTTTCATCAAACCTACAGCTAAATCAGAACGACTTTTCAAAAGATTATCCATTCCGTTTATTGTTGCAATGGTAATCACATTCATATACCACGGATTAGGATTGTTAGCTCGTTCATACATTTCGGGTCACGCACCTTGGAGTGATGGTTATGAAGCTGTTATTTTCATTGCGTGGGTAACGATGCTTGCAGGATTTGTATTTTCTAGAAAAAACCCAGTGGTGCTAGCGGGAACAGCGGTATTGGCGTTCTTCATGATCTTCGTTACTGAATTAAACTTATTAGATCCAGAAATTTCACCTTTACAACCGGTTCTTAAATCGTATTGGTTGATGATTCACGTAGCAGTGATCACCGGAAGTTACGGATTCTTAGGTCTAGGAGCAATTTTAGGGTTGTTGAATAAAATCCTATACATCTTTAGAACAAAATTAAACGGAAAACGAATTACAGCGCACATTCACGAAATTTCTTACATTTCAGAAATGACGATGACAATTGGTTTGTTCATGTTGACCATCGGAACTTTCCTTGGTGGAATTTGGGCAAACGAATCTTGGGGTAGATATTGGGGTTGGGATCCAAAAGAAACCTGGGCATTGGTTTCTGTATTGGTATATGCCGTTTTATTACACTTGCGTTTCATACCAAAATTGAGTGATAAATTTACATTCAACTTGGTTAGTTTTTGGAGTTATGCAGCGATTTTATTTACCTTCTTTGGAGTAAACTTTTATTTAGTGGGACTTCATTCTTACGCACAAGGAGAAGGTTTAGGCGTTGTTCCAGATTGGATTTTCTGGGCTTGTTTTGGATTCTATGTTCTTTCAGAAATCGCTGCTGTTCAGTTCCAGTTGTACAAGCAAGATGCTTCCAAAGTAAATTTGAAACATTTTATTAGAAAAGCAATTATAACTTCTGGGATTTTATACATCGTAGCGATTCTTCAAATGTGGTTAATCGAGCGCCGTTTTGATGCAGATGCTTTGTTATCCTATACGAAGATTGTTGGATTGGTATTAATCGTTATTGCTGCGATGTTTGCTTTTGCAACCTTGCGTGTTAAGAACGAAAACATCCCAAACAAAGCAGATTTAAACTAGACATTTAAGAGGTATTATATGAAAGTCGATATTCTAGCTTTTGCAGCACATCCAGATGACATCGAAATCAGTTCTTCTGGTACAGTTTTGAAACACATTCAGCAAGGTAAAACAGTTGCTATTGTTGACTTGACAGGAGGTGAATTGGGTTCTAGAGGAACGATCGATACACGTCGCGAAGAAGCAAAAGCTTCCAGTGAAATCCTTGGATTGTCGGATCGAGTAAATTTAGGAATGGCAGATGGCTTTTTTGAGCACAACGAAGCGAATTTACGCTTGGTAATTGAGCAAATTAGACATTTCAAGCCAGAAATCGTTTTGGCAAATGCTGTTTCAGACAGACATCCAGATCACGGGAAAGGAAGTAAATTAGTTTCAGAAGCTTGTTTCCTTGCAGGTTTGATGAAAATTGAAACGAGCTACAACGGCGAAGTTCAAAAAGCGCACCGACCAAAAGCGGTTTACCATTACATTCAAGATCGACACATTGAACCTGATTTTGTTGTGGATGTTTCTGATTTTGTAGAACAGAAAATCGCAGCGATTAAAGCCTATAAAACGCAATTCTTCGATCCAAATTCCAAAGAACCAAAAACGCCCATTTCAGGTGAAGAATTCTTTGATTCAATTTATGGAAGAATGTCCAATTTCGGCAGGCAAATCGGTGTTGAATACGCAGAAGGATTTACGGTTGAAAGATATATTGGAGTCAATGACATGTTTGATTTGATATAGATACGCAATGCATTGCATATTTAAACAAAAATGGTCCACCAAAGGTGGACCATTTTGTTTTACAAAATAAACGGAATGCATTAAAAATAATTCTTCTCCACTTCTCCACGCAAGCTGTCTTTCCAGAGAATTTCAATAGAAATGTAAGGGTTCTTTTTTGATCCAAAAAAAGCCCCGAACGATGTCGAGGCTTTTTATATGTATTCGATTTTTGTTGTAGTTTGAAGCGAGCGACGACCGAATTCGCATCGCAGCTTACCAATATCACTGTTGCATCTGCAAGCTCACCAAATTGGCATAAATGCCTTCTTCGATTGCGAGTAATTCTTGGTGTTTACCTTGTTCTGCAATTTGTCCATTGTCAATCACATAAATTTTATCCGCATTGCGAATGGTAGATAAACGGTGCGCGATCACAAACGAAGTTCTTCCTTTCATCAAGGTTTCCAACGCTTCTTGAACTAGTTTTTCAGATTCAGAATCTAATGCTGATGTTGCTTCATCCAAGATTAAAATTGCAGGATTTTTAAGCAATGCTCTTGCAATCGCGATGCGTTGTTTTTGTCCACCCGAAAGTTGAATTCCACGATCTCCAACTTGCGTTTCAAATTGTTCTGGAAAACTGTTGATGAATTCCAACGCATTTGCTTGCTTAGCCGCTTGGAAAACTTCTTCTTCAGTTGCATCCGGGCGACCATAAGCAATGTTTTCACGGATCGATCCAGCGAATAATAGTACCTCTTGCGGAACCAGTGCAATGTGCGAACGTAAATATTCAATGTCGATGTCTTTCGTATCAACTCCGTCGAATGAAAGTACACCAGAAGTCGTGTCAAAGAAACGCAATAGGAGCGAAGCAATGGTTGATTTACCAGCACCGGACGAGCCTACTAAAGCAATCGTTTCGTTGGGTTCTGCGGAAAGTGTGATCGATTGTAAAACTTCAATGTCTGGACGCTGCGGATAGTGAAAACGAACATCCTTGAATTGTACTTTCCCCGTGATCATCGGTTTTTGCGTTCCTTTCAAAATTTCTTTTTCACTTGGTGTGTGAATGATCGTCATCAAGTTTTCTGTCGAACCAACTGCTTTTTGAATGTTGGCATATAATTCTGGTAAAGATCCAATCGATGCACCCATCATCACAGTTAACATGATAAAGGAATAGAAGTTCTGATTGCTCAATGTTGGATTAACACCTTGCGTCATCAGCAAACCTTGCCAGATGATGAAAACGATTGCACCGAACAAACAAAATACAATGAACGAGATGAAAAGACCTCTCCAAATACCACTTTTGATATTCAATCTTTTAATTTCGTCAATGCTTTCTCTGTATTTTAGCAAGGTGAAAATTTCATTGGTAAAGGATTTAACATTGGAAATTCCTGTCAAGTTTTCTTCAATGATTACATTCGAAGCAGCAGTTTCTGTTTGTGCTTTTGCAGAAAGTTTTTTGATGAATCGTCCAAAGATTACCGCGATGATTGCCATTACGGGAACCGTTGCCAACATAATCAAAGCTAATTTCATGGATAAAATTCCCAAAAAGATAATTCCTCCTACAACAATTACGATTTGTCTGAAAAATTCTGCAATCGTCGTTCTCAAGGTTTCTTGCAATTGAACGATGTCCGAAGAAATGCGTGAAGTCAACTCACCAACTTTATTCTTATTGAAGAAATCCATTGGCATGTATATCAGACGAGAGAATGCATCGTAGCGGATATCGCGCAATGCCTTTTCGGTTACATTTGTAAAAATAACCACTCTAAAATATGACGTAATTGACTGAATTGCAAACAGAATGAATAATGCCCCCGCTACTTTGTTGATGTTGTTTAAATCAATTAATCCAACCGCTTCTTCGCTGCTTTTTGGAGTCCCTGCACTTCCTAAAAGTTGACCTAATAATAGCGGAAAGATCAATCCTGCGGTTGTGGATAAGATTAAGAAAACCCATCCGATGGAGAAGGAAAGTCTGTAAGGTTTGAGGTATTTGAATACACCTTTTGCCTTTTTGATTTCTTCTTTGGTCAATTTAATTTTTTTTTCTCGTTTTTTAGCTGCCATGTGGGAATTTTTTGTCAATTTTGTGCTCTGAAATCAGTGCAAAAATACACTTTGTTAATTGATTTTAATGAACATTTAAAGATTTTAATAAATAGGTTTGGATAGAAAGAAATTTTATATATCTTTGCAGTCCGAAATTTAAAGAACTTAATTAAAGATATAGGATTATGGCAATGAAAAGAACGTTTCAACCGTCGCTTAAGAAAAGAATGAACAAGCACGGTTTCCGAAGTAGAATGGCAACGGTTAGTGGTAGAAAAATTATAGCTGCTCGTCGTGCTAAAGGAAGAAAGAAATTGACTGTTTCTAGCGAGTCTAGTCACAAACGTTAATCTTTTCTTTTGTCAAGATATTGAGAGCTGTTTCGAAAGATTCAGCTCTTTTTTCGTTTGAAATTACCTGAAATGCGGATGATGCGATCTTTTTAATTGTTTCACAAGAATTCAGGTGTCTGAAAATCAATTCCTTAAAACTTATACTTAAAAGTACATGTCTCCAACTGATTTCTATCAAAATAGAATTGTTTTTGCTGAAGGTGAAATCAATTTAGCACGTAAAAAAGTGCAACTGTATACATTTTTACGTTTATTGGTTTTTGTAGCATTAGGAGTTTCCCTCTATTTTTCTTGGGGAATTGCTTCTTTATTTTTCACCGTTTTTTTTATTGGAATGGCTATTTTCCTAAGAATGGTCAGTATCTCAGTAGATGCGAAGTTGAAATTAGAAAAAGCAAAAGAACTGAAGAACATCAATGAGTCCGAAATTTCGGTTTTAAATGGAGATTGGTCCATGTTTGATCGTGGTGCTGAATTTCAGAATGGACAACATGCTTTTTCAAATGATTTAGATGTTTTTGCCAACAAAGGTATTTTTGGATTTTTGAATCGCACCATTACTGCACGTGGTAAAAAAGCATTGGCAGATTTGTTGTTAAATGGAACGAACGAGACCACACAAAACAACGCAATCATCGAAGCTTTATCGAAAGAAATGGAATGGACACAAACCTTTAGAGTATCAGGTTCCATCACCAGTCGAGAGGAAGCAACCCGTTTGTCTGTTGAACAATTGTTGAAAACGGAAGTTAAAAATCCTTCTTGGGTCAAATGGTTTTGCTTCGTTGTTCCTATTTTAACGATTCCAAGTTTGGTTTTATATCAGCTGGACCTGATGTCAGGATTGGCATTTACAGGAGTTTTATTAGTTGCTGTTTTACCAATCATGTCGCTTTTGAAGTTTACCAATTTAATTGCGAGTGATTTGGGTAAATATGAACCTAAAATCGGAATGATGTTGGATCAAATTCAATCTTTGGAACAAATTTCTTCCAACGACCCTAAGTTATTGGAAGTGATTTCTGTTCTCCGAGGTGCAAATTCGGCAGAATCAGAATTAAAAAAATGGCTTCAAATCAATAAACGGTTTGAAGTTAGAATGAATATTTTGGTTGGTATTCCACTAAATATCTTTTTTGCTTGGGATTTATGGCAACGCCTTGCAATTCAGAAGTGGACGGATAAAAATCGAATTGCTTTAGCAAAATGGGAACAGATTTTAAGTGAATTAGAAGTGTATATCTCTGGTGCAAATTTGCGTTTCAATTATCCTCAAACGGTTTTTGCTTCTTTTTCAGAACAAAATGAACTGGAATTTAGAAAAATGACGCATCCTTTATTGTCGTCAATTAAAGCCGTTTCAAATGACTTACAAATGGACGACCAGAATCAATTCATGATTTTAACTGGTCCAAACATGGCTGGAAAAAGCACCTATTTAAGAGCTGTGGGTTTAATTTTTGTGATGGCAAATGCAGGATTCCCAGTTTTTGCTGAATCTGTTAAGCTTCCGCGAATGAAGTTGTATTCCAGCATGCGAACTTCGGATGATTTATCCAATGAAAGTTCCTATTTCCACGCTGAGTTGACACGCCTGAAATTCATCATGCAAGCTTTGGAGCAAGAACAGAAAATCTTCATCTTGTTGGATGAGATTTTGAAAGGAACCAATAGCAAAGACAAAGAAGAAGGTTCTAAAAAGTTTTTGGAGAAATTGCAGAGAATGGGAGCGAAGGGAATTATTGCTACACACGATTTGTCACTATGCGAACTTTCCAAAGAACATGCTGCATTTTCAAACGGTTATTTTGATTCGATAATCGAGGAGGAAAATCTCTATTTTGATTACACGTGGAGAAAAGGAGTTTGTCAGAATATGAATGCATCCTTCTTGTTAAAGCAAATGAATTTAGTCGATTAATATCTTCAAATCTATTTTTTTATTGTAACTTCGAAAAGCAAACAAAAATCAAACTCCTTGATTCTTTACAATATGAATAGATTAATTTTAGTTTTTACAAGTATTGCCTTGTCCTTCTGTGTCTTTTCTCAAGATGATGAGTATGATATCGACGAAAACATCTACAGTGACATCAACCCAAAACATTCTTTTTCACTGGAGTTAGGATTGCCTGTAATGACATCCAGTAAAGCTTCTCAGTCGATGATGATGGGATTGATAAATTTTGCTCCTTTTTACCAATTTACTTTGCAAAATCACCTTTCATTTGGTGCAGGAGTGAATTACAGTTACTTTAGAGCCAATGAATTTAAAGTTCCACAAAAGGTCATTGGAGGTGTTCACAATGTTGGGGCGTTTGTAAAAATTGGGCATGAACAGTTCCATTCCATGCGATTTGGTACAACTGCTGCTCTTAAATTAGGATATACTCAATCTTATTTCACGACCGATCTGAATCGGAAGAAGAATAATGGCGGATCCGTTGCGATTGATGGTGTGTATGTCGAACCAAATTTCGGATTGGTTCTTACCGCAGGAGAATTTATTTCCTACAGTTTTGTTGTTGGATATGCTTTTCAAGGATATAAATTTAAAACCTCTCATTTAGGAATTGACTCTCAAGGAGGGTTTTCAGCAGCTGATTACAACAGAGGAACCCAATTTATGACCTTTGGATTTGGTTTTACGTATTATTTTAAACAGTATTAATCTGAGTTCGATTGTAAATATTAATCAGATTACCAAATTGTTCAAAAACCGCTTTTAAAAACATGCAACTAAAAATGCATTCCACACGTCTACCCTTCATAAGTTACATCAAAACAAAATAAAATGAAAAAAAAGATTCTATTTTATTCCTTTATTGCTTTGATTTCTAGTGCCACATCATTTGCTCAAACGCAGGTTGTTGTTGATTCACCAGAATATAATCAAAGAAAAATAGCTGGAACTCTAGACGGAGTTCAAGTTATTCAAAATCCGAATCAATCGATTACATTGGCGAATCCGATTACAAATCCGGACCCAAATGCAACAATCACCCCTAAGTCAGGCGCTTGTGACTGTTACGTTACACCTGATGCTACGTATATTGTTGCCTTACCACCGGGAGATGACGGGTCTTCTTCTTTGATTACTATTCCTTTTAATTTTTCATTTTACGGACAAAATTATACAAGTTTGTATATTAATAATAATGGAAACGTAACATTTGGAAACTCATTGTCAGGATATAGCTCCAATGCTTTTCCATCTTCAGGTAACAAAATTGTTGCACCTTTTTGGGCCGATGTTGATACAAGAAACGGAAACGGACAAGTGGTTTACAAGATTACACCAAACGCAATATATATCAATTGGGTAGCTGTTGGTTATTACTCTTCCATGGGTGATAAATTAAATACTTTTCAATTAATATTATCTGACGGAACAGATCCTGCGATTCCTTCTGGACAAAATATCGCTTTCTGTTACCAAGACATGCAGTGGACAACAGGTGCTGCATCCAGTGGAGTAAACGGCTTTGGAGGAACTCCAGCAACAGCAGGAGCAAACAAAGGAGATAATATTCTTTCTTTCCAATTGGCACGATTTGACCATGCAGGAGTAGATTTCAACGGAGCTTTAGGTGCGCCATCTGGAATTAGTTGGTTGGATGATAAATCATTTTACTTTAACATTTCCAATTCTACGAATATTCCTCCAATTGCAAATGGAGTAACTGCTTGTGATACATTTAGAATCTGTGCATTAGGTGATACCGCAGATATACCAATTATTTTCTTCTCTCCAGAAGCAGTTCAATCTACTTCTATTACCTATACAACTACTTCTCCAGGAACGGTTACACAAATAGCAAATGTATCAGGAAATACAGCAACCATTGTTTTAAGAGCAATAGGTTCTCTAGTAGGTGGTGGATATCACGAAGTTACAGTGACTGCAACAGATAACGGAACTCCGGTTGGAGTTACGACCTTATCCTTTGTTATTTTTGTTGATACCGCCAATACAACCAACTGGAATCCAGTGCTAACTCCCCCAGGAGGATGTCAAACTGCGACTTTAGGTGTATTGAATGGGCCTTATGACTCTTATCTGTGGGATAATTTAACTGTTTTTCCAACCAATGTCGTAACTACGCCTGGTTATCACGGTGTAACAGTTAGTAAAAATGGATGCTACAAACGCGTTAGTGCAAATATCAACATCATGCCGCCAGTTATTGCAGATGTGAGAGGTGCTTTTGGACTTTGTCCAGGAGAAACTTCTTCAACATTGTATATTGCTGACTCTTTAAAATTCAGTAGTATTTCTTGGGGATTAGCAGATCCTATTAGAGATGCAATGTATAGCAACACATTCTCTGGTGGTTCTGTAATTACAATTCATTTGGTGGATTCTGCAGGTTATTGTTCAAAAGATACGACCTTAACTTTACAACAGCAATTGCCTTTGCAGTTGGTTCCTGATTTTGATAAATGTGTGTTAACGCATCAAATGGTTGGTAATACAGGAGGTTCTGGTCACGGAAATTGGACTGTTTACAATTCGGTAGCAACACCTACTTTTTCAAATTCAACGGTGCTAAATCCAAACGTAACCTTCCCGAGTTTTGGAGCTTACCATTTGGTTTTTGCAGATGATTATTGCGACGCAATTGATACGATTCATATTAATTTGGTTGAACCTCCATATTTTGATTTTGATTCCGACTTTTTCGCTTGTCCTTTTGAAACAGAAACTTTAGTTTTCAAGGATTCAATTTTAATTAAAGAATATCACTGGGGATTCCCGATTGCAGCGCAAGATACCGTTTTTCATATTAGTTTATACCAAGGTACATACACCGCTAGTTATGAAATGTTCTTAGGATGTACAAGAGACACTACTTTTACAATTGCTTCTTTGCCAGAAACTATTTTGCATAATTATGGATTGGTTTGTGGAGATACGTTGACAATGAATTTACACCAAGGTACACCAAATGGTATCTGGACAATTCAAACGATGCCAGGTTCAACACCTCCAGTATTTGGAGATATCACCAAATTGAATACAACCATCAAAATAACGGATTACGGGGATTATGTATTGGTGTTTAAAGATGAATGCGATAATCCAAAATCGATGAATATTCAGTTTAGACCTTTCCCATTCTTCAACTTGTTTGATGCTGAAATTTGTGTTGGAGAAACGCACACCTTCGTGGTGCCAAATCAGCCTTTTGTTCCTAATTATGTATGGAATACAGGACTTACTGGTACATCTTTGCAAACAAGTACAGCTGGAACGTATACGCTAGTTGCAAACAATGAATGCGGAACATTTGCAGATAGTGCGGTATTAGGTGCTTTTGTATGTGAGTTAGAATTTCCGAATGTATTTACTCCAGACGGTGACGGTACAAACGATTTCTGGACTTCACTTGATCACCCAGACGGGTTCAATACTTTTGATTTGAGAATCTTTAACCGTTGGGGAAATTTGATGTATTCTTACGATAGGGTGAATGGTGCTTGGAATGGGAAAACTTCTTCTGGAGCGGAAGCAACCGAAGGAATTTATTTCTACAAATTAGTATCAACAACTAAGAACAACAAAGAACTTAACAGACAAGGATTCTTCCATCTGATACGAAAATAGTTTTTTTAGTTATAATTTTAAAGCCGGTTCAATTGAATCGGCTTTTTTTGTTGACCTTTGTTAAAAGAAAATTTCACATGTTTGTTTCATCCAATTCAGTCATAGAAATCAAAGCGTATTTCAAAAAACAATTAATGAACTTGTTTTCAGATTCTGAAATCAAACAGATTTCAAATCATGCCATTAAAACAAGACTGAAGTTAAGTCAAGCTGATTTAATTTTAGCAGATGACGTGCGACTTTCTGAGTCAGATTTACTCTATTTTAGAAGCATTGTAAAGCGACTTCAAGCAAACGAACCGATGCAATATGTTTTTGGTGACACCGAGTTTTATGGCTTAACGATGAAATGCGATTCAAGAGCATTGATCCCAAGACCGGAAACGGAGGAATTGGTAGCTTGGATTTTGGAAGACATCAAGAAGGATACTCCAATTGAAGGCTTACAGATTCTCGACATGTGTACAGGTTCTGGATGCATTGCCCTAGCTTTGAAAAGTCAATTGAAAAATGCTACGGTTTCAGCCTTTGATTGGAGTCAGGAAGCTTTGGATTTAACGTATGAAAATAGTCAAAACTTAAAATTAGCTTTAAACATCCAGAAATTAGATGCTTTGAGTGACTTTAATTCCTGGGATTTTGAAACAGCGTCGTTTGATGTTTGGGTATCCAATCCGCCCTATATTCCATTAAAGGAAAAGAATTTAATGGAATCGAATGTATTGGATTTTGAACCAGAAATGGCTTTGTTTGTAGAAAATGAGTCCGCGTTGATTTTTTACGATAACATCGGAAGGGCTGCCCGTTTATTCTTAAAATCCGGTGGTGTACTTTACTACGAGTTGAATGAAAATTACGCATCAGAAACCAAACAATTAATGGAGGAAATCGGTTTCATTTCTGTGGAAATTAAAGTAGATTTACAAGGCAAAAAAAGAATGTTGAAAGCGATTCAAAAATAAGAAACAGATGCATATCAAAGAGGAAATACAACAATTGACTGATCAACTCAATCAGCACACGTATTTGTATTATGTTGAAAGTAATCCAGTCATTTCAGATAAAGAATTTGATGATTTACTTAAGAAATTAGAGGAACTAGAAGCAAAGTATCCTGAATTTGCTTCAGATGTTAGTCCTACAAAAAGAGTAGGTGGCGACTTGACGAGCAAATTTGAAACGGTCGAACATCAATTCCCGATGATGTCTTTGTCAAATAGTTATTCTGAAGAAGAAATACTGGAATGGGAATCTCGTTTGCACAAGTTAACGGATGGACCATTGGAGTACGTTTGCGAATTGAAGTATGACGGTGTGGCAATTGGTGTCCAATATAAAAATGGAAAACTTTTTCGAGCAGTTACTCGTGGCGATGGAACGCGTGGTGAAGATGTGACTAGCAACGTAAAAACAATTCGTTCGATTCCGCTGCAATTGCGAGGAGATTTTTCAGATGATTTTGAAATCCGAGGTGAAATCTTTTTTCCCTTGAAAGGATTTGAAAAGATGAATTCAATTCGTCGTGAGAACGGAGAGCCTGAATTTGCAAATCCAAGAAACTCAGCTTCTGGAACTTTGAAATTATTAGATCCAAAAATTGTTGCTGAAAGAGGTTTAGATTGCATGTTATACGGCTTGTATGGATACGATTTGCCGATGGAAACGCATTACGACAGTGTGATGAAAGCCCGAGAATGGGGATTTAAAACACCGACAGCAAACGATAACTATATTTTGAAAACCAATTCTGTCAAAGGAATTATGGATTTTATTCATCACTGGGACAAACACCGCGATGAATTGCCTTTCCAAATAGATGGCATTGTAATTAAAGTAAACGATTACACGCTGCAATCTGAACTTGGATTTACTGCAAAATCTCCACGATGGGCCATTGCTTTTAAATTTGAAACGGAACGTGCGGAGACGCAATTGCGATCTGTCGATTACCAAGTTGGTCGAACGGGAGCGGTAACGCCTGTAGCGAACTTAGAAGCGGTGCAATTGGGCGGAACAACGGTTAGACGTGCGTCCTTATATAACTCAGATCAAATTCAACGTTTAGACTTGCATTTAAATGATTTCGTTTATGTAGAGAAAGGTGGTGAAATCATTCCGAAAATTGTTGGTGTGAACTTTGAAAAGCGTCATGCGGATTCAGTTGCAATTGAGTTTTTGTCGCATTGTCCAGAATGTCAAACAGAATTAGTGCGACAAGAAGGCGAAGTTCATTTCTTTTGTCCGAATGACATGCATTGTCCACCGCAAGTAAAAGGTAGAATCGAGCATTTTATTGGTCGAAAAGCGATGGACATTGACGGTTTGGGAGCTGAAACGGTTGACATGTTGGTGTCTAAAGGAAAAATTCAAAACATTGCGGATTTATATGATTTGACTTTTGATGACCTCATCGACTTAGATCGAATGGCAGAAAAATCTGCGAATAAATTATTGAAAGGTTTAACAGCTTCGAAGTCCGTGCCGTTTGAACGCGTCCTTTTTGCAATTGGAATTCGGTTTGTTGGCGAAACGGTTGCCAAACAATTGGCGAAAGCTTTGAAGAACATTGAAGCAATTGCATTGGCAACGCACGAAGAATTGATTGCAGTCGATGAAATTGGAGATAAAATTGCCTTGTCTGTATTTGGATTCTTCAGAGACTCGGAAAACATCGATATCATCGAAAGATTGCAAAATGCAGGACTTCAGTTTGAAATTGAGGAGAAAGAAAATACATCAGCGGCATTAGCAGGAAGCAATTTTGTAGTCTCTGGAGTTTTCTCTAAATTCTCTCGCGACGAGTTGAAAAACTTAATCGAAGAACACGGAGGTAAAAATGTAAGTTCCATTTCGGCCAAAACCAATTATGTGATTGCCGGTGATAAAATGGGTCCAGCGAAGTTGGAAAAAGCATCTAGCTTGGGCGTTCCTATCATTTCAGAAGATGATTTTATCAAGATGATTGAAATGTAAGTAACTAAATATTGTCATAAAATAGAAAACCAAAAGAGCCAATCTCCGCTACGAGATTGGCTCTTTTTAGATGTGATAATCGAACTCAGTTTAATAATGGACTTACAGAACCGAAACAGTCTCTGTCCATTCAGTTCCACTGATATCAATCAAAGTCAATTGATAAGTTTGCTCTTTTTCAATATTTTCCATTTCCAATGGAATTGACATGTTTGCTTTAGCTCCTAAAGGAATTACCAAACTGTGTTTTCCTGGCTTAATTTTCGCTACGTAGTAGTTGTCAATTTTATCTTTATTAAACTCAGAAAGTGCTTTTCCATCCATTGAGATGATTTCATTTCCTTCAGAATCAATTAACTTAATTCCAATTAAGAACGATCCATAAACGTCAGCTCCTTCAACGCGCATAATGGTAAAATCTAAGTTTTGATTCTTGATTTTTGCATCTGTGATTTCTACAATTGGTTTCACCGACATGTTGTGTAAGGTTCCAAAAACACCACCGTGGAAATGTTGGTTGGTATATAAGGTTAATCCTAAAATTCCAAAAGATCCGATTAAAACGATTCTTGAAATTTTCTTCATTTGTAGCGGTAATTCTCCAGAACCTAACCACGCGAACCATTTGGTTTTTGTAAATTTCTTTCCTTTGGCGATAAAATATCCGTCTAAAGAGTATTTTGAACTTCCAGAGAGGAAAATTAAGAAACCACTGGAAACACCTAAAACTCCAATTTGCCATTCGTCCAAACAAGTAGTTCCAATCCAACCAGATCCAAGAAGAATTCCCATCGCTAAAAAGAATACTCCGATACTCATCAAGCGGGTAAAGAAACCGAACATCAGCAGTAGACCAACAATTGCTTCTACAATTGTAAATACGACCATTGCCATCCAAAGTGCATCCGGATTGGAAACTAAATATTCGATCATTGGTTTTATTCCCAATGCATTTGGTAGGAAGTGATTAAATTTTTCACCGATGTATCCAGCAGCATCTGGATCTAATTTGTTTTCTAAGACAACTCTTCTCCAGAAAGCAGAGAAGTAGGTCCAACCGACCACTAATCTCAAAACGAGTGTGATCATTCCTGAAAGGTGATAAGATTGATTGTTATTTAATTTGGATGTATCCATTATTTTGTATTTTAAAGTGTTGAAATATAATTGATTGAAACATTTCATTTCAGATCAATAAACGAGTAAGATATACGAATGCATTCGTATTCTAATCCAATAATTTCAAACTTTGATACAAGAGATAAAAGGGAATGGATTTGATGTTCCATTTTTCTGCGGATCTAAAATCCGCTCTATTTTCCTGTGAATTCGATTCTAGGGAAAATGAGCTTAAAAAGAAAAAAGTAGCTTGAGAAAGTTCAATGGAGTTCCCCGCATCTAGCGAACTTGTAATTTGCTCTTTAAAATTGACACAATTTTCTTGGTGTTGAATGGTGTATTTAGAAAGATTCGTTACGCTCGTTTGAGGGATTTTAAACTGATCTTGCAAATAGTTTCGAACGGTACATGAAGTTGATGTCAACAGAAAAGAAAGCATCACCAAAAGGAGTGTTTGCTTTGTTTTAAATGTTGATATCAGTTGTTTCACGTTTTGTTTTTTTTGAATCCACAAAGCTATCGAAGTGTCTTTGAAGAACCAAATATTATTCGTTATGAGTTTGTTAAAGTGAGTCTAGAAATAAACACTGGATGCTGATTGCGCGTTGATAATGACGCAAGGCAAGAACAATTCGTTCGTTATTAGCGTTTGAGCAAATTTATCAAACTGAGGCAACAAGCGATCTGTGTGATAGGAAAGTGCAATTAAATTACCGCCAACCTTTTCAGAGTAATCGATGATCTTTTTCTGAAAAGTACCAGATTCATTTAAAGGAACAAATTCAGTCTTTAATTTCCGATCGTCGTAATTTTTTTCAACGATGGAAATTCGGTTATTCATCTTTTGGTTTAAAACAACATCCGTTGGTTGCTCATATACGACGTGAATATCTGCACCAAACATGTTGGCAATGTCACCCGCAATGTTTGCAATTTGCAAACTTTCTTTTGTTAAATCGATGGGAACAACAATTCGACCCACATTTTCAGTGGTCGTTTCTTCTTGAACTACTAAGAAAGGAACGTTTGAACTGGTAATTACCTTCATTGCGTGACTTCCAAATAACTTCTGCATGCCTGTTGCGCCGTGCGTTCCCATGATGATGAGTTGCGCAGCTTCTTGACGTGCTATTTTTCCAATGTCTTCGAAAATCGAACCAATGTGAACCACCGCTTTGAGAGATACGTTTTCAATAGGAGTTACACCAGAAATAATAACTTCGAGTTTTTGTTTAGCCGCATTTACTTTTGAGGCATCGTCAACAATGTGAATTACTTGAATCTCAGTATCTACACGTTTGCCAATGTGCATGGCATATTTTAAAGCTGCATCTCCAACTGCTGTGAAATCATGCGGTACGAGGTATAAGTTAAAATTCATATTTATTTAATATTATATAGCTAATAACGCTAAGATAGTAAGGATAGTTGGTAAAACATGCTGAAAATTAGCAAACAACTATTTTGATTGAACATTTGCTAAAAAAGAAGCGATATTATCTACAAAGTGTGATTTTTACACTGATTTTTTTGATTTTAGTTCGATATAAATCACTTTTGATTTTGTTGTATCGTTTGTTTTGAATTGCCACATAACTGTAACTATCAAAAACATCGATGATGCCAATATCTTTCACGTCGCAGTGCATGTCTTTCATAAAGAAGCCTGCAATATCCATTTTACGGATTTTTTCTTTTCTTCCTCCGCTGATGTAAAGCGTTGTCCAACCTGTATCTTTAAAGTCACCAATTTCTAAGGGAACTTTCTCACGATTGATTTTTAATTCTTTGCTATACGATGGAAGTGGTTCTTCTGCTGAATGAATCAAGAAAACTTTTCCGTCTTTTTGCATGCGAGCAGTACGACCATTTCTGTGGGTAAAATCTTCCATGGTGTGCGGAAATTGATAATGCACGACATAACTGATGTCTGGAATATCCAATCCGCGAGCTGCTAAATCGGTGCAAACTAAAATGTTTTCAGTTCCGTTTTTAAATTTTATCAAGGCGCGTTCACGTTCCGGTTGATCCATTCCGCCGTGAAAAAGTACGTTGCTTTTTCCGTATTCGGATAAGTGCTGTGAAATGCGTTCGGTTGCTTCTCGGTGTGTACAGAAAATCAAGGTTGGACCTGGTTTTAAAGTTGCCAAAAACGAAACCAAAGCAAAAAGTTTGTCGTGACCAATTGCTTCCACACTTCCGTAAGTAATATCTGGTTTTTCCTCGTTTAAAAAATCGCTCGTGCTGAATTTCATATCTGAGAAAATCTCCGGCAATTGATCAATCTTGGTTGCTGAAACCAATTGAATCGATTTCAGAAGTCCGCCGTATTTGTAAATTTCGTTGATTTCTTTCAAGAATCCCATTTCCAAAGTCTTGTCGTACTCATCGATAATCCAATGTGTAAAACCATCCAGACCTTTTGTCTCTCTTCGGAAGTGGTCCAAAATACGACCTGGAGTTGCCACAATAACTTGCGGATTTTGCTCCAATTGTTGCGCTTCGTTTTTGGTAGAGTGACCACCGTAACACAAAGCCATTTTGCGATTGGATTTCAATGAAGTCCAGTTCTTAGCCGCTTGTTGTGCCAATTCTCTCGTTGGACAAATGATTAAAACTTGATCGGTATCGTTGGTTGCATCGAGGATGTTCAACAATTTAATTTGGTATGCTAATGTCTTCCCACTTCCTGTATTTGATAACAAAATTGAATAAGGGTTCTGGTCTTTAAAATAAGACGCTTGCATCTCGGTAGGCTTTTCGAAGCCTGCATTCTGAAAATAAATATCGTAATTCACGCTGCAAAGGTCGGAATTTCTATGGATAAATGCGTGTTTTCGTATGAGATAATTGAGATTGGAAATAAATCCTGAGAAGCAATACCAAAAGCGGTCTTGCATCGTTGAATTGAAAAGGATATATTTGACTTCCGCAGAACATTTATACTTCATTTTTATCCATAAATAGCACTTCCATGATCGAAATACTCTTAGTTGTATTAATTGCTTTGGTTCTCATAAACATCTATCTCGTACTGACAAAAAAGTCGGATTCCGATTTCAAGAATCAATTCAAAGAGATTGAAAAAGCAATGATTCAATTTGATGCAACTTTGTATCGAACGGAAAAATTAATTGGTGATGAATTTCAGCGAAATAGATCTGAAAATAACGAGGTTTCAAAAACAAATCGTGAGGAATTGGTGCGGAATTTAAAATCATTTGAAGTTAATTTTACAGAGAATATCAAGCAATTGAATGATTTACTTCGCCAAAAATTCATGGATTTTGCGCAACAGCAAACAGAGATCAATAAACAGACAATCGAAAATGTCAAGGAAGTCAAAAGTTCAGTTGAAAATCAGCTGAAATCCATTCGAGATGACAATACCAAGCAACTGGATGAAATGCGCAAAACGGTGGATGAGAAATTGCAAAAGACCTTGAATGACCGACTCAGCCAATCTTTTGAAACCGTTGGAAAACAATTGCAAGCTGTTCAAGAAGGTTTGGGAGAAATGAAAACCCTTGCAAATGATGTTGGAGGATTGAAAAAAGTATTGAGCAATGTCAAATTGCGCGGTGGAATAGGAGAGATTCAACTAGAAATGTTGTTGGAACAAATTCTTGCGCCAGAGCAATACGAAGCCAATGTAAAAACGAAATCCAACAGTTCGGATGCAGTTGAGTTTGCCGTAAAACTTCCTGGAAAAGACGATCACGGAAATCACGTTTGGCTGCCAATTGATGCGAAGTTCCCCAAAGATATATACGAGCAATTGCAAGAAGCGTACGATGAAGGCGAAGCAACTAAAATCGCTTTGGCACAGAAAAATTTGGATCAAACCATTAAGAAAATGGCGAAAGACATTCACGATAAATACATCGATCCGCCCAATACAACTGATTTTGGAATTATGTTCTTGCCCTTTGAAGGAATCTATGCAGAAGTGGTTCGCAAAGCTTCTCTTTTGGAAGATTTGCAACGAAACTATAAAATCATCGTCACGGGTCCAACTACACTTGCAGCGATTTTAAACAGTTTGCAAATGGGATTCAAAACCTTGGCAATTCAAAAACGCAGCAGCGAAGTTTGGCAAGTGCTCGGCGCAGTCAAAAAAGAGTTCGAAAATTTTGGAGGTTTGATGGACAAAGCGCAGAAGAACATTCGGACTGGTTTGAATCAACTTGATGATGTGATGGGAATTCGAACAAGAGCCATTCAGCGGAAATTGAAAGGAGTTGAAGCGTTGACGGACGAAGATAGCAAGAAGTTATTGCCCGAGGTTTTGGATGTGAATTTGTTGTTGGATGAAGAGGAATTGGATTCTGGGAAATAAATAATATTCGATATCGCGATTAGCGATAAATTGACTTAATTGTTTGTTGTTTAGATACATCTATAAAAGAGAATGGAGGTAATTGGCTGAATTTACCAATCCGTTTTTTCGTAAATTATCTAATACTTCGTACTCGTCAAGATCTGGATTTCTCCGATTTAAAACTAATTTTCTAAAGGCCTCAATGGCTTTCGCGTGATTTAAATCTATAATATCAGCAATAAAGTCGTCAGCAGATTTTGCAATTAACCCAAAAGTTGATAAATAATCCTCAGGAAAATCTTTTAAATTATTGGTTACAATAATATTTGCATTAATTTTAATTGCCGCTGCTAGTACATGACAATCATTTTCATCAGGCAATGATAATCCGGCAATCAAGGCTCGTAATTTTCAACTAAAGCATCTGGAAAAGCTAGGTTTGCAAGATTTGATCTTTTTTTAATTTCGGACTTTGGTATGCCTTTTCTTCTCATAACATCTTCCCATTCATAAAAAATATGGCTACTCCATTTTGGAGTAAACATTTCAAAATGAGCAAACCAAAATAGTAAATCTCGGATTTCAATAGGATAAATCACGTTGGTGTCAAGGACACAAGTAAATCGAACACTATGAATCATAAAGGCCTAATTCTTCGTCTGACTTCATCATGTTCATGAGAAATTTTTCTTGTTCCAATTTAGTGTCACGCTTAAAATTTATCACATCTTCAAATTTAACCCTGCGATGTCGACCAACTAAAGTAAAAGGAATTTTACCATTCTCAAGTAATTTTACGAAATGAGGTCTTGAGCATCCCAATACTTCTGCAGCTGCTTGGGTTGTCATTTCAGTAGCAATAGGAACTACAGAGATTGGTTGTCCTTCACTTGTAGCTTTTAATATTTTGGCTAAAAGTTTAAGCGCTTTTAAAGGGATTTTAATTTTTTCTTGTGTTTCTTCAATTTCAATTTCAGGATTCACCGAATGTAGTTCTTCTATAGTAGCGATCAATGCAGTATAGGATTTCATCGCTGCAATCTGTTCCTTTTTAGAAGGTTTTTTAAGATCAATTAAGTATTCCATCTTTTAAATCGTTTATTGTATATGCAAATATAAACGAAATAAACGAAACACTGTTAATTGCTATGTGATTTTTTTGTTTGTAAGGGTACGATTAATCGCGCCTTGATTTTTCAAATATTATTTCCTACTCTTCTCCAACTCCTCAACCCTTTTCTGTCGCTGCATTGGGTTTTCATTCGTTTTTTGCTGATTAAATAATTGAAAACGAGTTGGCTGAACAACAGCTGGCCAAGAATTATTGTCTAAGTCACAATCTGCTGTTTCTAAATATGGATCTAAACGGAAAGAAATCACTTTTTGATTAAAAATAAATACTTTCGAAAGGGTAACATCATCCATTTTCCAGATTTCAGCAGGAATATAAATGTCTTGAAACGTTCCATCTTCAAATTTAGCCTGAATAATAATTGGTGAAACCAAGCCACCAAGGTTGCTAAACGTGATTTCGTAAAATTGTTTATTGCTATTTAACAATGCTTTATCTTCTTCGCTTAATCTTTCTTGTACTTTTTCATATTCAGCTTTGTCCAATGCATCCACTTTCCGTGGGTCACTTTTTGCGTAAAAATCATCAATTTTTGAATCAGCTTCGTTGAATGTTTTTTCAATTCCTTTCTGATTGCGCATGTTACTAATGTAATTTTCTTGAACGTACGGATTGTAATTTTCTAATTCTTTTTCAAGCGCAGGATTTTGCGTGTTTAATTCGAAGTTTTTGACACCATCCAAGGAAATATCTACAAATTCAGTCGTATAAAACCAACCTCTCCAAAACCAATCTAAATCAACTGCAGATGCATCTTCCATCGTTCGGAAAAAGTCTGCTGGAGTTGGGTGTTTGAATTTCCATCGTTCACAATAGATTTTGAAAGCGTGGTCAAACAAATCGCGGCCCATGATGGTTTCTCGCAAAATGTTTAATGCCGTTGCGGGTTTTCCGTAAGCGTTGTTACCGAATTGAAAAATCGATTCAGAATTGGTCATAATCGGCGAAATAAACTTCGGATCACCACGCATGTAATCGGTAATTAAATGTGCTGGACCGCGTCTAGAAGGATAATTGCGTTCCCACTCTTGTTCGGTAACATATTGCATAAAAGTGTTCAAACCTTCATCCATCCACGACCATTGTCGTTCATCCGAATTGATAATCATCGGAAAAAAATTGTGACCAACTTCGTGGATGATCACGCCCCACATTCCGTATTTTGTTTCTTTTGAATAGGTTCCGTCTTCTGCTGGTCTTCCGCCGTTGAAACTAATCATCGGATATTCCATTCCAATTTGCTTGGAGTGAACGGAAATTGCAACTGGATATGGATAATCAATCGTATGTTTTGAATAGACTTTTAAGGTATGCGCAACCAATTTAGTGGAATATTGTTCCCATAGTGGATTTCCTTCCTTTGGATAATAAGACATTGCCAAAATGGATTTTCCACCAATTGTAATTCCCATTGCGTCCCAAATGAATTTACGGGAAGTAGCAAAGGCAAAATCCCGAACGTTTGTGGCTTTAAAAATCCAAGTTTTGGTCTTTTTCGCTTTGTTTTTTTCTGCTTCTTCCGCTTCCGCCTGATTGACAATCATTACTGGTTCGGTCGCATTAAGCGCTTGTTTCAATCGACTGCGTTGCTTCTCTGTCAAAACAGCATTCGCATTTTGCAATTCTCCTGTTGCACCAACAATGTGATCTTCTGGAACGGTAATGCTTACGTGGTAATCTCCGAAAGGCAAGGTAAATTCTCCACGTCCTAAAAACTGTTTATTCTGCCATCCTTCAACGTCGTTGTAAACACACATTCTAGGGAAGAATTGTGCAATGGTGTACAAGTAATTATCTTCTTTCGGAAAATATTCCATTCCAGATCTTCCGCCAATGAAATCACGGTTATTGACATTGTACCACCATTTTATTTTAAAAGAAATGCTTTGTTTTGGTCCCAAAGGTTTTTCAGGATCAATTCGCATCATGGTTTTGTTGATGTAATATTTCAAATTCTGACCTGAAGTATTCTGAACCAATTCCACTTTAAATCCTCCATCAAACTCAAAAAGTTTTCGTTTTACATCATTCAAACTTCTAAAATCTTCCATTTTATCAACAGAAATCATGCGAGCATCTGAATTTCCTTCAAATAAATTTTGATCTAACTGCAACCATAAATACTCCAAATGATCTGGCGAATTGTTGGTGTATGTAATGGTTTCTTCTCCATAGATGCGTTGCTTTTCATCATCCAGAGTGATTTGAATTTTATAATCTGCTTTTTGCTGGTAGTAATTGTGTCCTGGACCACCAGAAGCATTGCGGTACTCGTTTGGAGTTGGAAGTTCAATGTCTAATTGCGCAAATTTTGTCTGTCCAAAAGCAGTAATTGCTGTTAGTATCAATACACTTAGTAATAATTGGGTTTTAAACATGTTAGTCAATTTTTAAAATCGATGATGGACGATTTGGTAGGAATACGGCTGTGAATTTCTTGCGTTTTTTAATGAAGGTCATTTTATTTTGCTGATCGGGAAATTGTTCCATCAAACAAGCAAACTTGATATTCAAAGCTGAAAAGGGTTCAACGTGGTGAGCTACCAAATAGATTTGAATCAATCCTGTTGACATCACCTGAAATCCGATGGATTCGAAACGAAAAGGAATGGAGTCTTTTGCATCTGAAACGCTGAAGTTTTTTAGAATTTCTTGTTCAACGATTTTAATGGTCAAACTATCTTTCTCCAAATACTCCAAACTCTTTTTGATTTTCTGAGCTTTTAAGAGAATGTTCTCAAAATCATGTTCAGACAAAATGACGGTTGTTTCCAAGGTTTTATTGGTTTCGTTGTAACTCATTTCAGCAAAACCGAAATAATAATCATGTGAAAAACCAAGCAAACTACTGGAGCAAAAAACAAGGGAGAGCAAGAAAATTTTAAACTTCATTTCTAATTTTAAAAACCTAAAGTTAAAAAATGGAAATGAATCTAAGAGACAATTTCTCTTTTAAATTTAAAAAGTAGGGATATCCGTTTTAAAACGTCAAACTCAATTATTTACTCACAACAGCACCAACACACAGTTTCATACGAATAATGCGCTGTGCAGATTCATCAACTTGTGCTTTGAATGCTGCATTTGAACGGTATTTTTTCAGTATGTCAGCAAACGCTTTATCTGCATTAACTGGCATTAAAACAAGGTCGTTTCCTGCTTCAACGGCTTTCATATCACATTGTGGAACAGCAGTAACGCCGCCCATGTTCATGGCGTCGGTCACGATCAAACCTTTAAAGCCCATTTCTTTACGAAGTAAATCGGTCACGATCACTGAAGAAAGTGTTGCTGGTAAACCTTTGGTGTCGTATTTCGCGTTGTTTGCAACTGCTAAGTGACCAATCATGATGGATAAAACGCCATCTTCGATTAATTTTGGGTAGTTCTTAATTTCTTTCAATTCACCGTCAATCATTTGAAGTGATTTATGCGTATCGCCAGAAACCAATCCGTGTCCTGGAAAATGTTTTGCAGTTGCGATGATTCCGTTTTTCTGAGTTTCCATGATAAAGGCATTCGACCAAGGAATGATGTTTGCCGGAACTGCGCCAAAACTTCTGAAACCAACAGTTTTGTTTGGTGACATGTCTACAACAGGAGCAAAGTTATAATTGATTCCAATTGCTTTTAAGTTCATTGAAATGGTATCAGCACAAGCGATTACCTCCGCAACAGTTTTCAATTCATTTGCTTTTTTAACAGGCGTCGAACCGATGATTTTACGATTCACCAAACTTGGTTCCGCATCCGCAGCATATAAGAATGGAACGTTTCCGATGGAATCGTTCATTGCATTGAAGTTTGAAATCCAAGAAGTAAAGCCTTCTTTGGTTCCATTCAACATCAACAATCCACCAATTTTCCGCGCGCGAATTAATTTGGTAATTGTTTCTTCCGTTTGACCCAAACGCCCAATTGCTGGCATTAAAAGTTGAGCTACAATGGCTGTGTCATCCAAACTTTTGAAAATTGCTTGAACATCTTGATCCAGTTGTTTGTTGTCTGTTAGAAAGTCAGAAAGCACGTACGCTTCTTTCACGGTTGGAAGAACTACTGCTGGTTTTTTCTTTGTTTCTATTTGTTTTTCAGGAGCTTGTGCGCAAGAATTGAACAAGATTACAAGAGAACTTATGGTAAGAAGATGTTTAATCATGGTGTTTATAAGATGATGTTGAACAAGAAGCAACAAAGGTAATTTCTTTTTTCAAAATCAGTCGTTTTTTATTGATTTTGAAGCCAATTTAGTCAACACTTTGCGGTGATTATTGTTCCGTTTTCGCGTTCACTTTTAAATTATTTGTGCGGTAGATTAGGCAATTGAGAATTTAAGAGTAAATTAGCACAACTGACTAAAATATTATTGCATTCACAAATACTACTAAATGATTCGATTTTACTTCACTTTTCTTTCTCTTTTGACTTGTCTTTTTGTTCAGTCTCAAGGCTGGCAACCTGCAGGTTCACGTTCGATGTCGATGGCAAATAGTACGGTTGCTTTGGCAGATGTTTGGAGTTATCACCACAATCCTGCTGGACTTGCTTTCGTAAAAAAAACAGCTGCTGGATTGAGTTATGAAAACCGATTTTTACTCAAAGAATTACAAACCCAAGCCCTTGTTGTTGCGCAACCTTTAAAAGTTGGAGTTCTTTCTGCTGGTGCTCAAATGTATGGACATCGTGCGTACAAAACCACACGAGTAGGTTTGGGATACAGCATGTTGTTGGGCGAAAATATTTCAGCAGGTGTTCAATTGAATTACCAAGGAATTCGAATCGATCAGTACGGCTCAAAAGGAACAGTAACTGCGGAAGCTGGATTTTTGGCGAAAATAAATTCAAAAGTAAGTTTGGGTTTTAGTGTAATGAACCTCGGAATGGCCAAATTAACTGAATTTGAAGACGATCGTTTTTCCACTTTCATGCGTTTGGGTTTAAATTATCAAATCTCTAAAAAAGTAATCATTTTGGCGGAGGTTGATAAATCGATTGAAACCAAGTTGCGTGCGAAAGCCGGAATGGAATATGAATTATTAGATCGATTTTTCTTGCGCATGGGAGTTGCGAGCAATCCAACAGAAATTACATTTGGATTTGGCTATGAATTTAAAAATCGCTTAAAATTAGACTTGGGAAGCGCGTGGCATCAGCATTTGGGTTGGTCGCCACATTTTGGTTTGACGTATGAGTTTTTAAACAAGAAGCATGATTAAACGTCTAAAAATAGCTGTACTTTTTTTGCTTTCACCGTTGTTTGTTGAAGCTCAAAATCAATCCGAATTGATTCAAAATCGCATTGAATATATTTCAGAACAATTGGAGGTGGAAGAGATTGACATGACAGATGTCGTTCAGCAATTGACCTATTATTTAGAAAGACCCTTGAACTTGAATTCTGCTACGATCGATCAATTGCGAAGTATTCAATTGCTAACGGATATTCAAATCAACAACCTCTTGCTTCACCGAAAGCAATTTGGGAAACTGATTAGCATTTATGAACTCCAATCTTTGAAGTTTTGGGACATGGAAACCATTGAATTGGTTTTGCCATTTGTTCGGGTAAGCGACCGATTGGATCAGTTAAATGTGAGTTTGAAAGAAGCACTAAAATACGGTAAATTTGAAGCCTATCTGCGATATCAAACCTTGGCTGAACCAAAGGCAGGTTATGCCAAAGTATCAGATTCCATCAAGAAATTGAGTAGTAAATACTATTATGGAAATGCGGATAAATATTACACCCGCTTGCGCTACAGTTACCGAACCAATCTGAGTGTTGGAATCACGGCTGAAAAAGATCCTGGAGAACAGTTTTTCAAAGGTGCTCAGAAAAATGGTTTTGACTTTTATTCAGCACATGCTTATTATAAAGGAGGAAAGTATGTGAAAGCAGTTGCCTTGGGAGATTACCAAATTCAAATCGGTCAAGGATTGAATTTATGGTCGGGTTACGGTTTTGGAAAAACGGCAGATGTTACCAACATCAAGAAAAATGCACAGTCGTTGAAGCCGTATACTTCCGTGGATGAAAATCGATTTTTCCGTGGAGCAGCAGTTGATTTGGGTTACAAAAATTGGGGATTGACACTTTTTGGTTCTCACAAACGTACCGATGCTTCGGTAGTTGCTGATTCATTATACGAAGAACTGGAATACGTTTCCAGCATCAACATCACTGGTTTTCACAGAACGACAACCGAGATTGCAAAACGAAAAAACTTACGGGAAACCATTGCTGGAGGAAACTTGCGCTACGAAAAACGGAATTTTAGTTTGGGCGCTGCTGCAGTTTATCAAGGATATGATCGTGCTTATAATAAGGCTGTTTTACCATACAATCAATTCGATTTTAGAGCCAAATCTACGACTAGCATCAGCGCAGATTACAGTTATGTTTGGCGAAACGTGAATTTATTTGGAGAAGCTTCTCACGCTGGATATGGTGTTGAGACTGCTTTTTTACAAGGTTTGATTATTTCGCTCGATTCGAGAGCTTCTTTCAGTGTTTTGTACCGTAATTATTCTCGCGGTTATCAAACATTCTACAACAATGCGTTCTCGGATGGAAGCAAAGCGCAAAACGAATCAGGAATATATATCGGTTTGAAAATGAAATTAAGTGATGCTTGGAGTCTAAATGCCTATTACGATGTTTATCAGCAACCGTGGTTGAAATACGGAGTGAACGCGCCATCGGCAGGATCTGAGTTTTTAATTCAACCGAGTTACCGTCCAAGCCGAAAAATGGAAGTTTACGGACGTTTTAGAATGCGAATTCGTCAGAAAAACAGTCGAAATAACGACGGAACAATTTTGGAATTGGAGGAGGTGTTGCAACGAAATTACCGCATCAATTTCGCTTATCAAGTTTCTGAGGCCATTCAATTGAAAACACGTTTGGAATACGTGACAATTGATCGTCCAAGCAGCGCGTCCGAACAGGGAATGCTTTTCACGCAAGATATCATCATCAAACCAAAAAGTAGCCCTTTTGATTTCGCTTTGCGATATGCATTATTCGATACCGATTCATACGATTCAAGATTGTATACTTTTGAAACCAATGCCTTGTACGTGTATTCCATTCCAGCGTATTATTATCAAGGAAGTCGCGCGTATGCGATGGTTCGCTATACTTTCTTACGAAAATTTGATTTGTGGGTGCGATACGGAACGTTCATTTACAGCAACCGAAAAGATTTAGGTTCTGGATCTGAAAAGATTTCAGGGAATCGAAAATCGGATATTACGGTTCAGTTGAGAGTGAAGTTTTAAGCTAATTGTTATTGAAATCCCCATTTACTTCCCAAAGCAGTTTAGATTAGTGAAAATACTTGAGATTTCGATTATTTAAATTCATAATATTATGTCTTCGGGATTGGTGTGGTTTTGTATTTTGTAGAGGCGCAATGCATTGCGCCTCTACAAAATACAAAACAAATAATTCTCTTCCGCTGCAAGTGTTCTTGTCTCATACATAGCGCTGGAAATTGACCTATTTCACGTTGTAAACATACTTTACATAGTTAATCTTTCCACTATAAATCACAGTAGATTATTTAATCTAACATACTGTTTTAGTTTGATATATCAATGTATTTTGCATGATAATCTAAAGTAGCACTTTAATTTAACAGGATAATCTAAAGTATGTCCTTTGTTTTTGTTTGAATTTGAAACATTTCGAGCGCTAAGAATTAGATTGATTCGAGTGCAGAGATGCCGGTTGCTTGGAGTGCCTCAGCTACCGGTATTCGACATCTTATAATTTTTACTGCTAGGCTCTGGAGGATTGAAGAAAAGAGAACTATTCAACCTTGTAAACATTCTTTCGACTTCCATTGTCCGTTTTGTAAATTACGACCGAAGGAATTTTCCCATCGTTCTCATATTCATACGAAATTTGAGTCTCCAATTTAGAATCACTAAACTTTTTGATGCTCGTTATGCGGTATAAATCGTCGTAGGTATAGTATCTAATTCGACGATCGTTATCGTAAAAGTATTCGGTGACTTGTCCTTGGTTATTGGTCAAAGCTTGCGCAGCATGCATTGGGTGTTTTGATGATTTAATTCCAATTACATGCAGTTTATCATCCAAAACCAAACAACGCCAACCATTGCAATATTCATTTCCACTTATGAAACTGATTGTTATGTGTTCTCTCGATACTTCTTTAAAAGCATCCATTCTAAAAGTGTACTGGTAATCTTTGTTGTAGAAATAAAATTCTTGATTGAATTCAGCTTCAAGACTTTTGCTGTTTGAGTTTTGATTGTTGTAATTATCATAGTCAACAATCTGTTGCTGAATGTTTTCTTGATTTTGAGCTTTTCCATTTTTGTAATAATAGAATTGAAGTTCGTCAAGTTCTTTTTTTGTATTTACAGAAGCGATACTTTTCAGGTTTCCATTTTCGAAATAACTGTAGATTTTTTGAGAATGATTTTTATCACCGACATTTAAAATAGTGTTCAAAATTAGTTTTCCCGATTCGTCAAATTCATATCTTTCTGTTCGATAGAGTTTATCATCTTGTTGATACAATTCGATTTCTAAGTTATTTATTTTCGATGTTGAATCAATGAAATCCAATGTGCTTGGATCTTGACCAAACTTTTTTACCTTTTCTTCGATTTCTGCAAGCAGCGGATTTACCTTGGAATCGTTTTTAAAATTCCCATAAAAGGATTTATAGTAGGGCAGAAGGTTGGAGAATGTTTTCAGTTCATCGTAATTTAGATAAACCTGAAATGCTTGTCCGCGAAAATTTTTACTGGATTCACTGTATGCATCAAAAACGATAATTGCGCCTGCGAAATACGGAATCAATTTTGCCTCTTCGATTTTTAAGCGCGACAAAAATCCATCAAAATGATTTCTTGGAATGCTATCTTCTAATTTGTTTAATTCAATCTTTTTTGTACTGATTGCATACAATCGATTCAGTTTATCAAGCACTATTTTCGGAAAAACGGTGGCGTAATTACTTAAATACGGATTAAATCTCTCTACTTTCTCCGTTTTTAAATCGACGTGATAATAGCGTTGAATGGAAAATGTCTCCGGTCTATTTCTGTTTGAATAATTGAAGACCTCAAAATCATAGTTGAATGAAAAGATGGCTTGATTATTCAAAATACTCACAAGCTTTATTTCAAGGTTTTGAAACTTTGGATTTTCATATTCGATTTCTTCGCCATTATCGCTAAAAATCTGATTGTTTCGGTTGATCTTTTCTAACAATTCATTGAAAACAATTTGAAAATAGAGTTTGTCCGTAATGTTTTGAACTGCTACATTCTGGATTTTTTCAAACAAGGCGTCTGAGAAATTTTCGTGATTCAAATGATCTTGGTAAAATTCTAATTCGCCCGAAATGTAATCCATTTTATTTTCCTTTTTGATCACCCTTGTGGAAACAGAACTGTAAACTGTATTGGTGAATACATCTGTCAATTGAGCGTTCAAATCCAAATTTATCCAGAGGAAAAGCAAGAGAATTGGAAGTTTTTTTATGTTTTGTATTTTCATAATCAATTTTGTTTGAAAGTCAATTTAGAATTATTTCTCCACGAAAAAGTTGATTTTTAAAACCTTTTCATCTTCCAAGTAAGTTGAAGTAAGTCGTAAAAGTTTTCTATCTTCTAATTTCTTAATCAAGATTTTTAATTCAATCGTTGCACTGCCTTTTTCGAGGTCTTGCGTAAAAACTCCATCTTTTAAAATCCCATCAAATGAAAGTTGACCTGCTACCCAATTGTCGCCAGCGATGATTAAATCACTTGTTCCGACGAGATAACCCAGAAGATTATGTTTGCTTGTCAGATTATCAGTTACTATTTCATTGATCAACTTGATGTCTGCCTTTTGAATAACGATTCCATTAAAGTTTTCCTTTTCGTTGCTCGTTACTGGTAAATCAGCCCAACTGATGTATTGTTGTTGAAAGGACAATTGATTGATAACCGGTTTTCCGGTGGCATTGCTGATTTTTATAAAATCTTGAATGAGTCCAGTTGAAAGACATTCGTTTTGTGAATTTGCAAAAGTCAGGTTCAGTTTTCCATCTCGAAGTTCTATTTCCTTGGCGTCGAAATATGCTTTGAATGGCTTTCCGTCGAGCTTGGTTAGCGGATTTTTCTCCAAACTAATGGCAATTCTTTTGAGATCCAAAGTCGCATACGCTAATTTTCCGCGTGAAACCGTGAATCGGGATTCGATACTATTCCAATAACCTGAAGTGTTGCAAGGTGTTAGATTTACTTTTAGGTTTTTGTTGGATGAGGTGTAAAAAGAAAATTCTCTGGCAGGCAACAATTTCATACTAGAAAAACCATCCGTCATACCCTGAAAGTTAATGAAGAATATTTTATCGAAGTTAAAACTGTCAACTGGCTGAATGTATTTTGGAATTGCATTTTTGATGTCTTTATAAGAAGTGAAAAAGCTTGCAAGTTGCGCAAAACCGAGTTTAGAATTTGATAAAGTTTTGTCGTAGCAAGCACATTCTTCCTCATTTTCTGGATCGATGATCAATTCTCCGGATTTAAAATCTTCTTGTTTAAGCATTTTTCCTTCGTCGTCGTACGTCAACCAAATACCGTCTTTTTTCCCTGCTTTGAAAGCTCCAGAAAGCAGTAAGATTCCTTTTTCATTGTATCTTTTATAAACTCCTTCTTGCTTTTCTTTTCCATCCGTCTCGGTATAGAAATTGAGTTGACCATTTTCATAATAGGTTTCTCGAATGCCTGTATTCAAAGTGAAATTGATTTTTCGCAGGTCTTTCAGTTGATTCGATTTTTCAAAATAGTTTTTGATAATTCGAATGCTATCTGGCGATGAAAAAGTCTCAGTACTGTAAAACACACTTCCGTCATTTTTAAAGTTGAAATAGTTTTTGTTGATTTCATCCGAAATTCGTTTTACCATTCCATTTTCATAAAATTCTTTGGTGTAAACTGGATTCTTTTTCTCGTACGTTCGTTCTTCATTCCGATTTCCATTCAAATGATAGGTAGTGGAGGAAATAAGTTCTTCGTTTTCGCCGTATACCTTTCTTTCCATCGGAATGCCGTAATTTTTCTTGCGAACCATTAAACCGATTTTCTTGCCATTTTTAAAGTTTGCATAGAAAATGGTGTCGCTTGAAACTGCATCAGAAATCAACCATTTTCCCTCGGGCAAATCATTCGAAAATTGAAGGTCTAGAAATGGTTTTCCGTTGGAATAGTTCAAAATGTAGTTTCCATTTTTGACTGAATCGGTGAAAAAAGGATGCTTTCCCCAACTTGGATTGACTTGTTGCGCAATTGCACGAGCAGTTTGGTTGGTCGTTTCGTCTTCTTCAATTACGTTGTTTGAAATGACTTGTAGTAATTCTTTTTGCGCTGTGAAATTGGCGGTAACGGGCTTTCCTGACGCATCGTAAAAATAAATTTTTCGAAGTTGCCCCGTCGAGTAAAATGCAAAACCGTATTGATAACTGCTTGCAAATTGGATACTCATTATTTCCCCGTTCGGATGGAGTGCGAGTTGCATCAAATCTTTGACTGATAGACTCGACATTTCCTCGTTTCCGTAGGTTTTTGAAACCAAATTATTTCCCAAACCATCACCATAATAAGCGCTGATTAAATGCCCATCTTTATCAAAATTCTTATTCCAACCGATGATTTGATTGCCCGATTTGGACGATTGATAATAGTATTCACGTTGCAAAGTTCCGTCTTCGTAATAATTGAAATATTTCCCGCTTAGCGAATCGTTCACAAAATTGCGCTCTTCTTTCAAATTTCCATTTGGGTAAAATTCTTTGTGTAATCCTTGTCGTAAACCATTTACATAAGGTGTTTCAGAAATTAAAACGCCATTTTTCCATCCCTTTTGCAAGCCGTGACTCACGCTTTTCGAAATGCCATTTTCAACTTGAATGACAAAAGTTACTTCACTGGTTTTATTTCCTTGATTGTCCCAATAAATTTCCTTTCCAACTTTTAAACCTTTGTCGTAATCTACTTGATGCGTTTGAATTCCGTTTTGGTTAAACCATTGCCAAGTTCCTTGTCGCTGATAGTTTTTCCAATTTTCAATGCGTTCGATGAAACCATTTCGATTATAATAAACGTTTTCGCCATCGTAGACATTTTTCAAAACTTGATCATCGACTTTTATTTCTTGATAATATTTACCACGTTTTTCAACCTTACCATCGGTCTGATAAAAGATAAAACTTCCAAATCGAAGGTTGTCTTTGTAATTCTCTTTCGATTTTAAAAGATATTGCGGTTGAACATAAAACTCCGTAACCAAACCTTCTAGTTTCCCCAGCTTGTAATTTGCTTCTTTTTGCAGAAGTCCGTTGTAGTAATACGTGCAAGTTCCATCCAAGACGGACCGAGTAACATCTCTTTGAATCTCTTTTTTTATTTCTATTTTATTCGGAGAAAGATTTCTTTCCTTCTTCACTTGTACTTCTTCAACTCGAATGATCACATAATTCTCATCTCTCGTCAGTTGACCTTTGGAATCGTACGCTTGAAATTTTCCTGTTTTCAATTCACCTTCCAAAGTTCCTCTTTCTTTGATTTTTCCGTCGTTGTAGAAATATTGATACGGTCCAACTTTCAAATTCTTCTTGAACGTGATTTCAGAAATCAAGATTCCATTGGAGAATTTTTGTTGTTTTCCATCCAAAAGAGATTTTTGTTCCGTCGGAAAATAGCTGTATTTTTCAATACTTTGAATTTTTCCAGAATAGTCGTAAGTTGTTTTCGTTCCATCCAATTTCCCTTTTTTATACTGTTCCATCAGCACCAATCCCGCTTGATTGTTAAAAACTCGTCGAGCGCCGTGTTTCTCACCTTTTTTAAGCTGATACGTTTCAACAACAACTCCTTGCGTGTTTTTGATCGTCACTTTATTTTTAACAATAAGCGTATCATTAAAAGCATTTAATTTCCCTGGATTTGCGAGAAGGATTGCCGAAAAGAAAAAGGGAATCAGCAGTAAAATAAATTTTTTCATAATTGTAATTGATGCTTTTTATTTAAAGCTAGATTGAGTTTTGATTGATACTTTTTAGATAATTCGAAGCAAAAAACTGCATTAATCTCAATTCCCTTTCAACGCAATCAACTTGCTTTTGATCGCTTCCAGTCGCTCAATCACTTCGTGGTGATCGGTTTGTGAAATTTCAGCTGGTTTCTCAGCAACTTTTTGTTTCAAACTCTTTTTAGCACCTTCCAAAGTAAAGCCTTCCACTTTCACCAATTGATAAATCCGTTGAATGGTCAATACATCTTTTGGCGTAAACAAACGGTTTCCTTTGGCATTGATTTTTGGTTTGATCTGATCAAATTCCTTGTGCCAAAATCGAATTAACGAAGCATTTACCTCAAACATTTCCGAGACTTCTCCGATGGTATAATATGCTTTGGTTAATGACTTTTCATCCATTTTATATCCAATTATCCGTATTGAAATGTGAAAATAAGGATATTTATTTTGAGTTGCTCTATTATTGCTGGTTTTATTTCAGGTTAATTGAATAATTGTTGTATTTTAGTATTCAATATGCCAATATTTAAATCAACCTTCAGCTCATTTTTCGTTTTCATCGCCGCGATTTTTGCTGCAACTTCTATCCGTGCACAAATAAATGTGATTGATGCCGCTGATTCCAATTCATTTCCAACTAATTATCTCGTTAACGACTTGGGTTCAATTTCTGAATTCAATTTTGAAACGAGATTAGGAATCGATTTAGAAGTAATGAATTACAGCGATTTATTGCATGTGTTGCGCTACAAAAAATTAGAGATTGGCATCGCTATTCCGGATGAACTTCTCATCCGAATCAATCGTTATCTCAAGCAGCAAGGGATTTATAACAATGAAATCAATCCATTTTTGGAATGGGAAATTGATGTTGAAGCTACGTTTTATCATCCAGCAACTGGAAGCATTAAAAAAATCGATGCTTTTTATACAAGAGATTATCATCAAAATCTTCAAACAGATGATTGGGATGAACTAAACACAGAATTCCCGTTCCGCGTTCGATTCGCACCACCTTTGAATGGAGAATGGGAAACCACGATTTCTATTCGAATTAAGAATGAAAAAATAGCGACTTATTCTTCAAGTGTTTTATGTTTCCAAGTCATTGAAAGTAATGATCCTGGTTATGTGACTGTTTTTGAGAACAATCGAAATTTGAAACAAGGTGATAAAATGATCTATCCAGTTGGAACCAATTTTCCTGCTGATTTCCCTTGTGTAGCTTGGTTTGGTGCTTGTTATGCGGAAATTCCGGGTGACTCTGTGCGAAGAGTAGATCATAAAACTCGTTTAGACACCATTTATTATGGACATAATTTACATACGGATTCTACCACCGAAAAAGCATCGAATGTACATGCATGGAATACCTATTTAAACACACTTTCAGAATATTTTCAAAGCGGAGGAAAGTACATTCGCACGCTGCAAATGGCATGGTCAACTTTGATTGAGTTTGAAGAAAAAGGGAATTATTACAAGCGACTTCATTACGCTTGGGAACAAGATAAAATTTTGGACAGCTTGGAAAAATACGATGTTTTGATGATTTTCAACATGTTGGAACAAGCGCCGCATACAAAATATGCACACAATAGCACCACCGAATGGGATTGGGATTACGATACGTATGATGTGAATGGGCAATTTGTTACGGATCCTTGGGTATACGACAAAAAACGGTATTGCTACAACGACAAACCCCAAGGACAAAAGAAAGCTGACGAGTCATTTACAAATGAAAGTGATTTGATGTATCACAAACAACGAACTCGCTACTACGTTGCACGTTATGGATATTCCACCAAGATCATGGAATTCGAACTTTTAAGCGAACCGTTTCACGTGAGTAAACAATCCGATGTTACGGATACTTTAGGGAATGTGACAGTACAAGAATACAATGCGTATGAAGATGGTAATGTGGTTAAAGACGCTATAAATAATTACCACAAAGTATTGTCTGAATACATGAAAGATTCTTTAGACGTAAACCAATTGGTTGGAATTGATATGGGGCACGGTAATTCCTTAGACTTGAAATCGATAAAACTTCCAAAAATTGATGTTGCGGGTGTGAATTTATACTACAAAGGACCTCGTGATTTATATGATAAAGGAAGGCCACTCATTGTAAATGCATTATGGGCATCTCGAGGTAGTAAAATACCCATTTTATTTTCAGAAGGAGGACTTGATGAAGACTATAATGGATGCTCTGATCGCACACAAATACCTGTTGACTTGATGACCTTTCCATTTGCCAGTGTTGGCGGATATTTGACGTGGGCAGGTTGGCGAAAAGAATTAGAAGGACATTTGTGGCCAGCAATAATTCGGGCCGAAAACCACATGAATGGACCTGATGTGATTAGTACCTTGAGTGAAGGTGGTGGAGAATGGTGGCATGATATGCAAGATGCTGAGAAAATCAATGAATATACGGTTGAACAACAGTACTACGTTTCTCAAAATCAAAATAGAGCAGTTGGATATGTCAAAAATAGGACCTATAATATAGCAACGCAGCATCTACCCTCAGATACTTGTTTTGTTTTTGACGCCATTTACAATGATGTTCAACAAACTTCATGGGATGATGTAAAAAAAAAGGATCGATTGCGTATAGAACATTTAAAAAAGAAAACAGAATATCGGGTTCATTGGTATTCGTCCTATTCCATTCAAAACAATGGTTATATTAAATCAGATTGTATCGAAACCGATAAAAAAAATGGGATTTGGGGATTTGTTTTAGAATATCCAGAATTGGGAGAGTCTGTAGCTGGAAATACTAATTTACCAATTTATTGGTACGTTATAGAAGAAGGCTGTTCAAATGGTTTGGCACAACAAGCAACACAAGAGAAAGAAGATGAATTGACTACTTTACTGACAATTGATGTTTATGAAAATGAAGTAATCACAGTTTATCCAAATCCTTTTGAAACCAGTTTCACGGTTAATAGTTTAACCAGTGATCATTTATTAATTCAAACGTTAGACGGTAAGTTTATTGGCTCTTTTACAATCGAACCAGGGGAAAATCGAATCTCTTTGCCTTTTGTGCAAAAAGGAGTGTATATCTGCAAACTTCAAGGTCAATTATTTACGTTTAAACTCTTGAAATTATGAAAAACAATCTATTAATATCTTGTTTGTTCTTGATTAATAATCTATTTGTTTTCGCTCAAAAAGAAATACAACCAGAAATCGGGTTTTCCGGAAATGGTTCTTTTTTTGGAAATTATGTTTTTAAAGATTACAATAACGTATCAGGAGCGATGCATCGGAAACTTTATTATTCTAGACACATGTATTTGGGTTTTAACACAAGGATTGGTGGACGAATTAAATATCAAAATATGAGTTTTTTATTTTCAGGAACCTATCATAAAGTTAATAGTCGAGATGATATTTACAGTGGTTTTATTTTTTCTTCAGACTTGTTAGGAATAGACACAGAATTAAGATTATTTGAAAAAAGTGCATTTAGATTATTTTTTAATTTACAACTTATGTCCGAAGTCTATTCTAAATATAAGAATGGCTATCTTGAATTAGAAGAATATGTACCCGTAAAAAAATATTATTTCTACCCTACGTCTTCGAACTCAACAGGAACTGTCCGAACAAACATTTACAGAGGAACACCTTTTTTAAGTAACGTTTTAATTGGTTGTAATTTACAACTCATAGAATCTATGAGTTTGAATGTGTCTGCTGGATATGGATTAAAGGTATTAAGAACTCAAGAAGCAACTTTGTTATTTGATAAAAGTGTATCACTCTCAGAACCTAAATCTATAATATTGGAAAAACAACCATATTTTGTTACTTTTCACATGTTTAATGTACAAGTTGGGTTGAATTATGTTTTTTCAATGAAGAAAAGGTCTAAAACGGAACATTTATGAGTAAAAGTTTAGCAATCTCTCTTTCGGAAATATTAAAAGGAATCTACATCTGTAAGTTAAAAAATCAAATATTTATCACTAAACTCATCCGATTATGAAACGAATTATTTCATTTCTTATTTTTTTTAATTGCATTTCAATTTTCGCTCAGAGAGAAATTCAGCCAGAATTTGGTGCTTTAATTTATACATCTAGAGAAAGATATTACAATACGAAATACACGCATGACTATTCAAATTATAAGAAGGTTTGGACAAATAACTATCCCTATGGCTTTAAACTCAAATTTGGACCACGATTTTTAAGTACTAATAAAAGTGTATCTGTCAATTTACAGTATCAATTTCTTAAAATTAATGATAGCGGGTACTTTGGAAACCCGATAGCATTAAAATCAAATTTACTGGGTGTCGGTGCTGATTTGAGATTGTTTGAGCAAAAAAGAGTGCGCTTATTTTTTCAAGTTGCATTACTCACAGAGATACAAAGTAATTACATAGATGCTTTTCTGAGTTCGGGATCTTATAGCCCTACAGATTTTCCACCTCAGCACTTTTTTGGCGATTATGTTCACACAAATATTTATAGAGGAACTCCATTTGTTGGTAATCTTTCATTGGGTTGCAACGTGAAAATTTTACATGGATTGAATTTAAACCTTTCTTTTGGTTACGGCATGAGAATGATAAAATGTCAACGCGCAGAATTGACTTTTATCAAAGATCAGTCATTTCAGGTTCAAACAAAAATTAAGAATGTTTATGATGAATATTCCGTTCCTTTTCACATGCTCGATTTTCAAGCTGGTTTAAGTTATACATTTTCAATGAAGAAAAAATCTAAAGCGGAAGAATGATGAGAAGTAGTCTAGCAATCTCTCTTTCAAAAATGTCAAAATGAATTTATGTTTTAAGCCTTAAAAATCAATTATTTATCACTAAATTCATCCGATTATGAAACGTATAATTCCCTTTCTTGTAATTTTTAATTGCATTTCAATTTTCGCTCAGAGAGAAATTCAGCCAGAATTTGCTGCTTTAATTTATACCTCTAGGCAAGAATTTTACACTGGCAAAACCACGTGGGAAAACCCAAACGATAAATTAGTATCGTGTTTTGACATATTCTATGGCTTTAAACTCAAATTTGGACCACGATTTTTAAGTACTAATAAAAGTGTATCTGTCAACTTACAGTATCAATTTCTTCAACATAATAATAAGGGGTACTTTGGAAACCCGATTGTATTAAAATCAAATTTATTGGGTATTGGCGCTGATTTGAGATTGTTTGAGCAAAAAAGAGTACGCTTATTTTTTCAAGTTGCTTTTCTAACAGAGATACAAAGTAATTACATAGATGATTTTCTGCGTTCGGGATCTTATAGCCCTACAGATTTTCCACCTCAGCAATTTTTTGGTGATTATGTTCACACAAATATTTATAGAGGAACTCCATTTGTTGGTAATCTTTCATTGGGTTGCAACGTGAAAATTTTAAGTGGATTGAATTTAAACCTTTCTTTTGGTTACGGCATGCGGATCATAAAATGTCAACGCGCAGAATTGACTTTTATCAAAGATCAGACATTTCAGGTTCAAACAAAAATTAAGAATATTAATGATGAATATTTCGTTCCTTTCCACATGCTCGATTTTGAAGCTGGTTTAAGTTATACATTTTCAATGAATAAAAAATCTAAAGCGGAAGAATGATGAGAAGTAGTTTAGCAATCTTTCTTTCAGAAATGTCAAAATAAATTTATGTTTTAAGCCTTAAAAATCAATTGTTTATCACTAAACTCATCCGATTATGAAACGAATTATTCTCTTTCTTGTAATTTTTAATTGTATTTCAATTTTCGCTCAAAAAGAAATTCAACCAGAAATTAGTTTTTCAGGAAATGGCGCTGCTTTTGGATTTTATAATACCAATAAAGTACATGATTGGTCAGTTCAAGAAATTCATTCAAATCCTTACAATTCTGGTAATGGCTATGTAGGATTTGTTTCCAAGATTGGGTCCCGTTTCATCTTTGGTAATAAAAGTTTTCTTGTTAGTTTACAATATCAATGGTTTAAGACAGGTGGTGAGAGTCAAAATCAAACCAAACTCACGTCCAATTTATTAGGATTAGGTACCGAAATACGATTTTTCGAAAAAAACAAGGTCAAATTATTATTAAATGTTCAATTAATGTCGGAAGTGTATTCTGGATACAGAAATAATTATCTGCGAAAAAAAAGTTACCGTCCTATTAAACACTATCACGTATTACCACTTTCTAATTATTCAGGAGAAAAGGTAAAAACCAATATTTATAAAGGAACACCTTTTATCGGTAATTTTTTGATTGGTTGCAATGTGAAAATTGTTAACGAACTAAGTTTTAATTTTTCAGTTGGCTACGGACTGAGAGTGTTGAGAAGTCAATTAGCAAACTTGACATATATTTATGCTGTCTCTCTGACTGAACCTACAAAAGAAGAAAACATCGACAAACCGTATCTTGTTCCTTTTTCACATGCTCGATTTTCAAGCTGGTTTAAGTTATACATTTTCAATGAAGAAAAAAACGAAATTGGATGGATTATGAGTAAAAGTTTAGCAATCTTTCTTTCAGAAATGTCAAAATAAATTTATGTTTTAAGCCTTAAAAATCAATTGTTTATCACTAAATTCATCCGATTATGAAACGTATAATTCCCTTTCTTGTAATTTTTAATTGCATTTCAATTTTCGCTCAGAGAGAAATTCAGCCAGAATTTGGTGCATTGCTTTATACATCCCAAAAAGGATATTATGACAGTAAAAAAACAAATCAAAATTCTAATAAAGAGCTCATTTTATCAAATAACTCATACTATGGGTTTAAAATCAATATTGGTAGTCGATTTATCCTTCGAAAAAAAAGTATTTCTTTAAATTTTCAATATCAATATCTTGAAAATAATGGTGCAGGTTTTAAAGGAAATCGCATTTCTTTAAAATCAAATCTTATTGGTATTGGTGGTTCGTTGCGCTTGTTAGAATTAAATAGAGTTCGATTATTTTTTCAAACAGCTTTTCTCACAGAAATTTCAACTAATTACATGAATAATTATCTCGTTAATAGATATTTTACACCAGCAGATTATCTGCCCTATCAGCTTGAAGATGGCTATGTTTTTACGAATCTATATAAAGGAACTCCATTGATTACAAATTTCTCAATTGGCTGTAATGTAAAAATTGTATCAGGTTTAAGTTTCGATGCCACATTTGGATATGGTATACGATTATTACGAAGTCAACATGCAATACTTAATCCCAACTCTAATACTCCAAAAGGCCATGTACAAGTCCAAAGTATTAATTCTCCATACTTAGTACCTTTCCACATGCTCGATTTTCAAGCTGGTTTAAGTTATACATTTTCAATGAAGAAAAAAACGAAATTGGATGGATTATGAGTAAAAGTTTAGCAATCTCTCTTTCGGAAATATTAAAAGGAATCTACATCTGTAAGTTTAAAAATCAAGTATTTATAACTAAGATAATTTGATTATGAAATCGAAAAATCAAAAGTGTTAAACTGCGAAATCGTGTTTTCAGCATGCGAATATTCAGTTTCCTTTTGAAAAAATCGTATCTTTAATTCCAAATGATTTCCAACGAGAAAAAACATACGCTCATTCATTTCCACGCTGCTTGGTGCAGTCCGTGTCAGACAATGGAACCAATTATCGATCGCATTGAAAAAGAATTTGAACGTCAACTTCAAATTCTGAAAGTAGATGTGGACGAATTGGAACAATTTGCACAGTATTTTAAAGTTCAAAATGTTCCCACTTTTGTCTTGATTGAAGCTGAAAATATTCTTTGGAAACAAGCTGGAATACTCACTTTCGCTGAACTCAAAAAAGTAATTTCTGAGCACCTTTCTCGCAATTGTTGACAACTCTTTCCCTTCAGATATGGAAATTGTGATATTTTTGTAGCCAAGATGTTAAAAATCCAATCGAAATATTTGTTTTTTCTGTTTTTCTGTTTTGCATTGTCTTTCACGACTTTCACGACTTTTGCGCAAGTTGCAACGAGCGAAGCACTTTTGTCTGTTCCAGATTTGAATGTAAATGATTCGTTGGTTGGAGAATCAGAATTCGTTGTTGCGCCTAATAGTCAGAAGGTGGATCAAATCATTGGCTACGCCAAAAAATATTTAGGAACACCTTATCGAAGTGCTGGAATGACACCTTCTGGATTTGATTGCTCAGGTTTTATTTTCTACGTTATGGGAAATTACGGAATGAGTCTAACACATTCCAGTTATGGCATGGCAGAGTATGGTAAAACGGTAAAATTATCCGAAATTCGTCCTGGAGATCTGATGTTCTTTAAAGGTTCTAACGTCAAAAGTAGTCGAATTGGTCACGTTGGAATGGTGGTTGAAGTAACTCCAGATGCGATCAAGTTCATTCACTCATCAACTTCTCGTGGTGTGATAATCGATAATTTCAAATCGAGTAAATATTACGTACCGAGATATGTTACAACAAAACGCCTTGATTTTGGTGTTCCAGAAGAAGTGAAGGCAAAATAGGGTTTTGCGAAATCAGCTTAAATTTTCACAATTATTTTTTTTGTTTTATCAAAACCGACAATCAATTTCAAAACCAATAATTATCCTTAAATTAGCTATTGAAAAAAAACATTCGTTTTAAAGCTAAATATATGTCCAAAATTCTGATTATCTCTTCCAGTGTTCGTACAAACCGAAACAGCCATCGCGTAGCACTTTATTTCCAAAACTACTTAGCTGAAAATCACGCAGGAGAAGAAGTTGAAATTGTTGATTTGGATAAACTTAATTTCCCAATTTTTGAAGAGCGTTTAAGTTATCAGAAATCTCCTGCAAAAAAGACCTTGGAGTTTGCTGAGAAAATCGTTGCTTCTCAAGGTATAATCATCGTTACACCAGAATACAACGGCGGTTATCCGGCGAGTTTGAAAAATGCAATCGATTTATTACATCCAGAATGGAGAAGAAAGCCAATTGCGATCTCAACCGTTTCAAGCGGAGCTTTTGCAGGTTCGCAAGTTATTATTTCTCTTCAATTTGTACTTTGGAAAATACGCTCTTGGGTTGTTCCAGCGCAATTTCCAGTTCCGAATGTGGAAACAGCGTTTGACGAAAATGGAATTCCTACTGATCAAAAAGGAACAGATAAAAGAGCTGAAAATTTTGTCGACGAATTACTTTGGTGCATGGAAGCGAATGAAAAAATGTCTAAATAAGATTTATAATTATGGAAAATAAAGAAAGTTCATCTGAAGATAAAAAACTAAGTTGCTGTTCTTCAGATTCTGAACCCAGCCTAAATGAAATAAAAACAGAAGATTCTTGTTGCGCTTCAAAGGCGGAACCAATAAAAGAAGATGTAAAACCCGAAGGATCTTGTTGTTCAACAAAACCAGAACCTGTAAAATCCTGTTGTGAAACCGTTGCGCCCAAGCCTGCAAACTTTTCGGGAAACGGAGTTTATTATTGTCCCATGCATTGCGAGGGCGATAAAACCTATTCCAAAATGGGCGATTGTCCGGTTTGTGGAATGGATTTGGTGGAAGAACCAGCGGCGAATGTCAGAACAGAATATTATTGTCCGATGCATTGCGAAGGAGACAAAGTCTATGAGCAAGCAGGAAGTTGTCCTGTTTGTGGAATGGACTTGGTGGCCAATTTCGTAGAAACGGAAACGGTTGATACTTCGTACCTGAAAATGGTTCGAAAATTTAAAATTGCCGTTGGATTTACAGTTCCGATTTTCATCATTGCCATGTCGGATATGATTCCGGGCAAACCTTTGCACGAACTTTTTAGCGCAATAGTCTGGAATTGGATTCAGTTTGCTTTATCAATTCCGGTGGTTTTTTATGCAACTTGGATGTTCTTTGAGCGTGCTTGGAAATCCATCGTGACTTGGAATTTAAACATGTTTACCTTGATTGGAATTGGCGCTGGTGCTGCGTGGATTTTTAGCATTGTGGCCTTGCTGTTTCCAGATGTTTTTCCAGAACAATTTAAAATGCACGGAACAGTTCACGTTTATTTCGAAGCGGCATCTGTCATTCTGACTTTAGTTCTTCTGGGACAATTGTTAGAAGCGCGAGCACACGGAAAAACGAATACTGCACTCAAAGCTTTATTGAAATTGGCGCCAAATACCGCTGTGAAAATCGTCAACGGAAAAGAAATTCAAGTTTCGATTCACGACATTCGGAAAAACGATTTACTGCGCGTTAAACCGGGAGAAAAAATTCCAGTTGATGGTGAAATCACCGAAGGAAATTCGTCCATTGATGAATCGATGTTGACGGGTGAACCCATTCCAGTGAGCAAACAAATTGGCGATACTGTAAACGCAGCAACGATTAACGGAAATCAGACATTCGTGATGCGTGCAGAACGAATTGGATCCGAAACCTTGTTTTCTCAAATCATCGACATGGTGAATTCGGCGAGTCGTTCACGCGCTCCAATTCAGAAAGTAGCCGATAAAATTTCCGGATATTTTGTTCCTGTTGTAGTCGGAATTTCTTTACTTACCTTCATGATGTGGATGATTTTCGGACCAGAACCACGCTACGTTTATGCATTCGTTAACGCAATTGCGGTCTTGATCATCGCTTGTCCGTGCGCTTTGGGCTTGGCTACACCGATGTCGGTGATGGTTGGAATCGGAAAAGGTGCCCAGGAAGGAGTTTTGATCAAAAATGCCGAAGCTTTGGAAACCTTGAATAAAGTGGACGTGATGATTGTCGATAAAACAGGAACCATCACCGAAGGGAAACCATCCGTTGAAAAAGTAGTTTCTGTAAATTCAAACCTTTCAGAATCGAATGTCATTCAAAAGATTGCTACGCTGAATCAAAACAGTGAACATCCTTTGGCGCAAGCGACTTTAAATTATGCGAAAGAACAACACCAGGAATATTTAATGTTGACAGATTTTGAGGCTGTTACCGGAAAAGGAGTACGAGGGAATGTGGATAAATCTCAACTTGCGTTGGGAAATGTGGCTTTGATGGAACTTGTCAATGCGCATATTTCGGCAGAATTGGCGAAGCAAGTAGAAGCAGAGCAACTTCAAGGAAAAACAGTTTCCTACTTGTCCGAAAATCAAGAGGTTATTGGTTATGTCGTAATTTCTGATAAAATAAAAGCGACCAGTCAAAAAGCTATTCAACGCTTACAAAGTGAGGGAGTTCAAGTTTGGATGTTGACGGGCGATAATGCAAATACTGCAAAATATGTTAGCGATTCTCTTGGCTTAGATGGATTCAAAGCTCAAATGCTTCCTGAAGATAAAATGAACGAAATCAAACGTTTGCAAGCGGAAGGACGAAAAGTTGCCATGGCGGGAGATGGAATCAACGATGCGCCTGCTTTGGCGCAAGCGAATGTTGGCATTGCGATGGGAACAGGAACAGATGTAGCAATCGAAAGTGCTCAAATTACCTTGTTGAATGGCGATTTAAACGGCTTGGTAAAAGCAACCAAATTGAGTCACTTGGTGATGGGAAATATCAAGCAAAACTTATTCTTCGCCTTATTTTACAACGTCATTGGAATTCCTGTTGCCGCTGGATTATTGTATCCCGTTTTCGGACTTTTATTATCACCGATGATAGCCGCATTGGCGATGAGTTTCAGTTCGGTTTCGGTTATTGCCAATTCCTTGCGATTGAGGAGTTCTAAGATAAATTAATTTGTACTTTTAATCTGATGAACTGGATTCTTTGGCTGGAAATATTGTATGTCGTGCTAACGGTTTTTGTTTGCCTGTGGATTATTTATGAAACAGATACAACGACCAAAACCTTGGCATATCTTCTCTTGGCGATATTTGTTCCTATTTTAGGAACGGTTTTCTACTTCGCCTTTGGTGTCAATTACCGCAAGCGGAAAATCTACAGTAAAAAGTTGCATCAGAATTTGGAGATGTCAGCTCGGATTAAAAGACAAATTGTTCAGCATTCACTGGCTATGATTAATGGTGATTCTGAAATCGATGTGCAGGAAAAACAATTGATGTATTTGCTTCTGAACGATACACAAAGTCCTGTTTCGAACCGCAATGAAGTGAAAGTATTGCTGAATGGCGAAGAGAAGTTTCCAGAAGTGATTGCTGCTTTGAAAGCTGCTAAGAAGCACATTCACATGGAATATTACATTTATGAAAACGATGAAATTGGAAGAGAAATCGAGGAAATTCTGATTCAAAAAGTCAAAGAAGGAGTAGAGGTCCGTTTCATTTACGATGATTTTGGAAGTCGCTCCATTCGTAAAAACATTGTCAAAAGATTGCTTGCGAATGGAGTTCAAGCTTTCCCTTTTATGAAAGTCTATTTCATTCTTTTTGCCAACCAAGTCAATTATCGAAACCACCGCAAGATCATTGTAATTGATGGAATTACGGCTTTTGTTGGCGGAATTAACATCAGCGATCGTTACATAAATAAAGAAGGAAATAAGGACAAATCGAAATATTGGAGAGACATGCATTTGCGCATCGATGGACCAAGTGTATACTATTTACAGCATGTTTTTCTGTGCGATTGGAATTTTTGCGCCAATGAAAAGATCGAACCCAATTTGAGTTTTTTCCCAAAAGAATGTCTTGTAAATAAATACGGAAATAAATGGGTTCAAATCGCTGCCAGCGGACCAGATTCAACAACGCCAATTATTCTATATTCTTTGGTAAAAGCAATCAGTTTAGCCAAAAGAGAAGTGATCATTACCACGCCGTATTTTATTCCTGGTGAAAGTTTAATTGAATCGATTGTCATTGCAGCATTGAGTGGAGTAGAAGTGCACATTTTGGTGCCAGCAAATTCAGACACGCTATTCGTCAATTCCGCTGCAAGATCTTATTATCGAGAATTATTGCGAGCTGGTGTTCGCATTTATGAATATCAAAAAGGCTTTGTACACACCAAAAGTATGGTGGTCGACGGAGAAATTGCAATTGTAGGAACTGCCAACATGGACATCCGAAGTTTTGATTTAAATTTTGAAGTCAACGCGATTGTGTATGATGCGGAAATCGCCAAACAAGTTCGAGATGCTTTTTTAGAAGATGTCGAAAATTCCAATGAAATTCAATTTGCAGCTTGGAAAAAACGACCTTTCTTGCGGAAATTATTAGAGAAAATTGCGAGATTGCTTTCGCCGATGTTGTAAAGTGTGAGAAAAGGTGAATTTGGCTTTAGCCAAATTTATGATTCAGAATTAACACCAGAAATCCTTCCATTCAAACAAATCAAATTATCTTCGCATTCGATTAAAAAATACACATGAGCGAACTAATTGAAAACGTCTGGAAAGGAATATTGGAAACCAGTGTTTTAGAGGGATTTGCAGTTATTACTGGAATTATCTACGTCATTCTCGCAGCTAAAAGTAAAATTTCCTGTTGGATTTTTGCTTTGATGAGTTCTGCAGCTTATGTTTACCTCTGCTTTTTCGCTAATTTATATTTGGAATCTGTTTTACAATTATTCTACTTCGTGATGGGAATTATCGGTTGGATTTTATGGAATCGACCCAAAGAAGAATTAACCGTTCGGACGTGGGGAATGAAATGGAATATCCTAAACATTGTTTTGAGCGGAATCGCAACGCTCGCATTAGGGTATTTCTTCAAAATATACACTTCACAAGCATATCCATATTTGGACGCGTTCATCTTTTCATTCTGTCTATCCGCAACATTCATGATCACCAAAAAAGTTCACGAAGGCTGGATTTACCTCATAATTATTGATGTTTTCTCCATTTATCTATACGGAGGAAGAGATTTGTATTTGTCATCCGTGTTGTATTTAATTTTCACAATCATTGCCGTATTTGGTTGGTTGGAATGGTGGAAGATTTTTAAGGCTAAAAACGTTGAGTTTTAAAAGAAATACAATCAATTTTGATTGTAAAAAAGAATGTAATTTGTTGACTGTATTTTTGTCATTCAAAGTTCTTATATTCAAAAACAACTCTGGTTTCAGTCCATTTTCCCTTGTCTTTCCTACTAGAACAATAATTGAGAAGTCGATTTTCAGAATCAAATACCTGGTAGTATTCAGAAATTAACTCCTCATTTAAATAACCCTGCGTCCAAAGAGGTTTATCATTTATTTTGACAATAGATTCTTTGATAGTTAACCCTTTTGTAGAAACTGTATCCGCTGAATAGGTAGTTCGCCAACTTGTTTTAATTAATGTATCTCCAATAATTTCATAATTATATCGATTCACTTGTCGCTTTTTACCTTGATCTTGAATTACATCCTCAAGTAGTATTCGATTTAAAGAATCATACTCATATTTTCCAGAGCTATATTCCTTATTCAGGGATTTTGTCATTATTATCAAAGCTTGACCTTGTTTGTTTCTTTGAATAACTGAGCTATATGTTAACTGTAATTTTACTTTAGTATTTGTCGTTTCGATCAATGGAAAACTTTCAATATCTACCATATTATAATTATAAGTTTCTCCATATGAGTTTGATTCATACCTATAAATTGGCTCACTTGGAGTGGTATTTACTTGACGAGTTTGTTTCATTTTAGGAAAATCATACATTCTATATCCTCTGCTAATTTGCGAATAGTTGTCATCATCGTAAAATGTACTGTCTAACTTTTGAAAGATTAATATTCTTGCACTATCGTAAGTTTTAGAAGAAGAGAAGAATTGTCTGCCTAAAATATCTTCTTTTCTTAGATATTCGATTATTTGATGAGGATTTTTTGTTATTTTGGAAGTAATTGTTGTATCACCATTGTAAGTATATAAAGTTGTATCCCATTTTTCACGGAAGTAAGGTCCATTTACTACATAGCTGGTTTTTCGTCCTTTCTCATTATACGAAGTGTAAACTTCGGTCGTATCCATTCGTTTGTAGTCTACTGATATGGTATATGTTGGTAAATGTTTTGCGTTGTAAGTTATTGAGTGAGTATGTGTTAATGAGTCGTTTACAAAGGTGTGTCGATGAGTGACTAACAAAGTATCCTGAGATAATACACGAATACTGAAAACACAAAATAAGATAATTAATGATTTCATAAATTAAATATTAGGTGCAAATAAAAAATCAATTTTAAAGTTAAAGAAAATTTTCTCATCACGTTAAACTTGTAGATAATATTCCTAATTATCTGAATATTTAAATTTCTACTTTGACCAAAACACCAATCCTCTGAAAAAAAACTTACTTTTAGAGCAAATTATAATGGAAATGCTGAAATTAGATTCAATATCCAAATCATTTTTTCAAAAACTAGCGTTAGACGATGTTTCGTTGTCGATCAACGAAGGCGAGATTTTTGGACTTTTAGGTCCAAACGGAGCGGGGAAAACAACCTTGATTCGGGTTATCAATCGCATCATCGAACAAGATAAAGGAACGATTCGTTTTAAAGGAGAATTGCTGAATGACAAACACTTATCTCGCATCGGTTATTTGCCAGAAGAACGTGGATTGTACCGTACGATGCAAGTCTACGAACACATTTTGTTTTTGGGTCGTTTGCGCGGAATGTCGAAGGCAGATGTTCGTACCAATTACAACTATTGGGCAGAAAAATTTGGAATGGAGAATTGGGAGAAGAAACGAATCGAAGAACTTTCCAAAGGAATGGCGCAAAAGGTTCAGTTTGTTTCTACCGTTTTACATCAGCCGGATTTATTGATTTTAGACGAACCGTTTAGCGGATTTGACCCAATCAACATCGAATTGATTCAGCAAGAATTGATAGAGATGAAAGCAAAAGGTAAAACCATTTTGCTTTCCAGTCACAACATGAAAAGTGTAGAAGAAATCTGCGATCGTGTGGCGTTGATTCATCAATCGAAAAAAATCTTAGAAGGTAGCGTTTCTGCAATTCGTGACGAACGTAAAACAGGAAATTACGCCGTTCGCTTTCGCGGAAGTATGATTGCTTTTGTCAATGCTTTGTGGACCGGATTCGAGTTGATCGACAAAGAAATTTTGGGAGAAGATCGATTTGTTGCGCATGTGAAAATGCGTGGCGAAAACAATTTTCAAGATTTGTTGCAGACGCTATTAGGTCAAATTCAAATCGAAGCAGCTTGGGAAGTGTTGCCGAGTATGCAAGAAGTTTTTATTCAAGAAGTTAATCAATAATATGCAAAATACGTGGATTATATCAATGCGTGAGCTCAAGGAACGTCTTCGTTCTAATTCTTTTTGGGCCATGGCGATTATCGGACCAATCTTGGTTTTGGTGGTGACTTACTTACTTTTTGCCTTGGGCGGAAAACACAAAACACATTGGAATATCTTGGTGACAGATCCTTCAGGAATCATGCAGAATAAAATGATGGCATCTGAAGACGCTTCGGTAAGCTATAGTTTTGCTGATAATTACCTCGAAATTGAGGAGTTTGCGAAAGGAAACCGCTTTCAGAAATTTGATGCGATGCTCGAAGTGAATGAAAAAGTATTTTCCAATAAAGTGGCTTTTTTATTCTACCGCGAAAAGCCGTCCACCAAAATGGAAACTAAAATTCAGTATCAATTCGAGAAACGCTTGGAGGAAATCATGGTTGGTCAGTTCACGGAATTATCTATCGCTGATTTCAGAAAAATCAAACAACCGATTCAAGTTGGATTTAGAAATGTGTACGATCCCAAAGACGAAGCTTCGGATTTGAGCGGATGGGTTGGACTTTTCTTCGGAGGTGTTATTTTACTTTTCATCTTTCTATTCGGAATGACGATTTTGAGAAGTATCTCCAAAGAAAAATCAAATCGGATCGTCGAAGTATTGTTAGCAAGTGTAAAACCAAGACAATTGATGCTCGGTAAAATCACAGGAATTGGATTGTCGGCGATCATTCAATTCATTTTATGGGTTGTTTTAATCGGTGTTGGACTTTATTTCATGCGAGCAAATTTATTTCCAGACCTGTTGGATGCTTCCAAAATGGATGTTGTACAAATGACTGAAGCGATGCGAAATCAGACTTTGCAGCAACAAATGATGTCGGCAAGAGAATACAATGATTTTGTAGATTTGGTATTTGAACGTATTAATTATGGCAGCATGCTGACGTATTTTGTGCTGTTTTTCATCGCAGGATATTTGTTTTACGGAACATTTTTCGCAGCCTTAGGCGCTGTTTCAGGTTCAGAAAGTGACGGACAACAGTTTGTAATTCCATTGATATTTTTATTAATTCTTGCTTTATACGGCGGCTATTATGCGATGGAAAATCCTGCTTCAGAATTGACCACTTGGTTTTCTTTCATACCGTTTACTGCTCCAGCCGTTTGCATGGTTAAATTATCACAAGGATATCCAGAAGGACAAGGATATTTGCTAATCGTTTCCTTTTTTATTCTACTTTTAAGTTCTGTACTCGTCTTATCAATCGCAACGAGGTTGTATAAAAACGGGATCCTTCAATTCGGTCACCGATTGGGAATCCGACAATTGATAAAGTGGAGTAGCAAGAAATAAAATCTAGAGATATTTGCAAGCGATGAAAGATTCTTCCTTCATAGAAAACAGTGAAAAAGCGCATCGAGTGGGCGTTGTCGATATGGGAACGAATACGTTTTCCTTGCTCATTGCGGATGTTTATTCCGATAAATTTGAGACGATTTATTCTGAAAAAATTGGAGTTTCCATCGGAATGGGTGGAATCAACAAAGGATTTATTGCGATGCCAGCATTCCGAAGAGGCGTGAAGGCGATGATGAAATTCAAAGAAATTTGCGATCAAAATGACGTTGTTGAAATTCGTGCAATCGCAACATCTGCCATCCGAGAAGCAATCAACGCGATGGATTTCACCAACGAGATCTTTTTCAAAACAACCATCAATCCCAAAGTTATTTCTGGTAGTGAAGAAGCAGATTTAATTTACAACGGTGTTTTGTGGTCGCATAATTTCCCCGAAAGAGCTGTAATCATGGACATCGGAGGCGGAAGTACAGAATTCATTTTTGCTACGGAAGCAGGAATTGAAGAAAAAGTGAGTCTCAACATTGGAATTTCGAGAATTTACCAAGAATTAAAATTGGAAGATCCGTTGACTGAAAAAGATGTCCGAAAAATCGAAAAATGGCTAGACGATCGTTCCAATGGATTTTTTAAGGATAAACAATGCGATGTACTTGTTGGCGCTTCTGGTACCTTTGAAACGTTTCACGAAATGATCAATCACGAACATTTTTCGAGTAATTGTCAAGCGCAAGAAATGGACATGCAAGCCATTGCTTCGATCTTGGATTGGGTCATTCACTCAACTAAATTAGAACGAAATCACCATCCATACATCATCCCAATTCGCCGAAAAATGGCACCAATCGCCGCTGTGAAAACGCGTTGGATATTGAACCAACTTTTGGTAAAAAAAGTATTCGTATCGCCGTGCTCCATCAAAGAAGGGGTTTTGATTGTTAGATGAAAATAGTGGTCAGTGAACTGTAGCCTTTCATAAAAGAGATCAACTCAAAAGCACTTGGTGCATCCACGATATCCACACCACGGCAAGCTGCCATCCAATACCTATCGGATTACTCTGCAATCCAATATTAACGATTAAATCACTTTTTATCTACTTCTAATTCCCGTTATATTTCCTTAAATTTGCCCATGCAAAAAAGAATCGTATCCAGAAAAGCGAGTGGTTTATTTTCAGACTTGTCGAATCAATTGACAAGCAGTCAGGAAATTTTTTCCGACTTAATCACTGCGCCATTTTCTTTGTCTGCTTTTGAAGATCAGATGCAACTGAAAGATCAACATTTTTCAGATTCAAAAAGATCGGTTTTGGCGGCGACTTTGCGACAACAATATTCAAGTTTTAAAAATACAGAATTGGTGTTGGAAAACATCTCTAAATTAGAGAATTCGAATGCTTATACCATCACGACAGGACACCAACTCAATGTATTTACGGGGCCAATTTATTTCATATATAAGATTTTACACGTCATTCGTTTGGCAGAAATCCTGAAAGAGAAATACCCAAACAAAGAGTTTGTTCCCGTATTCTGGATGGCGTCTGAAGACCACGATTTTAAGGAAATCAACCATACCAATTTGTTCAACAAAAAGATCAGTTGGAACGAGCCACAAGGCGGAGCAGTAGGAGATTATGATTTGAATAACTGGGATCTTTTAAAGGATGAGGTTTTTAATTTGTTCCAAAACCACTTGCATTCCGAAGTGTGGGAAACCTTGAAAGCATACAACGGAAAAAATTTATCAGAAGCAACAAAATCACTTGTTCACCATTTATTTGGAAATCAAGGTTTGGTGATTGTAGAGCCAAATTGTGTGGAATTGAAGCAAGAGTTTGCAGCAATCATGGCGCAAGAAGTCGAAACCAGTTTTGCTGAGAAAGCGGTTTTGAAAAGCAATCAAGTTTTGGAAGAACTGGGTTTTAAACCGCAAGTGTTCGCAAGACCGATTAATTTATTCTACCTTCAAAAAGGAAGTAGAGAACGTTTGATTCTCGAGAAGGATCTAATCAAAATTGCAAACTACGGAACGTTTAGCAAAGCTGAAATTCTAGAACAAATCAAACAAAATCCAGAGCTTTTTTCGCCGAACGTGGTGTTGAGACCAGTTTATCAAGAATGCATTTTACCAAACTTAGCCTACGTTGGTGGTGGTGGAGAAATGGCATATTGGTTACAGTTCAAGGGAGTTTTTGATGCTTGTAACATTCCGTTTCCGCTCATTCAAGTCCGAAATTCTTTGCAGTTGATTGATGCCAATACACAGCGGAAAATGGACCTGTTGGAAATTGAATTGGAAGACGTTTTCCAAGATTTAGACGTTTTGAAAAAAGAATACGTACTGAAACATTCGCAAGAAGTATTAGATTTTACTGCATTGGAGAAAGCAACAGCCGATTTGACAAAACAAGTTTCAACTCAAATCTCACACGTAAATGTACACTTGAATCAATTTGAAGAAGCTGAAATCAAACGTTTAAATAAACAGATACAAACAATTCAAAATAAATTGATTAAGCATCAGAAAAGAAAGTTTGAGGATGCGATGCGACAAATGGAGGATGTGCACGAAAACTTATTCCCAAAGAACGGTGTTCAAGAACGGAATCAAAACTTTTTGAACTTTTGTGGGAACGGTGAAGTGTTTTCTTTCCTCAAAACGATAAAAACTGTCATAGATCCATTGGAAAATGAGTTGATCATCTTGAATTTAGACTAGTTTTGCAACGGATTCAAATTTTCAAGATTTTTAAAAATATAAATCCATTTTAAGCGTTCGTTAAACGACATTGATTTTTATATGAGAATTTTTCTTGCCTTTTTAATTTTATTTTCTTCTGCTTCGCTTTTTGCTCAAAACAGTTTTGTGCACGGAACGTGTATCAGTAAAAACGGAAAAGGAATTGAAAACATTCGAATTCGAATTTCTTCCGATTCAATGCAAGTGTTTTTTACCGAATCCCAAGGAACTTTTAAAATTCAAATTCCATCTGAACAAGACCTAGAACTTACTTTTGACTACAACGATTTAAGAATTGTCAAAAAAGTAAATGTCAAGCCAGATGAAAATAAGTTTCTAGGCGAAATCGTTTTTAATATTTTAATTGAAGAAAGCATCACGGTTCGTGCCAACGAAAAAGATGCCCTAACACTTGCGCCACTTCAATTGGGCGGCGTCATTACGTCGGATGTTGGCAGAACATTGGCTTACACAACCGCAGCAAGTTCCAACAATGAATTGACTTCCAATTACACCGTTCGCGGTGGTAATTACGATGAAAATTTAGTATATGTCAATGGTTTTCAAGTCAACAGACCTTTTTTAACCCGTTCCGGACAACAAGAAGGATTGAATTTTATCAATACCGCGTTGGTGAAAGAAATTCGTTTTAGCGCTGGAGGATTTGACTCAAATTATGGTGATAAATTGAGTTCCGTTCTCGACATCGATTACCTAAAACCAGATTCTTTAAATGCTTCACTGATGGCGTCTTTGTTAGGCGTGGAGGCAAGTGTGATGCAAGAAGTAACGCCGAGATTGAATTATTTGTTTGGTGCAAGATACCGTGCCAATGGCTATTTGTTGAATTCTTTGCCAACAAAAGGGAATTATAATCCTGTTTTCTGGGACGTTCAATCTTTGATTAATTACAACATTACCGAAAAGTTAGTTTGGAGTACTTTGGCACATTTTTCTTCCAACGATTACCGTTTTTCTCCACAAACAGCTGAAACCGATTTTGGAACGGTCAACGAAGCATATCGTTTGATGATTTATTTTGACGGACAAGAACAATCTCGTTTTCAGACTTTAACCGGAGGAACAGCACTCAAATGGGCAAAAAATAAGAAAACGCAATTGGATTTGTATGCCAGTGTTTTTAACACCGATGAACGAGAAAATTTCGACATTCAAGGACAATATTTCATCAACTTGTTGGAAACCAATCCGGGAAAAGAAAACTTTGGAGATTCCATCGGAACAACAGGAATTGGAACCTTTCTTAATCACGCCAGAAATGAATTGAAAGCAACGATTTACAATGTATATCACAACGGATCTTACTCTTTTTCAGACATTGAAAAGTCTAAAACCAAAAACGATATTCTGTTAAAGCAACGCATCACGTGGGGTGCTAATTTTCAAGTAGATCATTTTGTAGATAAACTAAGTGAATGGAAAATGGCTGATTCCGCGGGATTTAGTCTTCCGCAAATTCCTTCTTCGAATCAAATTCAATTGCAAGAAGTGATCAAAGGAAATCTAAAATTGAACACCCAACGCTACAGCGGTTATTTCCAATATAGCGTCGATAATAATACATACAAGGATAAATATCCGGTGACAGTTCGCAGAACATACGTGGACGAAAATGGAAAAAAATACCGCGGAGAATATACCGATACCTTGCCGAGATCAGTAAAGCGATTGGTTGCAAACATCGGTTTTAGAACAGGTTATACCGAAGTGAATGATGAGTTTTACATCACTCCACGTGCCTCCATCAACTTTCATCCAAGGTCTTTTTACTACAAAAACGGGCGCATTATCCGTCGAAATACGATTCTGCGTTTGGCGACAGGGATGTATTATCAACCGCCATTTTATAGAGAATTGAGAACGTTCAGCGGAGCTTTAAACACCAATGTAAAATCTCAAAAATCAGTTCATTTAGTAGCTGGAGGAGAATTTAATTTCGACATGTGGGAACGCGATGTGCCTTTTAAATTCACTGCAGAAGCGTATTATAAGTATTTATGGGACGTGAATCCGTATGAGGTTGACAACGTTCGAACGCGCTATTATGCAAACAACGATGCGGTGGCGTATGCGTATGGAGTTGATTTGAACATTCACGGTGAATTTGTTCCAGGAGTTCAATCTTTCTTCAAAGTCGGATTTTTATCCACCAAAGAAGACATCAAAAATGATTTCTACAAAGAGTATTTCAATGCGGCTGGCGAGAAAATCATTTTCGGTTACACCAACGACGAAACACCGGTCGATAGTACGACTATTTTTCCAGGATACATTCCAAGACCAACGGATCAATTGATGAATTTTGCGATTCTTTTTCAGGACAACATGCCAGGATTTGAGAGCTTAAGTGCGCAGCTCGGATTGCTGTTCGGAACGCGTTTGCCGTATGGACCGCCAGATTTTGATAGATACAAAGACACCTTGCGCCAAAAATCCTATTTCAGAGTCGATTTAGGAATTTCTTACGACTTTTTACACGACAAGAAAATCGCACAACCACACGGAAAACGCTGGCTTACAGATGCCATTCTATCGTTCGAAGTTTTCAACTTGTTGGGTATAAACAACGTCCTTTCCAAACAATGGATTCAAGACGTATCTGGAAAGTATTATGCCATTCCGAATTATTTGACACAAAGAAGGTTTAACCTCAAGCTTACCTTGAGAATCTAGTTTTCAGATATTTAGTTTACGTTTTTGGCTGCCTTTTCGGTCTACAGTTCCAATTTTTCTCCTGCAATTGCACGCATCACAAGCCTTTGAAAGAGCTTCTAAAGTCGCTTTTCAAAAGCAGTTCCTGCGGCATTTCAGTTCGACAAATTTCCACTTTCGCCCGGGCAGAAATTGCTTGCGGCACCTTAAACCTCTAAATTACTTTTCAATTCCGAATCCACATAAATACTCCCTGATAATACTTTGTGAACAGGACATTTGGTTGCAATCAATAAGATTCGTTTCCGTTGTTCATCATCCAAATCTCCAATCAATTCAATTTTTCGATTAATCTGCGTCCTTCCGTTCACCGTATCAGGAATAATCTCCACATCCACATTAATCTCCTTCAAATCCCATTCTTTGCGATCGACATACATGCGAACAGTCGCAGAAGTGCAAGCAGCCAAAGCAGATATCAAGATTTCCATCGGATTCAATCCCAGGTTTTTGCCGCCAACAGCAACTGGTTCATCCGCAATCAATTTATTTCCGCTAGGAGATTCTATTTCAACTTTATAAAGCTCGGTTCCCATGTGGGATTTGATTTTGTCCATGATTTTATTTTATTTGAACTGTGTCGCATTTTTGTTGGATTAAATTTACTAAAAAAGAAGCACGTTTGACGGATAAAATGATTTTTTATTGTTGTAGAGAAGCAATGTACTGCGTATCTTACATTAAAAAATTAAATGTTCCCAAATAGGGAGCACTTGGAATAGTATATTATCTTTGTAATCAGTATGAATAACATCATCGTATTAAAAACACTCAGAGAGCATTGGGAAAAGTCAGGACGTGAAGATTCTGAGCAGGCACTGAAGTCTTGGTATAACGAAGTTAAACAAGCAGAATGGCAAAATCCGAATGAGTTGAAAAATCAATTTCGGAATGCAAGTATTGTTCGTAATAATAGAGCTGTGTTTCATATTTGTGGTAATAAGTATAGATTAGTTGTTAAAATTAATTACGAATCGCAGTGGATGTTCGTCCGATTTATCGGAACACATCAGGAATATGACAAAATGGATGTTACAACTATTTAAAATAAAGAGATCATGAAAATAAAACTCATAAAAACAGAAGACGATTACCAAAAAGCATTGACTAAAATGGAAACACTTTTTGATGTCACTCCAGATTCGAAAGATTTTGATGAAGCGGAGCTTTTGATTACTTTGATTTCACTTTATGAAGCGGAACATTATAAGATTGAAGCGCCAGATCCTATTGAAGCCATTAAATTTAGAATGGAACAAATGGAAATGAAACGAATTGACATGGTGAAATTTTTTGGTTCAAGAGGAAAAGTTTCAGAAGTTCTAAACAGACAAAGAAACCTGACCTTGACGATGATTAAAAAACTGCACAAAGATTTTGGAATTCCTGCTGAATCTTTGATTGCTTAGCATCGGTAAAATTGCAAATCTTGCTCTATTTTAAAACCTAGCACGATTTTGGATATTCCCAATCCAGAATTCTAAAGACAAGCAACGTTTGATCCTTTGAAAGTGAAGTTTGAACCGATTATTAAAGTGGCAATCGAACAAGTAAAAGTTACTGCGTATTGGAATTCTTTAGTTACTTCTTACAATCGAATTCCTGGTGTAACCAAGCAGAATCCAGATATCGTAGATTATGTAAATTCAAAAGCGGTGAATGGTTTGATGATTTTAATCAGTCAACAAGAAGCGAAGATTAGACAAGATCCAGCAGCGCAAGTAACAGATTTGTTGAAGAAAGTATTTGGAGGAAAGGGGTAGAATCTCCTCTTTTTTGAAGCATTGATTTTCTCAGAAATGGAGTGATTAAGAACACATTTGAAGGGTAGAGGTTTTCGCTTTTACCCTTTTTTGGTATTTTGAAAAACCTCGATTAACTGCTTGGTTTTTTATAAAAAGGAGCTTCAAACACTACCCGTTCTTCTTCCAGCAACCACTGAATCGCTCTTAGAAGCTGGGTTTCTTGAATGTATTTCAAACTGAATTGAATTTCATCCAGCATTTTTGGTTCAGTGAGCAGGTTTTCTATTTGATGATTGACTTCATCCAAACTGTAATTTTCCTTTTTTAAAGACAGACAATAGTCGCATTTGCCACAGGGCTCAGATTCTTGACCAAAATAATGAATCAAGTATTGAGACCTGCAAACTGGCATCGTCAATAAGTTTTTCATTTCGTGCCAGCGATCTAAACTGGTTTTTTTGCGGGTGTGATAGATTTCTACATTCAGCGAAAAATTGGTGTCAGCAATACGTTCACGCAGGAAAGTCACCAAGGGTAAATCGGTTTTCCAACTGATGTCTAAAATTCCATTCTGTTCTAAGAATTTCAATTGATTGTCCAATTCCTTGGAGTTTATTTTCAGTCTTTTACAAAATTCCACTTCATTAATTTGAAAATATTGATCAAAAATTCCGGAATAACTCCGCGATAAAAGTGTAATCAAATTAGAAACTTTTTCGTGACTGATTTGGAAACTGTATAAAACCGTATTTCCAACCGCAAATTTCACTTTCGTAGGATGGAAAACACTTTCAGTAAATTGTATATTTCCATTTGATTCCAGAATTTTAAGTGCTTGATACGTTTCGAGTATGTTTAATTTGAAATGATCTGTAAACGTCTTAATGTCAATCGGAAATGTTTCTCCTTCTCCAGAACCAACTGCCAATCTGAGGTAATTACAAAGTGCAGCGTACGTGTTTTTGATCAGTGGAATCGGAGGAAACTGCGCTTCAACCAGTTTGTCTGTTTCTGCAATGTCTCGAAGTTCGTAAAAAACAAAAGTACGCGACTCCATTCCGTCTCTTCCAGCTCTTCCAGCTTCTTGAAAATAAGCTTCTGGGTTGTTTGGAAATTCATAATGTGCAACAAAGCGCACGTTGGGTTTATCGATTCCCATTCCGAAAGCATTCGTAGCAACCATGACGTGTAAATCGTCGTTGATCCAAGCTTTCATCATTTCAGAACGACTTTTAGAATCCATTCCGCCGTGATAAATTCCAACTCGATTTCCTTGACTGATGAGAAAATTTGCTACTTCCTTGACACTTTTTCTTCGTTGACAATAGATGATTCCAGAAAGTCCATCAAATCGCTTTACCAGTTTTACGATTGAATCTACTTTGTTTGAAACTGGATAAACTTCATAACTGATATTGGGTCTTTGGAAAGCGCCTTCAAATAATTTTGGTTCTTTCAGTTCGAGCTGTTTTAGAATATCTTCTTTCACCGATTGAGTCGCAGTTGCAGTTAACGCAATGATTGGAACTTTGGGGTGAATGGCTCTCAAGTTGCTGATTTTACGGTATGGAGGTCTGAAATCGTGGCCCCATTCTGAGATGCAATGCGCTTCGTCGACTACAATCAAGCCAACATTCATTTGTTTGAATCGTTCAATAAAAAGTGTCGTTTGAATCCGCTCTGGAGATGTGTATAAAAAATCCAAGCCACCAAAACGAGCATTGTCCAAGGTTATGTCAATTTCCCGATAGGTCATCGCACTGGTAATTGCTCTTGCCCGAATTCCGCGTCGATTCAGTTGTTCTACTTGATCTTCCATCAAAGCAATCAAGGGAGAAATGACAATACAAATTCCTTCTCGTGCCATACCAGGAACTTGAAAGCAGATGGATTTTCCACCGCCAGTAGGCAATAAGGCCAAAGTGTCGTTTCCATAGATGACAGCGTCTACAATGTCTTCTTGTAAAGGACGGAATTGATCAAAACCCCAATATTTTTTAAGAATATTTCTACTCTGCTCCAATTTTTTGTTTGATTTTAAAGGTCAGTCAAATTTAACAAAATATTCAGATGATTGATTTTTTGTGCTATTGATTAAGCAGAATAAAAATGGTATCTTCGCAACTTAGAAATTTACAATATGATTAAAACAACCAATATTAAAGTTACACCTGCACAAACATCCAAACTTAGTCAGGTGGATTGGGAAAAACTTCCATTTGGAAGGGTTTTTTCTGATCACATGCTTGTAATGGAATACACCGATGGTGAATGGCAAGAAGCCGAAATTAAAGAATTTGGAGATCTTCCAATGCATCCAGCTGAATCAGCTATCCATTACGGACAGTCGATTTTTGAAGGATTAAAAGCTAATAAAACTGCAGAAGGCGATATTTTACTTTTCAGACCTGAAATGAATGCAAGACGTTTTGCTGAATCAAGCAAACGTATGTGCATGCCTGTAATTCCAGAAGAAATGTTTGTGGAATGCGTTCGTAAATTGGTGGAAATTGATAGCAACTGGATCAATTCTGAACCAGGATTCTCTTTATACATTAGACCTTTCATGTACGCGATTGATCCGTACGTTGGAATTAGACCATCTGATTCTTACCGATTTGTGATCTTTACGTGTCCAGTGGGCGCATATTATTCTGAGCCAGTCAATGTGAAAATCGAAGAGTTTTACACCCGTGCTGCAGCAGGTGGTGTAGGAAGGGCAAAAGTTGCAGGAAATTATGGTTCATCCATGTTTCCAGCGAAAATTGGACAAGAACTAGGTTTTCACCAGTTACTTTGGACAGATGCAAAAACACATACCTTCATCGAAGAGTCTGGAACAATGAATATCATGTTGATGATTGACGGCGTTTTGATCACACCCTCTGAAGAAAGCGATACGATTTTGAGAGGAATAACCAAGCGAAGTGTCATTGAATTAGCTGAATCTTGGGGAATTCCTGTTGAAGAGCGAAAAGTGAGTATTGCTGAATTGATTACTGCTATCAAAGACGGAAGTTTGACGGAAGTATTTGGTGCTGGAACTGCTGCAACCATTGCCCCAATTGCAAAAATTGGTTACCGCGATGAGATTTTGGAAATGCCTCCAGTCGAAGGTAGAGAATTCTCAAATAGAGTTGTTGAAACGATGAATAACATCAAATCAGGTAAAGAACCAGATGTATTTGGTTGGACCTTGAAAGTTTAAAACCATTCAATATAAAATACAAAAGCGGTTGTCTGATGAAGATAGCCGCTTTTTTGTGTGTAAAACCTTTTCTCATAGATTTTAAGGATAAACTAAGTCAAGTCGCTAGAATTAACCAATGCGATTTACAAGCATTTATTACAAAAAAAATGCACAGCATCTATATACGATGCTGTGCTTCAAATTTAAAATATTTGATTATTATTTCTTAATGAATTTTATATTTTGAATGTTCGTTCCTTGTGCATCATTCATATGAATTATATAAATACCATTCGTTAATTTACTTACATCTACAGTAAACTTATCTTTATTTAATGACCAAGTAGCAATTTGAGTACCTAAAGTTGAATAAACCGTTACTTCTACATTTTCGTTTAATTCAAAATCTATTTTGAAAGTCAATTCGCTGCTAGCAGGATTCGGATAAATAGAAATTGCATTTTTTTGCGATTTTGCTTGGTTCCCGTCATTTGCATCTTGATAAGACTTTGGACTCATATCTTCTAAGAAATGATATGATAAATCTTGTGGTTGCGAAAAAGAATAAATGATTTCTGCTTGTTTTTTGAGCATCAGATCAGTTGTTGAATTGATTATCGAATTTAAACTGGCTAACAATTCGGCTGAATTAGTGTCATCTTTTAAAGCCTCTATTCCTTCTTGATGAATTGTATTTTTGATGGTCAACAATGCGACTTCATCTTGTGAAAGATCTGGGTTATTTGCAATTACTTCACTCAAAGTATGATGTAAATTAAAGAGCTGATTTTCACATTTTAAAATTTTGTATTCTTCATCTTTGTTTTCACTTAGCAGTTCATTTAAAATGGAATAACCCTCTTCCAACGTGGTATCTGTTAGTAGGTATCGAATCAACTCATTGTTTTTTTCTGAGAGGACTCTTCCTCCATACGGATTTTTTTCTCCTCCTAATCTGTTAAATTTAAAGGGAGGTGATATAATAATTCCTCCATCAATAATTTTTGAAGGACATCCCATATCTGAATAAGCAACAGGTAAATTATTAAACATACTTGGTTGTGCAACCATGTTAGAAGTATAAGAGTCGGGAACGTAATTATTTCCTGTTGTAAAAACATAATTAATTTCTTGACTTGCAGTATTTAAAAAGAAATCATGATTTAAACTCGATGCTTCGCCAAGCAACGAAAATTTATTGTTTGCAGCATTCTTTCTGGCGAAATCAATACTTGCGGTACTTGTAAATCCTTGGTTATAATCAATTACTCCATCAATCACCGTTAAATCATTACTATAAATCGGAGAATTGAAAGTATTGCACTTCCATTGTAATCCAGACATCATTCCGTGAATATCAACAGGAGTTTGATTGTTAGGATCTTTCGTTCTTCCGTTCGTCCCTTCGGATTGACCTCCGATTTTTAAATTACTAAAGGTGTTCTTATAAATTAAATTGTTTTCAATTCCTGAATTGGAAACTACAATTCCATAACTATTTGCGGATCCATTTGGAATAGCTGCATCATTAAATTCTTTGAATGTATTTTCTTCAACTTGGTAGTTCGTTGAATATTCCATATAAATACCTGCAGATTGATTTATTATCGGATTTGATGTTGAGATTTCTTTTACTTCAAAAGTATTTCTTGTGATTTGGGGACTAGTTGAAAAAACAGTGACAATTCCAATAGCATTATTTTTAAAATCTGTTCTATCACATTTAAATGTTAACGTACTTAATAAAGAGGTGACTGCAATACCATACGTAAGATCTTCAAACTTTCCTCGATCCAGCTGATTACAAGGATAAGTTAGATTCATACATCTAGGCTCAACCGTGAAGCTAGATCCTACAGCATAAATTCCGATGCCTCTTTTTTCAATTGAGAAAAGACCTGTAGTGGAATTGATAAAATCACAACCTAAAATAGATATACCTTTAACTGAAGTTAGTGTTATGTGATTTTCTAAATCTAAACTTGGATCATTCAACAATGAACTTGTTTGAAAGACACAGTTTTTGAAAAATGAGAGATTATTTACCGATTGACTATTATAATTTAAAAGTGAAATATCATTTTGATTATTTATAAATGATGAATTTGTCGCTTGAATGATTCCTCCTGCACCAGAATTATCAGCTGTAAAAATTACATTGTTACCGTTCACTACTTTGTTGTATCTTAATGCCACAACACCTTTGATTGCATTTGAAATGATGGAATTGTTCATAAAAACTCTTCCTTGATATGAATTTGCAGCTGTTCCTTGCGAATAAGTAGCTATCCCTCGTACTTCAACACCACGCCACATGGTGGATGAACACTCGTCGGCTGAGGTCAGAATTGTATTATTTAGAATTAATTTTCCTCCAAGATTTGTATTAGGGCCAAAAAGATAACCGTTTTCAACAATTATACGCGCATTTGGTGCAAACTTCAATGTTAAATTGTTTATTGTTAGAGTTTTGCCGGCCTTAACAACAATTGATTCCTTGATGTAAACTATACCATTTGTTACGTTGAAAGGAGGAGAAAAGTCACTCCAAGTTTCTGACACTGTAACATTGTAATTATTTGTTGAATAAACAACACCTCCAAGGGCACTGTAATCTTCGCCATCAATTTGGTCTTGCATTAGCCTAACTCGTTCGTTGGGATCGCACGTTGGAAATCGACAGGTTGCTGGATAAGTAACTAAACTTTGATAATTTGATAATGTTGGCGTTAACGTATTTGGATTCGTGATTTTGTATAACTGGTTACTTGAAGGTATCAACAAAATACCATTCATTCCAGATTCAATTTGACTATCTGCAAAATCGGAATTCGTACTCAAAACCAAACGACTTGCAATTGGGTTTGTTGCTGTTAAGTCAAACATATCCAAGGTACTCGGATATAAACTATGTGAATTGTGTGATAAATATATTTTAGAGCCATCAGGAGATAATTCCGCACCTTTAATAGCAAGGTCGTCTGCTGTATTGTAAAACACTGTTTTTAAACTTCCAGGAAGTACACTACCTGTGCTTGAACTGAAATCTAAAGTAGCAAAACCAAGTTTTATAATGTCTTGTTGCGTAACCTTTCCGTTGACTGGAAATGCCAAGCGCAAGTCGCCGTTAGGCAAAGAAACCAGCTCTAATTCAGATTTATTCCAAGGATTACACTTATCGACGGAATTAAAATAAGAATATAAATCTAACGCGTTTTCGTAAACCAATTGATTGTTTTGAATCTTTAATTTGTAAATACTGCTTTGATTTAAAACATAAATAAAACGTTTGTTTCCGCTCAGTACTTTTGAAACTGCTATCAGAGGGGAATTGCAATGGCCACCTATACCACCTTCTCCAAATCCTGGAATAAGGTTTCTGAACAGAAGTTGTTCTATATTTGCTTGGTTTGGTCCATTGTAAATCTCATTAGACAAAACGTAAGACCCTGCCGTTACATTATCATTGGCATCATACGAAATAACAACTTTATCCCAAGAGGCAGAGTATCCATCTACGCTTCCTGGATTTCCAAATAACCGATAGGTAGTTACTATGAAATAACTGTTTGATGTTTCACAATCTGGCGAAGGTATGATTGCCGTTTCTCCAAAACCGCCATCTGCCCATTCATTAGCTCCATTGCCATAAGGGATACTAAGCATATGATTTGGAGCTTTGTTGGAAACATTTCCAAGTTTATTTCCTTTGCGATCGAAAATAAATCCATCTACAATGAAGAAAATGATCTTTCCGTTTTTATCTACTTGAATGTTTTGAGAGCCTTTTGCTTTCATTCCATTGTAACCGAAATAAGGGTCATTTGGATCATAGCCTGGTGGCTTGGGGAGGGAGTCGTACGCTAACCCAACTTCATTTAAATAGAAAGGAGTCAATATTTTTGTTCGATTTTGGGCAAGTAAATTGCTCCCGAACACCAACACAATACAGGTCAATGTTAAATAGTTAGTAATTGATTGTTTCATAGTATAAATTATTTATATTTACGTTAAACTTATACTAAATATTTTGAATTTACAAATAATTTTGAAAATATTATTTATTTACTTGACATTCACATTATCTTTTTGTATAGGACAAACAATTGTGCACCAAGATATTTTTAAAGGTGGTGTAACAGGTGACGGCTACAATCCAGGATTCTCTGGTGCCTCTGGAAATTTTAATGTATTTATCGAACCCGGAAGTACCATTAGAAGTGCATATTTATTTTCGACAGCGTATAATTCTCCACCTCCTAAAAAAATAATTTTTAATGGATTTGAAATTTATTTAAGCACTAATAACTCAATTAATAACATTGTGATGTTGAATTTCTCAACTGCAAATGATGACAAAACAGAGACCATTATTACTGATGTAAAGCAATATATTAACTCTTCTCAAAATACATATAGTTTTACTCCTCCAATTCAGATATCACCTCAAATAGGAGGTGGATATGCAGATTTTTATCTCTATATTACGTATGATAATCCTTCTTTACCAGCATTAAATACGATTGTTTTTAGCAATTATTTTGACATAACACCTTTACTTTTATATAATTTAACAAATTTCAATCCTATAAACTTAAGTAAACCAGTAGGACTTGCGATTGGGGCTGGTAGTTTTTGCAGTAGCAGTTATGATGGTAGTAATATAAAAGTTAATAATAATATTTTAGGTCTTTTAGGAGGAATAGAGTACAATAGTCCTATCAATTGCTCTGGTGTTTCAGGATCTTTCTACTATGTTAACGAAACGCTTTACGGCTTAGGAAATGATACGCCCACAAACACCATGAGTGATTCCGATGCACTCGCAGATATCAGTTCTTACATTAACAATCCTTTAAACATAAACATATTATTTGATTACCAAGGAGTTGCATCTCGTTCAAATCCTGTTTTCCAACTTTTTCTAACCTATGTCTCCACCTGCGATCCTTTCGATGTCATCGTTACCCCAGACACTACAACCTGCTTCAATTCTCCTTTACAACTACACGCAATTGGAGGTTCACGCTACGAATGGCAACCTGCAACTGGTTTGAGTTGTGCCGATTGCCCAGATCCAATTGTCAGCACGGATAGTTCTCGGTTTTACACCGTTCGCATTTGGAACAACGATACCTGCTCGGTAGTTCGTTCGGTCAAAGTCAATGTAAACGAATTGCCTTCTTTTTCTAGTGTTCAATTCACGGCATCAGAATGTGGAGAATCTACAGGAACTTTAATTGCAAAATCCAATCAACCCGTTCAATTTTCCATCGATGGAAGTGTACCTAAAACTTCAGGTGTTTTTAATCAATTGAGTTCTGGCTTTCATACGGTCAGTATTATAGATTCCAACGGTTGCAGTCGAGACAGTGTTATTTTTATTCCAGAAATTATTTCGGTGAATGCTTTGTTTGTAGCAAATCCGCCCAATGGTGGCGCGCCTTTGGCTGTGCAATTTACCAACCAAAGTACGAATGCTTCTAATTACGAATGGTTTGTGGATGGCGTTTCTCAAGGACCCAGTTTTTCCAATTATCTTTTTGATAGTACGGGAGTTTACACTACCACGCTCATCGCTTGGCAAAATAATCCAACGTGTGCCGATACGTTTACGGTTCACATTCACGTTTACGATTCGTTGATGGTGGAAGTCCCCAACGTTTTTACCCCAAATCAAGACGGCAACAACGATTTTTTTGGCATCACCACCAACATTCCTGTTTTCATAGATTTTCAAATTTTCAATCGCTGGGGAAATATCATCGTTTCGGGTCAAAACATTGCTTCTCAAACGGGAGTTTCTTTCACACCACTTTGGAACGGTGAAGATGCCACAGATGGAACTTATTTTTATCAAATAACAGTTCGCTCTCAAATTGTAGAACAAAATTTAGAAGTGAAAGCGGATGGGTTTGTGCATTTGGTGAAATAGATTTGGTTTTAGTTTCTTCAAGATTTTGGGATTTGAATTTTTATTCGTAGAGGCGCAATTAATCGCGCCTCTACGAAATATAAAACGGTTATACGTTTACCGAAATCCATTTCTCAATAAATCCATTTTTCTTATTTCTCCTTCAAAGCAACATCAATCTTATGCTTCTGCAACTCCTTAATTAATTCATACGAAGGATCGATTTTTACATTTTTGGATGGCATCACCACTTTCATTTCTTCATCCCATTGGTCGTGAATGGTAAAACTCACGCCGCATCTGCCTGGATTTTCAGAGAACAATTTGGATAAATCCGAGATCAACATCGGAGTTAATTCTGAATTGGAAACGTTGATGGAAATCCAATTTACTTTCTTTTCTTTTAAATCTTGAAGTCGATCGATGGAGTGAATCACAAATTCAGGATCTTTTCGGTGACGTGGAATTTCAAACTTTCCTTTCATCACAATGAATGTCCCACGGTTCATAAAGCGTTTGTAATTCAGGTAATTGTCTTTGAAAAGAAAAACGGTGTGCGAATTGGAATAATCTTCAAGCGTCATGCGACCGTACATGTCGTTGTGTTTGGTCATGCGTTCGTCGCACTCAGTTACAACAGCAGCAATCATCACTTCTTTGCCCATGTTTTCAACCGGTTTGGAAATCATTCCTACATCGCCGTTACAAAAAGAATCGATTTCCAATTTAAAATCATCGAGTGGGTGACCGGAAATGAAAATTCCAACGACTTCTTTTTCTTTGTTCAATTTATACATCGATGGCCATTCTTCCGCAGAAGGAATCATTGGTTCGGGCATTTCCGTGCCGGAAGCTTCTCCAAACATCGAAAATTGCGAAGAATTTTGATTTTCTTGGTAATTTGCACCAAAGCGAATGGCGTTTTCTAAGAACATTTTCCCAGAAGAATCTTCCTTGAAATATTGTGCTCGGTGAACATTTTTGAAAGAATCAAATCCACCTGAAAGTGCCAAACTTTCAAATACTTTTTTACTGCAAACTTTTAAATTAACTCTTTTGGTAAAATCAAAAATAGAAGCATAGTTTCCATTTTCTCTTCGCTCTTCGATGATGGCATCTACCGGAGCACTTCCAATTCCTTTGATGGCACCCATTCCGAATCGAATCGCACCTTGTTTGTTTACCGTAAATAAATACGACGATTCATTCACATCTGGACCTAAAACTTCCAAGCCCATGCGTTTACATTCTTCCATGAAGAACGAAACTTGCTTGATGTCGTTCATGTTGTTACTCAACACAGAAGCCATGTATTCAGCCGGATAATTGGCTTTTAAGAATGCAGTTTGATACGCAATCCAAGCATAACACGTGGAGTGCGATTTATTAAAGGCGTACGATGCAAATGCTTGCCAGTCTTTCCAGATTTTCTCCAGTGCAGCTTTGTTGTGACCACGATCATTTCCTTGTTCTAAGAACTTTGGTTTCATCTCGTCGAGTAGGTAAATCAATTTCTTACCCATCGCTTTTCTCAAAGTATCTGCTTCACCCTTTGTAAAGCCAGCTAACTTCTGAGAAAGCAACATCACTTGCTCTTGATATACTGTAATTCCGTAGGTTTCGCCCAAATATTCTTCGCAATCATCGATGTCGTAAACAATCGGTTCTTCACCGTGTTTTCGTTTAATGAAGGAAGGAATATACTCAATCGGACCGGGACGATACAAGGCATTCATGGCAATTAAATCGGCGAAAACCGTCGGCTTTAATTCACGCATGTATTTTTGCATTCCGGGAGATTCATATTGGAAAATACCAACTGTTTCTCCACGCTGGAATAATTCGTACGTTTTGATATCGTCAATGTCAAAAGTGTCCGGATCTAAATCAATTCCGTAGTTTTCTTTTACGTTTCGAACGGCGTGTTTAATAAGCGTCAGGGTTTTAAGACCTAAGAAGTCCATCTTTAGCAAACCAGCTTCTTCCGCAACGGAGTTGTCGTATTGCGTACAAAACATCTCCGAATCTTTCGCCAAAGCTACCGGAACATAATTGGTAATGTCGTCTGGAGTAATGATTACTCCACAGGCGTGAATCCCTGTATTTCGAACAGAACCTTCTAGTTTTACTGCTTGTAAAATAACCTCTGCTGCTAAGTCACTTCCTTGAGAAACGCGCTTCAATTCGTTGGCAGCTTGAATGTCTTCGGTCTTGTTTTTCAACTTCTGACTCAATTCTGCATCGTCCAAACTAAACAATTTCTTCAATGAAATATCGGGAACCAATTTCGACAAACGATCTGCTTCGTAAAGCGGTAAATCCATCGCTCTGGCCGTATCTCGAATCGAAGATTTGGCAGCCATCGTACCGTAAGTAATAATCTGAGCCACTTGATTGGAACCGTATTTATTAATTACCCATTCGATGACACGTCCACGACCTTCATCGTCAAAGTCAATATCAATATCAGGCATCGAAATACGATCTGGATTTAAGAAACGCTCAAAAAGTAAGTTGTACTTAATTGGATCGACGTTGGTAATTTGAATGCAATAAGCCACCACCGAACCGGCAGCCGAACCACGTCCTGGTCCAACGGAAACGCCCATGTCTCGCGCTGCGTGACAAAAATCTTGTACAATCAAGAAATAACCTGGATAACCAGTTCTTTCAATCGTTGCCAATTCGAAATCAATGCGTTCTACCGTTTCAGTGTCGAGTTCATCTCCATATCTAAATCTTGCACCTTTGTATGTTAAATGTCTTAGGTAATTGTTTTCACCACGTTTGCCTTTGTCCACTAAATCTTCTGGATCTTGAAATTCAGCTGGAATGTCAAACGCAGGAAGCAATACTTCGCGCGCAAGCGGATAATGTTCAATTTTACCAATAATCTCAGAGATGGACTCAATTGCTTCTGGTAAGTCAGCAAACAAATGTCGCATTTCATCTGCAGATTTGTAATAGTACTCTTCGTTTGGCAAAGCATATCTAAATCCTCGTCCACGGCCTTTTGGCGTAGAGATTAATTCGTTGTCTCGAACACAAAGTAGAACGTCGTGTGAAACGGCATCTTTCTTATCAATGTAATACGTGTTGTTGGTCGCAACCAATTTCACGTCGTGTTTTTTTCCAAGGCGAATCAAAGCTTCGTTGACGCGATCTTCATCTTCTTGTTCGTGGCGCATCACTTCCAAATAAAAATCTTCGCCAAATTGTTCTTTCCACCAAATGATCGCATCTTCAGCTTGTTTTTCACCAACGTTCAACAGCAAACTGGAAACTTCACCGTACAAATTTCCAGAAAGAATGATTAAATCGCCTCTGTATTGTTCAATCAGTTTTTTATCGATTCGAGGAACGTAGTACATTCCTTTCGTAAAGGCGATGGACGATAACTTGATCAGGTTTTCGTATCCTTTTTTATTTTTGGCTAAAATGACAACTTGTGCTCCGTTGTCTTTTTGAGTTTTATCAGTATGATCTACACAAACGTTGAATTCACAACCGATAATCGGAAGAATTTCATTTCCTTCAAACGTTTCTCCTTTTTCTTCTGCTTCCTTTCGAAGTTTCTTAATTTCCTTGTTGTAACCACCAATCGCTTTTTCGAAGTGAAAAGCCGCCATCATGTTTCCGGTATCGGTCAATGCGACTGCAGGTAAACCCAATTTTGCCGTTTTGTTCACCAAATCCTTGATGTTGATCGTGGATTGCAAAATGGAATATTGCGTGTGGTTGTGCAAGTGCGCAAATGGAAGCGTACTTAAATATTCCAAGTCTTCTTTCTGAACAATTTTTTCTGGTTCTGCGGAAGTCTTTAACGCTTTACTGGCTTCTTTTAAGTTGGTGTGCTTTAATCCAACTGGCTGAATTTTACCAGGATATTTCGTTTTGAAATCATCAAAGTAAACTTGCTCTTTCTGTAATTCAATGGTTGTAAAAACTTCGTTTCGAATCAACTCAAAGAAACAACGGGTAGTTGCTTCTACATCGGCTGTAGCATTGTGCGCTTCCGCAAATGGTTGTTCAAATAAAGCTTGGTGCAATTCTGAAAGCGTTGGAAATTTGTGTCTTCGCATCGCAGCAATAACATAATCTCTTTGATCAGCAGGAACATCTGTCCATTCATTTCCAATTTTACGAACTGCCAGTAAACCTTCATCTAAAGGAAAATCTTTAAAGTAAATGCTTTCAATTTCTTCTCTTCCGTCTTTCAGAATTGGTTTGTCGTAACGGTCTTTTTTTACTCTTCCATTATCGCCGTTTTTGTAGAACTCAATGAATGCGATTGTTCTTGCGGATACTTCTGTACAGGTATCCAACACATCCATGGTCTGCAGATTGTTTTCCATCGATAAACGATGAAACTCAGAACCCATTACATTTTTATCAAATGAGATATTTTGACCAACAACAAATTTCGCTTTTCCGAGCGCTTCTTTAAACAAGTTGAGAACATCTTCCAAATTCTCACCCATTTCTGTTGCCAATTCCGTAGAAATTCCGTGTATCTTTTCTGCATCAAACGGAATATCAAAACCTTCGGGACGGATGAGGTAATCTTTCGCCTCAACCAAGTCACCCATGTCATCATGGAGTTGCCAAGCAATTTGAATTACGCGAGGCCAATTGTCTGTATGTGTGTAATCTAAGTTCCAGTTTTTAGGAAGTCCGGTGGTCTCAGTATCAAATATAATGTACATGTGTGGATGGAAGAATGATGATTTTCAAAGATAGTAATATTTCAAAAATGAGGACTCAAAATCGTCAGACTGTTGAAAAGTTTATTGGATGTTTTGAATCGCCTAGCGGAATACTTTGTGTTGTTGAAATCCAACTGTATATACTTGCAACTTAAAAAAATCCACTATATTTGAAAACAAGAAAAATTCAGATAATAGTCATTTTTCGAATTTTTAAATCTCCGGAAACATATAATTAGAAGAAAATATATTTCAAAAATTAGACAAACTGAAAAAATTAAGCTGACAATTAAAATTTTGATCTATAGGATTATAGAAAATAAAACTTTGCAAATGATTAAAACTGAATCCATAAAAAAACTGATTTATCAAAAAGTAGCCAACATGCTTAACGAAGTATTAGAAAAGCAAGGATACAAGTATTCTAAATCAAAAGGTCTATTTATAAAGAAAGATGGAATATTTCATCAAATTATTCATTTATATCCGTCAAATTTTCCAATTCAATACATAGACGAAACCGAAGATCTTTTTTTATATTTTAAAGTTAGTGGAAAGATTGAGGTTCCAGACTATGAAAAATGGTATCATGAAAATGTAGAGAAACAATTGCAAAGTCTATACAACACTTCATCCATTCAAGCACGAATACAACTTACGTTTGACGACTTCAAAGACGAAGATTTTTATGAACCATCAAAATCCAGAGTCTTTAAAAATGCCATAACCGTTGCATTAGTTGATGAGAAAAATCACGAAAATGTTTTTGAAATTGAACAGTTTATTTCTAATAAACTTCCTGAAATCACCAAAAATTTAGAAGATAAATCGAATATCACAAATTTGTTTGAATCCAAGGAACATCCCAATTCTTTAAGGCATTATTTACTTTTAGTGTATGGAGATGTTTCTGTTGAGTTGGTAAAAGAGTATTTTAAAAAAAATTATGCAGAGGAAGTATTAGAAATCGAAGAGAAACTTAAAGTCTCTGAAGCAGAAGCAAGTAATCACATAAAAGCTCTTCAGTTTTTAATTAACCTAGCAAAAAGATTGCTTGATATGGAATTTTTAAATCCGTTTTCAAGGAGTATTAAAATAGTATCAAGCTGTAATGAAAAATTTGATTTTACAGAAAAATCAAAATACACAGAATCTTTAAGAATAGACGTTTCACAATTTGATATTCCTTCGCATCACGTTGATAAATTTGGAAATATTTTAATCCTTACCGATAACTTATTAGAAACAAAAACAATAATTGTTTTGAACGAAAAAGGAGATATTCTTTTTGAAAAAGAAATACAGCCCCGAAAAGGATTTGAACGATATGGATTTTTTAAAACTGGATTGATTGAATATACCAATGAATTTTTTGTTAATAATTTTATCATTAGAAACAATTCAGAACTAATTGAATTAGAGTTTCCTAAGGAAAAAAAGAAAAAACTTCAAAAATCAAACATCTACGATTTGGCTTATGATATCGAAAAAGAAAAGTACTTGATTCTCATAGAAAATCGTTTATTAACTTATGACAAAAACGGTATTTTAGAAAATGAATTAATCCTTGAGGATAAAGAGTATAGAAGCCATTATGGTAGAATTATTCCTGAAAAACAATGGATTATTACTCAGAAAAAAGACAAGGAATTATTTATTTTAAACTTCAACGGACAAGTTATCAATTCATTTGAATATTCAAAAGGAAATTTTTACCATGAATTTTCAACTGAATTCAACTATTTGGTTTGCTTCTTCTATACTGTTAAATCTCAGTTGTTTAATTTAGAAAACAGAAAGAAGGAAACACTTTGGGCGCATCCTACTTACATAAAAGACTATAAGGAAATAATGTACAATGATACACATCACAATTTTGGAATGACAAAAGCAAAATTTTCGCCTGATAGTCAATATTTAGTGGGAGGAGCAGGTCACGGTAAATATGTAGCTTGGACTTTGCCAAAACTTGAAAGAAATGAACTGATTCCACCGATAGAATCTATTCTTTTTGAAAACTATCGAAGTGATGCTGAAATAGAAATAGTTCAGTTAGGAAAAGAAACATTTTTAAAAAATAGAAGAAATGGTATCACGGATATTTTCTTTTTAGAAAATGGAGATTACTTTCTTACAGAGCACGACAGAGGGAAACATCTGCTATTGTGGAACAGAAATTTTGAGTTTGTCAAAAATTACAGTTGCAATGCAAAAACAGACCAACATTCTACGACTTATTTTACAAAGAAGACCAAAGATGAAATTGTAGTTTACAAACTCGAAAATTAAAAAATGAACCACTAATAACAGTCAGTTTTCAATCAGACAGGAAAAAATACCCACAATTCCAAGGATATAAGTTTAATGATCGGCAAGTATTGTAATTTTAAAATTTAGATAGAACTAACACCAGATAAAAACGATAGGCAACAGACAAATTAGTTTGACACCCTTTCTAAATCCTTAATTGTATGTTGATACGATCAAATCTACTTGATTTTCAAGGTTCTGAAGCAGATGTACACATTTTATTCATGCACCAATTTCCCAGTCCCAGTAATTTTAACATCAATTAAACTCGGAGTTCCGCGGTACATCGTTTTTCCATTGGTCAAGATTTCTCCTCGCAAGGGAATGCCGTCCGCATTGACTTTAATGGTTCCTGCTGTTGAGTTGGAGGTATAGATTGAGTCTCGAACTACCAGACCTAATACATCGCAGTAGCCATTGCTTCGAGCGCGAATTTCGGCATATTCTGTTTTTCCAGTAAAGGTATAATCTCCCCAACCGTGAGAGATGTCTGCAAAAGTAAGCGGAGTATCTATGTTTAATTTGACAGATCCTGCTCCATCTCTTATTAATAGAGAAAGATATCGAATTTCCATGGTTCCAATATTGGTCAAACTTTCGGTTCCTTCAAAGTGAATGTCATTGATTTCTGTGTAATGAATTTCAACAATAATCTTGGTGTTTAATTTTCGTAAAAAGTTGCATTTATTCTTGTTTTCTATCTTGATTCGATTTTCTTCAACGATTTCAAAATGAATAAAGTTCACCAGGTTTTCTCCTCCACGAATCACCAATTGATCGGTAGAATCTTGGATGAGCACATATTCAATGTGTTCCTTCAAAAGTAGTTTGTCGAAAGCAGGAAGTGCGATCGTTTTTGTTGTTTCTGAACCGATGCTTTTGAAGCAATTTCTTTGATCTGCCTTCTTGCAAGCAGAAATAGCAAAAACCAGGAAGATGACGAGCGAAACTCTCAGCATGTTGTTAAAACGTATATCCAATTCCATATTCTGTATAATCTGCTTTTGCCCAATGTGTTTTGAGACTCAAGTTAATTAATAAATGATCATTTACATGATAGCGCATTCCAACTCGGTGATACAGTTTGTCATCCGGATTGTATTTATCCAAGTAGTAAAAACCCATACCCGCAATGAACTCTAATTTATTGAGCGGCAACACATAGCCGGCATAAACTCCTGCTTGAAGAATGCTAAGTGGCGTTTTTGGAATATGAGGTTTATAACCGTTGATACTGGTTTTGTAAAATACATCTAAAGCCAATTCTAATCCTGCTTTTTGAGTGAATTTTTTATTTCCAATGATAGAAAGCGCATATATAGGATAGTTTTTTCCTCCTGTTGGAAATATTTGTTTCACAGATAAGATTCCCAATGCTGAAAATTTCCATTTTCGCGCTTCAAATGTTTCTAAATTCTCAATCTTTTCTTGTCGCTTAAAAGTGTAACCATACCCCAAACTGATGAAGGGTAAATTGAGACCCAGATTTGGAACGCGGGTGGAGGCGTTACTTGCATGCGAAATATCCAATCCGAGCAGGATGTGAGAACTTCCAATGTAATATCTATAACGGAGTCCGAGACAAATCAACGCATTAAGATGTGTGCTGATGGCAACATTTTTAGGATTTAATTCTTGATCAAAAACTTTGGTTAAATACGAAAGTCCAGCGCCCAGTCTACCCACCAATTCTTGTTTTTTTCCTTTCGCGAGCGGAAAATCAACAAAAGAATACAGTCCATACAAATTTCCTAATATTTCTTTGTTTCCAGTTGTGGATCCAAACAACGTAACTCCAAATTTGGGATAATTATATGCTTTGTGATAGCTCCTTGTTCCGTTCGTTTGAACGAAATAAGTTATTTCTCCGCTAATTGCATGTTCTTTGGATAAATGTCCCATGATGCCGCGGTGTGCCATCAGGTAACCCAATTTTGGACTGGCCTCAATTCCCCATTCTCGCGTTTGCGAAAACGTGTTTTTACCTATTAATAAGAACGGTACCAGCAGGACAATAACCAATTTCATGTTGCAAATATAAATATATTCTCAAATTCGAATACAAGTCCTGATTTCTTTCATTTATTTAGATACCTAATTCTCCTTAAAAAGCACAGAAAAAGTCATTCTGTCGTTTGTAATACTGTCAAAATGAACTCGTTTTTGAGTTCTGAAAAGACTTTTTGTCAGGATATGAAAAATGGAATAATTTCTGACAAGCAATAAAATGTAATTTTTATCCATATAGCTTCAAATTTTGACTATTTTTGAGCTAATAATTTTAGACAAGCAAAATGATTAATCAACTTTTAAAAAAGATTTTTGGGGATAAATCCTCACAAGATAGAAAAGAATACCAGCCGATTATCGATCAAACGAACCAGTTTTCAGAGAAATTGCGAAACATTTCTGACAATGAGTTAAGATCTAAGACAACTGAATTTAAGTCTAAAATTAAAGCAGCTACAAAATCATTAGATGATCGTATTCTTGAATTAAGAGAAAAAGCAGATGGAAATGAAATTTCTGTTTTGGATAAAGAAGATCTTTTTGATGAAATTGATAAATTGACCAAAGAAATTGATTCCGTTATTGAAGAGGTTTTGAAAGAAATCTTACCAGAAGCATTCGCAGTTGTTAAAGAAACTTCTCGTCGCTGGGCTGAAAATGGAAAATTGGAAGTTACAGCACAAGATTTTGACCGTGTTTTAGCAACTAAAAAAGATGGAATTACCATCGATGGCGATACCGCAATTTGGCACAACGAATGGACAGCAGCCGGAACGCCAATCAAATGGAGCATGGTTCACTACGATGTTCAGCTGATGGGTGGAGCGGTTTTGCACAGAGGAAATATTGCAGAGATGCAAACGGGTGAAGGTAAAACCTTGGTAGCAACGCTTCCAGTATACTTAAACGCACTTTCAGGAAAAGGAGTTCACTTGGTAACGGTGAATGATTACTTGGCAAAACGTGACTCCGAATGGATGGGTCCTTTGTACCAATTTCACGGACTTACGGTAGAATGTTTGGACAATACAAGACCAAATTCACCAGAACGTAAACAAGCTTATTTAGCAGACATCACATTCGGAACCAACAACGAATTCGGTTTTGATTACTTGCGTGATAACATGGCAAGTAACATCGAAGATTTGGTTCAACAAAAACACCACTTCGCCATTGTCGATGAGGTCGATTCCGTTTTAATTGATGATGCGAGAACGCCATTGATTATTTCTGGTCCAACTCCAAAAGGAGATGAACACGAATTTTACGAGTTGAAACCACGTATTGAGCGATTGGTAGCAGCACAAAGAGCGTACATCAATCAAGCATTGGTTGACGCTAAAAAATTGTTGGGAAGCAACGCAGAAGTAATTGAAGTTAAAAAAGATGCAAAACACGCGATGGACGAAGGTTCAATCGCCCTGTTGAGAGCACACAGAGGTTTGCCAAAACACAAACCCTTGATTAAATTCCTTTCTGAACCAGGTATCAAAGCCTTGCTTCAGAAAACGGAAAATCACTACATGGCTGAACAAGGAAAGCACATGAAAGTGATTGATAAAGAACTTTTCTTTGTCATCGACGAAAAAAATAATACGATTGAATTAACTGAAAAAGGAATTGACTTGGTTTCAGGAACTGAAGATCGTGATTTTTATATCATTCCAGATATCGGAACAGAAATCGCTACGCTTTCTAAACAAAATTTATCAGCTGATGAATTGTTAGAGAGAAAAGACGTGATTATCCGTGATTTCAGCGTTAAATCTGAACGAATTCACTCCATCAACCAATTGTTGAAAGCATACACACTTTTTGAAAAAGAAGTAGAATATGTAATTATGGACGGAAAAGTGAAAATCGTAGATGAGCAAACGGGTCGTATCATGGAAGGAAGAAGATATTCTGACGGATTACACCAAGCGATTGAAGCAAAAGAAAATGTAGAAGTAGAAGCTGCAACACAAACGTATGCAACCATTACACTTCAAAACTACTTTAGAATGTACCACAAATTATGTGGTATGACCGGAACAGCCGAAACGGAAGCAAAAGAATTCTGGGATATTTACAAATTGGATGTAGTTGTAATTCCAACCAACAGACCAATTTCTAGAAATGATGATAACGACATGGTTTTCCGTTCTGCAAGAGAGAAATTCTCAGCAGTAATCGACGAAATTCAAAAATTAGTGGAAGCTGGAAGACCAGTTTTAGTTGGTACAACAACCGTTGAGATTTCGGAATTTTTAAGTAGAATGCTTAAAATGAGAGGAATTACACACGAGGTATTGAATGCAAAATACCACCAAAAAGAAGCTGAAATTGTTGCTGGTGCTGGTAAAGCTGGAGCAGTAACGATTGCAACCAACATGGCTGGTCGTGGAACGGATATCAAGTTAGGCGAAGGCGTGAAAGAAGCGGGTGGTTTGGCAATTTTAGGAACGGAAAGACATGATTCTAGACGTGTCGACAGACAGTTAAGAGGTCGTGCTGGTCGTCAAGGAGATCCAGGTTCATCTCAATTCTTCGTTTCTTTGGAAGATGATTTGATGCGTAAATTTGGTTCTGAAAGAATCGCTAAAATTATGGACCGTCTTGGATTGAAAGAAGGAGAAGTGATTACACACTCCATGGTTTCTAAATCCATCGAAAGAGCACAACGCAAAGTAGAGGAGAACAACTTCGGAATGCGTAAGCGTTTGTTGGAATACGATGATGTGATGAACTTACAACGTAAAGCGATTTACAAAAAACGTAAGAACGCATTATTCGGAGACCGTTTGGGATTAGACATTGCAAACATGTTCTACGATGTTGCAGATTCAATCGTATTCAACTTCCCAAATGCAAGCGATTACGAAACGTTTACCTTGGAAATGTACCGCGTATTGGGAATCGAATCTCCGGTTACACAACCAGAATTTGCAACCTTGGACAAAGCTGAAATTTCATCTCGCGTTTACGATGCAGTGCAAGAACACTACAACCGTAAAAACGTGAAAATTTCTGAAAGAGCGTTCCCACAAGTGAAATTTGTAATGGAAACTCCTGGAAATACGTTCAAAAATATCGTATTCCCACTTTCTGACGGAAGAAAAGAAATGGAAATGGTTGTGAGCTTGGAAGAAGCATACAAATCAGAAGGAAAAGCGTTGACGAAAGCGTATGAGCGTAACATTACCTTGGCATTGATCGACGATGAGTGGAAAGAACATTTACGTGAAATGGATGACTTGAGAACTTCAGTTCAACAAGCGGTTTACGAACAAAAAGATCCATTGATTGTTTACAAATTAGAGTCTTTCGAATTGTTTAAATCGATGTTGGGAAGATTGAATTTGGAAACGGTTGAAACACTTGTCAAAATGAATATTCCTGCATTGGAGGAAGAAATCAAAAGTACAAACAAGGAAGTAACCAGCCAAAACAGTTACGATCAAGCGCAATTGGGAAGAAGTACAAGCACTTCAACGCAAAGCAATTCTGGAGCAGATGGATATCAAGAAGCAATTCAAAATTCGATGCCAGAACAACCGAAGCAAAAACCGGTGATTGCAGATCCAAAAATCAACAGAAATGACGCTTGCCCTTGTGGTAGCGGTAAAAAATACAAACAATGTCACGGTAAATAAGCCGGGCGTGATGAATTATGAACGAAAGAAGGAGGTGGAATATCGGTTCAAATTATTTTGCGGTGCTGAGATGAATATCACTGCACTTTAAAATAGGATTTATTATTTATTGAATTTCAATTTGGAAGCTGAAACCAAAAAATTGAGATTCTAGTAAATCTTAGTTGAAGAGATTTTCGTCCTAGTTAGTGGATGGTTTTTGAGACGCGCTAAAAAGTGTGAACGATTGAGATAGCGATAGCTCATCGATATGAGTCACTTTTTAGAAGAATCAAAAATTCTGGAGTTTACGGAAGAAAATTCAATAACGAAGACTTGATTTTTTTTTGTTTCTTCTTTTTGATCAAGCAAAAAAAAGAAAGTAGAATAATCTATGTTTCTGGGAGGATAATTTTTCTCGAAGCTTATCGTCGCGGGATATAATAATCCATAGAATACTCCTTTTTTCGGTTTAAGGAATTAGAAATTATCGAATTGTAAAAGCAAAGAATCATGCAAGCTAACAATCCTTTACACGGAATAAAATTGGAGCAAATTGTGACCGAGTTACAGCAAGAGTTGGGCTGGGAGAATTTGGGATATTTGATTCCGATCAACTGTTTCAAAAGTGATCCAAGTGTGAAATCGAGTTTAACTTTTTTGAGAAAAACGCCTTGGGCAAGACAAAAAGTTGAAGATCTATACATCGAACGAATTGTAGATTTTAAGAAAGAAAAGTAGAATTTTAAAAATAGAATTATGTCAATTAGAAATTTAGAACCAAAAGCACTTTGGAATCATTTTGCAGATTTGAATGCAGTTCCAAGACCTTCTAAAAAAGAAGAAAGAGTGATCGAATTCATGCTGAATTTTGGTAAATCTTTAGGATTAGAAACCATCCAAGATCACATCGGAAACGTAGTGATTAAAAAACCGGCTACGGCTGGAATGGAAGACCGTCAAACGGTGGTAATGCAATCGCATTTAGACATGGTTCACCAAAAAAACAACGACACCGTTTTTGATTTCGACACGCAAGGAATCGATATGCTCATCGATGGTGATTGGGTAAAAGCAAACGGAACCACTTTGGGCGCTGACAATGGAATTGGAGTAGCTGCAATCATGGCGGTTTTCGCTTCGAAAGACATTCCACATCCAGCCTTGGAAGCGATGTTTACCATCGACGAAGAAACGGGAATGACCGGCGCGATTCAAATTGACCCAAAGAATTTTGAAGGAACGATTTTATTAAACTTAGATACCGAAGACGACGACGAATTGTCCATCGGTTGTGCTGGTGGAATTGACACCAATACTTCTTACAATTACAAACAAGTTGACACTGAAAAGGATGCAGTTGCATACGAGGTAAAAATCAAAGGTTTGTTGGGCGGTCACTCCGGAATGGATATCGATACTGGTCGTGGAAATGCGAACAAATTGATGAACAGAGTTATCTACAACGCCTTGTCGTTGATGGATATCCGAGTTCATTCCATCGACGGTGGAAGTTTGAGAAATGCCATTCCACGAGAATCAACCGCTGTTTTGGTTGTTCCGCAAGCGGATAAAAAACAATTTGAAACCAACATGACAGCTTTTAGTTCCGTTTTAAAAACAGAATTGGAAACAGTTGAGAAAGGATTGATCATTGAATTCAAAACAACGGAACTTCCTGCGAAAGTAGCAAGTCCAGAAGATACCAAGAAAATCGTGAACGCATTGTACGCCGTTCCAAACGGAGTTTTTAGAATGAGTCCAGACATGGAAGATTTGGTTGAAACTTCTTCCAGTTTAGCAAGAGTAATTTTGAAAGACGGAGAATTCATCACGCAATCGTTACAACGTTCGAGTGTAGAAAGCACCAAAGACGACGTAGCAAACTCCGTTCGTGCCGCTTTTGAAAACATGGGAGCAGCGGTTGTACAAGGTGGCGATTATCCAGGTTGGAAACCAAATACAGATTCAGCAATTTTGAACATCATGGCGGAATTATACCGCAAGAATTTCAAAGAAGAACCGCAAATCAAAGCGTGTCACGCAGGATTGGAGTGTGGAATTTTAGGAAAACATTTCCCACAAATGGACATGATTTCCTTCGGACCAAACATTCGTGCAGCACATTCACCAGACGAGAAAGTTCAGATTTCATCTGTTCAGAAATTCTGGAAATATTTGTTGGAAGTTCTGACATTAATTCCAGCAAAAAACTAGATTTTGAACATCGAAGAAGCCAGAAATGAATTGGTAGAATTGGCCAATACCCGAATCTATTTCGGAAAGTTCAAAGGCAAATTGCTAATCGAACTCCCCGAACCCTATTTGGTTTGGTACCGAGGCAAAGGATTTCCCGCTGGAAAAATTGGAAAACAATTGGAACAGATGCTAGAAATCAAGGTAAACGGATTGGAAAATTTGATTTATCCCTTGGTAAAGAAATAGAATCGAATAAAAGATATAGAAAGGCAGAGCGACAACTCTGCCTTTTTTAATGAATTCCATTTTTTAATGATTCTAATTTCATTTATAAAACCGAATTCAAAAATTAAAAATTCAATTAAAATCTTATTCGTGAGAAAGGATTGTCCTAGTGAGTGAACGGTTTTTTCGGCGCACTGCAAAGTGTCAACGATTGAGATAGCGAAAGCTCATCGAAATGAGTCACTTTTCAGAAGTCGAAAAAATGCTGTAGTTTTTACGAAAGCGAGTTCAATCACGTAGACTTGATTATCTGCGATGCTGCTGCGCGGTGTTTTTGTTTCTTTTTTTGATCCAAAAAAAAAGAAAGTAAGATAATCTAATATTTTAAAAGCATCTTCATCGAAGCGCAACTTAAAAATAATTTTAACGATAAAATACTAGGTGCGCATAACAATAATCCCTAAATTTACCCCTATAAACAAAAAGACACCAAACAATGAACAATCGATACGAATCCAAGGTCATGTGGGCACAAATGGACGCCAACCAGCATTTACGTCACTCTGCATACGCTGATTTCGCCGCACAAGCCCGTGTAGAAATTTTAGAAAACATGGGATTTGACATGAAGACCATGGCAAAACACTTAATTGGTCCAATCTTATTTAGAGAGGAATTGAAATACTTGAAAGAAATCCGTGGAACACAAAAGATTCACATTCTTACCTACATGACAAAATCTCAGAAAAATGGAAGTCGCTGGTCCTTGAGACACGAATTGTACAGACAAGATGGCGAACTTTCTGCAATCATTGAAGTGGATGGCGCTTGGATGGATTTGAAGATTCGGAAATTGGGTCCTTTGCCGGAGGAATTTGTGCATGCTTTTTTGTTGTTGGATAGGAGTGAGGATTATGATGGGGAGTAGGTAGAACTGAACTTTACGATAATTGATATGGGAAACGGGTAGAAATTGAATTTTTATCCGTTTTTTTTGTGGTTGATTTTTTCAGGATTGCGTGTTAATTAACCACGGAGGGCGTGGAGGAAGGCACAAAGGACACAAAGGTGTTTTTGGGATTGGGTTTGATGATTTTTGTTGGAACTGATATGTTTATGGATGTAAGTATTCGACCGCTATGAAATTATTAGAATTTGAAGTGATTAATTGAAACAAGGCTAGTGGATAGATATCAGACATATTCGTATATTCGTTAGATTGATTGGAATGTAAAAATCCTATATTTGTAATGGAAGAGTTATTGTTTAATGATAAAGTTGCATTTATGACTTGAATCCAGCATTAAAAAACAGTGAATTAATTGCTTTTACGCCAGAAAGTGGCAATACTGAATTTCAGGTTATTTTGGATTTACAAAATGATACTGTTTGGGCGACTGAACTTCAAGATGCTGAATTATTTGGCATAGGTAGTGCGGTAATTAATCGACATATAAAAAACAGTTTTAAAGTAGTTGAGTTTGAAGAAGTTTCAACTAGTGTAAAAATTGCACTAGTTCGAATGGTAATTTAAAGAAAATGAAGTGTTTTTTAAGAATTGATAATGCAGCACTTAAAATTTGGTTCGGCACTGTCGAACCAATTAGCTAAAAATTTGCCTAATAAGTATATTGACAATAAAAACATGAACAAAATTCTCATTATAATCATTATATTTCTAAGTCATTTGACATATGGCCAAACAACTGGAAAATACATCTCCAATCCAAATATGCCCTCTTCAACAATCTTAAAATTAAGAAAAAATCAAACTTTCAAGTTTACTTCTACAGCACAAGTTGCCGAAAAAATTAAGCAAACGGGTAAATGGAAAGTTGAAAATGACACCTTGTTTCTTTATCACGTTAATCAACCTATATGCAGAATTGGATTATTTGAAATACCAGTAAAATGGATTATTTCAGAAAATAAAACATGTGGAATTCCGGAATTAAAACCCGATTACCATGAATGTTTAATGAAAAAATGGTAAAGAATCATAAGCCATTAGCAAATCTCATCATTAGAAAATAAAAATCACTACTTTAGCTACAACCAAACAATCAAAATGAGTCCTACATTAAAAATGCTTCTACTTGCTACCATTCTCTTTTCTAAAAACTTAGTTGCACAAGATTATGACGTCAAGAAGCTTCAAAAACTCCTTGATAAGGAAATGATTTTTCAAAAAAGTGAGAACGAAATTACATTTGAAACTATTAATCCAGTCAGTATATCAGACTTTGAAAAATTCCAGAGTGATGTAAGAGATTCGGTTGCAATAGAGACTGTTTTTTTTTCAAGGGATGACGATGAAAAGACTTTGTTGTATTTGAGATCCTATAAAAAGTCAAAAGTTGAACCGTACGATAGAGAATTCAACCGCTCTTTGTATCCTTTGAAGAGAAATGTTAAGAATTTATATACAGCTTATTCCCATGTTCCTTTACTGCATTTTATGCGAATACCGAGAGATTTAAACCCTTTGTTCAACACCATAATTTCTTTTGATGATAGAAATGTTTATTATGAGACAAATAGTAAAAAGACATTCAAATATTCTGATACTTTAATTTCAAAAACGGCATATCCAATCTTTCACAATCATTGGATATTAGCTGATTTATCGAATGTAAAACATGATATTCCAGATGTTCTTGCGCAAGTTTTACCGATTTTATTTAAAGATAAGGCTCCTTATAATTTAACTGAAAATCAATACGAAGCATATCTAGATTGGAAATTTAAAAAAATGAATGTCGAACTAAAAAAAATGAAAATCGATGGTCAATTAGAAATTATCCCTTTATTTCAAGTTGATACCTTTCAGTTTGTTGTTAAAGGAGAAGAGCTATACAGTCAATGGAATATTCAAAAAACGGAGTATGAAAAATTTGTCAAATACACAAATGACTCGCTTGTCAGAGAAACATTGTTCTTTGAATTACGTGATCTTAAAAAGTCTAACAAATTTATTCGTCATCCACAAGAGTATTTTGATGAAAACGGATTAGAGTATGTTGATTTTGAGCCTGTTGATAAGGTTGTAAACAGAATGTTGTTTAATTTAGATTATAAAACTAAAATACATACGGAAGATCCAGAAATAAAAGAGATTTTAATAAAAATGGAGTCACAGCATCGAGGTTCTTTGATGTATTGCTATCGAACTCTTGATTTAAAAAATTCTATTTTCAAGAAATCTGACCGTAAGTTGCACTCACCTCGTTATCAACGTTGGTTTCAGATCGATACTTCAAAAGTTGAAATCTTGCCAATTAAATCAGCTGACTCAGTAGAAAATTTTTCAAAACTTTTAAATTATAAACAAGCCATTGCATTTTACAATTGGAAATATCCCATCAGCAAATCTACAAGTGATTCAAATTGGAAAAATTACGTTTTCCCAACAAAAGAAGAGTTTTTAAAGTTGCAATCGATGTCGGGAAATGATTTTCCTGATAAAACATTTAGTTATTCAACTAGAACTATGAAGTATCGCGTTCGCCTTGGTTTGTGAATTGTATTGATGTGCTTATTCTTTAAATTGAATTGTTTTTTAATTTTTTAGTTTCAGAATTTTTTTTCGCTACTTTTGACTGTATCGCACCGGTTGCTAAAATATTTAGATATTAGAAATAATTTAAGATGGAATATGTTTTTTTACATGAAGAAATAGAATCAATATTGCTCTTTGCAACTGCCCCAATATATCTTACGATTGTAGGCATTTTACAATCGAAAAATCTTAAAACATTAGCACTTTTAAAAAATAAGAAAATATCAAAAGATAGTGTAATGCTATTATCCAAAAAACTAAAGCGGTTGAAATATGTAACACCTTTATTGATGTTAATCGGTCTCGTTGTACACCTGATTTTATATTTCCTATTTAGAATGGAACACTTTAGATATGGTTATTTGATTTCTATATGTATTATGTATACTATTTATACACTGATTGCTTTGATCAATTTTTGGATTAAAGGTGCAGGGATTTTGAAGAATATTAAACCTTTTCAAGGTCTTCCTGGGAATTAATGAGTATGTTCATTAAACTGTGTCAAAATTTTATTTTTTCAAGAAAAAGGAGTAAATTTTGACAATTATGAAAGAAAAATTCGATTTTGAACAATTTTCCAAAGACCTGGTAGACAGTGTCAAAAA
>JAQVCM010000035.1 GCA_028689775.1 Crocinitomicaceae bacterium
TTTTAGCGTTTCGCTCCTTTCTGAAGCATTAATAAATAATCGGGTATTTCCAGCAAATCAATTCCTTCCAATTGTTCCATGATGAACATGTAATTGACTGCTTTGTATTTTTTCAATTCCTTTTCCCAATCCAATCCGTAAATTTCTCGCAGTTGCTTTTTGGCGTTAATTGTTAAAAATCGAGCGTACGATCTTTTTGAAACAAAAAATGAAGGAAAAATTACTTGCTGGTGAAGCCAGTCTCGAGAGAAGCCTTTTTCGGTGAAGAATAAATCTATCTCTTGCATTCTGATGATTAAAAGCAACTTGTTTTTTGTCATAAAATAAAATATTGAACGGTGTAGGATAGATCCATTAATAATTGTGGGTATTTGCTTTCAAAAGATTCTCCTGAAGGAATAAAAATCGTTTTGTTGCGAGCATCTAAACGCAGTTTACTTTCGTTTTTTCGCAGTTGCCGGTGCAAATAGTATCTTCTAGTGTTTTTTGTTGCCTTGCTCATATTCTTGTCGGTTTAAATTCCAATTTTTTGCCATTTTGTAAGCCTGTTTATTTACTTCGTTTTCCTCCATTCTAGGATCATAATACTTTGTTTGGAGGTGTTTATTTAAGTTAATTTCCTGCGCTACATCGCTGTATTCGTTCCATGTTTTATTTATTTTTCGGAGTACCTGGTTAAATGTCAATTTGTATTTGATATCGCTTGTTTTCAACTCTCGAAAGGCGACATAAATGGCTTCTAAAGGCAGATTTAATAAAAAACCTGAAGTACATTCAGCGATTAGTTCAAGTATGTTATCTTCCGTTAAAGTTCCTTCAAAACTAGAGTTCAAATCAGAAACTAAAACTCCGATGGCGGCTTCTGTTTTTTCAATGCCGTGAATCTTGCGCAACTCACCAATGGATGTTGGAGTAGATGTTTCCAGTATCTTTCTAAGAGTCAGGTGCGAAAATGCACGTATGATCTCAAGCTTTGAACTTTGCTCTGAAATCAGCTGAAACAGCATCGGCTTTGCGTGCTCCTTGCTCGGTAAATTTTCCATGTTTGAGTGTTTTTAAGATGTAATTGATATTCTTGTTAATCTGAACTAGATCCGTTTGGTTCTGGTACCACGCATCCAACTTGTGCCAACTGTTTAATATCGATTCCCAAACAGCACAGGCTTCGTTGTCAGTTACTGCTTGTTTTAGAATTATGCTTGCTATTTTTTTAGCAGCTGCTGCATCCATTGGACGAATTTGAGGCAATAAATCAAACTTTTCGTTGTACCAACTTGCATAGATCGCAACAAATAAAGCTGTAAGATTTATCGATTTGTCTTTTTTCACCCAAGTAACTCGTCCTGCAAGTTCGATTTCTATTGTAGCGATTTCAGCTTCCATTTGCGGGCAAAGCACAAATAAACCTGCGTGTTGCTTTTGATTGATCTTACCACGAAGCAACTCCAACGAATGGAATTTACCCGCTTTATACTTCAATTTGAAGTCTGCTTTATGATCATTTGAATCGATATGAACCGTATATTCTGTTAGCATTTTGACCAGAATTTAGCGTTAATATCCGTTTCATAAAACTCAAGTTCGTGACGAAGTGCATCCCATGCCAATACATCAGACTTTAATCGTTGAATGTATTGGATTTTACCTAATACATAAGAAATTTGAATTGTTCCGCAAACTGAAATATACCGATTTGCTAGTGTTTTTTTATCTTTTTTACTCATACTGTTTTGATAAAAGAATTGTATAATTTTTCTGCTTGCGTAACCAAAACACACAGTTCATTGTACGTGTAATCGTTCAAATTCTTATGTGCGTGGCCGTAGTTGATTGCCCAGGAGTTGATGTGTTGCATATCTGCTGATCCATCAGGCTTTTTGTAATCCATTTTGTGAAAAATATGGATGATTTTACGGCGCATTTTGTTTTTTCGATCTGCCTCCTTTGCTTCAGCTTCACTCACTACAGGAGCTTGCTTTTTTTCGCTGTTTTTGTTAGAATTTGCCGCTGGAAAGGTTCTTTTTAACCAGTTTACAAACTCTTTATATTCCCAATCAGTCAAATCACTTAAACTATGTTTTCTGTGGTTTGTGAATGCAGAAATTAACTCGTGACGGTTCGTTTTTTGACCGCTTAGTTTCATGTTTTTCTCCAGAGCGAAGTAAGTGCTGTATTTATTCATGATTTGTTATTTTATAGCTTCAGAATCGATGAATCGTTTTTCAAGTGCTTTGTTCCACTCAATAACTTCATTCATTCCTTGTGTTTTGAGTACGGAAGCTTCACATATATCCGTGCAAATGTTCGTAACAACAGCTGTTGGTGCAAGCTTCGAAACTTCAGAAATAATACCCTCAAAGTCCAAGGTTTCTGTATAGCGAACATGCTCTTTTCCAAGTGCTTCAAATGTTACTTTTACTAAGGTTAATTTTCTCATATTGAATTTTTCTTGTTGCGCACCGGGAATCGAACCCGGGCAAACCATTTGCGCAATTATGCTTCCTGTTGAACTTGATAAGCTGTGAAAGAACCAACGTTTTCCACTCTGTAACATTCTGCATTTGTGGTTGTCCAATGAATCAATTCTTTTTCAGAACAACGAGGGTGTTTCATGTTTAAAAGACTTATTTCATTTCGGATTTCAGAAATAAATGTGCTCAGCCTTTTTTTATCCAGTAAGGTTGAATCAATCCTGTTCATCATCTTACTGATTTCTGCTTCCAGTTTGTTTTTGGTAGCATACGTTTGAGTTACTTTGACAAAAAACTTCATCTTACTGTGCTTTATTTTTGGCAGAAGCCAAAATGATTGGATACATCTCTAAACCATCAATTACAGATGGAACACCAATCAACAAAGAAGTGCTTGGTGCTTCCACTTTTGCGATTCTTAGAATCTCTTTACACACAGCTGTATTTTGTGTTTGTAAAGATTTTTCGTCTTTGGTTCTAAGAGCGAAACCATCTGAAGTAACAGCAACAAACCATTCTCTTTCGTCTTTTTCAGATTGGAAAAGTGTTACTTTTTGTCCTTCAGTTAATTTCATTTTCTCAACAACTGTTCTGTTAAAGAAAATGCCTCCAGATTTGCTGGAGAAAGAGATTCTTAGTTCTCCTTTTCTTGTGCTAACACACGTCTCTGGTGTGTACTTTTTGAAACCTTCCATAGTTTACTTTTTATTAATTATTACTTGTTTACTGTACTACATATAAATTGAGTTGGTATTCTTTCTATTTTTGTTACTGAAACAATAATATCTAATTCTGTTTCAACCCAATTCCCTGTATTTCCTTCGATAAATTTTTTAACTTCTAATTCATTATTAGCAATACAAATACCTCTTCTGAATAAAGGCTTATAACCTGGTCCTGCTGATATTTTAGCCGTTACCTTATATGTTTTTGGTATTTTCGCCATATTAATCTCCTTCTTCGTTATTGATATATTGAATTACTGGATAAGTGTTTTCACTTTCCTTTTTTACTGTGTTGATTGCTATATTCATTGCTTTAACAAAGCCTTGATTATATTCTCCACAATTCTGATTCGGTAGCTCATGTTCTAGTTTTAAAGCTTGAAATCTTTGAATTAATTTTTCGGTCATAGCTAGATATTTATAAACTATTAAGAAAACCTTCAACTACCTTCAGTAGTAAAATTCCAAAAACCACAAATACTAAAATTGCGATTGGGAGAGTAATTGGAAGGGTGATGATCCACCAACTCCACGATGCACACGGAGAGGTTGGAACAAGCTTGATAAATAAAAGCACAGCGAATAAGATGATACTTTTCGTACTTATTCCGATCGCTTTTTGCTTTTGATTTGGGGTATAAAACGGATTTGGCATTTGCGTTGATTTTAATGTTTGAACCCAAGCACAGAAACGATCTGTGCCACTGCTCCAAGTTGGGTTAGTTTTCTTGATATGGGAAAATGTCAACGATATTTGATACACTTATGGATGGTACTTCGAAATCGACCATTAAAGTGGAGAGACTTTCCTTGATTCGAGTGAATGCTTCATCAACACTACCTGCTGATAACAAGAAATTTTGTGTAACTTTTTTTGCTCTATCCGAATCTTCACATTGACTTGAGTAACTTACTTTACACTTGTACCATACATCGCTGTCTTCAAAGTGGAAGATGTCGTGAAAATCAGCTCGTGCAATGTTTAACACATGAAATTCACCTCGGATTATTGTACCTAATTCTTCGTAAATGCGTGCTTCAGCATCCGTGAAAGTCATAGCAGCAACAAGATATGACTCTGTCAATCTTTTAAAACTACCATCTTCTAGTTGTTTTACGTATTTTACTTTAACGATAAACCATTGATTCATACTACTTATTTTTAGATTTATTTTTTACTTGATGTACACTTTCAACTTCTACTTTGTAGCCTTTTTCAATCAATTCAACTGCTTGCGCTCTTGAATATGCTTTGATGGTGCTATCAAATGTTTTAGTTGTATTTCCGTTGTATTTCAACAGGCAGGAAGCTTTGTAATAGCTCATTTTTGGGCGGATAATTCGTGATCTAACCTTCCCAATTAATGGCGTAATTCCGCTATTTGATGGTTTTGCATTCCACGATTTGATTTTGTCGCTTATTTTTTTGAACCAGTTTGCCATTTTATTGGGGATTTGAGTTAAAAAAATCGAAGGTGTAATCGGCAGGGAAATCAACGGATGAAATGGACAAGGGAACGCTTATTTTTGCTCCATTTTCACCTTTGTAATAGCATTCAACAAACCAGCTTGATTGCATTGGTCTGTGCGCTTCCATGATGATGTTTACTGCATCAATTAGTTCAGCGTTTCCAAGTTCTTCCGCATTTTTTCGCACTTCAATAACACGGGATAACTTTAGATTTCCTTTATCATCTCGTTTTAAAAGTTTCTGAATCATTTTTACAAGGCGTGTTGAATTTTCGTCTTGCGCCATTTTCTCCAGTTCACGATTTACTTTCGCTACACCAGCGGAATGCGTGTCGTCCCAGCCGTCAATAGTTCTAAAGCCGATGATGATGGTTTTGCCACAACTCGAAGTAAATGTATGTGTTGCTTGATCCTCTGTTACACCAAAAGCTTCTGCTTTCAATAACATAATGTCTTTGAAAGAATTGAAAATCGTTGCTTTCATTTCAGACATTGAATTTGAGATTTGAATCAAATCCGTAACAAGGCTCGGAACGGTTTCATTGACAAGTTCCTTGTAAGCCAAACGGTTGTTTTTCGTTGCTGCTTCAGCTTCCTTGAGCTGTTTTTTGAGTTCTTCCACTCGTTGTGCTGCTGTTTGTTTTTCTGTTTTCATTTTTATTTGATTTATGCCACTTTTAGGGCTTTTTTTACTTCTTTTTTGCTCGATTTGGAGCGACTTTCATTCAATTCAAATTGGAGGTATTTCAAGTAATGATTTTGAAAGCTGGCATGAATAAAATCAGCTTCTAGCATCATGTGCATGTCTTCTTTGAAAAACTCCATGCTCATTTTTCGATTGTTGACAATTGCGAGCGTTGTGTTTTGCCACACATTCCATTCTGCAATCCACCAGCGCCAATACAAACGGTCCTGTTCATACAACTTCACATAAGGTTGATACATCGGATCATCGGAAGGGAAAATGAAGTTTAAGAAAGCGTAACCTAATTCATACTGAAAAGTATTGTATTCCAGTTCAGTCCAATTGAATGCTTCTTTTACTTGCTCTTTATTAGCAAGGTGTTGAAGTCTTTTTTTGAGAAATTGGGATTGTTTTTTCATTTTATCGGGGTTTAAATGGTGCTTATTTGCGGATTTGTTCACGTTGAATTATCTTTTTCAAGCGGCGCAAATCACTACATACCAACTCTGATCTTCCGTCGGTTTTCTCTTTGTATTTTGTACCCACTTCTTTCCAAATTTCACCCTTGATGAAGTTGTCTTTTATTCCGTTTGCTTCACAAATGGCGAACACATCTTTTTTGTTTGATCCTATCATTGGGATGTACACACGGCCGAAACGAGATTCGATTTCATCGTATCCTTTTTTGGCATATTTCACGCCTGCTTCAATCTCTTTTTTCAAATTTTCAGTTCCTGCAATGACCAAGCTGATTTGATCTTCAAATTCATTGAATAAATAAATCAAAATGCGTTTGGCTGCGGGCTTCAATTTATCCGTTTCATCAATGCAAATAATCGGTTTCAGGTTGCGTTTTGGGGTTAAATTGGCAACCATTACATCGATTAATTCATCCGCTGTGTGGTAGCCTCTCGGTTCTCCAACTCCTAGCATATCCAAAAGTCGTTGCATGAACACTTTGGCTGACCATTCGCGCGCTTTGATGTAATATGAAGCTTGCGCTGCATTTTCGATACAGAATTGTTCTAAACCCGTTGTTTTGCCACTTCCTGCGACTTCTGAAATCATTACAAACATGGATTTTTCCTTTGCGTTCGCGCAAAGTTGATTCACGTACAAATAATCTCTCGTTGTGCGAGCGATGTTCCAATTATCCGACTTATATCCTAAAGAGTTAGCAACTTGAAGCCAGAGACTTTCTGTCAGTTGATCACCATTTAGGTTGCGCATTAATGAAATGGTTGCTTCTGAAACTTTACATTTCTTGGCAACAGCAGCAAAAGAACCAAGCCTACTTTTTTCAAGCTTAATCAATTCTGCGATTTGTGTTTTTTGTTGACTTTCCATAGTTACAATTAATAAAAACAGCATCTAAATCATGCTTTACAGCACCTTTACATATTTCTTAAAACCGCTTCACTGGCATCAAAATCCGTATCGTCATCGTCGTTGTCTATTTTTACAGCGTGACGGTTTGAACGGATTTGTTCGTGTCGTTTATCGGCTTGTTTTTCTTGGTGTTTTTTGCCTCGTTTATTGACTTTTACTTCCATTAAGTAAGGCAATGGTGCATCGAATTCTTCGGAAACAATGTGTTCAGTTATGCTTACAGCTTGTTTTTTGAAACTGTCTTTGTGGCGTGAATGATCCTCAAAGTTTCTTTCCGATTCTTGGCTCATTTCTGCAAATGATTTGTGACTCAAGCGAGCAC
>JAQVCM010000025.1 GCA_028689775.1 Crocinitomicaceae bacterium
ACTCAACAACCTTGCAACTTGCTAAATCTTCAAGGCGTTACCCTTGCGATTAAGGGACTTACACCCTCTGGAAAAATCACACACGCTTGGTTGGAAATCATAAAATATATTTGTATTTTTGAATTTTTATGATAGCTTTCACAAGCGTGTGCTTCTGCCCATGCAGAGCACACACATCACCTACACGCAAGCAGGGGTTTCGTGCTTCGTAGGACAGGAAAGTGGTAAATCTAAAGTTCAGTTCTTCGTAGGAAGTTTAGTGGTTATAATCCCTGCCTACGTATAGCTGAGAAACGTTAGCAGCAAGCGTAAAAAGACCGTGCAACCCTGACAGTAACGGTCAAACAAACAAGAGAAGCGTAAACCATTTTGACAGATAAACAAAGACATACAGACCATATTACAAACGGACAAGAACTAAGCCGACACACCTTGCCGACCCTTCTGTATTTTTTCTTTTTCCCACCGCACATTTTTTTATTCAATTTTTTGCCACCGCACAATGGCACATTGGCTTTTGCCCCGACACACAAAAGCCCACGCTTCGGCAAAATCCAAAGAGCCATTTTTCCCAACGCTTTTTTAACTTTGCATTTATAAACATCTATAAAGAGAACACTATGCTATCAACAGAGAAAACATTATCAGAAGTAATAGAAATACTAAGACAACGTGGTTATACAGAAGACTTTAACTTGTTGGAAGAAAACATATCTTACAAAAAAGGAGGCGAAAAAGTTGATTTGAACGACATCGTTATTGACAAAATATATCGTTTTACAGGACAAAACGACTTGGAAGACGAAGCTATTTTATACGCAATGACAAATCAGAAAGACGGAGCTAAAGGCGTATTTGTCAATGGGTATGGAACTTACACAGACTCAGGAGCAAACGCTGTTATCAGTAAAATAACTGTTAATGAAAATGATAATGACGATTGGATAATCAAATAATGAATTATACTAACTTTGCACCGTGAAATATTTCTCCTTCATATTAGCCCTTTATGTTTTGTTGCTGACAGCAGCACCAAACTTGGTGGAGGACAATTGTTTTCAGGAGCAAACAACCGAACAATCACAAGACAATCAAAGTGACAAAGATTGTAGCGATTGTTGTTCACCATTTATGAGTTGCAATACCTGTTTGGGTTTTACTTTTCCAATAGCAAAATTTTCAATACACTCTATCCTCACTTATTCAGACAAAAAAGTTTCTATTTACAAGGAAAATACAACGTCTGAATTTTTCTCATCCATCTGGCAACCGCCTAAGATTGTATAATGTTTAGTGCCTTCGGCACAAATTATTAAAGGCGGTGCTTCGCACCGCCAATCATCATTTTACAAACATTATCAATAATTCAAAAAATGAAAATCAAAATCATTTTGCTACTATGCGTAGCATTCAACATAAATACTGTGTTCGGACAGAACATATTCAAAGCCGTCATAAAAGACAGCGACACCAAAGAAACGCTAATCGGAGCAAAAGCTTTATTGAAAGGCACAACCAAAGGAGGGACAGCCGACCTAAACGGGTTAGTAACAATTTCCGACATTCCTGATGGACAGCAAATAATTGAATTTCGTTATATCGGTTATGAAATACGAAAAGACACGTTTGAATTTCCTTTAGCTACATCAGACCCGATTGAAATTTTTCTGCAATCAGAAACAGACGAGTTAGACGAAATTGTGATTTCATCTACCCGAAGTTCCAGAACCATAAAGGACAATCCGACAAGAATGGAATTTATTGGAGGGGAAGAATTAGAGGAAAAAGCGAATATGAAAGCAGGTGATATTCGTATGCTTTTGAGCGAAAGCACAGGCATACAAACGCAACAAACTTCCGCAACATCTGCCAATGCTTCTATTCGTATTCAGGGGCTTGACGGACGATATACACAAATTCTTAAAGACGGATTTCCGCTATATGCAGGAGCAGCAAGCGGTTTAGGACTTTTGCAAACGCCACCGCTTGACTTAAAGCAAGTAGAAATTATTAAAGGTTCTTCATCTACACTTTACGGAGGCGGAGCAATAGCAGGATTGGTAAACCTTATTTCCAAAACACCGACAGATGAAAAAGAATTAGGTTTTCATTTAAACGGAAGTTCGGGCAGAGGTTTTGACATTAACGGTTTTTACGGACAGCGATTTAACAAAATCGGGACAACTATTTTTGCCGCACATAATCGCAATTGGGCTTATACCCCATCGGGTGATTTTTCAGCTATTCCAAAATTTGACAGGTATGTTTTCAATCCTAAGTTATTTGTTTATTTCAGCGACAAAACAAAACTGAATGTTGGAATAAACACAGCTATTGAAAACCGTATCGGTGGCGACATACATTTTATACAAGGAAAAGGCGACACTATCCACAGATATTTTGAAGAAAACAAAACACAACGCTATTCCACGCAATTGTCTTTTGACCATAAGTTTAACGACAAAAGTTTTTTCAATTTTAAAAACAGCGTGAGTTACTTTAACAGGATAATCAATATCCCGAATTATAGTTTTGACGGCACACAAACAGCATCTTTCAGCGAAGCAAGTTATACTCACATAAAAGAAAAAACTGAATGGGTTGCAGGTGCAAATCTTTGGTCGGATAATTTTCAGGAAAAGCAGTTAGATACCTTTCCGTTGAGAAATTACAACCAAATTACTTTTGGTGCATTTGCTCAAAATTCGTGGAAAGCAACCAAATGGCTCAATCTTGAAACAGGGTTCAGAGCCGACTATGTTGTTGATTATGGGATTGCCTTGTTGCCAAGAGTTTCAGCATTGTTTAAAATAACCAACAAATTTTCTTCACGGCTGGGCGGTGGCTTTGGCTATAAAACGCCAACCATATTTACAGAGGAAAGCGAACGCATACAATACCAAAATGTAATGCCAATTGATAAAAACATCAACAAATTGGAACGCAGTTACGGAGGAAATGTTGATTTTAATTATCGCACCGTATTTGGCGAAAAAGTAACGTTCAGTATCAACCAACTTTTTTTCTATACTTATTTGAATAACCCTTTGTTGCTTGAATATCAAACGGGCGGATTATACCAATTTATCAATTCGGCAGGATACATTGATACAAGAGGAACGGAAACCAATATCAAAATCGGCTATGATGATTTTAAATTGTTTTTGGGTTATACATTTACCGATACCCGCTTGCATCAAAACGGAATTTTGACAAATACACCGCTTACGCCAAAACACAGGATAAATTCAGTTTTAATGTATGAAGTAGAGGACAAATGGAAAGTAGGTTTGGAAGCGTATTATTTCAGTCCTCAAAAATTGAGTGACGGAGCAACAGGAAAACAATATGTGCTTTGTGGTTTTATGGTTGAAAAGCTATGGGAGAAATTTTCGGTTTACATCAACTTTGAAAATTTCCTTGACGCAAGGCAAACCCGATTTGACACTATTTATACAGGCACAGTAACTAATCCTGTTTTCAGGGACATTTATGCACCGCTTGACGGTTTTTTAATTAATGGTGGTATAAAACTAAAATTGTAGCAATTATGCAAAAGACAATATTTAACATTACAAAAATGGATTGCCCAAGTGAGGAGCAATTAATACGGATGAAACTGCAAAAGTTTGATGAAATAAAATCATTGGACTTTGACATTCCAAACCGAAAATTAGCAGTTCATCATAATGGAAAACCAGAGCCGATACACTTGGCTTTAAATACGCTGAACCTTGATACCTCTTTGGTTTCAACGGAAGAAAGCAGAGTAGAAATTGAAACGGACACAAGCAATAAACAACGGAAATTGTTATGGACGGTTCTTATTATCAATTTTCTGTTTTTCGGCTTGGAAATGCTGTTTGGAATTTTTTCCAACTCAATGGGATTAGTGGCAGACAGTTTGGATATGCTCGCAGACAGTATTGTTTACGGATTGGCATTATTTGCGGTAGGTGGAACAATAACGAGAAAAAACAATATCGCAAAATTTGCAGGATATTTTCAAATACTTCTTGCTGTAATTGGTTTTGTAGAAGTAGTCAGACGATTTATAGGAGTTGAGAAAATGCCTGATTTTCAAACAATGATTATCGTTTCTGTTTTGGCTCTTATCGCTAATGTAATTTGTCTTTACTTATTACAAAAGGGTAAAAGCAAAGAAGCTCATATGCAAGCAAGTATGATTTTCACTTCCAATGACGTAATTATTAATTCGGGTGTTATCGTTGCAGGACTTTTGGTTAATTGGCTTAATTCAGGTTATCCCGACTTGATTATTGGAGCAATCGTTTTTATAATTGTTGCAAGAGGAGCATACAGAATACTACAATTAGCGAAGTAAAAAGCCAACGCACACAAGCACACACATTTTGCAGCCGCTACAAGCCGACACACAAGCCAAAGCTGCAAAAAGAGTGTGCTTGTTTCCCTAAAAAAAAATTGAATAAAAAAATTTTCCTGCCCTTCTGAAAAAGAAAAAATACCCGAACGCACAACCCGACACTTGGACGACATACAGACAATGGTTTACTAAAACGGTGGACAGAACGCCAGCAGCTAACAGCGGTTTGGCGTAATGGGGGCGGACGTTCTCCGTATGAAAATTTGTGCTAAATTTGAACTGTGTGCTTCGTATCAAGTATTGTGCTGAAAAGCCCCCACTACGCCAAGCCGCAAACCGTTAGTGGCAAGGCTATGACGACACAACCCGACAGACAAATTGAGTTCTTTTTGATATTTCATATTTTAGTAGTTGCTTAAATAAGCAAATTGACTATCTTTGCATTATGGACAACATTTCTTGCATACGACAACAGGCGGACATTAAACAAATAAACCGTTGCAAAGACCGAGTTTCAGAACTGAACGGTTCGTTTGACTATTTATCGAACGGACTTGAATTGGCGGGTAACAACGTAAGACTGAAAATCCTGTTCCTACTTTACGAAGAGAAACAACTTTGCGTTTGCGACCTGAGTGACATTCTCGGAATGACCATTTCGGCAATTTCACAACATCTCAGAAAACTCAAAGACAGAAAACTCATTGAAACGGAAAGGCAAGCACAAACCATTTTCTACTCATTGACAAAAGAGTATGAAAAAATGCTCAAACCGTTTTTCAAAATACTTCACGAAAATAAAATTTTGGAAACAATATGAAAACAGACAAAAAATTAATTGGTGCAGGACTTTTAACTGCAATTACAGCTTCCCTTTGTTGTATCACACCAGTTTTGGGTCTTGTTGCAGGAACAAGCGGACTTGCTTCAACTTTTTCTTGGCTTGAACCTTTACGACCGTATTTTATCGGTTTGACAATTTTAGTTCTTGGTTTTGCTTGGTATCAAAAGTTGAAACCCCAAAAGCAAATTGACTGCAACTGCGAGACAGAAAAAAAACCAAAATTCATTCAGTCAAAAATGTTTTTAGGAATTGTAACGGCATTTGCAATCGTGATGCTTGCTTTCCCTTACTATTCAAGCATTTTCTACCCAAAGACAGAAAAGCAAATTATAGTGGTGGACAAATCCAATATTCAAAAAGCAGAATTTACAATTAGCGGAATGACTTGTGCAAGTTGTGGCGAACACGTAAATCACGAAGTAAATAAATTGACAGGAATAATAAGTTCAAACGCCTCATACGAAAATGGAAATGCAATCGTAGAATTTGACAACTCAAAAACAAATATTTCTGAAATTGAAAAAGCAATAAACTCGACAGGATATTCTGTAACCGACAAAAAATAAAATAAAATCAAATGGAAATCAAATTGCAATCAACAATAACCTGCCCAAACTGCGGACACAAGAAAGAAGAAACAATGCCGACAGATGCTTGCCAATATTTCTACGAATGTGAAAAATGCAAACAAGTTCTTAAACCAAAACAAGGCGACTGTTGTGTTTATTGTAGTTACGGAAGTGTTGCTTGTCCACCAATTCAGCAGGACAAAAAATGTTGCTGACGAACGGAAAACAAAGAAGCCCAGCCACTAATAACTAAGTTTTCGTCTTGCCCGAAGGGCTAGAGATGAAAACGCTGTTGAACGGAACCGATTTGTTACCGAGCCTATGGAGTTGTCATTTTATGTGTTGTGATATATCAACAGGTTTTCACCCTGCTTTTTACGATTTTTGCTAAAATCAGATAGTTTATCGCGCTCTTTTCTGCATTTTACTTAATTTTCCTTCACTTTTGGGCATAAAATCCCCTACCCACATCTTTAGAATGCAGGAACAGATTTGTTTTCCCGTAAATCAAATTTTGGTGGACCTCTTTTACTGAAAGTTTCGATTGTAATGAGCGTTCCCGTTTTACAACACGGACATTTTCGAAGCATAGTTTTTGGTGCAACTTTGACTATTTGAACCTTTAAATCCTGTTGTAAATCTTGCAACTTTCCTCTTTTCCAACTGCTACTAAGGATACCATAATGCCGAATACGAACAAAACGCTTGGGTAATATGTGTTGCGAAAACCTTCTTGTAAATTCCTCATTACTAAGTATCATCGTTTTGTTTTTTCCACCATCACGATAATCTTTGTAACTAAAACCTACTTCTTTTAAATCAACTTGTTGAATGCGATGGTTACTTATGGCAACTTTATGGGTGTAACGTCCAAGGTATTCTATTACTTGTTTTGGTCCACCAAAAGGACGTTTGGCATAAACTACCCAGTTTTTACGGAATAAAGAGTCGATCAAATGCTTGTCTTCAATACCTCTTCTCCGTAATTCTCCTACATATTTTGCTCGAAAAACTTTACTTAATGCCTTGACTGGGAAAAGGTATTTATTGCTCCGGAGTTGCTTTTTCCATCTTCCTTTTTCATCGATTCCACCACCCGGAACGATGCAATGCACATGCGGATGAAGTGATAAATTTTGTCCCCACCACGTTAGAAATATTTATTTATCTTCGTTAAATGGAAACTTATTATGTTTATTTATTACAATCTGAAGTAGATAACTCTTGGTATATAGGCTTTACAAATGACCTAAATCGTCGATTAAGTGAACATAATAACGGGCATTCTTTTTATACAAAAAGGAAGATTCCTTGGATTTTGATTTATTATGAGGTCTCTTTCAATAAATATGATGCTATTGCAAGAGAAAAATATTTAAAATCTGGAATGGGTAGAAGATATCTGAAGAATCGATTGAAGAACCAATTAAATTTCTAACGTGGCCCAAGTATGCAAAATAGATATCATACCAAGTTGAACGCTTTCCGTTGTACCAAATTGATTTAAAGTCGCCCAAGTAGCACAAAACAAGGAGTCACAAACCAACTTTGATTGATGTAAAGCCAGCGACTTTAATTCACTTGGCAAGGTGAAAACCAAGTGATAATACGTACAAGGAAGTAAATTAGCTTCTCTTTTTTGTATCCATTCAGGAGAAATCGAAGGCCATAAACCGTATGCTTAAAGTAGGATTGTGAAGGTGTTTTACTGCGTTTTTGAAGTTCAAAAAGATATTCTTGCACTTGTTCAGCATCCAAATCAGTTGGCAAACACTGAAAGTGCAAAGCCATTGTTGCAACATGGCGACTGTAATTCTCAAACGTTTTCTTACTACGGCCCAAAACAGAAATATTCCGTTCAAAACGATGAAGTAGTTCTGAAAAACCATTAACTTCGCGACAGGCACGATTAAGGACTTTATTGAACCTTACTTCTTCCGGCGTTTTTTTTTCGTTGTCATATAAAATGCATTAAGTGAACGCTAAATGTACGGATAGTTGCGGAAGGCTACCGTAGGTTTAGTTCAACTTATACGGTGCACTGCATGTTTTAGATCATTTAAATTTGGATTTAATAGTTGCACAAAAATTTCCAGATTTTGGCTTGGGGAAATCCATTAACGATCGATTGGCAAGAGCTACAAAATAAGTACTAAATAAATGATGTGAGCACTTCATTATTTGAAATACGAATACCTGACAAATATCGATTAACTTAATGATTATTAATCACTTTTACTTGTTTTCGATTTTCATCGGTCAACAGTGATTTGAAAAAAGAAAACCAAATGTAGCTTCTTTAATTGTTGCAAATAAACAAGCGTTTGACACGATTGTTGTTGAATGCATTTCACCCTAAAAAATCGCAGAAACATCGACATAAAAGAACTTGAATATGGCTAAGTCATCGGATTGATTCATACACTAAATCTCAAGTAAGACAATCCATTCAAACGTGAGATTTATGCAGATTTTATTCAACTTGTTAGATTTTATGGTTACTTTTAACTTGCTACTGAAAATCATCGCAGATTTTCTATCCAGTGTTTATTTACTAAATTAGTTGCTTCAACACGCCATTAATCATACACATACGCGTTGATAACCAGAAAATGAAAGTTAAACTCTTACTTCTTGTATTGATCATCCTGTGTAGTTCAAACATGAGCTTTGGACAGGTGACTGATGGAGTTTTGATCGCATCCGATAGCCTTGTGAAAAAAACGGTGGTTTCAAAGTCTAGATATAAATTTATTCCTGAGTTAAATAAAGTTTCGACGTCACAGTTGACATTTTATGAGCGGTTTGACAGTCTTTCTAGAATTGTTGAGGAGAAGGATCTAAATTCAGATGGTACAATGTATGCCTGGAGTTTCTTTGAATATGACGATCAGGGAAATGTTGTAAAACGCAAAATTTTGAACGGAGACAGCACCTTGGTAATGCTTGAGACCATAAACTACGATCAAAGAAATCGGCAAACGTTTCGCATTGGAATTGATCCTGACAACAAAATCCGATTTCAAAGTAATCACATTTATCAGAAAGACAGCATCGTCTATTGCGGATGGTTTGATGATAGTACGAACGTTTCTACCTACATCTACCAAATTGATTCAACTGAAAAAAAGATTAAGGAAACTCATTACCATGGGAAGGGCGAAAAGAAAGTAAAGTTTTATGAGTCTCATTTTCAGTACAAAGACACAATGCTTCATCAAAAGCAAGAATTCTACCTTGATCATGGAAAAATCCGAAGCGGTACGGAATATGAATACGATAAAATTGGAAACGTAATTCAAGAGTATGATATCGATTCCAGTGGTAAAAAACACTTAAAAGAAATCACGAGATATGATTTGAGTGGAAACAAGGAGTATTTGAAAGGTTTCAAAGACAACAAGGTGAGTTACGTCTATCGTTGGTTCAATCAATATGATTCATTGCAAAGACCTATAAAAACGATTAAATATTGTGATACGCTCGCATTCAAACCATACGCATATCCGAGTATATCAGAAATTACATTTGAATACCGGGAAGATTATTTAGGAAGACGGACGGAGATAAAAACAGCCATTCACTATTTATCTTTCGGAGATCGCATCGCAACAATACAAAAAACAAGCGTCAATTTCGACAGTCAAGGCCTTTGGATCAATACAACAGAAACTTTGAATGGAGAATTGACTAAATATCGATATGCAAACTACACATTTAAAGAAGAACCTTAAATGTAAACGGTTCGCAAGACAGGCTAAAAAATAATAGCTGTCTTTTTTGTCAATAAAATTTTAAATCCAGATCGTCCCACCTAATTTTAACAATCAACTTTAAACCATGAGCATGCAAACAAAATACTTCGAAAAATTAAAAACTGAAAACATATTTATGGATATTTATACGGACAGGTATGATGAATCCATTTATGGTTTCATCGTTGATTTTAATGACGAATTTGTTCTCTTGGAACATTATACTGACATTGGAGAAATTGGCGGAATTGCTATTTTAAAAAGAGAAAATATATCTCGGATTAAATGGGCAGGAAATAATATCCATAAATCAACATCTATGAAAAAGTTTTTTTCAATCTGCATCTCAATCATCATCTCATTTTCAATGTTTTCCCAAACGTTTACCCGTTCTGAATTGTCAACTGCGGTTTCAACTCCTTGGGAAATTATGTATGGTCCCGATGATTTTCTTTGGATAACAGAATCTGGTGGACGAGTATCGAGAGTAGATCCTTCAAACGGTGCTAAAACGGTGATCTATACTGCTCCTGATTATTTCGGAGGTTCACCACTTGAAAACTCACCTCATTGTCCAAATTCAGCCATTGGATCTGGAACACTTGGTTTGGCCCTTCATCCCGACTTTTCAAATTCGAATACTTCATTTATCTATTTTCTTTATTCATACAACAGTGGAACGGCGCAAACTCCAGCAACTAAATTTAGAATTAAGAGATTGACATGGAATGCAAGCACTAGCGTTGTTACGAGTGATTCAAACATCGTCAATCTAATTTCCACAGGTTATGACCATTTGGGCGGCCGATTAGCAGCTATAAAACAGAATAATATTTCTTATCTTTTTTTATCACTTGGTGACAATGGAATTTCTGAACAAAATTCACCCAATTGCTATTCGCCACAATCAAGCAATCCAAATAATTTTGCTCAAGATATCACGACTCAAAATGGAAAAATTCATCGATTCAATGTAGATGGAACAATCCCGATCGATAATCCGGTCGCAGGAAATTCATTCTACACGCGCGGTCATAGAAATCCGCAGGGATTGATGTACAATTCCGATTTAGATATCATTTATGCCATTGAACACGGCGACAGAACAGATGATGAAATAAACATCTTACACAAAGGCATGAATTACGGTTGGAAAAATGCGCGCGGATATCATGACGACAACAGTTTCCCTGGAGAAGCTGATTTTGTCGCTAATTATATACCAAACCCACTAATTACAAATGATTCTTTGGTTGAACCATTCTTTGCTTGGTGCACCACTCCAGATACTTCTCAACTTTATACAGATTGGTGCACCGTAGCGCCTTCTGCCGGAATGTATTATGGAAATACTGGAATTCCACAATGGACGAACAGTTTATTAGTCGTTACCTTAAAGAATGGTTTAACAACGGATAACGAAGTGTATCAATTTAAACTTCAGCCAAACGGAGAATTGGTTCCTTCGACGATTCAAAATCCGAACCCAAAAAGATTTTTCGGCGCTGATCAAGCACTCAATGGAAGATTAAGAGATATAGCAATCTCAACTGACGGAAAATCCATTTACCTCATCAATAATGGAGGTACACCCGCTGACAAAATCACCGTATATCACTATGATTCGACCTTATCGGTAAATAACGATGTACAATTACCGAACATTCAGCTCTTCCCAAATCCTGTAACAGACATTTTAACCATCCAAGGATTAGCGGATTATTCAGGTCTAAAAGAAATTCAAATCACAACCTTGCTTGGACAAGAAACATCAGTAGAAATGGATGAAAATCACACCATTAATGTCTCTAAATTGAACAATGGAATTTACTTTGTCAATTTGATCTTTGAAAATAAAACACATGCGATGAAGTTTGTAAAGAATTGAATTGGTTTGTCAACAATTAAAAAAGTATAAATTGCTTATTGGTTAATTCGACTGGGATTTTGATGAAAGGTCAGCTCTGTAAATGGAATGATTCTTTTATAAACGATGATGCAGAATGAGAATGATCGTAAACCTTTCGTCTTCTTTACTTCCTAAACAACGCAAGATACTTCGGTCGATTCGCCAAAACTGAATAGCGTTCATCGATTGTTAGTTTTCCAGCCAAGCCGATTTCAATGCGTTTGGTTGGATTTTGAATCAAATCTTCTAAAATAATTTTCCACTCTTCAGGACTTGAAGCCAAGAAACCATTTACACCAGATTCTACAATTTCTTTATTCACACCAACTGGAGACATGATTGTTGGAATTTGCAGCGCCATGTATTGCAAACCTTTAAAACCGCATTTTCCTTCTGCCCAAGCATCATCTTTCAAGGGCATCACACCGATGTTGATTTTAGCCAAATCTTCAATCTCAGTGTCTTTATTCCACGGAATATAAATCAAATTATCTAGGTCGTAATTCGGTTTCTCGTTGGAAATAACAATGAAATCAAAAATGTACTTTGTCGACAATTCCTTTAAAACGGGGATTAAATCGTCCAAATAATTCATCGTTGTATGTGTTCCCGTCCAACCTATCGAAACTTTTTCAGGCAGCGGATTGGTCGTCAAATTGTGGTGATAAATTGTGTCGATTGTCGTGGGAATAACCACAACGTTCGAGTTGAATTGACGTGCATAATCCGCTAAATATTGATTTCCAGCAACAACTTGATTCGCCCATTTCATGCAATAATTTACTTTCCAATACATTTTCAGCTTTTGAAATCGGGCATTTACCTCGCTGTAATTTGGCAACCAAATGGCATCATCAAAATCATAAACGTATTTACGTCGTAATATTTTTGCAATAATCCATTCAAAAATTGGAGGTCCAACTTGAGAAGCTTCACGGTGAATGAAAATATAATCTGCTTTTTTCAAACGAAACAATAACTTAAAACGATTGAGAAAACTTTTTAAGATTCCACTAACTTTTACAAGCGTATTATTTTCGGTATACAACTGATTCCAAGTGGATTCATCAATGAAAGAATGAATTTCAATTTTAAATCCCTGCGATTTTAAAAATTCAACATATTGTTCAAATCGAAAACGTTGAGAAGGGGCTTTCTGAAATGGGTAAGGAACGATGAAATAAATAGTTTTATTCATAGCACCGTTTTATAAACTTTGAGATATTTTTTCGATCCTTGATCCAGCGAAAAATAATCCTTTGCACCTTCTTCTAAATCTTCTTTTTTAAACTCAAAATAAGCCTCGATCGTTTCTTGATAAGATTTACTAGTAAAGTCTTTTACAGCCAAGCCAGATTTATATTTATTCACAATAAAATCAGTATCTCCTACTCCTTGATTGCAGACCAAGGGAATTCCCATTGCCATGATTTCTCCCTGTTTTGTTGGAGACGATGCTTTTTTAGAAAAAGTAGGTCGAATAAAGAAGATGGATAAATTAAAAAGAGAGATGTGTTTTGCAACCTCCGCATGCACGCAAGAAGTAACCAAGACATCAAGATCTTGAATACCTTTAAGTCGCGTCGTTTTGTAAATCTCATCTGGATTTTCAGCTGTGACAAATAAGAATCGTGCGTTTTCTTTTTTCTTCTTTAATTCGATAAAGTAATCCAGCATTTCAGAAAGCATGTACCAAGTACCAATAGATCCAACGTAGCCTAGAATATAGTCACTGACGTCAATCGTTAATTCCTTTCTAAGTGCATTTTGTTCGTCAATTTTAATGTTATTTGGATTAAACAAATCTAAATTTACACAACACGGTATCACCTCAATTTTACCTGCATCTACACCTTCAACTTTCCAATCCAAAATAACTTCCTTACCAGCTGTTGTTAAAGAAATGATATGATCTGATTCTGTGAGGTATTGTTTTTCTTTCTTTTTGAAGAAATTGTAAATGAATTTATAGAAAGGTTTGTTAATATCCCAAATATTTCCATCAACTCTTTCATCTGCCCAAAACCCGCGCATGTCAAAAATGAAAGGAACATTCTTTTTGCGTTTCATTTTGAGACCAACCAAAGCAGAAATATAACTGCGGCAGTGAATGATTGAAAAGACTTGTTCTGCGTGCAAATTGAACGCTTTTTTCTGCATTTTGTAGATGTCCCAAATGGTGGAAAAAACAGGTGGATTTTTGGTGTATTTAATCGGATGCCAAACAATATTTGATGCATCGCAAATTTTCTGAATGTTGTCGCTATTTTTCTCAAAAGGAATCTCCTTCTCAAAACTAATCAAATGAAAGTCAAAACCTTCTTCGGATAGCTTCGTGATGTATGGCAATACTTGTGATTGCCCTAGTGGGTCGGTCATCCCGTCATACGAGATATATAGGATCTTTTTATTCATTTCAAATTACAAGTGACAAAGATAAAATTTAATTCGATTTTAAGGGAATTTCAACAAGAGAATTTAAAGATATACGACCTAAAAATCAAGTGTCAATTGTACATTTTCTTGTATTTTCTCTCCGATTTCAAAATTAGATATTTGAAAACCGATTAAACGAACAGGCTTTGAAAGTGGCAATACCTGAGTGATTAGCTGGACTCCTATCTTTTCAAAATCCTTGAACTCTGTCAGTGAATAAGTGTGGGTATGAGACCTGGTTAGCTGAATGAAATCATGGTATTTCAACTTGATGCTTAAAGTCTTGCCAGCACCAATTTTATTTGATGCACTCAATTGTTTGGACGCATATCTATCCCATAACTCTTGCAAAATCTCTTTTGATTTTAGTGTAAATTCCTCCGGATCAAAAACATCATTTTCGAAGGTATTTTCAACACCAATACTTTTTCGCTCGCGGTTCGGCACAACATCCCTGTGGTCAACACCACGAGCAATTTGATAGAAATAAAGTCCTGATTTCCCAAACATCTTTGTTAGAAATTCCAAACTCAATTGACGTAAATCTTTTCCTGTGGAGATGCCTAAATCTTTCATCGCTTCTTCTGTTACTTTACCGACGCCATAAAATCGCCCAATTGGAAGACTGTCTATAAAATTCAATCCATCTTTGGGTTTGATGATGAATAAACCATCTGGCTTGTCTTGGTCTGAAGCTGTCTTGGCTAGGAATTTATTGTACGAAACTCCGGCAGATGCAATGAGATTTAATTCGTTTTTAATGTCGTTTTTAATCGCTTGCGCAATGAAGGTTGCTGATTTGATGTCCATCTTATTAAAAGTCACATCTAGAAAAGCTTCGTCTAGCGACAATGGTTCGATTTGATCCGTGTAGCGGTGGAATATCTGGTGAATCTCTTTGGATATTTCTTTGTAACGTTCAAACCGAGGTTTTACAAAGATCAAATGCGGACATTTTTTAGCTGCTAAGCGAGAACTCATCGCGGACTTCACGCCAAATTTTCGAGCTTCGTAATTGGCTGCAGCAACGACACCACGTTCGGCATTTCCGCCAACCGCAACTGCTTTTCCCCTCAACTCTGGAAAATCTAGTTCTTCTACAGATGCATAAAAAGCATCCATGTCTACGTGTATGATTTTTCGAATTTCCATGCTGTTGCAAATTTACTCAACCTTTGATTGAATCCTTCTCTTTTTTGATTTATAATCGAACATGAAAATGGAATAACTGGAATCCGAAGAATAATAGATGTTTAAGTTGTCAAAACCACAACTTTCAATTGGACGGTAGAAATATCTTTGATTTGCAGCGAAAAAATGAGTTTTTTTTCTTAAAAAGATTCTCAAAATAAAATTAATGTTAAAAAAAATGTTAAATTCACATTTTAAAGAACCCTGAAAAACCCTTTTAAAATGTTGTCAATCGGTAAAATCACAGAAGATATAATCAATCGAAGTCCATTTTTGAGAGAAGCCATGGGTGAGAACCTCATCAATGTATCTTCCTTAGCTCGCAAAATAAAACCAGAAATTGAAAAAACAATGGGTTGCGAGGTCAAAGAAGGCGCTATTATTATGGCGATCAAACGAATGTCTCCAGGTGTATTCCATAAAGTAAGCCTCAAGTTAGTGGCTGTTATGGGAAATTTAGGTGATTTTTTAGTTCGAAATGATTTAATTGATTTAACCTTTCAAAATTCTGTAGAAATTAATGCAATAGCAGATGATTTAATGAATTTATTAGAAAGTGAACCGGAAGGATTTTATACCATAAGTCGTGGTGTAACAGAAACAACCATCATTGCAAATACAAGTTTAAAAGACAAATTATTGCTTTTATTGAAAGATAGTAATCTAAAATCTGTGAATGAAAACCTGGCTTCCATTACTGTAAAATTGCCAAAGTTGAACGTTGAAATGTATGGAATCTATTATTACATCTTGAAACATCTCGCTTGGGAAGGACTGAATATCATGCAGATCATTTCAACTGCAAATGAATTTACAATTGTTCTCAATGAGGATGAAATTGAACGAGCGTTCAAAGTACTGATTCAGCTGAAACAAAACAATTAGAGCCTACACAAAAGCATAGCATCAAGGCATTCATCCGTTTTTAAAAATCAGTAATATCCGATAAAAAGATGCTAACATAAGATCGAAGATTTCTCGATAAAAAAAGCATCATCGAAAACAAAGGTGCACTTGGTCATTGATATCTTTTAATTTTTGTAGAGCCGCAAAGCATTGCGACTCTACAAAAATTAAAACAACATTCTTTCAAATCACTTTATTCCTTAAACGGTAGAATTCCTTAAATTCTTGATCTCGTACGTTGTGCTAACGCTTGCGTTAATCCGTATTTTAAAAACACTTCAAATCCTCCTCTTGTCTTGGTAGAATTTGCAAGTGGAGAAACATTTACGTCATACGCTAAACCCAATGCAAAATCAGCCCATTCAATCATTCCTTTTACCACAAAAGCATCTCTATATCTGTAAAATGTTCCCAATGAAATGTAGGTTCCTTTGTTAAAACCGGTCACTTTAGAATATCCTTGCGCCATGTATCTAAAGTAACTTCCTACCAGAATTTCTTGTGAAGGTCCTTGTCGTTGAAAATATACAGCTGGCATGATGGATAAATTGGTGTTTGTAAACCCTACAATTGCTTGAGCGAAAACATTGAAGCGCATGAACAACAACTCATCATTTGTGGAGAAAAACGAATAATTTGGGCGACTTAAATGAAAAACTCCTCCTCCAACTGTAAATTCTCGTTGGTCGTTACTTGTAATGTACGATTCTGAATTTTTAAAAGTATACGCAAAACCCGTACCTACATCTATAAATGAAAACTGATCTCTCGAAAAAGCTTCGTTACTTCCTAGTGCTGAATTATAAGCCATTCCATCAAACTGACTTCCCCACCTACCCGCTCCGGCATCGATTGCTCGTTGACCAAAACCAGTGTAAATTCCGACTCCTAATTTACTTCTTTTATTCAAGATCAAATGGTACGCGAGGTTTAAGTTGGCGTTGGTTGTCGATATTTTAGAATCGCCAGACTGATCATTTAAGAAATTAATACCAAAAGCAAAAATACCTCTTCGATTGCGTCGATTTTCGTTTAAACGCATGTCAAAAGAAGCTGCAATGCTGCTGTATGCTGGAGCAACGCTTTTCCATTGAGAACGGTAATTGACTATCGCAGTCATGGGACCATTAACACCAGCCATCGCAGGACTTAACGTTAAAGGCGAATAAATTGCTTGAGAGAAATGGACATCTTGTGCATGACTGAATGAAACCAGCAACATGCAGATGGATCCAATAAAACCTTTTTTAATATTTTCCATGTGTAGTACGTTTTGATAAAATGTCTTGCTCTCGTTTCGCAAAACATTTCGGTTTAGAGATTTACATCAATTCATTGGTTTATCTGACTAAATTAATATTCCCGCCTTTTCTGATTGAAGTACCATCTAGAAAATTCAATTTTACGGTGTAAACAAATGTTCCAGGATTCATGATTTCGCCTCTAAACATTCCGTTCCAAGAATTTTTAGGTTCGGTTGTTTCAAAAACCAATTCACCCCATCGGTTATAGATTTTCAAATCCATTCCTATAATGCATTTCCCATAAATGCTAAATTCATCATTATTGCCATCTCCATTCGGAGAGAAAATCGTTGGAATGAAATATTCACCACAGATAATTTTTACAGTAATATTTGCAGAAGCTTTACCGATACAACCATCAGGAGAACTCACCACAACTTCATAATTTGTTGAAACAACCGGAGAAGCAATCGGGTTTGGACAATCTGTACAACTCAATCCTTCAGGTGGTGACCAAGAATAAACAAGTCCTGGAAGTGCAGAAGTTGTTGAAACAGTCAGATTTACAACATCACCTTCGGTAATAAAGGAAGTAGCAGGAGTTACCGTTACAGGAATTGAACCCGTTGAATTAACCGCATAAGATGCTGTTTTTGTACAACCATTTCCATCTGTAACCGTAACCAAATACGAACCAGGAACTAAATTAGTTGCTGAAGCACCTGCTAAATTCCCAGGCATCCAATTGGAACTATACGGAGCCGTTCCGCCAGATACACTCGCAAGTGCAGATCCACTTGGTGTTCCACAATAGGAATCACTTCCAGTTGTTGATACAACTAAATCCGCTGGTTGCGAAATGGTTAACTGAACATCTGACGTACACCCTAACCCATCTGTAACGACAACTGAATAAGTACCAGCAATTAAATTCGTGATGGAAGGAGTACTTCCGACAGAAGGAGTCCAAGCGTAGGTGTAAGGAGTTGTACCGCCAGTTACGACAAGCGCAGCAGCTCCATTTGATCCACCAAAACAACTTACATTTGATGTGCTTGAAATGCTTGCGGTTGGTCCATCAACAGCAGTAACAATCGCCGTTTGAGATTTACTACATCCGTTTGAATCCACAACCGAAACAGTATACGTGCCTGCGCCTAAATTAGCGGCATTCGCAGTTGTACCTCCAGATGGAGACCAAGAATAGGTATATGGGGAAACTCCTCCAGATGCAACAACCGTAGCTGTTCCAGAAGCAATTCCACACAAGGATTGCGTTGTGTTGGTTACCAAGGTAAGGTCAAAAACAGCAACGGTCATCGTAATTGGAAGCGCACACTCCCCAGCATTTGGCGTAAAAGTGTAGGTTGTTGTAGCCGAGCTATTTATAGCCGGACTCCAAGTACCCGTAACTGGAACCGTATTGGTAGATGACGTTGGCAAGGTAAACGTTGAACCTAGACAAACTGGAGGAATTGGAGCAAAGGTTGGAGTAACTAAATCTAAAATGGCAATCGTCACATTCGAAGTACTACTACACGGGTACGTTCCAACTGCATACGTTACTACATACGTTCCCGGTGTACTCGTTGAAGGATTCAAAGTTCCATCTGCACTGTTGATCGTCAAACCGGCTGGAGTTGCACTGTACAAGCCACCACTTGTTCCCGTTTGCGTTGCTGCAACCGACGTTAAATCAAGGCAAAAATTAGATCCAGGATAAGAAAGAGCAGCAGGAACAACGGAAACCGGAGCAACTAAATAGGTAGCAATAACATACCACGTATTGGCAACTAATTCTTGATAAGCTGTTGTACAACCTGATTGCTGTGCAACTGCTGGAACACTTCCCGTATGCGGAAAAAAAGTTTGGTAGCCTTGCCAATAATAGGGAATGGTTGCGCGATCTGAATAACATCCATTCGCAATGGCTAAGTTATACATGGCATAATCTTCACCATTGTTAGCAGCCGTAAAATAATTTGGATCCGTCGAATTATGATTCACGCCTGTACCGCTTTGTATTGCGGACCAACCATTTACAGACCCTACTTTAGACTGTTGTTCTACTCGGTCTGCATAGTTGCTTGAAAAACCGTTGGTGTAAATAAATCCTTTTGCCCAAATTCGGTAATTTGTATTCGTTCCTGTAACTATATAACCACCTGTTGGAGGAAAATTCAACAACATGTCTGCTTGACAGGAGGCATTGAAACCTGACAGTTCATACAATCCTAAGTTAGAAACATAGGTGTTATTTGTGGTTGGATCAATCACCAAAGGATATACTAAATCGTCTTGATTTAACCAAGAAGCTGGAACTAGGAGCTGAACAGTATAACCTGTTTTTGTTTTTGTTAATTGGTACGTTCCAAGTCCAAGGTGGGAACCTACTTCACTTTTGATTTTACTTTTAAAAGAATCATAATACAAAGGTCTAGAAATGGAAGAAACCAATCCGCCTTTTTCGTTAACAATCAACAAATCTCCATTCCAACCAAGTGGTGTCATTTCGCCAGTTCCATACTCAATTTTCCAATTATTTGGAATCGTGAGTTGATCTGTAATTTGCAAAAACTTCGTATTGGCAGGCATTTCTAATTTTTTCTCAATGAAATAATCTGTTCTTACCGACCAATATTCTATTTCCTGAACCCGATTTAATCCGGGCAAAAAGTCTTTTAAAATCAATTGATTTCCAGAAACTGTTGGTTCCGGCATTGCTTTGCTGGACGTATAACTTTCTAAAACCAATCCATCTTTTCCTAGAAATTGCATGCTTGAATTTTCACCAAAAGCGATCGATTTTCCTTTTTTCTCCAACACCATTTCAGTTTTACCTGAATTGTAGTTGATTTTTATCGGCAATTCAGTTCTAAAAATTCCATATTCAGTTCCTGCTGATTTTGATATTTTATCCTGAATACTGATCCATTGATCTGCTTCATTTTTGAAATGAAACGTTCCGGCAGTACTCACCGTGTGATACGTACCTGAACCTTCTTCAAAAGTTCTAGAATTTCGAGTTCTTAAATGGATGAGTTCTTTAGAATCTGGCTTTCCATCCATTTTCAGCACACCGTATTCAGGGTGCTTTTTGAATTCTTCTGGAATTTTATGGTAGTCACTTTCTTGCGAAAAGGCATTCACGCTCAGTCCAATGATTAAAGAAAATGCACAACTTGATTTTAGTAGAAGTTTAAACATAATAGTAAGAATATTAATAAAATGTACAACTTATCAACGAGGTTTAGTCGAAAAGGTTGTTTTTTTTTAAATTGGAAATAAAATTAAATTCTCAATTTTCTAAAGACAATTATAATGAAAATAAATCATTTCACAGCACAAATCATTCATTAAATGAATGAACATACCCATTTCATTATCAAATGCTTAATTTTGTGAAAAAAAAGACATAAAGAAGTGATTCTAAATGCGCTCATCTACATGTCGATCTAAAATCCAGCATTTAAAAAGAAAATAAACATGCGGTTTGGAACCGATTTACCTAGCGCTTGAAAGCATGGGATACCTATTTGTGGAAGAAAAGCAATAGAAATATCTTTTTGTTTTTTTGTTCTGCTCAAATAATCCTACTATCTTTGAGAAGCGAAAAAAAGGATCATGACGACAACACAACTAATCAAAGAAGTTGAAAGAATAACTCACAACAACTTGAATTTTATTTCTAAAAGAATTTCTCGTTTATCAACCAATCAAAAAAACTGGCGTCCCAACGAATACACTTGGAATTTAATCGAAATCTTTTCGCACTTGAATGAATTTTCACGTTTTTACCACGAAGCAATCTCCTCTAAAATTGCGAGAACTCGCTATACAGAACCGAAAGAGAATTTTATTTCTTCTCCGCTCGGAAAAGCTGGTTGGGGATCGATGAAATTAGGAAATGCTAAAAATGTGAAACGCAAATTCAATGCTCCTAAAGCTTACAACCCAACGTTTGAGAAAAGCATTTTAGACGAAAATTCAATTTCTCGTTTCGCAGAATATCAACATGAATGGATTGCGATGTTGGAAAAAGTAAAAACGGTCAACATCCGAAGAGTTAAAATTCCAATTTCAATCAGTAAAATAGTGAAATTTAGATTGGGCGACACCTTGTTATACGTTACGTATCATAATGAAAGACACGTTCAACAAGCGATTAATCTTCTTGCTCATCCTAATTTTCCAAAAAAATAATGCAGCATTTCACAGAAAGAAAAGCTTTTTGTTTGGTGAACATTTCTCCAGTTCGCGCAACAAACGCCGACACCGCAGAAATTGTAACACAATTGCTTTTTGGTGAAATTTTTACGGCGCACGAAGTGAAACAATCGTGGTGTCGAATCACAACTTTCAACGATCATTACGAGGGCTGGATTGACATCAAACACGCTCATTTTTTGAGTGAAAAAGAAGTGAAAAAATGGAATGATATGGCGATTCCGCAACTGGAATTGACGAGAGAATTAAAAACACCTTGGGGAAATCAAATTATTTCTAGAGGCGCTTTCATTCCTTTTGATAATCGTGCGCAATTCAACATTGGTGCTGAGGAATTTGAATTGACTTCCACTACTCCATTTCAAAAACCGCTTTATCCGTATGAATTGGCTTTAGAATATCTAAACACGCCATATTTGTGGGGCGGAAAAAGTCCGTTTGGAATAGATTGTTCTGGCTTGACACAAATGGTATACCGTTTCTACGATTACAATTTGCCACGAGACGCCTCGCAACAAGTTGAAATTGGAAGAGAAGTAGAATACAACGATATTCTAGAAAATGATCTGGCATTTTTCGAAAATGAAGCTGGTAAAATAACTCATGTTGGCATCATTGGTGAAGATCAAACAATCATTCACGCTGCTGGTCGCGTTCGGGTTGATGTGCTGACGAGAGCAGGAATTTTTAACGATGAATTACAAATCTTAACGCACCATTTGAAAGTCATTAAAAGGCTTTAATTAATTATCACAATTCTATTTTGATTGGACAAAAAGTTGGGAATCGATTCGTGAAAAATGACGAATAGATTGTCTTAATTCTGCTATCCAATTTGATTTCTATCTCTAAGATCTATTAATTCTCTATTAGCACACTTGAATCAATCAGCTTGCTTGTTCAATAAACAGCGCTCATTTTTAGCGATTTAAATGATAATTTCAGTTTACTTTAACACAAACACTAAAACTATTATTATGAAAAACAGAGTTCTAGCGCTGACTTTTATCCTTTCAATTTTCTCATCTTATTCTCAATCTACATTGATTCCGAATGTAAATTTTGAACAAGCACTTATTAATTTGAACATTGATTCTGATGGTTTAAATGGATCAATTTTAAATTCAGATGCTTTGCAAGTAAATGGTCATCTAAATGTATCTTCCAAAAACATAACGGACTTAACTGGTATTGAGGCTTTTAAAAATTTAGAATCTTTGGATTGTAGCGACAATATCTTGACAACTTTAGATTTGTCAATGAACGATAGCTTATTGCTTATAAATGCACATTCAAACAAACTTACATCAATCAATTTAAGCGGATTAGATCAACTTATGTCGTTGATAATCTATAATAATCAGCTCAGCACAATAGACATATCGAACCTTTCTTCATTAGGCGTTCTTTCGTGTTTTCAAAATAAATTGAGTTCATTGGATGTCTCCAACAACGCTCTATTAAATCATCTTTCTTGTGGCGAAAATCAATTAACGGATACGCTTGACATTTCAAATCTTTTTGATGTTAATTTTTTTTCCTGTTGGAAAAATCAGTTGACGCATGTTAAAACAAATATTCAATATATAAGCACTTTTAATTGTCGAAATAATCGCATTAAAAAACTGGATCTATCTTTGCTCTTAGCTGACTACATTTATCTGGACAGCAACGAATTAGTCAGTTTAAATTTAGTAAACGGAAACAATACTTCCATCTTAGCATTTCACGCAGAAGGAAATCCAAATCTCTTTTGTATCAGCGTAGACGATTCAGGATTTTCAAGTTCCAACGTAAATTGGTTTAAAGATTCGCTCACCATTTACTCCAATAATTGTGGCGCACTTGGAACTGATGAATTAGATCATTCAAAAATCAAGATCTCACCAAATCCAGTGCAAGCTCTTTTAAACATTGAACTTCAATTTCCTACATTTGAATCTGGTGAAATCTTTTCTATGAATGGAAAATTAATCCAAAAATTTGAGATGACAAATTCCACTACCACACTCAACTTGCAGCATCTTGATCCAGGAATGTATCTTGTAAAAATTGGAAATACAAAAGCAAGATTTGTAAAAAATTGAGGATGAATTAATGTCTTAATGAGCTAAAAACAAGTGTCCAACCAAAAGTTTTTGCCTCCTATTCTACTTGCAAGCAACTGGTCGCGATGTAAAAGGCAGAAAGCAATACATTTATCATTCCCATTGGGGAAAATTAAGTAGAAAGAAAAATTTAAGCGCATTGAGAAATTTGTCACCAAAATATTCAACAAAAACGGCGGAACAAGAATAAAGTATTGAATTGTTAATCATGTTGTTGGATAAATATGGGATTCGAATTGGAAATCAATATTGCGCAAAAGAAAATGGAACGTATGGCTTAACAACTTTGAGAAGAAAACTCTTGACGGTTGAAAAGTTTCAAATTATTTTCAAGTAAAGATTTTAGAACGTGGGCGACAACTCGCTTGGCAGTTGAATAATATTCTCTTTCCATCGCCCAAAAAACAGAATTTCCAAGAAAAAACTCAGTAACACTTTGATCAAAATAGTTTTAAATCCACTTGGAAATACTCCTACCGTTTATCGTGATTATGATGTATATCTCATCATTTTTCGAAATTTAGACGAGCAAAAAATTCCAGTTGAAAATCCATTTTTAGAACCTGAATTGAATCATCATTTATCGGCTTCTGAACAATTGGCTTTGGATATTATTCAGAAAAGTAAAGAAAGTGGAAGAAAATGAAAGAAACTGAGATTCTTAATAAATCTTAATTCTCAATCGATTCAAACTGGTTTGCTTGCTCACTAGCTTTGGAATAATTACTTTTCGATTGCAAAAAAACAAAAATGGGAATTCGTAACAACAAAAGTCGACAAACCTCTTTAAAAGATGCTAAAAAACCAAGAAAGAAAAGAATCTTTTTATGGATTGTTTTGTCGATTTCTGTAATTTTAATAGCGGTTCGCATTGCATTGCCTTACGTGATTTTAAAGAAAATAAATGAAAAACTTGAAATTTTACCCGATTACAAATGCGTTGTAAAAGATTTCAGCATGCATTTTCTAGACCTATCCATCACCTTGAAAGGCGTTGAAATGACCAAACGAAATGGAAAAATAAAAACGCCATTTTTCACATCGGGCGACATACACGTTACTTTAGAATCTTACAAAGAAAGAACATCCAAAATTGTAGTCGAAGATTGCATCATGAACTTAGTGCGCGGAAAAAATGAGGAAGAATCTCAATTATCAATCGACGAAGAATTGAAACAGATTTTTAAACAAATGCCTTTGAAACCAAATATTTTCATCGTCAAAAAAGCGGATGTTCATTTCATTGAAACCTATCGTGGAAAACCCATCGATATTTCGGTAAAAAACATGCACATCGACGGAAGAAATATTGAAAATCAAAGCAAATCAAAAGCAAAATATCCTGCAAACTTGAAAATAGAAGGAGATTTTGAAGGTGGAAAATTAACTGCCGCAGTAAAATTGAACAAACAGAAAAAAGATCCTTTAATCAACATCGTGTCATCGTTTACACCGATTGAAGTCGCACGTGTGAAAAACTTTCTCAAGGTATATGCCAATTTGGATGTCAAATCTGGAACCTTGAAAGCAAGTTCGATCATCAATGTATATGCTGGTCGAATGGATGGCTTCATCGATCCAATTGCGGAAAACCTCGTGTTTCAAAAAAAGTTTGAAAACTCAGACGTGAAATTTGGAAAAAAAGTTAAAAATCGCATGCTAAATGCTGCATCAAAACTACTTGGAAAAGAAGAAGATAAAGTCATTAAAACAAGAGTTGAACTTCACGGAACCTTGGGTGAAGTAAAAGTAAATGTGTGGGATATTGTTCAAGACGGATTAAGAGCATCTTTTTTAAGTGGTACGAAGAAAGAAGATTAACTTTAGCTGTTTTTAATTCGTAAAAATTGAAGGAAGAAATAAAAGAAAAGGAAGAAAATGGTAGCACGAACAAACGTCCGTGGTACAAACGCGTATTCAGAGTATTTGGCTGGATCGTCTTGGTAATCATCATTCTACTAACGATTCTCATTCTCTTCATTCGCAGTCCTTGGGGACAAAACATCATCGTTGGGAAAGTCACCAATTTCATTTCGCAAAAAACGAATACCAAAGTTGCCATCAAAAAACTCTTCATCACTTTTACGGGAGATATTGATTTACAAGGCTTGTATTTGGAAGACACCAAAGGCGACACGCTTTTGTATTCCAAAAGATTGCGGGTCGAAATTCCGATTTTTCCAATTTTGATGGGAAATCCAATTTCGATTGATGGTTTGAAATGGACCGGACTTCGAGCCAATGTTGTTCGAAAAGATACCTTGGAAGGTTATAACTTTCAATTTCTGATCGATGCTTTTGCTTCTGATGAACCGAAAAAAATAGATACAACCACCAGCGAGCCACCAAACATTTCCGTTGGTACGATTGATTTTTCAGATTTTAAACTGAACTATGAGGATGCTGTTTCTGGAATGAAAGCAAATCTTATACTCGGTAAATTACATCTCAAAGGAAAAAATATTGACCTCAAAAGGATGGATTTTGAAGTAGCTAAAATCTCATTGGAAAATACGAAAATCAACTACGTTCAAAGCAAACCAAGTCCGCCATCTGATAGCACGGAATCGGTTTTACCATATTTGGCGCTGAAAGATTTAAAACTCAAAAACGTCATTGTCCATTATCAAGCTGATCCCGATAGTTTATATGCAGATTTAAAGGTTGATGAATTAATTTTAAAAGATGCCAAAGCAGATTTACGAAAAAATGACATTCAGCTGGATCAATTTGCGCTGAACAATTCCAACTTGCAACTCAAGCTGAAAGGCAATAAAAACATCGATACCAAGCCTTTAGAAAACACGAATAATCCAGAAGATATTCAGCCGTTTATTTGGCCAGAATGGAATGTAAACGTAGCTTCGATTGCCTTAAAAAACAATCACATTCACTTTCAGCAAGGTCAAAAGCCAACGAAAAACGAAGGTTTTAATCCAACATACATCGTTTTAGATCGCTTTCATTTTGAAGCAAAAGACATCGAACTATCCAAGAAAGAAACGGCAAAACTTCAAATCAAAGAATTCTCTTTTTATGAAAGTTCAGGCATTCAACTGAAACATTTGGCTTTTTCAGCAGCGCTAAATTCAAAGCAATTTTCAGTAGCTGATTTGATTTTGAAGACTAACAAAAGCTCCATTCACACCGATTTAAATGCCAAATACACTTCCATTCAAAAATTAATCGCAAAGCCAGAAGAATCTGTCTTATCGCTTGATTTAAAACAGTTTGTAATAGATTTGAACGACATTTTTCCATTTCAGCCAGCACTTCGAAACAACGAATACGTAGCGAAGTTGGCCAAGCATCCATTCAGCGGAAAAATCAAAGCGAATGGGAAATTAGCGAAAATCGATTTAACAAATTTCTTGGTCAATTGGGGCGAAAATACATCCGTCACCACGCACGGTGAATTGATGAACTTAACAGACTTTGATAACTTTGCAGCAAACATTGACAATTTTACAGTTCATTCAACACGAACAGATCTTACCAATTTTGTATCTGAGAAAGATTTGGGAATTACCATTCCTTCGAGCGTGCTTTTACAAACCACTTTCAGCGGGAAATTGGATGATTTACAAGCAAACGTTTTGTTGACTATCCCCGAAGGAAAAGTGAAAATTGATGGAAGTTTTAAGCAACAAAATGAATTGGCTTTCGACGCAAACATCACGGTGATGGACTTGAGATTTGGTAAAATCATCAACAATCCAAACATTGGAACCGTTGCTTTTGAAATGAAAGCTACTGGAAATGGGAATAACATCAACGACTTGAATGCTGAATTGGCTTCTACATTTTCAAAATTAGAATTCAGCGGCTATGATTTTTCAGCACTTCAATTAAATGGAAAAATAAAGGACGGAAATGGAACTGTTACCTTAAAACACCAAGATAAAAACTTGGATTTATTGGTAGATTCAAAAATTAAACTAGATTCGATTGCGCCAAAAATTGATGTGGACATTCAATTAGAAGGTGCCGATTTATATGCTTTGGGTTTGACAGAAAAACAAATCAGAGCTAAATTGACGATGACTGCACGTTTTAAAGGCAATGCAGAAGTTTTTGACGTAGAAACACACATTACAGAAGGAGTTGCCGTTGAAAATGAAGAAATTTATTATTTGGGACCGCTGAATTTAACCGCAAGCGCAACAACGGACAGTACTTCGATGGACATCAGCAGTAATTTCTTAAACGGAAAACTGAGAGCCAATTCAAGTATTGAAGGCACAACTCACGCCATTCAGCATCATTTGGAAGGATATTTTTCGGAATATAAAGAACATTCCGATTCCGTTGCCAAACCAGTGATGCTGCAATTTGAAATGAAACTGGCACAAACAAAAATCATCACTGATTTCTTGGTTCCGGAAATTAGAACGATGGACACTTTGAATATCAAAGTCGATTTTAATCAAGAAGAACAAACTTTGACTGCAGGATTAAGTTTACCGTACATTGATTATGCGGATAAAACCATTGATAGTCTTCAAATTAATCTGACTTCAACAGAAACAGAAGCAAAATTTAAATTCGGATTTAATGAACTCGATGCAACACCTTTTGTGATGAATCGCACGTTCTTGGACGGGGATTTTAAAGATGGACTTTTGAAATTGAATTTTAATGCCTTTGATGGTGAGAAAGAAATGTACGTAGTTCGCAGCGAAATTTCCGGGAAAACCTCCGATTTAAAAATTCATTTTGACCCAGAAAAATTAATTTTCAACAACGAACCTTGGTTGGTAACAGCAGACAATTCGATCCAAATCAACGAACAAAAAATAACCGCTCAAAATGTGGTTTTCAGTAAAAACGAAGAGCGCATCACCATTGCCAATAATTTGATGGGACCATCGAAAAACAACATTGGAATTGGATTTGAGAGTTTTAAATTGGCAAATTTACTCGCACTTTTCAACAAAGATGATTTGTTGGCTTCGGGTGATTTCCAAGGAAATATTGTTGCTGTTGACCCTTTGGGGAATTTTGGTTTAGACGCCGATTTTAGCATTGAGAATTTAACCGCATTGAAAGCACCTTTGGGAAAATTAGAGTTGAAAGCAAATTCCAACGATGCAGGTGCTTACCAACTTAATCTTGGAATTAAGGGAGCAGACGTTGATTTGGCGGTAAAAGGAGATTACGCCAAACAAAGAGTTGGAAATGAACTCGATTTCAAGGTAGACTTGAATAAAATTGGGATAAAAACCATTGCCATCATCTCCAATGAAAGTTTGAAAGATGCTTCTGGTGATATTTCAGGAAACATCACGTTGAAAGGAGACATTAAATCGCCTGATTACCAAGGAGAAATCAATTTTAACGAGGCCAATTTCAATGTGACACAGCTCAATTCTAAATTTAAATTAGCCAACGACAAGATCGTAATCGACAACAACCTGATTACCTTAACGAATTTCTCAATTGAGGACGAACAAAACAATGCCTTTACCTTAGACGGAAATATCAAAACGGAAAGTTTTACCGATCCTGAATTTGACATCCAATTCAAAGGGAAGAATTTTCAAGCATTGAATTCGACCGTAAAAGACAACGAGTTGTATTATGGAAAAGTGAATTTTGACATGGACGGAACCGTTCAAGGAAAAATGAGTTTCCCAGTGGTGAATGTCGATCTTGAAATCAATGAAAGCACTGATTTTACTTACGTGATTCCAGAATCTCAAGCCAAATTGGAAAAGCGTGATGGCATTGTTGAATTTGTAAATAAAGTAGATCCAGACAATATTTTAACTCGAAATACAGATACCATCGTTGCCAATTTAAGCGGCATGGAGTTACACGCCAAACTGAAAATTGACAAAGATGCCCAATTCAATGTGATCATTGATCCAAGTACGGGTGATAATTTAAACGTTTCTGGCGTAGCAGATTTGGATTTCAACATGGAGAAAAATGGACGTATGACTTTGACAGGTCGATATGATATCTACGATGGACATTACGAACTCAGTCTTTACAATTTGGTAAAACGCAAGTTTGAATTGGAAAAAGGGAGTTCAGTAGTTTGGCGAGGAGATCCTTTGGATGCTGAACTGAATGTAACTGCGAAATACGAAGTGGATGCATCCGCTTCTTCCTTGATGTCTTCTCAAACTGCTGGTTCGAGCGAAGAAGTACAAAATAGATACCGCCAACAATTGCCTTTTCAAGTATTTCTAAATGTAAAAGGAGAACTCAACAAACCCATCTTGGAATTCAGTTTGGATATGCCAGAAGAATCTCGTGGAGCAATTGACGGAACAGTTTATAGTCGAATCAAACAACTGAATGGAGAAAATGATGAACTCAACAAACAAGTATTTTCTTTGTTGGTTTTGAAAAAATTCTATCCAAATGGCGGTTCTGACGGAAGTGATGGTGGTGCAGAACAACTGGTTCGTAAAAAAGTAAACGAAGCTTTGTCTGACCAACTGAATGCTTTTTCAGATAAATTAATGGGCAAATCAGGCGTGGAACTTGATTTTGGATTGAATAGTTACACCGATTATCAAGGAGAATCAGTTCAGCAGCGAACGGATTTGAATGTCAGCGCACAGAAAAAACTCTTTGACGACCGCTTGATTGTACAAGTTGGAACCAATGTAAACGTGGAAGGAGATAAAAATCCAGGCGAAGAAAATTCCGTTTTAGGAAATGCGAGTATTCAATATTTGTTGACGGAAGACGGAAGATGGAGGCTGAAAGGATTCAGAAATAACGAGTACCAAAATGTCATTGACGGACAAGTGTATGTGAATGGTCTTTCTTTGATTTTCCAACGACAATTTAACAGATGGAATGAATTGTGGGTTGCTCCTCCAAAAGATACGGAAGAAGCGAAAAAATCCAAAAAGGAAGCCAAAGAGAAGTCAGAAAAAGAGGGTCAAGAGTCAAAAAACGATAAAAAAACGAAAGAATAATGCAGCATAATTATCATACATATCGATTTTTACTTGCTATTTTTGCGCTGTTTACTTTATTCGCTTGTAGCGTCAATAAATACATCCCGAAAGATGAATTGCTCTTCCGTGGCGGAAAAGTAACGCTCATCGATTCAGTGAAAATCGAAAATAAAAAAGGTTTGAAGAAAGAGCTGCAAAGTTTATTGTATCCAAAACCAAACAGTCGTTTTCTTGGAATGTATTATGGCTTGTATTTTCACTACAAATATGAAAGCAAAGAAAAACCAAGATTTCTGATTCGCTTTTTAAACAAAAAACTGGGCGAAAAACCAGCGTATTTCTCATCCGTACGAACCGATGAAACGGAAGATTTGATCGAAAATCGCTTGCAAAACAGTGGCTTTTTCCACAGCAACATCTCGTCAACGATTATAAAAGACAGTTCAGCAAAAACAGCGAAAACCGATTACAAAGTACAGATTGGAAAACCATATCACTTGTCCAATTACACCGTAGAAGTGGATTCTATTGACCTTCAATATCCCTATCCGGTTTACGATGCCATTCGAAAATCGTTGAATGAAACCATTTTAAAGAAAGGAACACGCTATGATTTAGGCGCTTTCAAAGCAGAGCGAAATAGAATTGATCAATATTTGAAAAAAGAAGGATATTATAATTTCAATTCCAGTTTCATTCTTTTTCAGGCAGATACCAACTTGAACGACAACAAACAATACAATTTGTATTTGAAATTGAAAGTGGGTGTTCCAGAAAAATCAAAAGTTCCGTACATCCTTGATCGCGTGGATGTGTATCCCAATGTTGCCAAAGACACTTCGGGTAAAGCACAGGACACCACAACAATTGCGGATGTAAACATCATTCAAAATCGCGTGTATTTCAAACCTAAACGTTTGCGTTCCTTCATTTTACTAAAACCAGGACAATTATACGACCCTTTGAGATCGAAATATACCAGTCAACGGATCTCGAATATTGGTGCGTTTAAATTTGTAAACATCCAATACAAAGAAGTAGAACCTACGGGCATTGATAGCCTACAATTGAGACATTTAAATGCAGTTATTAGTTTGTCTCCGATGACCAAAAGATCTTTGCGAGCAGAACTGCAAGGCGTTACCAAATCCAATAATTTTACCGGACCAAATGTTGGACTCACCTTGCTCAATCGAAATCTTTTTAAAGGTGGAGAAACTTTTTCAGCATCTGGAAAAATCGCTTACGAAAAACAATTTGGAAATAAAACCAGCGGATCGAGTAGTTTGCAAATGGGATTAAATGCTTCACTCCTATTCCCTCGCTTGGTATTTCCGGGAAATTTGTATAAATATTTCAGGTATTCCATTCCAAAAACTAAAATCAGCGTTGGTGCAGATTATTACAAAAGAAGTAAGCTGTATTCGCTCAACTCCTACTCTGCCTCGTTTGGTTACATCTGGAATGCAAACAGTTATGTAACCCATCAATTGAATCCGATTGATCTAAATTATGTTCAGTTGGGCAAACGTAGTCAGCTTTTTGATTCCATTTTAGATGGAAATCCATTTTTGAAGCGCAGTTTTGAACAACAATTCATCGCAGGTTTAACCTATACGTTTATTTACAACGAATTGAATGATCTGCAAAAGAAAGGGAAATTAAACATCCAATTTAACTTCGATCTCGCTGGAAATACCGCCAATTTATTTGGTAGACAGAAAGAAGGAGATTCCATCAAAACTTTTCTCAACTTAGCATATGCCCAATATGTGAAATTCGATTTAGACTTCGCATACCACTATGACATTGGTCGCACAGGAAATGTATTGGTTGGTCGTGTGTTTGGAGGAATCGGTATTCCGTACGGAAACTCGAAAACCTTACCTTTTGTGAAACAGTACTACTCAGGTGGATCGTATAGCGTTCGCGCGTTCCAAATTCGTGGTTTGGGTCCTGGAATTTACAATCCTGCTAACGAAAACAATTTGTATTTAGATCGCTCCGGCGACATCCGTTTAGAAGGAAATTTTGAATATCGTTTTCCAATCATCTCTGTCCTCAAAGGAGCTGTATTTGCGGATGCTGGAAACATTTGGAATTTGAATGACCACCTACCAGGTGGGAAATTTACGAAAGAGTTTACCAAGCAATTTGGAATTGGCGCTGGATTTGGTTTACGAATAGATGTGCAAGGATTTGTGATTCGCTTTGATCTGGCATCCCCGATTAAAAGACCTGCAGCTGTTTGGGATTTTGAATGGAAGAATCCGGTGTTTAATTTTGCGATTGGCTATCCGTTTTAAGGGAGAATTCGGATTAGTTTAACTTTGGAGTGAGCGGAGAAATTACGAAGGACAGAGATTCTTTTTTGAGGGTGCAGTGATCGAGGGTGATTGCGTGTTAATTTAAACGTAAAGAACACGGAGGTTTACGCGGAGGACGCGGAGGAGATTTGGGTGGAAGATGAGATTTACAGCTTCTTTTTGAGGGTAAAGTGATAAAGCGTGATTGCATGTTAATTTAAACGCGAAAAACACGGAGGTTTACGCGGAGAACGCGGAGGAGATTTGGGTGGAAAGTAAAAAGATTTTCGGTCTTGTGATGAGCGTAATATAAGGAAAATTTAGTATAACTACTTGATTACATTTATTGCTTTATTTTTAACGATTTAAGGGACAAAAAAACTAATTTCTATCAAAAAAAGAAAGAAGTGCTAATACCTTATACTAATCCAACAAAAATAATTTTAAAATCTTATTGGTTAATTTATAACTAAAGTTTCGGAGTTATTAAAATGCTAGTAATCAGCAATATAAATTCATAAAAACGTTGCACTTTCCATTATAAATCATTAATTTTGAATTAGTTAGAAACAAAAAACTGATTCGGGAAAAT
>JAQVCM010000002.1 GCA_028689775.1 Crocinitomicaceae bacterium
ATATCAGCAAAGTCGCACTATAAGAACAAATGGAAAAATGTTTAATTATATTCTTATTGGTATTCCTGTTTTACTTATCATGGCATCGTTAATAATTTTGTTTTTTGAGATAAACCACTAATTTACATTATGAAATTAATAAGATGGTATATAATAATATGGATATATGTTATTATTCAATTGAAAAAAGGGAAAGGATTATATAAACTGACAATTGGAGAAGCAAAATGGTGGTTTATGTTTGCAAGTTCTGCATTTAGAACCTTAGCAATATCTGTGATGAGTGCCATATTTTTAGATACACCTCAACCTATCAAAATATTTCACATATTAACGACCAACAAATATTTCATGGGGGGGCTTTTTCTTTTTTTTTTCATTCCAATAATTTTATTTGATTATTTTCTTATTTTCTACAAAGATAGATATAAGAAGTATGAACATGATTTGCAACCAAAAACATATAGCTGGTTAATATGGATGGGGCTTTTTCTAATTTTACCTGGGTTAATTTTTCTATCTGGCTTCGCATATCTTATATGGTCTAGGTAGTAGGAAAGATGGTCAAGTAAGTGCTGGCGCACCTTGGTACAAGATTTATAAAACTGAAGGCAAAATTGACCCATGGGACACATCAGATGCTGTAATTGGAACAATTGGTGTTGTATTTGGAGTTATTGGACTATTTATCGCGAGTCCCATACTATTTGGTATAGGTGTCGCTGCCTTTGCTTATTCTATTAGTCGATTATTCATAGGACCTAAGTAATAAATTAAATTTACAAGATGAAATTAATGAGATGGTATATAATAATTTGGGTTTATGCAATAGTCCAGATAAAAAAAGGGAAAGGCCTATACAAAATAAAAATTGCGGAAGCAAAATGGTGGCTTATGGGTACTAGTGCTTTTTTTAAATCGCTAGCAATATCGGCATTAAGTGCTGTGTTTTTAGACAGTCCACAACCCATTAATGTTTTTAAATTTTTAACAGGAGACAATTTCATGATAGGATTATTAATTTACTTCTTCATTCCGTTTGTTCTTTTTGATTATTTTACTGTATTTTATAAGGATAGATACCTAAAATTTGAAAATCAGTTAACCATAAAAAATCATGGTTGGTTAATATGGCTAGCACTACATCTTATCTTACCAGCTTGCATTTTTATATATATTATACTATTTCTTTTTTGACTAGATAATCGGTGTGATTACTTGGAGGTACCGCACTAATTACAACTCACCCTTTACTAGTTGTTATAGGTTTCGTTATCACAGCGTACTTTATTGCTCGCTTATTTATAGGATCTAAATAAAATTTGTAAAATGAAATTAATAAAATGGTATAGAATAATTTGGATATATGCAATTGTCCAAATTAATAAGGGAAAAGGATTATATAAAATGAAAATTGCGGAAGCAAAATGGTGGCTTATGTTCGTAAGCGCTGCAGTCAGAACCTTCGCAATATCCCTAATGAGTACAGTGTTTTTTGGTAGACCCCAACCCATTAAGGTGCCAGGATTATCGCTACCAGGAGAAAATTTCATGTGGGGACTTTTTCTTTTCTTCTTCCTTCCAATTTTTTTATTTGACTATTTTCTTGTTTTCTACAAAGATAGATACCAAAAGTATGAATATAACTTACCTATAAAACCGCATAGTTGGTGGACATGGATGAGTCTTTTTGTAATTTTGCCCGCCATTATTTCCTCGTCTATTTTCACATTTCTTGTTTTGACTAGATAATCGGGGTGATTGCTAAAGTGAAACTGGACAAAAAATGGATATACATTGACAAAAATGGTAATCAAGTAAAAAATAAATTCAAAAGAATAAAACAAGATCCTTGAAAAGAGAACTTTATATATTTAGCGGTCTTGGGGCTGATGAAAACGTTTTTCAACAACTTGATTTTTCGGGTTTCGCTACAATTTTTGTAAAATGGATTGTTCCGAATGACGAAGAAACGATTGAAAATTACACAACCCGACTTCTTGAGCAGATTAAGACTGAAAAACCAATTCTAATCGGACTTTCATTTGGTGGAATGATCGCTGTGGAAGTGGCGAAACAAATTGACACCGAAAAAGTCATCCTAATTGCTTCCGCAAAGACAAAAAAGGAAATTCCATTTTACTATCGTTTCGCTGGACAACTTGGAATTCATAAACTTTTACCAACAAGACTTTTAAAAAAATCAAACCTTATTACCAACTGGTTTTTCGGCGCAAGTTCCATGCTTGAAAAACAACTTTTAAAACAAATTCTTACCGATACCAACCCGGTTTTTTTGAAGTGGGCTATTGACAAGATTGTGCGGTGGAAAAATCAAGCGACCACTAAAAACGTATTTCATATTCACGGAACAAGCGACCGAATTTTACCGTTTAAATTTGTAAATTGCGATTCGGAGATTAGAAATGGTGGTCACTTCATGACACTAAATAAATCGGACGAACTAAATTCTATCTTACAAAACAAGCTCTGAACAAGAGAAATCAGCTATACTTGGACTAAAAAACAGAACATGAAATACCCAGCTTTCATACTATTACTTTTGACTTTGACATCCTGCGAGCAAGCCAAACCAGTTGAAATTGAAACTCCAGTGGAAGAAGAATATGAAAGCGGAGTCGTTTACGATGCCCTTGTGAAAAACGTCATTTCAGGAGATTTTAATGGTGATGGAAAAGCCGATGAAATCATAGAAACTTTAATAAGTACGGTCAATAATAAATCTATTGACGCGCTTCCTCAATTAGAATATGATTCTCTTGTCGCCATAATCTACAAAAGGCAACCCGTCTTGTCATTGCGATCAAAGGACAAAGATATTCCTGAATTAATTGTCACTAAAAACACCTCTTTTGGACTCTTTTATGCAAAAAATGAAGGGGATTTGGACAACGATGGTGCAGATGAAATTTCTGTTGTCATTGATTGGGCTGATTGGTCTCAGGTAAATAGTTGCGTTGTTTATTCGCTGAAAAAAAACAAATGGATTGTTTACGCAAAATTTGATGTTCGAGAATGGCAAGTTTCCCAAAATTCGAATTTTAACGGATTCATCCTGAAAAACAAAAAAGGAATTTACGAGGTTTCGACTTTCGATTCAGAAATAAACGAAGTAGTAAAACCATTAAAGGAAGTGCTGGTAACTGCAAGTAACAATTTATAACCTGAGTTCGATTGTAAAATTGAGATTTATATTTCAATGAATGCGTATAATACGAGGAATTTTAAATAAAAAATAGTGGACTATTTTTATTTAAAATGACGAAGTAGGATGCCATTCATTGGAAAGCTGAACAAAGAGGATTTTGAATAGTTTATTATAATCTTATAATCAGCGGTATAAATTCGATGGGATAATCGAGCTCAGGTTTATAGCTAAAACCGATAAAATAATGAAAACAAAATCCAAATTATCTCTTGCGACATTTCTAACACTTGGATTTATTTGGGGAATGATTTCTGGTTTTACAAGTTCCATTCAAGTAACAAAAGAACAAGCTATTCAACGAGCTGAGCAATTCATTATTGATAACGGATACACACATTTACCTGCAAAAAAATCCAAGTTGAGTTATGAATTGTTTGATAGCTACGAGAAAGATATGGACCTTGTACTTAAACGCAGAAAAAACACTTTACAAGTAAAAGCATTCTGTTATGGCGAGGATAAGGATAGCTGGGATATTGGCTTTTTATTTACACGTGTTGACCTCAACAAACTAGACGCAACCCAACGAAAAGGAAATTTACCAGGACGTGCAGTAATCGTTTCAAAAGATGGAAAGGGAATTAGAATGGCACATAAAGATCCTCTTTTTTCATCATTTAAAAAAATATGATTCTGGAGTAGTGAAGAGGAAAATTTTTTGAAATCTGCTAACGCTGTTCTTCTCAGAACAGAAATTAAAACAAAGTAATCTGATTAAAAAAACGTCTGTATCGGTCGGAGTTCATAAATTTATTTCCTCCGTAGCAGGTAATTTTGAAGATGTTGCCTTCGTAGATGAAGACTCTTCGCCAGCAATCGCCAATTCCGTAAATGAAGGTATTTCCTTCGAATGCTTGAATTTGATGATCGATCCAGATTTCTCTTGGTTTGATGTTTTTACTAGAACTAAAAAAATCGTCAATTTGATTTTCAAGAGGTCGATTCGAATCATCTGCATAAACTTCAATCAAAAAGGTATTTCCTTGACCCATTTCTTGATAAATCAATTTGCGATGTCCATCTGTGTCGCTTACTTTTGGAACTCCACCAAAAACGGCAGAAAAGCGATAGGTTGAATCCGTATAGGTTGTGGAGTTAAAGGTTCGGATTTTCGCTGCTTCTGGTGTCGCATGCGGCGAGAAAGTTGCCATGACTGGTCGAAGTGTATATCCTTTGTTTCTCAACAGTTGAATAACTCCTTCTTCGCCAGCCAAATGTGCAGCACCAATGCCAATAAACGCATTGTTTTTTCGAATCAAGGTGTCAATTCCGTTTGCCATCACGATGTTTCGATTGGTGATGATCAAATTATACGCATTTCCAGAAACAGATAATTGTGCTTTCAACATTTGACGAATTCCTTCAATATCTCCATTGCTATAGGTATCAATAGAATAATCTTTACCGATCGTCAGGTTTCCAAAATTGTATTCTTTTTGAGATGAATAGGTAATGTTTTCATAAGCAACCAATTGTTCTTCAACAGTTTCTAAAGCAAAAAACTTCTTTTTACTGTTATAGGCAAACTGTTGTAAATAAGCATCTAGGAATTGTGGACGGCCATCTTCATTTCCATATTTTGTGGTCGATGCTTTTTTGCTGGTGGTGTAACTTCTTCCTGACGGATCAAAAACCATGTTGTAGTTTTCAATTCGGGAATCGTATTCTTCGAACATGCTGTAAATATCTGCCTCCAAAACGATTGCATCCGATTTTAGCAAAGCGATATACGTACTGTCCGAGAATTGAAAAACGCGGTTGTCGTTGGAATGAAAAGTTCCAAAAAGGTAACTTGTTTTTTTGAGTCCTTTTCCAGAAATCTGCCACAGCAACTGGTTTGAGGAAGATAAAGGTTGTGAAAACCCCGTGAATGTTGAAAAAACAATCACAGATGCATAAAAAAGCAAAGTGGGTATTCGGCTAATTCTGTTCACGGTGCAAATAAAAGTAAGCAAATTTAGCTGAAAGAAGCAACAAGTGTTCCGAAATTATAAGAATTTGTGAGTTCGTCTATCAAGATCAAATCATTTGTATCTTTGAAAGCAAGAAGTGAGGCAGATGAAAAGTCAACGCATTCTTAAAAACCAAATTATGAAAATGAAAAAAGCTTTCTTCTTTTCTAGTGTAGCCATGCTCGCACTATTCTCAGTAACTTCTTGCGGCAGTTCAGTTCCTGATTCAATTACATCAAAATCCTACGATGTTTCCAGTTTTTCAAGTTTAAACTTGGAACTCGTTGGCAACGTAATTTACGAACAATCCGATAGTTTGTATGTGAATGCAACTGGTAGTTCTGTTTTAATTGATGCGCTAAAAGTCACTCAAAATAAACAAGAGCTTTCGATTGAAATGAAAAATAAGCGTTCATTCTCAGACGGTAAAAAAGAAGTAGTCATCACCATCGGTTCGCCAATACTGAAAGAAATTGATTTCAAAAGTGTCGGTAAACTGCACGTTAAAAATAATTTCAAAGGGAATAAGCTCAAGATTACGAATGAAGGCGTTGGCGAAATAAAAATTGACGATTGTCATGTAAATAGTTTCAAATTAATCTCTAGATCTGTTGGTGTTATTACCGTAAAAGGCAGTACAAATGAAGCATCGATTGATTCAAAAGGAATTGGAAAAATTGATTGTTCTCAATTCAAATCAAATATCACGAAGGTTGTGAGCAAAGGAACTGGTGAGATAGAAGTTGTTGCTGAAAAAAGAATTGACATCACCGTTTCAGGACTCGGGAATGTAAAATATTACGGAAGTCCAACAGAGATTAAAACAGATATTTCACAAATCGGAAGAGCCACCAACATGGGGAATTAATCCAAGGAATTTCTTAATTTTTCTAAAAAGAAGTCTGTTTTCAGTTGTTTCTTTGTAGCTTTCATCAAAAACAAAATGAGCATACTTCCTGAAAACTACGATAAATACATTCGCTTCTTTCAATTCATGTGGAAATATCGGAACAGCAATGTTTTCGCTGTCACGGATGAGCAAATTGAAATAGATGCCGAAACTGATTCCGACACGTTCGATCACAGTCCTGAAGAATTAACGGCAGATTTGATAAAAATGGGTCCAACGTATGTCAAGTTGGGTCAATTGCTTTCAACACGTCCAGACTTACTCCCAAGTCAATATACGGAAGCTTTAGCGACCTTACAAGACGATGTGGAGGAAGTAGAATATGCTGTTATTGAAGCGGTTTTTAAAGAAGAAATCGGAATTCGAATCTCGAAAGCTTTTGCAACATTTGACGAAAAACCAATGGCAAGCGCTTCGATTGGTCAAGTTCACAAAGCGGTGATGCATTCTGGTCAAGTGGTAGCCGTAAAAATTCAAAGACCAGGAATTCGCAAACGATTTGTAGAGGATTTGGACGCCTTGATGACCTTGTCTGAAAAAGCTGAAAACTTCAGTGAAACCGCTCGAAACTATGGCCTTCACGCGCTCATTGAAGAATTGCGCTACAACCTTTTGAAAGAGTTGGATTATACCTTGGAAGCACAAAACTTGCTTACTTTGAAAGGAAACTTGAAGGATTTTAAACTTTTATTTGTTCCAGCACCGATCGTAGATTATTGTTCGTCTCGCGTTTTGACGATGGAATTTGTGGAAGGAAATAAGATTACGAAAGTGTCGCCTATCCAGCGAATGGATTTGGATTTAAAACCATTGGTTGATCAATTGGTAAAAGGATATTTAAAGCAAATTATCGTAGACGGTTTTGCACATGCAGATCCACATCCTGGAAACGTTTATCTCACACCAGAACATAAAATTGCGTTGATGGATTTGGGAATGGTAGCCAAGTTTAGCAACGAGATGCAAGAAATTGTTTTGAAATTGATGATTGCATTGAGTAACTACGATAGCAGTCGCGTGTCAGACATCGTGTTGACTATCAGTGAATACGACGAAAGCCATGTTGATTTGAATCTTTTCAGGAAGAACATTGCGCGCAAAATTCAGGAAAGTGAAAATCAAAAAGCCAAAGATTTAAAAACGGGAAGAACGATTATTGAAATCAATCAGATGGCAGCAAAACAAGGAATTCACATTCCGGTAGAATTGAACATGCTCGCAAAAATCTTGTTGAATATGGATCAAATCATTGCGCATTTAACGCCAGAATATGACATTCAAGAAACCGTCAAGCAATATGTTCAATTGCTGATGCACGATCGAATGAAAGCAAGTTTAAAACCGGGGAACTTTTTAGATTTGTTCTTAGAAATGAAAGAATTAACTGAAAAACTTCCCTTTCGTTTGAATAAATTCACAGAAAACTTAGCAGAAAACAAAATCAGAGTGAAGGTAGATACCATTGACGAAGAACGTTTTACAGGAGCTTTTCAAAAAGTAGCCAATCGAATCACTGCAGGATTAATCATTGCAGCATTGATTATGGGAGCAGCATTATTGGCTAGAATACCAAGTTCGTGGACAATTGGCGGATATCCAGCCTTTGCTTTTTTACTTTTTTTGATGGCAGCTTTTATTGGGATGTATTTGTTGTATGAGATTTTGTTCAAGGATGAGAGTAAGAAAAGGAAATAAACCTGTCTTTCCGAAAACTGTCAAAAGCTGTGCTCTAGAAAAGATTCTTCCAGAAACGAAAAAGTTTCGCTTCTGATCGGAAAGACGGGTGAGTGTTGTATTTAGCACATGCTTGACAGAAACCTATCTTTCCGCATGAGTATGCGACCGAAATCATTTTTTCAAGCTGAAATCAAATCGTAAGCGGTATTAAATGAAAATAACGGAATTAACGTTCGTCTTTTACTAACTTTAGCAGATGTCAACACTTACATTCATTTCTCTTATCCTGATGTCAGCGATTTATTGCTTTGCAGGTATTATGCATTTTATTAAGCCAAAAGGATTCATCAGCATTACCCCAAAATGGGTTCCAAGTCCAGAAAAAGTGAATTTGATTGTGGGAGCAATTGAGGTTGTATTGGGTGTTGCCTTACTTTTTGAAGCGACTAGAAGTTATGCCGCTATGGGTATTATTGCTTTACTGATTGCAGTATTTCCGGCGAATGTGAATCACTTTCAGAAAGCGAGAAGAAAAGGAAAAGGAGTTCTTGTTACGTTGATTAGGCTACCGATTCAAATTTTATTGATTTATTGGGCGTATAGTTTTGTATAAAAACCACACGCCACCAATCATGTAACTCATTAAAAGCTACTAATTCTTTAATAATCCAAGTTGTATTTTTTCTCCAAAGAAGAAATGATATCCTCTTCAGACATTTTCAAAGCTGCTGAGATATTTGGAGCAGTCAATTCATTGTACTCATTTTGAATGTTTACCGCAATCATGGTGTCATCCCAATTGATGTTGTTGTTTGGAGCATACTCTTGAATAAGCTCTTTAAATTGTGTCACGTATTTCTCTTCAGTAACTTTCTTCGTAAACAATTGAAGTGCCCAGGTGGAAACATTTTTGATGACAATTCCATCTGTTCCTTTTGCTCCAATTCTCCAATTTACTGTATTTCCTGATTTTTTAACTGGAATTCTGTATGAAAAATCCTTGTTTTCAATCGATAAGTGAATTTGTTTGTCTTTTAATGTGTGCTTAATCATGTCTATCTTAATTTCATTATTTTATCTGCAAACTCTTGAGCATCTTGGCAATATTGATCATCACCTTTCAGTTTCCATTCTCCTGTTGTATTGATGTAATGTTGAACCGTTTTCTCAACTACTTCAGCATAACCACCATAAGATTCCAACATCGTTTGCACTGCTTCCAAGTATTCTTCTTTGGATATTTCATCCGCCATCACCATGTCCCAAAGTCTATTGATGCTTTTCGCATTCTCTTTGTATGCTGAATTTGTTTTCTTAAACGCCATTAAAAAAAGAGAAAGTGCTTTCGCTTCTGGAGTTGGTTTTTCTGTATTCTTTGTCATTATTTGGATATTTTATAATCAAAAAGCGAATGCAATTTTCTCATTCGCTTCTTGTTAATTGATTCGCTCGATTGAATTGCAAGCATTAAAGTGTGCAACCTCGCGTGCACAAAGATACGACAATTAAAAGTTGTCTTGGTTTCGCGTTGTGAAAAATGATTTAAATTCTTTTTGCGCTGGCGCAATTGGTTTGTAACAGCGCAATTGGTTTGTAGAGACGCAATTATTTTGTAGCAATGCATTGCGTCTCTACAAAATAATGAAAAACAATTAAATACTTTTCACAAAATCTAAAAACACTTTCTTGTGCAATTCCAAATCCATGTTCCCTGAAAGTGCAACGCGAACGATGTAATCTTTATCTCCTTCTTTGGTTGTACCTTGCGTAGAAGTTGCTGGTATCGTCCAATAAGAGCCTTTCAATTGACCGTAACTAACACAGAACTTACTTTCATTCGGAATTTCTGTAATCATTCGATGAATCAATTTCAAATTCAAGTCTCTTTTATAGTTTTCTCTTTCTTCGTCTGTATTTCCTTTGGTAGGTAGATCTAAGGAGAAAACGGAAGGAGTAAATTCTTCGGAAGCCAATTCTTCGGAAACAAAATTGATTTTTGCACCTGGTAAAACTTCGTGGATATAGTTAACAAATTCCCGTGTGTTCTTGTAAGCATCCTGGATTCTCTGATTCATGGAAGGCATTTGTTTTGCCAAGATTTCATATTGAAGATTGGTCGCTTCGTTGTCGCAAAGACTTAAATGCTTTTCAATTTTCTCCATCAAACCAACTGTTTTGGTGTTTCCGACACAATATCCAGCAGTACATAATCCGCCGCTTGGAAATTTGGAACCACTTGCAAATGAAATCGTTTGAACGTTCGAAAGAATTTCTCCTTCTCCTAAGAAAAGTACGTTTGGACAAAATGTTTGATCTAAAATAAAAACAGGATCGATTGCAATTTCTCCTGAAGTTGTTTTTCGCTCCTTACTCAACGCAGCTTTCAGCGCTTCCAAGTTTGGAACTTCAACTCTCGGATTGGTTGGAATCTCAGCAATGATGTATGGAACTGCATTTTCACTGGCGATTTTATTCAATACTTGATCAATACTCTGAACCATGTCGTTGTCACCATCAACGGGTAAATCAACAATATCCACATTTTCAAGGCAAGCAGCAACGCGTCTGGCTTGGTCGTTTGTACCACCGTAACAATTTGGCGGAACGATGAATTTAATTGCTTTTCCTGGGTGATTTTGGATTGCATCGTCTACCAAGCCCATCATGATGGCATATTGAATAGACAAACCGCTGGAAGCAACGAGTGCCTTGGTGTTGGATCCTGTAATCTTTTTAATTGAAGCTAAAACGCTCGCTTTATCTTCCGCTTGGTTGCTTTTGTGAAGCACAACTGGAGCATTTTCAATCAAAGATTTAATCGCAATGAGCGAATTATCTGGCGTCATGGCAATGGTTTCTCTTCTGCGAACGTGTTGAATTTCTGAAATGTAACTTTCGTTTTCCGTACCATTTACCAACAGAATACTACCGAGGCCAGGATGAAGTGTGATGTAAAAATCGATGTTTTCTTGAAGTTCAAGAGCGTCAAATTCACTATGTTCTGAAATAAAAACGGTTGTACCTTTGAAATCGGAGACCTCATCCGTACGTTCAACTTTCTTCAGATCAAAGCTATAACCATAAACATTTCGAATTACCTCCGCATCAAAAGCAGTTGGTAAATTTCCAGTATAAACGATTTGTGTACTTCTATTTTCTAATAAATTCTTTCTTAAAATGGATAAGACAGGAACTGTAGTCGATGAAAAGCTGATCACATTTTCTGCTTTCACCTTATTTTGTTTTGCAATTGCCCATTCTAGTACACACGAAAGCGGATGTCCCAATCGAATATAATCATACGCAGTTGGTAAATTATTTAACGCAGTTGATTCTGAATTATTCGTTTGAAACAAGTCTTCAAACTGATCTAAGAATTGCGTTTTAGCTAAATTCTCATCGTAAATATCTAGTCGATGTGTGGTTATGCTCAACCAACCCGTTGGCATGTTTTGGATTACTTCTTTAATATAATTCAGCATTTTCTTGTCTTCCATAATTATCCTCTTTAGATCGGTTGACAAGATACATCAAATCAATTTATTTTAAAAGTTGTGAAAAAACTTTGTTTTGGTTTTAACATGGTAAACACTACAATTTCATCCTCTTTTTTGAGCATTTTTTACATACGAAAACCTGAAAGTTGTGTTTATTACTTGAATCTGAGCAAACTTAAACCTAAAAGTTGCATTTATTAATTGAATCTAAGAAATGTGAATAGAACAATCTCTAAAAAATGGCAATCTTAAACAGCTTCGGGAGGTAAACGGAGATTACATCAAAAAACAAAAGGCGCCCTATTCGGACGCCAATTGCACTCTACTTATGTTGCTAAACATGTCAAACTGAGTTCGATTATCCCTTCGAATTTATAAATCTCAATTTTACAATCGAACTCAGGTTAAAAAGTAAAACTTAATCCCATAGAAAATGGTTTGTAATCTGGACCTTTATTTGATTCAAATAAGCTATTTAATCCATAATTAGCAAAGACCGTGAAATTTCCAACACCAGCACGAACACTCGCATCAATCAAAAAAGGATTCAAATGATAGTGTCCTTTCTCAATGTTTTTTCTATTTTGATCTTCTGAAGAATACTTCTGTTTTATGCGTGATCCAATTCTATAATTCACGATTGCTCCTGCAGAAATGTGAAAACTTTTATCAGGGTCTTTTCCTGGCATAAAAGTGAAGAAAAGGGGCATCGAAAGGTAAGAGACGTTCAAGTAGTTCTTGTCAAAACTCTTCAAACTATCCATTGAATTGTAGATGGTTGTGTCATTGTACGAAAGTGTCGCATTCGACGATTTGAATGCATAGCGATTGAAACGGAAACCTAAGCCGGTATAAAATCTCAGTTTTTCTGTTCCTAAACGGGTATTGTATTCAAAAAGATTCAGATTAAACATCAGACTTTTTCCATAATCTAATTCTAAATATACATTGTTTGGATCGTTATTTATTCCAAAATCACTGGAAGTGAATAAACCATTTACGCCCATCTCTATTCCTCTCCATTGGTTTACGCTCCATTTCGCTTCTTTCTCCTTTTCGCCATCCAAAATGATTGTCGTATCTTTTTTATTATTGGATGTGATGATAATTACCTTTCCTTTAAAAGAGATTTTGGTGGTATCAGCTTCTTTTTCTTCTTGCGCAAAAGAACTTGCTCCGATTAATAAGGCAATTAATAAAGTAAATGTATTTTTCATAATATTTAGTTTTGTGTTTCTGTAGGACGATCTACTCGATTATTTGTTACAATTTCAATTTATTTTGTTGTTTTTCGCTCCACGATCAAGTTTCCGAATTGAAAAAAAACAGTTTTCTTATCGGTGTCTTCACTAAAATCAATAACCGGTTTCTTGTTATGATTCACGTTGGCAAAAGTTGAATTCAGAATTCCTTGGAAGTCAACTTTTCGATCATTATCAAGAATATTCTTGCGTTGTAGGTAAGAAGCAGTCAGATCGATAAAGGTTGGAATCTCTTCCTTAACGTAAGGTGAAATGTACGCTGTTTCCTGCACTTCAATGTTTTCAGAAGGTACATTTGAAGCAAGAGCGTTTGAAGCATGTCCACTTGACAAACTATTGCTTTCTTTTTCTTTCATTTCGTTTCCTTCTTCTTTCTGATCAGTAAGAAAAGTTTGATTTTCAGTATCAGCAGGAGAAAGCTTATTCAAATTTTCATCTTTTAGTTCGTCCTCTTTGGATTCCTTTTCTTTATCAGAAGGAGAAAAATGCCGTTCAACTGCCGGTCTATTCTCTACCTCAATACGGATCGGATTGATTTCTCTTTTTTGAGTATCATCCACTAAAGTATCCGGATTCTCTTGGTTGACATCCTTCTTTTCAGTTGGATTTAAAGTGTATTTGTAGTCACTATTTTGAAACGGTGCTGAGGTCCAAATTACAAGTGCAATTGAAGCTGCCACTGCTACAATCAACCTTCTTCGAGCCGGCATCGAAAAGATTGGTGCTTTGCCAAAAATCAATTTTTCTTTGTGTGGATACTGAATCGCCTCTGTCGGTAATTTCGTTTTTTTAAACTGCGTAAACTTTTCAATTAAGATTGGATGAACATTTAAAAATTCATCTACGGCAGTCATTTCTTCTTTCGATAAATCTCCTTCGACATACGCCACAAAGAAGAATTCGTGATTTTGAAGGTTGATTTGATTAAAATTGATCGATGCTTTATCAAAATTGATGTTGTTATCAGGAATAAAAATGTCTTCTAAAAGATTCAAACTTTCCCCATCATCTAATTCGGGATGGTCTTCCAAAAATTGATAAAGCAGCACTTTATCTTCCTCAGAAAGATTTCCTTCCCAAAGATCAAGTAGATGTGCTTCGTAATTATTTTTGTCGATTCCCATTATATCACTGATTCTAATTTACCAATATATTGCTGAAGTTGTTTTCTTGCCCGATAAATGTACACCTTGACTTGCGAGGCGCTCAATTCGAGGATTTCACCGATTTCATCGTAACTATATCCTTCATAATCACGCAAAAGAATGGCAGATTTTTGTATTAAAGGAAGAGTCGATAAGGCTTTATTTAAGATTACTTTTAAATCACTTGTCTCCTGATCAATGAAAGGTTCATGCAGATACTCTTCAAAATAAATTACTTTATTTCTTTTCTTATCATCCAAAAACTTGTTGTAAACGATTCGAAACAAATAAAATTTTACTTTTTGAGTTTCAATAGATTCTATCTTAATCCAAACCTTTTCATACGCATCCTGAACAAGATCTTGCGCCGACGATTCGTCCTTAATTAGCTTAAGGGCAAAACGATACAATCCATCACTGAATTCATTAACGGCGATATAATATTCTTTCTTGTTCAAATCTATTTGTTAGACGATCAACTATACATTATGTTACAGGTAAATTATGAATTATTAAAATTTGTCTGAAAGAGGCTGAATTAAATCTTAACTTTAGTGAGAAATGAGGTCTTTGATAATCGATATTTTCAAAAAACATTTCTCTTCTATAAGTTAGCTTGCACTTTATACTCGATACTGATTATAGATCCAATCACCAATAATTCAAGTGTAAAATACATCCAACCCAAATAACTGATTGAAGGAGAGAATTGAATCAACATTCCCACAGAAGTCAACACATAAAGTGAATTTAGTACGATCAGAAATCGCAGCCACGACTTGCTGTTTAGTTTGACATATCGATAACAAAGAAATGAATAGATAAAGATTCCAAATGCACTGATAGACAATAAATAAACGACCTTTTTTGGCATTCCGAAATACTGCTCTAGTTGCGCCAAGATTCCAAATAATAGCAATGCAGTTAACAACGCTCCAAATGCGTCAAGCAAAAAAACTCTATTCGTTTTATTTTGAATATTCACTACTTTAATCATTTATTCAGGACGATTTCAGATGACAATTTAGGTGGCTTCAACATTCCATGATTATTTAGAAATTAGATATTCTGCATATCCGGCGCTCTCACTCCAATAAACAATTTCACAACCGTTTCTCCAACTCCAGGTACATCCACGTGAATCAAATAAACTCCCGAACTAACTGGAATATCAGCTTGGTTTTTCATCGTCCAATCTTCGAAAGTCAAGGGATTATCTTTCCGAATGGTTTTAACCAATTTTCCGGCAACGTTGTAGATCTTTATCGTGCATTTTTCAGGTAGATTGGTAATTTTCACACGAGAATCCAAACGACTTTTTTCATAGTGAGAAAATGCATAATACGGATTTGGAACCACGTTGATCATTTTCAACGATTCAGCCAAACGGTCTTTGCTTCCCGTTACCGTTCGAATTTTATCCATACTCCACGAATACATCGGTTTGCCATTGTTGCGACCAGTTGCGGTATATTCACTGTACTCTTTGTTGATACGCATTTTAATCGTTACTGGTGTCGACAACAACTGTCTTCCTTCCTGCAAAAGCGGATTCACAACCCAACTCAAAGCATTGTAAACTTTCTTGAAACTCGCTTGGTTTGCAAGCGTTAGTTGATCGTAAACCCAATTGTTGCTCTCGGTATATTCTGGACAATCAGAAGCATAATTGTAGTTTCCAATTTTGTAACCGAAAACGTAAATCGGATGTTGTCCGCCCATGATTGGTCTTCCTGAATTATCCGTCAAACGACTCGTTGGATTCCAAAGCATGTCTGAACCATGGTCACTTCCTAAAAAGGAATTTTCACCAAATGCCATCTGTAACCGAACGCCAGTTTCTACGTCAATTGCATAACCAGGGAACCAACTCATTCCAGTACTTCCAGCAATTTGATTCCCATTTTTATCAAGACTTGGACTTTTCCTCAAGGTTCCTGCTTTTGCACCACCGACATTTAGAGCGGCTTCTCTTCCCAATTCGATTACCGCACAGCGTGTCCACAATGCTTGATCAGCAGTAAGCACAATGTCCACACTCGACTCTTTAGAAATACCGTGATTTTGACGAATCGAAGAAGCATCGCCTTTTGTAAATCCTCCAACACCAATTGGATACGCCAAGGGCATAAACTCTGCTGCATAGCCAACTAAACCGTGCGGAGCCATTCCGCCTTCCACCAATCTCGGGTAACTTTCATTCACATCTTTGTTGAATTCTGAACTGTATAAATAAGGAGATCGATACAAAGGCGAAGTGGAAATGGTATCGATTCCTTCTGCTTTATACGTACCTGATAAAATCCAATTGGTCGGAAAATATTGTGAATCGTCTTTCACGAAAGTCAACCAGCGTTTGGATGAATCTTTGAAGACAAGGGATGAACCAATTGGAGCCGTATATCGCTGTGCTTCAGCGGAAGCGATTCCAGCTTTGTTTTCTGGTTCGTTGGATAAATGATACAGTTTTTGTGTGATCTCAACGGAAATTCCCCATTGTGGAATGATTTGTTCGTTTTGAGATAAAATGACCCTTTCCGAATTTACAAAATCCAAGAGGTTTCCTCCTTCTTGATCGTATCTGTAAATCGTCCAGGAAGCCGTATCGGAAGCGTGATAATTGATGTATTCTTTGCTATTTGCAGGATAAGAATAATCTCTGAATTTGCATTCAAAATAGCCACCAACTAAATTTAACGGATCAACAACTTTCACGTTCAATGGTCCTTGACCGTATTCATAAGTTGGATTCGCCATCTTTCCAGTATTCAAAATGGTAGCCAAGCTGGATTTTGTCAGTTCCAACCATCTATTTCCGTTTCCAATTCCATCCAAACGTGTAATCTGAGGCGTTGAACCATATCCGATAGACTGAATAGTTCCGCCAGCTTCCGGAGAAGGATGATGTGGAATGGCTTCCAAGGTTTTTATTTCGCCAATGGTTGCTTTTCGACTGGATAAAAATGGTTTTTTCTGACCGTCTAATGCGGTTGGATCATTTGGATCGTATTTTTTGTACGAATTGTTGGCATACGCAACCGCCAAATAATAATAGCGTTTGAAATTAACCAAGGTTTTATTTCCAGCAGCAAACTGGTCTTCGGTTATTTTAAAAGTATGTTTGATTCCTTTGTTTTCGCCTTTTACTTTTAAAGTTGGAATAGAAATTCCCAATTCTTGGTCTAACTCAAAATTAATTAAGGTCGAGATACCGTCTTTGATATCGCATTGCGCAACCAATCTCGCTTTTGACATGTCGCCGATATCTGAAGCCGCAACCGTAGAATTGGCAACTTGATAAATCTGATAACCTTGAAAACGATAATAGCGATCTGTTGTGGAATCAATCGGTACAATGAAAGGATCTAATTCGGCATAATTTTCCGTCGCATTGTTGGAGTTGATCGGATTAGAAATCATCAATATCAATTCATTTTCCAATTCTTGAATCTTTAAATCTGGTGCATACGGTCCGTCCAAAACCTTAAAACAATTGTCAAATAAGGCTTGTGCTTTGTCATCCGCACGGCGTAAAACTTCCACAGAAGCAAAAGGACCGCCACCAGCAGCTCTTGCCCAAACTACTCCAACGGTAATGTTGTTTACAGAACCTGGTTTTAAAACAAATGGTCCTGCCGACTGCACAAAACGACGATCATAAGGCTGATTTCCTGCTGACTCTTCCGTCCATGAAGCTTGCGGCACACCGCCAGTTCCCCAACCCAAAGGATCAGTATCTCCCGGAAAAAGAAAATCACACGTTACCAATGGATTTGCACCAGCACTGGAAATGTGTCCCGTTCCTCCATAATAAAAAGGTGTTCCATCTTTCCAGAAACCACGCATGTAATTGTAATAATCCAAGCCTTTTATCGGATCCGTTTGACTTTGATTTCCACCACCACCAGTGTTGACATAATATAAAAATCGACGCATTCCGAAACGTTCATTGTCCACAATTCCATCGCCATAACCCACACCGTTCAACGCCATTCCAGGACCGATTCCAAAGGCATTATCCAATCCATCGTTGTCTTGATATGGACCTTCAAAAAAATCAACACCAATTGCGGCTGGTTGTGCTCCGTATCCTTTAAATCCAGCATTATCACCATCAAACGCGTCCCCGTTATAGGCATACGCCAATCCGCGATTTACATCACAACCAACATAATCATCAAATGGATCGCCTAGCGCAATGTCTGTGAAAAAACCAAAATAGGTATCGTATAAGGTTTGACTTCCACGATTGATTAATTCGTAATTGTAGAACGTCATGTTGTTAACCTCATCGTTGGTAGAAAATGAAAAAGCTTGTGCCCTGATTTCCATCCCAATTGGATCTGAACCAGTTTCGGAGTGAATGTTTCCTTTATCATTCATGATCCACCAAAAATTTTCATCACCGTATAAATTTACCTCTCGATCTATCTGACATGCTTTGTCTTTTTTGATGTCATACCACGGATAATCTCCATTTTGCCAATCGTAATTTCCATCGTTATCACGGTCATAAAAAGGAGCTAAATAATAATCTTGACCTCTTGAAATATCGCCATGTGCTGGCCATTCTTGAATTCCTTTTGGAACCGTATATCCTGGAAAATTAGTGCTTTGTGTATTGGTTCCATTCACTTGATCATAAATTCCGGCTTGATACCACGCATCAAATTCACGTACCATGTCTTGCGTGGTAGCAAAATGACGATCGTATTGTTGGCAAACATCGTTTTCAATCGTTGCAGAAACGTTGGTTAAAGGTCCTGTCCAATAATCTTGACCACTTCGATATCGAAGCGCAGCCAATTTCAATTGACCATTCACATCCGTTCCGCCCAGCCAAAGTGCAGCTGTGAAAAGAGACATGATTCCAGAGTTTTTTGGAATTTCATATTGTGAAAAATTTTGCCCTGGAACCTGCCATAAATTTCCTGCAGTATGAACAAGTGCCCGTACATTGTTTGATTGCAAGAAGATTGACGCACTTGGCGGAGTACAATTGGCTGCTTTTGGGGTAATTGATTTCTCAACTTTACCCAAATACACTTGAGAAAAAGTGAAAAAAGGTATCAAAGAAATCCAAAGTAGAAGTAGTCTCATGGGTAAAAGATTTTTAAAGTACGAAAGATAAATAAAAATTAAACATCTGAAAGATTCTCTGCTCATCAAATCAAAATTAACCTACGAACCTGAGCTCGATTATCCCATCGAATTTATACCGCTGATTATAAGATTATAATAAACTATTCAAAATCCTCTTTGTTCAGCTTTCCAATGAATGGCATCCTACTTCGTCATTTTAAATAAAAATAGCCCACTATTTTTCAAATTCAATTCCGTTTAACTACCTTTGAAATTCTTTCACATTCTGGTAATCTATGACGCTTTCTCACTTTTTGCAAACTTTGGTTCCTTTCACTTCTGAAGAACTTCATGACATTGTTTCTCAATTCAAAAGAGAGGAGATTGCAAAAAATACAACCCTAATTGCAGAAGGCGAAATCAGCAGACGTTTTTACTTCATGGAAAGTGGAATGGGTAGAAGTTATTACTTGAAAGAGGATGGAAAAGACATTACGCAATGGTTTTTTGGCCGCGGGAAATTCATGGCAAGCGTAGATAGTTTTTTTCAGCAAAGTCCGAGTCTCTACTTTTTAGAAACATTAGAAGATTCGGTCCTTTACTCCATCTCAAAAACAGAAATGGACCTCTTGTTTTCCAAATACCACAAAATGGAACAACTCGGTCGTTTGGCTTCGATTGAAATGCTTACCAAAGTAACCAACAAACTGAATGCCATTCAATTCCAAACGGCTAAACAACGCTATGAATACATGTTGGAAGAATTTCCAGACATTTCGCACCGCGTTTCACTTGGACACATTGCCTCCTATTTAGGAATGACGCAAGAAACCTTGAGTAGAATTCGAAGAAAATAGGGTTTTCAAAAACTGCCTTCAATTGTTAGCTTACAGATGGCAAATTACAGATTATCCGCAGCCATCACGCACAACCCATCACCGACCACTCACCCCACATACTGCTTTCTTGCCTTCCTATAAACTGTCTGTCTTTTTTAAAAATCTGACCATCTTGATTCGTTTTTGATTTATGTCAAAGGAATAGCTCTCTTCTATTCTGAAATTTGCACTATGATATTAAAAACCAACTCCATGAAAATTAGCAAAATTACGAACCTGCTGTTAATTCCACTTTTGAGTTTTATTTCATTTTCCAGTTTTTCACAAGAACTGGATCCGTACCTTCAAGAATTGATTGGTAAAGGATTGAATAAAAGTCAAAAGGTTAAAATCAACGGCATCGAGCAACAACAAGCCGTTCTAGATCAACGATTTGCAAAAGCTACTTTTATTCCAAAAGTAACACTCAACGGAAGTTATACCCGTTTGAATGACGACATTACCTTTGATCAAAGCACGCAAGATCTTTTAAAAGCAACTCAAAAACTGCTGATAAAAGAAGCCGTTGGATTGCCTTTCAATTATCAACTTCCTGCAGGAACGCCCTTGAGAGAGGCTCCAAATTTACAAGACAAAAATATTTTCAAATCTTCTGTCGATGTCGATTGGGTTTTATTCAGCGGCATGCAGGTTTCAAACGCTGTGAATGCAAGTAAGCACAAAGAATCATCTCATCGATACATCGGTTTGGCAGAGCAAGATCAAATTGCCTTGAAAATCATTGCCGTTTACGACCAATTGGCCTTGGTTTATGCTTCTGAAAAAGTATTGAATACAACAGAAGATTACTTGAACGAACAAGAAATCTATGTTCGAAAAGCAATTCAAAATGGATTAACAACGCCAATCGGCAGAAAGAAAATTGAATTGGCGCAACAGCAATTAGCAGGAAGAAAACTAGAATTTCAAAATAACAAAACAATTTTGATTGAGCAGTTGTATCAACTGACCGGAGAAAGTAGAGAACAATTGCGAATGACGCTTCCTAAATTAAAAATCATCGGACTAAACACGCAAATAGATGCTCAAAAAAGAAACGAGATCAAAGCTCTGGAAGAAGCAGAACAAGCAACTATCTACAAAGCAAAAATGGAGAAAAGCAATTTCATTCCGAAGGTTGCTGTCAAAGGTCACTATGAATTTATCGAGGACAACTTGTCGCTTTTAGATCCGATTTGGTACGTTGGTGTTGGCGTGAAATGGAATATTTTTGACGGAAATCAAACCCGTTTGAAAGCAAAGAAAACAGAACTTGAAAGTCAGATTTTCCAAGAACGAATTGAAGAAGCCGAAGAAATGATTTCCTTGAGTATCATCCACGCCCAGCTGAATTACGAGTCCAAGATGCAAGCGATACAAGTCATCGCAAAAGAAATCGAATTGGCTCAAGAGACGTATGACATGGTGAATCAACAATATAAAAACAATTTGGCTACGCTCAACGAAGTATTAGAAGCCATGACGGATGTTGAAAAAGCGAACTTTAATTTCCAGCAAGCCATCTTCAATCAGCGGAGAGCAACGACCGATTTACTTCACGCAAAAGGAAAATTAGCTTATACCAATTAATCAAAACGCAAAATAAATTATTACCCATGAAAACATTAAAAATATTCTTCATCAGCAGCATTGTTTTATTCAACTTAACGGCTTGTAGTGACCAAGAAAAAATTACTCCAAATCGAGGAAAAGTAAAATTTGAAACCATCTCCATCAGCAGTAAATTGGGTGGTCGAGTTGCAAAAATTTACGTTGAAGAAGGTCAGGAAGTGAAACAAGGAGATACGTTAGCATTTATTAATATTCCAGAAGTGAGTGCCAAAATGATGCAAGCAGACGGAGCGATTATGGCGGCACAAGGTCAGTTGGAAATGGCAAATAACGGTGCAACTAGCGAACAAATGAATCAAATTGATCAAAGTTTGAATGCTGCAAAAGCACAATTGGAATTTGCGCAAGAATCTTTCAAAAGAATCAACGGAATGTACCAAGACTCCTTGGTTAGCCAACAACAATACGACGAAGTAAAAATGAAACTCACCATGGCGAAAGCACAAGTGGATGCCACGCAGGCAAAGAAACAAGAAGTTGCCAAAGGAACTCGTTTTGAACAAATTAGTCAAGCAAAAGGTCAACTGAATCGTGCTCTGGGAGCCAAAGAAGAAGTGATCGTTGCTTCGGATGAAAAATACCTCATCGCACCGTGCGACATGTTGATTGAAACCATCAGTTTGAAAGAAGGAGAATTGCTAACGCCTGGATATGTTTTAGTAAATGGATATCAGAAAAACAGTATTTATTTCCGCTTTACGATTCCAGAATCTAAAATATATGATTTCAAAGTCAACCAAGAATTGACCATCCAAAATCCATATACCCAAGAAGCATACAAAGCAAAAATCACGGCGATCAAACAATTGGCTCATTATGCGGATATCACCAGCACTTCTCCGTTGTATGAATTGGACGAATCGATTTATGAATTGAAAGTAGTTCCTATTTCCAATGCTTCAAATCGTCCATTTTACCTGAATAGTACTGTACTTATTAAACAATAATCTCATGCGCAAATTTTTAAAATTACTTCGAGTAGAGTTTAAACGAATTTTTTCAAACAACGTCTTGGTTGCCATCTTTTTTGGGGCACCGATTCTCTATGGTTTTCTATTTGGATACGTGTATCAGCAAGGAAAAGTGATTGATTTACCGATTGTGATTGTCGACCAAAATAGAAGTCCTTTGACCGATAAAATCATTGATGCATTTCAAGATAACGAAGGATTGTTGGTCAAAGACGTTCGCTATACTGCTGGAAACATTGTCAAAGAAATGCCGCTGGAACAATATGCCGCTGTGGTTACTTTTCCAAGCGATTTTGAAGCACAAATCTTGCAGAAAAAGCACCCAGAAGTACGTGTTGATTTAAACATGGCAAACATTCTAAATGCCAATACTGCCAGCAAACACATTCAAACAGTGTTGATGACGATGAACGCAGGAATTGAAATCTCAGGACTTCAAAAACAAGGAATGAACGCTGAACAAGCAGCAGCATCGTATGAGAGCTTTAATATCAATTTCAACAAATTGTACAATTCTACCGGAAATTACGTGACTTTCATGTTACCTGGAATGTTGGCTGGTATCATGCAACAAATCATTTTTTTAGCGATGGCATTGGTTTTTGCACGTGATTTTGAAGACGGTTACTTCGGAACTTTAGTTGGTCAAAGTAAATCCTCCTTGTATCACATTTTGCTGAAATCAACCCCATTTTTATTGATGTTGCCAGTGATGTGGATTGGAGTTAGTTTATTCCTCCCCTATTTCAGTATTGATGCTTCTATCTTTAATCTACCGATGTTGGTTTTAGCAACCTTGCTTACGTTAGCCTCCATGGCAATTGGAATGTTGTTTTCAATCGCGCTTCCAAATCAATTAAAAGCAACTGAACTGTTGATGGTTATTTCCACACCGGCATTTATTTTAAGTGGTTTCACGTGGCCAACGATGGCAATTCCAGCAGCAATTACCAATGTTTCACAGTTCATTCCGCTGACACAATTTTTGGCTGGATTTAGAAAAATTGCTTTTTACGGCGGAGATTTAGCTTCTGTTCAATCAGAAATCGGAATGTTGATTTTGATCACAGCAATAGCATTTCTTACGATGGTAATTTTGTTGCAAGTGAAAATTTATCTGTTTGGGAAAAAGAATAAAAACTTGCTTGCGAAGGAGTAAAGTTCCTAAAATAAAGATGCATTTTAGACGCTCAATTAGCAGATTTACTTCAAGTGTTAAAGAACTATGAAGGCGTCGTGCGTTAACAAAATCTTAATTTTTAGTCAAGACTCATCCAAATTTAAGCTAAAAAAAGTATCTTAGTAGCATAAAAAATAGAAGGGCTTAAAAACAAGTCTAAAAATATAATTCTTATTACATGGATTCAGAGAAGAAATCACCCATTGAAAAATTAACACATCCACTACAAAGTTTTATTAGTCAAGAAAAATCCGGCGGAATTGTGCTTGGGATAAGTGTAATCTTGGCAATGGTGCTCGCAAACTCTGGATTATCAGAACATTATTTCAACTTCTTCAAACACGAAATCGGATTTCTTTTTGATGGTAAACCTTTTTTAAATTACAGCATTCACCACTGGATTAACGATGGATTGATGTCTATCTTCTTCTTTGTAGTTGGTCTAGAGCTGAAAAGAGAAATTGTTGGTGGAGAATTATCCAGTCCACGAAAAGCTTTGTTACCAATTGCTGCAGCAATTGGTGGAATGGTTGTTCCGGCTTCCATCTATTTATTGCTCAACTCTTCGGGAGAAGTGCACCACGGATGGGGAATTCCGATGGCAACCGACATTGCGTTCGCTTTAGGTGTTTTATTCTTACTTGGTAAGAAAGTTCCTTTGTCTTTAAAGATTTTCTTAACAGCTTTGGCAATTGTAGATGACTTGGGTGCTGTTTTAGTCATTGCATTCTTTTACACTTCAGATATTTCCATGATGAGTTTGGCCATTGGCTTGAGCTTCGTTTTGGTGATGTATGCAGGAAATAAATTAGGCGTAAGAAGTATTTTATTCTATGCTATTTTCGGAATCTTAGGTGTTTGGACAGCGTTCTTACTTTCGGGTGTTCACGCAACAATCGCCGCTGTACTTGCCGCATTTACCATCCCCGCCGATGTGAAAATAAAAGAGAATAAATACATCCAACAAATTCAGATTTACTTAGCGCGCTTTAAAGCTGCCGATCCAAACGATAAAATCCCAACGGTAACAGATGAGCAACTGCATATCCTGGAAGACATGAAGAAAGACACGAATGCAGCAATTCCACCGCTACAACGTTTGGAACATGCAATGCACCCTATGGTTACCTTTTTAATCATTCCAATTTTCGCACTCGCAAATGCTGGTATTTCGTTGGATATCGATGTAGATGAACTGTTTAGCACCAACATCGCTTTGGGCGTTGGACTTGGACTGTTAGTAGGTAAAGTCGTTGGTGTTGTAGGATTTACACTTTTATTGGTTAAACTGAAAGTAGCACCATTTCCAGAAGGAATGAATGTAAAAAACTTATTTGGTCTTGGACTCCTTGCATCGATTGGATTTACGATGTCTTTATTCGTAACCTCACTCGCCTTCACACACGAAGAATACATGGTTCAAGCGAAAGTTGGAATTTTCGTTGCCTCGATTATCGGAGGAGTTTTAGGATACATGTTGCTGAAGAAAACCCTGAAATAAGATTGGGGATTTAGAGAGAAATTGTCCTTAATTAAAAAAGATTCCGATCAGAATCGAAACTGGAAAATTGCAACAATCTTTTCAATTGGAATGCGGCTTTAGCCCATTCAATGCAAGAAATGAAAGTCAAGTTGGCTTTAGCGAAAAAAGTTACTAGGCACAATTGTATGAGAGAAATTCTCCTTAATTAAAAGGAATTTCTTTAGAAACAAACAAAAATAACTGCATCGCATTCGCTCAATAAAAAGATTCCTCCAGAATCGAAACTGAAAAAGTTTCGTTCCTGTTCGGAAAGACGATTCGTGTGGTATATAGCAAATTTTCAAAAGCTAAGCTTTTGAAAATTTGACACCAAGATCATCATCCTGTCTTTCCGAAAAAGTCCCAGAAGAAGAAATCTTTTTGATTTTCCAACAAACTAAAAAATTGCAACAATCTTTTCAATTGGAATGCGGCTTCAGCCCATTCAATGGAAGAAATGAAAAGTTAAGTTGGTTTTAGCCAAAAAATTACCAGATCAAATTGTAAGAAAGAAGTTCTCCTAAATTCAAAGTCAATTACGGAACGAATCGATACGTAATCGTTCCTTCTTGATTATCAGCTGCAGATGGGTTAAATCTTGACTTTTTAGCATAGGCTTCGGCTTGTTGTATCAAGCATGGATTTAATCCAGAAACATCATTAATTACTTTGGCATAAACCACATTTCCATTGGTATTTACCCGAATTCTAACAACAACTTCTCCCGCCATTCCCTGTCCACAGGTATATCCTGGATTTCTAACGTTCCAAATGTCATTGTTGTGAGGCGTTCTTCCGTCCAATACGTAATTCACCATGGTTTTACCTTTCGAAGCTGTAGATCCGCCAGCGTTGGCTTTTTGAGCATCCGATGCCGCTTGAGCTTGGCGTTTTTTTTCTTCTCTGTTCTTCCGATTTTCTTCAGCCTCTTGGCGAATTTTTTCGCGTTCTTGATTTCCTTTGGCATCCGCAAAAAGTTCTTTTTCAAAATCCAAAACACCTTGAGCGCCTGAATTTACTTTCTTCGGTTTTTCCGCAGGAGATTTGGTTCCTTCATCCGCTTTGCGCGTGTTTGATTCACGCACCTCATCTTGTGCTTGACGTGCTTCTCTTGGCGCACCAGAACCATCTTTGCCGCTTAACTTGTAATTAGCGGGTAAGGTTTCCATTTGCTCGATTGGTGGAGCATTGATGGTCAGCATAAACGTGTCTGTCTTGGGAATATCTGCCTGAATTGCATTGGAACCAAATCCTCTCTCAACACCAACATACAATCCTAAAATTAGCAGGAAAGCCACTAAAATAGAAGCAAGAATAAGGTTATACGTTTTTTGAAGAAAGTAAGCACCATACTTTGAATTTCGGGCTTTGTTAACATCAATCGATAGCTGCTTGGTGTCCTTGGATGTAAAATAATCGTAGAGACTAATCGCAAGTGTAAGGAAGATAATAACGCCTATAGCAATCATAGCTTATTTTTAAAATCAGGAGAAACAGAGTTCAAAAATAGACATAATCAATTGTTGAAAAACATGTTTAAAAGCAAAAATTCACTTTATTTGTTAAAATAAAAGTGCAAAGAGCAAAACAAAAAACAAGGATTTTGCTTCTAAAGTACTTATTTATCCAATACTTTTGGAATTCTAAAATAATCTGAATCTGTTTTTGGACCGTTTTTCAAAGCTTCAGTTTGGGTTACAGAAACTACCGCCACATCTTCTCTCAACACATTGATTTCTTCTGACATAAAAATCAAAGGTTCCACATTATCCGTATTTACTTCTTCCAATTTGGCCATGAAATTGATGATTCTAGACAAGTCATTTTTAATCGCAACTTTATCATCGCCCTCAAATTGAAGTCTAGACAAGTGTGCAATGTGATCTACTATTTCTTCTGTAATTTCCATGAATTTCGCTATTGAGTGACAAAGATAAAGATTTACTTTTGAGTAGCAATAATTGGTTCGTTGATGATTTGAAAGACATGATCAGAAAGTTCTTTTTCAGTCATCGATTCAACTACATCTACTGAAATAAAATCGTGTAAATACACGTGAGAAATTCCCGGTCTTGCTGGTCCTAATAAATTTTCAGGATCAGAAAAAAGATAGTAATTGTTGGTGAAAGAAATCGGTACAATTGGAACTTTAACAGATTTTGCCAGTTTAAAAGCACCATCCCGAAAGGGAATCATCGTTGGACAATTATCATCGGGAATCTTACCTTCAGGAAAAATAACAAGCGACCAACCTTCCAACAGTGCTCGTTTTGCCGCAATGAAGGAACGAGCAGATTTCACTTGACTTTCTCGATGAACAGGAATGTTTAAATGCTTGAAAAGTGTTTTCATCAACGGATATTTCAAAATCTCTGCTTTACCCATGAACAAAAATGGATGCTGAGGCAAAATAGAATACAGCATGAAAATGTCCAAATACGAAGTGTGATTTGCAACAATGATGTAAGGTCCTTTTGGAAGTTTGGATTTCTTTTTGAATTTGATGAAATAAAGACACAGCAAGCTGAAGGCATAACTCCAAACTACATGTACTTTAAACGCATGTTTCTTCCACGATTTCCGAGTTAAAAGAAGCGCAATTGGAATGTAAAAAATCAACAAAGTGATCAGAAATACAATTCCAATATAAACCTTAAAAACCAGTCCAAAAATTCCTCGAAATAATTTCACAGAGCAAAAATATAACAATTTTGCAAGTAGAATCATCGTCTGTGTCTGAGTTGCCACAAATTCTTTAAATTTGTAAAAAACTTCAAGCTAGCATGGCACGTATTTTAACAGGAATTCAGAGTACAGGAACACCCCATTTAGGAAACTTATTAGGCGCAATTAAACCAGCAATTGATTTGGCAAATGACCCTAAAAATGAATCGTTTTTATTCATTGCTGATTTGCATTCATTGACGCAGATAAAAGACAGGGCAGAATTAATATCAAACACGCAATCCGTTGCTGCTGCTTGGTTAGCTTTTGGTTTAAATCCTGAGAAAACCGTTTTCTACCGTCAAAGTGATGTACCACAAGTGACCGAATTGAGTTGGTATTTATCCTGCTATTTTCCATTTACACGTTTGTCTTTAGCACATGGTTTTAAAGATAAAGCAGATCGTTTAGACGATGTGAATGCTGGATTATTTGGTTATCCGATGTTGATGGCTGCTGACATTTTAGCCTATGATGCAGAATATGTTCCTGTTGGAAAAGATCAACTGCAACATTTAGAAATTGCTCGCGACGTTGCAGCTCGTTTCAACCACCAAATGGGTGAAACCTTTGTATTACCGCAAGATAAATTGCAAGAAGACACTCAATTGATTCCAGGTACAGACGGACAAAAGATGAGTAAATCTCGAAATAATTTCTTAAATATCTTTTTGCCGGAGAAAGAATTGAAAAAACAAGTTTTATCTATTCAATCCGATTCGAAAGGTTTGGAAGACGTAAAAGATCCTGAAACTTGTCATATATTTGGTTTGTATCAATTGCTTTGCAATGCAGAACAAGAAGAAACGATGCGCCAGAAATATTTGGCTGGTGGATATGGATACGGACATGCAAAATTGGAATTATTAGACTTGATCTTGACAAACTTCAAAACGCAACGCGCGATTTATCAAGATTACATAGAAAATCCGGAGAAAATTGAAGCTGTATTAGAAATTGGTGCAAGAAAAGCGCAAGCAGTTTCGCATGCTGTAATCCAACGAGTACGAGAGAAAATCGGTTATAAGGTTCAATAGATCCAACAAAACATCGGTTTTCGAATAAAATTAATATCTTTATTAACCCATGAGAAAAGTTATCGCATCATTTGGTTTGTTTTTAATCGTGTTATCCTGTTCTAGCGAAAACACGAAACAACCAATTGCGGTTGGTGGTCCAATTTATGGAGGAACTTTGAACATGTTGTATTCAGACAAGGTCAATTCCCTTTTTCCGCTGGCGATTGAAACGGTATATCAACAACGTCTAAGCAATCAAATTTTTGAAACATTACTAAAATTCAACAACGATGGAAATCAGATTATTCCTTCGTTATGCGAATCCTATAAAATAGAAAATGAAGGAAAAACCTACACCTTCAAAATCCGCAAAAATGTTTATTTCCAAGACAATCCTTGCTTTGCGAACGGAAAAGGACGCTTGCTAACGGCAGAAGATGTTAAATTCTCTTTGGAATTTGCGTGTAGTGGTTTGCCAGAAAACAAAGTATTTCACTTGTTCGAAAAAATCATAGATGGTGCAGAAGAATTTCAAAAAAACACAAAAAAAACACTTGCACAGTACGCTGTTTCTGGAATTAAAGTAATCGATAAACATACCATTTCCATCAATTTGAAATCTTCTTTCGGAGATTTTGAAAAAGTTTTAACACATTCCAGCTTAGGTATTTTCCCAAAAGAAGCATATCAAAAATACGGCACTTCGATTGAAAAAAATCCAGTTGGTACAGGTGCCTTTCAATTAAAAAGCTGGACAAATGAGGAAATTAAATTGATACGGAATGAAAGATACTGGAAAAAAGATAATTTTGGAAATCAATTGCCCTATTTAAATGCGATTTCAATCCGGTATTCTAAAAACAAGAAAGCTGAATTAGAAGCGTTTAAAGCTGAAAAAATCGACTTGATTTTGAACATACCTGCCAATGAAATTGAAAACACAATTGGTACCTTGGAAGAAGCCCAAGCAGGTAAAAATGTGAAACACAAACTATACTCTAAGAAAAGCTTGAGTGTTAATTTCTTGGCTTTCACAAACCACACCGCTCCTTTCAACAACATCGATGTACGAAGGGCTTTCAACCTTGCAATTGACAGAAATCAACTCATCAAAAACAGTTTAGACGGACAAGGTTATGAAATTACCAATGGATTTGTTCCTGCAATTGAAGGCTATCCATCTGAAAAAATTCAACAAGAAAAATTCAACATTTTAGAAGCTAAAAAGCTGCTTTTAAAAGCTGGTTATCCAAACGGAGAAGGATTTCCAGAGGTGGAAATTTACACCAATACCAACGTTGAAGGCACCGCGTTAAAATTGATTCAAGAACTGAAAAATCAAATTAAAGATCATTTAAACATCGATTTGAAAATTGTTTATGGAGGACAAAAAGAGAGGTTAAAAGCAATTTCGCAAGGAAAAGCAGTGATGTGGAAAAATGGCTGGGTGGCTGACTATCCAGATCCTTTGAGCTTCTTAGAATCTTTTAGAATCTACGATCCTACTTCACCATTTTCTTTTGACAATCAACAAAACAGCGATCTTTTTGCCACTATTCTAGCGGAGGCAACTGTAGAAAAAAACGATGAAAAAAGAAATGAATTGTATCTAAAATGCGATCAAATGATTGTTGATCAACTTCCTGTGATTCTTCTTTACAACGATGATTTTATCAGCATGGCCAATGCAAAAGTTCGAAATTTCAAGACCAATTCACTGGAGCAAATGGATTTCTCAATTCTCTTTATCAGCAACAGTAGAAAGAAAAACCAAAAATAGAATTAGCTCCAAGATTCCTCAATGATTTCAATCGTTTTTAGTTTTTTGAAATTGGGTAAATGAAAGGTGTAGTAATCAAACAAGAAATTTAAGATCATTTTTCTTTCGCTTTTATTCAAGGAATAAGCCATCATTTCATTTTTACCCAGCTGAACCAAATCGTGAATAAAACTGACAATTTCACCCGATAAATAGCGGTGATTGACTGGTTTGTTTTCAGCAAATATCCCTTCTTCTAAATCAAAATATTTTCCCTCGCTGAACAAAGGAAAAAACCCCAAGTGTTTTGAGATTTCAAACATCCAGTAAATTGGATAATTCGTAACCGTTGTGGAATGATCTAACCAGAGCATTTCTTGTTGGATGAAATCAAACAAATGAGCATCTTTTACATCTTCGTGCAGTACATTTTGCAATACTTCAGCCATAAAAAATACCAATCCAGATTTGATCGGATGAAAAGGGATTTCTGTAAAGGAAATGAAAAGCTGTGCTTCGGTCATTTTAGCCAACTTGCTATCGTTTCGTTGATAACAAGTAAACTCTAATGGCGCCATTGGCATCAATACATATCCTTTTTTCTTTTTCGCACCTTGAAATAAGAATGCTTTTAAGCCATGTTCTCTCGTAAAGCAACGAACAATGCTACTCGACTCAGAATAATTGATTCTACTGATTAAAAAACCTTGTTCTGAAACCTTCAATGCTTAATTGATTATCGTCACCTTACCTACTTTCCTCCCTTTTCCATCGTTGGAAGCGGTCCAGATTAGATAAATACCAGATTTTACTTTTTCTCCAGCGGTGTTTTTTCCGTTCCAAGCAGCAGTTCCGCCATTAGAAGTCGTTTTATAAACCAAATTTCCAGCAACATCTGTTATTCGAATATCCGAATTATACTTGATTCCTTGAATGGTAATCCAGCCATTAAATTCAGGTTTAACCGGATTTGGAAACACAATCACATCGCTGTATTCTGGATCTTCATACGTTGCATCCGAGCGATATGAAACCATACCTTTATCCGTAATAATAAACAACTCGCCCGTACTGTGATTGATTTGCATGTCAACGATATTGTCCGAAACCAGTTTACTGTTTTCAGTGGTAAAATGCTGAATAATCTCTGTTCCATCCGCAGAAAGCAAGAAGACTCCTGCGCCAGAAGTTCCCATCCATTTACGGTTTCCACCATCGATTTCAATGTCTGTGATGTGCGTATATCCTAGCATAAACTCCGTCTGACCTTGAAAATCTAATTTGATTCGTTGGACTTTAGAACTGCCTTGCGCTGCGTCAAAAACACCGTTGGAATTATACAAAATGGCAAATCCCATGTCGGTTCCAATCCATATTTTATTATCAAAATCTACCGCCAAAGCGGTTACGTTGTTGGACGGTAAATCGCTTAATGATTTATTAAAAAACCGAACTTTATCATCCGAAGGATTGGCAATCGTTCCTCCATCTTTGAACCCAATCATTCCAGTATATGGAAAATAAATCCATTTGTTATAGTTGTAATCCACAACTACTTTCCCTGATTTAATGTCCTTCACATTCGTTCCAAGGTCAAATTGGTGCCACGAACCGTCTGAAGCAATCACTTTCAAAGGCTTGCTACATTCTCCATTTACTATCCATAAATTTCCTTTTTCATCGTATTTTAAATCAGAGATCAAGGTCATACCATTTCCTTGCTTGGAAATTTCTATAATAGAATTGCTCGTATCATACAATTGTGCGATCTGTTTTCCATCGTTTATCAAAGCAAGAGGCTCTTTACTATACGACCCAATTGCGATTTGATTGGTGTTTTTAGGATTGATTGTTATCGTGGAGATATCCCAAATTGATTTTCCTGCCCACGCCGATTGATTGAAAGGGTCAAACAATTTCCATTTCTCGTCCTCTAAAACATACGCTCCAGCGGTACTGTAAGTAAAACCATTGACATAGATCGACCCGCCAGCAATCGCGATTTTATCTTTAGTTCCTCCCAAACTAAAATATTTATTTTTCGGTGGACCATCAATTTTGAGTATCCGATTATCCGAAATCGAACGGTAGTAAACCAATCCGTGAAAGCCATCACCGATGTACATGTCTTCGCCAGAAAAAGCAATTGATTTTAAATATTTCTGCTGCGTAAAAGCATATTCATACAAAATTGTCGGTGCTAAATTGATTTCTTCGTAAGACAAAACCCCATAATATTGGATTACATGCAGCTTATTATTCAATACTTTGAGGTTGGTAATTTCCATGTCAACATCGCCAACAACCATTTGAAATCCTGCATTTGACAATTGAAAAATAGAATCTTTTCCATACACGTTATCCAGATAAGAAAGATACAAGCTATTCTTGAATAACACTATATTTTGGTACTTCGCAGTTGAAGCGGGCATATCAACTCTCGAATCGGTAATCCACTGACTTTGATCTGCCAAAGCAGGATTTTGCAAACTTCCTTTCAATAATTTATTCGCTGTTAAAGCATACATCGTATCCTGAAAAATAACCATTTCCAAAATTGGATTTGCACTTCCAGTTGGATAATAACTTTCAACAACTTCGTTTTTCACTGGATTAATTTTCACAATTCCTACACCAGAAGAAACATAGATGAAGCCACTGTGTTGATAAAACTTATTGACTTTTTTATCTCCCGGAATCTGTGCTATTTTGATCGCAGGAATGTTGAGTACTCTATTCTTCTTGATTTTATCGATATTTCCATTGGCATATCCAACCCAAAACGCATCTGAAAGCGGATCAAAAAACAAAGCGGTAATGTTGATATCTGATAAAGAATTCACCTCAGTCCAGAAAGTAGATTCCCCAGATTTAATGTCGTACTCCTGAATTCCATCCGGATAAGCAACTAAAACGACGCCATTCCCTACAGCAACATCAACGGTTTCAGTCGGTGAAACATGCAAACGCCATTGTCCGGTTCCAATTTGGGAAATTGCAAAATTAGCAAACAGTAAACTTGTTAGAAATAAAATCGACTTCATTTATATCTTTTAATTAATCCTTTTATAAACGACAAATTCGGCAAATTATTAGTGCCAAAACCATTTTAAAAGCCTAAAGTTAGGAAACTAATTAAAAAGTCTTTGACATTTCGGGTTTAGATGTTAACTTTGACACAGAATTAGTGAAAACTATTTTGAAACGGCTGCGTGGTCCATTCCGATAAGTATCGGAAGAATAGCGCAAAGATTGAAACGGCTGCGTGGTCCATTCCGATAAGTATCGGAAGAATAGCGCAAAGATTGAAACGGCTGCGTGGTCCATTCCGATAAATATCGGAAGAATAGCGCAAAGATTGAAACGGCTGCGTGGCGCAACTGAATAGCGCATCAGATTTCGGCTCTGAGGGTTACAGGTTTGAATCCTGTCGCGGTCACAAAACAAAAAGCTACTTAACTGTAAATCAGTTAAGTAGCTTTTTGTTTCCCCATAATATGATAAAAGCATTGTTTTTTGCAATGTTTAATTCTCTTTAGATCACACCTGCTTGTTTAATCCCTGAATTTTACCATCTTTTGGGAAATTGGCTTTTGGAATTGTTTTAAATTTAAGCTAAACTTTTAAGTTATGACACTTTTCTCAAACATCAAAAATGCATTCCGTTTATTCAAACAGGTAGATTTAGAACAACTTACCGAATTATCAAAAAAGGTAGATCTTTCTGAAGTGATTAAAAACGTTGGAAAATTGGATGAAAAACAATTATCTGGTTTGATGAAAATGCTTGGCGGTCAGCATCGAAAAAGAGAACTTCCAGAGGTTGATGGTGATTTTTACAACATCAGTCACACCTTAACACTTGAAGAAAGAGCGTTGCAATTGAAAGTGCGAGCGTTTATGGAAGAAAAAGTGAAACCAATTGCCAATGATTTTTGGAAAAGAGGTGAGTTTCCACGTCACTTGATACCAGAAATAGCAGAACTAGATATTTGCGGCGTTGCCTACGAAGGATTCAGTAATCCGGTAAGATCTTATTTAATGGAAGGTGTTTTGGCGATGGAAATGGCCCGAGTTGATGTTTCTTTTGCCACCTTTTTTGGCGTGCAAAGCGGATTGGTGATGGGTTCTATCTTTCTTCTAGGATCAGAAGAGCAAAAACAAGAATGGCTACCAGAATTAAAAAGTTTGCGGAAAATTGGCGCTTTTGGATTGACGGAACCGGATGTTGGTTCTGCCGTTGCTGGTGGTTTGACCATGAAAGCGAAACGAAACGGAGATCAATGGACTTTGAATGGACAGAAAAAATGGATTGGAAATGCCACCTTTGCAGATGTGATTATTATCTGGGCAGAAGATGTGGACGACCAGCAAGTGAAAGGTTTCTTGGTACGAAAAGAAACGCCCGGATTACACGTGGAAAAAATGGAAGATAAAATGGCCTTGAGAATCGTGCAAAATGGACTGATTACCTTGACAGATTGTGTAGTTGAAGAAGTAGATCGTTTGCAAAAAGCGAATAGCTTCAAAGACACAGCCAATGTACTGCGAATGACCAGAGCCGGTGTTGCTTGGCTTGCAGTTGGTTGTGCGCGAGGAGCCTATGAAGCAGCTTTGAAATACACGAGAGAACGAAAACAGTTTGGAAAACCAATTGCCTCTTTTCAGTTGATACAGAATCACTTGGTGGAAATGCTAACCAATTTAACAGCGATGCAAACGATGGTGGCTCGCCTATCCGAGTTACAAGATCAAGGAGAATTGACCGATGAACATGCATCATTAGCCAAAGTGTTTTGCAGTTTGAGAACTCGAGATATTGTCAGCAAAGCCCGCGAAGTCATGGGTGGAAATGGAATACTTTTAGAATATGACGTAGCTCGTTTTGTGGCCGATGCCGAAGCGATTTATTCGTATGAAGGAACGAAAGAAATCAATACCTTGATTGTTGGTAGAGCGATTACTGGCTACAGTGCTTTTGTGTAAGTGCAATTGCTTCCTAATCGATATTTTTTATGAAATAGCTCGATTTCAGTCAGCCACAAATCTATATCTAACTATAAAATAACGAAACCTTAAAACAGGATTCAAATAATTTCTATTCCTTTTTTATAGTTTTACGTCGATTTACTAAATCCTTAAAATACCCAATGACTTTATTATTAGTTTACCTTTTTACAGCGCTCATTGTTTCCTTTATCTGTTCGATCATGGAAGCCGTATTGCTCTCCGTTTCCATTCCTTATTTGAAGTCAAAATCGAATGATGGAGACAAAAATGCGGATGCAATGATACTTCTCAAACAGGATATTGACAAACCATTATCTGCTATTTTATCGTTGAATACGGTGGCGCATACTGTTGGTGCCGCGGGAGTTGGTGCACAAGCGACATTTGTATTTGGAGAAGCTTATTTTGGAATCGTTTCCGCTATTTTAACCGTTCTGATTTTAGTTTTGACAGAAATTATTCCCAAAACATTGGGTGCAAATTACAACAGAGAACTTGTTGGTGTAACTTCAAAAACAATCAAAGGAATGATCATCATCATCTATCCACTTGTTTGGCTTTCCTCTATCTTGACAAAATTACTTTCGAGAGACAAGTCGCAGTTGACAACCAGTAGAGAAGAAATATCTGCATTGGCGAGTATTGGAATGCAAGAGGGAATTTTTGCAGATAAAGAGAATAAAATCATACAAAATCTAATCAAACTGAAAAGCTTAAAAATCAAGACGGTTATGACACCCCGAATCGTTGTGGTTACTGCTGATGAAGAAATGACTTTGCAAGAATTTCTAAAAAACAAAGAATTTTTACATTTCTCAAGAATCCCAATTTACCAAGGAAATAAAGACAACATTACAGGCTATATTTTTAGAGAATTGGTCTTTGAAAAATTAGCAGAAGATCAATTTGATTTAAAACTCAAAGACATCAAACGAGAAATTGTCATCTTCTCCAAACACAAAGTTCTGTTTGACGCCTGGGATGAATTGCTGCATAAAAAAGAACACATTTCATTGGTCATTGATGAATATGGTGGAATGGATGGCATCACGACCTTGGAAGACATCATCGAAACTTTGCTTGGTTTTGAAATTTTAGATGAGAAAGACAAAGTAGAAGACATGCAGCAATATGCCAGAAAAAGATGGCAAGAAAAGCAAAAAAAGTATGAGATTTTGAACAAGCAAGAATGAGTTCAATTCATTATTAAAATTTCAAAACATTGATGTTCAATTGTAATGGGTTTTAATACAATCATTTTCAATTAGAATGCATTTTCAATTGGAATGGGTTTTAACCCATTCATTAAAATTCAAAAAGAATTATCGGCTTTAGCCAAAACTACTCCTCAATTATAATAGAGAAATTTGAGTGGAAATTTTTTGGCTAAAGCCAATGTAGGGCATTTATTTCAGTTGCCTACAGCTTTAGCTGTAGGCAATTGATAAGGCGCTTTCAAGATCATAATAGAAATTTAATTTAGAGAATTGATTAATAATTGACATTGCAAAACATTGATATTCAATTGGAATGGGTTGTAATACAATTTCATTCAATTACAATTGAGTTTTAATTGGAATTAATTCCAATACAATCATTTTCGATTGGTGTAAACCTAATGAATTGATATACAAACAGAAAAGATTTATAATTGGAATTGATTTCAATACAATCAAATTCAATTATAATGCATTTTCAATTGGAATGGGTTTTAACCCATTCATTAAAATTCAAAAAGGATTCTCGGCTTTAGCCAAAACTACTCCTCAATTATAATAGAGAAATTTGAGTGGAAATTTTTTGGCTAAAGCCAATGTAGGGCATTTATTTCAGTTGCCTACAGCCTAAAGCTGTAGGCAATTGATAAGGCGCTTTCAAGATCATAATAGAAATTTAATTTAGAGAATTGATTAATAATTGACATTGCAAAACATTGATATTCAATTGGAATGGGTTGTAATACAATTTCATTCAATTACAATTGAGTTTTAATTGGAATTAATTCCAATACAATCATTTTCGATTGGTGTAAACCTAATGAATTGATATACAAACAGAAAAGATTTATAATTGGAATTGATTTCAATACAATCAAATTCAATTATAATGCATTTTCAATTGGAATGGGTTTTAACCCATTCATTAAAAAATCAAAAAGGATTCTCGGCTTTAGCCAAAACTACTCCTCAAACCCCATATTTCTTCATTTTCGCATACAAGGTACTCCGATCAATATTCAACAAATTTGCTGTTTGTGATTTATTGCATCTGGTTTTCACAAGCATTTCTACAATCAATTGTTTTTCTTTCTGTTCTTGAATTAACTTCAAATCTGTTTCATTTGGCTGAAGAATTCTTGATTGCTTTGCTTGCACTAATTCAGCTGGCAAGCATTCCAGTCCAGGAATGGTGGTTTTGGACAGCAGAACGATTCTTTTGACCACATTTTTCAATTCGCGGACATTCCCTGGCCAGTCATAGTTTTTGAAAACCTCTACTACTTCCGCTGAAAAATGAGTTACGTTTTTATGAAGTTCGATGTTTGATTTTTCAATGAAAAAATCAATGAAAAGAAGTAAGTCTTCTCCCCTATTTCTCAAAGCTGGAACTTCGATTTTAAATTCATTCAATCGGAAATACAAATCTTCGCGAAACGTTTTATTTTCGGAATTTAATCGCAAATCTTCATTGGTTGCAGCGATAATACGAACATCTACCTTGACTTCTTTGTTACTTCCAATGGGTTGAATCAAGCGTTCTTGAAGTACTCTCAGTAGTTTAACCTGTACGTCATAGCTTAAATTTCCAATTTCATCTAGAAAAATAGTTCCGGTATGTGCCGCTTCAAACTTTCCTTTTTTATCTTCCAAAGCTCCCGTAAAAGAACCTTTCAAATGACCAAAAAGTTCACTTCCTGCTAGTTCTTTAGAAAGTGTACCGCAATCAATCGCTACAAATGGTTTGTCTTTTCGACTACTCAAATTGTGAATTCGATGTGCAATTTGTTCTTTTCCTGTTCCACTTTCGCCTTCAATGATTACCGACATTTCTGTAGGCGCGATCAATTCAATTTGTTCGGTCACGATTTTTGAAAGGTGATTCCTTCCAACTAAGAAATCTGCTTCATTCCCCTGATTTTTCTTCGTTGTAGCTTTTTTGTTTAGAGATTTAGATTCTTGATTTTCAATTATCTCCACCTCTAAATCCTTTTTTGCTTTTGTAAAAGCATGTGCAATAACTGCCAACAATTCCTCGTGATTAATAGGTTTGGTAATGTAATCAAACGCACCGTCTTTCATGGATTTAACTGCCAAACGAACGTCATCAAAACGTGTCATCATGATGAAAGCAGATTTCAATCCCATCTCTTTGGTTTTGGAAATGATGTCTAACCCTGTTCCATCACTCAATTTGTAATCAAGTAAAAGCAATCCATATTCTTTTTTTGAAATACTCGTAATTGCATCAGCGACATTGGAATTACAATCCACTTGATATCCTTTTTTAGAAAGAAATTTCTCTAAAATGGTTACAAAGGTTAAATCATCATCAACGACTAAAATAGAATTCATAGGTTCCTAAATGTTGTATCTTCAAAAATAGAAAAAGCCAGCGTTAAACACTGGCTTTTTAGGCATTTTTGTGAAACAATTGCTTCACTTTTATTGGTATAATCGTTCGAGATTAATCAATGGATGCTCCATTTTTATCAAACAATAAAGTCGCGGTTTCATCACCTTTAACAACTTCTACTTGGTACAATGTTTTCGCATCTTTCTCTACGATCCACGCTTTTTTAGCTTCCCATCCTTTGTATGCATCTGAAGTTAATGCGTTTTTTACTGCTTCTGGAAGCTCACTCACTTTAATTTCTTTGTCTGCATCTACCACATCAGCTGCAGCAATTATTTTTGCTTCTTCAACTTGAACTGCAGCGGATTCATTGATTGCAGTTTGTCCGAAAGTTACAGGTGCCAATGCTATCGCGATTACTCCTGTCATTAAAAATTTACCTAGTTTCATAATATTTGTGTTTTAATGTTTATCTGCTTTGGGTATTACGAAAGCTATGCCAAACCACATAAAACATTGAACAACAATAAATTGAATATTTGAACATGTTTTACAACTGTAGTAAAACGCAACACATTGTGTGTGAGTTCAACGAACTAATCCAACAACAAATGATTTCTATAAAACAAAAAAGTCAGAGTAGAATCTGACTTTTTTAGCATTAAGAAATACGCTACTATCTCTCAACTTTATTTCTTCTTACTTCGTAATGGAAGCTAATTTTTTCACCGTTTTGCTTCGCTTGAGCTAATTAAGCGCAGCTATATTTGTTGTGGTGTCTGATCTTCATTGATCACTTCAATTGCTTTGAATATTTTACCGCTTTTTTAAAAAAATAAAAAAGTCAAAACCGAAGTTCTGACTTTTAAGAATCAATATACTAACACATAAACCTTACGTCTTACTTTGACATGTCGCAAGATTTCCCGTTTTCATGATAATATAAAACGGATTTTTCTCCTTCTTTGGAAACCTCAACTTTGTAAATTTTCTCGTCTCCTTTGTACATGTAAAATGCTCTTTCTGCAGTGTATGCATTCACTTTGATTGATTGTTGCACTGCTTCTGGAAGTTCTTCAATTTTCATTGATGTTGGTTCTGCATCTTCACTAAGAACAATTTTGTTGATGAATTCTGGACTGTTATTCGTTGCGAAAGCACTTGTTGAACTTAACATCGCTGATGCAATAATTCCGGATAAAATTAATTTTGAGATTTTCATATTTTTTGTTTTAAGGGGTTTCTATCTATCTCTTAACGAAAGTCATTCCATTAAGATCAAACCGCTAATAATCAAGTGGATGTTAAAATAAAAGGAATTTCTAACTGTGGTAAAATCCTACAGATTGCGACATGACGCTACAAATCAACCCTACAAATCACTCGATTTACTCTCAATATCAGCTTTCAATTCTTTCAATTTATTTTGAATTAGGTCTTGCGAATGCATCCAGTTTTCATACAAAGATTGAATTTTCTCTATTGAAAACTCACTGGTTTCGTTTCTTAAATCTGCTTCAATTCCGCTCGTATCTTGGCTTAAAGAAAGATCTACTTGTAAAAAGCGAGAAGAAAGTTGGTGAATAACAAAAGCTACATTGTCTTTGTTTTGCTCCTGAATTGCTTGAAATAAAGCTTTTAAAGATTTGTCGTTTTCGGAAACGATGACCTCTAAAATTTCAATTAAATCTGTTGGATTATCGCCAACATAATTTTTAAGTGATTGAAATTGAATTGAATCAATAGAAATACTGGATTCTTGTTCTACGTGAAAATCATTCAGCTCAACTTCTAAAATAGTCGCAATTTGACTTAAAAAATAAAATGCATCAAACGGCTTGAAAATCACTTTGTCAAAGGATTGAAATTCTCTTTTTTCAACTTCATCCAACATCGCGTTGGCAGTAGCGATCATCGTTTTAGGCATTTTCTCTTTGCGAGCTTTCAAGTAATTCAAAAATTGATAACCTGACATTTCGGGCATTCTGTAGTCGATGATGAGCAAATCAAAACTACCATACAAGGCTTCAGAAAATGCTTCTTTCGGATTATTAAAGATGGTTATTTGCGCATTCGTTGGCGCTAAAATTCGCTCATAAAGAGAGGTGATTAATTCATCATCATCTATAATCAAAATTGATTTTTCAAGAAAAACATTCGCAAACTGAGCCACTGTTTTATTATTTTCAGCAGGTAATCTCCTCTTCTCTACTTTTTCAAATTCGAAAGACAAGGTAAAAGTAGTTCCTTTCTCGGCCTCACTTTGAAGGTGCAGTTTTCCAGAAAGTAGTTGAACCAATTTCTTTACAATACCAAGTCCCAAACCAGTTCCTTTCATTCGATTTTGGTGGGTTCCAGCTTGCTGAAAATCATCAAAAACGTGCGCTTGTTCTTCCATACTCATTCCAATTCCCGAATCAACTATTTTAAAAATACATTGATTTTGATTTGCGACCTCACGAGTATCGACGACAAGAGAAACAAATCCATTGGAAGTAAACTTAAGCGAATTGTGAAGTAAATTATAGAGTATTTGTTGAATTCGCTGTTCATCGGATTGAATATAAATCGGATGTTTTGGTAAGTCAAAAATTGGTTTTAGTCCTTTTTGTTCGATCAGAGGAACAAAGTTATTTTGAATTTTCTGAAGCGTTTTTGTCAGATCAAATAACTCTTCGTGGATGTCAATTACACCCATATTAATCTTAGCGACATCCAAGATTTCATTGGTCATTTGATACAAATAATTGGCGGAAGACTGAATTGCTCGAATGTTTTTATCATCTCCATCCAATAAATCTACATACCCAATAATCGAAGTCAATGGCGTTCGGATTTCATGACTCATCGTATTCAAAAACCGTTGTTTTTCTTCGGCGTGCCGAACAGCTTCTTCTTCTTTAATTTTCAATGATTTTTGATATTCCACATTGCGATTGATGTCTTTGAAAAAGCGATAAATCAAAACAATTGAGAAAAGTGTAAATCCAAGAATGGTAAACAACAAGACCGTAGCTTGGTTACTCGTTTCAGACTTTAAATCAGCCAAATAATCTTCATAAGAAGCATATTGCTGCAAAATGAAGTTGTTGATGATGTTTTCAATTTCCTTGTTGATATTGTAATTCAACTCATAAATCTCTTTTTCAACCGCTTGCACATTGTCGATGTATCGAATTCTTCTCAGTTGAATTTTTTCAAACAACGCAAACAAATCAATATTTGATTGAAGTGCCTTCACTTGGTTAACTGTATCTATTTTTTGCTGAACCATCGTATCCAAAAAAACGGGAGATCTTGGTTCTAAAGTAGGTTGATTTGGAGTGATTACTTTCTTTTTGTCTTTGCTTTTAAACAAGCGCTGAAAAATACCTTTGTCCGAATTATCTTCCAGAATAATACTTGGCTTGTTGACGAAAATCTTGTTTTCGCGAATGTAAGAGGTAATCTGATTGGTGACAATAATTGAATCTTTCTCGGAAATTAATTTGTTTTTAAATTCATCCTGGATGGCTTTCTCCAAGGAAAATACAAAATCATTTTCACCCGAATCTCGCAAAGACTTTAATTCAAAGTTTTTAAGTTTCAATTCGTGAAGCATCTTTGGAATGGTATCCAAATTATCATTGGTAGCAACCTTTAATTTTTGACTTTCCAATTGAATTTTGACAATGTTCTCTTCTACATTCTGAATAATAGAATCGATGTACAAGCTCGATAATTGCAAGGTATCGTTCAAATACTGATTATTTAATGTATTGATGTCCAGCGTCAAACTCTTTAACAAGCGCGTTTGTTGTTGTGGTTCAAATTGTGTCTGAACTTTCTTCTTTAATTGACTGATGCTCAGAAAGAAATACGCACCTAAAGCTGTCAACAAAACAGTTGTAATTACAAAAAATAACCAGGTTTTCCCTTTCAATCCAAACATATACTGAGGTCCAATTCAAGTTTAAATATCCAATTTATAAATTAAAGAAACTGATTTTTGAGATTTTTTGGCTTTTGCAGGACTTCCATTCATGATCCTCTAAATGCTTCCGCAAAGAGGATAAATTGGGATTGAAAGATGTTCATTAGTTCAAAGAAACTCTCAAAATTTGCACATTATACGCTTAAAATAAACCGAATATTTAACTTTCAATTAGGATTTTCAAGCTGATGCTTTTCTCATTAAAACTCTAACTTTGCGTTTTTATAAAAATCAGATGAAAGAAGAACAAAAAGGCTTACGCAAAAACTGGATTCTGGCCGCACTGATGTTAACCATGGTGCTTGCTGCAATGGACAACACCATTGTCGCGACAGCAATTCCTCAAATCGTTGGCGATCTCGGTGGATTTTCTTTGTTTAGTTGGTTGTTTTCGATTTACTTACTGATTCAAACCATTACCATTCCACTTTATGGCAAATTAGCTGATTTATATGGTAGAAAACCAATCATTATTTTTGGAATTATCATTTTCTTAATCGGTTCTGCTGCTTGCGGTTTCGCGTGGAACATGCAGTCCTTGATTGCATTTAGAGGAATCCAAGCAGTTGGAGCAGGGGCAATTATGGCAACTGTAAACACCATCGCTGGAGATATTTATACGATCGAAGAACGAGCTAAAATTCAAGGATGGCTTTCAAGCGTTTGGGGAATTTCAGCAATTTTAGGACCTTCACTGGGCGGTTTTTTAGCTGATTACGCTTCTTGGCATTGGATTTTCTTTATCAATATTCCTTTTGGAATTCTATCTATTTACATCATTGTCAAATTCTTGCACGAGAAAAAACCGACTAAAAAACCAAAAATTGATTGGGGCGGGGCAATTTCAATGCTTTTAGCCGCAACCGTAATCATGTTCGGATTGTTACAAGGCGGTCAATCTTGGCCCTGGATTTCATTCCAAACTCTGGCCTTTTTGATTCTTAGCGCACTGTTGATTTACATTTCAATGCGTATTCAACGCAAAGCAGAAGAACCAATTTTACCGATTTGGGTATGGAAAAAGCGTGTTTTATTAGGCGCTAACCTCGCAACCATCGGAATGGGACTAATTATGATGGTTCCAAACATGTATTTGCCTGTATTTGCACAATCCGTAACAGGCGTTTCGGCAATCGCAGCGGGATTCATACTCGCGAGTATGAGCATTACGTGGCCCATTTCATCCACTTTTTCTGGTAGATTGTATCTACGCATTGGTTTTAGAAATACAGCGCTAATTGGGATCTGTTTAGTCGGTATCGGAACTTTTGGATTCTATTTTGTTGAATTTCCCGGTCCAATTTGGAAATTAGTTGGAGTACAAATGCTAATGGGAGCCGGATTTGGATTGATTTCCACACCGCTTTTGGTTGGAGTTCAATCAACAGTTCATTACGAACAACGTGGTGTAGTAACCGGTGCTCACATGTTCTCCCGTTACTTCGGACAGAGTTTAGGAACAGCTATTTTTGCAGTAGTTTTCAATTATGGAATTACCCATAAAATGGATTCTGCGCCAGCGAATATCAAGGAAAAACTTCCCCCGGTAAATCAATTGGTGGACGTCATGCAATCTAATGCAACGAGTTCTGAAATGAGATTATTTCTTCGAGAAGCATTTTTTGATGCTACGCATTTAGTTTTTATCGGATTGACAATCGCAGCAGTGATAACACTTTTTGTCATTCTCTGGACACCAGCAAAATTTCCAATCATCAGAAAAGAAGACTAGAAATCAGTCCATATAAACCTGAATTCGATTGTAAAATTGAAATTTACACTTCAATGAATGAATATAATACGAGAAATTTTACATAAAAAATAGTGGCCCATTTCTATTTAAAATGACGAAGTAGAATGCCATTTATTGGAAAGCTGAACGACGAAGGATTTTGAATAGTTTATGACACTTATAATCAGCGATATAAATTCGACGGGATAATCGAACTCAGGTGATTAATACTCCTCTTCCTCATCATCAGCCCAATCTAGGAAGCTTTCGATGTCGTTTAAATCGTGTTTATTAGGACGACCAGTTCCGTACTGACGGTAGCCACTTTGTGCCAACTGATACATTTTGAATTTTTCAATTTCTGTTTCAGGAGTTGTATCCACAATATAATTTTCAACCAATTTAGGTCCAACCCTTTTATCCAATAAATCAAGGATTTTATACGTGAAAACTGCTGTGTTTTTATACACATAAACGACGTCGCCAACCTTTGGTTCTCGAGCAGGTTTTACTTGTGCTTGATTCAATTTCACTTTACCTTTTGAAATCAATTCCGCAGCTTGGGATCGGGTTTTAGCAATTCGTACCGACCAAACGAATTTATCAAATCTACAAGCCATTTTGAAGTTTTTTAGGGAGCGATTTTACAACCAATTCATACGAATGAAGTATCAAATCTCGAATAAGTGAATCATCTAAATCTTGATCGAGACCTACTGAATTCCAGTGTTTTTTGTTCATGTGATAGCCTGGAAGAATTGCCGAATGCAGTTCTCTCAATTCGATTGCTCTTTCCGGATCACATTTCAAATTGATGTACGTCGCTTTTTCCACGTCGATCAAGGCATAAATCTTACCCATCACTTTCATCGCCAAGGTATTTTCATCAAAAGGAAAATCTTGAATTGATCCTTTTAATCCAGCACAGTAATTTAATATCGAATCAAGATTCATAAATGTAAAAATTGAGTTAACAAATATAACGAAAGTAAATTGGATAGACATCTTCGAAAATCATTCAATAATAAGCTTAATTTTGTGATACAATTTTAAACTTCAAATGCATGGATTCTAGATTGAACCAATATTGTCTTGACCTTTTCAACCGTAAAAGATACGTAACCAGAGAAATCACGGTCGGAAAATTAAAGATGGGAGGAAACCAACCCATTCGCGTTCAGTCCATGACGACTGCCGATACGATGGACACTCAAAAATCCATTGACGAATCCATTCGCATGATTGACGCTGGATGCGAGTTAGTTCGACTGACAGCACCAAGCATCAAAGAGGCAAAAAACTTAGGCGTTATCAAAACCAAATTGAATGAATTGGGTTACAATGCACCTTTGGTTGCCGACATTCATTTTACGCCAAACGCAGCAGAAGTTGCAGCGCAATTGATTGAGAAAGTTCGTGTGAATCCAGGAAACTATGCGGATAAAAAGAAGTTCGAAGAATTTGACTTTACAGATGAAGGCTATCAAGCTGAATTGGTTCGTATAGAAAAGAAATTTAGACCATTGGTAGAGATCTGCAAAGCAAATAATACAGCAATGCGAATTGGAACCAATCACGGATCTTTATCCGACAGAATCTTAAGTCGTTTTGGCGATACACCGAAAGGAATGGTTGAATCTGCAATGGAATTCTTGCGCATTTGCAAACAAATGGATTTCAATGAGTTGGTTATTTCTATGAAAGCAAGCAACACGCTTGTCATGGTTCAAGCTTACAGACTCTTGGTTCACACCATGGAGAAAGAAGGAATGAATTATCCTTTGCATTTAGGTGTTACAGAAGCCGGAGACGGCGAGGATGGCCGTATCAAGTCAGCAGTTGGAATTGGCGCATTATTGGAGGATGGACTTGGAGATACCATTCGTGTATCGTTAACAGAAGATCCTGAATTTGAGATTCCTGTAGCTAGAAAATTAATAGAAAAATTTAGTTCAACTAACAATTTAAAACTAATTGAAACCGATTTAGAAATTCAATATAATCCGTTTGAACACGAACGCAGAGAAACAGTTCAAAACAAAAACATAGGAGGGAAGAGCGTTCCAGTTGTTTTTGCTGACTTGTCAAATAAACAAGAAGTTCAACCCATCAATTTCTACGGATTTGGATATAATTATTCAATTCCTCTCGATAAATGGACAATGCAAGATTTAGCAGCTGATTACGTTTTCTTGGGTGATACCGCTTTGAATTTTGAAATTCCTGGAACTTTAGGTGCTGTGTTCAATTATGAAAAATGGAATTCAAATTACCGCACTAAAAAGCATACATTTCCATATTTAAAATCGACGGATTTAGATCGTAAAAAAGATCTGCCAAAGACGTATTTTATTGAATTTCAGGCAGAAGAACTAAATACTGAACTGATTAAAAAACACGAAAATGCAGTTTTAGTGATCAATTCAGCTTATAGTAACAAAACACAATTGTATCGATACGCCAGAACAATCCTAGATCACGAAGGAATTAAGAATCCAGTAGTACTTAAATACAATTCCACTGAAAAAGATTTAGAAACTGTTCAGCTTCACGTTTCAAGTGATGCAGGAAATCAGTTTTTAGATGGTTTTGGAGATGGTATCTGGATTTCTAGCGCATTACCAACAGTGGAAGTGAACTCCATGTCATTCGGTATCTTACAAGCTACTAGAACTCGTATTTCTAAAACAGAATACATCTCTTGTCCTTCTTGCGGTAGAACACTTTTCGATTTACAAGAAACAACTGCAAAAATCAGAAGTAAAACTTCTCACTTAAAAGGTTTGAAGATCGGAATCATGGGTTGTATTGTAAATGGTCCTGGAGAAATGGCCGATGCAGATTATGGATATGTTGGAACGGGTATTGGAAAAATTCATTTGTACAAAGAAAAAACCATCGTTCGTAAAAATGTTCCTGAATCAGAAGCGGTAGATGCCTTAATTGATTTGATCAAAGAAAACAACGATTGGGTTGACCCAATCTAAGAAAATTTATTTTTCGGAGTTAGGATTTAGAATCCGAACTCCGAAAAGTAAATTATAATTCTATAATCTGATTTCTGTTTCTGCTAATACAAATCGAAGTTAAAGCGAAACGATCTGAAAAATAATTTTTCTTTAAATATTTTAACCTTGACCTTCGCATTCACCAGCCCAAAGTCCAAACGAAATTTCAATAAAACTCTCCCAAAACAAAAAAACACGTCAATTTGTTAAAAATTTCACGTGTTTTAATCGCATATCACGACATTGGACTATAGATTGTAATGTAGCTAAAGAAAAGAACTCTTAAATCGCTTATTTCTTCTTGAAAACATAGATTTGAGAACTATAACCGTCCTTTTTTGAATTTAAATTAGATTTCAAACCGTTTAGAACACCAGAAACAATATTTCCGTTTTTATATTTCTCAGAAAGCATGCTGACATAATATGAATCAAATTTCATTGGTAAAACTTCTTTACACACTAAATCATATTTGGACATCAAGTTCACAATCGTTTCTTTTTGGAAATGGTATAAGTGACGAGGCACATCATACGCTGCCCACATTTCTTTATAATTTTGAGCATCCTTGGAAGACATGTTTGGAACAGCAATTATTAAAACTCCATCAGGTTTTAATACACGAACCAATTCTACTACATCTCTTTTTAAATGATAAACGTGTTCCAACACGTGCCACATCGTGATGACATCTTTCGAATTATCCTCAATCTTGAATAAATCATCCAAAGGATCTAAGTGAATTGAAAAATTACTTTGGGCAAAATCTTTAGCGTCTTGATCAGGCTCTAATCCTTGAACTTTCCAACCTGCATTTTTACACACATTCAAAAAATGTCCCGTTCCAGCACCAACGTCTAACAAATCCTTTCCTTTAGAAAGCCGTGCTATTAGCTTTAGTTTTCTTTGAAGTGTAATGTTACGAACAAAATTGTAAGCTTTATTTACAATCCCACGGTTATTAGAAGAGTGGGAAATGTATTCATCACTTTTATAGTATTTCCCAATTTCACTTTCCTGTGGAATTGGATTCGTATAATGAAACCCACAAGAGGAGCAACGTACCACATTGAACGTTTCTTTCGTAATCATGTGATCGGGAATCGTTAAAAACAATTCATTTTCTACTGCATCACAAACAGGACAATTTCTATAATTCAAATGTTCCACGTGAAACTATTTTGCTAAATAAATTAATAATACGGATATATCACTCGGTGAAAGTCCACTAATACGAGAAGCTTGGCCAAGCGTAACAGGTCTCAAGTCATTTAATTTCTCACGAGCCTCCAAACTCAAACTAGCCAATTGTTTGTAATTAAAATCTTCAGGAATCTTTAAATCATCTAATTTTGAAAGCTTGTTTGCCATGTCCTGCTCGCGCTGAATATAACCATCATACTTCAACTGAATCTCCGTTTGAATTGGAATATCTTCATGTTGTTCTGAATACAAATCCAATAAACGAACCAACTCTTCGGACGTTTCTTTCAACTCATTCAAACCGATAGCAGGACGCGTAATGAGACTCGACATTTTTACCTGCTGAGAAATAGGAGCAGAGCTTAATTTTTCCAAGACAGGATTAGCATGATCAGGTGTCACGCCCAGATTACGCAAATCACGTTTGAACTGTGCAACACCAGCGTTCTTCAACTCAACACGCTTCATAGCTTCATCATCAATCATTCCAATTGCATGCGCCAATGGCGTTAAACGAAGATCGGCATTATCTTGACGTAGCAAAATACGATACTCCGCTCTGCTGGTAAACATTCGGTATGGTTCTTTCGTACCTTTTGTAATCAAGTCATCTATCAACACCCCAATATAGGCATCACTTCGACTTAAAATAAACTCTGGTTTTTCATTGTTTTTTAAATGCGCATTAATTCCCGCCATCAAACCTTGACAAGCTGCTTCTTCATAACCAGTTGTTCCATTAATCTGACCGGCAAAATACAAACCTTCCACTAACTTAGTTTCCAAGGTATGTTTTAACTGTGTAGGAGGGAAGTAATCATATTCAATTGCATAACCAGGACGGAACATTTTTGCTTGTTCGAAACCAGGAATCGTTTGCAAAGCTTGAAACTGAATCTCCTCAGGCAAAGAAGAACTAAATCCATTCACATAGATTTCACACGTATTCCAACCTTCAGGTTCAACGAAAATTTGGTGGCGATCGCGTTCCGCAAAACGATTTATTTTATCTTCAATACTTGGACAATATCTTGGACCACGACTTTGAATCGCACCATTGAACATCGGCGAACGATCAAAACCTGTTCTCAAAACATCGTGTGTTGTTGTATTTGTATAGGTAATATGACAAGGTCTTTGTGTAGTCAAAGCTTTCGTATTTCCATAACTAAACTTAGACGGAACTTCATCTCCTGGTTCGATTTCCATTTTTGTATAATCCAAGGAGCGCCCATCGATACGAGGAGGCGTTCCAGTCTTCATACGTCCAGACTCAAAACCCAATTGCTCTAAATCTTCTGTGATTCCAAAAGAAGCTTTTTCGCCCATCCTTCCACCACCAAATTGTTTCTCACCAAGGTGAATCAAGCCATTTAAGAATGTTCCCGCTGTAACAATCACCGACTTTGCATAAACATCAATTCCAAGAGCTGTTTTAACACCTTCAATCTTTCCTTCAGAAGCAATGATACCGGTTACAGAATCCTGCCAAAAATCAACATTAGGATTGCGCTCCAACAACAAACGCCATTGTTCAGCAAACATCATTCGATCATTCTGGGTTCTTGGAGACCACATTGCTGGTCCTTTCGACAAATTAAGCATTCGAAATTGAATTGCACTTAAATCACTGACGATCGCACTACCGCCACCTAGCGCATCAATTTCACGAACAATCTGTCCTTTTGCAACACCACCCATCGCTGGATTACAGCTCATTTGGGCAATGTTATTCATATTCATTGTTATCAAAAGCACAGAGCTTCCAAGTTTTGCAGCGGAATTTGCAGCTTCACAACCAGCGTGACCACCACCAACTACAACAACATCGTATTTTTTAAGCATTTTTTAAATATGTTTCACGTGGAACAAAGTTACACTGAAATGATTTTATAGAAGAATGTTTCACGTGAAACATCAACAGACTAAAGCAAGAGCAAAGCCTCAGATTCCTTTTCACGCATGACAAGCTCCTCTTCAGGAGTCTTGTCAAGATAACCACAAAGATGAAGAATGCCGTGAATGATAACACGGTGTAATTCCTGCTCAAAAGTTACACTGAAGTACTTGGCGTTTTCAATAACACGCTCAACACTGATAAACAGATCACCAGAAACTAATCCATCTGAACAGTAGTCGAAAGTAATAATATCTGTGTAAAAATCGTGATCCAGATGATCTTGATTAACCTTTAAAAGGAATTCATCGTTGCAGAAAACCAAAGTAATGTCAGACATCTCAAAATTTTCTAATTCAATTACCTTGGAAATCCAAGTACCAATTGTTTCTTCGGATAGGTTTAAATCTGAAGTTGATTCGTATGCTATATCAATCATCAAGCTCGATTAAAATATAAATTAACTACACTGCCACCATTATCAAAAATGACATCGTCGGCAAGATTTCGAATTAAGAAGATACCACGACCACTTTCTTTTTCAATATTCTCCGGTGCAGTTGGATCTGGGAGATTATCATAATCAAAACCTTTTCCTTCATCAGAAACACAAAAGCAAAGTTGCTTGTCTAGTTGAATAACATCAACCCGAACAGAGGAGTCCGTATTGAAGGAGTTTCCGTGTATGACAGCATTATTTACAGCTTCTGTAACGGCAATTAAAATGTTTCCATACGAATCTTCGGATACATCTAAGTTTGCACAAACGCGATCAATCAAGGATTCGACAATTGAAACACTAGCAAGGTTAGATGGAACAATTAAATTTTCTATTGTCGTACTATTCATTATAATCAAATTACCAAATGTATTATAAAACAGCGTTGAAATATTCACTTGCTTTGTCCTTGTAATACTTGCGATACATAGGATCAACCGTGCGAATCATTTCAATTTGTTTTAACTTCTGTTGGTTATACTCATCAATTCGTTTTTGGTTACTTAAATTGAAATCTTTTCCTGATTTAGATTCCCGCTTCTCTTCAAATCCTCGCTCTAATAAAGCTTTCTCGCTTTCTAACAAACGAGTTAGAATGTTCTGCTGCCTGTTTAACATTTCTCTGGAAAAATTCTTTTTTAGCAAATCTTTCTCTTGCTTCTCTAACTCATCAATGAGCGGATTTAGCGTGTTTCCCTGACCTTTTCCATCTTTGTTGAGTTCATTGCGCAATTGTTCGAGTCGTTGTCTAATAGCTGTCTGTTCGGCAACCATTTTGGAAATCTCTTTATTTCCCAATCCCGGAATAGGAGAGGAGCCGTCTTTGCCGTCTTGACCAGGAGAATTCCCGCCCGGTTTCTGACCTTTTTTCATTTGCTCCAATTGCTTTTTAAGCATTTCTTTCATGTCACCAGCTTCTTTACCATCATTTGGTTTTCCACCTTTACCTCCGGGTTTTTCACAAGCACCATCGCCTTTCTTTTGCGATTTACTTTGCATGTCTTGTAAACTTTCATTCAACATCAACGCTAAATTATTGAAAGAAGTCATGGCAGATTGCAAGTGAATCTGAAGAAAGCGTTGATTGCGGTCACCGATATCTTTCATACTTAAATCAAAGTTTTGTTTAATGTCAGAAAGCTCTTTGTCAATGAAAGAAGAAATTTGCGGCTGACGTTTTGCCAATGCATACAGGCTATCTGCTACAATTTTACTATCATCCATCAAGGTGCGTTGTCTTCTTCCTAACGTTCTAAAATACGGATCATTGGTGCGTGTCTTGCCAAACTGAGTAAACGTATCTTCTTGATTAAAACTCATCGTCATCAGGTTCTTTAAGATCATTCGTAACAACGTCATATCTTCTTCGTCTTGTTCTGCACTTGAAGATTCTTGCATCAATTCTAATTCCTTGGCAATCTTTTCCATTTTATCGGCTGCGGACTTTTGACTCTCACCAGCCTTGCTGTTTTTGCCTTTATCTAAATTCTCTTTGGCAGACTTCAATTCATCACTGGTCTCTTTTTTGAGCTCTTCCTGATCGCCTAAATTCATGGGGCGCTCCAATTGCTCGTTCATCTCTTTGAGTTTGTTCAGGTCATCTTTAACTTGCTCAAATCTATTGTCGATGTCTTTTTGCTTTTCGATCAATTGTTCTTTTGGTAGTGATTTTTCTTCCGTTTGCTTTTTTAAATCCAACTGTTCTTTCCCTAGTTTTTGAAGTGATTTTTCAATGTCGTCTATCTTTTCGTTGACTTGCATTTTCTTCAAAAGCTCTAAACTTCGATCCAATTGTTTTTTCATGTCTTCGGACTTGTTGTTCAATTTTTCCAACTTTTCATTGATAGAATTCTTGTCTTGCGCTTTCATTAAATCTTCCAATTGTTTGAGCAGATCTTTCAACTCATCGTCCATCACTTCATCCAATAACTTTTGCAATAAATCTTGTTTTTCAAGAAGCTCCTTATCCAATTCAGAAAGCTGATTTTTTTCTTGCAAACTCTCATTCATTTTCATCTGCAATTGTTCAAGTGTTTTCTCCAATGAATTTTGTTCCTCTTTAAGCTGATTCAATTTATTCATTTTGTCCCAATCAGCAGATTTAGAATTCATCATGTCTTTTTTCAATTTCTGAATGTTCTTTTGAAATTCTGCGGCTTTTTTAATAACTTCATCTAGCTCTTTCTTGTTCAAAGCTTGATCCTCATCACGCTTCTCATTTAGTTCATCCAAAGAAGGAAGTTGATAGGTGAAAACAGAAGACTTAGAAGATTTGGCTCCATTGACTCCATCGTTGTCAGAAACAACAAAGTAATATTCAATTTTATCATTCAGACTTAAATTTTCACGTCTAAAATCAACAGCGTGAGAAAAATTCATAGAAGTACCAAACGTTTTAATAACCGAAACCTTCTGAGAAACTTCAGAGCCATTTTCTTTGATGATCTTATACACAAAGTACAAACTCGTTAAACCGTGATCGTCAGAAATGGTTCCTTCAAAAAAGCGAATCGCCGCAGAAATACTATCCAAAGACTCTTGAACTGAGACAACAGGAAATTCATCTTTGATGACGTTTATTTGATACGAAGTAGAGTCCGTGGTTTTTGAAAATTGATTGTGCAATACAATCGAAAGTTGATCAGATTGTCTGAATTTTTTAGAAAACTTAAAACTTTCCTGCGGATAACTTTTTTTAGAACTTAACCAATTGACCTCAATCTTACTGGTGTTTTTTGCAGCAAGTATCCATTCAACATCCGTTCCTTCAGGAATCTCGATGTCTGCAACATTCGCGATGACTTCATTTTTTTGCCCGAGATAAGCAGGATAATTTAAACGCGCCTCCATACGTCCAATAATCGATTTGGGGTTAATTTTTAACGTGTAGGTTTTACTAACAAATCCATTCCCTTCAAAATAGAAAGTCGTATTTTCTTTCAGTCTTCGCAGGATATAAAATGACTCGATTTTAGAAGCTTTACTCATCAAAAATTTACCTTGAGAGCTTACCAAATAGACATTTTGAGGCAAATCAGAACCCTTTAATTTCAAATCCACTTTATAGTCTTGACCTTCTTCCAATTCAATTAAAGAAGAGTTTAAAACAAACTCAAAAGGTGCTTCGGGTTTAAACTCTTGTCGGTAATTGACAACCCGTTCGGATCCCTGTTTCAATACATTTGGAAAAATAAAAGCAATCAACAGAAAGACCAGTGCAACAGGAAGAACATACTTCACATAAATCATGTTCTTTTTAAAATCAATACCTGAACTAAAAGGAACGACCGTCAAAGATTTTGAACGTTGAATAACACTTGCACGAATTAATTCATAGTTGGTGCTTTGATCAGAAACATCATTTAATTGAAGTGTATTTAGAAGTCGATCGGAAATTTCAGGAAAAAAAGTTCCAATGATTTTTGCTGCTTGATAGCGATTGATTCGTTTTCCAAAAGAAACTAATTTAGAAATTGGAATTAAAAGGTACTTGACAAAAAGAATCAAATTCAATAAAATAAATCCAAAGAAAAAGACTCCACGAACCGTTGTAGAGAATCTTCCAAAAAATTCTAATAAAGTAACGACCAAAAAGGAAAACAATAAAAGCCCCAAAAACAAAATACCACCTTTGAGGATTTCGTTTTTATAATACTTCCGGATGAAAGCATCAATTTGTGTCAGTAAATTATGAAAAGGATCCATTTTAAGTTTAGAATAATAAAGTGCGTCAAACGATTTAACATACTAAGGTAAAACATAATCAGGAAACACCAAACAAAAAATGAAAACTGCTAAAAAACTAATCTCTAAAATAGTACCTTTGTATAAAAATTATACAAAATGTCAGACAAACCAGTACGCGTTCGTTTTGCCCCATCCCCAACGGGACCATTGCACATGGGTGGCGTTCGAACAGCATTATACAATTATCTTTTCGCAAAGAAAAACAACGGAACATTCATCATTCGAATAGAAGATACAGATCAAACACGTTTTGTTGAAGGAGCTCAAGATTACATTATGGACGCATTGACATGGTGTGGAATTGAAGCAACTGAAGGTCCTGGAATTGGTGGTGAATATGGTCCGTACGTTCAATCAGAACGTAAACCGATGTATAAACAATATGCAATTGATTTAGTAACTACAGATAAAGCTTATTACGCATTTGACACCGCAGAAGAATTAGATGCTGTAAGAGAACAAGCAAAAGCGATGGGTATGCCGAACTGGCAATACAATAACGTGACAAGAACTTCTCTTAAAAACTCATTGACTTTGTCAGCAGATGATGTGAAAGCGAAATTAGACGCAGGAGAACAATATGTAATCAGAATGAAAATGCCTCGAAATGAAGATGTTCGCTTTCAAGACATCATTCGTGGATGGGTAGTTGTAAATTCAAACAACTTAGACGATAAAGTTCTATTTAAAAGTGACGGAATGCCAACCTATCACTTGGCAAACATAATAGATGACCATTTGATGAAAATCTCGCACGTAATTCGCGGCGAAGAATGGTTGCCATCAGCGCCTTTGCATATTTTATTATACAAGGCTTTTGGATGGGACGTTCCAGAATTTGCTCACTTACCTTTGTTACTTCGTCCTGATGGCAATGGAAAATTATCTAAAAGAGATGGTGATCGTTTAGGTTTCCCTGTTTTTCCGACGGATTGGTTGAGTGCAGACGGAGAAAAATATTCAGGATACCGCGAAGCTGGATATTTCCCAGATGCATTTATCAACATGTTGGCTTTCTTAGGATGGAATCCAGGAACGCAACAAGAAATCTTTTCTATGGATGAATTAGTACAAGCATTCTCTTTGGAAAGAGTAGGGAAAGCAGGTGCAAAATTTGATGCCGATAAAACGAAATGGTTCCAACAACAATACTTGCGAAAAATGCCAAACAAAGAATTGGCTATATTACTTGGAGAAGAATTAGACAAAGGATTTGATCAAGAAGCATTGGAGAAAATTTGTGGCTTGATGAAAGAACGTGCGACGTTCGTAAAAGACATCATCACGGAAGGAATTTATTTAATTGAAAGACCAACAGTTTACGATAAATCGATCATTGCAAAAAAATGGAAAGAAAATTCTTATGAAACGATGACGGAATGGAAAGAACGTTTGATGTCCTTAACGGAATTCAACGGACCAACCATCGAAATTGCTTTTAAATCGTTTTTAGAGATGAAAGAAATGGGTGTTGGGGCAGTATTGCCTTTATTCCGTTTTTTACTTACAGGAACAGCAATGGGGCCAAGTATGTTCGAAATTGCCGAGTACTTAGGAAAAGATGAATGCATGGACAGAATGTTTGAAGGTTTGAAACAAATGGAGAAATAACACATGAAGCACTCCATTGAAGTAAACGGTATCAAATTATACGCTTTTCATGGTTGTTTAGAAGAAGAAGGATTGATTGGGGGAAACTACGTCGTAGATATTTCCCTCACAACCAACTTTCAATTAGCTGCTGAAACAGACACCTTGGAAAACACCATTGACTATGTAATTGTGAATCAAATTGTGAAGGAGGAAATGGCAATCCGTTCAAAATTAATCGAACATGTGGGTCATCGAATTCTAATCCGTTTGAAAAACACCTTGAACAACATGCATGCAGTGAAGATAAAAATCACTAAAATTTGTCCTCCAATCAACGGAGATGTTCAAAATGTAGCAATTATTATAGAGGAAACGATCAAAAAGGTTTGATGTACGAATAATTTTACTATTTTTGCACCCGTCCTGGTCTCGTGGCCGAGCGGTTAGGCAGCGGTCTGCAAAACCGTCTACAACGGTTCGAATCCGTTCGAGACCTCAAAAACCAATCGATTTTATCGGTTGGTTTTTTGTTTTAAAGAGATAGATTGGTAGATTACAGATTGGAGAATTGCAGAATATAGATCGGCTTTTCTGATCACTCACAACCCTTCACCCATCACTAAATTTTTACACAGTGATACAAATGATGATTTCAGCGGATTTATAAGCATAAAAAAAGAGGCTAATTATAAGCCTCTTTCCCTTTCATAAGTGTAGTATGTTATTTCGAAACTGTTAAAGAGTTAAATAATTTAATTGGATTATTATTTACATCAACAGCAAACACAATGTATCCATAATTACCTTCTGGAACCATTTCACTTGATTTATAATCTATTCCATCCCATTTGAAATTAGGGTCATTAGAAACGAAAACAACTGCATTTTTTTCATTGACAATTGTAATGCTAAATTCTTTTAAATCTTTACAATCCAAAAAGAAGAAATCATTTACTCCGTCGTTGTTTGGAGAGAAAATATTTGTTTTTTTCCAAGCTTCAACAGAACCTTTGACTTCAGATTGAACTGGCAATTTACTTATATCTTCTCTTGTTAAAAATGGATATTCACAAGTAGGATTATTCTTGTTAATTATAGTAGGACTTAAATCAGGTGGTTTAGGAGCAACAGCTTGTTTGACTATTAATGTTTCAGGTGTTTTTGAAACATTCGAACCAGCTTCTATATTAAATTTATCTTTAGTTTCTGTTTTTGGCAGAACTGTTTTTTCGTTTGAAGTCAAAACATCAGAAGAAGTTGGTACCTCGTATTTCGTAACAGATTCATTCTTTTCATTAGTAACTACTTTATTATCAGTAATCATTACTGTTGAATCTAAACTATTTTGCTTTGGAGCAACTGGTTCTGTACTCGTTTCGGAATAATTTAAAACCAAAACCGTTGTAGAAACAGCAACTACAGATGCAATTCCGATAAACCACTTTGTGGCAACAGAAATACCTTTCGCAGCAATGGCAGTTGATGAAGCACCAACACCAATTTGCGATTGAATTCCAGACCAAACTTGATCGCTCACCACAGACTCGTGACTTGCTAGTTTGTCAGAAAACAATTTTTCTATGTTTATTTTATCTTTCAATTTCTAATTTTTCTAAGCGTGTTCTTAAATAGGACCTTGCTCTTGAATATTGTGATTTTGATGTGTTTTCAGAAATATTCATCAATTCACTAATTTCTTTGTGAGAATATCCTTCGATTGCAAAAAGGTTGAAAACAACTTTATAACCTTCTGGCATTGAATTAATTAATTTCAATAAATCTTCTGCTTGAATGTCATCCGAAGCAGATTCAAAATTGGAGATTTTAAATCCAACATCATCAATGTTTGCATCCTGAGCATATTTCTTGTTTTTACGAATTGCATCGAGTGCCGTATTCACCATAATTCTGCGAATCCAGCCTTCCAATGAACCTTCTTGCTTAAAATCAACCAATTTATTAAAGGTTTTTACAAATCCGTCTTGCAAAATATCTTCTGCTTCCATACTGTCAGAAGCATATCTTAAACAAACAGTCATCATTTTCGGAGCAAACTTGTCAAACAACATTTTTTGAGCTTTGGCATTTCCTTTAACACATTCGTTTATCAAAGCTGAATCATCCATAACCTCTCTCTATCAGACTATTTTTACAACTAAATAGTTGCATTCAAAAATATTTTAAAAATTTAGGTATTTTTACATACACAATCAAAGTTAATATGATTTTAAATTCGACATCCAAATTTGTAACTTTATTATTCGTCTTACAAGTTTCTGTATTTTCTTTACATGCACAAATAGCTACTGGTAAATGGGAAGCATCTTTGCAATTGGACAAAAACACTTCTTTGCCGCTTCGTTTAGAGGTTCAAAAAGGTCAAGCTGAATATGCATTTACAATTGTCAACGCTGAAGAAAGAATTGCTTTAAAAAATCTCAGTCAGAAAGGAGATACATTTACGCTTCAATTTCCTGACTTTAATTCCGTATTGAAATTCAAAATCAGTAAAAAGAAATTTAAAGGCTATTGGATTAATTACAACAGAGGAAATAACTACCAAATTCCTTTTTCAGCAAACCTGGCTGGAAAAACAAAGAAAACCAATAATAACACTGATTTTACAGGAAAATGGAAAACTGTTTTTGATGTGAATACACCAGATTCTTCCTTTGCGATTGGCGTTTTTTCCTCAAAAAATAATCACATTACAGGAACATTCTTGACAGAAACAGGAGATTATGGATTTCTTGAAGGAGCAATTACGGGCAATAAAATGTACTTGAGCTGCTTGGATGGTTCACACGCATTTTTGTTTACAGGAGAATTAAATAATGGAAAAATTACTGGAAAATTTCATTCCGGAACCCATTATTCTGGTAACTACCAAGCTATAAAAGATGAGAAATTTGAATTAAAAAATCCAGAGAAGATTACCTATTTGACTTCCGACGAACCTTTAAAATTTGAAATGAAGGATTTGAATGGCGACGTATATACGTATCCAAATCAAGAGCTCAAAAACAAAGTGGTCATCATTCAAATAATGGGTACTTGGTGTCCAAATTGCTTGGATGAAACCAATTTTCTAAAGCAAATGCACGAGAAGTATAGTGATAAAGGATTGGAAATTATCGCAATTGGATATGAAACTCCGAATACATTTGAGGAACAAGCGAAGAAAATTCAGTTGTTAAAAGACCGACATCAATTAGATTTTCAATTCCTAGTCGGAGGAAAGGCTGACAAACAATTGGTTTCAAAACAATTTTCAATGTTGAATTCGATCTCATCTTTTCCGACAAGTATTTTTATTGATCGAGAAGGAAATATCACTAAAATCCACACCGGTTTTAATGGTCCTGGAACTGGGGATATTTATAAAACGTTTGTAAAAGAAACTGAAGAGTTGATTAACAAATTACTCAATCAACGATAAACGGTTGGGAGCATCCGCAATTTTCCATGTTGCGTGAAAAACCAAACGAGTTATTTGAGCTATTTTTTCAAAAGAAATCTTCTCAATGGTATCTGTTGGTTTGTGATAATCGTCGTGAAATCCACCGAAGAAAAAACACGAAGGTATTCCATTTTTCGCAAAATTATAATGATCTGAGCGATAATATAGATTTAATGGCTCATTCAAGGCATTGTATTTTTCATCTAGCATGAGATTTGTGTAGGTGTTGTTCGTTGTTTTAATAACTGAATCTAAACCTAAACTCAAACGATCTGCACCTATCAGGTAAACCATCAATAAAGAATCCGTTTCAAATAGTTCGGTCTTTCTTCCAATCATGTCGATGTTTAAATTTGCAACTGTATTTGCCAATGGAATAAGTGGATTACTCGTATAATATGTAGAACCTAACAATCCCAATTCTTCTCCAGTAAATGCGATTAATAAAACAGATCTTTTGGGCTGATTACCGTCCAATTTTGCTTGTTGAAAAGCCGATGCAAGTTCTAATAACGCAGCAGTTCCAGAACCGTTATCATCTGCTCCAAAATATGTTTCTCCATCTTTTGTGCCCAAATGATCATAATGCGCACTGATGATAACTACTTCTTTTTTTAAAAGAGAATCACTTCCTTCAATAAATCCAATTACATTTTCTGTTGAAACAAAAACTGGATTCTCATTTAAACTTCCAGTAATTTGAAGTGCAGGTTTCTTTCTCTTTTTAAGTTGATGCATAAAGTTCGAAGACAAACTTTTTTGATTGATAAATAAAACTGGAAAAGGAATAGAATCCAAGGCTAATTTATAATCATCTGACTGATACAAAAAGTAACGTTCATCGTAATCCGATAAAATAAAAATGAATCCTTTGCATCGAACCGTTTCCAAATCAAATTCGATGGATGAAAAATTTTTGCTCTGAAAAATTAAATAATAGTCCGAATAATCTTTCTCAACTTCTAGTTTCTCAACAAATAAAAATTCAGAAATATCAAATGAGAAAGGTTGACTTAGAGAAAAGAAACCAAAATCAGTTGGAAAATTTAATTTATGCTTATTCAATGAAATTGTTCCAGAACGAACATCTTTAAACAATTTAAAAGCTTGATAAAAATCACCGCCAATCGCCTTGCAATTCATTTCCATCAATTGACTTTGGATATAATCCGCAGCTTTCTTTTGTCCAGCTGTTCCTGTCAAACGACCATCGAAATCATTAGAAGTTAATTGCGTTAAATGTCTCCTTAAATCGAGCGTATCTATGTATTTAACGTAAAATTCATTGTTATTTTGCGAAAATAAATAAAAATGAGCATTGAAGAATACTCCAAGAAGGAAAAGAAATTTAAAAAAGCGATTCATACGCTATATTTATAGTGCAATTTTCTCAACGCGACATTGGTGTCTTCCACCTTCAAATTCGGTTGCAAAGAAGATATCCACAATTTGCAAAGCCAATTCAACAGAGATAAAACGAGCAGGAAGCGTTAAGATATTTGCGTTGTTATGAAGTCTTGCTAATTCAGCAATCTCAGTAGTCCAGCACAATGCACTTCGAACACCTTGATGTTTATTAGCAGTCATGTTGATACCATTTCCACTTCCACACAATAAAATACCTTTCATACCTTCTGTATTTTCAACCAATTCAGCAACTGGATGTGCATAATCAGGGTAATCAATACTGTCTGTTGAAAAACAACCTTGATCAAGGATTGAATAATTTTTATCTTTAAGATGTTTAATAATTGCTTGTTTCATTTCAAAACCCGCATGATCACATCCAATCGGTATTGTTAATTGTCCCATTTTGATATTTTTTGTCAAAGTTAGTTATATTAACAATTCAAGCAAGTTGTGAACAAACACCTTTTTTGGAAAAAGTTAATGAGCTCATTTTGAAATGAAACATCGATGTAATTATGAACAAAAAATGTTACGAAATTGTTCATGATTGTTTACAGATTATAATAAGATTCACTTGTTTTAATGGATTAATAAATGAAGCAAAATCTTTATTGGAACATGCAAGGAAAGTTTAGGTGATTTCTTATTTATTTATACACGTTGTTATGCAGAGCAAAATCAATATTTCTAACAAATAGTTATTCAATATCCAAGAAAAATGCTTTTCGTTGATAAGTCCATAACCCATTCATTTTAATGTTTAACGGCGCATCTCAAGTGTTCATAAGTAGCACTCAAACATTGATAACTAAGAAATGAAAGCAAAATGCGAATTAAATATCAACCGTATGAACATCTTAATAAAAGAAGTAAATTTCTTTATTTAGAAAAAACTTTATTTAATATATTATAAAAAAGGGGAAAATAAGAAATTAGGAAAGTTGACAAAGAAACACTACCTTCTATTTTCTATGGTAGGAATTGATTTTAAAATACTGAAATTGAATAATCTAAAGTGTAAAAATTCGACAGTAAATAAGAGCTTTGTAATGGATTTAAATTGTTCTGTAAATTTCTATCAGCAAACATTAAATCAAAAATAATTTTCACTTTTACATTTATACATTATTTGAATACATCTGTTTTATAAAGTAGATTTTAATTTCAAGGAACAACTAAACGTTACGTTCTTATAAAAAAATATAAGATCAGATTGACGAATAATATTTTATTCTAAGAAAAATTAATTAACTTTGAGATGCAAAAATAAAAAAACATGTTAAAAGTAAATATACTAGTTGTTGAAGACGAGTCGATCGTTTCCAAGGATATTCAGAATACACTTATTAAATTAGGATATGAAGTGAGTGGAGCGGCTTCCAACGGTGAAAAAGCACTTTCCTTGATTAAAAGTGAATCTCCTCATATTGTATTGATGGATATCATGCTAAAAGGTGACATGAATGGAATTGAAGTAGCTAAAATTATTAAAGAGAAGTATGATATCCCCGTTATCTTTTTAACAGCTTACGCGGACGAAGCAACCCTTAATAAGGCAAAACTAGCAGAACCTTACGGATACTTGATAAAACCTTTTAAAGAGCAGGATTTACAAGCTACGATTGAAATGGCTTTGTATAAGTTTAAAAAAGATCAAGAACTAGCTTCTCCAACAAATATCGCAAAAGTTGAATTCAACGATGGTTTTATCTTTGTTAAATCAAATGGAAAATTATTGAAATTAAACACCAAGGATATTTATTTCATTGAAGCATTGAAAGATTATGTTGTGATCAATACCATCGACGCTCATTATACCATTCATTCCACGATGAAGGAAATTGAAAAGAAAATGGGGAACGAAGAGTTTTTAAGAGTTCACCGTTCTTTCATTGTTCGAATCGACAAAATTAGTGCGATTGAGCATCCAAATATCCATTTAGAAAACAATAAAAAGACCCTACCAATTGGAGGATCTTATTATGATGATTTAAAAAGAAGAATTAAGTTAGTATAAGTATATTCGTTTAGAAGTTTTGATTTTAGTCAGCTTGATTAAAATCTACTCTTAAACCAACATCCAATACATTTTCAAGTGTTGGTTCTGTAATTCCTTGTTCCAGATAAAAGGAATAAACTCCTTTCTGAGGCATTTTTCTGCTTTTAAAGAACAATTCATTTTCAACAATGGTTCCTGTTTTCTTGCCGATCCAGGAACCATCTGTATTTGTTATCTTCATTTCAAAAGGTTCTCTTGCTTTCTCTCCATCTGGCGTAGTTGTGTTTAAATAAAACCACACGTTGTTGAATTGATAATCCGTTGTTGTTCGAAACGTAATTGTAAAATCGTACGTTTTAGATGTATCCTGAATGTCTACTTTGAAAGTAGGTTTTGCATTCATTTCCCATTTATTTTTCTGAAATGAATACGACTTCTCATAAATCGGTTGATTCATGCAACTGGACAACAATACAAGCAACAAAGCACTCAATATAAGAACCTTTTTATTCATTTGTTTTTGAATTATCTTCTGTTTTTGGACCGTCTTTTCTAGGTGGTCTTCTTCTTTTATTCTTTTTTGGAGCTGCTGCTTTCTCCTCTCCATCTTTTGGAGTTGCTGCAACTGGATTTATTGTTTTTTCTCCATCAACTAAAGGCTTTGGCTTCGGTTTTGGTTTTGGCTTGGATTTTTTCGGAGCTGGCGTTATTGTTTTTGTACCATCATCATTCTTCACTACTTCTACCTTTTTCGGTTTTGCATTTGGATTCTGATTTGGATTCGCTTCTTGATTAGGATTTGTTCCTTGAGGACGCGCTGGTTTACGCTTTTTCTTCCCTTTCTTGAAGTTATTATCAAAACGGTTCAAATTGTCCTGCTCATCCACGTTGGCATACTCAGATTCAACCACAACCGTTTCTTGCTGTTTGGTGTAATCAATTAAATCTTGTGGTTTTTGCTTTTTGATATTCATTTCGCGAATTTCAGCAACGCGCTCAGGACTTAATGAAATCATTCCAGAACCTCCACCTTCATACATATACACCATTACCCGTTTGAAGATATCTGTCTTGATGTGAAATGCAGCTCCTTTCTCCGTGTACAGTTTATTTTCGATCGACGGAAAAGATTTGATGGCATCCAAATACATGTCTAACTCAAAGTTTAAACAGCATTTTAATTTACCACATTGACCTGCTAATTTTTGAGGATTTAATGATAATTGTTGATAACGTGCAGCAGAAGTAGAAACACTTCTAAAATCTGTTAACCAAGTTGAACAACACAATTCTCTTCCACAAGAACCAATTCCACCCAAACGAGCAGCTTCTTGTCGAGATCCAATTTGCCTCATTTCGATGCGAATTTTAAATTGATCTGCCATGTCTTTAATCAACTGGCGGAAATCAACTCGATCTTCAGAAGTATAATAAAAAGTAGCTTTTGTTAAATCTCCTTGGTATTCTACATCTGAAATTTTCATGTTCAAATTTAGATTAACGGCCAAGGTACGAGATTGATACATCACTTCTTTTTCAAGTTCAGCAGCTCGCGACCATTTATCTATATCTTCTTGATTTGCAATTCGATATATTTTTTTAGCTTCAACAGGTTTTAATCCTGGAGCCTTCTTTTTTACCTGTATTCTGGCAAGTTCACCAATAACAGAAACCACACCCACGTCGTAACCTGGACTTGCTTCTACCACAATTACATCTCCCACTTGAAGTGAAATATCTTTGTTATTGCGATAAAATGATTTTCTACTATTTTTGAAGCGAACTTCAACTATGTCGTATGGTGTTTGACCACTTGGTAAATCCATGTTTCCCAACCAATCAAATACACCTAATTTATTACATCCTCCAGAGCTACAGGTTCCATTATTTTGACATCCTCTTGGAGTTCCTCCTCCAGAAGCACAACTGGTACATCCCATATTTCTTTATTTTTTATAAAATTACAAATTTTTTAGGGAATGCATACATGCACGAATAAAAGAAAGAGATTTATGTAAAAGAAAAAAGCTGTCTACCTCGAGTAGACAGCTTTCTATAAAAGTGTTCTTAATCTTATGCTTTCAAGATTTCATTGATGTTACCACTTAAATTGAAAAAAGAAGTAATCTCTTTTCGGTTGTTGTTAAAATAACTTATCAAGAGATGATTTGCAAGGTATTCCCGGTAATCAAGTATTGATATTTTTGGTAAATAAACGAAACCACGTCCTACTGCTTTGTGCTTGATGAATTTTCTACGTTCTAATATTCGAACTAAGGTAGAAACTGTGTTATAAGCTGGTTTTGGATCATCGTATAATTCCAAAATATCTTTAACAGCAGCTTTTTCTAATTTCCATAGTCGAAGCATAACCTGTTCTTCTGCAGGGGTTAATTTATTCATCAGTAAAATAGTTTATCGGTCTTTCAACAACAAATTTAGGAATTTAAATAAACAAAAACTAATTTATTAAAATATGGAGCAAGATTAGAAATTTAATTTTTTACGCACGTCTTTCGGAACACCATCTTTGTGAAGATAAATGTTGATCGTTTTGTAATTAAAATAAGCTTCAGATACATATAAATATCCTTGTGGATAGTTACTTGTTCCCCATGAATTTTTAACTAAAAAATAGTTTGTTCCATTTTGGTCTTTGTATAAACCAGTAATGTGCATTCCATGATCGTCCGTTGTTGTTTTATTATCGTATCCTTCTTGACGATTTTCTGGCGTAACTTTAATTTCTTTTCCAGGATTTAAGAATGCATTTGAGCTTCTTTCAGCACCACCATCTGAGAAATTTTTATTGTCTTTTCCACTTACGTTGATGGTAGATAAGTCTTCAGGAAAGATTGCAATTCCATTTTGGAAACTAAATCCTTTTTCTGAAACATCAGATGCCCAAGCAATCGTGTATCCGTTTTTTAAAGCATATTCAGCAACTTTAAATAGATCACCTAAAGCAACGTTGTAGCTCATTCCAGCTCCCCAGTTGTCTTGGATTTCTAATTGACAAGGTTTGTTCACTTCGTGATTTGTGAAAGAGGTGATTGAAACATAATCATCCATGTTTAAGTTCAAAGAAGCCATGTATGTTTTTGGCGTATATTTCTTTCCTTTGAATTCAAATTCTTGTACGTCTTTTCCTAAATAAGCATCTAAGACGCCAGTTATTGCTGATTTCCACTGTGGAGATAAACTAGTTCCTGGTCTTAAATTGCTGCTGTATTTTAAAACTCCTTGTGCAACACCGTCTAAAATGTTAAACATTTCATTGTGGTTGTAATATTGTTTTTCTCCTTGGTATCCTTTGTATATTTGTTCTGGCACAATTCCGTAATTTTTGAATACATACGGAATGTCGTGAAAAGCTCCTCCTTCAGAAAAATTAGATTTTCCATCCATGCGAATGTATTTATCTGCTTTTCCTTCGTATGCTTTTCGAGCTACATACATTTCGGATAATCGATCTGGTGTTTTGTTTCCTTTGCGAATCATTTCTGATTCAAAGAAGGATAAGGCAGAAAAACTCCAGCAAGTTCCGGTGTTTCCTTGACTTTGTACAGGGTTTGCATCTAAATGTGCAACTTTGGTAAATTGGTAATTACTGTTTTCAGTATTTTTTACTTGAGCAAATAATCCAGCGGAGATAAATAACATTCCGACGGAAAAAATCCATTTCTTCATATTTTTCTAGTTTGATTTGCCATAAAGTTAATCAATCTTACAAAATAGAATGCACAAGTGGAATTATCTATTTGTTAATCAGAGTCAGTATTATCTGATAAAAAGATTTTAAATTGAGATGGAAGATATCTCAAGGCAAAAGCATCATCGAAAAGACAGGTGTAATTGATGATTGGTGTTTTTTTCCACTGAACCTGTCTTTCCGAAAAATTTTAAAAGAAATTTGAGGAATCTTTTTTGAATTGAAAATAAAAATGGAAGAGTTGTTTCTCTTAATTTTCATTTACTTTCAAAATCCAGGCACCTTGAACATCCATTTCTTCTAATTTTGTTTGAAGTTGGTCCATTTCAGAAGATGAATTTATTTTTCCAGCACTTACACGGTAAAGACCACCTTTGATATCAATTATTTGTGCTTGAAAACCTTTTGATTTTAAAGCTGCTACAAAATTATTTGCATTTTCTTCACTTGAAAAACAATTGGCGATCAGGTATTGGTTTTCTACTTTTTGAAGTGGTTTTTCAACAGTTTCTGAGCTTGTATTTTCTGGAACTTCAACAAGTACTTTTTTCTCCGTTTTCAAAGGAATGTATAATTCTTCGCTGAAAGGATACGACCACGAATCAACAGAATTTGGCAATTGATCTACTTCTTTTTGAATCGAAATTTTATCTAAAGAGCTAGAATCTAAATTCAACTTGGTAGTTGGTGCAGCATATTTATTTTGTTCCACTTGATGAAATGGATTAAAATCACTGATTGAAATAATTTTTGATTCCAAAACATTGGTTTCCATCGGTATCCAGTAGGAATAAAAGACAAATGGAATCATGGATGCAGCAGCGATGTATTTCCAAATTTTAGAATGACTTTGCGGTGCAATTGAAATTTCTTTCGTTTCAACATCCTTTGTTTTTTCAATTGGACGAATTGCTGTTGGATGCATTTCAAGAATCGCTTCTTCCTCTTTTTCTATCGGATTGATAAGCGTTATTGGTTGCGCAACCAGTTGAATGTCTTCTTCGCTGATAAAATGTACTTTGCCCAATCCATAAGATTGAAGCAACATGTTGAAATAGCGATCTTGTTCAAAACCAATGTTTTTTTCTTGATCTAAAAACAAGAAGCCAATGTTTTCCAAATTAATTCTTTCGCCTGAATTCAATGCTTTGTGCCAAGAAATAACTTGTTTCTGAATTTCTGAAGATGCTTCATCAAACGTTTGACCTGTTTCTTTTGCTAAAACAGAGGCCAATAATCCGTCGTTGTTGATGAGTTGTTTGTTGAAAAGAAGTGATTTTTTTGGAGGATGCATGACTCCAGTTTTGTAATCAATTACCGCAGAAGTCTGTTTAGAAACAAATCCACCAAACGAAGGTACAACCACGCAATTGTGGCGTAGCAATAAGTCTCCAATTAATTTTTCTATCAACATGCTACAAAAATACACTTTTAATCTGAAAAATTAGAAATAGCAGTTGGTAAATCTCAAAGCATGTTTGAATTGCTTTTTATTGGTTAATAAATTAACAAAAACATCCATTTCTGCTAATTTTTTGTTAAATGTAAAAAGAATAATAATAAAGCTAAATAACCGCCGTTATCAATATATCACGCCGATCAAAAAACAAATCAGTTTACTGGTTTAGGACTTGAAAAGCAATGATAGATTAGTTTTCATAAGTAGTAGTAGTTAGGTTAGGTTAGTTTTAAAAAGCGCGAAACGCCCGTTTCGCGCTTTTTTTGTGCTCAGTATTTTGACACGGATATTTTTTGAATTGTACCACGAGTTATATTTTTATCCATGGATTTACTTCGGTTCTGCTACGTGGTAACGGATTGTTTTTTTTGACGTATACACCCGAATTACGGTGATTTAGTTCATGGCTGCCTTTGGGTAAAGAGAATGCTGGCATTCTTTCCGTGCAATTTGGGAATGCATCCACCTGAGCTTTAAAAAAAACCGTTCATCCGTGGCAAAGACCTTTTTCATCCCAACACTTCACATTCATTTTTACAACAGTTTCCGTGTAATCCTTTCCCATTCTCTTTTCTTTTGTATTTTTAAAGTCTAAAGATTGAACCATGCAAAAATTTGTTGATCAGGTTGCTGAACACATCAAGAATAATTCCGTAAACCTCGAAAATTGGGTGATTATATTGCCTTCGCAACGTGCAGTTCACTATTTGCAAAAAGCGCTTTTTGAAGCGTATGGACATCCGATTGTTTCTCCTGAAATTACAACGATTTACAGTTGGATTCAAGAATTAACTTCTGAAACGATCTTGGATAAAATTCGCTTATTACTGATTTTGTTTGAAGTTCACGAGAAACATTCCAAAAAAGAAGACATCGTTACCTTCGATGAATTCATCAAATGGGGAACCATCTTAATTTCCGATTTTGATGAGTTAGATCGTTATCTCATTGATGACAAACAACTTTTCAAAAATCTTCGAGACATCAAGGAAATTGAAAATTGGAGTTTTGATACTGATACACTTTCCGAAAATCAACAAAAGTTTCTTGCTTTTTGGGAAAGACTTCCAAGCTTATACCAAGAATATAATATCGTTTTGGCCAAAAACAATTCGACTTACATGGGAAAAGCATATCGGAAGGTTGCTGAAAACATGGACTTGGTTTTTAAACAAAATAAAGACGCTCAATTTTTATTTGCCGGTTTCAATGCTTTGTCTGAAGCGGAATTGAGCATTTTTAAGCAATTGAATAAAATGGGTCGCGCACAAATAATCATGGATGCAGACGAATATTATCTAAAAGATAAAAATCACGAAGCGGGAATGTTTATGCGGGAAATGATGGAGAAATTATCGGTAACGAAATTGCCATTTATTCAGGATTCATTGACAAACGGTTCGAAGAAAATAGAATTGATTGCCTGTTCTCAAACAACAGGTCAAGCGAAAGTGGTTGGTTCGATCTTAGAAGGATTGAGCAAAGAAGAAATTAATAAAACAATGATTCTTTTGGCGGACGAATCGTTGATTGTTCCGATGCTGAAAAGCATTCCGAAAAAAGTGGGTGTTGCCAACATTACGTTGGGCTTGCCGATGAAAAACAGTTCGCTTCGAACGTGGGTCGATTTGATTTTTAGAATTCAAGAAGGGATCGATAAAAACAACCGCACCACTGCTTATTACAAAGATTTATTCTCCATTTGGAATCATCCTTTTGTGATTGCGATTTTGGATGAAACCGAGGTGAAAGCAATTCAATACAGAGAAAAAGAAATCAATCGGTATAATACGATCTTCCAAAATTCGGAAAAAGTGGATGTTCCAGAAAAAGTGAAAAATCTCATCACTTTGTTGTACACGCCGTGGAAAAACAATTGGCAATTGGGAATTGAGCTCATTCGAAAATTGAATCGCTTGATTCATCCTTTGCTACACGAAGAAAATGAATTTGAAAAAGCCTTGCTTGAAAATTTTGATCATGCGATTATCGATTTTCAAAACTGCATTCAAGCTGGTGTTCCGCCGATGGTTTTGCGAACATTTAAAACGCTTTTCAACCAACAATGGACCAATAAAAGCATCGCTTATTACGGAAATCCAATCGAAGGATTGCAAGTGATGGGCTTGTTAGAGACGCGTTTATTGGATTTTGAACGCATCTTGGTTCTTGGAATGAACGAAGGAAAAATGCCACCAACCAACCCAATTCAAACCATGATTCCGATGGACTTGAGAAGGTATTTCGGCTTGCCAACGCCGCGACAAAAACAAGGATTATTTGCCCATCACTTTTATCGCTTGTTGCATCAGTGCAAGGAAATGTACATCACGTACACGACTTCGTCAGAATCTGTTGGATCCAACGAACCGAGTCGTTATTTGATGCAATTGGAATTGGAACTTTCGAGAATCAATCCAAACATCGAATTAATCCAACGAGATTATTCCATTGACAACGTCGATTCAAAAACACAAATTACTGAAATTCAGAAAACACCAGAACTCATCGAGCGATTGGATGAACTCTTCGAAAAAGGTACTTCTGCGAGTGCAATTAAAACATTCATCACGTGTTCGCTGGATTTTTACTATAAATATGTACTGAAATTCGGCGAAGACAAAAAAGTGGAGGAAGAAGTTGAAAGCAGCACTTTTGGGACTTTCATCCATGAAACCTTGGAAGATTTATTCAAACCGTTTTCAAGAAGAGACCAAGAAGGGAATTTAGTAAACCCACAACCGCCATCCATTCATGCAGAAGACATTGAAGTGATGTTGAAACGGTATGACTTGGTATTACGCGAAAAATTCAGTCAGCATTTTGGCAATAACCCAGAATCGTTCGAAAAAGGAAAGAACTACCTGAGTTTCTCCATGGCGAATGATTTGACCAAGCGTTTCTTAAAGCAAGAAAAAACCTTACTTACAGAAACAATTGCATCTCCAATTTTCATTGAATCTTTGGAAGAGGAATTGTTACACGAAATGGAAATAACGATCCAAGGCGAACGGAAAAAAGTCCGCCTAAAGGGATTTGTAGACCGCATTGATTCTCGTGACGGAAAAATTAGAATCATCGATTATAAAACAGGAAAAGTGGATATCAAAGATGTCGGTTATAAGTTCACCGACAAAAAACCGATGGACGAAACCAGCCTGTATGAACAATGTAAAAAGTCCAAACACTTCTTTCAACTCTTGGTTTATTGTTTCCTGTACGAAAAGAAATACAAGCTCGTTCCCGACGAATGCGCCATCGTTTCCTTCGTCAGTTACAAAGAAAGTCCGTTCGGAATTCAGTTAGGAAACGCCAGCATTGTGGAAGCTATCGAATTGTTTCCCGCAGTTTTTGAAATGTTGTTGAATGACATTTACGATCCAAAAATGCCGTTTGTGCATACTGAAGAGTTTTTTAATTATTGTGAGTATTGTGTGTAAAATAGGTCAGCACATTGATTTTTAGGGTGATTGTTGGATTTAGTTGGTTTTGATGAGGATGGTAACGGCTTTTTTTCTGGCGAAAAATTAAATTAAGGATTTCTATAATTGCTTTCTTAAAACAGCAAAAAAAGATGTAATTGCTTTTTACACTTAACAATATTTCGTATATTTGCTTTTACTAAAGAGCAGTTATGGAAGATTTATTATTAGAGTTTCAATCAAAAATCGCGCGTACATCTCTGGATATACAGCGTTATCTGGTTCATAAAATTGATTTGAATAATCGATTGATTGCAGTAAAAGGTGCTCGAGGTGCAGGTAAGACTACGTTGCTTTTGCAACTTGCAAAATTGAATTTACCTTTAGAATCAACCTTATATGTAAGTTTAGATCACATTTATTTTTTCGACAATAAACTCTATAATTTAGCGAAACAGTTTACCCAATTTGGAGGAACACATTTATTATTGGATGAGGTTCATAAATATTCTAATTGGTCTCGAGAGATTAAATTGATTTACGACAATTTTCCTGAACTTCATGTTATCTTCACTTCCTCTTCCATGCTTGAAATCTATAAATCAGAATCGGATTTAAGTCGTAGAGCGATAACGTACAATTTAAAGGAATTGTCTTTTAGAGAATTTATTCTTTTTGAAACCAAAAAGGATCTTCAGGCGTATTCATTTTCAGATATTTTAGAAAATCACAATTCCATTGCCACAAAGCTTTTAGAAGAAATAAAACCCTTACCCTTATTTGAAAAGTATCTTAAAACGGGTGTGTATCCATATTATCTAGAAAACGAAAACCTTTATATTCAAAAACTTCAAAATACGATTAATCTGATCATTGAAATTGACATCAACGCAGTGGAAGATCTAAATTATGATACCTTGGTGAAATTAAAAAAACTCCTTGTAAGCATAGCTTCAAGCGCCCCATTTACACCCAACATTACCAAACTGAGTGAGAAGGTAGACGTTTCCCGTAATATGTTGGTAAAAAGCATTAAAATCCTGGAACGAGCAGGATTGGTGAATGAGTTGTATAAAGACACAACCGGAATTGGCGTCTTGACAAAGCCAGAAAAATTGTATTTGAACAACACCAACCTCATGTATGCGCTCGCGAAAGAAAACACAAATATTGGAAATGTGAGAGAGACTTTTTTCTTAAATCAATTGAAAGGTTTGCACGACATTAATCGCTCAGAAGTTGCTGATTTTATAATTGATAAAAAGTACACCTTTGAAATTGGAGGTAAGAACAAAACAAAAAAACAAATCGCAAAAGTAGAAAACGGGTATGTAGCGAAAGATGGCATCGAAATCGGTTTCGGAAACATCATTCCAGTTTGGCTTTTTGGTTTTATGTATTAGGTAAAGATAAGATTACTGACTCTGCTGCCCTAAAATTAATTTTTGAATTGGGAAGCGGTTGGTTAAAGTCGTCCAAAATCGGGAATAAACGCGACTTTTTGATTGGATAAATCTAAGTTTTTTGGGGTTTGGTTGTTTAATTAGTTATGTGCATCGGATAAAATTCGTTTGAATTGTTGGAGGTCTTGATGGAATTTATATATTTACGGGAATTATAATCAACGGCTGCTATGAGATTATCAAGTTTATGGATTTTGGAAATGAATGGTAATCGTTTGACGACGGATTTGTTGTTGATTTTAAAGAATTATGTAAATAAAGTATAGTGGATGTTACCCGATGGGTAAAGCCACTCGTTAACAGACGAATAAGACGACAAAATGAACTATATTCAATTCTCAAACAAGCAAAATCTAATCGATAAAATTTTAATTCGTTTAGGTATTCTGACAACTGACAATGTTGTAATTAAAATTAACAATAACCCAGATTATGATATAACTGAATACAGAAGAAATGTCGTTGCAAATTATTTTTTTAATAATTTTTGGGATTTCTCTAGTAAATATAAATCTATCGTTGATATTAATATTTTAGATAATCACATTTTTCATTTCGACACCTTACAAAGTCTAAGCAAGGAATATGAAATTGAATATAATGAGGGAAACGATTGCGATTTTTTACTTCAAGTATTAATACAAAACAAAGATGCTTTTGAATTAAACAGTTTTGGAACTGAGGTTAATGATTTCGAATTGCACAATTTACGAATTAGGACTATTGATAACTTAAAAGGACGAATCTATTATGAAGGTAGTTTTCAAGGAGACAGCTCAGACATTGAACCATTAGATTGGGGAGTCTATTCGACATTGGGATTAAACGCAATTCCAAACGATATTGACAATCTTCCATTTTATAAATCCTTATTAGCCGAAAGTTATTTATTACTTAAAGAAAAGAAATTTAAACTTTCATACTTTTTGACATTTTCCGCTTTTGAAAGTTTCGTCAATTTTGAACTTGGTGGAAATGATGAGCCAGATAGATTAAAAGATAAATTTAAAGAGCTTTTTGGTTCAAAATTCATTGTTTTAAACTCACACCAAATTTACACTTCTATTATGAGTATGTATGACAATTATACTTCTAATAGGAATACAATTGCACACGGACGAAATGAAATAATTATAGACCAAGAAATGGTGAAAAGTTCACTTCTATTTATTTTGACACTAATCAGTACTTATGAATTAAATAGCTTGACATTTGATGATTTATACAGTAATTTTGACAACTGAAAGAAAACCAGATAGTTACACGCAATATAGTACATTATAAGAATACTCTAAAAAAACAATTATGCAGGTAGAACCAATAATCAACGCAAGATTTAAGCAGTTTAGACAAAAAAATGAACTTGAAAATATCCAAGATAGTTTGGCATTCGAGAAATTTGTTAATTATACAATTTATACTCTGCATCAGCCAGATGCTTTTACTGCTGATTCTGAATTGTTAGATTTCGTTAGTGTTGGTGGTTCAAACGACATGGGCATTGATGGAATTGCCATTAAGGTTGATGACATTATTGTTAAGTCAAAAAGCGAAATAGACGATATTGTTAAATTCAATAGATCTAAAAGAATTAATGTTGAGTTTATTTTTGTTCAATCAAAATATAAAACTCATTTTGATAAAGGGGAGCTTAATAATTTTGTCGATGGGGTTAGAGATTTTCTTTCTGATATCCACAACTTTCCGATGAATGAGAACGTAAAAGAACATCTTCAATTGAAAGAGTACCTATTGAGTGATGATTTAACAATTATGTGGGAAAACAATCCTAAAGTGACATTGTATTATGTCGGAATGGGAAGATGGAAAGAACCTGCTGATTTAATTGGTGTTTCCAAGCAATTTGAACAAGACATTGAAAGATTGAATATTTATAGTTCGTCTGATTTTAAGTTTATTGATAGTAATGAGTTAAAAGTGATTTATGATAGTATCCAAAATACATTTAGCGAAACAATAGATACGAGACATTCGATGCCTTTAACAGATGTTAATGGCGTGACGAACTCTTGTCTAGCAATAGTTTTTGGTAATGAGCTTCTAAAATTAATTAGCACTGAGGATGGTATTATTAGAAAATCACTTTTTAATGATAATGTAAGGGATTTTCAAGGTGTTAATCCAGTTAATTCCGAGATTGAGGAAACTATTAAAAGTACACCTGAAAAGTTCATTGTTCTCAATAATGGAATAACTATAGTTTGTGATGAATATAAACAGAACAATACCAAATTGACAATCATTAATCCTCAAATTGTAAATGGATGTCAAACTAGCCATATGCTGTTCGAGGCTTCCAAGAAAAGCTTGGATCTTACAAGGGTTCCCATTTCAGTCAGACTAATAAGCACGACAAATCAGGAAATAGTTAATGATATAGTTAGAGGGACAAATAGACAAAACATAGTTTTGGAAGAGGCGTTTGAATCCACAAAAAAATTCCATAAAGATCTTGAAGAATTCTTCAATGCATATTCTAAAGACCATGATAAAATTTATTATGAAAGACGTTCTAAACAATATCAGCACAATCCGACAATAAAACAAACTCAAAAAGTTAATTTAAGGGTTTTAACACAATATTTTGTAGGTGCCTTTCTAAATAGCCCGCATTCCGCTCATAGACATGAATCAATTTTATTGAAAGACAACAAAAACAAAATCTATCAAGACTTTCATTCTAAATTACCTTATTTCGTAACCGCTCAAATTTTTTTAAAATTCGAAAAATATATCCGGGAAAATAATGTACATAGATTAATTAAGAACTACAAACCTCACATTTTAATGATGGTTAGACAATCTATTGGTGGATATGTTCCTTTATTCAGTAAAGAAAATGAAATAGATAAATATTGTGAAAGAATTCAAGACTTGTTGATGGATGATAATAAACGTGAAGAAAAATTCAAGGAAATTATTGAATTATTTTTATTATCGATAGAAAAATGGGAAACTGAACTTGGTAAATCAAAGAGAGGCACCAAAGACGTTGAGGCTTTTACAAAACATCTTTTGGAGGCCGTTAATTTTAAGTTCCAAAACAAGATAAATGTTAGTGATGCAATTCCTGAACTCACAAACACGGTTGAAACAACATTTCTTGGCGAAGTATTAAATGTCATTAAGGACAAATATGGTGCTCATTATGGTTTCATAAGTAAAGCACCAGAAAATATTTTTGTTCATTCCAAAGATAATGTAGATTTTGATTTTCAAAATTTGAAAGGAAAAAAAGTGTTATTCGAGATTAAGCATGATCCTAAATCCAAGACAAGCATTAAGTCAAAAGGTGTACTTTTAAAAATAATTTAGTGTATTATAACAACAAACAAGCGTATGCGCCAAATGTAGACAAGTGTTAGCCGCATGCGCCTGTTTTCTAACGTTAGCAAACATTCAAAGAGAACAATATAGAACATAACGAAAGTATAAATTAATAATTTTGGATTGCAATTGTAAAGTTTATAATTATTGTTTTTACTGCAGTTAAATTGAGTACTACAAAAATTAGTCTCGTTAAAGCAACAATTAAAAAATGAATCTTTAGGCAACTCAATCGACTTTGACAACATCATAAACACTTCTTGGTTAAAATCTAATAAAAGTAGATTCATTTATGAACTTAATTATGTTGGAGGGATTCAGGAAATTGACGAACTTATTTCAAATCAAAAAATTAATTCAATATCAATAATTATTGGAGAAAGACCGAAGGGATTCGAATTATTTCTTACTACAAATGAATTTGAAAATTATCGTTTCGGTTTTCGTTACTTAAATTTTTCATATTGGAAATTAGATAATTATACAACTAAAAATTGTAATTTAATACTATCCGGTCTTGACATTAAAAATCAACACATCAATGTTATTCTAAAACCAAAAAACGTAAAAAAAGTTGAAGAATACATGAAAAAACTACCAATTAAGCAAAAATAGTCGTACAAAAGGAGCAGGAGCATTTTATACACTTATTTGAATAGCACATTAATTGCACAATGACATTAAAGCAGAATATCCAGGCTCAAGAATTTTAATTGACAACCGAGTAATATTTAAGATAAAAGGAAATAATTACAGATTGATCGTGAAAATAAATTACGAATATGAAATGGTTTGGATTCGATTTATTGGTACGCATTCAGAATATGATAAAATTAACGCAGAAACAAGATAGATTATGAACATAAAACTGATCAAAACAGAAAGCGATTATAATCAAGCGTTGGAGAGACTCGAAACAATTTTTGACGCAAAAAAAGAAACTCCTGAAGGCGACGAATTGGAACTTTTGGGAATGTTAATTGAGCAATATGAAAACGAACATTTCCCCATTACTTTGCCAGACCCAATTGAAGCCATAAAATTTAGAATGGATCAAATGGGTTATAATCAAAATGATCTAGCACGGATTATTGGTTTTAAAAGTCGAGCAAGTGAAATTTTAAACCGAAAAAGAAAACTATCATTAGAAATGATTAGGCAAATTCATGAAAAATTAAATATTCCAACGGATGTGTTAATACAGACGTATTAAAGAAAAGACAATTGTTCGGCTTGCGTTTTGATTTTCAGGGAATTTTCTAGAATTATCGCTTTTAAATTGTATTTCGTCTAAACGAAAATATTCGTCCTATAAATTGGCACCATTCACTAGCCTGCGAATGTTAAATCAACTGATTCTACCGCCCCAAATCAATCGTCAAATTAGGAAGTTCAATTTGCAACTTTACTTTCGCTTTCAAAGCTGTAAAAACGCGCATCAAAGTATCTATCGTCACATTACTCGCATTGTTTTCAATTCTAGCTATTTGCGCTTTTTGAACACCTATTAATTTCCCCAATTCTTCTTGCGTTAAATTCCGTTCAAGTCTGGTTTGTTTAAATCTTGTGTGTAAAATATGTCAGCACATTGATTTTTTAGGGTGATTAATGGATTTAGCTGATTTTGACGAGGATGCTGGGTTGATTCTTTTCAATTCGAAAAATTTTAATCATAAAAATCTTCAACGCAAATAATTTTGCAATTTTTACATGCTGCCGTACATTTCAAAGATTTTTTTCCTTATCTTTAATAGGAAACTAAACTATTCACCTGATAATCAACAAACTTATTATGATAAACAATGAGTACAAATATTCCGAACTTACCTCAAAAATAATAGGTTGCTGCATGACCGTACACAGCGCTCTTGGAAATGGCTTCCAAGAAGTAATCTATCAGCGCGCTTTAGCTATTGAAATGTCTGACCGCTTTCTTGCCTTTTCTAGAGAACATATCATGCCAATCTATTATAAAAATGAACACATCGGTACGCGTCGAGTTGATTTTCTAGTAGAAAATGTAATCTGTTTGGAAATAAAAGCGGTTGTAAAATTAGAGGATGTTCACATTGCGCAAGCTATTAATTATTTGGAAGCGTACGATTTAGAAGTTGGATTGCTAATTAATTTTGGTTCAAAAAGTATGCAATTTAAAAGGGTATTGAATAGTAAGTTTAAACAGAAAGCGCAAGGAAATCCAATGGTGTAATTTTTTTTAGGTGCATTCATTTATAGACAGATGATGGCCTAAGTTGATTTTAACATTGATTGAAAATTCATTTTCACCGCATGATTTTCAAAATCAGCTTCATCATTTAATCACTAAAATCAATGTGCTGACAGTATAAGATGTCCATTTTTCCCTAACTTTACCCTCATTATGATGAATCTAGATTTAAACGGAAAAACGGCTGTTGTTTGTGGCAGTACGCAGGGAATAGGGAAAGCAAGTGCAATGCAACTGGCTGAACAAGGCGCAAATGTGATTTTAATCGCTCGGAACGAGGAAAAATTGCAGGCGGTTTTGAACGAGTTGCCAAGCAGCAACAATCAAAAACACGGTTATTTAGTAGCTGACTTTTCCAAACCAGAAAGTTTAAAAGCAACCTTGGACAATTGGGTTTCCAATAACGGAACCTGTCATATCTTGATCAACAATACCGGCGGACCAAAAGGCGGACCGATTCGTGATGCGGAAGTGTCTGAATTTTACGATGCATTTACGCAACACTTGATTTGCAACCACATCATGGTTCAAGCGCTTTATCCGTTGATGAAAGAAAATGGGTACGGAAGAATCATCAATGTAATTTCTACGAGTGTGAAACAACCACTTCCGAATTTGGGGGTTTCAAATACCATTCGCGGCGCAGTGGCCAATTGGAGTAAAACTTTGGCAACGGAATTGGCCCCGTTTAACATTACGGTAAACAACGTGTTGCCAGGAGCAACCAATACCATTCGTTTGCAAACAATCGCGGAAACGAAATCTGCTAAAACAAACTATTCAGTAGCATCTATTTTTGCTGAAATGGCTTCAGAATCTCCGATGGGAAGAATTGCAGAACCAGAAGAAACGGCAAACGTGATCGCTTTCTTAGCTTCACCAGCTGCGAGTTATGTCAATGGAATCAACGTTCCAGTTGATGGTGGAAGAACCAAAAGTTTGTAATTAGAGAGTTGATTTTCACTCGAGGATGAGGTAAAACACCTTTCAATATGTTTTTTAAGCCTATGGTTATCAATTTGATAGCGATAGGCTTTTTTCGCTTACAGTAGAAACCTGATAAAAATCATAGTTTTTGCTGACCTCACATCATTCTTCAGTTTATTAATATTAAGTTCCTTTGTTGCTAAAAAGGACAGATTAGTCCGATATTATATTTACTAACTTAAAATATGAATTATGCTATCAAAATCACAAGCACGAGCATTCTTTTTAGGTGGAACGGTGGTGACGTTTTTAATTTTCATTGGGTTGACGGTTTATTCCTTCATGCCAAGAAATGACCAAACCAATCACGCGTCGATCACCAAAGATGTGATTCGTGGAAAAGAATTGTGGGAAACCAACAATTGCATGGGCTGTCACAGCATCATGGGCGAGGGCGGATATTACGCTCCAGAACTAACCAAAGTGGTTGAAAGAAAAGGCGAAGCGTACGTGAAAATCGTACTTCAATCCAAAGAACCTTGGGGTCCAAGAGGACGAAAAATGGTTGCTTACGGAATGAATGATGCCGACGCAGATGCGATGGTTGCTTACTTCAACTGGATCAGTAAAATTGACCTGAACGGTTTCGACCGCGTGGTTTCCCCTTTGTCAAAAGATAAAAATTAAAAAAGAATCGTTATGAAATATAAATCACAAAAAGTAGCTTATTGGTTCTTCGCCTTGTGCATGTTGTTGTTTGCATTGCAGTTAGTGTATGGATTCGTAATGGGATTCGCGCGCATTGGGATGGATGGATTACACGAAGTAGTTCCGTTCAATACCGCAAGAGCCGTTCACACCAATTTATTGGTATTATGGTTGTTAACCGGATTCATGGGTGCAGCGTATTACATCATTCCTGAAGAATCTAAACGGGAATTAATCAGTGTAAAATTAGCCTATGTTCAATTAATTTCGCTTGCCCTTGTTGGCGTTGCAGCTTTGGTTGGATTCCATTTTAACATCTGGGAAGGAAGAAAATTCTTAGAAATTCCGCGAGAACTAGATTACCTCGTTGTTGTAAATGTCTTGCTTTTCTTAGGACTTATTTTAGGAACACTCTACAAGGCAAAACAACGAACTACCACTTCTTTGGTGTTAACGATGGGATTGGTTTTCGCAGCCTTGCTTTACTTACCAGGAATGATTTGGTTCGACAGTCAAGTAACCGATTCTTTCTTCCGTTGGTGGGTTGTTCACTTATGGGTTGAAGGTGTTTGGGAATTAATTATGGGTGGTATTTTATCATTCCTGTTAATCAAATTGACTGGTGTCGATCGCGAAGTAATTGAGAAATGGTTATACGTAATCGTTGGATTGACATTCTTGTCCGGAATTTTAGGAACAGGTCACCACTATTATTACATCGGAGTAAATAAAATCTGGTTGATCGTTGGTGGAATTTTCTCAGCGCTTGAACCGCTTGCTTTCTTAGCAATGGCATTATTTGCAGTGTACATGTACCGAAAAGGAGAAAAATCGCATCCAAATAAAATTGCTTTATTCTGGACAATCGGTGCTTCAATCGTGTCCTTTGTTGGAGCTGGATTATTAGGTTTTGCACATACTTTACCACAGACCAATTTGTACACACACGGAACGCTGGTAACCGCAATGCACGGACACTACGCTTTCTGGGGCGCGTATGCGATGATCGTTTTGGCCATCATCAGTTACGCACTTCCAAACTTGACAGGTCGAAAACACTACGACAACAAAAACGGTCACTTGGCATTTTGGCTGGCGAATATCGGAATGCTTGGTATGACGGTTGCTTTTGGAGTTGCTGGAGTAATTCAAGTGTACATGGAACGCCGATTAAAAATGGAATTCATGGAAGTTCAAAACGAAACGAAAGTTCACTTTGTGGTCTTGATTCTGTGTGCTACCATTTTCACCATCGGTATTGGACTTTACATTTATGAGTTCATCAAATACGGTAGACCGAATGATGAAGCTTTGGTAAAAGAAGATTAAATCGAATTAGCAAAAAAGTAATCCCAGAAACCCGAGACCTATCCCTTAGGTTTGTCATGAAACCGGATGGTGTTTCGGGTTTTATAAAACACATAAGCATGATCGTAGCAGAAAAGCAAGTTTATTACAAAGCAATTGGTTCCGAAGTTGAAGTCTTTAACCACCTCAACCAATTGCAATTGCCCTTGTTGCTGAAAGGTCCAACCGGAACTGGAAAATCACGTTTCGTGGAATTCATGGCGCAGGAATTAGACAAAAATTTAATCACCGTCAGTTGTCACGAAGAAACTTCTTCTACGGATTTAATTGGAAGATTTATCATCAAAGGCGCTGAAACCATTTGGATTGACGGACCTTTGAGCATGGCAATTCGAAACGGATCAATTCTTTATTTGGATGAAATCGCGGAAGCTCGACCAGATGTGATTGTTGCCATTCACTCCTTAACAGATCACCGACGAGAATTGTTCATTGATAAACTCGGAGAAACCATCAAAGCACATCCTGATTTTATGTTGGTTGCTTCGTTTAATCCAGGTTATCAAAGAGGATTTAAAGAATTAAAACCATCAACGCGACAACGATTTGTGGTTCTTGATTTTGATTATCCAAGTCCGAAAGTGGAAGTGGAAATTTTGATCAACGAGACAGAAGTTTCAGAAGATGTTGCCAAGAAATTGGTTACGATCGGTGCGAAAATTAGAAACTTGACAGAATTGGGTTTAACCGAAACCGTTTCCACGCGATTATTGGTAGATGCAGCGAAATTGATTCAAAATGGATTGCCAAAAAGATTGGCGGTTTACGTGGCGATTGTTCTTCCGTTAACCGACGAAAAAGAAACCACAGAAGCGTTGAAAGACTTGTGTGATCTGATGATTTAAGGTTGATTTTAGAAATAAAAATTATAGGATGTGATAATTTGAATTATTTATTATCTGAAATAAAACTCAGAGTATTTAAAGTTGACCCTGAAAGGGGCTAATCACAAAACGATGGGTGTAAGCCCATCGAAAAAAACTGTAAGATGGAATAAGGCCTGAAAGGCTGTGATATTAAGCGCGAGTCGTTCGAGAAAGATATTTCGCACTTTCAGCGCTTTACGATGTGTTTACATTAAAAACACAGGGCTTTACCCTGCGTTAGGGGATGTTTCCCTTTCAGGGAAAATAAGTGATTTTTCCCCGTCAGTGAAAAAGTGAATTTAAAGTGTCTGGATGGCCTTGTGGTAAAGTTCAGTATAAGCATAAACTTAAAAACAAGCAAAATGGGGTTAGAATTAGACGAGTTGGTTTATTCAAAAGTGGTTCGCTATTTCAAAAAACGGCGACTCAACGATGAATCCATACTGCAACGACAAATTACACTTCAAGAAGTGAAGTCAAAATTGACCATCATGGCCAGGGCTTTGTGTGGTCAACCGATTGAACTGTATGCGGCTGAAAAAGAAGGTGGATTTAAAAACAACAATTTCTTTTTGCCTACCAGTTGTGCTTTTTTTGAAACGAAAGAAGACAATTATAAATTCTACTTGTTTCGCGTCTTTTACTTGAGTATTCAGAAGAAATTAAATTTCCAATGGGAAACAAAAGATGCTGAAGTTGACGACATTTTATCGCACGAGAAAGCAATCGAATCAGCGCCAGAAGTTTTGGAAATACTGTTTAAAGAATTTCCACCTTTAAAGGAATGGCACGATTTCGCGCAAAATGGGATTGCACAACAAGTACTTCCAACAGACAAAACAAGTTGGTTATACGGAAAGTGGATGCGCTTTAATCCTGCCGACGAAGCAATTGAAGCAATCAAAAATGCAGATGACGGAATCAAGAGCAAACCAGAATTTGTTCAGCCGCAAACTACCTTACACGCACGTGCTGTTGAAGAAATCATTTCAAAAACAATCGATAAAAAACAACAAGAAGATTACGTTTTACTTCACAGTTTTGAAAAAATTGAAACCGTAGAAGAATTTAATGGTAACTGGCGTGATTTTGATGGTTCAGACGAATTGGAAAAACACGAAAATGCCTTGGATGAAATCAACATGCGCTACACCGTGCGTGTGGACGACACAACCCATTCCGTTTACCAAGCAGATTTCGTCGAAAATACTTCCGTAGCAGAAAGTGCTGAAGTAGATGACAAAGGTTTTCATGTTTTGTATCCAGAATGGAATTTTAAGAAACGATCGTATTTGGAAAATTTCTGCAAGGTGTATCCAAAAACACAAATGAAAACCAACACGGCGTATTATCAAAAAACGATTGCGAATTACCAAACAACCTTGATGGGTTTGCGGAAAATGCTAACAAACGTCAACAATAAAATGCAACAAGTAAGTCGCCAAACACAAGGTGATTCTTTTGATTTGTGCGCCTTGACGGATTTGTATACCGACATTCATTCCAAAGTGTCACCAGACGAACGGGTTTATATTTCTAGTCGGAAAAAAGAGAAAGACATTTCAATTTTACTTTTGCTCGACCTCAGTTTATCGAGCGACGGTTACGTTGCTGGAAACCGTGTGATTGATGTTGAGAAAGAAGTTTCCATCTTATTTGGCGAAATTTTAAATGAATTCAACATTCCGTTTGCCATTGATGGATTTTATTCAAAAACGCGCAATTTCTCAACCTACATCACCATCAAAGATTTTAAGGAGAACTGGCAAAAAGCCAAACATAAAATTGGCGCGGTGGAAGTAGGAGGTTACACCAGAATTGGACCCGCACTTCGACACGCAGGCGCGCGATTCAAAAAAGTAGATTCAGAAAATAAATGGATCATCATGCTTTCTGACGGTAAACCGAACGATTACGATAAGTACGAAGGTCAATATGGCGTGCAAGATGTGAAACAAGCCTTGCGTGAATTGAACGAACAAAATGTCAATTCCTACGCGTTGGCGATTGAAGCACAAGCCAAATATTACCTTCCGCAAATGTTTGGTCAAAATCACTATCAGATTTTATCATCGCCGGATACTTTGTTAAAATCTTTGGTGAAATTGTATGAAAAAATAAAACATTCTTAACGATAAAACCTTTACAAAACATGCTTGAATCTGAAAATAAGATGGAGAAAAAATCTTTCCAAGAGGAAGCTTCGATTGATTCCAATAACAAGTTGGAAACAACGATCGATTATTCAAAAGTAGCTTATCCTCCGGGAGGCGTTTTGATTTGGATTGTCATTTATTTGGAATTGGTCACGTTTGGAATGGCGATTTTAGCCTTGGCCTATTATGGATCTCAAGAACGAGAATTGTTTCACGAAAGCAGCATGAAACTAAACCGCGTAATCGGAACCATCAACACGATTTTCTTATTAACGAGTGGCTTATTCGTAGCATTAGGAGTTCACGCTTTCAAAGCTAAAAATCACCTGCTTGCAGCAAGATGGTTTCACTTTGCCGTTTGGGGAGGATTTGGATTTCTAGTTCTTAAAATGTTCGAATATTACCAAAAACTAGAAGCAGGTTTGACGATGGATTCGAATTCATTTTTCACTTTTTATTGGTTACTAACCGCTTTTCACTGGATTCACGTACTTGTTGGCATGGTGATATTGTTAATCATTCGCCGAAACATCGTTAAAAAGAAAGCCGCCACATTGATCGAAGACGTTGAAGCTGGCGCCGCTTTTTGGCACATGTGCGATTTGGTTTGGTTGCTACTATACCCAATGTTATATTTATTATTCTGACATGAAGAAAATTCAACTTTACACATACGGAATCCTGATCTTCTTGACTTTGTTGACCGCTTTCATTGCATCTTTCCAAGGTTCAAAAATCATCATTATCGCTATTATTGCAATTGCACTCACTAAATTCTGGTTAGTCGCTTTTCAATTCATGGAACTCAAAAAAGCCCATCCTTTTTGGAAGTTTTTGATTGTAATTTTCGCCGGTTTGATTGGTGGAATTACGATGATTTTGTATTGATAAAAGAATGTTTTTCATTCAAAAATGATGTTTTTTTATTTGTCCATCTTAGATTCCCTGCGCAGCGCGTAGAGCATTGGTCAGCGGCTAGTCTTTTTCTGATTATTATCTAAAGTCAATTTTTCTGGTGATGGATTTTTTGATTGTGGGTTTGTTTTTTTGTAGAGACACAATGCATTGCGTCTCTACAAAAAACATTAACCGCAGCACCTGCCTTCCAAATATGCCTTTTCGCATCGACAAATCTGTTATCCGATATCTTTCGGATCAATATGTCATCCGATACCTATCTGATTAATCGACAAATCTGTAATCTGCCATCTTCAACCTAAAAATCAGATGAAAAACCCTTATATTATCTAAAATCAATCTAAATAAGGCTTAAATTGGTTTTACGTTGCCGAAGACGTTAAATTTGTAGTAATATTTTCAAAAAATTTTACCAAATGAGTAAGTCTGTTTTATTAAAATCCTCGTTAGCCAAAAAGTATTGGATGGCTCTAACAGGGCTGTTTTTGTGTACATTTTTGGTTGGTCACCTTTTGGGTAACCTGCAACTTTTAGCTGGAGGCGAAGAAGGTAGGTTGGCATTCAACCAGTACGCACATTTTATGTCACACAACATTTTCATTAAGATCATGTCGTACTTGACGTACATTTCTATTCTATTTCACGTAATAGATGGTTTCTTATTGGTAAGCCAAAATAGAAAAGCAAGACCAGTAAAATACGCTTACAGCAAGCCGAATGCAAATTCAAGCTGGACTGGAAGAAGTATGGCAGTTTTAGGAACATTGATTTTGGTGTTCATCGTGATGCACATGTCTCACTTCTGGTGGAAAGCAAAATACTCTTCTACGCCAATGCCTTTGCACCGTGTAGAAGTTGGTATGCCAGGTGATGCTCAGACTCAAACGTTGTATGTAACAACCAACGGAAGCTTCATGCCAACGGAAGGTGTTGAAATTAAAAATGGAACTGAGTTCTACGCGCCAGATGTAAACTTGAAAGTTGGTGAAGGTTATAAAGACTTACACTCCTTAACAGTTTCTTTCTTCGGACACGATAAAACAAAAGAAGGTTTCCCTGCAAATCAAAATGCATTACTTGCTGTGATTTTCTATACCTTGGCGATGTTGGTTTTATCCTTCCACTTGTGGCACGGGTTTGCTTCTGCATTTCAATCGTTAGGTGCTCGTCACCCGAAATACACGCCACTCATTCAATCAGTTGGAAAAGCATTTTCAGTGTTGGTTCCTTTAGCGTTTGCTATTATTCCGATTTACATCTATTTGATGAAATAATTTTGATCATTTAAAAAAAATTCAACATGTCAGTTTTAGACTCAAAAATACCTGAAGGACCAATGGACCAAAAGTGGTCCCAATACAAAAACAAAATTCGTTTAGTAAACCCTGCAAACAAACGTAAAATCGACGTGATTGTTGTAGGAACAGGATTAGCTGGTGGTTCTGCCGCTTCTTCTTTGGCTGAACTAGGATATAACGTAAAAGCATTTTGTTTCCAAGATTCTCCACGTCGCGCGCACTCGATTGCAGCACAAGGAGGAATCAACGCAGCAAAAAACTATCCTGGAGATGGTGACTCGATTTTCAGATTGTTCTACGATACTGTAAAAGGTGGTGACTACCGTTCTCGCGAAGCAAACGTTTACCGTTTGGCGGAAGTGAGTGCGAACATCATCGACCAATGTGTTGCGCAAGGTGTTCCATTTGCAAGAGAGTACGGTGGTTTGTTAGACAACCGTTCATTCGGTGGAGCGCAAGTATCCAGAACTTTTTATGCGAAAGGTCAAACCGGACAACAATTGTTGTTGGGAGCGTATTCTGCAATGGAAAGACAAATTGGAAAAGGTAAAATTAAAATGTACGCCCGTCACGAAATGCTAGATTTAGTAAAAGTGAACGGAAAAGCAAGAGGAATTATCGCTCGTAACTTAGTTACTGGTGAATTGGAAAGACATTCTGCACACGCAGTAGTGATCGCTTCTGGTGGATACGGAAACGTATTTTTCCTTTCTACCAATGCAATGGGATCTAACGTAACGGCAGCTTGGAAAATTCACCAAAAAGGGGCGCATTTCGCAAACCCTTGTTACACACAAATTCACCCAACCTGTATTCCTGTTTCTGGAGAGCATCAGTCTAAATTGACCTTGATGTCTGAGTCATTGAGAAATGATGGACGGATCTGGGTTCCAAAAAACATCGAGGATGTAATGGCAATTCGTCAAGGTACTAAGAAAGCGGTTGATTTATCAGCAGATGAAAGAGATTACTACTTGGAAAGAAGATATCCTGCTTTTGGAAACTTGGTTCCTCGTGATGTTGCTTCTCGTGCTGCCAAAGAACGTTGCGACGCTGGTTACGGTGTGAACGCAACTGGAGAGGCGGTTTACTTGGATTTCGCATCCGCTATTGAGCGTTATGGAAAAGAACAAGCGACGATGCAACACATTGAGAATCCTTCTGAAGATCAAATCAACGAACTAGGTAGAGAAGTGGTGAAATCGAAATACGGGAATTTATTCCAAATGTATTATAAGATTACAGATGCAGATCCATACTCAACTCCAATGATGATTTATCCAGCAGTTCACTACACAATGGGTGGTGTTTGGGTTGATTATAACTTAATGTCTTCGATTGAAGGATGTTATGTGGCTGGAGAAGCTAACTTCTCTGATCACGGAGCAAATAGACTAGGAGCTTCTGCTTTGATGCAAGGTTTGGCTGACGGATATTTCGTTCTTCCATACACCATCGCGGATTACCTAGCTGATGATATTAGTACAGGTACAATTCCAACGGATTTGCCAGAGTTTGCACAAGCTGAGCAAGAAACTGCTGATCGAATGAATCGTTTGGTGAACATCAAAGGAACGAAGTCAGTAGATCATTTCCATAAGAAATTAGGAAAAATCATGTGGGACAAAGTTGGAATGGCGCGTAATGAACAAGGTTTGAAAGAAGCGATTTCTGAAATTCAAGCAGTTCGTGCAGCATTCTACCAAGATGTAAGAATCCCTGGAAATGTAAACGAATACAACCAAGAGTTAGATAAAGCAAACCGCGTAGCAGATTTCCTTGAATTGGGAGAATTGATGGCGATAGATGCGTTGAATCGTGCTGAATCTTGTGGAGGTCACTTCCGTGAAGAGTCCCAAACAGATAAAGGAGAAGCATTGAGAAATGACGACGATTATGCATACGTTGCAGTATGGGAATACAAAGGTGCGCCTTCAGAAGCAGTTCTTCACAAAGAGGCATTGACGTTTGACAGTGTGAAATTAGCTCAAAGAAATTACGAGTAATTTTTTATCCCAATTAGAGAATAGTTATACTATAAAAATATAGATCATGAAATAGCCAAAATTACTTTAATCTGAAGCAAGAAAAAGAAATTAGGCGTATTGCATATGACAAATAAAAAAATTAAAGCATATGAAATTAACATTAAAAATCTGGAGACAAAAAGGTCCAAACGACAAAGGTCACATGGCAACCTATCCAATAGACAATATTGATGGTGACATGTCCTTCTTGGAGATGTTAGACATATTAAACGAAGAATTAATCGTAAAAGGAGATGATCCAATTGCTTTCGACCACGACTGTCGCGAAGGAATTTGTGGAGCTTGTTCTTTATACATCAACGGAGAAGCGCACGGACCAGATCGCGCGGTTACGACTTGTCAGTTGCACATGCGTAAATTCAGCGACGGAGAAACGATTTACATTGAACCTTGGAGAGCAAAAGCATTCCCAGTAATCAAAGACTTGGTTGTTGACCGTTCAGCATTTGACCGCATCATCGCGGCTGGTGGATTCGTATCTGTAAATACTTCAGGTAACACGGTGGACGCAAACGCAATTCCAATTCCAAAGGCAGATGCAGATGCAGCTTTTGAAGCAGCAACGTGTATCGGTTGTGGAGCTTGTGTTGCAAGTTGTGTAAACTCTTCTGCGATGCTATTCGTTTCTGCAAAAGTATCTCAATTTGCTTTCCTTCCACAAGGTCAAGTAGAAGCAAAAGAACGTGTGATGAACATGGTAAACATGATGGACGAAGAAGGTTTCGGTAACTGTAGTAATACAGGAGCTTGTGAAGTGGAATGTCCGAAAGAAATTACCCTTTCTAGCATCGCTAAAATGAACAGAGAATACCTAAAAGCGGTGGTTAGTAAATAAGACTAAGCGCAGTTTAAAATATATTTTAGGAAAACGTCAATCGAAAGGTTGGCGTTTTTTTTGTTGTAGATTTGATCTGATTTGTATTTTTCGACAAATTTAAAATTGCTTTCGGCGGTTGTTTCAGTATATTTACAATCGAACAAATGATGCCCAACATGACTTTAGACCACTACATAAATAACATCAACCAAAGATATAAACTTGGAAACGCAACTGAACACACCTTTCGAGGTGATTTACAGCAATTGATTGAAAGTATTGTTGTGGGAGTTCGTGCAACCAACGAACCGAAAAGACAAGCGTGCGGTGCTCCTGATTACATCTTGACACGAAACGACATTCCTGTTGGTTTTATTGAAGCAAAAGACATTGGCGACAAAGATTTGGAAGGGAAAAAGAAAAGCATTAACAAAGAACAGTTTGACCGCTACAAAGCTTCTTTGAATAACTTGATTTTCACCGATTACATCGATTTTCATTTGTATCAAGACGGTGAATTTATTACCAAAATTGCGATTGCGGAAATTACCGATAAAGGCATCACGCCCTTGACTCAAAACTTTGCATCTTTTGAAAACCTGCTGAAAGATTTTTGCACGCACCTTGGACAAAACATCAAAAGCTCAAAAAAACTCGCTGAAATGATGGCGGGAAAAGCACGGTTATTATCTGATGTGATTGAAAAAGCATTAACAAGCGATGAAGACAAGCAAGAAGATAGTACGCTGAAAGAACAAATGATTGCTTTCAAAAGTATTTTGATTCACGATATAACTCCAAAAGGTTTTGCAGATGTGTATGCACAAACCATTGCGTACGGAATGTTTGCAGCTCGCTTACACGACCCTACTTTACCAACTTTTAGCCGACAAGAAGCAGCCGAACTGATTCCAAAATCAAACCCGTTTTTACGCAAACTGTTTGGCTACATCGCTGGACCAGACATTGACGACCGTATAAAATGGATTGTAGATGGTTTGGTAGAAATATTCTTAGCCTGTAACGTAGAAGAAATTCTAAAAAATTACGGGAAGACGACAAAAATGGAGGATCCAATCATCCATTTTTATGAAACGTTCTTGGCAGAATACGACCCGAAACTCCGAAAAGCACGAGGCGTTTGGTACACGCCTGCTCCTGTTGTAAACTTCATTGTGCGAGCGGTTGATGATATTTTGAAAACGGAATTTGATTTGCCACAAGGTTTGGCAGACAAATCTAAAACCAAGATAAAAGTAAATGTTCAAGGAAAAAACATTGAACAAGAAGTTCATAAAGTTCAAGTATTAGATCCAGCCACAGGAACAGGAACATTTTTAGCGGAAGTAATTAAACACGTCCATAAAAAATTTAAAGGACAAGAAGGTATTTGGAGTAGTTATGTCGAAAATGATTTGTTGCCACGTTTAAATGGTTTTGAATTATTGATGGCGAGTTACGCAATGGCACATTTACAATTGGATTTACTGCTGAAAGATACAGGCTTTAAAGCCACCAAAGAACAACGCACCAAAGTGTATTTGACGAACAGTTTAGAAGAATATCATCCAGACACAGGAACTTTATTTGCCAACTGGTTGAGTAGTGAAGCCAACGAAGCGAATCATATTAAGCGTGATACGCCTGTGATGTGTATAATCGGGAATCCACCGTATAGCGGAGAGAGTGCTAATAAGGGGGATTGGATTATGAAACTGATGGAAGATTATAAAAAGGAACCAGGAGGAAAAGAAAAGTTAAAAGAACAAAATTCTAAATTCATTAATGATGATTATGTGAAATTCTTACGATATGGACAGCATTTCATTGAAAAAAACGGAAACGGAGTTTTGGCTTTTATTAATCCGCATGGGTTTTTAGATAACCCTACATTTAGAGGAATGCGTTGGAACTTGCTAAAGACTTATGATAAAATATATACCATAGACTTACATGGGAATAGCAAAAAGAAAGAAGTCTCTCCAGATGGTACAATTGATCAAAACGTTTTTGATATAATGCAAGGAGTTGCTATTACAGTTTTTGTGAAAACAGGAAAAAAGAAACCAAATGATTTAGGACAAATATTCCATTATGACTTATTTGGGAAACGAGATTTTAAATATGACTTTTTATCTCAAAACACCTTAAAAACAATTCCTTACAAAGAATTACAGTTAAAAGACCCAATGTATTATATGGTACAACGTGACTATGAGGTTGAAGAAAAGTATAATAAAGGATTTTCATCAAATGAATTATTCATTAAATCTACCATTGGAGTCCAAACGCATAGAGATGACTTGGTTGTAGACATTGATAAAAAACGTCTAATCAACCGTTTTAATGATTTGTTTTCGAATGAAGATACACGGTCTATAATATCTAAATATAATATCAAAGAGTCTAATCTTTGGAATCTCAAATCAGTAATTGAAAAAGAAAAAAAATTCAATGAAAACGAATTGAGAAAAATCACATATCGTCCTTTTGATGAAAGATGTATTTATTACAACGAAAGTTTTGTAGATCGTACTAGACGTAGTGTTGGTAACGAATTACTTGAGGATAATTTAGTCCTAAACCTCGCTAAAATTGTAAAAGCAGAATGGAATCATACATTAATTACAAAATCAATTCCAACTGCTATTTCAATGGATATTAATGGCACTTATTTTACACCTCTATATGTTTACCCTAAATTAAACGGACAACAAACTATTGAACAAAACATAGACAGAAGTCCAAACCTTAATCAAGATATTATAAAACAAATAGCAGCAAAATTAGGACTTTCCTTTACAAACGAAAAAGAACAAACGGAAAATACTTTTGCACCAATAGACATTCTAGACTATATCTATGCAGCTTTACACTCACCAATCTATCGAGAAAAATATAATGCATTTTTAAAAACAAACTTTCCAAAAATTCCATATCCAAAAGACCCAGAAACATTTTGGAAACTCGTTAAACTAGGTGGCGAAATACGCCAAATACATTTGTTAGAATCTCCAATTGTGGAAGAATACATTACAAGCTATCCAAAGAACGGAGACAATGTGGTTACCACTAAAATCGTTCAAAAAGATTGGGAATTGTTTGATAAAGAAAACGGTTTAGGTAGAATCTGGATCAACGAAGAACAGTATTTTGATAATATTCCGCTAATTGCTTGGGAGTTTTACATTGGCGGTTATCAACCTGCCCAAAAATGGCTCAAAGACCGTCAAGGAAGAACCTTGGAGTTTGATGATATTTTGCACTATCAGAAGATTATTGTGGCGTTGACGGAGACGGATCGGTTGATGAGGGAGATTGACTGCGTCGCTACTGCGTGGTGATGGGATTGAAATTGAATGAACAAAAGCACAACAATGAAGAAAGGAGAACAAATAAACATTGACCAAGCCACCTATGAGCTTATTGAATCCATAGGCAATGGTGGCAGTGGTGTTGTTTGGAAGGCAAAATGCAATGGAAATGAATATGCTATTAAGTTTATTAACTCGGCTGATACTAAAAAAATTAAACGGTTTGAAAAAGAAATAGAGTTCTGCAAAATCGGCAATCATAAAAGTATCATCAAGGTAATTGCTGATGGAAAACACAATGACAAACCTTGTTATGTAATGCCTCTTTATCCTCAAACATTAAGAGATTTAATAGCTATAGAAAAAGATGAAAATGTTCTGATCAGCTTTATTTTAAAGTTATGTGGTGCATTAAAATACATTCACAAAAAAGGAATTTTTCATCGCGATATTAAACCAGAGAATATCCTGATTAAAGGAAGAAATTTGGTACTGGCAGACTTTGGTATCGCTCATTTTAAAGATTTTAAACTAACAGAAAAGGGAGAATTACTTGTTAATCGAAATTATGCAGCACCAGAGCAGAAAACAAAAGACAATGCGAATAATATAACGGAAGCCGCAGATGTTTTTGCATTGGGGTTAATAATCAATGAATGTTTCACAAAACAAAACCCCTTGGGCTCTGATTTTAAACTTATTGCACACAGTTATCCATTATATGCTGAGCTTGATAATCTGGTTACTAATATGATAAGGCAGAATCCTGAAGATAGACCAAGTGTTGACTCAGTCATTACAGAAATTAAATTCATTCACCATGAAATCAAGCAGAATTTAGAGGATATCGCAAACAACCTAAGAAAGCAAACGCAATTTCCCCAAATTAAAAAGTCAGTATTAAGAACTATTATACGAAGAGCGAGTGAAGACATTCTTTTTGGTAAAATATTATTTGCTTCAAAATCTTACAAAGAGCTAAAAAAATATAATCATAACTGGCATATGAAGATTGGTTATGCAGTTGATGATTTTTTATTCAATTTATATGTTCAGGAACGAATTCACGCACTATGCAAGGCTAAATTTGAATATGAAAGTTATCGATACTCAAAAAGCAATTGGCACAAGGCACTTGATTTGGATAATAACGAGGTACATAAATCGCTTTATCAGCAGATAAATAATATACTAGCAAACTATGAATTGCAAAACAACGGGGAATCGCTTTTTGATTTGTCGGGTGAAATTTTAAAATACTTTTCGGCCTGCGCTGATTACCATTGCAAGGAAATTCTAGAAAGCATAAAACAAGCCGAAGATTTGGCGCAAACAAATCTTAAAAACGCACCAATAATTTGGATTGTGCAAACCTTGAAAAGTGGGATAATCCAAAACCTAGGTTATTTATTGAACGGTATTAACGGATTAGGCGGGCGATATGACTTCTACTTTATAGAACATATATCAATAAGTCCAGAACGTATAATGAGCTATCTTTACAATGATGATTCTACCGAATTGCTCGATATTCATTATCAAATAAAGGAAACTCAAATACAAGAAATACTATCTAACTTCCAAAAGAAATGGAAAGTAACTTACAATCGGATAGATGAAGAAAAATTTTCTATAAAATTCAAAACATACGATCAATATGAAAAGTTTAGGAAATACGCCCTCGAGTTATCTCGTCCGCATTATATTTTTGAGGGTGATGTAATGGATATATTAAAACACCCAAACTTTACTGGCAATATGGTAGAATTGAAGCTTAATAGAATATTTGACATTCCTGATACTATAGCAAAGATTATTGGCCAAAGAGAAATAAATTAGGAAATTGACTGCGTCGCTATTTCGTGGGCTGAATTCAAGTCACAAATGCAACTTCTCGGTTAAACAATAAATTTTTTCATCTCCAAAAACCACACATTCAATTTTTTTTGTATCTTCAATACACCAAAATTGATTCACATGTTAGAAAAAGTTCCTTTAGAAAAGATATTATTCCTCGACATTGAAACCGTTCCGCAAGTAGCGAGTTTCAAGGAAATGTCACCTGAAACGCAGCATTTGTACGATCTTAAAACGAAATTCTTGCAGAAGGATAGCGATGCTGAAGGTGTTTTTGATCGTGCGGGGATTTATGCTGAATTTGGCAAGATTGTTTGTATTTCTGTTGGATTTATCAATGAAAATCGAACAGGTCGGCAAATCCGTTTAAAATCATTTTATCACCACGATGAAGCAACGTTGCTCAAGAAGTTTGTTGCTTTGTTGGAAAGTCATTATAACACACCGTATCATCTGCTTTGCGGACACAACGCCAAAGAGTTTGACTTTCCCTTCATTTGCAGAAGATTGTTAGTGAATGGGATGAAATTGCCATCTATTTTAAACATCGCTGGTAAGAAGCCGTGGGAAATTGCACATTTGGATACGATGGAATTGTGGAAATTTGGAGATTACAAAGCCTATACTTCTTTGGCCTTACTTTGTCATATTTTTGAAATTCCAACGCCTAAAGATGACATTTCCGGAGCAGATGTTGCCCGCGTATATTACGAAGAAAATGATTTGGATCGAATCAAATTCTATTGTGAAAAAGATGTCGTAGCCTTGATACAAGTCTTTTTGAAAATGAAGGGCGATCCGCTGGTTGAAGAAGGTGAAATTCATTTTTCTGAGGACTGATCTAAGATTCGAAAATGAAATGAATAATTTAACAATCTAAATCCAATTTATATAAAAAGGATTCGTTAATTTAGAAGAACATTAAACACGAAAAAATCATGGTAGAATTAAGCAAGAAAATTTTGACTAACGTCAGTTTTGACCCGAAGTTATTTCAAAAAGAACTTTCAAAAGCGCTGCGATGGATAAATGATAAACACGATTTAAAACACTTGAAAGAATGGTGTATGCGAGAATTTGGTCACGTCCACCCGCTGATTCTTCAAAAAGCATTTGTATAACAAAAAAAGCTGTCGATTTCGACAGCTTTTTTTAGTTTTATATGGAATGATTCACCTTATATGGTTGCCTTCGAATACCGGATGCAACTGAAAATCTATTTCGTTAAAAGTAGTTCCTCTACGGTATCCACTTTAATGTTTTGCATTACCTCCGTTGATTTTTTAGTTGCATTTTCTTTCTCGTTTACTAAAATGTGAACGTTTTTTCCAAGAGCTTTCCATCTTCCTGGGTGAATGGGTCTTCTGTTGGAGTACAAACCAATCGTTTTCAATCCTAAAATTCCTGCGAGGTGCAAAGGACCTGTGCTGCACGCAAGCAATTGATCACAACGAGAAATGAACACAATCAATTCTGATAAAGACATTTTTCCTGAAGTGTCGAAACAATGTGCGTGTTCGGGCAATAAAGAGCGGTATGAAACACCATCTGCTTCTGTGCCTGTGTAATAAACGGCATATCCTTTTTCTAAAAGCGAATTTGTCAAATGAATGTATTTTTCAATAGGCCATTCCATTGCACTTCCAAGAGATCTTGGGTGAAAAATTATTTTTGGAAGCGGATTATTTAGCATTTGCTCAATGGCTTCTGGTAATTCAACTTGTGGAATTTTAAAAGATTGAATCAATTCATTGATCTCTTCTAAAGATGGTAATTCTTTGATTCCAAATGGTTTTAACAATTCAAAGTTTAACTGAGATTCGTGAAAATCAGAGCTTTTGCGAGAGAAGTTTAAACGGACGTTACACGTTAACAAGTGATAACTGCGGTGAGAAGTTCCAACACGCGTTTCAATTTTTGCTTTTCGAACCAGCGAAGCCAATTCTCTACGCGGAAAAACGTGGATGCATACATCAATTTTTTTCGCTCTTAAAACATCTACTTTATTTGCTTCAGGCATTTGTTGAAGCGCAGACCATTCCATTACTTCATCAATTTGAGGGAAGCATTCAAGGATAGGTTGGGTATATGTATTTCCTAAGAAAATTATCGTTGACGAGGGAAACTTCTTTTTAATCCAAGCACAAATGGGTAAGGTTAATACGACATCACCGATACTATCTGTCCGGCTAATTAAAATGCGTTTGTTGTTTAAATCAATCATTTTAGTTTGTTTAATTTTCGCAGTTCTTGGTATTTGAACACGTTTGACTGTGCACTAATCACTGCTATTTTGTAGCCCATTTTTCCATCTAAAAATCCAGCTGAAAAAAGGTACATGGAGAGAAACCGTACCAAGGCACTTAAATAAGGTTTTAGGAAAGAAGCTTTTTTCCCATTGGCATTCATTTTAATTGCGGTAAGCGCAGAGTATTTGTCTGCACGAGCGCGATGTTCAGCAAATGAATAATAAGAATAATGAAACAAATGACCTTCCAAAAGTTTATCTTCCGTCTTTTGTTTAAATTCTAAGGTTTCATGCACATATTCTCCCGACCATTCGGCATTCGAACGTGCAAATATACGTATTTTAATATCTGGATACCAGCCGGAATGTTTAATCCATTTTCCACAGTAATTGGTCAATCGATTCACGGAATAAGTTCCACACAAACCTTTTGTCTTTTCTCGCAGAATAGCTGCTCGTAAGGTTTCGTCAACCGCTTCATCGGCATCGATTGAAAAAAGGTAGTCGTGCGTGGCTAAACTATTTAAATAGTTCTTGTTGTGACTATACCCAATCCATTCCTTTTTGTAAAAGCGAAGATTCATTTCTTGAGCCAACGACTCACAAATCTCTTGTGTCTTGTCCGTTGAAAATGAATCCAGTACAATGATTTCATCCGCAATACCTCGCAATGATTCGATGCAACGAAGAATATTTCGTTCCTCATTGAAGGTGATGATTACTGCGGTGATTGGAGTCATTTACGAGCTATTTATTTTCTTTTTGCAAAGACAAATATACTTAAAACGAATCCAATCAAGGCTTATTTTTTTCTAAAAAAGATACGAATTGGAACTCCTTTAAAATCAAAATTCTCTCTCAGTTTATTCTCTAAGAAACGCTTGTATGAATCTGGAATGTATTGTGGTAAATTACAGAAAAATGCAAATGCAGGTGCGTGTGTTGGCAATTGCGTTATGTATTTGATTCTGATGTATTTTCCTTTCAAAGATGGTGGCGGTGTTGCTTCAATAATCGGTAACAACAAGTCGTTTAATTCTGACGTTGCGATTTTCTTGATTCTATTTGCGTACACTTCCATCGCTGTTTCCAACGCTTTGTGAATTCTTTGTTTGGTTAATGTTGACGTAAAAATAATTGGAACATCGTTAAACGGTGCCAAATCTTCTCTGATTTTTTCTTCGTACGCCAACATCGTGGTATGATCTTTTTCAATCAAATCCCATTTGTTCACCAAGACAACCACACCTTTGTGGTTTTTCTCAATCATGTAATAGATGTGCAAATCCTGCTTTTGGATTCCCTCTGTTGCATCGATCATGAAAATACACACGTCAGATCCTTCAATTGTTCTTACCGAACGAAGGGTTGAGTAATATTCAATGTCTTCTGTTACTTTCGCTTTCTTACGAATACCAGCAGTATCAATCAACATAAAGTCAAAACCAAAAGCGCGGTAACGGGTGTTAATCGCATCCCTTGTTGTTCCAGAAATGTTCGTTACGATGTTTCTTTCTTGACCCGTAAATGCATTGATCAAAGATGATTTTCCAACGTTAGGTTTTCCAACAACTGCAATTCGAGGTAATTCTGTTTCTTCCTGAAATTGTGCGTTTGGATCAAATGCTGCAACGATATCATCCAGTAATTCTCCGGTTCCACTTCCATTGGTTGCAGACATGTCATACACATCTCCCAATCCAAAGGACCAGAATTCGGATGAAAGTCCAAAACGTTGCGTGTTATCTACTTTATTGGCGACAACAAATACTTTTTTCTTCGAGCGTCTCAACAACTCAGCTACTTTCGTATCCAAATCAACGATTCCCGTCATCACGTCCACCATAAAAACAATGACACTTGCTTCTTCAATGGCGATGATTACTTGTTTGCGAATTTCTTCTTCAAAAATATCGTCAGAACCTTTTACGTATCCTCCTGTGTCAATCACAGAAAAAGCCATTCCGTTCCATTCACCACGACCGTAAATTCGGTCTCTGGTAACGCCACTTACTTCTTTTACGATGGCATTTTGTGATTCTGTAAGTCGGTTAAACAACGTTGATTTTCCAACGTTTGGTCTACCTACGATAGCTATAATGTTACTCATTTTGTAATCTTGCTAATGGGTTAAAATTCTTAATTCAATCAAATCGTTTTTAGAAGAGATCTTCTAAACAATTAAAAATGAATTAATAACCGTATTTTTTTAATTTGATGTCTGACTGTCTCCAGTCTTTATCCACTTTCACAAACGTTTCTAAGAAGATGTGTTTCTGAACGAATTTTTCAATGTCTTTACGTGCTTCACGACCAATTTTCTTCAACATCGCACCACCTTTTCCAATGATGATTCCTTTCTGAGAATCGCGTTCAACAACAATCACCGCACGAATTCGAATGATGTCATCTTCTTCTTCGTAGGTATCCACTTCAACCTGACAAGAATACGGAACTTCTTTGTCGGTAAATAAAAATATTTTTTCACGAATCATTTCTGAAACGAAGAAACGCATTGGTCTGTCTGAAAGTTCTTCTTTGTCAAAGTATGGTGGCGACTCTGGAAGCAATTCCATCAAGCGATCCCAAACCCATTCTTTGTTGAATCCGTGTAAAGCAGAAGCTGGAATAATTTCAGCGTTTGGTAATTTTTCTTTCCAAAATTTCATGCGCGTTTCCACCTGACTTTGCTCCGCTAAATCCACTTTATTGATGATTACTAAAACAGGAATCGTCAATTTTTGAATGCGTGCAAGTGTTTCCACGTGATTCATTTCACTTTCATAGATGTCTGTGATAAACAACATGATGTCAGCGTCTTTAAAGGTGCTTTCAACATAGCTCATCATTGCATTGTGCAATTTATAGGCAGCATTTACAACCCCAGGAGTATCGGAAAACACCATTTGATAATCCTCACCATTAACGATTCCGTGAATACGGTGTCTGGTTGTTTGTGCTTTGGAAGTAACAATGGAAAGTTTTTCACCAACTAATTGGTTCATTAACGTTGATTTCCCAACGTTTGGGCTGCCAACGATGCTGACAAATCCTGCTTTATGTGACATGCTGTAAACTAAATTTGGACTGCAAAGTAACGAATAATCTGCTTCTTATCCTATTTTAATTTTTCGGATTGAGAATTGACGTAGCAGCTTGAAAGATTTATTGGTGAGATTGTTCGCTGTTTTATATTGCGTTGATGCAATGCTTTGTTGGATCTACAGAAATTAAAAAATACCAACCACGAGCAGGTTTTTACTTTTTTAATTCAAATCTTTGTTTAAATTTGTAACCATTGTATAAGGTTAAACAATCTGGTTATGAAAGAATATGTATCACTCTCAGAAGCATCTGAACTAATTGGAAAAAGCAAAGAAACGCTTAGACGCTGGGATCGCGACGGAATTTTAAACGCAGTTCGTGAACCAATCTCAAATTATAGGGTTTATCGTAAAAATGACATTCAATTATTGATGGGCGATCTTTTTAATGATAAAAACGAGGAAGAGTTTTCCAATCATGTTGAACCTGAAAATAAATATACTGTTTTGGAGCTTTTCGCGGGTGCAGGAGGTTTAGCTGTTGGTCTAGAAAAAGCTGGAATGAAGTGTATTGCATTAAATGAAATAGATAAATGGGCTTGTCAAACATTAAGAAGTAATCGCCCAAATTGGAAAGTCTTAGAGGGCGATATTAAGGATTTCAATTTCTCGGCCTATAAAGATCAAGTGGATGTTGTAACCGGAGGCTTTCCTTGTCAAGCATTTAGTTATGCAGGAAAAAAATTAGGATTAGCAGACGCAAGAGGAACTTTGTTTTATGAGTTTGCAAGAGTCGTCAAAGAAGTTAATCCGCCAATTTGTATAGGTGAAAATGTTCGCGGACTTTTAAGCCATGAAAATGGAAAAACACTTCAAGGAATGATCTCAATTTTAGATGAAATTGGTTACAATGTGGTTCCTGTTCAAGTTTTAAAAGCAATACATTATAATGTTCCTCAAAAGCGTGAGCGATTAATTTTAGTAGGAGTTAGAAAGGATATCGATTTGAAATATGTTTATCCGAAGCCATATAAGAAAATTTATAATTTGAAAGATGCCTTGAAAAAAGGCGAGTTATACGAAACAAATGTACCAAAATCTCTTGGCGCTAAATATCCGCAAAGCAAAAAAGAGGTTTTAGATTTAGTTCCTCAAAAAGGCTATTGGCGTGATTTACCACTTGATATTCAAAAAGAATTTATGGGAGGCAGTTTTCATTTAGGCGGCGGAAAAACTGGAATAGCAAGGCGTATTGGCTGGGATGAACCTTGCTTAACACTGACTTGCAGTCCTGCGCAAAAACAGACAGAAAGATGCCATCCTGAAGAAACCCGACCTTTCACCGTAAGAGAATATGCTCGAATTCAAACTTTTCCTGACGATTGGATTTTTGAAGGCTCGATGGCTCAACAATACAAGCAAATTGGAAATGCAGTTCCGGTTAATTTAGGAAAGGAAGTAGGATATTCAATCGTGAAATTTTTGAATCAATATTACGCTGCTAAAAAGTAGCCTCTATTTATATTTTTGTTCGATCTCTAAGGCTAGCGTTTTAATTGTTTGCTCTACAACTTTGCTTGCATCAACCTCTAGTGCGACTTCACCGATGGCTTCAATAAGGTCAAAATAAAAATCATCTTTGCCGGTCAGTCTGCGCCAAAAATCTTTTCCGGTAATAACAGGATAGGTATTTCCAATTTTTTTATAATGAGAACTAAGTTCAGCTTCTTCTCCATAAATAACGCCAACAATCAGATCATCAATTCCAACATTCAAATTGTTTGTTCTTGCTAAAGATCTAACTCCTTGGAAGTGATTACTTATTGTAGTAACATCATCGTGATTAATGGTATTTGGACCCGCCTTTAATTGACAATATTTTTTTCTACCGTCAATTGCGTCTATAAATTCAATGTCGATTCCTTGAGTAGTAGAACCTAAGCCTTGGAACAATGAGCTTATTAAGCTTTGAATTTTCATTCCGAATGAAGTGTTTATCGAAGATCCTAAAACTCTGGGTAGAACCAAAGCTCTCGCAATACTTTCAGAACTATCATTTCCTGTTAAGAAGTTAGCTAGGTATTTAAATAAAAAAGGATTTACATTATATTCAGATAATTTGCTTGCTCTTTTGCAAGCTCCATCAATGTGATTTTGAACAATTTCATTTCTAAAAAATGTTTTTGCATTTTCTATTATTTGTTTTCTCTGAAGGTTATCCATTCTGCTTTTTATCCTAAAAATAGTCTTTTTTCTTGAATTCGTCTTGTCGAAATGAGCGATTGTATGTTTAAAAAAATGCCCTCACCTCCATTCCGCCAGAATGAATGGTCTTGTTATTCTCTGATTTTCTTCCATTGTACTGAACAGAAATTTGCAAACTTTTTGAAATAGAGCGCTGATAACCAATGTTCCACGTGTAGTTTTTGCCAGTTTTCAACGATTCCAACATCTCAAATCCAAGAGATGAACCTGGGTTTCCGTTATATTTGATAACGACCAAAGCAAGAGCGCCTTGCAAACTTCCTTTGGAGGCTTGGTTGTATTTTATTTTTAATCCACCTTCGGAAACATACGCCTGTTCGCCGTCAACGTTCCGTTTATCGGCATAGCGACCGTCGACCGTAATTCGAAACGAAGTGGAAGGTTGGTAGCTGAATGCCGGTTTAATGAAATGGTATTGAATGTTGTAATTTCTTCCAGAAGTATAATCAGCAGCCACGCTTTTGGATCCGATCTGAGTGGTGTTTTCTAAGGTGAAGATTTTGGCAATATTCCAGCGGAACGAAACCTCATGGTAATCATTGATTCGAGCATCAAAACCACTTGCCAACAAAGATTTACTTCTCGTGTTTTGGATCACATATTCAGCGCCAACGATTGAACTTGTTCGATTGAAATAGAAGGTATTGCGAATGTTACTACTGGTTGAGATCAAGGTGGTATCTCGAACTTCGGAAGAAAAAGGATTGAAGGAGTTTTGATCCAAGGAATTTGTTTTTCGATTAATTCGCAAACGAGCTTGATTTGAAAAGCGCGAAGCAAATTTTTTAATTCCTTTTTTAGTCGCCCAAATGCGTTCTGGCTTGATGAAAATCCCTTGATTCAACTCGTTGGAATAGGTTTTTACATATTCGTTACTTGGTGTGAAAACACGAATGTAACTCGCTTGATCGACATATTGTGCGATTTCAAATTCATTCAGATCCTTGATGTTGTCGTTGTTGTAATCAATCCACGTATAAATTCCTTGTCCATCCGGAACTTTCAGGTATTGAAATTCGCGCCGTTGTTCCAATCCACTTCCAATTTCGTAAAAAGTATTCCAAGTGATGGTGTTTTTAAATAATTTCAATTCATAATCCAAGCGACCTAAAAGCGTGTTTTCTGGAGTTTGATTCAGTAAAATGGAATCGTTGACTTTCAATTCACGGTAATTAATCAAGAGGTTTAATTTTTGATTTTTACCATTTGCGAGTAATAATTCTCCACCAACACTTCGTGCTTTTGAAACTTGGATTAAGGAAATACTATCTGATTTTTGATCCGTTCTTTCTCGGTAAAATAAGCGGTAATTTACTTTCGAAGAATCGGCATTGGCAACATAAAATTCATAATCAAAAAACTGATAACTTTCTAAATCAAGCTTTCCGTTGGATCGAAAGAGGTTGTTTTCATGTTCGTCTCGCACCCCAATTTTTATCTTTTTAAAAGATTGAGAAATGTCTAATTTATTTCTGAAAAACTGATTTTTACTCGCTGCTTCACTGACCAAAAAACTACCTTCGCCCAAAATTGAAAATCCTTTTTTATTCCAAGATCCAAGCAATTCAGATTTGAATCCGTTGTAGTCTGTGCCAATTGAATATTGAGAAGCATTCAGAGCAATGTGACCATTTTTTTGATGTTTCAAATCAGCCATTAACCCAGATTCAATTTGATTTCCACGGTAATTCTTACCTCTGGTATTCCAATTTCGATCGTATTCTACGCCACGATATTGTTCAATCGGGTTGAAGTTTTGATGTAAAATCTCCACTTGCGCAGCCGTATTTAAACTCCACATTTTGATAGAATCTTTTCCCAAAGGAAGGTTAGCAGTCAATTTCGTTTTACTCCCAAATCCTTGATCGTCTCCAGCGTCTAATTTCGAAAAGGTATTGAGATCATTTTTAGTATAGGCGAGTTCCGTTTCCAGAAAAACATTCTTTTTAAGTTGATACGAAGCACCAGCCGAAACCATCTGTTTCTTTTTTGGGGTGATGATGATTCGTGCCGCTTCATAATCTCCCTGCGGAATATTGCCAATCGGTGCAACCCATTTATAGACTTTCCCAAGCGCATTGAAATTACTAAAAATATAATTTCCATTGTTGGGTCCGACATATACGAAAGTGGCGCGGTAAAAGGCAGAATCAACTGCAATGGAATATACCAAAACACTGTCAATCGCCAAGGAATCAATTAGTTTATATAAATTTTGATTGTCCTGAAATCCAACGGAATCCAAACTACTCACGCGTGCTAATTCTAAACTGTCACCAATTTTTGATAACATGAATTTCTGTGCAGGCGATAAATCTTGTTGAACCGTTTGATTTTTAGCATCTTGTTCCGAATACGCATTGACCCAAAATTTGAATTTTTCAGAATCATATTTTGCACCACCTTGCACCAAAGAGCGGACATAATTTTGATCAGAATATTGAAATTCAACCACAATTCGAATGTCTTTGGTGATTAATTTCCGACTGGTAAAAACAATTTCAGCGGTGTTGTAATTGATCACGTAATCAAATTCTTGACCGCGTTCCATGAGTTTTCCATCGATAAAAACACGTTCAGTTCCAGAAAGAACAATGATAAAAGGTTCGTTTTCATTTCCGCGAAGTCGATATGGACCTTGGTTTCCTTCCACGCCGGGAATGGTTTGTCGGGCAAACTTCCCCTTGGATAAGGCACCACTTCCCTGAACAGCCCAACTGCTTTTCTCGCCGGTTTTCCAACTGTATTCACCGTATAAACCTTGGGCTCTTTTTTTATAATTCATAAAATACCCTTGTGGTTTATTGATCCAAAAATCTCCCGCAATTACTTTGAATTTATCGTTGTAAACCTGAATAAATACTTGGTCAAATTCCTGAAGTTTATTCGTATTTCCATCTGGCTGAATGGGTAATTTACTATCCGAAACGGAAGCTAGAATTTTTAAATTAGGAGCGATGTCTCCAGCCAATTCTAAGTTTAAAGTAGAGTTTACCGCCAGATCTTGGTTGTTTCCAAAAGTAACACCGCGCGAAATACTTCCATTCTTTTTGAGATTTGAACTTCCGAAAATATCCACGTTTCCTTGTGAAGCAGCAATTAAATACCGATCAAGATTTTCTTGTTTTTGATTAAAAATCAGAGATGTATCTTTTTGTTGATACTTTTTAGATAAATCGATTGGAAGAACACGGAAAGTGACTTTTACAGAATCTTCGCATTTTTTCAAAAGTTCGAACTTTCCAGTTGAATAATCCAAGATGTAATCGTCTTTCGACAAAACATTCCCTTGACAAGTTGCTTGAAATGAAAATGGATAGATCGTTAAAGAATCGAGCTTTACAACTGCTGAATTGGGAGCCAAAGTAATGGAACGCGCACTCGAAACTTGTCCATAGGAGAAGCTCGTTATCCAGACACAAATCCAGACACCAATCAATCGAGTAATCGCATTCATCGTCACGAAAGTACAACGTTGTTTCTTGAGAAGAAGTATTTATGCTAGATTTTTTTAATCAAAAATCACCTTAATAATAAAGTTATAGATTCTAAGGTCAAAAAAACAAATAATAAATGGATTTTATCAAAAAAAAGTGTCAACTTTAAGTTCAACAATCAATGTAATTATCCATACTCTAAAAAAATCACCATGAAAAAAATTACTTTTTTAGGAGCAGCTTTGTGTTTCTCGCTTGCGAATGCACAAACGTTCTCCGATAATTTTGATTCGTATACTGCGGGTCAAAAAATGGCTTCCCAAAGTGCTGGAGCTTGGACGACTTGGAGCGGCGCGGTTGGTGGAGCAGAAGACGTAATGGTTTCTTCTGCCGATGCGGTGAGTGCGCCAAATTCGATCTACTTTTCTTCCAGCGTGAGTGGTGGAGGTCCAACAGATTTGATTAAGAATTTTGGTGTCCTCAATACCGGACAGTTTTCAATGGAATTCAATTTAAAAGTTGAAACTGGAAAAGCAGCTTATTTTAACCTTCAGAAAACAGCTACACTGGGACAAATATGGGCTTTAGATTGTAACTTTAAAGACAATGGAACCTTATTAATTTCCAACCTCGAGGGCTTAGATGTCTCTGTTCCATACACATCAGGTACTTGGTTCAAATTCAAGTTAAATATCAACTTCAATACCAATACATGGGAAATTTTATTTGACAATGTTTCCAAAGCCATTTTTGCCAATCCTATAAATCAGATTGCTTCAATAGATATTTTCCCAGTAGATCAAGATGCACCTTTTTCTGCAGGCTATTTCATCGATGATTTTCAATATACCATTACCCCATACACCATTACAAATTTGAATGCATCACTAACGTATGTTGGAATTAATGGAGGGAACGTAACTGGAAATAATGTTGCTAAAAAAGTAAAAGTTAGAAACTTGGGTACGACGGCAATTACATCTTTAAACATTACGACCAATTATAACGGCGTCACTGAAAATAAATCTTTTTCAGCTTTGAACATTGCTTCTCTTGCTGAAGTAGAATTGGCAATGGACAATACCATTACGTTAGCTGCGGGCACAAATTCTCTTTCAGCAACTGTCAGTGTTGTCAATGGAAGTGCAACGCCAGATGATAATCCTGCTGATGATATAAAGAGTGTTGGTTTAACACCGTTAACACCTGCTTTAGGTAAAATGGTAGTGAGTGAGGAAGGAACAGGAACTTGGTGCCAATGGTGTCCACGTGGCGCTGTTTTTATGGACCGCATGCATGCCGCTTATTCTAATTATTGGGTCGGAATTGCAGTTCACAATGGCGATCCAATGGCTTTTCCTGAATATGATACGCCAATTGGAGCTTACACCAATGGATATCCGTTTGCACTTGTCGATCGAAATCCAAAAATTGATCCTTCTGAAATGGAACCACAGATCTTAAATAGATTGATGGTTGCACCAACAGCGTTAATTTCTAGTTCATCCATCTGGAATCCAGCAACGAGAGAATTAAAAGTATATGTTTCTGCTGATTTTCAGAGTGCTGCAACTAACAATTACAAATTGGCTTGTGCTTTAACGGAAGATGGTGTTACTGGAACAACTTCTGGTTACAACCAAAAAAATGCATACGCTGGAGGTGCAAGTGGACCAATGGGTGGTTACGAAACAAAACCTTTTACGGTTCCTGCTGCACAAATGGTATATGACCATGTTGCAAGAGCAATCAAACCTTCTTTTGAGGGGTCAGGAGCTTCTTTTCCTGCAACTGTCAATGCAGGAGAAACACATACTGTTGAGTTCGATTTTGGAATTATACCTGCAGATTGGGACATGTCAAAAATGAATGTAATTGGATTGTTAATGGCGCCAGACGGGAAAATTGACAATGCTGGAACGGCTAGTTTTGAAAGTACTTTGTCGAGTTCAGCACTTGCTGCAATCACAACGCCAGAAGTAACGCTTTACCCAAATCCTGTAGCAGGAGATGCGTATTTATCGGTGAACATGGAAATGCAATCAGAAGTAGAGGTAACAATTTACACGGTTTCTGGACAAAAAATGAATGCTTCCAAACATAATTTGAAAGCAGGTTCGAGTGTTTTGTCTTTGGACACTAAAAGCTTAAATCCTGGAGTTTATTTGGTAAAAGTAAATTCAAAAGGTAGTTTTGTTACAAAAAGAATGATCGTTAAATAAGTGATTTAGCATGTTGTGAAGAGCCATCAGATTTCGATTTGATGGCTCTTTTTAGTTTTTCTTCATTCGTAAAAAACCACTTCAACTCTGCGATTCTGTTGTTGTGTTTGCAAATCAATTTCTTCAACCAAAGGAGAATTGTTAGACATTCCTTGGAATTTCAGACGATCCTTATTGATTTGATAGCTCAGTAAATCTTCATACACTTTTCTAGCACGACTTAGTGATACGGCATAATTATCTGTACAGCAAACATGGCCTAAAATCATTACTTTTTTCTCTGGATTATTCTTTAAATATTGCGCTAAATAAAACACTTGTTGTTTTGATTGTTCATCTATATATACGTTCGAATTATTCTGAAATTCAATGTTTAAGTTGATGGTTTTATTGTTTCCCGCTTCTTCAAAGACTTCTAATAAAGGCTTCGTTGAGTTTGCAAAATCTTTTTCAACTTGAAGAACTTGCTCATCGGTTCGTTCATTTTCTGCAACTGCAACTGCCGAAGCGATTTCTTTTTCCTTGGAAATCAAATGAATTTCTACTTTTCTAAATGCAGCATGATTGGTGTATTTATCTTTGGCATAACGCTCCCCAATTGATTTTGATTCCTGTATTCGATAATTTTTTGCTTTTAGTAAAGCGGCAACATTCTCAAGTCTTTTTAAAGACAATTGATCGTTGTAATCTACTCGACCATTTGTATCTGTATACGCCACCAAATTAAAAGAGATGGTTTCATTGACACCGTGTGAGTTCAACCAGTTTTGGAGTTGTGTAATCGAATCTGAAGGATATTCCGCAGAATTGGATTTAAAAAAGCAGTTATAGCTTGTTTCTTGTGCTTGAGCGAAAAGAAAATGAAAAATTCCGATTAGAAAAAAAGTGGTTTTTTGCACCATGCGAAGTAGAATTAGCGAATCATTTATTGAAGCAAACATACGCTTTATGCTTCATTTATAAAAGAATAATTAGAAGTAAAGCCAACTTCCAGAAATGCCTTTTGCTTGAAAAACAAGTGCAGGAAAAGGAATTTTGATAATATTAAATGGACTCAAAACAGTTTTCAACCACTTTTTTTGAATCGGTAATTTGCTGACATCGATGTCCAAAGAAAGCACAAATTCTCGGTGCGCATCAAACGTTTTTAAGCCGTCAGCAGAAATAAAATAGTCATTTTTTGCAGCTATTTTTTGATCCACGCTATAGCCAGCAGCAATTGAAATCCATTCTGGAATGTTGCTTTTTGGAAAAAGAGTTCCAGGAGAAAAGGTCAACCAATAGGTTTGTCCGTTGTAATCTTTTAGCAAGCGCTCTCCAAAATTGGAACCCAATATATTGGGTCTGTATTGCGCATATTCTGTTGGATGATAAGAAAACTTCAACTTAAATTTCTGTTCTTGCCACGAGATTTCTTGCGCTAAAAAAAGCGCGCTTCCAAGGCCATTTGCTGCCAAGTCGCTCCAAGAAAATCCCCAAGCACTGCTGCGACCATCTAAGAATTCAAAGGTTAATTGATATCCAAATCCAATTCCAGCTCCAATCCAAGCACTCTTTTTACGATCCAAACCTGTCCAACGGTATAATTTTGTTGCTTGTTGACTCAAGTGATACGCAGTAAATACGTGACCCAATTTGTCCATTTGCATCCATTCTTTGGAGTCGTCAAAACTGTGAAGTTTCGTTTTTTCAAAACCGTCATACCAAACCTGATTGAGCGCGATGATACTTCCCGTCCAAATAGTTCCAACGGAAATGGATGTTGCTGCCAGTCGACATGAATGCAAACTATCTGTCGGTTGAAAAAAGCGATTTTGCCCCCAAGATGAGGTGGCGATGAGAAGAAATGAAACCAGAAGTAAGTTCCTGAAAGTCATTCAACAAAATTAAACAAAAGGAATGGATAAACAGAAAGGCGACTTAACTACATATTCAGAATAGCTTGCAGATGTTCAACAACTTCTTTTTCTGTTGAATACGTCATCACGTAAGCAGCTTTGTAGCCTGAATTGTTCAAAGCCTGTTCTGTTGTTTTACCCCAAACGATGAGGTGAGCACTTTTTGGAATGGTGTTTTTTAGCAAATATCCAGCTAGATTGGAAGGACTTGTGAAGGCTAGAATACTTGGGTTTGAAGTGATTTTAATTGCTTGTTGAACCGTTTTGTATACTTGTATTTCTACCACTTGTTCTTTCGGCAAAACTTTAGCCATCGAACGGTTACTTACATCAGATAGTGGAATGTGTAATTTTCTTCCGGCTAACCAAATCTTTAATTCTTCAGCAACCAAATCTGGATTTCCTGCTTCAGAACCCCAAAAATCAACTTGAATTCCCATCAGTTCTAATTGAATTTTGGTGGTTTCACCAATGCAAGCAATTTGACAATTTGTTGGGATTTCGCTTTGCGCTAAAAAGAAATGAGCTGCTCGTTTGCTACCGAAAAACAAGACTTGAATGTCATTGGGAATTGGTGATTTAATCTGTTCAAAATCAATAAATGATTGTCCAATCAGTTCAATATCATTCTTTTGGCAAAAAGAGGGCAATAGATTTAATTCAGCAGTCGATTTGGTAATGAGCAGCGAGGCTTTCATCCGAATTATGCTTCTTCTTCTAAATCGTCGTCATCGTCATCTGAGTTGATGTCTTCGATGATTAATTCAGCCATGTTCTCTAATTCGTCAAATTCGTACAACATCCAGTCAGCACCATCTTCCCAGTTGTTGGCGTGTGAAACATACACTTTTCCATCTTCGGGTGAATAAACGCCTAATGGCAATTGACAACCACCTTCCATCAAATTTAAAACCTTGCGTTCAACTGCAATTTTAGAAGCAACTTCTGGATGATTTAAGTTTTGCATGATCGCAAACATCTCTTGATCGTTTTCTCTAATCTGCAACGCCAAAACACCTTGCGCTGGAGCTGGAACAACAACTGTTGGATCTAAAACTACTTGATGAAATTCGCTTAAATCGATTTCCAAACGATCAACTCCTGCTTTTGCTAAGAAGATGGCATCGTATTGTTCGTCTCTTAATTTTTGAATTCGCGTCGGAACATTTCCACGTAAATCTTTGATTTCTAAGTCTGGTCTGAAACGAATTACTTGTGATTTTCTGCGTGCAGAAGATGTGCCAATGATTCCATTTTCAATCAGTTGCCAATCTTGTGTTGCATCTACTTTCGTTTTGCGAATCAACAACAGTTCAGATGGATCTTCTCTTTCAGAAACTGCTGCAATCATTAATCCTGCAGGTGGTGTTGTTTCCAAATCTTTGTGTGAGTGAACCGCCAAATCAATTCGGCCGTCCAATAAATGAAGTTCAATTTCTTTGGTAAAAAAACCTTTTCCCTCTAATTTATCAAAACTCAAGTGCTGTATCGCATCTCCTTGTGTCACAATGATATTAATTACAACTTCGTGACCTAATGCTTCTAGTTGTTTTCTAACGTGATTTGCTTGCCAAAGTGCCAAGTCGCTTCCGCGCGATCCGATAACTATCTTTCTCATAAAATGAATGGGAATTTTTTTATTTCGATGAATTATTTCATCATGATTTCTTTTGCCATTTTCATCGGCATGCTCATGTATTTCTTTTCCATGTAGCCAATGATTTTATCCAGTACCTCACGAGAATCGTCATCCAATAACTGCAAATCTTTTTTGAAAACATCATTGATTGCAGCCGAGCGAATTTGTTTTACCATGTTTGGTACTTCGCGCATCGCAACTTCGATAGATCGCATGCGGATGATTTGTGCGAATTCTGTCATGGATTCAAAAAGGATCTCTTCTACGTGCGTAATTTCCTTGGATCTTTCTTTTAGGTTTTCTGCTGATATTTTTTGTAAAACATCTACTGATATGTGAGTAACAGAATGGTTTTCAACGATTCTGCTATCAAGATCATGCGGTATTGCGATGTCGATAACTACTTTCTTAGATGTTTCGCCTTGCAATAAGGACTCGTAAATTTCAGGACTAATTACATGACTTTCAGCTCCTGTACAAGAGATGATTAAATCAAATCCTTTGTCGTATGAATTCAACGAAGAAAGCGGATGAAAAGTCCCTCTCAATTCTTCAGCTAAGGTTTGTGCTTTTGCAACTGTTCTGTTGAAGACCGCAAAATTTTGGTACCCGTGTTTTTTGAGGAATTTCCCCATGTTGTTGTTGGTTTGACCAGCACCAATTACGAGTATTCTAGAGTCCAACGGCATGTTCATATCTCTCAAGGTGTGATATGCCAATGCCACTACAGATACAGGTTTGCGTGCAATTGCAGTTTCTGTGTACACTCTTTTCGCGGTGGAAACAGTTTGACGCAAGATCACCCGAATGGTATCGCCTGTCAAGCCCATGTCTCTACAGTTTTCGAAAGAAGTACGAACTTGTGTAATGATTTCTCTTTCCCCCACAATCATGGAGTCAATCGAGGAAGCAACTCTGAAAACGTGCTCTACAGCATGCATTCCATGATATAGTTCGCCACTTACTGTAAAATCATTGATGTCGTCAATATGTAATTCGGGATAAAGCGTAAAGAAGAAACGAGAAATTAATTCTGTGTTCACAACACAATCCGTACAGAATAAAAATTCAACACGGTTGCAAGTAGACAAAAACATCACTTCTGTTAAGTCTAAACTTTCCTTCAAGTGCGTCAGTCTTTCCTTTTGAAAATCAGCATCAATATGCAGTTTTCCAATTTTATTAACATCAAAATTTCGATGTGTAAAGGCTATGATGTGAAATTGATTTACCATTTCATTTTTCTTTCGACCACAAAGTTGCGTATTTGTTGAAGATTCTTTGTCATAGAATTGTCAAACAGCCCTATTTAGAACGTTTCTAATTAAAGACCGAATTGTCCTTTTATCAAGCTTTTCAGCACGATTTGACTGCCGTTATTTGTTTTTAAAGATGCTTCCAACTTCTTTCCCTAATTTTTGAATGGTTTCCACGCCTTTTGTAAGTGCAGAATTGGAGAAATCATCATACGCGTTGAATACGTTATCAGCCACAATTTGAGATGGATAAATCAAGATTCGATCTTGTGTAGGAAACGCTTTTCCTAACTTTTGCATGAAGATTTCGATAGAGGACGAATGTGAGATTGCTCCATTCCGTGCGCTACAGAAAACCACCAAATCGGAGATTTCCATTTTGTGATTGTGTAAGAAATAGTCGTCCAACTCTTCAATTTCTTTATTTTGAATTTGCAACATGAATTTTCGCGCTTCAATGTATTGCTGAATTTTATCAAATGTATTGATGGAGCTGAAAACCAGAACGGGAATGTTTAATTCTGTTGCAAGTCTCAACATGCGCTCTAACCAATCACTGAAACTGTTTTCTAGCTCGGCCATGATTGGACAAATTAAAACGATTCTTTTTTTAGAAACAAAAGCATTATCCAAGCGACAAAAGAAAATAGTTTTGTAGCATACATCCAATAAATGATCGCGTTCATCACCTACGATTCGATGTAATAAATTCACCTGCTTACTGTCGTTGATGATGACAATATCCGCAGCTAATTCTTTCGAAGTTCTTGCAATTCCACTGGAAATATTGTGGTCGATGGTGGCAATTGTATTTACTTGTGTTTCTCCGTCTAAATAGTGTTTTACAATGTCATTCAAATGGTTTCTTGATCTTCGAATGTTATTTTCAGCTTCTTGATCATCGGCAAAAACACTGACAACTGAAATCGGGTTGACTACTTTTTTATCGGTGATGAGGACAGATAAATCCAATATTTTCTCATTTCCTTTCAATTCATTGATCGCTACAAGTAAGTGTTGAGATCTCATTTGTGGCAAGGCTAAATCTTCGTCTTCTGATTGCTCCAAAAGTATTTTTCGGCCCGCATTTTCTGTTGCGAAAGAGGCAATCATACACGTTATTAAAATCAAAATAATGGTTGCATTCAAGATATTTTCATCTAATAAACGAATTGGTTCACCTCCTGGAGTTGTTCCAATGATGGTGTTAAAACCGACAATGATAATTGCTAAAGTCGCTGCTGCATGCGCGGTGCTCAAACCAAAGATTATTTGTCTTTCTGAACGAGTCATTTTGAAAATCAATTGCGTTACCCAAGCTGCCAACCATTTGGAAGTGATCGCAAAAGTGGTTAACACAGCGGCAGTTATCAAAGCGCCATTTCCTTGAAAAAGCACTCTTAAATCGACAATCATTCCAACGGAAATAAGGAAGAACGGAATGAATAATGCATTTCCAATAAACTCAATTCGGTTCATCAAAGCAGATGTGTGCGGAATGAGTTTGTTGAGGACTAAACCTGCGACAAATGCTCCAATGATGTGTTCAATACCAGCTACTTCTGCGAGGAATGCTGCGAAGAAAACGATGGAAAGAACGAAAATATAATGGGATGTTTTTTCACTTTCCAATTTGCTCAAAAACCAACGCGCAATTCTTGGAATAACCAAAAACATGATCAAAGAGAAAATGGTTAAGGATGTCAACAAACGAATCCAGAAATCGGCACTCAACTCTCCTTTTGCGGCGCCTGTAATCACTGCCAAAAGTATTAAAACAGCGGTATCTGTTAAGATGGTTCCACCAACGGTAATGGCAACGGCCGCTTTTTTATTGATTCCAAATTTACTTACAATTGGATAGGCTACTAAGGTATGCGTTGCAAACATAGACGCTGTTAATAAACTTGCCGTAACGCTCAAGTCTAAGCCGTAATAACAAATCGGAAATCCGAGAAACATCGGAATAGAGAATGTCAATATTCCAAAAGTCAAACTTTTATTTCTGTGTTTTTTGAATTGATTCATGTCCAATTCCAATCCAGCCATGAACATGATGTAGAGCAAACCGATGGTTGAAAAAAGTTTGACAGAACCGGAAGATTCTAAGAGTTTTTCACCTATTAAGTTCAATCCTTTTGGACCAATGATGACACCAGAAATGATCAAGCCAATGATGGAAGGAATTCTAATTTTCCGCAATAAAATTGGGGAAAGCAAGATGATGAATAGAATGAGGGAGAAAATCAATACTGGATTTTCGATCGGAAAACGAAAGGAAGTCCAAAGGTGGTCGAAGAAGTAATTCATTGGTAATCCTTTCGAGTTAATTATTTTGCAAAAGTATCATTTATTTGAATGCAAACGCTTGAAATCGATTGGGTAATTTTTAGATTTCGTTGTGTTTTTTAGCGTTTCATTTTGAAGGTAAAAGCATGTTAAAGTCCTAAGGTTTTAAGATCTGCCTCAGAAAATAATTTTGAAGAACGCATGAAATGAATGGCAACTGTTTTTACTTCTGTTTTGCTTTTTAAAAACCCATTCAGTATGAGTTGTTTATCTTCACTTAGATTTTTATTGTAATTCAAAAATCGAGGAGCGTTTTCTTGAATACTCATTCTCAAAACTCTTAATTCTACACTTTGTGGATCTTTTTTGATGCTGCTTTCCAACAATTCAATTCCTTTTGTGAAGTTGTTTTTCTTCTTCAAAAATTCGTTTTCGTACTTTGCTTTTAATGTCAAAGCAAATCCTTTGTAACCCAATACGATTGCTTCTTCCGACCGAATAGCTACTGTTTTATTGTAAAAATCACTTGCGTTTTCTTTGTTGATACCCGCTTTAGAATACATTTTTCGCAACTCCACCAATTCACTTGAAGCGGAAGAAGCGATGAAAAGAAAGATTATTAAAAGAGTTTTCATGCTTTAGTTCATTTTGATTTTAACCTGAGTTACGATTGTAAAATTGAGATTTATATTTCAAATGACGATGTAAAATGCCATTTATTGGAAAGCTGAACAACGAGAATTTTGAATAGTCTATTTTAATCTTATAATCAGCGATATAAATTCGATGGGATAATCGAACTCAGGTTTTTAAACCGCTCTTTTCTTTTTATCGTAGAAAAGCGCAACTAAAACGGTGATTAAAAAGAAAGAAAATAATAAAAGCAATTCGAGCGCAATTTGTCCAAAACCAGCTTTTCGGAGTAAAACATCGTAATAGGCATCTAATCCCCAGTTCATTGGAGAGATTCGAGAAACAGACTGCATGATTTTTGGCATCGCAAATACAGGAACCCAAATTCCTCCGATGGCTGCTAAAATTACGACAAATGTTGCTGCAAAAGGTGCTGCTTGTTCTTGTGTTTTGGCAATTGTACCCAGTAATATTCCCAATCCAACTGCTGCTAAACCTGAAAAAAGCGTAACGATAAAAAGCATCAGAAAGGTTCCTTGTAATTCCAATTTTGGCAATCCCATGTATGGAAATAAAAACAACCCAATTAACAGCATCAACATGAATTGAAGCATGCAAATTATTAAATACGTGATTGTTTTACCGGCGATTAAAACAAAGTGTGGAACTGGATTGGTGATCAATCTAATTTGTGTTCCCTGTCCTTTTTCCTTAACGATGTTGATGGAAAGCGGTACGATGATGAAGAAAATAGCAAATAAAGACCAAGCAGGAACATTGTGTTGAACCGAGTTGGGTAGAATTTCCTCCTCGCTTTTCAAATCAGGTCCAATTACTTGATAGCTAATGAAATTTTCATCTTGAATTGCAAAATCAGAAATCCCTAAACTTTCTTGAAAACCTTGGTAGACTTTTTCTTTTTCAATGTTTGTAATTAATTTGTCGATGCTGTTTTTGACTGTATTTCGAAAAGAAATTTGGGATGCAGGATCGAAATAAAGTTTGACACTTCGTTCGTTGACTTCTTTCTTTTGTTCAGCTTTATTAGAATCATTGACTTCCATGCTTTGCATAATTCTTTCCACATTTCGCTGCACTTTCGAATTCAAATCCGTACTCAAATCTTGGGGTAAAATAATGGCCAATTGATATTCACCTTTAAAAACAGCTTCTCGAGCCATTTCTTCGTTGATTATTTTCCCTTTTAGCTGGCTGATGACTTGAAAATTTCCATTTTTATTCAAATCTTCTTTTACTGTTTTGGAAATTTCACCGTGATCATTATCGACCAATAAAATTGGAATGTTTAAATCATCCATCGACTTAAAACTAGCATCTTGAATCAAGGTAACCGTGATAATCAACATCAAAGGCATCACAAATAAAATCACCAAGCCGCCTAAATCCCTTTTAAGCAAAAGCATTTCTTTGTAAATGGTCATTGCTAATTTATAAACCATCGCGAAGTGCTTTACCAGTTATTGAAACAAAAACATCCTCCAAATTGTTCGCATTTGGAACCGATTCGATTAAATGTTTGGGTGTGCCAGAAGTTAAAATTTCACCTTTATCCATGATGGTTATTTGGGTGCAAAAATCTTGTGCTTCGCTCAAATGATGAGAAGTATAAACGATGGTTGTTCCTTGTTGATTCAAGGCTTTCAAATAATCAATGATCACATTTTTGGATTGTACATCCACGCCAACTGTTGGTTCGTCTAGAAACAACACAGAAGGTTGGTGTAAAACTCCAGCCAAGATATTCACCCTTCTTTTCATTCCACCTGAAAACGTGTGAATTTGTTTATCAGCAAACTTATCTAATCCCACATGTTCCAAAGCTTCTTGGACTTTAGTTTTCAATTCTTTTCCTTTAATTCCGAACATACTTCCAAAATACATCAGATTTTCTTTTGCCGTTAACGTTGGATAAAGTGCATATTCTTGCGGAACTACACCAATCATTTTCTTGATATCTACCGCATTTTTTTCGTAGGAAAAGCCTTCAATGATAAATTTTCCTGAAGTAGGTTTGATCAAACCACAAAGCATCGAAATGAGCGTTGTTTTTCCAGCACCATTCGGACCTAAAAGACCAAAAATCTCATTTCTATTGATTTCTAAAGTTAAATTTGAGACAGAAAAAGATTCAGCATTTCTGTATTTTTTACTCAAATTTTGAATGATAATTGCTTTAGAACCCATTTTTGAATGGTGTTGAGATTTCTACTTTCAAACAAAAGGTCAATGAGATGGAAAAAAACGGCTGTGTCAATCCATTGCAAGGATTATTTTCCCTTGTAAAATTAGCGGATCTGGAGACACATTTTTTTATCATTTTTCTAAATTCAATTGAAGGTACAAAGGTACGTTTCTTTTTTTCTAGAAATTGTAAAAAAACTCACAATTAAAAAACAGATTTAGTGTGCTTATTTTTGATATACGATTGAAATATAGTATTTTAGGTTTGTAAAGCTACTTTTTCAAAAGCAAACGAACAGTCTGCCGATCTCTTTGTTCTAAGATTTTCTCCTTTCCTTCACTCATTTTATCAATCGTTGCTTGATCATAATGGCGAATGGTAACCAATTCTAAATCGCGGTTGAATTTCACATTATAATTGCGTTGAAAAAGCGTCAATAAACGATCGAAATCAATTTTATCTTCATCTACCAAAAAGGAAAAACTCAACGCGGAGTTTTGCATCAAGTTGATTTTCACTTTGGTTTTAGACAACAATTCAAACACTTCACGTAAATTCTCTTCTACCATAAACGAGAAATCTTTTGGCATGATAGACATTAAAAGCTGTTTGTGTTTCACGATAAACGATGGAACTAATTCATCATAATCCATGCACGAGTGAATGATCGTTCCTTTTTCTGCTGGCGCGATGAAGGATTTTACGTATAGCGGAATGTTCTTATTTTGAAGTGGTTTGATGGTTTTTGGATGAATGACAGATGCGCCGTAATACGACAACTCAATCGCTTCTTTGAAGGAAATTTCATCCAATTTCACCGTATCGTCAAAATATTTCGGATCGGCATTCAACATTCCTGGTACATCTTTCCAAATGGTAACGCTGTCTGCATTGGTGCAAAAAGCGAAAATTCCTGCAGAATAATCGGAACCTTCTCGTCCCAAAGTGACGGTTTTGTTTTGTGCCGAACTTCCGATGAAACCTTGCGTAATGACAATGTTTTTCTTTTCAAAAACAGGAATTAATGCTGATTCAATCGCCGTTTGAGTTCTGGTCCAATCCACAGTTCCATCGCGATAACTGTCATCCGTGCAAATCAATTTTCGAGCATCTGCCCAAGCAATAGAATAGTTCTCTTTTTCAAGAAACGCGTGAACAATTTTGGTGCTCAACAATTCTCCTAATGAAACAATTTGATCGTATTCCATACTGAAATCGCTTGAAGGAATTTCTTCTTTTCTTTGCAGTAAGTCTTTAAATAACTGTTTGATTTCAGTGAAAATAGAAGTAGTTCTGTCTTCAAACAAATCGTCTGCTATTTGCAAGTGGTATTTTTCTGCTTCGTGAATGGCGGTTTCAAAAGCTTTAAACTCTTTATTCCAAAAGGCATTGATCACCGTTTCTAATAAATTGGTTGTTTTTCCCATCGCAGAAATCACCACAAGCAATTGTTCTTTTGGGAACAAATTCAGAATTTTTGCAACATTTCTCACTGCGCTTGCATCTTTGACCGAAGCGCCTCCAAATTTAAAAACCAGCATTTTAATATATTTTTGCGAAGTTAAACTTTCTCGAAATTAATTCATTTGTTGTTGAATATTTTCCCACAATTTCCAAAGAAAAATCGGGATAAATAAGGCTATTGAAATCCAGGTAATCCATTTTCCGTGTTCACGGTCGCCTGCTGAGAAACGATGAACGTGTTCGCCATTTGGCAAAGTTTTCGTTCCTTTCCAGATGCTGTAACCGATAAATATGCCAGGCAAAGCTCCAATAAGAATCAACGCATAGCCAATGATAATCCAGCTTTTCTGACTTTCTTCTGGTTGCCTGAGTTCTGAAATTCGCTTGGAATTGAGAGAATTTATTTCCTCTTCATCTACCACGATTCCTCGTTCTAGCAGAATTGTTTGTGCAAATTGATAATCAAACAAACTCCACTCGTCTTTTTTCTCGATGAGCTCTTGCAATTCAGCATCGCTAAAATCATATAAATAATAGTCTTTTGGAGCTTGAGAAACGAATAAGCTGTTTACCAATCGCACGTTTAAAGGTGAAATCAGCACACTAATTTCTGGCGTAAAAACGAAAGAAGGATTGAATGCACCAGACGAAGATTCCACTTTGTAATCGATGGAATTCTCTTTGAGTAAATCCACTAAATCTTCCGCTTCTTCTTGATTGGTAAAAGATTGATATACGACGAAATCCTCCATAATTTATAGCTTTAGAATAAATTGGTAAATCTTTTATTTTTCAATCAATTCCAAGTTGATTTGCCTTTTTCTGGTGTCAACTTCCAATACTTTCACGCGAACTGGATCACCGAAATTGTATTCTTGTTTGGTTTTTGCTCCAACAACACTGAATTTTTCTGAATCAAAGAACCAACGATCGCCTGGAATATCAATCAAGGGGATCATTCCTTCACATTGGTTGTCGTTCATTTTGACGAAGATACCGAAATCAGCAATTCCAGAAATCGTTCCTTCAAATTCTTCACCCAAATAGTCTTGCATAAACAAGGATTGGAAGTACTTGGTGGACTCGCGTTCTGCTTCCACTGCTTTACGTTCGTTGCGTGAAATCCGTTTCGCAATGTCATCCAGTTTACTTCCGTATTTGTGTTGATGTCCGCTTAATTCATCAAATAAGATGCGGTGAACCATCAAATCTGCATAACGGCGAATGGGTGATGTAAAGTGCGTATAATAGGTAAATGCCAAGCCGTAGTGACCGATGTTATCCGTTTCGTAAGTCGCTTTTGACATCGAACGAATCGCCATCGTTTGGATCAATGAATATTCATTGGTCAGTTTAATATCCGCCAACAAAGCATTAATTGCTTTTGAAATATCTTCCGGTCCTTTGTAATTTAATTCATGGTGAAACTTGCTGATGAACAATTTGAAAAGTGCTATTTTCTCTGTATCTGGTTTGTCGTGACAACGGTAAATAAATGGAATTGGATCTTTATTTCCTTTCGGTTTACCGATTTTCGTTGCCACTTGTTTGTTGGCAAGCAACATGAATTCTTCTACCAATTTATGTGCATCTTTCGATGTTTTCAAAATCACGTTGATCGGATTTCCGTTCTCGTCCAATTCAAAACGCATTTCTTCTGATTCGATGTTCAACGCTCCATTTTTCAAACGTTTCTTGCGATACATCTTTGCGATTGTATCTAAGAAAAGGATCTCTTTTTTGTATGGACCTTCAGCACCTTCAATGATTTCTTGCGCTTCTTCGTAACTAAAACGATGATTGGAATTGATGACGGTTTTACCAAACCATTCATTCAAAATCTTTCCTTTGTCGTCCATTTCAAAAACCGCTGAAAAACTGAATTTGTCTTCGTTTGGTCGCAATGAACACGCCATGTTGGATAATTGTTCAGGCAACATGGGAATCACGCGATCCACCAAATAAACGGAGTTGGAACGCTTCAAAGCTTCTTCATCTAGAGCAGAACCTGGCTGAACGTAATGACTTACATCGGCGATGTGCACGCCAATTTCAACATTTCCATTCTCCAACCATTGCAATGAAATCGCATCATCAAAATCTTTTGCATCAACTGGGTCGATGGTTAACGTAGTAATGTTTCTGAAATCTCGGCGTTTTTTCACTTCTTCTGGATCTAAATCCATCGTTACTTTTTCAGCTTCAGCGATCACTTCCTGCGGGAAATTAATCTCAAGTCCTTGGTTGACCAAGATTCCAATCATTTCTGTATCGTTGGTTCCGTGTGAACCTAAAACTTCCACCACTTCACCAAATGGACTTTGAGAAGATTTCGGCCACGCTGTGATTCGCACCAAAACTTTGTCTTTGTCTTTTGCGCCGTTCATTTTTTCTTTCGGCACATAAATATCGATTCCATTTCGCTGATTATCTGGAACGAAAAAAGCAAATTTTGCTTTCACATCCAAGGTTCCAACAAATTGAGTACGTTCTCTTTGTAAAATCTCAATCACTTGACCTTCTGTTTTGGTCGCTGTTTTCTTGGTGATGCTTACGCGAACACGGTCGCCATTTAACGCGTGATTCAAATGTTGCGGTGCAACAAAAATATCAGATTCATTTTTATCTGTCAATACAAATCCAGCACCACGCTGCGTCAGTTGAATTTCTCCTTCGACAGTTTTGGTGTTGGAATCCACTTTAAATGTTCCGTGACTCGTTTCTTTTAGGAAACCAGAAGCAGTTAATTCTTTTAAAACATTGTAGGTTTGTTTGCGAAGTTCACTTTCTCTAATGTCAACAGCGCGACAAATTTCTTTTAGGCTCAAGTCGGCATCAGGAGATTGATCAAATAACCTGCGAATCGAATGCATCAAGCTACCTTTAAACTTACTAGATCTTTTTGTATTTCCTTTTCCTTTCTTTGACATGTTCTTGCTATATGTTTGGCTAAATTACAATAAATTAAGGCTTTTATGTGTTCTTTTGTCTTAACTTTGTGAAAAATTTTGATTATGAATAAACGTATTGAAGCCGCATTGAATGACCAAATTGTTAAAGAGAGTTCATCTTCTCAATTTTATTTATCCATGGCGTCTTGGTCAGAAAACCAAGGATTAAATGGAACCGCTAAATTCCTTTATGAGCAAGCTGATGAAGAACGCATGCACATGTTGAAATTGGTTCGTTTCATTAACGAACGTGGAGGAGTTGCTGTAATTCCATCGATTGAAAAACCACCCATTGAATTTAGTTCCTTGGAAAATGTTTTCAATTCTCTTTTAGAGCACGAATTGATGGTTACTGCAAGTATCAACAATTTGGTTGACATTTGTTTGCAAGAAAAAGATTACACCACGCATAATTTTGTTCAATGGTATGTTTCTGAGCAATTAGAAGAAGAAGCGCAAGCGCGTACTATTTTGGATAAATTACGCTTAATTGATGGCGATAAAGGAGGTTTGTATATGTTTGACAGAGATTTGGAAAGAGCAAACATCCAACCAAATGTAAATGCTGCAAACTAAGATTTTATGTTGGATTTAGGAATAAATTCTATCATTTTAGGTTCTAAATCGCCGCGTAGAAGAGAATTGTTATCGGGTCTCGGAATTCAATTTGAAATCCGGACCCTTGATACGAATGAAGATTACCCCGATTCACTCAACAATCGGGAAGTACCTCGTTTTTTAGCAAAACTGAAAGCGGAAGCTTTGTTGGACAGTTTAAAATCCAATGAGATTTTGATTACTTCTGATACCATCGTTTTGTTAGAAAATGAAATTCTGGGTAAACCAAAAGATGCACAACATGCATTTGAAATGTTGCGTAAACTCTCTGGAAAATTTCACGAAGTGATTACGGGTGTTCATTTGCTGAGCAAAGAAAAATCGAAAAGTTTTCAAGTGGTGACTAACGTTTATTTCAAAGAATTATCAGATTCTCAAATTAACTATTACATCGAAAATTACAAACCATTTGACAAAGCCGGAGGTTATGGAATTCAAGAATGGATTGGATATGTTGGAATTTCGAAAATCGAAGGTTCGTATTTTAATGTGGTTGGATTACCGGTTTCGGAGTTGTATGAGGAGTTGAAAGTGTTTGTTATTTAAAAGTAAGTCTTTCGTTAAAGTTTATGTAATCTGTAATTACTTGGTAAATAATTAACTGACTTGTTATTGTAATGCTTATATTGGTGACATATATTGTGAAAATGTAATGTTATTCATTGTCAGAATTATACAGATTAGATAACCTAGGCAAGATTAGTTATGAAAAAGACAATTATTTTATTATTGCTATTGATGTCGTACTTTGATGGTCAGTCACAAATTGTACATTCTTCTGCAGACTACAAAAAACTTCTAGAACATCCTGAAGAGATTACGGAAATAAATTTCTGGCTGACTCCTTACGAAAGAGATCATTTTGATTTTGAGAGTATTGATTTTAAAGTCTTTCCTAAACTTTATAACATTGAGATCGATGTTCATTCTAACCATCCTAATGTAACTTCTATCGAAGATTCTTTAGCAGAATACATACTTTTAAAAAAAATTGGGGAGAATAAAAACATCACCGAATTGTCTTTTAACACTCCATTTAAGCATGATTTTTCGACGATCGACCACATTTACATGCTTAGTATCAGCAATCACCATCCTTATCTGAATGATGCGTACTTATCCTTTGATTCCATCCGGATTCTCAATATAGCATATGAAATCAATAAGGCATATGAAGATGAATATGAAATTCCTACTAATTCTCCCATTTTTCACCTCAAAAATGTAGAATCGGTAAATATTTTCACGAGACTTGACCAGCAATCGTCGAAAGATTTCCCACTGTCTTCTTTGGCAAATTTGACGACCTTACGAGAGATTTTTATTGAAGATACTGAAGGAAAAATAGAAATTCCCAACTCTTGGAATAAACTAAAAGAATTAAGAGATATTAAAATACATTGTACTGTCGCTGAAATACCTGAATGTATATGTGAACTTCCTTACTTTTATAGATTGGACATTAGTGGATCAGAGATCTTTCCAAGCATACCAAACAACTGTTTATTAAACAAAGAATTTCTCGATTTACACGTCTATATTTCTTCTAATTTATCTTCCGGTCCCTCTCCTAAAGAAAGCAGAAAACTGAATCAATATTACAAGGAAAAGATAAGAAACATTCCTGTCGACAACTATGAATATAATGGAAAAGTATGGTATAAAGATCAAAGTTTTAGAATTCAATACTTGAACGAATCCGATTTAGAAAAAGTAATAAAACGTAATTATGGAAGTAGATATTAAACGGATTGTTTTTGCAGTGCTATTTTTGACATTAATCTTCCAAAGAGTTGAGGCAAAATCCATTAATTGGTCTTATGCCACAGAAATAACTGGAACTATAAAATGGTATTCTGACATAGAAAAATTGCGGACCGATATTGTAGCATTACAAGTTGCGCTTTCGCCAGAATCAATCGATTCTTGTTATCGACAGGAAGTGAATTTCAGTAGATTTCAATCTGTAACTGTATTGAGGTATTCACCCAACTTTTACCATTCAACTTTGAAAGAAACAGATTCTTTAGCAGAGTCTTACTTGATACGTAAATTCAGTGAAATGAAAAAAATCTCTGCATTATATGTGGGTAAAATAAATAGGCAGTATGATTTTTCAGGATTCAAATATGTTGAAAATCTAGGATTTTACGATTGTTCAAACAGCAGTTGTTTAAATAATCCCTCTATCTTAAAGCTAAAGTATATTACTGACTTAAACATTTCAGACACTCGATTTGAAAAAGTAGAGGCAGACACGCTTATTTTCAATTTAAAAAACCTCAAGATCTTAGAAATAAGTTATTCATCCTATTATTCTGGAAATTCATTTGGACAAATTCCGTATTCTTATATTGGGAATTTAACGTCTATATTTTCCTTAAAAATAAATGATCCAAACCTTTCGAAAATTCCTAACAGTTGGGCAAATTTGAATAATTTACTGTATTTGGATATTTCCACTGAGAAGATAGATAGTATTCCTGCTTTTTTAAGCAAAAAAATAGAAGGACTTAAATTATCAATTGATAAAGGAGTTCCGGTATTTGATGCATCTATTTTCGAGATACGGAATTTAGGAATTCAATTATACAATATTGTAGATAATCAGCTTGATAAGAGTAGGGTCGGTCAATTGAAAAAACAAATCAAAATTACAAACAAATCAACAAAAGAAAAAGTGGTTTTCACCAAAAGTAAATTCAAAAAGAAAGATCAAACTGTGACCAATATATATATCTGGAAACATTCTTTTTAAAAGCTTAGATTATTTTCTGTATCACATCAAAAACCACCAATAAAACGGCATTAAAATTCCAGAAAGCATCGATATTTTGATGATGAAATCGGCAGCTTTGATATTTCTAATTTTTCCATTTTTTGGAGAAAGTAAAATCAAACTTATCAAATTTAAAACGCAAGAAATGAAAATCGGCAACAATGCGATCATACTCATTTCATAATTCCCAGAGGTTTGACTCAGAATTAATGCGATTACGGTGACAGGTACAATTGCTAAAATGATTCCGGCGATGATGGCAGATTTTTTAATTCCAATGGTCAAAGGCAATGTTTTCGCATAAATCTGTTTATCGCCCTCTACATCTTCAATATCCTTGATGATTTCTCGACTTAGATTCAGTGTAAACGCGAAAAACGCTAAGAAATAAATAAATCGCCAATCTCTAAGTAAGAATGATTTCCAAAATACAATTGTTTCTTGTAAGTCTGATCGTGGTGTCAAAATAAGCGATTCAATGTTTTCGATTCCAATCTGAAAATAGAAATGAATGCCGCAAAGTATCGGAACTAAAGCTGTTAATACCGCAATCATCAAATTGCCAATAAATGGTTTTCTTTTGAAATACATCGAGTAAAACCACAAGGTATTGATGGTTACCAAATGAATAAATACATACCAAAACGTTTGATAACGCGAGCTTAAGTAAATCGCAATCGAAAAAGCAACTGCGTTCAAAATCCAATGACTGATGATTGCCCAACGTCTTTTGATGTGCTTGGAAATAATTAATCGTTCTGGTCGATTGATGCGATCCGTTCGAACATCAAAGTAATCGTTGATGATGTTTCCGCCAGCAGCGATTAAAACAGTTGAAAAAACGAGTAAGAAGAAATCAAATTGTTCTCCCGAACGAAGTGCTTGTGCATCGCTTAGAATGAAATAAAAAAAGCGAATGGAATACATGGTCAAGGCAATGATGACCAAATTAATCGGGCGAATTAATCTGAAGAAATTAATCATTTTTTGATTACTTTAAACTCTGTTCTTCTGTTTTTAGCATGTGCTTTTTCTTGATCCTGAACGGATTGCATTTGGTCGATTTCAGCATCCGAAATTTTCGGAACTGTTTCACCATATCCTTTTGCAACCAATCTGGATTCATTAATTCCTTGTTTGATGAGGTAATCAACGACAGATTTTGCTCTGTTTTGAGAAAGTGTTAAGTTGGATTTTTCATCGCCACGCGTATCTGTATGTCCACCAAGTTCAATTGAATAGCTTGGGTTTTGATTCAAGAAATCTTTCAATTTATTCAATTCCACAAATGAAATCGGTAATAAATCAGCCTTGTTCAAGTCGAAGAAAACATTGTCCAATAAAATAGCTTGCTCACTCGCAATTGGAATCATTGGAACGTCCATTGCAAAAGCTTCCAATCCGTCAGGAACGGTCATGTTGAAGTTTTTCGAGAAGTTAAAATAACCTTCAAATTCAACACTTAATGCGTAATCAGCATTCAAAGGAAGTGTCACCATAAACTCTCCAGTAATCAAATCTGCTTGCGAACGAATGACTTCTTTTCCTGTTTTTAAATCAATCAATTTGAATTTTCCTGGTACTGGATTTTTGGTGTTTGCATCGTAAACCAAACCTTCAAAATAAAGTGTTTTGGTTGGACGTAAATGTTTAGGTAAAACAAACGAGTAAATATCTAAATCTCCATATCCACCTTCTCGGTTGGAAGCAAAGTAGGCGATTTCACCATCAGCGTCAACTAACAGAGAGTTCTCATCAAAACGGGTATTAATTGGATAACCTAAGTTAACGGCTTGACCCCAATTTCCATTTTCATCCATGCGAGACATAAATAAATCTGAACCGCCAAAACCAACGTGACCTTGAGAAGCAAAATAAAGTGTTTTTCCGTCTGGGTGAATCAATACGGATTCTTCATTTTCAGGAGAGTTAACGGTTGGAGGAAGTTTGATTGCTTCGCCCCAAGTTCCATCTTCTTGCAAATAGGTTACATAAATGTCGTTATTTCGTTCTCCGCCCTGACCTCTAATTCCACGAATGAAATACATGGTTTTTCCGTCAGAAGAAAGAGATGGTTGCGTTTCCCAATTCCGAGTATTTGGTTTTCCTGGTAAGTTGATTGGATCTGACCAGCGACTCCCCATTTTCTTCGTGATGAAAAAATCACAACTTCCTTTGCCAGTTCTTCCTGTTCCATAGTCTTGACCACTTGCATCTGGACAACCTACAAAAATCAAAGTTCTTCCATCAGGACCTAAAGTTGGAGCGCCTTCATTGTTGACGGTGTTGATGTTGGTTGGCATTGGAACAGCTTTTCCCCAAACTCCATTTTCGTTCATGTGGGCAATAAAAAAATCTTCTTGTTGCTGTTGGTAATTTTCTGGTTGACCTTCTCTTTTTGGAACACGTGCATCAAAAACTCTTCGGGTAAACAACATGGTTTTTCCATCTACGGTAAGTGTTGGAAAGTATTCTGGGTCTTTTGTATTTATTCCAGGGCCAATGTTTGTAGGATTAAATGCAGTAGGGTTCTTCATTGCTTGGATTGCAAAATCACAAGATTGCTGTATTTCACGTGCTTTATTGATGAATTGAGGATTTGCTTGTCTGTTTTTCACGACTACATCCAACAGTGCGTTCGCGCCTGCATAGTCACCAGTTTGGTATTTTAGATTTGCTAAATAAAAATGAGTGCTGCTTGTGATGCTGTGATTTGGATTGATCTTCAAAGCGCTTTCATAAAATTGGATTGCCAATTGTGGTTGGAATGAATATTCTGCAAATTCAGCAGCCAATAAATGTGCTTCCCAAAAGCTAGGATCTTTTTCAATTGCTTTTTCTAGAAGTACGATTCCGCCTTTATAATCGGGTAAAACACCTTTGTTTTTCGTCGATTGTGGGGCTTTTAAACCTTCCTCAAAATATTGAATTGCTTTTTTGTTTTTAGATGAATAGCGTTGTTGCGCTGTTGCACAGGAAAACAAGAGTATGGAAGTGAAAAGAAGAAGAAAATTTTTCATAATATGTCGTGGTTCTTTTATTTATGGAATGTCCATGTATTTATGCGTTTGCAAAGAAACGCGCCATTTCGGATTTAATTTGACGTACTCAATAATTAATGGCAAAATCTGTGCTTCTTTTGACCATTCTGGCTGCAAGTACAAAACACAAGCCGAATTTAATTTCGCCGCATGTTCTTCTGCCCATTTGAAATCTGATTTATTGAAAATAATCACTTTCATTTCAGACGCTTTCTCGTACGCTTCTTCACAAGGAGCTTTGAATTTTTTTGGAGAGAAGCAATACCATTGAATAGCACCTTTTAAAGGATAACAACCAGAAGTTTCAATTGCGGTTGCGATTCCGTGCTGATGAAGTGCATTTACCATGGTATTTAAGTCATACAGCGCTGGTTCACCACCTGTAATTACCACAAAATCAGCTTTTGCTTCAAGAACACCTTGTACCAATTCATCAATTTTAACAAGTGGATGAATTTCATTGTCCCAACTTTCTTTCACATCACACCAAACACAACCCACGTCGCAACCTGCAACTCGAATAAAGTAAGCTGCTCTTCCCGAATACCTTCCTTCTCCTTGAATGGAATAAAAGCGTTCCATAATCGGAAGTTCAATGCTTGAATCGATGTTATTTATGTTCATGTGTCAAAGATAAGTAAACTCTCTAAAAGGAGGGAAGTTTGTGGGTTTTGTAAGTGATTTTATTTAGAAGAACTTTCATTCTTCAAACTTCAATTTCCCAATCAAATCCAAAAAATAATCGGTACTCCAAATATCAAGCACTTTTGCATCAGGAATAAATCGAATGACATCTTCCTTCACTTGCTCGATGTTTACCGAGTTTATTTTGTAGGTTAAGAGTTGAATAACTTGTGCTTGTGTGATGGAATCTCCTAGCCAATCACCGGTATCTTTTGCTCTTTTTAAAAAGTGATTTAAATCCAGCGGAATTCCTTTTCGGATGTACCATTCCATGTCGTACCAATCTCGCCCTTTGATTCTGCTCTTCCATTTTCGGTATAAAAGCGCGTGCATTTTCCCTGCAAAAAGACTTGGTTTGGTGAATGACTTCACATAAAATGAAAACGGCCGAAGTAATAATTTTTCTTCGGTTGTAAATCCCAAAGGTGGTTTACGGTCGACTTCGATTTTAATTTTGACAGATTTATTTGATTTGATTCCTGTTTGTCTTACGATGTCTTCTAGAATCAATTCTTTCCAAATGGTTTCTGATTTTAAGAATGCTGATTCGATCGCGGTTTCTATTTTCTTATCTTTTTCACGAATCGTTACTGACATTCCTTGCGCTGTAAACTCATCTAAGATTGCAACGAAATAAGGTTCTAATGAAAAGTTTGAATCGGCTTCCAACAAGGAAAAATCCAGGTCTTCGGAAAACCGATCCAAACTGTAAAATATGCGCAAAGCTGTTCCACCATAAAATGCTGCTTTTTTGAAAAAATCGGTTCGTGACAAACCGGCAAGCGCGATTTCTTGCATAATTTCTCTCATTGCTGAAAGAACATCGTCTTCGTTTTTGGGCTGATATTCAGCAATCCATTCTTTCATCATAAGGCGTTCAATGTATTAACAAGCATTTGCAAGCTGCTTCTTTTCGGTGCATCTTCTAGCCAAGATTCTATGGTGGAAATCGATAAACTTTGCAGTTGCTCGATATCGATCCGTAAATCTTCCATCAAAAAATCTTGTGTTTGATTGATACTTCTCAACAAGACACCTGAAGTTAAAACAATTTTGTCACATATTGCTTTTTCTGGTGAAGCAATCATCGCCATTTGTTGAGGCGCAAGTTCCACACGCTGAACTCCAAAAGAATAATAGGGAGTTGCTAAATGCCGATAACTAAAGCGACCAAGCGGTGTATTGTAATTTTTTGCGGTTTTGATGGTAACTGAACTGACTTCGAAAACACGTTCAGGAATCATTCCCCAATAGGATAATGCAGATTCAAGGGAAACATAACTGGGACCTCGTAAATGATTTGCCAATAACAATGCATCTGGAATTGGTAAATCAGATTCTGGCCCTGCAACATACAAACCTCTTCGCAATGCAGTGAGTTGACCGCTTCTCAACAATTCTGATATTTTATCGTTTGGTCTATTGTATTCACTGAGCATTTCCATAACAACGGAATGTGTTATGGGTGCTTCTGTATAATTTCTCAACCTTCTTCTAAAATTCATCTTGTTGTTTTTAAATATCTAAATCGGATATTTTCCGATTATACTATCTATTCCTTACAAATGTACAAATATTTCTAGTTAAATCGGATATTTTCCGATTAACTCACTATTATTTAACATTCCCGATTTTAATTTTGTAAAATTTTCTCTCCTAAACTGATTGAGTCTTTATTTGAAAAACTTTTATTTTGGCGATTGATATTCAGTGAAAAATCAATGTTGTTCTTGATTTCCTCTCTTGTCAGATTGTCTTCTTCTAACCTGAGTTCGATTGTAAAATTGAGATTTATATTTCAATGAATTTAAGAGTTTGATGATGCTTTTGCGTCGAGAAATCCTTGATCTCATTTTAAATTCTTTTCATCGGATATTCGTGATTTTTAAATCATCTTAAGTAAGTAGATAACGAATCAATCTGGTGTGAATATTCCTAAATTTATGTAAAGATAAATTTTGATAATGGCTTATTTCCCACTTTTACATAAAAGTACAAGAATAGGAATTCCAGTTGTTTCATATCCTATAAAATTTAAAGAAGATGATAGAGAATCAAAAAATACGTCCCGAATTGCCAAAAAAGATCTTAAAAGGAATTTCTACACCTGCTGAAGATTTTCAAAATAAGGTTTTGCGTCCAATTATAAAAATGCAAAGTGATTTACTGCTTGCGCATTTGCAAAACAAATTGTTGACTTCAAAAATCGATTTGTCGAAACTTTCTAAAGGGAAACAAGAAACTACCTTGACCGGAATCTTTACCAATGATCAAGCATTCAAAAGAGAGATTATGGGAATGGTGATTGGCCACTTTACCTTGGAAGAATACGGAGCATATCTGGAGATGAGTAAAGAATTCAACCGCAGGATAACACAGATTGTGTTGAATCGTTGCGTGGATTTGATTGTTACTAAAAAGTAGGACAAAAAACAACTTCCTTAAATCAAAAAAGCTGTGAGATTTTGAGAATCTCACAGCTTTTTCTAACTAACTAAACTATATACTACTAACTACTACTACTATGCGTATTGTTTCAAGTTGAACTTGATGTGTCAAAGATACACACAAGGTAGTTACCGAGGTAAGTATTTAACAGAATTTTATAAAATAAATAAGATTTAGATGGAATTGTTAACAATTCGTTCCACATTTTCTGGTCGAATGGATTTATTTTCTCCCAATTCTATCCAATTTCTTTCTTCAAATCGCTTGCGAACGATAGCAGCTGTTTCTGAGGAATCAACTGGATATTCTGAAAGTTTGGTTTTGATTCCTAAAGATCTCAAAAATTCTTCTGTTTGAGCAATTGCTTGTTTTGCTACATCGTCACCAGAAAGATTCCAAACGCGTTGTCCGTATTGTGCTAACTTTTCTTTTTTCTGTTCAAACATTTCTTCCCAAAGTCTTGGCATGATGATGGAAAGCGTTCGTGCGTGATCGATGCCGTGCAAAGCCGTTAGTTCGTGTCCAATTGCGTGCGTAGCCCAATCAGTTGGAACACCACAACGTAAATTACCGTTTAATGCGTGCGTTGCGCAACGAAATAAATTCGAAGCAAGTACATAATTACTAGGATCTTTGATCACTTTTGGTGCAATTTCAATCAAGGTCATCAAAATTGCTTCTGCTTCTCTTTCTTGCAATAAATTATCTGTAGGATGTGTTAAATATTGCTCCAAGGTATGCATGAAAGCATCTACAATTCCATTTGCAATTTGTCTTTCTGGAAGAGATGCCAATAAACTAGGATCGATGAAAGAAAACTGAGGGAAAAATAATGGTCCACCCATAGAGCGTTTCTCTTTCAATTCTTGTCTGCTAATTACTGCACCACTATTAGCTTCTGAGCCTGTTGCTGGAATGGTTAAAATGGTTCCAAAAGGAATTGCTTCTGTAAAAATATCGTCCGTTTCTCTGGTCAATACGTGCCATGGATTTCCTTCATATTTTGCAGCTCCGGAGATAAATTTCACACCGTCAATCACAGATCCACCGCCAACGGCTAGGATGAATTCAATTTTTTCACGTTTGCAAACTTCAACTGCTTGCATCAAGGTTTCATATTCTGGATTGGCTTCAATTCCACCAAATTCTATCAGGTCGAAATCAGAAAGTACAGCTCTAATCTGATCTAAAAGACCAATTTTCTCAGCGCTTCCACCACCAAAAGCAATTAATACTTTTTTAGAATCGGTAGCACTTTTAATGTATGCAGGAAGTTTTTCTAATTGATTTTTCCCAAAAACAATTTTAGTAGGGTTGTTGTATTCGAAATTGAGCATGTTGTTATTGTTTTTAAAAGTTAAACGAATTGAAAGTCAAATGCCGCATAAAGAATCCATTTTCTCTATACGGCATTTAAAAAATTCTAATAAGAGATGCACAAGTTACGGATTCCCAATTGGAAAATCTGAAATCAGATTCTTAAAAAAAAGTTATTAAAAACGAAAGAATCGATTTACTTATGCACTGCATTATTCTTTCACTTCAATATTAAGAGAAGTTTTAATGGTCTCAACTGGCACCGCAAACCCAATTCCTTCGATTCCTTTACCAACTATTTTTTTCTGGATAATCCCGATGATTTCACCTTTGTCGTTAATCAACGGACCACCACTATTTCCTGGGCTTACCGCCATATTAATTTGCAAATAAGTCAATTCTTCAATAGAACGTTTTCCACTGATCATTCCTTTCGCAATACTTTGACCTAAATCTACGTCAGCAGGTGTACCAATGGTCAAAACTTCATCTCCAAGTGTTACTTCATCCCCAGAAATAGCCAAGGCTTTGAATCCTTTTCCAGGGATTTTGATGATTGCTAAATCATTTTTAGGGCTTGAAGAAACCAAAATTGCATCCAATTCAATTCCAGTAGCAAATACTACTTTTATTTTGTTGACACCTTCCAACACGTGATAAGCAGTCATGATATATCCACGAGCGTCAAAAATAACTCCACTTCCGTGACCAGCATCAGTTACAATGGTAACGCAAGCATCACTCGCATGTTTTATCATTTCACTTTGGCTTTTAAAAGCAGGAGTTTTAATGGTATTAATAACCATTTTCATTGCATCAGAAGCAGGAGTGTTATCAGTTGATGTACTTGTTTTCTTAGAGTTTTTAATTAATTCTATGAATTTTGGATCGTTAAATAAATCTACCAAGGTGCTCTCATAAGAACTTAGCAAATTCTTATTTTGGTAGTATAAACTGCTGTTTCTTGTTTTAATCGTATTTTCTGAATCAAAACTGTAAACTACTTTATCAGTTGTTTTGTCCAATACTTTCCAAATAATTTTAATGTTGTTCGTTGCAACATAAGCTCCTGCTTTCAATTTGTCTTTTTTGTCAAATCTTACGGTAACATTTAAGTCTACAATTTGTGCACCAATGATGTATTTTGGTAACATTGGTTTTTTAGAATCTTCACCAGCAAAAAGCGCATTGTTTTTGGTGATTGGAGTTTGAAGTCCCATGTTGGAAGCGATGTCATAGAATCTTCTTTCGAAATCTTTGTCACCAACTTTTGTTGAACCTTCCCATTTCATGGTTTCAATGGTTCCGTTTGATTTGTGAATTTCACCGATCTTTCTTCCTTCCGCGAAATCAGCTAGTAATTTATCAAAAGCGATCACAACATCCGATGAGTCATAATTTACTTTTTTGAATTCTCGTTCTAAAATAACCGTTCTAACTTGGTTAAAATCTTTTGGTTTTTTGGTTAATGTTTCAGACCACGTTGCGAATCCAGGACTTTCCACAGAGAAGATGACTTCATTGTTTACAGCCGTTGAACCCCAATTGTATTTATGACGATAGGGAGTATATCCCACTTCTTGACCATTCACTTTCACCACACAAGAGTCTGGTTCAGATTTGATGGTATAGTATAATTGTGCTGATCCAAAGTTGAGCACACTTGCAAATAGAGCAATTAGAATGATGTTTTTCATTTGTTTTTATTTTAAGATTTTAAATATAACAATCCTTAAGAGTGTTGCAAAGTAAACTATTTTTAAGTCAATTAACTGACTTTATATGTTGACAGGTAATTTATTTATTAAAAGAACATTCCGAATTTCACGCTAGCTGATAGTGACATTTTAGTTTCTGCTGGCGGACTTGTAAAGGTTATAACACGTTCAATTACACTTTCGTATACGCCATATAAAGAATAGTAAGCCGACCAAGGAATCGCGTGGGAGAAATTATTTTCCTTAAAGGTGTAAAAATCAAAACCAACGTTAAAATTCATAAAGAAACGTTTGCCGAGATGTGGTTGAAATCCGATGGCAAAACCTGGGACGATTAGAAGTTGATCGTGTTTTTCATGAATGGATACCGCTACTATGGCTGGTCTATAAGAATAATTACTTCCGGGGTTTTCTGCTTCTTGGGCAATTCGCTCCATTTCAAAATTACTTTTCAATTTCACTGTAGAAAGTCGTGCATCTAAAAACCAGTTGTAGTTAACACCAAAATAAATTCTTCCGATTAGTGCTAGTCGCGCAGATTGCTCAAAGGAGTAATCAAATTTCTGCGGTTTATATCTCTCTTCTAAATTACCCAGTACAAAATTATTCCGATAATAAGCATCTCTATAATCGACCTTGCTTTTTTGTGTCATTGGAATTCCTGCATCTAAGCCAACTCCAAAATTGCGTGCAAATCGCCATAATCCTCCAACATGAAATTCGGTTGACAGAATTTTTGTTTGCGTATCTTTTAAACTCTTTCCCATGATTAATACTTTCGCTTGTGTAATTCCAACATCAAAATAGGTAAACTGAGCAACGCCATTGTAAGGAATGATCCAAGACAGAAGGCATAAATAGAGTATTGATTTCTTTGTTTTCATAGGTGTTTATTAAATAAACATTCCGAAACGGATTGTTGCTGTTTTAGCTAATTTTGTTTTTGTTAATTGACTCGCAAGTCGAACACTGTATGTAGTTGACCCTTGTGAGTTTGATCGTGTTAAATAAGGAACCCAATAGGAGAAACTTTCGTCTTTCATGCTGTAAAAATCAAATGCGAGGTTAAAGTTAATGAAAAATCGATCATCTATATGAGGTTGCCAACCCAAAGCAAATCCAGGTATTATTAAAAGTTTCTGGTGATTTTCTTGGATATTTACTGCTGCTATTGGAGGACGATACTCATACGAATATCCCGTGTTTACAGAAGGTCTAGCAATTCGTTGGAACACAAATTCTTCTTTTAATTTCAGTGCTGAAATTCTTAAATCTAAAAACAAGTTGGTATTTCCATTCAGAAATGCTCTTGCTATAAATCCGATTTGAATTGATTGTCTGAAATTATAATCGAACTTCTGTGGTTTATATCGTTCTTCGGTATCTTCATCAAAATACACACTAGAGACTCCACTATACGGATTTCCTGCTTCTGCAAATTTCAAGGTAAATTTACTTTTTTGAGCAATTGGAAGGCCTATATCGATTCCGGCAGCAAAATACTGGTTAAATCTTTGCATTGCACCGAAATGTAGTTTTCCCGTATTAAGTGCCGTCACCTGCGCTAAGGCTGAAACTTTTCGATTGGCGTTTAATGTTACATTAGAAAAACTCAAACCGGCATCCAAATACGTGAATTGAGCAGAGCTACTAAATGAAATCAAGCAGCTCGCCAAGTAAATAATGAATATGGAGTTTTTATTTGTCATCTGTTTCTTTTAGAATCTATAACCCAACCCGATATTAAACGAGAAAGAGAGTGCTTTATCACTAACTGGACTTTTAAATGCCATTAGTTCAGAAAAGGATCCATTCGGAAGGATGTATGCTTCAGGAATGCCACTATTTCCATTTTTGAATCCGTGATTTTTGTATTTGTAAAAGTCCCAAGCTAAATTGAGGTTAAAATACATATTTTCTCCGATGTGTGGATTCAAACCTACTGAAAAACCAGGAGCAAGTTGATTAAATTTATTATTTTCAGTATACGTTTTACCACCCATGATAAACGATAGGTTTTCCGTAGTGCTAAACATAGAAATGCGGCCGTCAACATAATAATTATTTTTCACTCCAAAATAGATTCGCCCATTAAAAGCAATTTTCATTGACTCACTAAAATAATATTTTAAGTCTAGACCTTTCAAATCATAGGAATGTTTTGTAAGTCCACTTGACTGATTAGTCAAGAGGTAATATCTACCGCCTTCTCTTATCGGTACTGAAGCAGTGATTCCCACACCAAAATTTCTTCTGAACCTCCATAGCCCATTGATTTGAAGGTTTGTTTGATCGTACTTTGATTTTTTAGACCCACTTTTATATACATTCATAAAAGAATTTCCTAAAGTTACGTCTACGTAAGTAAACTGAGCATGAAGAGAGGTTGGTAAAAAGAAAAGTGCTATCAAAGCAATAAGTAGATTTGCTCTATGATTCATAAAAAGTAATATTAGTTTTGTTTGTCAAAAGTAATGAAATCCGTTATAATACAGTTGATTTATAATAAAAACACTCGTTTTAAGGCTTTTTATTCTTTTTTTTTAATCGTATATTTCTTTTCTTACACTACAAGAAAGGATGTAATTTTTTAAAAATGGTTTCTCTTTAAGCTATAATTCAAGCGATTAGAACTTATACCCCAAGCCGAAGTTAAACGAGAAAGTTGTCGCTTTTTCAATAACTTGACTTTTAAACTTGAATGAACCAATATTCGACTCAGCAGATTCTATGTAATACGTATCTTTTTTTGAGGTATTCCCATTTTTAAATCCAATGTCTTTGTATGTGTAAAAATCCCAACTCAAATTAAGATTCATGTGTAGGTATTTTCCCAAATGAGGATTCAGACCAACGGAAAACCCTGGAGCAATCTGACTGAATTTATTGGTTTCACTATACTTCTTTCCCAAATTGGTAAAAGATAAGTTTTCAGTCATACTGAACATAGATATTCGTCCATCCAGATAAAAATTTCCTTTTATTCCACCATAGATTCGCCCGTTGAAAGCAACTTTTGTAGATTCTGTAAAATAATATTTAAAGTCCAAATTACTTTGACCGTAAGAGTGCGGTATAACAATAGGTTGATATTTTCTTGCTACTTTAAGTCTGTATGTACCGCCTTCTCTAACAGGAACTGATGCCGTCGCTCCTATCCCAAAATATCTTTTGAATCTCCAAAGTCCATTAATTTGAATGTTCGTTTGATCGTATTTCGTTTTAAAGTTTTTATCACCGCTAATGTTCGTAAAGCGGTTGCCGAGACTTATGTCTAGGTATGTAAATTGAGCTTGTAAAGGTATTGGTAGTATGATAAGAACTAAAGCAGTAATAATTAGATTTGCTCGAAGTGTCATAAGTATGGGAAATTAGATTTATTCCCAAAAGTAATAAAATCGCTTTAAAAAGCGTTATTGTAAGAAAGAATTTCGTGTTTAACATTCTTTTATTGCATTCAGAATGCACTGAATACTAGTTTGGCATGTGCTTTGTTTAGTACATTAACTAGTATAGTAATTAGGGTAATAAAAAGAATAGATTTTAATTCTAAAAATAAATAGATTATGAAAAAGTTGATTTTTGGATTCAGTTTAATTTTGGTTGTTTTTACGATGACCAGTAGTAGCGTGATTTTACTTCCTGAAGTTAATAATAAATCTTTTCAGGTTGGTGAAACGCTTCGTTACCGGGTAACGTATGGTTTCGTAGATGCTGGAGAAGCTGTTTTGGAGGTGAAACAAACCAACAAGAAAAATGGCAATAGAGAAATGCTTCATCTAAAAGGAACCGGTAGAACACTCGGCGCTTTCAATGCTTTTTTTAAAGTAAATGACGTTTACGAAAGTTATGTCGATAAAAAAGGAATTTTTCCGTGGCAGTTTGTTCGTCGTGTTGAAGAAGGTGGCTATAAATTAAGTCAGGATTATACATTCAAACACGAAAAACAAAAGGTGAATAACGGTGAAGGAAAAGAATTTACCGTTCCAATAGGAATTCAAGACATGGTTTCTTCTTTCTACTATGCGAGAACCTTAGATTTTAAAAACATGAAAGTAGGAGATGTTGTGGAATTCAATTGTTTCATGGACGATGAGGTTTGGCCGCTGAAAATTAAATTTGTGGGCGATGAAGTAATTCACATCCGTAAAGGGAAATTCAAATGTAAAAAATTCGTTCCAGTTGTTCAAAAAGGGAAGTATTTCGAAAGTGAAAATGATGTAAACTTTTGGGTAACGGATGATGAAAATCGAATTCCAATTTTGGTACGTGCTAAAATCCCTGTTGGAACAGTGAAATTGCACTTGGTAGAATGGGCAGGTTTGAAATATGATTTGAATAAAGTAAAAGTATAAGCGCTAGAAATAGCTTTCAATGTTAGAAAAAGCATGTGGTCTTCGGATCACATGCTTTTTTTATTTTATTCAGAAACCCAACTAAATCTCTTTTTTCACAATCCCAAAAGGAGTAAATCCAACTTTATTTTTTTTATGCTCCTCATATAAGTGCCATTCTGCACCTTCCGTATTTAAGATCGGATGAAAAATATGGTAAACAGTAATTAAGTGCTTGTACATTTTTGTTTTCTTACCTGCATTCCTCAAACGAATATCAACATCAGAATCTTCGCCACAACCTGGGTGAACAAAGCGTTCGTCGAATCCATTTACGTCTAATAAATCTGCTTTATAGAGACCGAAATTACAGCCTAAAATTCCTTTGTCTTTTACTTTTAGAAATACTTTTCTTAAGAACTTGTTTTGAATTCGGATCGCGTTTTCCCAATGTGGATTTTTATTTCGCATCGCATCCATCACAATGTCGTAGGTGATTTTTCCGCCTAAATAACCACTTTTGATTTTATCAACGGAAATTTGACTGCTGATGTTGGCCGAAAGATTAATTCTTCTTCCAGCAACGGTTACTTTCTTTTGTCTTAAATCCCAATGTTCTTCTAAGAATTTTGGATGTGGAAGACAATCACCATCTATAAAAACAAGGTATTCTCCTTGGCTATGAACAACCGATTTATTGAGAATCATGTTTTTCCGAAACCCAGCATCTTCGTGCCAAACGTGTTGTGATTTCAAAGGTGAATTTGCCATTAATTCTTGCACCAAAGCAACTTCCGATTCTCGCGAACCATCATCTGAAATGATCACTTCAAAATCTGTAAAAGTCTGTTTTTCAAGTCCAGCAAAAATGTATTTCAAAAGCTCAGTTTTGTTGTAAAAAGAGATGATGACGGATATCTTCGGAGTGCCAGACTGCATGTTTGTGACTTTTATAGGATGTAAACTTAAAAGACGAAGTTACTTATAATTTGAAATAGAAGAATCGTTTGCCTTTGAATTGTGGTTTTTCTCATAAATTGTTTGGGATTCTTTTTGATTTAAAACGACTGATTCTTTTTTTCGAAGCAAATTAACAGAAAGATTGAGATGTGTTTATTACCTTTGAAGGACTATGAGAAAGTTACTCACCTTGTTTTTTATTGCGGTATTTTTTCTGGGTTTTTCTCAAAACTCCTACCGATTTAGAAACTATACGCTTACCAATGGCTTGTCTCAAAGTGTCGTTACTTCAATTATTCAGGATGAGGTCGGTACGCTTTGGATTGGCACGCAAGATGGTTTGAATCGGTTTGATGGACAAAGTTTTGAAAATTTCACTTCAGACAACACCAAAGGAATCAGCAATGAATACATCCATACTTCTATTTTAGGAAAAAACAACATGCTTTGGTTTGGTTCGTCCAACGGTTTGATTTGTTACGATTCCCACCTTGAAAAATTCTCAAATTATAGCGTTGAAAACAACAGTGCTCTTCAAATTCAAAGTTTAGCGGAGGATAAAAATGGGAATATTTGGATTGCAAGTGCTTCCAATGGAATTTTCATGTTTGACATCAAAACAAAGAAAATAACTTCTAAAAAAAATCAGATTCCTTCTAAGAAAATCAACTTTATTGAATTTGCAGATGACAATTACTTGTTCGTTGGAACAGAAGATCGTGGACTTTTTAAAATCAATAGTAAAACTGGCGACACCAGAACGATTCAAATTACGGCTAAAAAGCCAGGTAGTTTAATCGTGAATGCCATGAAAAGAATTTCTGCAAAAAAGTGGCTTTTGGCTACCAACCAGGGATTGTTTCAACTCAACGAGGAAAACCATAAAGTTCAAGCTTTCTTGCCTGAACTGGATCAAATGTATGGAATGGTTTCTATTTCAGACGTCATCATTGAGTCTGAAAATTCATACTTTTTAGCAACTGAAACACAGGGTTTATTAACAGTTTCTTTTCAAAATGGAAACGTTCATATTTATTCAAATAATTACGATGCGTTGCAGCAAAACAGTCTTTTGAACAATTCGATTAACGTATTGTTTAAGGACAAGTCTGGCGTTTTTTGGGTAGGTACGAATAGAGGTTTGGGGAGTTTTGATCCAATCAACATTGGATTTATCGGAATTGGACCAGCGGCAGATCAGTCCAATGGAATTCAAGCTTCCAATGTTTGGAGTTTTGCAGAAGATCCAAACCATAAATACATTTTCATTGGAACAGACAATGCGGTTTCTCAATACGATCAAAAAACAGGAAAGTTCAGACATTTTTTTAAAAATAGAAAAGGATACAACGAGCGCGAGATATTAGAAACGTCGATTCTAAGCATGCACGTAATCAATGAAAATGAGTTGATTGTTGGAACGACAGATGGTTTGTATAAGTTGCAAATAACGCCAACTGATTATCTTTACACGAAGATTGATTATCAAAAAGTATCCAATCCATCCAATTTTGATCGAATTTATAGAATTGCTTGGTGGAAAGAAAAAAAGTACTTTTTGGCCACAAGAGGTGGTGTCATTTTATACGACGAAGCAGAGAATTCATTTCGGGTATTTGAAAATGATCCTCAAAATCCAAAAAACACCATTACTCCGGGAGTTTGTCGGGTTGCGTATAAAGACAACAAGGGTCAAATGTGGTTTGCAACCAGCGCTGGTGGATTGAACGTTTTACAAGAACTGAACGGAAAAATCGAAATCGTACCTGCTGCTTTGAATCCACTTATTTTAAAAGCAACCAAAGATTATATTACCAACATCAATCAAATATCAGAAGATGTTTATTGGCTGGGAACCATGGGCTCGGGAATTGTAAAATTAAATGTCAAAGAAAAAAAGACCTGGGTTTATAACAAAAGACGCGGTTTGCCCAACAACGTAATTTATGGGATTTTAGTCGATAAATCGGGTACACTTTGGATCAGCACCAACAAAGGAATTTCGAAATTCAACCCAGCAACTCGTTTGATCCAAAACTACTCAGAAGTAGATGGTTTGATGAGTAATGAATTCAATCAAGGAGCCTATTTACAGGCGAGCAATGGCTATTTTTATTTTGGTGGAATTTATGGTTTCAATTATTTCAATCCGAAGAATTTATACAACGTTAGTAAAAATGTAGATGTTCGAATTTTAAAATTCAAATTGGATGGCGATTGGATTCATCCAGGTGAAAGTGATTTTTTGAAGCAAAGCATTTCCAATACCGACGCCATCGAACTAGGCTATAAACAGCGAAGCTTTACCATCAAGATTATGCCAACGGATTTGAGTAACCCGCAACTAATTGAATATAAGTATGTTTTGGAAGGATCGGATGAAGGAGAAATCTTCATCGGAAATTTCAATCAAATTCATTTTACCTTGCTTCAGCCAGGCAATTACACGTTAAAAGTATATGCCCGTTTGGCCAATGACGTTTGGAGTATTCATCCTGCTTCTTTAAAAATTAAAGTTGCTGCTCCATTTTGGCAATCGGTTTGGTTTTGGGTTGCTTTCGCAATCATAATTGGAATTTTGGTATTGATCTATATCCGCAAGAGAATTGACAACGAACGAAGAGAACAAGTTCGACTGGAAATGAAAATTGCAGAACGAACAAGTGAAATCCGTGAGCAAAACACCGAGATTGAAAAGCAAAAAAGAACGATTGTCACCAAGAATAATTTGCTGCAAAGGCAAAAAAACTTACTGGAAGTAGAAAAGGAAAAAACGGAAAAATTCTTGAAAAATATCATTCCAGAGTCCACTTACGAAGAGCTAAAAACAAAAGGAAGAGCTAGTGCGCGTGCGTATACAACTGTTTCAGTCATGTTCACTGATTTTGTTGGATTTACCAAGAGTGCTCAGAAAATGAATGCAACCGAATTGGTGAATGAATTGGATATTTATTTCAGAAAATTTGATGAAATTATCGTTTTAAACAATCTAGAAAAAATTAAAACGATGGGCGATGCATACATGTGTGCCGGAGGTGTACCTGTTAAAAACAACACCAATCCGATTGATACATGTTTAGCCGCTTTGCAAATTCAAGAAAGCATGCGCATCATGCAAAAAGAGGCTAAAGAATCCGGTAGAATTGTTTGGGATTTACGCCTGGGAATCAATACAGGTGAAGTAACAGCAGGTGTAATTGGTTCAGAAAAATTAGCGTATGATATTTGGGGTTCAACCGTAAACGAGGCACACCGCATGGAGATGCTGGGAGAACCTGGAAAAGTAACTATTTCTGGAAATACCTTTAAGTTTATAGAACCTTATTTTTTATGCACGTTCAGAGGAAAAGTGAAGTCAAAATCGAAAGAATTGATTGACATGTATACCGTGGACCGAATCAAACCTGAACTTTCTGTGAATGGTGAAGGACTTTATCCGAATGAAAAATTCAAGGAGATTGTGAATTTGCATTTTTACTCAACAATCAACTATTATAAAGCCGAGAGACATATCATTCGGGTGCTAGAAAAACAACTTTCTCCGAAGCTACATTACCACAGTATTGCACATACGAAGGACGTTTGTGACGCCATTGAGCGCTTGGCATTGTCTGAAGGAATTACGGATGAAGCACTTTTCTTACTGAAATCTGCTGCAACGTATCACGATGCAGGTTTTGTGGAGCAATATGAGCACAACGAACCAATTGGAGCACGCATGGCGGAAGAAATTCTTCCAGATTATGGCTATTCGCCACAGCACATCGAACAAATTAAAGAATTGATTTTCGTAACTCAAATTCCACATAAACCAAAAAACAACTTGGAGGAAATTATGTGCGATGCCGACTTAGATTATCTCGGAAGAGAAGATTTCCACGAAATTGCCGACCGTTTGAGATTGGAATTAAGAGAACACGGAAAAATCGATAGTGATCGAGCTTGGGATGAAATTCAAGTTAAATTCTTGACACTTCACAAGTACTTTACCAAAACCGCAAAAGACATGCGCGACGAGAAGAAAGCACAAAACCTGAAAGAAATTAAAGAGCGCTTGAAGCGCGATGAGTATAACGATTAAATCTTTTGAGAATTTGACACCAAGATCAACAACCTGTCTTTCCGAAACCGTTCCAGAAGAAGAAATCTTTTTGATTTTCAACAATAATCTTATTCGAAGCTAAATCTTGCAAGCGCAAGATTTCCTCAGAAGATCTCCGCGATATCCTAAATCTGGACATTAGCATTATCCGGTTTCGATTTTTCATCGAAATCACGCAGCCTGCGAAGTGAAGGACAATGCGTAGCCCCTTGCAACAAGGTCCTTTTGGTTACTTTTTGACCTTGGAAGAAGTAACAAAATCATTTTTGGGGCGATAATCGTTTCTATGATTTTGGATACTAGCGATTACGAATTTAACGATCTACAGTTCTACTCAACCTCAAAATTCGTTCAACCTCCACTTTGTCACTCATAAAAATAGTCGTTTTCATCTCACCTTTCACTTCTTCATACTTCCCAGTATCTTCATTCCAGAGCACATATTCAAACTGGTTTTTCTTCCAATTTGCGATGTGCGATTTAGATTTGATAAGGTATTCAAAGGTTTTTGGCTCTCCATTGATCGGTCTTGCATGGATGATTTCTTTCGTTTGTTTTTCGATATAAATCGGTTTACCTTTACTTGTGTAAATCTTGAATGACTCAAATTCAGATGTTTGACCTGTATTCGATTTGTATTCGATTTTGATGATTTTATTCTTGTTTTTAAAAACAACAACTTGCTCTTCGGTATTGAGCTTTTTATCTTTTGCAATCTCTGAAGCGGGAACGCTGTACGATTTTAAATTAGGTTCTTGATCGATTTTCAGAACTTGACTTTCGATTTTTAAAAGCTGACTTTCTTTAAGTTGTGCATTCACGTTGATCGTTAAACCTATAAAAAGGAATAGTAAACCTGCTAATTTTTTCATGGAATGATTTTTTTGACTTGAACTATTTTTGATTAAAAGCAACTTTCGCAGCGTCGACTTCTTTCTTCGAATTTCCGATGAAAACCTGCTCATCGTAAATCATAAAAGGTCTTTTCAAAAAGGTATATTCCTTCAATATCAAATCTCTGTAATCCGATTCAGAAAGTTCTTTTTCGTTCCAACCTTCTGACCTAAATTTTACCGCTCTACGAGAAAACAATTGCTCATAAGAACCAACTTTCTTTTTCAACCAATCCAAGGTTTTGGCATCAATATTTTCCTTTTTAATATCGATCAATTCAACTTCTGAAGAAGGATTAAGTTCTTTGATTATTCTTTGGCAAGTATTGCACGAGCTTAAGTGATATATTCTTTTCATGGTTGTTTTAATTTTAAAAATAGTTCATGGCCGAAATGGATTTTATCAAGCATTTCATTCTTTTTTTTGAACTCCATTTCATCAGGTAAATATAAGAAAGATTCACTTAAATTTTAAATGAACTAGACAGGGAGTTGGAAAACTGAGAAAAATCATTAAAATTGTTAATAAACACGCTCGCCGGATGGTCAAATCCATTTTTTTTGGATTATATTTGCGACAATTAAAAAGGTGGGAAGAAATTCACATAATTTAAATTTGAATAGCTATGTCAGTAGAGAAAACAAGATATACAGATGTTGAACTCGAGGAGTTTAAAGAATTGATTAACGAGAAATTGAAAGAAGCTCAATCTGATTACGACATGTTGAAAAACTCTTTGTCGAATAGAGACGACAATGGAACAGACGATACTGGAAGAACATTCAACATGATGGAGGATGGTTCAGAGACTTTATCGAGAGAAGAAGTTGCACAATTGAGCTTAAGACAAGAGAAGTTTATTCAAAATCTTCAAAATGCATTGATTCGTATTCAGAACAAAACATACGGACTTTGTAGGGTAACTGGAAAATTAATTCCAAAAGAAAGATTGCGTTTGGTGCCTCATGCTACATTAAGTATTGATGCTAAAAATGCTCAGAAATAAATGAGAAAAAATATCGCCATTGTCGGAATAATCGTTGCATTGATTTTAATTTTAGATCAGTGTTTGAAGATTTGGGTTAAAACAACTTTTGACAATGAGCCTATTAACCTACTTGGTGAATGGTTCAGAATGGTGTATGTAGAAAATCCGGGTATGGCCTTCGGTACCACTTTTGGAGGTGGTATCTGGGGGAAATTGGCTTTGAGCCTTTTCCGAATTGCCGCCATTGTTGGTCTGGCTTATTATTGGATGAAACAATCCAAAGCAGGAGCTAAATTAGAATTTTTAATCGTCATCGGATTGATATTTGCAGGTGCTTTAGGCAACTTGATTGATTCGATGTTTTACGATTACATTTTTGTTTATGAACCTTGTTACTCCTACAATTTACACGAAGGATCTGGAATCTGGAGTGATTGTGGAACTTTCTGGGGAAAGGTTGAAACAAGACAGACAGGCTTTTTGTTTGGGAACGTGGTTGACATGTTTCAGTTCAATGTGTATTGGCCCTCTTGGGTTCCATGGTTAGGAGGAAAAGCCATTTTTCCTGCAGTTTGGAACATTGCCGATTTCTCAATTTCAAGCGGTGTAATTCTGATTCTTTTCAGACAAAAACATTATTTCGCAAAAGAAAGTGAAAATAAAGATCAAGCCTAAAGTCTTTAATTTGCTGGTTTTCAATCTGTTTTAAAGGTTAATTAATCTATAAAATATTTTATTTTATTTTCTAATTTTTAAAAGGATATGATTACATTTGTCAACAACCAAATCGCAAAGCATTTGAATTAATGAATTTTGTAGCAAATTGAAAACAAGGATTTTTCATTTTTTGCGCTAACTCATTCGCCATTTTAAATAGATTGGAAACAACAAATTATTTTGCGATTAAAAGTTCGATGAATGAAGAATAGCGTTTACGTATTCCAAGAAGCTTATTTTCCCAAGAGAATAAACGAATCTATTCACATTTCAGATCGTAAAAAATCGACATGTTTGTATTTTTACAACTTAGGATGTTCAATACCTTTCAAAAATTATTCACAGAAGACCTCATCGAGTAGGTTGTTTTTTCCATTTAATAAAGTATGAAGAAAATAGGAATTTTAAAAGAGCAAGCTGGAGAGTCGCGCATTTGCATGACACCAATCGTTGCGAAAAGAGTCATCAAAGAACTTGAATATGTTGTTTTAATTGAAGCTGGCGCTGGACATAGCGCTGGGTTTTCAGATGAAATGTATGTGGAAGTTGGTGCGCAAATTCTTTCGCGAGCTGAGTTGGTGAATCAAGCAGATGTAATTCTGTTTATCAATCCGCTGGAAGCTCAGTTGGAGATTACTGCCGATAAAATGTTGATCGGAATTTTGAATCCACTTTTCAGACCAGAGCTTTTAGCTGCGTATGAAAACAAACACATCAAGTTGTTTAGTTTGGATTTGATGCCACGTTCATCAAAAGCACAATCGATGGACGTTTTGTCTTCCATGGCTTCTTTGGCTGGTTACAAAGCGGTTCTAAAAGCGTCTGATTTGCACACTTCCGTGTTGCCGATGTTTACCACAGCAGCAGGAACGATCAAAGCGGCGAAAGTATTGGTTATTGGCGCTGGTGTTGCTGGACTTCAGGCCATTGCAACTGCAAAACGTTTAGGGGCAATTGTAGAAGCGTTTGACGTGCGAAAATCTGCTGGTGAAGAAGTACGAAGTTTAGGTGCTAAATTCGTTGAAGTAGAAGGAGCAGTAGAAAACGAAAAAGCCGGTGGATATGCAGTTGAACAAACGGAAGATTTCATCCAACGTCAAAAACAGTTAATTGACAAACACGTTTCGGAAGCTTCTATCGTTATTTCTACAGCAAATATACCAGGTAGAAAAGCACCAATCTTGATTGAAAAGGAAAGTGTCGATAAAATGAAACCAGGTTCTGTGATTATTGATTTGGCATCTGAACAAGGAGGAAATTGTGTTTTAACGAAAGACAACGAGAAAATCAATCACCAAGGGGTTGTTATCATTGGAAACTCACATTTGGCAAGAGAACTTTCAGCAACTTCTTCTCAGTTACTTTCAACCAATTATTTCAATTATTTAAAACATTTGAAATGGGTTGAAACCGAAAACATTCAAGCAGATCCTTTATATGAAGGTTGTTTGGTGATGAATAACGGAGAAATGGTTCACGAACGAGTTCTTTCATTTATAAAATAAACCATTGCATTTACAAACCTTCGAATGAGAAGCGTTTTTTGAATATCAATTTAATAGATACACTATGTTTGAATTTTTACAGGGTGATTTAGCCCCACTTTATTTTATCGTACTTTGCGTATTTCTCGGAATAGAAATTATTGCAAACGTACCAGCTATTTTGCACACGCCCTTAATGTCAGGTGCGAATGCAATTCACGGAGTTATTTTGGTTGGTGCCATCATCGTGATGAACCAAGTAGCATCGGATGATTATGTGAATTTAATTATCGGATTTTTAGCCGTATTTGTTGGGACGCTCAACATTTCTGGAGGTTTTTTCGTAACGGGAAGAATTCTATCCATGTTCTCATCTAAAAAGAAAAAACAATAGCATATGATTACGATGACAAGTATTACACAGATAGCTTATTTCTTAGCGATGATTTCATTCATCGTTGGATTAAAGTACTTAAGTTCACCTAAAAAAGCGCGACTTGGAAACATTTTGGCTGGAGTAGGAATGATCTTAGCAATTGTAGTTACGGTTGCAAATGAAGCGCTTAAAAGTTACCAAGAAGTTGGAGAAGACGGTGCTGCAAGCAATTTCAAAATGGTAAATTTCACCTTGATTTTGATTGCCATTTTCTTAGGAACGGTCGTTGGTAAACGAATTTCTGATAAAGCGGAAATGACGAAAATGCCACAATTAGTTTCTTTCTTTAACGCGATGGGTGGTGGTTGTGCCATGCTGCTTGGTTTACTTGAATCTCAAGTTGCGCACGAAGATTCACGCCTTGGTTCCATCGTACTTTTAGTTGCGATGATGATTGGAGCAGCTTCTTTTTCAGGAAGTATCATTGCTTATTTAAAATTAGCAGGGAAACAAAAAGACAAAAGATCCATGCTGGTGATGGTTATTTCCAGATTGACTTTGTTGTTAATGGTTTTAATCCCAGTTTTTGTTTCGTACCAATTATTACCGATTGACAGCTTATTTCACGAGGCATTAATTTTGGTTGCCATTGCATTGATTTATGGAGTTTTCTTCGTTTTTCCAATCGGTGGAGCAGATATGCCAGTCGTGATTTCCTTGTTGAACTCATTCACAGGTGTTGCAACTGCATTGGCTGGAATCATGTTCCACAACATCATCATGATTGCAGGTGGAATCTTCGTTGGAGCTGCTGGTGTATTATTAACTTTGTTGATGTGTACTGCCATGAATCGTTCTTTGTGGAATGTATTAGCTGGAAAATTCAAAGGAAATAGCGCTGCTAGTGCGGATGGAGAGGAAATGGAAATCAAACCAATATCAGTTGGTGAAGTAACGACGAGTTTGGCTTTTGCAAATAAAATCGCAATCATTCCAGGATATGGATTAGCGGTTGCTCAAGCACAACATTTGTGTGGTCAATTGGAGAATTTACTGGAAAGCAAAGGAGTTGAAGTGGATTATATCATTCACCCAGTTGCTGGAAGAATGCCAGGACACATGAATGTTTTATTAGCGGAAGCTGATGTTAGTTATGAAAAACTAAAGGAAATGGATGAGGTAAACGATCAAATGTCAAGTTATGACATGGCAATCGTGATCGGAGCAAATGACGTGGTGAATCCGGCGGCGGAAAAAGATCCGAACAGTCCAATCTACGGAATGCCAATCATCAAAGCATACAATGCAAAACAAGTTGTCGTTATCAAACGAGGTATGGCAAAAGGATATGCGGGAATCGAAAACAGTCTCTTTGGAGAGGAAAATTGTCACCTTTTGTTCTTAGATGCTAAAATTGCATTGAATGGTATTATCAGTGAATTAAAAAATCTGGATTAAGTAATCTAGTAACACGTAATAAATAAAAACCATGAAAAACGGGAAACTGATCGTTGAAAAGAATGAATTCAAAATCATTAGTGAACTGGTAAAAAACATCGATGTTTCTGAAAATTTAATGAATCAGTGTATTCATAAATTGAAACAAGAGTTGAGTACTGCAATTGTTATTGAAGATGAAGATTTCCCATCAGATGTGATTCGATTAAACAGCATCGTGGATGTTGAAACTCCTTTCGGAATCATGAAAGCACAATTGGTATTGCCGAATATGAGCAATACAGCGGAAAAGAAAATCTCTTTGTTAACTCCAATGGGTTCCGCAATATTGGGTTATGCTGAAGGAGACGAAATTATGTGGAGTTTTCCAAATGGTGAAAAGTTGATTAAAATTTTGAAAGTTATCAATCCAAATTAACTGGTGATTTTAAAGTAAAAAACCCACGTTTAGATTTTAAACGTGGGTTTTTTGCTTTCTAAATTGTCAATTTTCAGGTGAATTTATTTCAGTCCTTTAATTATTTCTATAATCGCTGACGGTTCTTCTTCTGGCGCTAAGCAATGGTTGCTGTGACAAACAAAGAGTTGATCTTTTTGATTCGAAAATTTATCCTTCAGAATCGTTAATTCACTTGTTGTTCCGCCCATGATAATTCCATTTGGAAAATAAGTTTTCGCTATTTTTTGAGCGTTTTCTCTCCAGTTTGCGCCGGTGATCGAAACTTCTGCGAAAGGCTGTATGAAATTCAGCATGCCGTTTGCCCAGTTGGAATAACCAGAGCCATAATGTTCCATTCCATCGTATACGTTGGCAATCATTTGCTGCGCAATTTCGATGTAATTGGCATCGTCGTAGAATTTGCCAAGTAAAAACAAATTGTTTGCCATGACGCTATTGCTAGCAGGAATTACGTTGTCATTGATTTCCATTTTTCGGGCAATGAGCTCAGTTTCATCACTTGTAAAGAAAAACATTTTACTTTTAGAATCGTGGAAATGTTCGAGCGTAAAATCGTTTAACTCTTTTGCTTTTGCCAACCATTTCTCGTCAAAAGTGGCTTGATAGATTGCTGTGAATGCAGCGATGGTGTGTGCGTAATCTTCCAAAAACCCATCGATATTTGATTTCCCTTGGTTAAAATTTCGTTTTAATTTTCCGTCTGAAGTAGCTTGATAATCGACAATCCACTGTCCCGTTTTCAGCGCTAGTTGCAAGAATTCTTCCTCTTCAAAAGCAAAATAGGCATCTATAAAACCAGTGATCAACATGGCATTCCAAGCGGTCAAACTTTTATTGTCCAAGCCTGGACGAATGCGGGAATCTCTTTTTTTACGTAGAATTAAATTGATTCTAGCGATATTTGATTCTAATTCTGGTAAATCCCAATTCATTTGTTTCGCAAAATCTTCGTCAGAATCACTGCGTAGCAAAATGTAATTTCCTTCTTCCCAATATCCTTTTCCATTCACGGAGTAAAAATCTTTTACCCAAGAATAATCTGCTCCTAAAACGGTTTGAAGTTCAGATTCTGTCCAGACATAAAACTTTCCTTCAACGCCTTCACTGTCCGCATCGATGGCGCTATAGAAACATCCTTCTGATGTCATCATTTCTCTTTTCAGCCATTCGACAGTTTGGTAAACCGTTCGTTTGTAAAGTTCTTTCGGATGCTGCTGATATGCTTTCGAATATAGCGAAAGTAATTGTGCATTGTCGTAGAGCATTTTTTCAAAGTGTGGAACTTTCCACAAAGTATCAACCGAATAGCGCGCAAATCCACCAGCAATTTGATCGTAAATTCCGCCCATGGCCATTTTATCCAAGGATAAGAAAACGTGATTTAAAACGCTTGTATTTTTATCCCAAACTCCATATCGAAGGAGGAATAAGTAATTTGAAGGCAATGGAAATTTTGGTGCTCGTGCATTGCCACCATCTTCTTTGTCAAATAGATTGGTCCATCGCAAAATGATCTCGTCCAATTTCTTTTTTTCAAACGAAACCAAAGGCTGTGGAGTTTCAATTAATTCACTTTGCATAACGCCATCTTTTAATTTTAGCGCATATTCTTCCACTTCATCGTAGCGACTTCGGAAGGAATGGTATAAGCTTTTCAGAATGTGCATCCAATTCTCTTTTTGGAAATAAGTTCCTCCATAAATTGGATTTCCGTTGGGTAAAGTGAAGCAATTCAGAGGCCAACCTCCTTGTTGTGTCATCAATTGAACAGCGGTCATGTATACTTGATCCACATCCGGACGTTCTTCTCGATCGACTTTGATGCAAACAAACAGTTCGTTCATGATAGCAGCAACTTCTTCATTTTCGAAGGATTCTTTTTCCATCACGTGACACCAGTGACACGCCGAATAACCAACGCTGATCAGCACCAATTTGTTTTCCTTTTCTGCTTTTTCAAAAGCTTCTTTTGACCATGGCAACCAATTGACAGGGTTGTGAGCGTGTTGCAACAAGTATGGACTTGTCTCGTGTATTAATTCGTTGGTAAACTTTTCCATACTACAAATGTACAGATAAATCGAGGTGATTTGACGGGTAGCTAAGAAGTCAAAAAGGAGATTTTAAGGAGTTGGAACGCGCGTAAAAAAACGTTTAATTCTTCTGAATTAGATTCCAATCATTTTTAAGACGGTTGTATTCTTTTCTAAAATCCAACAAGGCATTGAGTGAACTGTTGCAAGCAGAAGGATGAATGATTGATTGATAGGTCGTGTAAATCAATTTAAGAATCGGAGAATTAATTAACACAACAGAAGATTCTGCGGTGAAACAATACGAGTCAAAAACAAGTTGAATGCGTTTGATCTTCATGCATTCTTTTTGATTCGGACATTCTTTTTCCTTCAAGTCAAACAAAGCGGGAAGAAGTTTGCTATTCAATTCAATGAAATGCTTTAAAACCGTTACAGAATCATTAATTTGATCAATGGCTTGGTAAGCAATGATTGTTTTGTGGGATGATTCAAACTTCATAATTTCTGTTTTAATGAGATACTCAATTTTGAACGCCTTGAATTTTGTAAATCCAAACTCTTACATAAAAGACGAACAAAGAGACAAAACGGTTTGTTGAAATATTACTTTTTGTGCAAAAGCGCTGTTCTATTGACTAAAAGGTGTTCTATGATGAATAAAGCACCGTGAATAGCGATTCTAAAAACACTTTTGATTTTTAAAGTTCATATTCTACACATCCTCCTTATCTTTGTGCTTTATTTTGGTACATATCCATAGTCGGAAAACCATAAAAACAGAAACAGATATGAAACTTCTAGACGGAAAAGAAACAGCGCGAATCATCAAGTTGGAAATCGCAGAAAAAGTAAATCAACGCAAGAAAGATGGAAAAAAAATCCCGCATTTAGCAGCGATTTTAGTTGGAAGCGATGGTGGATCTTTAACGTATGTCTCCAACAAATTAAAATCATGTGAAGAATGTGGTTTTGAAAGTACCTTGATGCGTTACGATACCTCTATTACGGAAGAAGTTTTGTTGGATAAAGTCAGAAAATTGAATGAAGACAAAAGCATTGATGGCTTCATCGTTCAACTGCCTTTGCCTGCTCACATCGACGAACACAAAGTAACTTTGGCAATTGACCCAAACAAAGATGTGGATGGTTTTCATCCAACCAACTTAGGGAAAATGGCATTGAATATCCCTGGATTTGTTTCTGCTACGCCAGCAGGAATTGTGGAACTGATCAGAAGAAACAACGTTGAAACTTCTGGAAAAAATTGCGTGATCATTGGTCGCTCACACATTGTAGGAATGCCTTTGAGCATTTTACTTTCTCAAAATAGTAATCCTGGAAATTGTACCGTGACTTTAGCGCACAGTAGAACAGCAAATTTGAAAGAAATCTGTGCCCAAGCAGATATATTAATTGCGGCAATTGGTCAACCCAATTTTGTAACTGCCGACATGGTGAAAGAAGGTGCAGTGGTGATCGATGTGGGTACAACTCGCGTAGATGATGCCACAAAAGCAAATGGCTGGAGATTGGTAGGCGATGTAAAATTTGGCGAAGTTGCTCCAAAATGTTCATATATCACGCCAGTTCCTGGAGGTGTTGGGCCAATGACCATTGCTTCCTTGATGATGAACACCTTGAAGGCTTTAGATTTGAAAGGGAAGTAAGATTCGGATATTGAAAATTCAAGGATGATTTAGATGTTTACGCCGAACTTTCAATCGGCACCAGACTTGTTTTGAAACTGTAAGCATATTTGATTTTTAGAAATCAAAAAAGGTGTTGTAACTCCGTGTTGCAACACCTTTTTTTGTGCTGGCAAGTTTGTTTTATTTTAAAAAATACCATTAAATGGAATTCTTTCCATGGTCTTAAAACATATTTGTGGACGAGCTTCCTTGCGAAGTTAAATCAGCAACAACTCAATATACGGCATTTGTCATATCTCTGATTCTAAACGGTTAATATACTTTTACGGATTCAAAGACTGCACTATGAAATGGCATATAATTTACTGCTTTTGTTTACTTAATTTATTTGAAGCGACTCTTTTTGCGCAAGAAGCCGATACGAAGGTTCAAGAATATAAAAACATTCTTAATTCGAAAGAGCAAATTATGGCAGGAATTACCTTGGGTTTGTCGCCAGCTAATTTTGTTAAATCTGATTATCGAATCGGTAATTTTAAAAACATTACCTACAATTCCCAATGGTTCACTTTTACGTATGGAATGGGAGACATGCTCCGTCTTGACGAAAATAATCGGATGGATACATCCGCATTGAAAGAAGTAACATTTGGTGGTAACTTTTCTCTGAAAAAGCTCGCTGTTGGAAAAAGATTGTACGACATGCGTGGAATACTTTTGGTGCCTTCTATCGGTGCGGCCGTTGGTACAAGAACACTTGCGGCAAATTCCAGTTTCATCGGCAAAGTTTCGCCTGCAGTTTCACTGCAATTTCCTTTTTTCGCAATTGACTTAAAACTGCATGCGGCTTTTGACATCAATAAATCTTTAATAGGCGTAAAATCATTTTCTTTAATTCCCGAAATCGGAATTAAAATAGATGGATTATATAATTTACTGGATGCACAACGCGTTCATATCGGACACGCAGAAGGCAAATATTTTCCAATGGAAAACGCTAAGTCAAATATACGGCACAAACAATCTTGAATATCTCGGTCCGCAACAAGCCGTTTTTCTATTTGGCGAAGCCAGTTTTATCAGCAATGGACTTTCGCTAAATGAAAATTATGGAAATGGCGAGGATGATAATTTATCAGTTTTCAGCGACAAAGAGGATGAACGAAAGTTTTTGAAGTTGCCTAAATTTTGAGAGAAAATGAAATCAAACACGGTCATTTTTCACAATTTCAGTACTGTTTAATTCCAGCTTCTGTTTAAATTTACAGATAGCCTTCCGCTGTCTCGCACCAATGCATGGCCAAAGACGCTGGATTTGCGCCAATCGCTCGAGCTAAATGCAAAGCCAGAGCCATCATCAACACACAAGTTTGGTGAAGCGCTTCATTGCTTTTTAAAGTTGGCAACACTGCTTCGATTTTGATTTGCAGCAACTCATTGTGCTCGTGAACGAACGAAATAGGGTCAGAACAGTTGTCAGAAATTTCAGGAACCATTAAGATATCTAACCAATCTTTCCCAATTCTGTTGGCCAACATTTCAGGTTCTTCGTTGCCCATTATTTTCCAAAGAGGAAGCGTTTTGGTGTCTCCTGATTGCGCTAAACCGGTATCTAAAAGTAATTCAAAAGCAATGTCTGCCAAATTTTGCATCAATTCTAAATATGCATCTTGAGCACTTTCAAACTTGTCAGTTGCTTGACCCTTCAAGTAGGTTGCGACACTTAATTTTGGCAACAAGGTCACATCTGGACAATCCTTCAAACAAGGAAAGGTCTTACCTTCAAAAATGTATGTTGTTTCATTGTTTTGAATCTGTCTTCCCAAAGGAAACAAACGACACGCCAACGGACGACCTAGGTGAACGCTACACCCAAAATTTTCTACATATAAAGTACAAGATTTCTTTCCTTTAAAGGAGGAAGAGCCATTAAAAAGCAATTTAGTTCCTCCAAATTCAGTGTATTGATCTCGAAATTCTTTTGGAGATATTTTTTTCTCGCTTGCCAGTGAATAGATTTCCCACGGATTGAGGAGCACCAAATTCCCATGACAACACGTACCTGCACGAGAACAAGTTAGAGGCAAAGTATCGTTGAGCTGGAGCTTTGTGTTTTTCAGATGACTTTTTTGGTGCTGTAAAATTAGTTTATTTATTTTTAGCGATTGTTTTTTTGCATTGAAAAATATTACAAATTTGTATAGTACCTTACAAGAGATACAGCTTATTAAGGTTTCAAAATTTAAAGTATGAGCTATACAGTTAGACTGAATCTTCTACGTTGTATGCAGTATTACAGTAAACTTTCTGAGGAAGAGATTGAAATTGAAATCGAGAATTTAGATGAAAATCAGCATGATTATAAATGCAAGAGTTAACACCAAATAAAATAGGAAAATATGCATATTCGAATGTTGTTATTATTGTCTTTTCTTGGAACTAGTTATTTTAATTATGCACAAGAAAACAGGGAATCCCCGATAAGTGTTGAATCATATTACTTAAAAGAGATCAATCGAATTGTATTTGTCATTAAAAACAAGAGTAAGAATCAGACGATTGTCATCAATAACAGACAATTAATTAATCAGCCGATGAATGATTCTACTTATCGAGCTGAACTTTGTTTAATAGAGCCACAACCATTCTATTTAATGCAACCTAGCAAATGGGGAATAATCAATTTTAAAAGAATAGAACCAGGTGAGGAATATACTTTAAGCGCTGATCATCCAGTTGATATGAAAAATTATTCAGCCTTATTGTATTTAGATTATACCTTGATTCAATTTAATAATGTGACACAATTCACCAAAGGAATAAAGGACAAGGATTTAATTCGGTATTTGAAATTAAACGGATTGACACTTTATAATTTAGCAGGTTATATCAGATTTAAAGACGAAAATAAGGGAGATTCTTGTATCATTAAAGGAGTTATAGAGGGTTTAACTGAAAAAGATAATTTCAGAGAGTTCTGAGTTAATATTTGCTGAAACAATCTAGTTTTTACCAAGAATATTAAAATATTGAGATTATATCCAGAAACAAAATTTTCAATCGAAGTTGCTGCTGAACCTAACTTAGTACTTCCATATTTTACGGAAAAACTAGTTGGTGAACATGCTTTTCAAATCGATTCAATTTTTGGGAAGAAAGAGGCAATTTATAACGGTTCATCTGAGAACGGTCAAATTATTTTCAGTCGTAGCATTGATTCTTGGAATAAAATCCCCGTTTATCCAACTTCAAAAATTAAGTTTACTTCGGCCTCAAAAACGTCAATCTTACATGTAAGATGTTCTCTTTCTAGACCTTGGCTTGTTTTCTTTTACTTCGTTTATTCATTTCAGATTCTGGCGTTTTTAATAGGATGGTTTGATGCATTTTCACTTCGAGATAAAACGATTTTAGTTTTTAAAACACTTGGATCAATTATCATTTTAAATGCAATTATATTTGGATATCATTTTTCAGAACTGAAAAACATAAAGCGTATTTTAGATGAGGTCGGAAAGCAATGTAGTCACTAGATTTGAGCTGCTTTTGTATTTTCTGAACGGAAAGCTGATAAGACCTTTCTTGAAAGCGTATAAAATGGACAAAGCCCTAAAACAAAAAAACCCTTTAAAAGCATATACTTTCAAAGGGTTTTTATTTCTGCGGAGAGAGAGGGATTCGAACCCTCGGTACAGTTACCCGTACACTACCTTTCCAGGGTAGCTCCTTCAACCACTCGGACACCTCTCCAAGTGTCATTTTCCTAACGGAGCGCAAATGTACGAATTTTATAAAACAAAAACGACAACTTTTTTCGCGCTTTCCGGAAATTATATAAATTCCAATAATATGAATTGCTTTTTATGCTTCTTGATCAGATGGAACCGTCATTTCTCCGTTTAGATCGTGAGTCAAAATTTCTACAATTTTCTGAAAATCTTTTTCCTTTCCCAAAGCATACATCATTTTGGCAACAGCCGCTTCCGTAGTGATGTCAAATCCGCCAATCACACCAGCTTGCTGGAAAATGGAACTGGTTTCGTATTTTCCTTGCACAACGCTTCCGGTGCTGCATTGTGTGATGTTGAGTACAATTCCGCCTTGGGCGATGTAATCCAAAATAAGCTTTGTGAAATGGGGAATTGAAGGTGCATTTCCAGAACCAAAAGTTTCGATGATGATTCCTTTAACGAGGTTAAAATCAAAGATGCTTTCGTAAACTTTTGCATTAAATCCTGGGAATATTTTAAGAAGTGCAACGCGGTTGTCGAAGCCGGTAAACAGTTGCAAATCTTTCTCTTCCAATTTAGAAACCTGCTGATAACGAATCGAAATTCCAGCAATCGCTAGTTCTGGGAAATTGGGCGAACTAAAAGCTTCAAATTCGGTTGCAGAAATTTTAGATGTTCGGTTTCCACGATACAAGGAGTATTCGAAATAAATGGCAACTTCTTGAATCTTGGCATTTCCAGCAGCATCTTTCGCCGCCGCAATTTCGATCGACGTAATTAGATTTTCCTTTCCGTCTGTGCGAATGGTTCCAATCGGAAGTTGAGAACCTGTCAAAATCACCGGTTTTTTCAAACCTTGAAGCATAAAACTCAAGGCTGAAGCTGTAAATGCCATCGTATCTGAACCGTGCAACACCACAAAACCGTCATGCGATTCATAATTTTCAAATACGATGTTGGCAATTTGAGTCCAATATTCTGGATTCATCTCGGAAGAATCAACTGGTTTTTCAAACGAAATTGCAGAAAGATTGACATTCAGTCGGTTTAATTCGGGAATTTGATTGGATAAATGGTTAAAATCAAATGCTTTCAAAACGCCTGTCAGCGGGTCATTGATCATACCGATTGTTCCACCGGTATAAATCATCAGTACATTTGGAATCGTTTCAGACATCTTAAAATTTCAGTTTAAAAAAATAATTTTTCCGCATTTCTACTCGTCGTTTCTGCAATTTGCTCCACGGATACTTCAAAAACATCCGATAATTTTTCCGCTATATAAGGTATGTACGAACTCTCGTTTCGCTTTCCTCGATTTGGTGAAGGAGCAAGGTACGGTGAATCGGTTTCTAAAATCAGTTCATCCAAAGATAATTCACGAACTACTGCGTCCAATCCTGATTTCTTAAAAGTCAAAACACCACCAATTCCGAACATAAATCCGCCGTAACTTTGAACTTTTCGAGCATCTTCAAGCGTTCCTGTAAAACAATGAAAAACACCTTTCAAACGTTCATCGTTGTATTGATCCAAGACTTCGAAAATCTCTGGAAAGGAATCTCTTGCGTGAATCACGATTGGAATTTGCAATTCTTTCGCCCATTCAATCTGTTTAATAAACGCCTGAACTTGTTGTTCTTTAAAGGCTTGTTCCCAATAAAGATCTATTCCAATTTCTCCAACGGCAATAAATTTCCGTGCAAAAAGGTGCTTTTCGATAAGGCTTAATTGTTCTTCCCAGTCTGCGCCAACAGAAGTTGGGTGAAGTCCCATCATGGGGAAACAATTATGTGGATAGCGCGTTTCTAAATCCAACATTCCAGCAATTGAAGCGACATCGATGTTGGGTAACAACATTTTATGGACACCTGCATCCAAAGAACGCTGAATCATTTCGGTTCGATCTTCTTCAAATTTCTCAGAATATAGATGCGTATGCGTATCAATAAATAAGTTTGAATTACTCACAAGTAGCTTTCATTTTAAGCATTTTTTCTCCACTCATTGTTTCAAATTCTTTGCATTTTTCAGCTTTTTCAGCACGTACTTTGAAAATCGTTTCTTTCTGTTCTTGCGTTATTTCTCCTTGAAGTGCCTCAGAAGTAAGGACGTTTAATTTCTCACTTACTTCTAAGCAGTCACACATTTTATCGTCTCTTCCCGAACAAGCCGTGAAAGAAAACATAGCTACGGATAATATTAAAATTCGCATAATGAATATTTTTGACCAAAATAATCAATTTTGACGAATCATTCGGTTGTAGTTTGTATTTTTAGCTTTCTAAATAAGTCCGTATGATTTCAAAATTACCACATGTTGGCACAACGATTTTTACAACCATGTCACAAATGGCTGCCAAATATCAGGCAATCAATCTTTCTCAAGGTTTTCCAAATTTCCCAGTTGATGAAAAGTTAATTGAGATCTTACAAGAAACGGTTGCTGAAAATGTACATCAATATACGCCCATGGCTGGTAATAATGAACTTTTAGAAGAATTGGCAAATCTGACTTCCAAGAGCTATCAACGAAAAGTGGAGCCGTCGAAAGAGATTTTAATAACTGCCGGAGCAACACAAGGAATCTTTACAACAATTCAAGCCTTAATCCACACTGGTGACGAGGTCGTGATTTTAGATCCTGCATACGATTGTTATGCACCTGCTGTTTTATTGGCCGGCGGAAAACCAGTTCACGTCAACTTGCGACCAGATTTTACGCCAGATTGGGATAAAATTGAAAGTTCAATTACTTCCAAAACTAAAATGATCATGGTCAATAATCCGCACAACCCAACAGGGAAAACGTGGTTGATGAGTGACATTGAACAATTAGAAACCATTTTAGAAAAACATCCGCAGGTCATTTTGCTATCGGATGAGGTTTATGAATACATCAGTTTTGAGAACAAACACATTTCCGCAAACACGCGAGAAAAATTGAAAGAGCGGAGCGTCATCGTTTCGTCTTTTGGAAAAACCTTCCACATTACCGGTTGGAAAGTAGGATATTTAATTGCTCCTGAAAGTCTGATGATAGAAATCAAAAAGGTTCACCAATTTTTGGTTTTTTCCGTAAATAGCATTGCACAAGTAGCTTTGCGAAAATATTTACAAGCCACAGACGTAAATACGTTAGGTTCATTCTATCAAGAAAAGAGAGATTACTTCCGTTCCTTGATTTCCAAAAGTAGGTTTGAAATCCTGCCTTCTGAAGGAACCTATTTTCAGGTTGTTCGCTATTCGGATATTTCCAAAGAACCAGACACGCAGTTTGCGGAACGTCTGATCAAAGAACACGGCGTTGCAACCATTCCTTTGTCCGCATTTTATGAAAACAAGTTTGATAATCAATCCATTCGTCTCTGTTTTGCAAAAGACAACGAGACTTTGGAAAAAGCAGCAGAAAAATTATGTCAAATTTAAACGTATCCTTGGTTCAAACCGAGCAATTTTGGGAAGATAAGCAAGCTAATTATGCGCATTTGAATCAAGTTCTTTCTGAAATTGGTGAAACAGATATCATTGTGCTACCAGAAATGTTCAATACGGGTTTTAGTATGAATCCCTCAGCGCTGGCAGAAGAAATGTCAACTTCTGAAGCTTTCAACTGGTTAAAAAGTAAAGCAGCACAAAAATCAAGCGCGATTTACACCTCTTTCATGGTGAAAGAAAACGATTGCTTTTATAACCGTGGAATTTTTATGCTTCCATCTGGAGAATATGTTAAATACGACAAGCGCCAACTTTTTAGTTTGGCAGGCGAAGACCACGTTTTTTCAGCAGGTAAGGAAAAAGTGATTGTTGAATACAAAGGTTGGAAAATCTTACTTCAGATCTGTTACGATTTACGTTTCCCTGAAATTCAAAGAAATCAATTAGACGAATTTCAAAAACCTGAATACGACCTATTATTAACCGTTGCGAATTGGCCAAAAAGTAGATCCTTGCATTGGAAAACCTTGTTAACCGCAAGAGCGATTGAAAATCAATGTTATGTAGTTGGAGTAAACCGTGTTGGAACGGATGGAAAAGGCTTGGAATATTCTGGAGACTCAGTCTCAGTAGATCCTTTGGGCAACCAAGAAGGTTGTAATGCAGGAGAAGAAAAGATTATTGTGACCTCCTTGAGTCTTGAAAAATTAACAAGTGTTCGGAACCTAATTCCATTTTTAAAAGACATTTCAATCACACAGTAAGGTTCACCGTTGATTCTTACTCAAAAAGTTATTTATCAGTTAATTGTTAAATATACCTGACGAAGTCGATTTTAAAAATAAAAAATGGTATATTTGTTTTACTTAAATTTAAAATTATGAAAAAAAGATTTACTTTATTGTCAGTATTGACAATTGCTTCATCTCTTTCATTTGCTCAGAACTTCCCAACTCTGAATACGATGAAGATGAATCCTTCAAAAATTGCGCTTAATACAGCGACAGAAACAAACGGAACAATTACTCCTAAAGCAGGTGGTGATTTAATCTGGGAAAACAATTTCGCTACTACAGATCCAGCTTGGACAATGGGCAACGTTGCTCCAGGTGTTCAAGGTGCATGGCAAACAGGAGCATATCCTACTGACATGACTGATTACATGGGTGCTTTCCCAAATGGTATTGCTCCAATGGGAACTTTCAACGGTGTTCAATACTTATTAACTGCATCTGCTGCTAACCCAGTTGGTTTGCAAAATGCATACTTAGAAAGTGCTACAATTGACTTGTCAGCTGCAGCAATGGTAACAGTTTCTTGGGACCAAATTTACAGAAGATTTAACCACGACGTTACTTATGTTGATGTATCAACAAACAACGGAACAACTTGGACTTCTTACCAAGTTAATGGAAGTGTTACTCCAAACGCAAGTGCTGTGAAAAACACAGTTAACTTAAACATTCCTACAGCTTCTTCTACGACTTGTAAAATTCGTTTTAGATGGGAAAGTTTAACTGCTGATAACGACTATGGTTCTGGTTACGGTTGGGCAATTGACAACGTGAAAATTACGGAAGGTTACTTAAACAACGTTGGTTTGTTAAACCTTTATTCTGTTGTTGGTTCACAAGAACTTACTTACACGAGAATGCCAGTTGCACAAGCTGCAGTAGCAGGAAATATTTCTTTTGGTGCTCGTGTTAAAAACACAGGAATTAACGCACAAGATATCGTTTTAAAAATGACAAGTGGTGCTTACGATCAGTCTAGTGCTGCAGTAAACGTTACTTCTTTGATGGTTGATACTTTAGAAGTTGTTCCAGCAAATGGTTTCCCAGTACCTAGTACAATCGGTACAAGTACAATTACAGGTACTTTAATTACAGGAAACACATTGGCGTTCACTTCTGATGATGCTGCTTCCTTGAAATTAGATGTAACAAACAATATTTATGCTGCTGATAGCTATGATGGAACTCCTGCTTCTTTATCAGGAAGTTTTACAGGATGGCAAAATGGTGTTGGTGATGCAGAAATTGGAACTTACTTCGAAATGTTCGCTGACGCTTCAATTGGTGCGATCCAAATCGGTATTGCTAACGTTTCAACGGCAAACCAAGGTCAATACATCGGTAAAACAGTTCGTGGTAAAATTTACGAAGTAGAAGGTGGTGTTGCAACATTATTAGATGCAAGTTACGAAGCTACAGTTTCTGCTTCTAGTTTCGGAAATATCGTTAATGCTTACATGATTAACCAATTGCCTTTAGAAGCTGGTAAATTATACTTAGTTACTGCTGCGTTCTCTGAAGGTGCTGAAGTTCCAATCGCAATGGCTGGTACTACAATCGGTGGTTCAGTTGCTGGTTTCAACGGTGGAACAATCACTGGTCTTCGTGCTTCTGATGAAGCTGCTAACTTAGTAAGATGTCCTGTTGTTCGTTTGGATTTCACAAACTACACAGGAGTTGAAGCTATCGCTGCTCAGTATGACTTAAATGTATATCCAAACCCATTCTCAGCGAATACTGAGGTTGCTTTTGAATTGAAAAATGATGCAAATGTATCTATCAATGTAACGGATATTACAGGAAGAACTGTTGCTACTGTTGATTCTCAAATGTACACTTCTGGTGCTCACAAAGTTTCTGTTAACGGAACAAACTTGACTGCTGGTGTTTACAACTGTACAATTACAATTGGTAACAACGTAATCACAAAAAGAATCGTTAAGAAATAATTCTTAGTCGACTATAATTGAAAGAGGCTAGTATTTTACTAGCCTCTTTTTTTACGCCTTGTTTTTTAAAAAAATTAAAGACTAATCGTATTTTAGCTCAATAATTCCGAAGGGATGACATTTTTACGCGAATGAATAACATCACTCGCTCCCGATACGTATCAGGAGGGTTTTAAAAAAAAACGAATCTCTTTTTTAAAATAATTTCAGTCCTTCAGACTTTTAAAAAAATAAGAAATGATCTTCAAGAACATCGCTGTACCGAATTCTACAAAGGCAGAAGAAATAGTCTGTCAATCCTAAGAATGGGTGTTTGATGAATCTGATCAGTCTATCATCTTCTTTCACGCCGTTATTCAATAATTTGAAGTGGTGTCAACCAACATGGCAAAGAAGTGAGACTCCAGCTCACCGGAGATACCAGAACAAGGATAGAGGCAAGGTTTAATCCACTTATCGTTTATCGTAATGATTCTAAAATACCGATTTTTCCGCAGGTAAAAGTAGAAAGATAAATAGCTTTAAGATTATCAGTTGCTTGCGAATTAACAACTCAGATAATAATTAATAATTCCGCTTATCACTCCCCAATCTTCTGTGAATTCCAACAGTCAATTGTGTTTTGTTTAACTGATTTCCTTCCGTGTTTGAAAATATAAAACGTGGTTCTATAAATGCTTCCCAATCTTGGTAAATTGTTTTCGAAACGTGAAGACCAATTTGAAGTGCATGATACGTAATTCCTCGACCAATGTTGAAATTGTATTCTTCAGGACGTTGTGTATATGGCTTATAAATATCTCCACCAAACGCAATATTGCTATAGATGGTGTCCATACCTTTGAGATAAACTTGTGCCCAAACTGAGAAATTCCAATCTTTTCTGCGCACGCTTACTTCTTGATAAAACTCAACAAATCCTGCACCCAATGGATGTGCCACAGGAAGGTATTGATTCCCATAAACACTGTTTGGGTTGATTTGAGAATAGGTGAAAGGGCGTATTAAATTGAATTCGCTTCGGATAAAATAGGCTTGCATGTTCTTTTCAAAGGATGTTTTATATCCCAATTGGAAACCATATTTATTTGCCCACCAGCGTTTCCTAGCCTTGATTTCAAGTAAGGAAAACTCATCTAAAACTACTTGTCCATAAAACATATTTCTTTTCCATTGATACGAAGTCTGAAAACCAATAAGCACATTGTCGGTTGAACCAATGCTATATTCTTGAGGTCGGTAAAAAATAAATGGATTCAAATATTCGATTTCAATTCCACGGTTGTATAAAGTGTCTCGCATGTCGTAAACAACAGTTTCAAAAATACCTACCGACCAGTTTTTATTTACTTTATAACTCAAGTAATGCGAGCTGTTTGCTTTCGGAGAAAATTGATCATTCGTTTTTTCCCTCCAAATTTGTTGCATGAAATGATATTCCAATCGCCATAATTTAGCACGCATACTTGCAAATGGAGAAGGAATCCCTTGATTCCCCATCAAAAGTGAACGATCACCTTCGCCAATAAATAAGTGGTCTAATCCTGCTTGGAATTGGATGTACTTGTTTGGTTCATAAACCATTCTACCTCTTAAATCATGGTAAAGCGTTTGTCCATTTCCCAAATCTGTATTTAGAAACGCTTTGGATTGAAGCAAGGATTGATAAGGATTTAATTCTTGATTGCTGTAGCCAACGCGATAATCGGTCATCAAGCGCAATTTTTGTTTCCAATTGACTCTTAATTGTAAATCTGCTCCGCTGCGAATTTTAAATAGATTATTCTGATATGCTCCCAATACATCAGGTGCTGCTTTGAATCGAATAGTTGAAATGCTGTCTTGTCCAAGTGAATCGATTTGGTAAAAGGTGTTTGATTTAACTGAACTGTGTCCCAATCCATTTTGAATCCAATGGTATTCAACAGGATTGATTTGGGCAAACAGAGACGAAGCCGAAATGAGTAAAACGAGGTTTATAAGTGTCTTCATCAAAAGTCGAAATATGAATTAGTAATGCCCGTTTTAAAACCAACGAGGATCATTTGATCGCTCTCTTTTCTGAAAGCGGAGTTATATGCCCTTCCTTTCCAGGCAATGAAAAATTGCGCATTATACCTTCTGTTTACTCTCCAGCCAAGTTCAACACTTTGTACAATCGTATTTGGAGTTGCTATTTTTGTAGTCGATGTGTTTAAGAAAATAGAGTTTGCAGAAAATGGAATGCTATCGTTTCCTCCAAGATTCCCGTAAAGAATGGTGCTGGATTGAATGTAGAAACGTTGGTATTCATAATCCAAGCGCAAAACGCCTTCGCCAAAATTATTTCCTTTCGGATGTGCCAATGGAATGTTGCTGTTGCTATAACTCAGTTTTGGATTTACATCCGAATAAAAATGTTCAGGTACGTAATTGAATTCTACTTGTGCGTGTAAATTCTTCACCTTTAATATCTCGAAAAAATGAACGCCTAATTGTCCAGCAACTAAGTACTTTTTGTCCATTTTATCAAGTACTACTTGACCGTATAAGCGGGTTTTATTGAGGGCTAAGTCTAGGTTTAATCCTGTAATTCCGTTGAATTTTTTAGAATCTCCAAACAACGCATCGTTTTGAACCAAAGGAATTGGTATCAACATTTGCCATTCGACACCGTGTCGAATGAGAGAATCTCCACGAAGCTGATTTCCTGCGGTAAATAAACTGATTGAGAAATTCTCTGTTGGTTTGAAGGTCAAATAACTTAACGCAAATAATTTGGTTTCATACGGAGATTCAACTGCTTTGGTTCTTGGTTTTCGATACAGGTTGTTGTTTTTCTGAAACAGGACGTCAAAACGCCATTTGGGTAAAAAGTTCCATTTGACTTTAAAATTTGGAGAAACAGCACTGTTGTCGGAAAGCAAGAGAGAACGATATCCCGAACCGATGAAATGTTGGTTGTTTCCTAGCTCTATTCTCAATTTTGTGTTTACCTGATACGCCAAACTACCGATGGAATAGGCATAATCAAATCCATCTCCCTTAAAAGGTTTGGTTCGTGCACCGCCAGGAACGAAGGCATTTTGAAGTGAGTAAGCATTGCTACCAACGTATAATTCTCCTCTGGATTTAAAATAATTTGCTTCGTAATTCATGAAACGGTTTTGGTTTTCTGCAAAAATAAAGTTGAAACTAAATTTTTTGAGCAAAGAACCTTCAACATAAAGACCTCTTGTGTTATTAAACAAACGAGATTTATTGGGATCCGACGTTTCCTTTCCAAGTGCAATGTTCATGAAGGGACTGATCATGATAGTTCCTTCTTCTTTCTGAATGTTCAACCAGTGCTTTTTGAAAAGCCATTCGGTAAACTCATAATATTGCAGGGTAGAATCTCGAATAACAAAGGGCAAGTTTATTTGACTTTCATTTGCTGGATAAAATGTTTCAATGGATTTCCCCCCTGAATTTTCAATGAATTTCTCTTTGTAAAATGAGTTCAATGGAATGCTTTTCTGCTGTGCCAAGACGGGTGAGAAACTGAAAACAAGGATTAGAAATTTTAGTATTCTAAGCTGAAGAATTTCTTTCATTTTTTAATGATGCTTGATTAAAGACTTTGATCTCACCACAAAATGCGGGTTGGTTAAATCTTCTTTGTTATAAACTAATGCTTGACCAGTATTGGCATTCAAAATCTCGCCGCCAAGTGCATTCACAATGGCGTGACCTGCTGCAATATCCCACTCCATGGTTGGAGCGAAACGCGGATAAATATCTGCTCGATTTAAAGCGACATCAAAAAACTTCAAAGCGCTTCCTTTTTGAAGAAAGGAGATTTCGCCATGCGTTTCTTTCAAGGTATTTACAAAGTCTAAGGATATTCCGCTGTAATGTGAGCGGGAAGAAATGAGTACCAAAGGATTATTTATTTTCTCCGCAGCTTCTAATTTCGTCCACGATTTTGGATCTTTACTATCTTCAAAAGAAGCGTAAAATGCACCCATTTCTGGTCCTCCAAAAATCATATCTTGATTTACGGGCGAAGCAATGATTCCAAAAATGGCTTCACCATTTGCGATGTAGGCAATGTTTACCGCAAATTCACCGTTTCTTTTGACATATTCTTTTGTGCCATCCAATGGATCAACACACCAATAGCTTTTCCAATCTTTTCGAATTTCATACGCTGCTTTTTCAGACTCTTCGTCCATCACTGGTATTCCTGTTTTGGATAGTATCTCGATGATGCATTTGGAAGAAGCTAGATCAGCTTTGGTCACAGGACTTCCATCCTTTTTTATTTCTACATCAAAACCTTCGTTGTAGATATCGAGGATGATGCCCGAAGCTTGGATAGCTGCTTTTATAGCAATGGTATATGTATCAGGAATGTTCAAGCCGTATGATTAAGAATCCGATTTTCGAACAAATATAATTATTAAAAAGCGGATAGCACTATTTTGAATGTCACAGAATGAAAACGAGCGAATTGGATTGATATTTAAAATGATTAAAAAGCGTATATTTGCCAAAAATAATACGAACATCATGAAGGTAAAAATAATCAATAAATCAAATAATGAACTTCCAGCTTATGAGACATCTGCTTCTGCTGGATTAGATTTACGTGCATTTATACCGGAATCAATTACCTTGCTTCCTTTAGAAAGAAAATTAATTAAAACAGGTCTATTTCTGGAAATTCCAGAAGGATATGAGGCGCAAGTTCGCCCAAGAAGTGGGTTGGCACTTAAAAACGGAATCACTGTTTTGAATTCTCCAGGAACAATCGATGCCGATTATCGGGGAGAAATTGGAGTTATTTTGGTAAATATTTCTCAAGATAATTTCGAAATTAATTCTGGAGATCGCATTGCGCAAATGGTCTTCGCAAAAGTAAAGCAAGCAAAATGGATACTTGCGGAAGAATTGTCTGAAACCGAACGTGGCGAAGGAGGATTTGGAAGTACAGGAAAAAACTAACCTAAATTAACCACTTAATATTTTTTGAATGAACATTATTGTCCCTATGGCAGGCCGAGGAAGTCGTCTGCGACCTCACACGTTAACGGTACCAAAACCACTTGTTCCTGTTGGAGGAAAACCAATTGTACACCGTTTGGTGGAAGATATTGCTGCAGTTTGCAGTGAACAAATTGATGAAATAGCATTTGTAATTGGAGATTTTGGCGCTGAAGTTGAAGCTGAATTAATCGAAGTAGCTGCCAAGTTAGGTGCAAAAGGAACAATTCATTACCAAGATAAACCGCTCGGAACTGCACATGCTGTTTTGTGTGCAAAAGAAAAATTAGTTGGACCAGTTGTCGTTGCGTTTGCAGATACTTTGTTCAAAGCTGACTTTAAAATTGACTCCAATGTGGATGGAATTTTATGGGTGAAACAAATTGACAATCCTTCTGCTTTTGGAGTTGTTCAACTCGATTCAGATGAAAATATTGTTGATTTTATTGAAAAACCTGAAACCTTTGTTTCTGATTTAGCGATGATTGGCGTATATTATTTCAAATCAGGTGAAGAATTAAGAACGGAATTGGAATATTTAGTTGACAACGACGTTATAAAAAGTGGCGAATATCAATTGCCTGATGCCTTGCGTCGATTGACAGAGAAAGGAAAAAAATTCAAACCTGGAAAAGTTAATGAATGGTTGGATTGTGGTAACAAAGAAGTAACTGTTCACACAAATCAACGCGTTTTGGAATACGATCGTGATAAGAAAATCAACATGGTTGACGCTTCTTTGAAATCGAACAATTCGTTGATTATTCCGCCATGTTACATTGGTGAAGGTGTTGTTTTAGAAAACTCAATCGTTGGTCCACACGTATCCATCGGTGCAGGAACGACGGTTAAAAACTCGATTATCAAGAATTCAATTATACAAAACTACACCCAGATTGAAAATGGCAACATTTTTGATTCCATGCTTGGGAGTCACGCTAAATACAAAGGCATCGCCCGAGATTTGAGCATGGGTGATTACACAACAATAGACTAGATGAGAAAAAAGATTCTGCTTGTTTTTATTTCCTTGCTGATTTTAACTGCTTGTGGTTCGGTGAAAAAAACCAAAACTGCTGGAGATGTTAAAATCGACAAAACGTATATTTCTTTGTTTCACGAAGGAGTACGTTTAAAAATGCGTGGTCAAACAGCAGAATCTATTCAGACATTTGAAAAGTGTTTGACAATAAATAGCAAAGACGATGCGGTTTGGTACGCTTTATCAGGATTATACCTACTGAACAACCAAAATGTAAAGTCCATTGAAGCCATTAAAAAAGCGGTTGCGCTCGATCCTACAAACATTTGGTATGAACAGGAGTTAGCGTATGCGTATTATGGTTCTAAAAACTATGCAGAGGCTGCAAAATCCTTCCAAAAATTAAGCAATAAAGAGCCTAAAAACGTTGAATTGTTGTTTGCTCAAGCAGAATCCTTGATGCTTTCAAAAGACGTGTCAGGCGCCATCAAGGTTTTGGATAAATTGGAATCTCAAACAGGTGCAAACCCTGAGTTATCGCTTGAGAAATTCAGGTTGTACCGCCAAATTAAACAGGATGACAAAGCGGTCAATGAAATTAAGAAAGCGTTGGTTGAATATCCTTCTCATCCGCAATTGCTTGCGAATTTGGTGGATTATTATTTTGAGAAAAGACAAGCCGACGATGCATTTCAATATTTGATTCAATTGGCAGAAGCAGATCCAACGAATGGAAATGCGCAAATGGCTTTGGCGCAATATTACGATCAAAAAGGGAAACGGAACGAATCGTATGCAGCTTTGAAAAATGCATTCCAAAGTGATGATATTCCGTTAGACAATAAAATGAAAACCTTGCTTTCCATGTTGGAAGTTCAAGTGAAAGTAGACCAAGAAGTGATTGAATTGGCGCAGATTTTAGCAATAAAATATCCAGAAGATTCTAAATCACATGCTGTTTTGGGAGATGTGTATTTGAAAAATGGACAAAACAAGGAGTCTTTGGAAAGTTTCAAAATGGCTTTGAAATACGATCCTTCCAAGTATGTCATTTGGGATCAAGTACTGATTATGGAATATCAGAATCAAGATTTTGATCAATTGTATGTGCATACCAAAAAAGCAATCGAATTATTTCCAACGATGATCGCGCCGTATTTATTGCACGCCATTAGTGCCAATCAAACCAAAAAACCGCAAGAAGCAATCGAAACCATTGATTCAGGAATTGATTTAATTGTGAACGACAAAGACATGAAATCGGAGTTTTTGGCGCAAAAAGGAGAAGCTTATTTTAAATTAAAAAACAACAAAGAAGCCATTGCGAATTACGAACAAGCGCTTCAATTGTCACCAGCAAAGTTGTTTATCATGAATAATTTTGCGTACCAATTGGCACTTTCGAAAGTTAATTTAGAAAGAGCAGAACAATTGATTGAAAAAGTATTGGTATCTTATCCCAAAGATCCACGCTATTTAGATACCTACGGATTGATTTTATTTCAAAAAGGAAAGTACCAAGAAGCTAATTCTCAGTTTTTAAAAGCATCGGAAGTGAACCCAAAAGATGCATTGATTGTTGAGCATTTAGGCGATACTCAGTTTTATTTGGGTAATAAAAACGAAGCAGTTAAGCTTTGGGAAAACGCTAAAAGTCTAGGGGCGAAAAACAACAATTTGGACAAAAAAATAGAGCAAAAAAAATATGAAGATCCCTTATATTAATTGGATACAAGCCACCTTACTTCTGATCATACTTTCAGCGTGTTCTCAAAAAATTGTCTTGTTAAATCCAGATAAGTTGGAACGCAAGAAAACGCAAGAATTGGTGGATGCTTTGGACGAAATGATTTTACACCGTCCAGATTATTTTTATTCTCGTATCTCCACCAAATTCAAAGATACCACGCAGAATGTTTCATTTAAAACGTCTTTAAAAATCAAGAAAGACAGCGCCGTTTCTGCATTTATCTCTTTTGCAGCCATTCCAATCATCCAGTCAATCGTAACCAAAGACACCTTAACCGTTGTTGATAAACGAAATAAATGCTACAAAAAAGCAGATTTATCACTCATTAAAAGTACGTTTGGTTTTGCCTTTGAATATGCAAATGTAGAAGAATTGTTGTTGGGAATTCCGTTGGCTTACGATACGAATCAACGTTATTTTCAAATTCACGATCCATTTAATTACGTCATTTCTTCCCATCGAAAAAGACAGATTAAGAAAAATGACAAAGGAAAAGCAATTGACAAAAATAAGGACAACGACGACGACATCATCATCAAATATTATTTGTCAGATGACATCACCCGAATCAAGAAATTGGTGATTGATAGTCCGAGTGACTCTACAAAACTCGAAATTAATTACGTTACGAGTGAAATTATTAATTCATTCAACGTGCCTAAGAATGTTGAAATTCAAGTAATTACTGCAAGGAATAAGATAAATTTAAAATTGGATTACGAAAAAACAGAGGTAAATGAACCACAATCCTTACTTTTGGTAATTCCTAAAACCTATGGCATTTGTGAATAGATTATTGATTTTACTTTTTATTTTTTGTGGAACGTTCACTTTCGCCCAGAAAACTAGCGACAAACTTCGCAAAGAGCAGGAGCGTTTAGAGAAGAATATTGCCCAAACGAAATCCTTGCTTGAAAAAACAAAATCGTCTTCTCAAGCGACCTTGAACGAATTAAAAATCATTGACAATCAAATCAAATACCGAGAAAAATTGTTGAATAACTTCGACAATCAAATTCGAAATGCCGAATTGAAAATCGAGCAAAAAGATCAACAAGTAGTAGAGCTTGAAGCCCGTATTTTAAAACTCAAAGAACAATACAAACAACTTCTGATCTACGCCTATAAACACCGAAGCGCGCAGGGTAAAATGATGTATATCTTTTCCGCAAACTCGTATTATGAAGCTTTAAAAAGAAGTAAATACTTAGATAAAATTGCTGAAATTCAGGAGAAACAACGTTTGATTATTCTACAAAACACGAAATTGATTCAATCTGAAAAAATTGCACTTCAGAAAGAAAAGGAATTAAAGTTGAAAGTTGCGGATGAAAAAAGAGTCGAACGCCAAGAGATTTTAAAAGACAAAGTAAAGCAACAAACTACTTTCCAGGCCCTTAAAGGAGAAGAATCTAAGTTGACGGCTGATTTGATTGCAGAAGAGAAAAAGAAAGCTGTCATTCAATTGAAAATCAAAGAAGCGATTGAAAAAGAGATTTTAGCTGCTGAAAAGTTGCGTAAAGAAAAGGCGGCAAAAGCTGCGGCTGCGGCTGAGAAAGCAAGACTTGCGAAAGTCGCTGCAGCGAAAGCAAAAGCTGAAAAAGAAGGAAAACCAGAGCCGAAACCAGCGGTTGAAGAAAAAGCTCCTGCCAAACCAGAACCAACCATTGCAGAAACTAAAGAAGTTGCTTTGAATAAAAGTTTTGAGACCAACAAAGGAAGATTGCCTTGGCCAGTTGCTTCAGGTTCGATAACCGAAGGATATGGAAGTCATCCGCATCCAACTTTGCCTAACTTGAAGACATACAACAATGGAATTGACATCAGTGCGCCAAAATCTGCCCAAGTTCGATCGGTTTTTGATGGAGAAGTGACCAGCGTATTGTCAATTCCTGGCGCCGGAAAAGTAGTGATTATCAAACATGGTAATTACAGAACAGTTTATGGAAACCTCCAAGAGACGTACGTTTCGGTTGGTACATCTGTTTCTACCAAACAAGCCATTGGTTCACTTCTGCCTGTTAATGGACAATCTCTATCGGTTTCTCACTTTGAAATTCACTTGGTGCAAGACGGAAAAGTAGTGCGTATCAACCCAAGTTTGTGGATAGCGAATTAAGCATGGGTTTATTTTGCGTTGCTATTTCTTCGATAAAAGTTCATCTCTCAGAAATATAGATTATCATACTTTCTTTTTTTGCTTGATCAAAAAGAAGAAACAAAAAAAAATCAAGTCTTCGTCATTGGTCTCGCTTCCGTAAACTACAGCGTTTTCTCGATTTCTAAAAAGTGACTCATGTCGATGAGCTATCGCTATCTCAATCGTTCACACTTTTATGCATCGCAAAAACCGACCACTAACTAGGACGAAAAATCTCATGAACTAAGATTTTAATAGAATTTAGAATTGCTGCATTTTGCTTCTTAATTGATACTTGAATAGTATTTAAATATATTTTAAAATGAAGTCAGCTTCGTCGCAACACCGCATAATAATTTTAACCCTTTAAGCATCTTTTAACGATTTGTTTCAATCTTAAATCCGTATTTTTGCAACATGGATTACGATGTAGAAATTAAATTCCAAGAAGTACTGAAAAAAATCGAAACCGTTTTTGGCGGTGGTCTAGATACACAATCTGTTTTATTTTTGATTGGAGTTCAGGAATTGGAACTTGGATATAAAAAGTTTAAAAAGCACGAAAAAACGGACTTGATGCACGTTGCATTGTGTACGCTTTTAGAGCCTTATGGTTATTATACCTTCAAAGGAAGAGACGAATCAAATTGGCCTCATTTTGAATTAAATAAGAAGTTGCCGGCCTTGAATGAGCGCGAGCAGCAACATTTAATCAAACAAGCAATCATTGAATACTTTACGGTAAATGATTTCTTTGAGTCTAATTCGAAAGAATCGATAGAAACAGTCTAAAATTGGTATATTTGTCCTTCAAAATCATACAATGGAAACCTTAGTTCAGGCAGCACAGTTATTACTTTCCCTTTCAATCCTTGTGATTCTTCACGAGTTTGGACATTACATACCAGCAAAGATTTTCAAAACGCGAGTGGAGAAATTTTATCTTTTCTTCAACCCTTGGTTTTCACTTTTCAAAAAGAAAATTGGCGATACTGAATGGGGAATTGGTTGGCTACCGTTAGGTGGTTTTGTTAAAATATCAGGAATGATTGACGAATCCATGGACAAAGAGCAAATGGCATTGCCTCCGCAACCTTGGGAGTTTAGAGCGAAACCAGCTTGGCAACGCTTAATCATCATGTTGGGTGGTGTTACCGTAAACTTGATTCTAGGAATGTTCATTTATGCGATGGTCGTTTTTGCGTATGGCGAACAACATTTGAAAAATGAAGACGTGAAATACGGCTTAACTTTCCAAGAAATGTTCACCAAATATGGATTAAAAAACGGTGATAAAATTCTGAAAGTAGAAGGAAAACCAGTTGACAATGTAATGGAAATCAACAAGGCGGTTTTCTTAAGAGATGCTCGTGATTTGACGGTTCAACACATCGATGGTTCCATTGTAGAAGTGAAATTGCCAGCAGATGTGCACAAAGAAATGTTTCAGAAAGATGGTTTTGGAAGTTTCATGCCGCGATTGCCAATCATCATTGATTCAGTAGTTCCAAATTTACCTGCAGCAAAAGCTGGATTAACTACCGCTGACAAAATTATTTCCATCAACGGCGAAACGGTTCAATTTTTTGATCAATTGACCAGTGTTTTAAGTGAAAATAAGAATCAAACCATTGACATGGTAGTTCAAAATGGCGATTCTACGCGTAACCTGAATGTTGCAGTTGATTCCCTGGGACGAATTGGATTCGCGCCGAGACATTTTACCAAGGTGTTTAAAATCACAGATGTTAAATACGGATTTGGAGCAAGTTTCTCACACGGAATTTCAAAGGGTTGGTGGACAGTCAAAGACTACGTTTCTCAATTTCAGTTTGTATTTACGAAAAAAGGAGCTTCCTCAATTGGTGGTTTTGGAACCATTGGCAAGTTATTCCCAACTGTATGGGATTGGCAAGTTTTCTGGTTGAATACGGCATTCATTTCGATTGTCTTGGCATTCATGAATATCCTACCAATTCCAGCTTTGGATGGTGGACACGTGGTGTTCTTATTGTATGAAATGATCACTGGAAAAGAAGCGCCACAAAAGGTACTTGAAGTTGCGCAATACATTGGATTTATTATTTTAGTTTCCTTGTTATTGTATGCAAACGGAAGTGATTTATTCCGTTGGATTACAGGATAAAAAAGGTTTTTAACCTGAGTTCGGTTATAAAATTGAGATTTATATTTAAAATGACGAAGTAGGATGCCATTTATTGGAAAGCTGAACCAAGATAATTTTGAATAGTTTCTTATGATCGCATAATCAGCGATATAAATTCGATAGGATAATCGAACTCAGGTTTTTAACCTCGATGGAGTTTGTTCTTTTGTAAGAATTTACACTGAAAAGAGAATAACTATTCTTTTTTTGTTTAGATTTATGTACTTTAAAGCATCAGATTATGAACAAAATAACTGCAATACTTATTCTTTTTTTAGCAAGCTTTCAATTTATTGGCGCTCAAAATTTAGAAGGACATATTTCATACAAAATCGACTTTACTGTTGATGATTCCGAGATGGAGGAAGTAATGTCCATGATGCAAGGAAGCACGATGGATTTGTATTACAGCAATCAATTCTCTCGTACTGATTTGAACATGGGCGCTTTGATTAACTCAACAACCATCATGGATTTAGGAACGAATAAAACGCTGACACTCACTTCTGGCATGATGGGGAATTTTGCTGTTCAGTCTACCATTCCTGTGGATGAAGAAGATGCGGAAGATGCTGACTTTAAAGTAACCTTGACCACAGAAACCAAACAAATCATTGGATTAAAAGCGAAAAAAGCAATTTTTGTGACCGATGAAGGTGAAACTTTTGAGTTTTGGTATACCGATGACATCCAATTGAATTTGAAAGGTCAAGCCATGATGAGTCAAAAGGGAATTCCTGGAGTTTTGTTGGAAATGGTCATCATGCAAGATGGTTTTAAAATGTCATTTACAGCGCTTTCTTATGAAAGTAAGCTCGCGAAAAAGAATCAGCTTTTTAGCCTGGATGTTCCTGAAGGTTATACGCTGAAATCGGCTGAAGAGATGATTACGATGCCTTTTGGAAATTAGTTCTGTAGGATTTAAAAGGTTAATTTCCCGAAAATGAAGATCGCTTATTTATGTAGTTCCAACAGTTGGGGCGGTTTGGAAATGAATCACCTTCGAAATGCACTGTGGATGAAAGAACGTTCGCACAAAGTTGTAATACTTTGCGTTGAGAATTCTCCACTTCATCAACGGGCACTACAAGAAAGTTTGTCCGTTATTCTCATTCCAAGGCATCGGAAATACTACGATTTCAAAGCTGGAAAAAATTTGGCGAACATCATTTCCGCTGAAAACATTTCGCACGTGATGATACGCGATAACCGAGATGTGAGTGTTTCGGCAATCGCGAAAAGACATGCTAAGAACTCGCCCTTTCATTTATCCTATTTCATGGAAATGCAATTGGGCGTTAAGAAAACCAATCTTCTTCACACGCTTCGTTTCCGAAAAATAGATTTGTGGTCTTGTCCACTAAATTGGTTGAAAAGTCAAGTTGAAACGATGACCAAAATGGATCCATCCAAAGTTGTGGTCATTCCATCTGGATTAAATCTATCCCATTTCCAAACGGAAATTTCTCAGGCTGAGGCAAGATCGACGCTAGAATTACCAGCTGATAAAAAAATCTTGGGAATGATCGGAAGATTTGATCCAGCAAAAGGACAATTGCTTTTATTGGAAGCCTTGAAATCGATTCAAGATCCGAATGTTTGTGTTTGTTTACTTGGTGAACCAACGAGAAATGAAGGTTCTGAATATTTTGAACAAATTAAATCCATCATCAAAGAAAACAACCTAGGAAATCGCGTTTTCATTCGACCGTTCCGTGATGACATTGTCACTTTTTACCGTGCAATTGATGGGTTTGTAATGGCTTCCAAAGCAGAAACTTTTGGAATGGTTACCATCGAAGCCATGGCAAGTGGAACTCCAACCATCGGAAGTAACGCAGGCGGAACTCCCGAGATTTTAGGACATGGTAAATTTGGTTATTTGTTTGAAACCTTAAACGTGAAGAGTTTAACAGAAACCATCGAACAATTTTTGAAATCGGATACCATTTCCAAAGAGGTTTTACTTCAAGAAGTCAAAAAGTACGATCACCATCGTGTGTGTAGTGCCATTGAAAATGCGATTGGATTAAAAGCATAGGACAACACGAGGAGCAACGAGTGTAGATTTCACGATAAACAACTCTAAACGATCATCCCGAACAGAACGAAACTTTTTGATTTTCGAAATTGCGGGATTTTTATGGAGTAAAACGATCCGTAATTTTGATTAACAACGTGTGATCTGAACATTTTATGAACTTAATTTGCTGTTCATAAATAATTGTAAATCAATGGTTTACACACTTTTTCTTTTTTCTTTTTTTAAAAAACTTTCCTTTCATAAAATCCAAGAACTATTTTGAGTCGTAAGTGATCGTATAAATTTAATTATTACTTAAAATCAAAATTATGAAAAAGCAAATTCTACGATTAATAACAGCGGGTTGCTTCGCTTTAATCTCAGCAACAAGTTTTGCAGGGCATCTGCAAGACAATCTGCTCTTTAGTGCAAAGCTAAATGGAGCGCAACAAACGCCAGCAATAACAACCAATGCCATGGGTGTGGGAAGTTTTATGTTGAACAACATGCGCAACGAGTTGTGTATTAATGTTGCAGTAAATGGTTTGAGTGGTCCGATTACAGCTGCGCACATTCACGAAGGTGCAATGGGTGTAGGTGGCGGAGTTCTGGTAGATCTTTCATCCGGAATCTCAGGAAATCAACTGATGTTGACCATTTCGGGAGCAGAACTTAACAGTGCGCTTATCGCAAAAATGTTGAATGGAATGACCTATTTGAACGTGCATACAGCGGCAAATCCTAATGGTGAAATTCGCGGTCAAATTATGCTGGAAACAGACCATGGAATTGTTGCAATGGCAGATGGAATGCAGGAAGTTCCAATGTTGACGTCTACGGCTTATGGTTTAGGGATCTTTACTTTAAGTCAAGACAAAAGCATGATTAATTATCAATTTATAGCTCAAAATTTAAGTGGAGCAATTACTGCATCGCATTTGCACATGGGTGCAGTGGGAGTTAGCGGTGCTGTAGTTCAAGATCTTACTGCTGATATCATGGGGAATATGATTTCAGGAAGTTTCATGGCAACACCGGCGCTTGTTACTGCAATAATGAACAATGAAATCTACATCAACGTGCACACAGCAATGAATGCAGGCGGAGAAATTCGCGGTCAATTGATGATGAACGAAGGCTTGCCTTTTGATGCAATGCTTTCTGGAGCTCAAGAAGTACCAGCAGTTACAACGATGGCGAATGGTGTAGCAACGTTTACATTAAATTCAATGTTGAATGAAATCACGTATTCAGTTGTTACAGACGGTTTGAGTGGTCCAATTACAATGGCTCACATTCACGGAGGTGCGCTTGGAGTATCTGGTGGAGTTTTAGTGGATCTTTCTGCTGGAATTAATGGAAACCAAATCACAGGAACTATCTCTGGAGCAGCAATTACAGATGCTTTAATCAATGCGATGTTGAAAGGTGAAACATACATCAACGTGCACACAGCAATGAATGCAGGTGGAGAAATTAGAGGTCAAATTTATCGCTTGGCTCGTGAAGGTTATACAACTACCTTAAACGGTGCACAAGAAGTTCCAGCTGTTTCTACACAAGGATATGGTGCTGGAATTGTTTCCATCAACAGAGATCAAAATAACTTACACTACATGTTTGTAGCTGGTGGATTAAGCAGCGCGATTACGGGTGCACATTTCCACAATGGTATTGTTGGTGTAAATGGCGGAGTTACTTTCGACTTGAGCAGTTCTATCACTGCAATGATGTCAGATGCGCAAGCTTTTGGTTATTTGACTTCACTGGACGCTACACCTTTCACTTCAACAGAATCTGCGCTTTTCAGAAACAATGCAATGTATGTGAATCTTCACAATGCGGAAAACATGAGTGGCGAAATTCGTGGACAAATCAACAGAGGTCAAGTTTGTTATGACATGACACTTGGAATCAATGAAGTAAGCAAAGAATTGAATGTGGATGTTTATCCAAATCCATTCAATGCAGAACTTCAAATCAACGGTTCAGAATTAACAGATGCAGTTTCAATCCAATTGATTGATATCACTGGAAAAGTAATGATGTCTGAAGTGATTGTTGCAGTAAACAATTCAGTTACTTTAAACACAGCTTCAATTCAACAAGGAACTTACTTTGTACAAATTGTGAGCGGAAATGGTTTGAAAATCACGAAAAAAGTAGTGAAATTTTAATTGAAATAATTTAAGGGGAATGGTCTGGCTAGAAATGGTCAGGCCATTTTTTTGTTTGGTGGGGATTGGTTGGGTTATGCTGGTGTGATAGGCTTAAGGTTGATGCTATAGCTAGTACGGGTATTAAAAGCAATAAACATTCTGTTGTAATTAAGGTTAATTATAGAATTACTCTTTTTCCCATCATTAAACCTCGTATCAATAATAGTCTTTGTTAGCAGTGTTAGCGATATTTACCTTTACCCGTATTGTTTGGGTTATTTTTTATGATCTCTCTGATGTCCTCGTCATAGTCTTCCGTGAATTGCACTATTTCATTCATAACAAGTTCACAATATTCTTCTATTCCTCCTTTAGAAACTACATGAAAAATATTATATGGATGATCATCGAAAGCGTAGAACTTACTTGCTTTAAAGAAACTCGACTTATTGACTACTAGTTGGGTATTATCGTGACTAACTACAAATAATTCATTGTCAAAAATGACGATCGGAATATAGATGTTACAGAATCGATTGTCACTTTCGTTACTCTTGTTTTTTAAATAAAGAGAGGCATTTAAGCTTTGCATCATAGCACTGAAAACTCTATCTTTTGAATCTTTATTAGAAAACTCTATTATACTTTGAGTTATAATTTCGTTATCCATTAGACCAAAAGTGAATGAACTGTGTCCACCATTTTCACTAATTTTTTTCTTAATGTTTCCAAAATTCAGAGATGACAATATGTTAGAAATGATTAGATCTTTTTTTAATGGCGATTCATTGCTCGTTGCGATAAGTGGAGCAATGTGCGCTTTGCATTCTACAACTAAGCTTATGTTGAATGAAAAGTTATCTTCTTTAAAATATACATTCTTGTATGCAATGAAATCTACCTCACGATACTGATTCATTTTGTCATCATAATAGTGGAGACTTGGCTGAATACCAAAGCCCATTTTTTTAAATTGATTGATACATTCAAATTCAAATGCAAAACCGCCTTTGGCAAGATACTTCTCGATGTCTGTACTATCTATCATGCTAATAAATTACTGCTAAAGTACTTATAACCTTACCAAAGGCAATCTAATCCTTCATTTTTAGATTGGCTTACACAACCTTTTGGTTTGGTTTATATCATCAAATATAATAATTGTTCACAACAAATCTAAAATGGAAATTCTATTTTGGACGCCTTACTTACGTACAAGTGAGTAAATTTAGTTGCATCCCTACTTCGTAACCATAATTGTGCTACTCCGATGATTTATTTGCCCACCAAAATTCGTTTAAAATCGCTTAAAACATTAACTTTGATTTTTAATCAAGTTTATTCATAATCATTCAGACATGTACGGAAAAATTAAAGAGACCCTTGCTAACGATTTAAAAGCCATTAAAGATGGTGGAATTTATAAAAAAGAAAGAATCATTACTTCTCCGCAAGGTGCCCGAGTGACTGTTGATTCAGGAGATGAAGTAATCATCATGTGTGCGAATAACTACTTGGGTTTGTCTTCTCACCCAGAAGTTGTTCAAGCAGCGAAAGACACATTAGATACACACGGATTTGGAATGTCGTCTGTACGTTTTATCTGCGGAACACAGGATATTCACAAAACCTTAGAAAGAAAAATTTCCGAATTTTACGGAACAGAAGATACCATTTTATACGCAGCAGCTTTTGATGCAAACGGAGGAGTTTTTGAACCTTTGTTTACGGAAGAAGATGCAATTATTTCAGACGAATTGAATCACGCTTCCATCATTGATGGTGTGAGATTGTGTAAAGCGCAACGATACAGATACAAACATTCTGACATGGCAGATTTGGAAGCACAATTAATTGCTTCTCAAGCGCAACGTTACAGAATCATCGTTACAGACGGCGTTTTCTCCATGGATGGCGATATCGCGAAAATGGATGAAATTTGTGCTTTGGCTGATAAATATGACGCTTTGGTGATGTCGGACGAATGTCACTCAGCAGGATTCATTGGTAAAACCGGAAGAGGTGTTCCAGAATATTGTGGAGTTAACGGTCAAGTGGACATCATCACAGGAACGTTAGGAAAAGCACTTGGAGGAGCAATGGGTGGGTACACAACTGGAAAACAAGAAATTATTGACATGTTGCGTCAGAAGTCTAGACCTTATTTATTCTCTAACTCCTTGGCACCAGCGATTGTTGGAGCATCCATCAAAGTTTTCGAATTGTTGAATTCTTCAACTGATTTGAGAGATAAATTAGAAGAAAATACCAAATATTTCAAAGACCAAATCATTGCAGCAGGATTCGACATCAAACCAGGAGATTCTCCGATTGTTCCAATCATGTTGTACGATGCAGCGCTTTCACAAGAATTTGCAAACTTGCTTTTAGAAGAAGGAGTTTACGCTGTTGGTTTCTTTTTCCCAGTGGTGGCAAAAGGTCAAGCACGTATTCGTACACAAATTTCTGCTGCACATTCGCATGCAGATTTGGATAAAGCGGTTGCTGCATTCATTAAAGTTGGTAAACAACTGAATGTGATTAAATAATAAGCAGCGATTTCACTTTTGAAACACGTGTACTAAAACGCATTTATGAGTTCATTTTACGAGAAATTACTCGCAAACAACCGAGATTGGGTTGCGGAGAGTTTGAAGACTGACCCTGAATTTTTCGGGAAGTTAACCAAAAAATCACCGCCGCTGTTCTGGATTGGATGTGCAGATGCACGCGTTCCTGCCAACGAAATTATTGGCGCACAACCGGGAGAAGTTTTTGTTCACAGAAACATTGCCAACATGGTGGTGCATACCGACATGAACATGTTGAGTGTGTTGGATTATGCTGTAAACACCTTGAAAGTGGAGCACATTATTATTTGTGGTCATTACGGTTGTGGCGGTGTCAAAGTCGCAATGAGCGATCAGCGTTTGGGATTAATTGACAACTGGATCAAACACATCCGCGACGTAGCTCGATTTCACAAACTTGAACTAAGCGAATTGAAAGTAGAAACCGAACGATACGATCGATTTGTAGAACTAAATGTGCATGAACAAGTTCGAAATTTAGGAAATACATCCATCATTCAAGCAGCTTGGAAAAATAACCAAAAGGTTTCCATTTATGGATGGGCGTATACCGTTGAAAATGGATTGGTAAAGGATTTGGATATTACACTTTCCAGCAACGATGATTTCAAAAAAGTATTTTGTTTGGATTGACATAATTACAAGAGTAATCAGCTAAAGAAACAACTGATAAAAAAGTTGACAAATCAAGAAATTTGGTCAATTTAAAAAAAAGATGTACATTTGTGCATATTTACAAAGAATATTAACACAAACGAGGGGACTTTAATCCCCTCTTTTTCTATCTAAATGATTAGTAAAGAACTCGTAAGGAAATTAGCGCAAGATCGAATCGACGAATTGGATCGCGGCATTTTTATTGTTGAAATTTCGATTTCATCTTCCATGTCTATACATTTAGAGATCGATAAAGAGGAGGGTTACGTGGCCATTGACGATTGTGTTTCTGTTTCTAGAAATGTAGAGCATAATTTAGATCGCGAAGAGGTGGATTTTGAACTGGAGGTTTCTTCAGCAGGAATTGACAAGCCACTTCGAGTTTTGAAACAGTTTATTAAGAACGTTGGAAAAGAGGTTGAGGTATTGATGAACACCGGCATTAAAAAAGAAGGAATTCTTTTAGAAGTTGATGAAAATCAGTTGACAATCGAAACAACTCGTCTTGAGAAACTGGAAGGAAAAAAGAAAAAAGAGACGATTGTGGAAAAGGAAACGATTCCAATGTCGGAAATAAAAGAAACAAAAATTGTCATTTCATTTAAATAAAAGTAAGCAATGAACAGCTTAGAATTAGTAGATTCGTTTTCGGAATTCAAAGAATTAAAGAGCATCGACAAACAGACGATGCAACATGTATTGGAAGATGTTTTCCGTGCGATGTTAAAGAAAAAATTCAACACCGACGAACACATTGATGTAATTGTAAACATTGACAAAGGAGACGTTCAGATTTTCGTTAACAAAGAAATCGTTATGGACGGTGAGGTTGAAGATGAATACACTGAGATTGCTTATTCAGATGCGATTAAAATTGAACCTGATTTTGAAGTTGGAGAGCAAGTTTCTGAAGAGTTCAAATTCGGTGATTTTGGACGTAGAAACATCTTGTCTTTGCGCCAGAATTTAATTTCTAGAATCTTAGAATTAGAGAAAGACCATTTATACAAACTTTACAAAGAACGCATCGGTGAAATTATCACAGGTGAGGTTTACCAAGTTTGGAAGAAAGAAATCATGGTATTGGATGACGAAGGAAATGAATTAATTCTTCCTAAATCAGAACAAATTCCATCTGATTACTTCAAAAAAGGAGAATCTATCCGTGCGGTAGTTGCGAAAGTGGACATGCGTAACAGCAGTCCAGTGATTATTCTTTCTCGTACAGCTCCAGAATTTTTGGAACGTTTGTTCGAGTTGGAAGTTCCTGAAGTTTTTGACGGATTGATTACCATTAAAAGAATTGTTCGTGAACCAGGAGAGCGTGCAAAAGTAGCAGTTGAATCATACGATGACCGTATCGATCCAGTTGGAGCTTGTGTAGGTATGAAAGGTTCAAGAATTCACGGAATTGTTCGTGAGTTGCGTAATGAAAACATCGATGTTATCAATTACACAACAAACCCACAGTTGTTTATTCAACGTGCATTGTCTCCAGCAAAAATCACTTCTGTAGAGATTTTTGAAGAAGATAAAAGAGCGAAAGTAAGCCTTAAACCAGACCAAGTTTCTTTGGCAATTGGGAAAGGTGGAAATAATATTAAATTGGCAACAAAGCTAACAGGATACGAAATCGACGTTTACAGAGATGGTGAGGTTGATGTAGATGACGTTGATTTGGAGGACTTCGCAGATGAAATCGATAGCTGGATTTTAGATGAGTTGAAATCTGTAGGCTGTGATACTGCGAAATCAGTATTAGAAATGTCAGTAAGTGATTTAGTAAGTAGAACCGACCTAGAAGAGGAAACGATCATGGAGGTTCATAAAATTTTGCGTGCAGAATTTGAAAATTAAATCAATGTACTGACTTGCCCCAAAATGCATTTAAAAAGCTACCACAGGGTAGTAGATAAAAAAAAATATGGCCGGAAAAACACATAGATTGAGCAGAGTAGCAAGTGAGCTAAACGTAGCAATTCCTACGTTGGTTGACTTTCTAAGCGGTAAAGGTATTACGCTTGACATAAACCCAAACACCAAATTGGAGGAAGGGAGTTATGAATTGCTGCGCCAACAATTTGCTGCAGATCAGTCGCTAAAAGAGAAAGCGAAACTGTCTTCTGTTAAACGTGAAAAACGCGAAACGATTAGTTTGCGCGACACAAAACCTCAAGAATCCAAGCAGGAAGACGAGGATGAGATTGACATTCAAAGCTTGAAGGAGGTGAAAACCGTTTCGCCGCAAGTAGTGAAGGAAGTTTCTAAAGTAGAAGAAACTCCTAAAGTAGAGGATACTCCAGTCACGAAAGTAGAACCTGAAGTGAAAACGACAGACGAATCTGCTGAAAAAGACAAGTCTCCTGAGTTAGAAGGTGGTGCTAAGACATTGGGCGATGGAGAATTCCAAGTTCAAGTTTTGGGTAAGATTGATTTGGATAAAATCAATACGAAAACCAGACCGGATAAAAAGAAGAAGCAAGAACAACCGAAAAAGACCAAAGAAGTTGCCAAGGCTCCGGCTAAGCCCGTTGCACCTCTGAAGGAAAAAGAACCTGTTAAACCGGTTGTGGTTGAGAAAGCTCCTGAAAAAACTCCGGAGCCTCCGAAAGAAATCGAAACAATTCGTTCTGAAAGAAGAATTTTAACGGGACCAACGGTTTTAGGTAAAATCGAACTTCCGGTTGAAAGACCAAAAACTTCTTCTAAACCAGACGAACCGCGTAAGAAAAGAAAACGTATCAAGAAAATTGATCCGACGAAAGCGGCTGCTAAACCAGCTCCTGGAACTCCAGCGACACCAGCGGCTCCGAAAATTAGAAAACACTTAGGAAATCACAAACCAGGTGGAAATACTGGATTTAATCGTCCAGCTCCAGCAACGGAACAAGATATCCAAAAAGAAATCAAAGATACATTAGCAAGGTTATCCAACAAAGGTGGAAAATCAAAAGGTGCTAAAAACAGAAGAGCGAAGAGAGATACATTTGCTCAACGTAGAGAGCAAGAAATGATGGAAGCCGAATTGCAAGATAAAATCTTGAAATTAACGGAGTTCGTTTCTGTTTCTGAATTAGCTTCGATGATGAACGTAGGGCCAACGCAAGTTATTTCTGCATGCATGTCATTGGGTATTTTCGCTTCCATTAACCAACGTTTGGATGCTGAAACAATTCAGATTGTAGCAGAAGAGTTCGGTTTTGAAACGGAATTCGTTAGTGCTGAAGTTCAAGAAAGTATCGTTCTTGTTGAAGATAAACCAGAAGATTTAGAGGCGCGACCTCCAATCATTACGGTGATGGGTCACGTTGACCACGGTAAAACATCGTTACTGGATAGAATTCGTAACGCTACGGTTACTTCAGGTGAAGCAGGTGGAATTACCCAGCATATTGGTGCGTACTCTGTTGTTTTAGCTGACGGTAGAAAAATTACATTCTTAGATACTCCTGGTCACGAAGCCTTTACGGCGATGCGTGCTCGTGGTGCTCAAGTAACAGACGTTGCAATTATTATTGTTGCAGCAGATGATGACGTGATGCCACAAACCAAAGAAGCAATTGCCCACGCGCAAGCAGCGGGCGTACCAATGGTATTTGCAATCAACAAGATTGATAAAGATGGCGCGAATCCTGATAAGATCAGAGAGCAACTATCCGCAATGAATATCTTGGTAGAAGAATGGGGTGGACCGTACCAATGTCAGGAAATTTCTGCAAAGAAAGGTCTAAACATTACTGAATTATTAGATAAAGTATTATTGGAAGCTGAAATCTTAGATTTGAAAGCGAATCCAAATAAAAATGCCCTAGGTACTGTAGTTGAATCTTCTTTGGATAAAGGAAAAGGGTTCGTTACAAACTTATTGGTTGAAGAAGGAACGATGAGAGTCGGAGATGTCGTACTGGTTGGTAAACATTATGGTCGTGTTCGTGCGATGCAAAACCAACGAGGTGAAAACGTTAAAGAAGCAGGTCCATCTACTCCAGTAGCAATTTTAGGGATCAACGGTGCACCAAGTGCAGGTGATAAATTCTACATCTTACAAGATGAGAAGGAAGCGAAATCCATTGCAACGAAACGTGAGCAACTTTACAGAGAGCAAGGTTTACGTACAACGAAACACATTACGCTTGAGGAAATTGGTAGACGTTTAGCAATCGGTGACTTTAAAGAATTGAACTTAATTGTGAAAGGTGACGTGGATGGTTCGATCGAGGCTCTTTCTGACTCGTTATTGAATCTTTCTACTGAATCCATTGCAATTCGTATCGTTCACCAAGGTGTTGGAGCAATTTCTGAAGCTGATATTAACTTGGCTTCTGCATCAGATGCGATTATTATTGGTTTCCAGGTTCGTCCATCGGTTGCAGCGCGTAAGTTAGCTGACGCTGAGCAAATCGATATCCGCCTTTACTCTGTAATCTACAAAGCGATTGAAGAGATCAAAGCGGCGATGGAAGGAATGCTTTCTCCAGAGGTGAAAGAAGAAATCACTGGTTCTGCTGAGATTCGTGAGACCTTTGATATTACTAAAGTTGGAACAATCGCTGGTTGTTTCGTATTGGACGGTGTTATCAAGAGAAACTCGAAAATCCGCGTAATCCGCGACGGTATCGTTGTTCACACAGGACATTTAGGATCATTGAAACGATTTAAAGACGACCAGAAAGAAGTGAAACGTGGATACGAATGTGGTTTGAACATAGACAAATACAACGACATCAAAGTTGGTGATGTAGTAGAAGCCTTCGAAGAAGTCGAAGTAGCAAGAAAACTATAAGCTGATTCACACAAAGATATAAGCCCGTTCAATTGATTGAGCGGGCTTTTTTGTGTTGGGAAATTTGAGAATGATAGTAATAGCAAAGCTGTAAATGTTGCTTAAAGATATGAAATGATTATATTTAACCAAGTATATGACCTAACTAGCAACTATGTTCTCTTTTTCGGCACAAAAATCAGAAAGGATGGGTTTTTTCGAAACTGAAAAGAAAAAGCGCTAAAAATTCAGTAGGAAATCACGCTAACAGACCAAGAAATGGTGTATGAATTGGATGAATTGACGGAGGAAGAAGTTATGATTGTAGAAGACGAGAAAAAATGAAATATATAGTTAAAAGAGCTATTTCGGATGAAAGTATTAACCATTACCATACCAGAAAGATTTAAAGAATATTTTGGTAATCCTTTTAGTGAAATCTTAAAATTGCTTCCTGATTTAAACCAAAGTTGGGATGAGATAATTGTCGATTTTTCTAAAAGTAAATTCGTCGTCCCTCACTTTTTAGGACCATTATCTTGTGTTTTACACAAAAAATCTCAAGAAGGAGTGGAAATTACAGTTATAAATGCTGTGCCTTATCTAAGCACGATTCATTTTTTCAATGGAACAAATGCTGTGCTTTTTGAAAACAAGGTAGATTTATCTTATTACAACAATAAAACATATTTACCAATTATACACTTTCCAACTGGGCTGCTGACCGTAGATGCAGATAAAAGAATCGAAATTTTGTCTGCCGTAAACACCCTTTTAAAAGCACAACTAAAATTACCAAATAACGTACTTGAAGCATTTTATTATTTTCTAGATGAATTAACACAAAACATTGTAGACCATTCGAAACAGAATTTTGGAACCGTATTTGCTCAATTCTATCCTGAAAAAGGATATTTGGATTTAAGTATTTGTGATGTAGGAAAGGGAATCTTCGAATCGTATAAAATGAGTGACAAATTTTTTCCTTCCACCAATGAAGAAGCTATTAATTATGCTGTATTTGGAAAATCAACCAAAGATATTCCAGAAAGTCGTGGATATGGAATTAGCACAAGTAAGAAAATGCTTGTGAAAGGGCTAAAAGGCAAGTTTTTATTGATGTCTGGTAGTGAGTTTTTTGTTCAAGTTGCTGTTGATAAGGAAGATGGTGAGATAATTTCTGTTGATTCCGAACTGTTTTTCCAAGGTTGTATGGTTAATCTTCGTATCCCTGTATTTGTGTCGGATAGTATTAATATTTACAATTATATAGAATAGTTTTTGTGTTTTTAGCTATAGTTAGATAAAATTGTCGTATATTTAGTTGTATCTTTGTTAAGTTATTGTCCTAATATAATGAAAAATACCCTTTATATCAATGTGTTTGAGCGTTTAGGAGAAACGTTAAACACGCGTATTGCTGCAACATCTTTGTTTGAGTTTGTTAGTGAAATAAAATGTGATGCAGTAAATTTTGATTTTGACCAAGTAGTTTTTATGTCTCGTTCTTTCGCAGATCAATTTCATAAGGATCGCATGACATTACAAGGACAAAACAAAGTTGTTATCGAAATATGCAATGCTGAAAGTAATATTCGGGAAATGTTAACAACAGTAGCATCTACCCAAGAAAAGAAAGATCGATATTATCGCGTTTTACCCGTATTTACATTTACCAATGATGAAAAATTGGAAGATTATTTACTTTCCATCTAAAGGTATAGTGCTCTGCGATTCTTAAAATTTGGCGTTGCACTTAAAAAAATAATAGAAGCTTGGTTAATCGCCAGGCTTTTTTTATTTTATCTCCTTTCTAAAGGTCATTTTCCATAAACCAGGGATATTTGCATTAGGAATTTACAGTGAGAATTAATAACTTTGAGATAAATCGAGGTAGTACTTATAAATACATACAAGATGGAAAGACACAATCATTATGAAACGGTAACAGAAGCAATAAATCAATTGCGCGAAAAAGGGTTTGACATCGATTTCAATTTAAATGAAAATTGCATTGTTTGTCATGTAGATCAGTTTACTGCAGACGATTTTGAAATAGTCGAAGTTTACCGATACGAAGGAAATTCAGATCCAGGAGACGAAGCAACGGTTTATGGAATTGAATCAAATACGGGTTTAAAAGGGATTTTAGTTACCGGCGACCCAAGTTCTTTGGATTCGGTTACTTTGGAAATTCTACAGAAACTGGGTAGGCATATTGGAAATTAATTTTCTCAAATAAAGAAATCCTCCGCAATGGCATCTGCCCAATGCCTGCCGGATTCGGTTAAAATTAGATGTTCGTTGGATTCAAACATCCAGCCTTTCGCTTTGTAGTGATCCACTTTTTCATTGAATTTGAAGTCGAGTTCTAGAACTGCATTCAAAGCCGTTAAATCAACTCCCCAGGAGGTTCTTAAGCCAATGAGTAAACTTTCGTTAAAGATATTTTCAGGAGTTAAATGTTCCTCTTCGTACCAATCAAACGTTTCGAACGTTTCTTTTTGAAGGAATTTGATATAGTTTGGATTGTTGGAAATGTTCCAAGAACGAGATTTTCCATTGTAGGAATGTGCCGATGGACCAACACCTAAATAGGAAATTCCGCGCCAATAATTGCTGTTGTGTTTGGAAATGAATCCTGGTAAAGCAAAGTTGGAAATTTCATAATGATCAAAACCGTGACCTTTTAAAGTCTTGATAAGAATCTCAAATTGTTCGCTTTGTTGTTCGTTTTCAGCAGGAATCAGTTTCTTTTGTTGCACCAATTGATGCAACGCTGTCTTTTTCTCAATGGTCAAGCAATAAGCAGAAATATGCGTTGCACCCAAACTTACCGCTTTTTCAATCTGTTTTTTCCAACGTTCGTTATCTAAATCTGGTAAACCGTAAATTAAATCCAAACTGATGTTTTTGATTCCCGCTTCTTGCGCAATTGGCAAACAATTCAGCGCTTGTTGCGAATCGTGTGCTCGGTTCATCCATTTCAAATCACAATCATCAAAGGATTGAATTCCGACACTCAAACGATTAACACCAGCCATTTTCCAAGCGTTCGCTTTTTCTGCTGTGATGTCATCTGGATTGGCTTCCAACGTGATTTCTGGAGATTCAGAACAAGTAAGATTTTCACGAACAGCAGTTAAAATAGTTGTCAATTGTTCTTGATTTAACAAGCTCGGCGTTCCACCTCCAAAGTAGATCGTTTCCACCGTTTGACCAGCTAAATATGCTTTCCGAAGTTCTATTTCCTTCACAAACGAGTCAATCATTTCCTGCTCATACGCTTGATACGTCGTGCTAAAATGAAAATCGCAATAGGTGCATTTCTGTTTGCAAAAAGGAATGTGAATGTAAATACCTGCCATGCTGCAAAGATACGATTTGAAGGACTTTAATAGGTTTTAAATTGATATTATTTAGGAGCTAACAAAAGCTTCTGAAACAGCGATGAAGTAACAATGCAATCGTTTGGAATTCGATTAAATAACACAATTATATGTTAATGTATCTTTTAAACTGAACTTTAAATACTATCTTTCTTTTTTTAAATCAAAAATAAATAGGATGAACATAAAAACACTTTTAAGTATGGCCTTTGTTGGTGCGTTAATTCTTTCTTCTTGTAAGAATGAGGTAGCTGATGTACAGCAAACTACAGATGATAATTCAACTGAAATGCCAAGCTCAAACATGGCAGAGCCTATGGAGTCTGAAATGCAAGTACCACAACCAGAAACAACTCAGGAAGCTCCTGTGATGTTACCACAAAATGTTGCTCCAGCACCTCAAACTTCTCAGCGATTGAATCCAGAACATGGTCAACCAAATCACCGATGTGATATTGCAGTTGGTGCACCTTTACCAATGTAATCGTCCATTTAGAAGCTTACAACATTGATTATAAAATCCCATTAGCAGTTTTGTTTAATGGGATTTTTAGTTTTATGTGGCGTTGTTTATTCCCCAAAAAACAAGGCCACATCCTTTTTATTAAAGGATTTCTTCTCGGTATCTATTCGGATTATATCTGAAGCCACTGTTTTCTTTTTATCCTGTAATTGAACGATTTTCTCTTCGATGGTATCTTTGCAAATCATCCGATACGCCATTACTTTTTTATCTTGCCCGATTCTGTAACAACGGTCGATTGCCTGACTTTCAACAGCTGGATTCCACCACGGATCGATGAGATATACATAATCTGCTTCGGTTAAATTCAATCCGGTTCCGCCGGCTTTTAAGCTGATTAAAAACACGTGAATGGCTGGATTGTTCTGAAAGTTATTCACTTTCTCTTCTCGGTCTTTAGTTTGTCCATCCAAGTATTCAAACAGAATCCCCTCGTTTTCTAAGCGTTCTTTTACCAATTGAAGCATTCCTACAAATTGGGAAAAAACCAAGATTTTATGGTTGTTTACTTTTTCCGTTAGGTGACGAACCAATTCATCTAGTTTGGTTGAATCTTGTCCGTAATCTTTTTCATTATCTGCCAAAGCGGAAGAATTGCAGATTTGTCTCAGTTTGGTCAATCCTTGAAGGATGTAAACCTGAGATCGGTTGATGCCTTCTTGCTCGATTTGTTCTTTTAATTTTTGCTGAAAGTAATTCTTGAAATGGTCGTACACTTTGCGTTGTTCTTTGCCCATTTCACAATAAATCACCGCTTCGGTTTTGGATGGAAGTTCAGTTGCCACTTGCTCTTTCGTTCTTCTTAAAATGAAGGGATGAATCATTCGAGCAAGCAAATCAGAAGTTTCTTGATCTTGATTTTTATCAATCTCTTCAGAAAAAGTGGATTTAAAATGCTTGATACTACCAAAAATACCTGGGTTTAGGAAACTAAATTGACTGTATAAATCAAAGGTGTTGTTTTCAATTGGCGTACCCGTGAGTGCCAATCTATTTTTCCCTTTCAGCAGTCGAACGGTTTTGAAGCGCTGTGATTGCGGATTTTTAATCGCCTGACTTTCATCCAAAATGATGTAATTGTATTCGCGTTTCGCATGCTTTTCAACGTCTTTTACAATCGAACCATAGGTTGTCAAAACGATGTCATAATCATCTATGTTTTTAAACAAGTCGCCTCGGTTTGGTCCGATGTAATCTAAAACCTTCAAAGTCGGAGCAAACTTCTTGAGTTCGTCCATCCAGTTAAACATCAAGGAAGTCGGTGCGATTACCAAATGCGGTAATCCTTTTTCTTTGGGATTTAAGTTTTTCAAATATTGTAAAAACACAATCGTCTGCAAGGTTTTTCCAAGACCCATATCGTCTGCCAAACAACCGCCCAATTGATTTTCGTGTAAGAAAACCAACCAATTCAATCCTTCTTTTTGATACGGACGAAGGGTAGCTTGGATGTGTTTTGGTTTTGGAATCGACTTTAAGTCTTGGAGATTATTCAAGCGTTTTTTCTTCTCGTATAGTTCCGTTAAGAATTTAGGCGTGTTGGTTTCTTGCTCGTACAATTCGTCAATGATGTTGAATTGAAAATTAGAAATCTCGATGTGATCTTTCTTAATTTGACCAAGTTTGAAGTACTTTTTATATTTATCAATCCATTCCTTAGGCAAAAGTCCAAGCGTTCCGTCTTTGAGTTCGACGTAATTACTTTCTTTCAGAATTGATTTTTGAACTTGTTTTAAATCAACCGTTTGATTTCCAAATTGGATGTCGATTTTCATGTCAAACCAATCCGTTCCCGAACTCAAACCAATCGAAAAAGTCGGTTTGTTCAAGTTGTATCGAATTGATTTTAAGTTGTCCAATCCAAAAACGCGAATCTCATTTTTATGCAACTGATCAATGATTTCCATCAAATTCAAGGATTCCATAGCCTCTTCAACACTCAGATAAAAATAATCGGTTTGATTTTTAAATTTTGGATGCAAGTTTCTAAAGCTCGTAATGAACTCATTCTCGAGTATTTCATCTCGTTCACGGTAACTCAGTTTCGTTTTATCTTCCCAGATTTTCTCGGTGCTTTCAGGAGTCACGAGTTCATCGCCATACTTTAATAAAGGCTGAAAAACAATGTATTCTCCTTCTTCATCCGATAGATAAACGTGTCTTTCAAGTGTTGCTTTTTCAACCGACTTTTTCTTTTTATTAAAAGATTTCAAGTCTGCAAAGTCAATTTCAAATACTCTTGAAAATGGTTCGATCACTTTATCTGCAAAACTTTCTAAATTGGTTTGCAAGATGTTTAATTGCGGTTTCTCAAGCGCTTTTAACAATGAAAATCCAACCTCAGGATTTAAAATAGGGTAAAGAACTTGGTCGAGAATGACACCAAACGGAAGAATAGTTATTTTACTTGAATGGATGTTGTAGGACTTTTGACCAATTTTGATTTTAAAATCTAATTGATAAAATGGCTTTTTCTCCGTGATTTTCAAGACTGGAACAACTGTTTCTTGCACCACATTGATTTCTTGAATATTTGCTCGTACAAACGTTTTTCTTCGGTCGTGAATAAACAAAGATTCTGCTTGGAGGTCATCTTGAATTGCTGAAAACAGGTGAATCAGCTTTTTTACATGCTCTATTTTGAAGGTTCGATAGGTGGCTTCGTGATAGAGACTAGAAAGTTGAATTCCGGTGGTAATGAAGTTGAGTTTCTTTTCGTCCGCGACATCTGAAAGTGCTTCCGAGAAATTCATTTCACTGATTATGCGGAATTTGGTGGCAAGTTTGGATTTAGTTTTATCTAATTTCCCGTAAAACGGATAGATTTCAAGTGCTTCATTTTTATCAACCAAAAGACAGATTGCAACGCCGTATGCAATTGGTTTTTCAGCTTTGCTTGGAAGAAAAAACTGCTTTCGATCTGCTTGATAAAACTGAGAAGCGAGGTCTTCAATTCCAACAATGTTTTTTATTTTCTCCTCGATTTTAATTCCGCTGGTGGAAATACTTAATTCAAAAAGATCGTCAAAGTTTAAAATTCCAGTATATCCTTTTTCGTGTAAAAGTCTTTTTTTGATACGTTCTTCATAATCATCCATGAAATATTCGGTTCCAAAACTTTTCAAAAAGGCTTCGATAAAGATGGATTTATGAAAGCAAGGGAATCGGCTTTTACAACTGCATTCCAATGCCATTTGACTCGTGATTTTATTGTATTTGAGTGAGATTCGATTGATGTCACGGTAATCGTTATACGAACCTTCCACCACGTTTCTACTCATAAAACTAAAATGCAATGGACTGTAAAAGTGTCTGATATCTTGAAAGTCGATTTTATTTAGTTCAGTTTTGTTGATCACGCCTTTGTCATTTGGGATGAACGTAGTAGTGGAAACTTTTTCCATTTTCAATTCTTCCGTAGGATTAATCAATTTGTTTTTTAAAACGTGGATCAATTCATTGACAGCCGCAACTTGGTGTTTGCAAATTCCGTGGCCTTCGTAAGGACAATTGCAAGAAGTTTTAATGCGATTCAAATCTTGAATATCTATTTTCACATCGTAAGGTTGTTTTTCAGAACCTTGACATGTAAACTCGTACACGTTTTGATGATGCCCTACCAATTTTGGTGCATAAACATGCGAACGACTAATTACAACGAATTGTGCGTGATTAGATATGTATGTTAAAAGCTTATTTTCTAGCATGGATGATTTGAACTATCAATGAATGATTTTGAGTTTTCAGAATTTTTAGAAACAGCTGATAAAAGAGAGTTGATCTTCTGTTTATTTTCAATTTTAAAATTCATCATTCAAAGATAAATAATTGTTTTCTTTTAATTCAATGTTGTCTGACTAAAACACAAGCAACAAATTACAGCTGTCATTTTCAATGATGCTTTGCAACGAGCAATCTTTGATTGGATGATCGTGCTTTTAATTGTGAAATCATTTTTTTTAACATTAGACATAGCACTGAGCTTTTTATTTTCTATACTTTTACTCAAAAAAACGTACTATGAAAAAAAGTGTATTTAAAATAAGTGTAATTGCTTCTTTGCTTTTAATTCTTTTCTCAACAAGTTCTTGTGGTATTGGACTGATTGTTCGTGGAGCAGTCAAAAGCAGTCTAAGCGTTGAGAAAAAAACAGTTCCTCCTAATTTTATTGATAACAAGGAAGTTCTCTTAGTCTTACTTTGGGGAGAAAATAGTTATGACGATTACGTTAAAAAAGCGTTTGAAAAATTCTACGATGGTAAAAAGGAGTTTGTCACATTTGAGCAATATTTCTCAGGTAAATACAATGATGTAAACAAGTTTGCGTATGTGTTTTCTCAAGGTCCGGGAGAGAAAAAAATGTACACAGGAGAACCATATTCCTTCACCTACGAAGGATCGCGTTCTTTTCACGTTTACGATCGTAAAAATGAAAAATTCTACAGAAGTAAAATCAATTCAGGTTTTTTCGCACGCGTGATACAAGGATATGCAATGAAATTGGATAAGATTCGTAAGAATAAATAGCATTCAATTTTCAAATTAAAAAAGAGATTTCTATGCGGGAATCTCTTTTTTTGCAATAACACTTTGATTTCAAGCTCTTTTGTTTTACGGGCATCATTCTGCTTTCTATTGCGGGGTAGAAAGAGAGCGAAATTAAAAATTAACAAGTTATTTTATTTATTTCACAAAAATTACTTTATCTTTCGATGACATTAAAAGCTGAGGATATGAATTTGAACGACAATAAAGAGACGGTAAATAAAGAGTTGGAACTATTTATGGCGTATTTGAATAAAAATCTTGTAGAATATTCAACACTTTTAAAAAAGGAAAACATTTCTCCAACTGAATTAAAGCAATTGGGAGATATAGAATATTTTTTAATCGAAATCAATTCAAAAATCACGGAGATAAAAAAGCGACTCGAGAACGATTTGTTTGGCTACAGCTTGGATTTATATTATGGCACGAAACGAGAAGCAATTTCAGGGAATCAAGATGCTAAAAGAAAATTGGACGTCATGTTGAATTCTTTTAATGAATCCTTGCAAGGAGGAATGATTGTAAATTGGAACTAAAAGCGCCCTGAATTAATATGTATCTTTTTAAGATTTCCTGCGAACAAAAAAACCGAAGTTGTAAAAACAACTCCGGTTTAAAATGTATTTGAAATTTTTATTTTGTTGATCCTGTTGAAAATGCAGGAATCCCTGTAATGTCCATTCCTGTAATCAATAAGTGAATGTCGTGCGTACCTTCATACGTTAAAACAGACTCTAAGTTTGCCATGTGACGCATGATAGAATATTCACTCGTAATACCCATTGCACCGTGAATTTGGCGCGCTTCTCTTGCAATGTTCAATGCGATTTCAACATTATTACGTTTGATCATTGAAATTTGTGCAGTTGTAGCTTTCCCCTCATTTCTCAATTGTCCAACACGTAACGTTAAGAATTGCGCTTTGGTGATTTCAGTAATCATTTCAGCTAATTTCTTTTGAATCAATTGGAAAGAAGCGATTGGCGTACCGAACTGAGTTCTTTCTTTTGCATATCTCAAGGCTTGATCGTAGCAGTCCATCGCAGAACCTAATGCACCCCAAGCAATCCCAAAACGAGCAGAATCTAAGCAGCTCAGTGGAGCACCTAGACCAGTTCTTCCTGGTAAAATATTTTCTTTTGGAACTTTTACGTTTACAAAAATCAACTCACCTGTAGAGGAAGCTCTCAAAGAAAGTTTTCCGTGCATTTCAGGAGTTGAGAATCCTTCCATTCCTCTTTCAACGATTAATCCGTGAATTCTTCCACTTTCATCTTTCGCCCAAACTACAGCGATGTCTGCAAATGGAGCATTTGAAATCCACATTTTAGCACCGTTCAAGATTACGTGATCTCCAGCATCGGTGAAACGCGTAATCATACTTCCTGGATCTGATCCGTGATCTGGTTCAGTTAAACCAAAACAACCCATCATTTCACCAGTACCTAATTTTGGTAAATATTTCATTTTTTGCTCCTCAGAACCGTATCTCCAAATCGGATACATTACTAAAGAACTTTGAACAGAAGCAGTAGATCTTAATCCAGAATCACAACGCTCTAATTCTTGCATAATCAAACCATAAGAGATTTGATCTAGACCAGCACCACCATATTCCTCTGGAATGTAAGGACCAAAAGCACCAATTTCCCCTAAACCGCGCAATAAATGCATCGGAAAAGTAGCTTTTTCATAATGTTCATCGATAATAGGAGAAACCTCTCTTTTTACCCAAGCTCTGGCAGTATCTCGAACTAATTTTTGTTCGTCTGTCAACAACTCATCCATGTTGCAATAATCTGGATGTGTATATAAATCTGTTCTCATAAATCAGGTTTTATTTAAAGTGTGACAAAATTAATACTAAAAAAGCACATTACTTCTCCAAATGAAGAATTCTATTCATCTTAATTGGTAATTTTGCGTTAAATTCAAGCAAGCTTTGTTTATACCAGCACTTAAAATTATTGGAACTAATTATCAAGACGTTCCCTTGTACTTGTCTGAACGTGAAAGTTCATTCTCAACCTTGATCTTACTTTTTCTGTCTTTGTCATTTATTTTGATTGCATTTGCAAGACTCAGTTCAAGGGTGATGTTTTTGAATATCATGGAAGCGATGTACAAGAATAAACGCATCTCAAAGATTGTGCAAGTCAGCTATCCACTAAATACACTTTCTTCTCTTTTGTTGATGCTAAATTACATCATCAGCATGTCTGCCTTGTTTTTTCTAACGCTTCAAACTTTTCAGCCGATCGTTAGTCAAGACATCCTATACATGGGACTCATTTCCGCTTTACTAGTTCTGTTTCCGTGGGTGGCGATGTTCGCGATCGGTTTTTTGACAGGTGAAGATGAAGTTATGGTAGAAAACAAGATTAACACCATTGTTTTTTCGCACGCTTCTGGACTCGTTTATTCAATCATTTTATTAATCTGGACTTTTAACCCGCAATGGTCATCCATTTTTGTATCTATTTTTCTAGGGTTTGCCCTTATGTTCGCCTTTTACAGGCTTTTAAGAGGATTTCTTTCAGCGTTTAAAAAAGGAGTACGATGGTATTATATAATTTTGTACCTTTGCACCCTTGAAATCTTACCTTTTATACTTTTATATTCGTTTTTAGTATAAATATGGAAAGGTTAAACGAATCGTTTTTTAATTAATAATATAGCACATTGAGCATCAAAACAATTTTGGTTTCTCAGCCCAAGCCAGAGGGAGAAAAATCACCGTATTACGATCTTGCTGAAAAATTTAAACTAAAAATTGATTTTCGGTCATTTATTCAAGTGGAAGGTGTTTCAGCACAAGATTTTAGAGCTCAAAGAATTAATCTTGCTGAACAAACAGCGATTATTTTTACCTCTAAAACAGCTGTAGATCACTTTTTTAGAATTTCTGAAGAAACAAGATTTACGGTTCCAGATACCATGAAGTACTTTTGTATTTCAGAGGCAATCGCACTTTATCTGCAGAAATATGTAGCATATCGGAAGCGTAAAATTTTTCATGGGAAACAAACCATCGAAGAATTGGCTGAATTGATGAAGAAACATAAAACAGAGAAGTACTTACTTCCTTGTACGGATATTTTAAGAGATAAAATTCCAGAGGTTCTTGAAGGTCAAAAATTAAATTTTACAAAAGCTGTGCTTTACAAAACAGTTGCTGCAGATTTAAGCGACTTAGAGGATGTGTACTACGATTTGTTGGTGTTCTTTAGTCCAGGTGGAATTGAATCTTTGTTCAAAAACTTCCCAGATTTCAAACAAAACGATACGTTAATTGCTGCTTTTGGCCCAACAACTGCAAACGCAGTGTTGAAAAATAATTTGCGTTTAGACTTACACGCGCCACAACCAAACATGCCTTCGATGACTGCTGCTATCGCACATTTAATCAAAGAGCAATCGAAAAAGAAATAAAAAGAAAACTGAAATACATGAAAAGGTTGTTCTAGCTTATAGAATAACCTTTTTTCATTTTCACAACTTATTGGAAGTTGGTTTTATAGTTCAGTCTGTCTAAATGTTTAAAATTATTAAACCTGCTTGACTTTCTGAAAAAGGAATAGTTTTTTTAGTTATTTTTACATCAAATCTTTTATTTATTATGAGTAAAAAACCTTCAAAATCTTCTGATATTTTATCACCTAGAAGTAAACGAAGACTAACTTGGGTTCTTTGGTTAGGAGCAATGTTTCCACTGACTTTAATCATTCTATTACTAGTAATGCAGTCTGAAGACGACCTTCCACCAGTTGAGATGTTGGATAATCCACCTGAACTTCAGGCATCTATCATTTTTGCAGATGATGGTGAAACGGAGTTGGGAAAATATTGGAAAATCAATCGTTCTAGTGTTGGATATAAAGCAATATCACCTTTTGTAATCGATGCCTTGGTTTCTACCGAAGATGAGCGTTTCTTCGATCATTCAGGTGTGGATATGAAAGCAATTGGTAGAGCTGTTGTTAATTTTGGTGGTGCTGGAGGTGCTTCTACGATTTCGCAGCAATTGGCCAAATTATTATTTACCCTTCAACAACGTGATCGCGAAGCTGCTGCAAGAGCAAACGGCGAAAGTGTGGAAAGAAGTAGCGGACGTATTGGACACATCCGAGGTCGATTGAATGAAAAAGCGAGAGAAAACATCATTGCTGTTCGTTTGGAAGAACGTTATACCAAGGAGGAAATCGTTACGATGTACTTGAATCAATTTGACTTTTTGTACAATGCAGTTGGTATCGCAAATGCAGCCAAAGTTTATTTCAACAAAGCACCTATTGATTTACTAAAGGAAGAAGCGGCAATGCTGGTTGGAATGTGTAAAAATCCTGACTTATACAATCCTTATACTTTTACAGTTCGAAATTATCGTCAGAGAATTGCAGTTAAAAAAGGCGTAAATCCAAATGAAGTTTCTGAACAAGAAGTAAACGAAGCGCGATCTAAAGATAGTTTGAGAGCAGTAACTCGAAGAAATCAAGTGCTTTATCAGTGGTTGAAAAACAGCAACGAAAGCAACGAAGGATTACGCGTGAAAATCACACGAGAAGAATTTGATTTGTTGAAAATGAAACCCTTGATTACGAATTATCAAGTGGTAGATCACAAGCGCGGAATGGCTCCTTATTTTAGAGAATCTGTTCGTTCTGAGGTAACCAACATTTTAGCAGAAACCAATGAAGATGGTTCGTTGAAATACAAACGTGCAGATGGTGTAAAATGGAATATTTACAGCGACGGTTTGAAAATTTATACGACCTTGAATGCGGACATGCAGCAATATGCAGAGGATGCTGTTGAACGTCATTTAAAAGAAAATTTACAACCTCAATTTGACAAAAATAACAAAGGATTGAAAAACTTTCCTTTCTCCAATTCTTTAACGAAAGAAACGGTAGATCAATTGATGTTGAGCTCGATGAAAAGATCGAATCGCTACATCTCCATGCGAGAACAAGGATTTGCTCAAGCAGCTATTCTGGCAACTTTTGAAGAGAAAGTTCCCATGAAAGTGTTCTCTTGGAAAGGAGATATCGACACCATCATGACGCCTTCTGATTCAATTCGATATTATAAATCCTATTTGCAAGCTGGTTTAATCTCCATCGAGCCAGAAACTGGTTTTGTAAAAGCGTGGGTTGGTGGTACAAACATCGATCACTTTGCATACGACCACGTTCGCTTGGCAAGAAGACAAGTTGGTTCTACCATTAAACCATTCATTTATGCTGCAGGTATTGCCATGAATGTGGTGAAACCATGTACGCAAATTGCAGACATTCAACACTGTGTTGATTTGTACGGACCAGACGGGCTTCCAGATGGGAAACAATGGTGTCCAAGAAACTCAGATGGTCAATCTGGCGGCGGAATGATTTCCGTAAGAAGAGGATTACAGATGTCTAAAAATAACATTACGGTTGCTATTATGTCCAAAATGGGAGCGAAAGCAGGTCCTCAGACGGTTGCAAAATTATTGAGTAGTTTGGATATCAACTTGAGAGATGAAGATATTGTTCCGGCCATGTGTTTGGGCTCAATGGACTTGTCCTTGTATGAATTGGTTGGTGCACAAGCAGCATTTGTAAACAAAGGAATTTTCAATAAGCCAACTACGATTTTACGAATTGAAGACCGAAACGGAAACGTAATTTACAATGCAAAACCAACGATGCGTGAAGCAATCAACGAACACGTCGCATATTCAGTTTTAAAAATGATGGAGGCAGTTGTGAGCGGTGGTACAGGAAGTACTTTGCGAAGTGGCGCTTCTTGGGGTGGTATTCCATATCCAACTGCTGGTAAAACAGGGACAACTCAAAATAACTCGGATGGTTGGTTTATTGGTTTAACACCAGATTTAGCAACAGGAGTATGGGTTGGTGCTGAAGACAGAAGTGTTCACTTTAGATCAACAGCGCAAGGTCAAGGAGCGAGAACAGCAGCACCAATTTATGGTTATTACATGCAAAAAGTATATAAGGATCCAAAAATTGGCATCTCAACTACAGGTTTTGCAAAACCAGCAAATTACGATGACAGCAATTTCTCTTGTGTTGGTTCTGACAACATTTTGCCAACTGGTGGAGATGAAGAAGCACCTCCATCCGGCGGTGCTGAGAATATATCGCTTTAATAAATAGAGATTAAAAAGAGTATAGAAATGAATAAGGTAGTAAATAATGTAGAAGAAGCCACAAAAGGAATTCAAGACAACATGACCTTGATGGTCGGTGGTTTTGGACTTTGTGGAATTCCAGAAAACACCATTGCACAAATCGTGAAAATGAATGTAACTGGTTTGACATGCATTTCCAACAATGCTGGCGTGGATGACTTTGGTCTTGGTTTGTTATTGCAAAAAAAGCAAGTCAAAAAAATGATCAGTTCGTATGTCGGTGAAAACATGGAATTTGAAAGACAAATGTTGTCTGGAGAATTAGAAGTAGAGTTAACACCACAAGGAACACTTGCTGAAAAATGTAGAGCTGGTGGCGCTGGTATTCCTGCTTTTTACACACCAACAGGTTACGGAACTGAAGTTGCTGAAGGAAAAGAAGTTCGTGTTTTTGACGGAAAACCACACATTTTAGAACATGCATTAACAGCTGATTTCGCAATCGTAAAAGCTTGGAAAGGCGATACAGAAGGGAATTTAGTGTACAAAGCAACTGCTCGTAATTTCAATCCGATGATGGCGATGGCTGGTAAGATAACCATTGCTGAAGTGGAAGAAATTGTTGCGGCTGGAGAATTAGATCCAAACGAAATTCACACACCGGGAATCTTTGTCCAACGCATTTTCAAAGGAGAAAAATTTGAGAAAAGAATTGAGCAACGAACAGTTAGACCAAAAGTAGATTAATTCAGATACAAAACAGTACGCTAAAAGTTTTCTAGTTCATACTCGAAAACTTTTAGCGTTTTTTCATTTTACGAGGTGCTTTTAATTAATTTGATTTTAATCGATTTAAGGATATTGAAATCAGTTGGTTAGATTGCTTAAGAATAGTCTAGGTTTAAAATGGGCGACAACCAAAAAATTGTAAATCAGATACAATGAAGTTTAAACAATCTTTTTCTTCTTACACTGGAATTGTCATTTTTGGGTTTATTTTGATTTTAGTTTTTTCAGATATTCCGCTCAAGGTATTGTCTTGGGATACGATGGGATATCAGGTTTACTGGACTCAAATCTTAGTCCATCATGACATCAACATTTCCAATTTAGATTTTTATCAGCACATCAAAGATACTTATCAAACAAGCGATACACTGTATCAATTTGTTTCTACTGCCGATGGAAATTTCATCACCAGATATCCCTTGGGTTGGGCGATTCTAGACGCTCCTTTCATTTTATTGGGACATCTTTATGCGCTTATTTCGGGCTTCCCAATCGATGGTTTTTCGAAACCGTATCAAATTGCAGCACTTTGTGGCAGTTTGTTTTACACTGGATTAGGTATTTATTGGTTTCGAAAAGTACTGGTACATTTCTTTTCTGATAAATGGACTGCGATTATTTTAATTGCTGTTTTGTTGGGAACCAATTATTTGAATATAAACTACATGACACTCGGATTGGTACACGTTTACCTTTTCACATTGTATGCAGGATTACTGCTTCAAACCATTCGATTTCATCAAAATTACCGTTTAAAAAATGCACTTTTAATTGGTGTTTTTATCGGATTGATGATTGCGACCAGACCAACAGAAATTGTCGCCATCTTCATTCCCTTGTTGTGGGGCGTTGGTAGTTTTTCCGATTTCCGATTGCGAATCAAATTGATTTTTACCACCCAATTTAAGTTGTATTTAGCAGCTGCTTTGCTTGCCTTTTCATGTGTTTTTCCGCAATTAATCTATTGGAAATTGACCACAGGTTCTTGGGTTTTCTACTCGTATGTCAATGGCGGAGAAGGCTTGGATTTGTTGTCGCCACATACAAGGAATTTCTTATTGAGTTTCCGAAAAGGATGGTGGCTTTACACGCCGATGATGTTTTTTGCAACGCTTGGTTTTTATCAGATATATCAAAAGCAAAAATCTATTTTTTGGGCACTGTTTAGCTATTTTATTTTTAATCTGTACTTAGTTTCCTCGTGGACTACGTGGTGGTATGCGAGCAGTTTTTCGCAACGCGCGATTGAGCAATCCTATCCAATTATGGGAATTGCACTCGGTTTTTTCTTCGTTTATCAAGTCAAATGGAGGAAACTGATTTTGATTTTGGCTTCTGTTTTTCTATTTTTAAATCTATTTCAGACCTACCAATATCACGTTCAGATTTTACCAGATGATCGAATTACGAAAGCGTATTACGTATCTGTTTTCGGACAAGTGAAAGGTCCATCCAAAGAGCAGTTGAAACTCTTGTTGATTGATAGAAATCAAACTGTTTTTAAAAATCAAGAGGAATATGTGAAGGTAAAAACGATACGCTATCAAGGAGAAAAGCCTTTGATGATGAGTCAGCAGGGAAGCACATACTCCCAAAATATTCGAATTCCATACCATCAATTGACATCCAAAGACCATGCTTGGATTCGAGGATATGGAATTTTAGAAGCTCAAAAAATACCTCAAAACGCAAGTCTACATTTTACGATGGCGATGTTGCATCAAGACAATCCATACATGTGGCATGCCATTTCCATGCGGAATGAAAACCAAGTCAAATTTAAAAAAGACACCTTGATTTTTGATTACTTGACACCTGAAATTCGAACCAACAACGATGAACTTTCGGTTGGTTTTTGGCATCAAGATGGTGATTCTGTCTTGTTACACGATTTTTACATCGAAGTTTGGGAACCCAAAAAGTGACAATATCATTAAGAGATGAGGTATTTTAGTTCTTTGTCTGAATTCGTTTTAAATAACAATTTATCTTGTTCATTTCTTCAGATACTTTCTACAATATTCAAAAAACAATTTGGTATAAAATACTATCTTTACATTTTGTAGCAAATAAATATTTTCAGTTATGGCATTAGACAAAATAGGCATCGCAAAACGTATCGCACAAGAATTGCAAGACGGTTGGTATGTGAATTTAGGTATCGGAATTCCGACCTTGGTTGCCAACTACATTCCAAAAGGGATCGAAGTAGAATTTCAATCCGAAAATGGAATTTTGGGTATGGGACCTTTTCCTTTTGAAGGAGAAGAAGATGCAGACTTAATCAACGCTGGAAAACAAACGATTACCGCTACAAAAGGTGCTGCTTTTTTTGATTCTGCCATGTCATTTGCGATGATTCGCGGAAGACACGTACAATTGACCGTTTTAGGCGCGATGGAAGTTTCACAAAATGGAGACATTGCGAGCTGGAAAATTCCAGGTAAAATGGTGAAAGGAATGGGTGGCGCAATGGATTTAGTTGCATCTGCCGAAAACATCATTGTTGCCATGATGCACTCCAATAAAGCTGGTGAATCTAAACTTTTAAAAACGTGTTCATTACCGTTAACGGGTGTGAATTGTATTAAAAAGATTGTAACCGAATTAGCTGTATTGGAAATCATAGACGGCAAATTTCATTTGATTGAACGCGCTCCGGGAGTTTCTGTAGAAGAAATAATCTCTAAGACAGAGGGCGATTTAGTCGTTCCAGATTTTGTTCCTGAAATGAGTTTTGAAGATTGAAATTTGCCATTATCAAATAAAACCAAGTATTTAAAGTTAATAAACAAAAAGGAAATCAGCATGCTAGCGCTTTTGATTTCGAACACATAAGTCAATGATAAAAAAGTTATCTATTCTAATTCCAGCGTACAACGAAGGAAGAACCATTCACCTTATTCTAGATCGAGTTAGAAAAGTAGAGTTGATCCAGGGAATTGAAAAAGAATTAATCATTGTCAACGATTGCTCTAGTGACGATACTGTTGCCAAAATCCAAGACTACATGCGTTCTTATCCTGAATTTAACATTCAATTGTTTTCCCAAGATCGAAATCAAGGAAAAGGAGCTGCCATCACCCGTGCGATAAAAGAATGTTCTGGCGATTATTTGATTGTTCAAGATGCGGATTTAGAATACGATCCAGAAGAGTATAATTTGCTTTTAAAACCTGTGTTTATGGATAATGCGGATGTCGTTTACGGATCACGGTTTGTTGGACATCATCCACACCGAATTTTATTTTTCTGGCATTCCATTGGAAATAAGTTTTTAACAGGCTTGTCCAACATCATGACGAACCTCAATTTAACCGACATGGAAACGTGCTACAAATTGATTCGTTCTTCGATCGCGAAAGGAATTGAAATCAAGGAAAATCGCTTCGGAATTGAACCTGAAATTACCGCCAAATTAGCAAAGATTCCAAAAATTAGAATCTACGAAGTAGGAATTTCATATTACGGAAGAACCTACGAAGAAGGAAAAAAAATAGGCTGGAAAGATGGTTTCCGTGCCATTTGGTGTATTTTTAAATACCGTTTTTTTAAATAAAAATTTAGGCATAGCTAATTTGATTAATTTTGCATTTTAATTCATAATAATACCACATGACTGATTTTCATAACTACGACTTTAAAGGAAAAAGAGCTTTAATACGTGTTGACTTTAACGTTCCATTAGATAAAGAAACACTAGAAATAACCGATGACACGAGAATTCGTGCGGCAATTCCAACCATTCAACGTGTATTGAAAAATGGCGGAAGTGTTGTTCTAATGTCTCACCTGGGACGACCAAAAGAAGGGTTTGAGGACAAATTCTCTTTGTCTCACATCGTTAAACGTACCAGCGATTTATTAGGAGTTCCAGTTAAATTTGCAACGGATTGTATTGGATCTGAAGCTGAAGAATTGAGTTCAACGTTGAAAGCAGGAGAAGTTTTATTACTAGAGAATTTGCGTTTCTACAAACAAGAAACTGCTGGAACTGAAAGTTTTGCTGAGTCCTTGGCAAAACATGGTGACGTGTATGTAAATGATGCTTTTGGAACTGCTCACCGTGCGCACGCAAGTACAACGGTTGTGGCTAAATTTTTCCCGAATGACAAAATGTTTGGATTGCTTTTAGAAGGCGAAATCAAAAGTGTCAATAAAGTATTGAATAGCACTGAAAAACCGTTGACAGCCATTGTTGGTGGCGCAAAAGTTTCTTCGAAAATCACCATTATTGAGCGTTTACTGGATAAGGTCGACAACTTAATTGTAGGTGGAGGAATGGCATATACCTTTGTGAAAGCGCAAGGCGGAAAAGTAGGAAACTCCTTGGTGGAAGACGATTGTCTTGACATTGCAAGAGCTGTAATTGCGAAAGCAAAAGCGAACAATGTGAACCTATACATTCCGGTGGATACCGTTATTGCTGATAAGTTTGACAACGACGCACAACGAAAAGAAGTAAATATCAATGAAATTCCAGATGGTTGGATGGGATTGGATACCGGGTCTCAAACCTCAAAAGATTGTAAAGAAATGATTTTAAAGTCAAAATTAATTCTGTGGAATGGTCCAATGGGTGTTTTTGAAATGGACAATTTTCAAGCTGGAACAAAAGACGTTGCCATGGCAATTGTTGAAGCAACTGAGAAAGGTGCTTTCTCTTTAATTGGTGGTGGTGACTCCGTTGCTGCGATTAATAAATTTCATTTAGCAGACAAAGTAAGTTACGTTTCAACAGGAGGAGGAGCGATGCTTGAATACTTAGAAGGAAAAGAATTACCTGGAATCAAAGCGATTTTAGCGTAAGATGGCATAAGATGATAGAAGTCTCTTAAAAACTCCATTCGTTTGGCACGAATGGAGTTTTTTTGTTTAAAGATTTTTCTTGTATTCACTTGCCTTTAGAATGTCCTCCGGAAATGAATGATAAGCGACATTGGAGCTTGCTATTTATCTTGGACAAGCAAGGACGTAGGGATTCCGCAAGTAGTTATAAACCTGAGTTCGATTATCCCATCGAATTTATATCGCTGATTATAAGATTATAATAAACTATTCAAAATCCTCTTGGTTCAGCTTTCCAATGAATGGCATTCTACTTCGTCATTTAAAATAAAAATAGTCCACTATTTTTTATTTAAAATTCCTCGTATTATACGCATTCATTGAAATATAAATCTCAATTTTACAATCGAACTCAGGTTATAAAAAAAGCCCTCTGAAATGAATTCAGAGGGCTTTTAATTTATTTAAACTCGAGACTAGTTGATCGCAACGTTGATGTTACTTACAGTTCCGTCATTCATTTGTAATTTGAAGATGTAAAGACCTGGTGTTAACTCAGAAGTGTTAACGCTAGCTTTACCTGCAGCATTTGTAGAAATTGCTTCTGTCATTACGATTTTACCAGTAATGTCAGTTACAGTTAAGTTTGCATTTCCAACAAAACCAGCAACAACGATGTTTACGATGTCATTAGCAGGGTTAGGATATACTGAAGCTTGAACTGTTGTAGTTTCTAAAACACCTAATTCAGCAATTGGGAAAGTTTTGATTCCGATTGCAGCAATCGGAAGTCCAACGAAACCTAAACTCCAAGCAGCACCAATTTTCATTGGAGAATATGGGCTTTTGTATTCGTCTTCATTCATTTGGTATTTTGTATTGCTGTCATAACCTAAGAATACGTCTTGGTTAGAAGTTGTAATACAGAATAAATATTTCTGATCATCAACCAACGCAAATGGAACCATAAATTCTTGGTAAATAGTACTATCACCATAGTCTCCATCGTAGCTATAGGAAGCGAAAGCTGGTTCTCCAAAAAGGTTTTCGTCAATAGTTGCATCGTCAACGTTTACGAAAACATCATTCCATTCAATTGCTTGGATTCTGATTTCTTCACCTGTCATATCGCCTGGAGAATTTTGAGAAGCTCTGAAGTACATACCTTGAGCGCCTAATCTACTTGCATTTGCATCTTGGAAGAATACACATGTTTTGAATTCTCCGTCTGGAGTTGCTGGTTTAGAACCACCAGTTGAATTTGGAAATCCGTTTGCATCAACACTTCCTAATGAAACAATGTTGTCTGTAAATGTGAAATTAGTTACACGTTCGTTATCATCAGCTGATTCGTCAACGTTTTGACCTGTGATTTTATACGTGATTTTGTACTGACCTAAGGAGTAAGTAGCTTCAGAGAAATCAGGGAAAGTAACCATGATTGAATCTCCTGATGCTAAAGTAGCTGTAACAGTTTGATTTTCATTGTACAGTTCTGTTGTTCCACGTTGAACTTTTGCATTCACAACGAAGTTTGTTTGATCTGCAGTACCGTAGTTTCTAACTTTAGCAGCTAATTTTACGGAATATTCAGCCGCACTACCAGCTAATGCCAACGGATAAGCTTGAGATTTTGCGTGTAAGTAATCACCAGAAGTCATTCCTAGGTCATTTACAAACAAACCGAATTTGTTTCCAATAAATGCATTCACAGTTTCATTTGCGTGAATTCTTTCATTGATTAGCGCACCAGTTTCTTTAGAAATCATAATCGTTGGAACCGTTACAGACATTCCTGAAACACCACCGCCGATTGGAATTGGTTCACCAATAGCATTGTTAACGATGATAACTGCGATCGCACCTGCATTTTGAGCAGCCAAAGCTTTCGCTCCAAACTCACAAGATCCACGGTAAACCATTGCAATTTTTCCTGTCAATGATCCTGGTGTAAGCGGTGTACAAGCCAAAGTATCTGGACCAGCAATTGCGATATCTGCAAGTACTGAGTTTGCAGGAATATCTAAGTCTGCAACTCCCCAATCACTATTGATTCTAGCATACGTTAAATTATAACCGCTCGCAATTGAAGCCGGAGTATTTACTTTAAATACTACTTGGGAATTAACACCAAAACCGAAAAGGGCGAGTGTTAATGTTAGTAATGTTTTTTTCATATTAATATAAGTTTGAGTTTATAAGGGTAAATATAAAACATAAAATTAATAACTCATAGGAGAATCGTTTAATTTTAATTATTGATGATCAATTTATCTATTGAAATAAATCGATAACGCGTTCAATTGGTCTGCCGATGGCGGCTTGATTTCCGTGAATAACAATTGGGCGCTCAATGAGAATTGGATGAGAAACCATGATATCAATCCATTCATCTTCTGAATGATGCTTATTTTCAAATTTTTTAAAAGCGGGTTCATTCTTGCGAATCAGTTCAAATGCTGGTATGCTTAAAAGAGCGAGAATTTCTTTTAGTTCTGCTTTAGATGGCGTGTTTTCGAGGTAATTAATTATTTCAAAATCAGCAGTTAATTTTGACATTTCAGCGAGTACGGCACAACTTTTACTGCAACTTTGATTGTGATAGAGAATCGTTTTCATATACTAAAGTTTTAAAAGTGCTTTTAATGTCAACTCCTTTTTTCAAAGTCTTTGAACGAAAGTGAGAAAGTATCTCGGTCTTAACTTCCGTAGGTCATTAAATAGGATTTCAAAAATTCATTCAATTCGCCATCCATAACTGCCTCTACGTTTCCGGTTTCATGTCCTGTTCTTACATCTTTCACTAATTTGTATGGATGCATCACATAATTTCGGATTTGTGAACCCCATTCAATTTTCTTTTTGTTGGATTCAATCTCGTTTCTTTTTTCCATTCGAGCTCTGTATTCCAATTCATATAATTGAGATTTAAGCAATTGCATGGCTTTTTCCTTGTTTCCTAATTGCGAACGGGATTCAGAGTTTTCAATGACAATTCCGGTCGGGCCGTGCTTTAATCGCACAGCAGTTTCTACTTTATTTACGTTTTGTCCACCAGCTCCACCAGAACGGAAGGTGTCAAAAGTAACATCAGCAGGATTTACGTGAATTTCAATGGTATCATCAATCAACGGATAGACATAAACGGAAGCAAAGGAAGTATGTCTTTTGGCATTGGAATCGAATGGTGAAATGCGTACCAAGCGGTGCACTCCATTTTCTCCTTTGAGGTATCCGAATGCAAAATCTCCTTCAAATTCTATGGTAACTGTTTTAATTCCAGCAACATCTCCTTCTTGGAAGTTAAGTTCTTTTAGCTTGTAACCATTTTTAGTTCCCCACATCATGTACATGCGCATCAGCATCGAAGCCCAGTCGCAACTTTCTGTTCCACCAGCTCCAGAAGTAATTTGAAGAATTGCTCCCAATTGATCTTCTTCGCCTGAAAGCATGTTTTTCAATTCCAGTTCATCTACATTTTTCAAAAGTGAGGTGTAACAGGCAACAACTTCACTTTCTTCAGACATTCCTTCTTTGTGGAATTCGATTAACACTTCTAGATCATCTAATTCTGATTTCAATTTATCGTACGTTTCGATCCAGAATTTTAGAGTTCGAGAAGCTTTCATGGAAATTTCAGCTGCTTTGGAGTCATTCCAAAACTCAGGATCTTGAGATTTTAAATCAGCTTCTTGTAATTGAATTCGTTTTTCGTCGATTTTCAAATAAGCAGCGATTGCAAGTACCCGTGCTTTTACATCTTTCAGTTGATCTTGATTTACCATAGGCTACAAATATAATGTGAAATAGCCTTAATTACTACCTTCTGAAAACAATAATGGAAAAAAATCGAGTTGGGATAGGTGGTTTTTAGCACGAATATATTCGTCAATTTCAATTGAAACAGCATCTGTTATATGATTGTTGTCAGAATTTATTGTTTTAAAACGGGCTTTCAATTTAACAATTGAAATAAAATGATACATTTGTAATTATCAATTAAAAGAATTTAAAAATGAACATTCCAGCTGAATTAAAATATACGAAAGACCACGAATGGATTCGTATCGAAGGTAACATCGCAATTGTTGGTATCACAGACTTTGCACAAAGTGAATTAGGAGATATCGTTTACGTTGAAGTAGAAACAGAAGACGAAGAATTGGATGCAGAAGAAATCTTCGGATCTGTAGAAGCTGTTAAAACAGTTTCAGATTTGTTCATGCCGCTTTCAGGTAAAATCATTGAGTTCAACACGGCTTTGGAATCAAATCCAGAAGCAGTAAACAAAGATGCTTATGGCGAAGGTTGGATGATTAAAATAGAAATGAGTGATGAGTCACAAATTGAAAACCTTTTAACTGCTGAAGGATACCAAGCGTTAATCGGATAATTAGTGATATTCATTTAAATACTTGAAAGGACTTGTTTTACAGGTCCTTTTTTTTATTCAAGATTTTAATCACTTTTTAATTATCCTTGTTTTCGAGTTAAGAATTTAACTGGAATATAGGATGCCAATATGGAAAGCGATGACACTAAAACCAGAACTAAAGCTCCATCTGTCCAGTTGATACTGATGGGGAATGCTTCTCCGCCTGAGTTGGGCATTTTCACCAGCTCACCAAAAATTTGAGTAGCGCAAATCAAATAGCCAATTGCCAAACCACTGATAATTCCTTTTGCGGAAATCAGTAGACCTTCGTAAAAGAAAATTCGGAAAACGAAGTTTTGATTTGCACCAAAGCTTTGCATTGTTTTGATGTTGTCTTTTTTCTCGATGTACAACATCGTCAAAGAAGCCACTAAATTAAATGCAGCCATGATGAAAATGAAGACCAAGATCCCAATCACAATCAATTTTTCTGATTTACTGGTTTGATAGATGAGCGCATTTTTTTCCAAATGGGTTTTCACAACCCAATCTGTTCCTAATTGTTCTTGGAGAATTCTTTTGACTTTTTCAGATTTCGATTTATCTTTCAGATTCACAAACAAAGCAGTTATGTTTTGCTCATAATCCAACATTTCTTTCGCTAGTTCGATCGGAATTATAAAAGCCTCTTGGTTGACTTCTCGGTTGTAATTTACCCTTCCTGAAATGGGAATAATTAGGTTTTTAAAAGGATTTGAGAAATTAGAAACTTTCGCTTCTCGCTTCGGAAAATAAACATCCACACGTTCATATTCACCTTCCATTTTTGGAATATAACCATCTAATTTATCGAGTAGTGTAGCACCAATTAAAGCCATCGGAGCTTCATTTTCCATCAAGGTAGGATATCCATCAACGAGGTGATCTGAAACCTTGGCAATTTTTAAAAAATCAGGTTCAACGCCTATCATTCTGGCATTTGCCCATTTCTGTTCGTTTTTGATAACGACAATTTCCTCCAGTGCTTTGGAGGTATTTGAAACTTCCGGATTGGATTTTATTTTTTTAATGTCCAAGGAGTTTTCATCAAAACTTTTTCCTTTGGAAGAGCGAATGGTGATGTTGGAATCGTATTCACTATACAGTTGCTCCACCATGGATTCTATTCCGTTGAAAGCGGCAATTAATATGACTAGTGCAGCGGTTGTCACAGCAATACCGATTACCGAAATATTGGTAATGAGGTGAATGACGTTCTTACTTTTTTTGGTTGTAAGATACCGTCGCGCTATGTAAAAAGGAACGTTAATGGTCTTGGACTTATTTTTTGTTCAATAAATCTTGAATTTCCATTGCATAATCCAAAGAGTCATCGATTTTAAAAATCAATTCTGGAATTTTACGCATGTTTTTCAATCTTTTACCAACTTCACCACGGACTTTTTTACTGTTTTCTTGAATCGATTTTAAAACCACTTCTTTTTCTCCGCCAGCAAAAATACTCAAGTAAACACGGGCTAGAGATAAGTCTGGAGTGATTCTCACAACCGTTACACTCACCATCGCACCTAAGCAAATGTCGTGCATGTGTTGCTGAAAGTAAACTGCTAATTCCTCTTGAATTACTCCTTCAATTTTGTTTTGTCTGATTGATCCCATGGTGCAAAGTTACGCTTTTCAAGAGATTTATGAATAGAAAAATAGAAATAGCGATTTCAATAAATGTTGTTAAAGATGTTTTGATTGAAATATTCTTTTTTCGGTGTATCGAACGAACTGAGGTTTATAGGGAAATAAATAAACAATTGATGTTTTAAGATGCGACATGGAGTCGCATCTTTTTGAAAATTAGTTTTTATCGTACCAGTACTTTGTTAAACTAGGAATGAAGATTATGGCTGCAGTCAATAAACTCAAAGCAAGAAGTATATTTGCAAATGGCCAGTATTGAAATTTAAATAAAATTCCCAATGTTAATAAGGAGAAGGTTAAACCTCCAGAAATAAAAGTTAATGCTTTCATAGTAGTGTGATTAAGTTTTCTTACTCATTTGGCTTTTCAGTTACGCCCTGTTTTTTCAAAGTGGTTGCTAGACTCCACTATTTTGTGTAAAAACTCGGATGGCAATGTTAATCGACTTATTCTAATTCGGTTAATTGGTTGATTTACAACTTCAAATATAACAATTTTTTATAATCGACGATTATTATTTAAAATATTCTTAAAAACACAAATCCCAAATTACACCTGTCTTTTCGATGATGCTTTTGCATCAAGAAATCTTCGGGTTTAATTTAAAATCTTTAGGTCGAATAGTGTTAGTAAGTGGGATTTCAAAAAGAATATTAGAATATTAGAAAATGAAATTTATTTCTTCGGCTGAAAACCACCTGCTTGTTTTTGGACTCCAAACTCAAATTCTTTCACTGAAGTAACTTTTCCTCTTTTGTCAAAGACTTTAAATGTTCCGTGTTTTAGTCCATTTTTATAGTTGATTTCAGATATTTGTTCACCTCTTCGCGTATATTCTTTCATGGCGCCACTCAACTCTCCATCTTTGTAATTAGAAACCACAACCGGAATTTTTCCTCCAGGATAGTATGCCGTCCAAGTTCCATCTTTTACTCCATTTTTATAAGTTCCTTCTTCTGTTTTCTTAAAATCTTTTGAAGAATAAGAAATGAATTTCCCTGTTTTTTGACTTTCTAATTTTATTCTGCCCTTCATCGGACCGTAGTTGATTTTAGATTTTGTTTTTACAACTTTGAAATTTGAAACATCTTTGATTTGTCCATTTTCAAAATAATCAACCCACGTTTTTGTTTTCATTCCATTTTTGTAAAAGCCAGTTAACTTGGTAGCTCCAGAGAATGAAAATGATTTCCATTCTCCGTTTAATTCTCCTTTTTTGAAAGTTGCTTCGTTTTTTACTTTTCCGTTTTGCCAATGGTTTACCCATTTTCCTTCCTCTTTACCAGCAATATATTTCCCAGTCATTAGAAGTGTGCCGTCTTCGTACCACGTTTCCCAAAGTCCATTTTTCTCATCTTTGGCATAACTGCCTTTTTTGAACTGAGAACCATCTTTGTAAAAATAATCCCAAATTCCATCTTTGAACCCATCTTTAAATTCTGCTGTGTAAGAAAGTTCTCCTGTCGGATACCAATAGGACCATTTCCCATCTTGTAAATCATTTTTAAACGTACCAGACATGTCTCTTTTTCCTGGTTTGGTATACCAAGTCCACAAGCCTGTTTTCATTCCGTTTTTATGAAACCCTTCTACGTTGATTTGCCCGTTGTCGAAGTAATAAAAATAGGATCCTGAGAGCAAGTCACGTTCATAATTTGCAATTTTTTCGATTGCTCCAGTGTAATAAAAATAGCGCCATTCGCCTGTTTTGAGTCCTTTCGTGTATGCACCAGAAATAAGGGAATCACCAGAAATTCTTCGTTCTAAAAAAGGACCATTTAAAATTCCATCTTCATAAATGTATCGCTCTTTTAGAATTCCATTGTTGTAATACGTTGTCATTTCACCCGTTCCGTTGGTGATGGTTTGGGTGTGTAATGAATCTGCCAACCAAAATGAACGCACGTATTTGGTTGAATCTACAAATTCTTCTTCTAATTTTGAACGACCATCGATGTAGGCATATTTCCAGATTCCAACTGCTTGATCATTTTTGTAAAACCCTTCTTTTTCAAGATTTCCCAATTCATTCCATTCTCTGTAAACGCTATCTTGTTTGCCCAACTTGAAATATCCTTCTTGTTTATTTTTTCCATTCGGATATTTTAAAAGCACAGCACCGTTGAGTTTTCCTTTGTAATAATTGCGTTCTTCCTCCAATTGACCAAAACGATCAAAGTATTCCCATTTACCGTGCTCCAAAGTAGTTGTTCCGAGTGGATCTTTGTAATAAGCACCAATCGATAGAGCTTGAGTTTTATTAAAATCCCAATATTGTGTGCTTTTTTTGGTCAAATTTTCTTTTAAAACAACTTGCCCAAAAGCGTTCATTGACAAGATGATAAAAAAGGAAAAGATATATTTAGACATAAACGAATGGTTTTATTTATAAGTAAATTTCATGAATTTTGTTACATCGACTCCAAAATCCCTTGGGAAATTAAAACGATGCCAAATAGAAAAAGAATGGTGCTTGTAACTCGGTTTAAAGATCTTAAAACGTTTTGTGTAATAAAAGGGCGTAGTTTTTTCGCTCCAAAAATTTTTAAAGTATCGATGGAGAAAAAGACCAAAAGCAAGGTTCCTAAATAGATGAGCATCGGAGCATAGATTTCGGTATTTGTACTTTCTTTTGCGGCTAATGCCATCACACTGAACCAATAAAATACGATCAATGGGTTTGCTAAATTTAAGAATAAACCTTTTACAAAAAGCATCATGTAATCCCGTGAATTGTGAATTACATTCCCAGAATCATCCTGTTTGGGTTCTTTTGGTTGTTTGAAAAAATTGACACTTCCGTATATGATAAATAGTAAGCCACCAATTATTCGAAGCGTGTGCTCATTTTTCCCTTGTGCAAAACTTGAAATTTCAGAGAAAAACAGATAAGCAATGAGGATGTAAATCAAATCGCTTACAAATACACCAGCATCAAAGGCAAGCGCAGCACGAATGCCTCTCCGAATGCTCGTTTCAAGCAATACGAAAAAAACAGGTCCAAACATGATACTCAGGATAAGACCTGTTACAACTGCTTTTAATATGAGGGTGTACAATCGTTGGTATTTTTAAGCTACCTGCAAAAATAATGAAACCATTGATAAATGCGTTACATCTGCTCATATATTATGAATTGTAGACACATCTGATGGCTTGATTTAAAATATATCCATGTTAATCGCAACAACTTTACAAATTATGCATCCATTTTTAAGGAAAGTGATTACATTTGCATCTTGAATTTATGAGTAAGTAGAACTTCAAATTTGTTTTTCTACTTTTCAACATCCAACGTAAGAAATATGAGAAGTGCTGTTGCCAATAATAAATTAGATGCAATCATCGTAAAGGTGGAGAAAAACGGAATCCTTTCGGATGGTTTGATTACGGAATTGAAAGAGCTTCGTGAGCTTGCTTTGAAAGAAGTAGATCCTTTGGTTGTTAAAGTTTTAAGATTGACGTATGAGTATTTAGAAGAACGCGAAGCATTTGATGTTCAGGCTCAATTCGAAGAAGATGAAGAGGAGAATGAATATCCAATCGAAATCGAAGATTTAGACAACTTACTTTATTTGTTGAATCTTTTGAAAAATGCAGAGCATAAAATCAACCGCGAGGAAATTAAAGATTACCGTACTGCACTGAAACTAGAGTTATACTAAATAACTTGATGTAGATGAATTTCAGCACGTGCTGATGTGAACTATTTCAATTCATCTCTTGTTTTATCTTGGATCTTTGGTTTTCAATTGAAAGATTTACGATTGTTTATTGGCAATCGTAACTAATTTAAAATCTCAGAAATGGAAAAATGGATGAGCAAATTCCCGCTTTTAGTTTTGTTACTAGCTGTTTGTTCAACCTTATTTTTCAATGCACCTCATTTTAACGAACTTCCAACGCATCGACATGCGTGGAGTCAGTTTGATCATCACGCCATCAGCATTGGCTTTGTAGACAATGGTTTGGACTTTTTCCATCCGCAAACAAACACCAAAATTCTGCATCCGTGGGATGATGAAGCGAAAAAGCAAGATTTTTCCTACATCACCAGCGTTGACTTTCCAATTCATCATTACATTCCCGCAATCTCTATGAAGATTTGGGGAAATACGGATCCGATCCACAACCGACTTTACACGTATATCTATAGTTTAATTGGAGTTTTATTTCTCTACAAGCTATCTAGGTTGCTGATAGAGCATGCGTATTTGGCAATTATTCCTCCATTATTCCTCATTTTTTCTCCCGTTTTTTCCTACTACCAAATTGGGATTTTGCCTTCGATTCCTTCCTTGGCGAATTTCATCATTGGAACGTATTTCTTTGTTAAATACACCAAATCAAACGAACGCAAACAGTGGATCATTAGTTTGATATTTATCACTTTGGCAGTTCTCTCCCGAACAAGTTTTTTGTTTTTATTCCTTTCGATTCTATTTTTAGAATTCGTTCGTGTAATTCGAAGCAAGAGAAATGTTGCTTTTTATTTTCTGAGCGCTCTTTCTGCAATCGCAGTTCTCGGAATTTATTACGGATACAATTATTATCTAAGAACGAATTATGGAACAATTTTCTTAAACGCTTTAGCCTATCCTGCTGATTTAAAACAATTTATCGAGGTGTTAAACAAGACTTTGTCCTTGTGGAAATTTGATTATTTCACACAGCTTCAATACATTTTGATGCTAGTGATCTTCGTTTTTGTGTTGATTTTTAGTCGGAAATTCTTAAAGCAAATCGATCTTGCGCTTGCAGGTTTGTTCACGCTTTCGGCAATTGCTTTCTTTTTGTTGATGGAATTGCAATTCGCAGATCACAACTATTATTTCTTGGATACATTTATGTTTCCAATTCTATTTCTCGTGATTGTTTTACTTGCTTCCATTCAAGCTAATCGTTGGTTGAACAGGATTGCGATTTTATTTGTGTTGGTGATCTTTGTCAACGGTGTCGACAAAGTAAATCGAAGTATCAAGATTGCTTATGAACGCGTTGCGTGGGATCTTAATTTACCAACTTTAGAAGCTTTTAAAAACGCTAAAATGCTTTTAGATAAAAATGAGGTTCCTTCGTCGGCAACGATACTTTGTTACAATGCATACATTCCAAGTTTACCTTTTTATTTTATGGAACGAAAAGGTTTGCCAATTGTTTTGGACGAAGAATTATTCATTCGCGATGCACCAACTTGGGGATATGACTACATGGTTTTTCAAAATCAATTTTTCGCAGAAAGAACAGCATCGTTGTATCCGGAGATTATGAATCATTTTGAGATCATTGATACGGATGGCAAAATAACTTTGTGCAAAAAAAAACGAACATCTGAATAGATGTTCGTTTCGATATTTTTAGTTTTCTTCAATTACAAAGGAATATTTCCATGTTTTTTCTGAGGTAAAGTTTCTGCTTTGTTTTCCAACATGTGGAACGCTGCGATTAATTTAGCTCTTGTTTCCTCCGGTAATATTACGTCATCCACAAACCCTCTTTCTGCTGCTCGGTATGGATTTGCAAACATATCCGCGTATTCCGTTTCTTTTTCTTTCCATTTCGCTTCAGAATCTGCTGCTTCAGAAATTTCTTTCTTAAAAATAATTTCTGCCGCACCTTTCGCTCCCATAACTGCAATTTCAGCCGTTGGCCATGCGAAATTGAGGTCAGCACCAATGTTTTTAGAGTTCATCACGTCAAACGCTCCACCATAAGCTTTACGTGTGATAACCGTAACTCTTGGAACAGTTGCTTCAGAGAACGCATACAATAACTTCGCGCCGTGAGAAATAATTCCTCTCCATTCTTGATCGGTTCCTGGTAAGAATCCTGGAACGTCTTCTACTACCAATAATGGAATGTTGAAACAATCACAAAAACGAACAAATCTCGCCCCTTTTCTCGATGAATCGATGTCTAAAACTCCCGCCATTGCCGCTGGTTGATTAGCAACAATACCAATGGTTCTTCCTTCTAAACGTGCAAATCCAATGACAATGTTTTTTGCAAAACCTTCTTGTACTTCGCGGAATGAATTGTCATCAATGATGCAATCAATTACCGAACGGATGTCGTACGGCAAATTGGAATTTGCGGGTAATATATTTTTAATCGCTTCTGTTTTTGAAGCTGTGAATTCGAATTTTGTGGTTGGTGCTAGTTCTCCATAGTTCTGAGGCATAAATGTCATCAAATCACGAACGTCTTTTAAACACTGTACATCGTTTGCTGATGTGAAATGCGTTACACCAGATTTCTCTGCATGTGCTTTCGCTCCGCCCAAATCTTCAGAAGTAACTTCCTCGTGTGTTACCGTTTTCACAACGTTTGGACCAGTTACGAACATGTATGAAGTATCTTCAACCATGAAGACAAAATCTGTCAACGCAGGACTGTAAACCGCTCCACCAGCACAAGGCCCCATGATGACACTAATTTGCGGAATCACACCAGAAGCTCTTGTATTTCTGAAGAAAATATCTGCATATCCTGCCAAGGAAACAACACCTTCTTGAATACGTGCACCGCCAGAATCATTTAATCCAATAACTGGTGCACCGTTTTTCATCGCCAAATCCATGATTTTGCAAATCTTTTCAGCGTGCGTTTCAGAAAGTGAACCACCTAGAACGGTAAAGTCTTGCGAGAATACATATACCAAACGACCGTGAATTTTTCCGTAGCCAGTTACCACACCGTCTCCTGGAAATTTAGTTTTATCCAAACCGAAGGAAGTAGATCGGTGTTCGATAAACATTCCCATTTCCTGAAAAGAATTGTCATCTAAAAGTAAAAGAACGCGCTCTCTAGCGGTTAATTTTCCTTGTTGGTGTTGACGATCGATGCGATTTTGTCCGCCACCCAACTGTGATTTTTCTCTCCGATTAATAAGTTCCTCGCTACTATTCATTGTTTCTAGATTGATGAGTTCATTTTTGGAATAAATAAAATATCCGTTCCAATCTCCAAAGATAGATAACCTATTTGTTGAATCCATAGAAATTTTGGAAAAACCTTACTACGAATATGACAAAAGATTTAAATTGGGGCTTATATTTGGTCATACTCAAAAAAAATGCTGTCAGCCGAGGCTGACAACTAAAAAAACGAGCGTAGTCAAAATCATTCACAACCAATTGAGTTGACCTTTCAGGCCGCGAAAATCACACTTATAAATCGCGGTACGCGATGCGTACCGCTGGAATATGCTGGGCCTTTAGCCGTGAGGATGATGCTGTCGTTTTTACAGCGATGTTTCTATGGATTTCTGTTTGAGCAAATTTTTCAGGATTGTTTTTTAATACAAATCAACTTCATCGCAGTGAAGGGACAACTCATCTCAACACCCATTATCCCTTCCAAAATCATCTTAAAAATGTTAATTGTTTGACAACTGAAATTATTGACTAAATTGTTGTCAAAATAAGATTATGAATACATCTTTTTATAATATTCCTGATACGAACCGCTTGTAATGTCTTTCACCCAATTTTGGTTTTCTAAATACCAATCTACCGTTTTGCTCAAACCTTCTTCAAACTGAATGGACGGTTTCCAGCCTAATTCTGTTTCCAGTTTGGTGGCATCAATCGCGTAGCGCATGTCGTGACCAGCTCGGTCTTTGATGTAGGTGATTAAAGAAGCGCTTGTTCCCGGTTCGCGGTTTAGTTTTTCATCCATCAAACGGCATAAAAAGTTCACCAAATCGATGTTGGTCCATTCGTTTAAACCGCCTACGTTGTATGTTTCGCCCAAAGTTCCGTTGTGGAAAATTGCATCAATCGCCGAGGCGTGATCTTCAACCCAAAGCCAATCTCTGATGTTTTCGCCTTTGCCATAAATTGGAAGCGCTTGCATGTTCAAAATGTTGTTGATCATCAAGGGAATTAACTTTTCTGGGAAATGGTGACTGCCGTAATTGTTGGAACAATTAGACATCTTGATTGGAAAATCATAGGTGTGAAAAAATGCTTTCACGAAGTGATCTGATGATGCTTTTGAAGCTGAATACGGACTTCTTGGATCGTAAGCGGTTGTTTCTTTGAATAAATCGGTTTCGTTCAAACTTCCATAAACTTCATCGGTAGAAACGTGGTGAAAAACATGGTCTTTTCCATCTTTCCAGAAGCTTTTGGCAACGGATAATAAATTCAAAGTTCCAATTACATTGGTCATCGCAAACTCCAATGGATTTTCGATGCTTCTGTCCACATGAGATTCTGCTGCAAGGTGAATGACGTGTGTAATTTGATGTTCTTTAAATGCATTGCTTACGTCTTCAATCGAGCAAATATCTCCTTTTACAAAGGTGTAATTTGCTTTTTCATCGATGTCTTTTAAGTTCGATAAATTCCCCGCATAGGTTAATTTATCAAAGTTTACGATTTGATAGTGTGGATATTTATTTACAAAACGTCGAATAACGTGCGAGCCAATAAAGCCTGCTCCACCAGTGATTAGTATATTCATTGTATTTCTTTTTCTTTTAAAAATTGCGCCCATTGTGATGCTTGAAATTCATTCATCACCCGCGGGAATTTATTTTGGGAACCGATTTTCCCTAATTTTGCCATGAATTCGTAGAAATAGTTGGTTGGGATCACCTTCACAACTGGGTTTCCTAAATTAAATTTTCTGCAGGTTGCATAGTCATCATTTAGCAAAGCCAAATTCTTATCTATTTCCTGTAAAACCAAATCTTTGTCTACGTCAGCATCGATGCCAAGTGTCCATTGATGATTTAAATTTACTTTGTCTGCAAATACTGCGAATTCTTGAATTTCAACATTCAGATTTTCACAAACCTGAACGATTGCTTCGTTGATGTTATCCATGGAAAGGTGTTCGCCGGCCAAACTTAAATATTGTTTGATTCTTCCCGTGATTTTGATTTCGCGATTCTCAACATCTGTAAACTGAACCAAATCTCCGATAATGTATCTCCAAAGTCCCGCATTTGTTGAAATCACAAGTGCGTAATCAACTCCCTTTTCAACCTGATTTAGTGTCAAGGCTTTGTGTTTGTCGATTGGATTACAATTTGAAAAATGCAGTGCGTCGTAAGGAATAAATTCATAAAAAACACCTGAATCGATGAGTAATTTCATGCCTTCTTTCTCCGTAGAAAGTTGGTATGCAAAATACCCTTCACTTGCTAAGTACGTATTTAAACAGTGTAAAGGAGTTTTAGAAACACGCTCTAATCTTTTTAAATAAGGCTGAATAAAAACGCCTCCATGCACATATACTTTTAGATTTGGCCAAATGTCATGAATGGACTCTAATTCGTATCGTTCAATGATTTTCTCAATCAACATGATGCACCAACTTGGAACTCCCGCAATGATTCCGATGTCCCAATTGGGAGCTTCTTCAATCATGATTTCCATTTTCTTACTCCAATCCTTGATACGCGTAGTTTTACTGCTCGGTCTAGTAAATGGGGAAACGATCCACGTGGTGTGTTTTTTCAAAATCCCACTTAAATCTCCTTCAATGTGATTTTGTATTTTCGTCAATTCTGTTGAGCCACCAACTACCAAGATCGATTTTTGGAAAAAAGAAGGAGGTAAGTCTAAGCTCAACAAAGTGGTCATTTGTTTGATGCTTGTTTTTTGAAAGGAACGAATCATGTCTTGTGTTACAGGAATTCGCTTACTTGGCGACCCTGTCGTGCCGGACGAAAGCGCAAAAAACTTCGTGACACCAGGCCATGTATTGTCCTTTATTCCATCAATTGATCGGTGTAACCAGTTTTGATAAAACTGTTCATATTCAACGATCGGAACTGACTTTTGAAATGCGCTAATGAAATCATTTTCTTCTAGAACTTTCGTGAATTGATAGTTTATACCAAAGTTTGTCTTTTTTGCTTTTTCAATGAGTGAATTCAGCGTACTAATCTGAAAATCAAAAGAAGTTTTGGGGTTAGAATTAATCTTACTCCCAATTTCTGTTGTTTTTTTAATGAGTCGTCCAACGATTTGCATAGATCTTTACGTTAATTTCTAATAGGTTCTGAATCTGCCGAGGCGAAAAAAACCTGTTCAAATATACTTAAAAAATAATAGTTCAAATAAAATGAATGCTGCGAAGATAAGGGATTAGTTTGTCCAATTTCAAGAACCCATTTCTTAATTATCTTAATAAATTGAAATTTATACGCTTTAATTCGAAAAAAGTATCATTCTATTGAGTAACTTTGTTGTGGACTAAAAAAAACTAGAAATTTTGAAACTATGAAAAATAAGACATTTATTGTTCCACATGATTTTACGAATGTAGCTGACAATGCATTGAGTCATGCGCTTGCTACTGCTAGTATTGTTGATGCGAAAATTTATTTGTTGCACGTTGTAACAAAAGAAAAAGAAATTATTCAAGCGCAGCAAAAATTACAAGATTTAATTACAGCACTAGAAACAACTGTAGAGATTGTACCGATTGTAAGAATCGGAAGTATTTTTGATGACATCGGAAATTTTGCAGCAGAACATCATGCGGATTTAATCTTTATGGGTACGCACGGTCAACATGGTTGGCAGCATATTACTGGAAGTCACGCATTAAAGGTAATCACCCGTTCTTCAGTTCCGTTTGTAGTTGTCCAAGAGAAAACCATTAAACCAACAGGTTACGACGACATCGTTGTTCCATTGGATTTAGAGAAAGAAACAAAACAAAAACTAGCAAATGTTGCGATAATCGCAAAATACTTCAAATCAAGAGTTCACATCATCACACCAGACGAAACGGATGAGTTTTTACGCCAACGTGTGAAAGCGAACATCTTGTTTGCCCAGAAGTTTTTTGATGAAAGAGAGATTGAGGTAACCACAACCATTGCTCCAGCGAGTGGATTTGACAAGGAAATTGTAAAACATGCTGTTCAAATTGATGCAGATTTAATTGCAATCATGAACCTGAATAAAAATAACATCCTTGGCTTGTTGACTGCTAGTTATGAGCAATACATCATTACCAATGACGCTAAAATACCTACTTTGATTGTAAATCCAGTAGAAAGTCCATACGGAACAAGTTTCATGTTCCAGTAGATTTAAAAACTTATTTTTGAAGGAGGAAGGTGAAAACTTTCCTCCTTTTTTCGTTAAATTAAAAGATTATGTCATCCCATCACGTTGTTCGAGACAAGCAAGAACCGGCTTTGATTATTGCCAATGGAGAAGCTTGTAATCAGAGTTTATTGAATGACTTACTTGAATGGAGTCCATTTGTGGTGGTTCTTGACGGGGCAATTCATCGGGTGTTAGATTTGAAAATCAAAGTGGATGTTTTGCTTGGTGATTTTGACCGGAATGAAGTGTCAGAAGAAACCATTCGAGAAAGTCAGGATGCCATTGAAATTGTGCACACGCCTGATCAAAACAAGACCGATTTAGAAAAGGCAATTGACTTTCTGATTGAACGTGGACATCGCGCAGTCAATGTTATTTGGGCTACTGGTCGTAGAGCTGATCACACCATTGGAAATATCACCAGCATCGTTCGTTTTAGAAATAAAATCACGATTACCATTCTGGATGATTATTCCACCATTTATTTGTTGCCGAAATCGCCTGAAATTTTCCAAAAATGGTATTCCAAAGGAACTCCAATCTCCTTAATACCTTTGGGCGATGTGACAGGATTAACAACTGAAAATTTGGTTTATAATCTAAAAAATGATTCGCTCTCCTTGGGATACAAGATCAGCAGTAGCAATGAGGTTGAAAGCGATGGAATTGTGAAAATAAGTTACGAAGCAGGTGACTTATTGATGATGGAATGTTTGGATTAAAAGCTACTTAAACTCACTATTTTTAGCGAACTTTGTAAAAAACAAAACGCATTATGTTTACAGGTATTATTGAACAATTAGGTCTGGTTGAAGCCATTGAAATGGAAGAAGGAAACATTCATTTTACCATTTCGGCTCCATTTACGAATGAATTAAAAATTGATCAAAGTGTTGCTCACAATGGAGTTTGTTTGACAGTTGTAGCATTATCAGAAGGAAACTATACCGTTACCGCAATTCAAGAAACCTTGGATAAAACGAATTTAGGAAACTGGGAAGTTGGCACAAAAGTCAATTTAGAAAGATGCATGCAAATGAATGGAAGGTTGGATGGACATATTGTTCAAGGACACGTAGATACGACAGCGAAGTGCATTTCAATTGAGGATCAAAATGGAAGTTGGAAATATACTTTTCAGCACGACCCAGAACAAACTACGGTTGAAAAAGGTTCGGTTACTGTGAATGGCGTGAGTTTGACGGTTGTTGATTCATTGCAAGATCGTTTTTCAGTTTGCATCATTCCGTTTACGCATGAACACACCAATTTTCACCAACTGAACGTAAATGATACCGTAAATTTAGAATTTGACATCATTGGTAAATATGTTGCGAAGATGTTGAAAAGGTAGTGTTATGCTCCTGGTTGAGCACATTTTTTTGGACTTCCAATACGAAATGTAAATGTCGCACCGAAAAATGAATACCAATCTTTGGTTCTCGCATTTCCTCTTTTTCCGAAATCAGATTGATCTAAACTTCTGTTTGCCATTGCAGCAGCAAGCGGTCCATTCGCTTCTTCCAAAGCAACTGAAGGAACATATCGGTTGCCACCAACATCATCCAGGTAGTCTGTGAATGTCTTGCGGATGGCGTATTCTAGACCAATAGAAACCTTTGGTCCAAGAGAAGCTTTTACACCAAAGCCTAAGGGAATGGTTAATTGAGTTCTACTGTAATTTCCTTTGGACGACAATTCTGAATTTTGACCTTCCGTTCCCAAAGGTTGAAGCTCGTAGGTTTCTCCATCAAATTCTGCTTTAGGATTCATGGTAAAAACTCCAATTTCTGCCAAGAGATACGCTGTAGCAAGGTATCTCGGATGACCAAGTTGAAAAGGAAAATAATTGAATTCCACACCAGTTGCGGCTTCAAAGATGTTGGAAGAAAAACTCAAATTTCTATTTCTAAGGACTTCATTCTTCGCATTTTCATCAGATCCGCGAACGCTTCCGTATGAAACATTTACGCGCCACGAAACGCGAGAATTGATGTTGAAGCGATAGAGTAAACTTAAAGCTGGTTGTGTGTTCTTAAAATGATTGTATTGATTTAAATCACCAATGTAATAAGAGCCACCAAGCAACACCCCAATTTCGGAACGTGACAAAATGGTTTGTTTTTGTGCAAAACTGATGCTCGCAATCAATGCGAAAAAAATATTGAGGTTTAATTTCATGTTATTAGATCTCCATTTTCAGAACGGAAAATTACTCAAAAAATTGTGAATGGACTTATTAACCTGAGTTCGATTATCCCATCGAATTTATATCGCTGATTATGAGATTATAATTTACTATTCAAAATTCTCATTGTTCAGCTTTCCAATAAATGACATCCTATTTCGTCATTTTAAATAAAAACAGACTGCTTTCTCTCAGAATCTCATTTCTTTTTAATTCGAACCAGTCTCTTGAGTGAAAGTCGATATCTAGAAATCAGAAGGCTTTAAAGATAAATCGAACAGACAACAAAATACTTTGGATTATGTGCGAATTAAATTATACTTTTGCAGAAGTAAAACTAATATTACACTTATGAACCACTTAACCAAAGCACTGACGTACTTTTTGTGTGCAAGTATGTTGATTTTGTCAAGTTGCAAAAAAATGGAATTCGACAAAATAGTAACTGGAGTATGGAACCCAAACCTTGCAGTTCCGCTTGCTCATTCTAAATTTGGTATTTACGATATTTTAGCACTAACCGATAGTAGCGATTTAGCCGTTATTGATCCGAATAATGGGTCATTGGCGTTGATTTACGGAGAAGAAGTATCTTCTTATGAGGCAGAAGCAGTCGTGAAAATTGAAGACGTTACTCAAAACGTAGAAATTGATTTAGCGGCTATGAATGCAGTTCCTGTGCCTGCTTTTAATGGGACATTGACAACCACAACGAATCAAGTTCTTCTTTTTGATGCCAACGGAGCAGAAATGCACCAAGTGAAAGTGAAGTCCGGATTGCTGACGATGAGTATTTCGACGACGTTAGCGCACGACATAAGCCTGGTAATTACGCTTCCTGAATTGAAAAAAAATGGAACGGCAGTAACTAAAACAATTTCTCTAAATTATACTGGATCTGTTCCGCAAGCAACTACTCAAGTAATTGATTTAACGGACGCTTTAGCAGATTACACGATGAATAATACGAGCTTCAATGAGTTGGAAGCTTTCATTTCAACAACGGTTACCGGAACGGGACAACCAATTATCGGAACAGAAAATATTTCTATTGATTTTGCATTTACGAACATTCGTTTTAAAAATGCTACAGGTTATTTTGGTCAGAAAAATTTGGAAATACCAAGTGACACCATCATGCTGAAATTATTTGAAAATTCAACAAGTGGATATTTTGAGCTGGTTAATCCAAAAATTAGATTTATTGTAGACAACTCCTTCGGCTTTCCAATACGTGCGAATTTATCCAATTTAAAAACCATCAATTTAGAAAACAATACAGAAACTGTTTTGACGGGTTATCCTTCTGTTTTTAACATTGCAAGTCCAACAGCAATGGGGCTTTCAGCTACATCGCAACTTGAATTAAATACCACTAATACGGCTAATTTATCGACTGTTATTTCTTCTGTTCCGAAAGCATTTGTGATTTCTACAATGGCGCAGTCAAATCCAGCTGGAGCAGTTCCTCCGTTAAATTTCTTGACAGATTCCAGTACACTAAAATTCCGCACCGAAATTGAATTACCACTAGAAGGTTTTGCGTATGGTTTTGAAATGAAAGACACCATTGATTTCAGCTTCAACGAAGATGTTTCTCAATTACAATCTGTGATGTTTAGGCTGAATGTTGACAATGGTTTCCCGGTTGAAGTGAAAGCGCAAATTGTATTCTTAGATCAGAATAAAATGCCTGTTTTCACGATTTTCAATACGCCAGAAGCATTGGTACAATCGGCTTTGGTGAATAGTGCTGGTCGTGTAAACAAACGTTCAAAGAAAATTACGGATATTGGTTTAACCACTCCCCAAATTGCAATGCTCCCGAAAGTAAAGTACATTTTAGTTAATTCAGTAATTGAAACATTAGACGGTACAAAAGGTCAAGTTATTAAACTATACGATGATTATACGGTCGAATTAAAGTTAGGACTTCAGGTTCAAGTGAAAGTTCAGTTATAATTACGAAAAATCAAGAAAATGAAAAAATTTAATATCAAATCTATTTGGGCTAGTATCCTCTTTATTTTTATTGGTGGAATTGCAATGGCACAAAAGAATCAAACTCTTTATGCCTTAGATAATACGCCGCAAGCTCATTATTTAAATCCGGCCTTTAAACCAAAGTCAAAACTGTTTATTAGTTTTTTGATTTTGCCAATTCAAAGCGTTGGAGTTTCTAACAGTGGTTTTAATTTGAATGACATGTTGAGCAAAAGAGCGCAAGATGACTCTTTGCAGTTGGATCCTGAGAAGGCAATCAAGAAAATGCAGAAATTAAATTACTTGACCTTAGAAAGTTACAACGAATTGTTTTCATTTGGAATACGTAAAGAGAAAAGCTATTTCAGTTTTTCAGTTACCAATCGTTTGATCTCCAACGTCATCTATTCCAAAGATTTGTTTCAATTGGCAGCTGAAGGTAACGGTCAAACTTTTCTAGGGAAACGAGCTAGTTTTGATGGAATTGGAGTGAATGTGAATTCTTACATTGAATATGCAATTGGATTCAATCGAGATATTAATGAAAAGTTCACACTTGGAGCACGAGTAAAAGCGCTTTCTGGAATTGCCAATGTAAATACACGCAGCAGTAAATTCGGTCTTTACACGGATGAAACCACGTTTAATTTAACCATCGATGGTTCTGCAACAGTCAATACATCAGCAATAAAACCACTATACGATTCTCTTGCACCGAGTAACTATAATCCAGCTGCAAATGCATACAACTTCAAAAACTTTGGAATGGCACTTGATTTAGGTGCTACATACCAAGTGAATAAAAAGATTAAGTTATCTGCAAGTTTATTAGACTTGGGTTTTATCAACTGGAAAACAGACAACGCGACTTTTATTTCGAATAACATTGATTATCGTTTTGAAGGAATTGACTTGAATCGATTTTTGAAAGACTCTACGAATTTAGTTTTTGAACAATTGAAAGATACCTTGAAGGATGTTTTCTCAAGTGTTGAAAATGACAAGACTTACAAAACAGGTTTGAATACGCGCTTTTATGTTGGCGGAACTTACGATTTAACAAAAAGCATCAATCTTGGAGCTACACTTTTAAGCGAAGTGATTAAGTCACAGTATCGAGCTGCTTTTATTGTTTCAAGTACCGTGAAATTGAAAAATTGGTTGAGTGCAACTGTGAATTATTCGCAGCAAGCAAGATCAACAGGAAATGTAGGTGTAGGTCTGTCGCTTCGTGGTGGACCAATTCAGTTTTATGTTATAACGGATAACGTACTCGGATTCATCAGTCCAGCTAATTCAAAAAACTTCCATGCGAGTTTTGGATTTAGTTTGATGCTAGGTAAAATTGATGACAAAAAAGTAGAACCTTCGAAACCAAGTTTCGAATAGTAACCTGAGTTCGATAGGATAATCGAACTCAGGTTAGTAGTATTGAATTTAAAAAAAAGAGGCGCTTTCATTGGTTTGAAAGCGCCTCTTTTTTGTTTTATCAATTGCGTTGATCAATTCCCCACAGCATTTTTTTGCGAATGGTACTCAAGAAACTATTGTCTTTAAATTTAATAACGTTCAGCATGAAGTCTGCTTTTCGAATGATGATTTCTTCGCCCGCAGCAATGTTTTTAGTTTTAGAATCCAAACTTACCAAATAACTTTTCTCTCTTCCTTCAACGGTTAACTTGATTTCTAAATTGTCCGGAACAACCATCGGTCGAACGTTTAGGTTATGAGCTGCAATTGGTGTCAAAATGTGAACGTGACAGCCCGGAGTAATAATTGGTCCGCCACAACTCAAACTATATGCGGTTGAACCTGTTGGTGTTGCAACAATCAATCCGTCTGCCCAATAGGAATTGAGGTATTCATCGCCCAAGGTAGCGTTGACGGTGATCATAGATGCGGTATCTTTTTTATGAACCGTCACTTCATTCAGTGCAAAATTATCTTCTCCGAAAATTTTGTTTTTCGTTTCCACACTGAGCAAAGATCTCACTTCGAAAACATAATTTTTCTGATGGATCAATTCCATTGTTTCTTCTATTTCGTCTCGACGAATGTTTGCTAGAAACCCAAGTCTTCCGGTATTAATTCCTAAAATCGGAACACCAGAATCTCTAATAAATCCGACGGTTTTTATAAACGTACCATCGCCACCAACACTAATTACCAAATCAATCCCAGCTTGAAAATCGAGGTGTGAACTAAATATCTCTAATTCATCGATTCCACTAATTTTAGTGCGAATGATATTTTTCAAATTGCACTCCAGAATCGGATTCCAACCGTGTTTTTGAATCACTGCAATGAGGGTTTCAAAATCTAAAAGATCTTCTTTTGAGCTTGTTTTTTTTCCGTAAATCGCGATATTCATAAACTACATGTTCAAATAGTTAAGGAGAGAATCGTAACGAGTTTGTAAGTCGTCATCGAAGTTGCTTTTTTGGTAAGAAGCGTGAATCACATAATCATACCGTTCAAAAGTTCGGATAATTCGATCCAATTCGATTTCATTTATTTTTAAAGTCACGTCCAGCTTTGTTGAATCTGGCGATGAGGTGATGTAGCTACTTAAAATCTTTGCGTTGTTACTTTCAACAATTTGTGCAATTTGCGCCAAGGAATAATCAATTCGATTGACTTCCAGGATAATGATTCCTCCTGCTTCTTTGATGCTTCCGGTATTCGCAATCATATTCACGAGTTTGTAAATACTTGTGCAACCCAAATAGGTATCATCTTGATCCAAGACAGGTACAACCGTAATTTTTTGTTCAGAAACTCGAAATAAAACTTCGTAAATGTGCGCGTTTTCTAGCACGTAAGGCCGCGGTAAATGATCGAAAAGGAGATCTAACGATTTATCTAAATCCATTTTATCCAAGATATCGGATTCGGAAACTAATCCAACAAAATTCCCATTTTTAAGCACGGGAAGATGGGTTACTTTAAATTCTTCCATCCACCTCAGAGCAGTCTCACCTGTATCTGTGTGAGTTAATGGAGGAATCTCATCTGTTATTAAATCTTTTGCAGTCATTGTCATACCAAAGTACTAAATTAGTTGATAATTCTTAAATTTGCATTAAAACATTTCGAAATTATGTCCACAAAGTTAAGTGTAAACATCAATAAGATTGCTACCATTCGCAATGCGCGAGGCGGAGATGTACCCAATGTGGTTCAAGTTGCAATCGATTGCGAACGTTTTGGTGCGCACGGAATCACGATTCATCCTCGACCGGATGAACGTCACATCACCACCCAAGATGTTTATGATTTACAAAAAGTGGTTACAACAGAATTGAATATCGAAGGATATCCAGATAAACGTTTTATGCGAATGATTGAAGAAATTCGTCCAGCGCAAGCAACTTTGGTCCCAGATCCACCACATGTTTTGACATCCAATGCGGGTTGGGATACTGAAAAAAACTTAAAATTGTTGCAAAAATTGATTGCTGAAATCAAAGCAATGGGAGTTCGCACTTCGATTTTCGTTGACACAAATCCCAACAACATTGCATTCGCTGCGAAAACTGGAACGGATCGAATTGAATTATATACTGGTCCATTTGCAGAAGATTATCCAGCTAATCCGCAAAAATCAATTGAAGAATACGTGAAAGCTGCGATTCAAGCCCATGAACTGGGAATGGAAATCAACGCTGGTCACGATTTAAGTTTGGAGAATTTGCGCTTTTTTAGAGAAAACATTCCAATGTTGGCAGAAGTTTCGATTGGTCACGCCTTGATTTCTGATGCGCTTTATTTAGGCTTGGAAAATACGATACAACAGTATTTGCATTTGTTGAGAGATTAATTAGTCCTAATTATCGGACTTACTCCTATCTTGATATATGTCGTCCCTTCAGGACTCATTTCATTTTTGTGTTTTGTTCAGGAGGAACCGTAGTTTATTCAAAATAATCAAACTGATTAAATTTCAAAATTGTAATGAAATTAGATTTCACATCTCTGCTCAGCAAGTATGAAATCAATCCTGTTTTGGAATTGTAGATGATTTGAATGTCGATTAAAAATTCTCCATTCTTATAGATTTCTTTTGCAGTGACATTACCTGCTTCGTCGTACTTGAAAATGACTTCTTCATTTGCGTTGGCGTTTGCGCTGGAAATGGTTTCAATTTTGGCAATCCATCCTTTTTCGGTGTAACTGAAGTTTGTTTTCTTCGTTTCAGAAGTCATTTTCAAACGTTCTTCTTTGCTAATCAAGTAACCAAGTTCTGGGTGAAAATAACTGATTTCGTCTAAATAAGGAAATCCGTAATTGTTTGAAATGGTCTTTTTTGATTGATTTGGAAAATCTTGGTAGGTCATCGTTTCAAAATTGATAATCGTACTGCGTTCAAAAACAGGAGCAATGGAAGAATTTAAAGAATCGATATCCCGACGAAATTCCTCGCGCGTAATTCTTCCTTTTTCGTCGTATTGATAGTGTACAGAGAAAAATCCACGGTGATCTTTGTCTCGTTTATATTCTAGTTGACCAGCTTTGTTGTATCCGTAAAAGGTAACCAAGGTATCGATGCTATTTTCATATTTCTTGGTTTCATATCCTTTAATAAGTTGACCGTTTTCGTTAAATTCAAAATCTACAATGTATTCTGAATTCCGAAGAATGTCACCCATCTTTTTAAAGGTGTACGTTCCTTTTAAGGTTTTTAGCTTGTTGTTTTTGATGAATTCCTGACTAAAAAAAGGAATATCTGTAAAGGCATTTCCCTTCGAGTTGTCCAACATTTGTGATTTTCCAGCGAGTGGAATCAAGAAGAGAATGATAAAAATATATTTCACAGTGCAAAAAAACGAATTTTGACGCGATTGGAGGAATTTTTAACAAGAATTTGTAATCATTGCTTTGTTGAAAAGATGACAATTCAAGGATGAACTGAAATATATCTTAAAATGAACCCATCAAACGATGCATTCAATTATCTTTGTGTTATGCAAAAAACATGGTACGGAAATAACTTTCGCCTGGGTGTTCTTGGCGGAGGACAGCTGGGAAGAATGATGATTCAAGAAGCAATCAACTACAACATTCACGTTCATTGTCTGGATCCAGACTCAAATGCTCCTTGCCGGGATATTTCACACTCATTCACGCATGGATCTTTAACAGATTTTGATACAGTTTATGAATTTGGGAAAGATAAACACGTGATAACTGTTGAAATTGAACACGTGAATATTGAAGCGTTGGAGAGATTAGAAAGCGAAGGAATTCGTGTTTTTCCGCAACCACATATTTTGAAAATGGTTCAAGACAAAGGTGTGCAAAAATCGTTTTACCGAGATCATCAAATTCCAACTCCCGATTTTTATTTGGTTGAGAATAGAGCGGAAATTGAACAATACCAATCTGAATTTCCTTTCATGCAAAAAATGAGAAAAGGTGGTTACGATGGAAAAGGCGTCACTGCCTTGAAAACTGCTGCTGATTTGGAAACTGCGTTTGACGTACCAAGTGTATTGGAAAAATTTGTTGATTTTGACAAAGAATTATCCGTGATCGTAGCTCGAAATGAAAAAGGAGAAACCAAAGCGTATCCAACGGTTGAATGTGAATTTAGTCCTGAAGCAAATTTGGTAGAATTCCTGTTCGCGCCAGCAGAAATTTCGGCTGATGTAGAAGAAAGAGCCAAGAAATTAGCGATTGAAATCATCGAAAAATTAGAAATGGTTGGAATTTTGGCGGTTGAATTGTTCTTGACAAAATCGGGTGAAATTTTGGTAAACGAAATTGCTCCAAGACCGCATAATTCAGGTCACCAAACCATTGAATGCAACGTTACTTCTCAATTTGAACAACATTTAAGAAGCATCTTAAATCTTCCTTTAGGTTCAACCAGAATCATTCAACCTGGTGTGATGATTAATTTATTGGGCGAAAAAGGATTTGAAGGCGACGCAGTTTACCGCGATTTGGAAAAAGCCATGGCGATGGAAGGCGTTCACGTTCATTTGTACGGAAAGGCGAAGACCAAGCCATTTAGAAAAATGGGTCACGTAACGATTGTTGCAGAAGAATTAGCAACTGCGAAAAAAACAGGTCGATCTATTTTGAATTTAATACGCGTAGAAGCTTAGAAAGCATTTAATTATAACCAATAGATAAAAAAATTATGGTAGGAATTATCATGGGAAGTAAATCAGATCTTCCAATTATGCAAGATGCATCCAACATTTTGATCAAACTAGGCGTTCCATTTGAAATCAATGTAGTGTCGGCACACAGAACACCAGAATTGATGTTTGAATATGCTAAAAATGCGCACAGCAGAGGGATCAAAGTGATTATCGCTGGAGCTGGAGGCGCAGCACATTTACCTGGAATGACGGCATCTTTAACGCCACTTCCAGTGATTGGAGTTCCGATTAAATCGAGTAATTCAATCGACGGTTGGGACAGTGTTTTATCCATCTTGCAAATGCCTAATGGAATTCCAGTAGCAACTGTAGCCTTAGACGGAGCAAAAAACGCAGGAATTTTAGCAGCAAAAATTTTGGCTACTTCTGATGAAAAATTACTTCAAAAACTAATCAATTTCATGGATGAAATGAAAGAAGCAGTTTTGGCAAGTGGAAAGACTTTGTAGAAAAGAAAATAAATTATAGATATCTAGGAAAAAAGGATTTTCGTATAATGAAGCGTGTAATTGTTTTTGGAAATTTGAGTCTTTTACAAAACCTCAAAACAAGATTAATTATACGACTTCGAAGTTTTTGTATGCCAATATTGATTATTCGAATTTTAAAAATTCCAGCTTTTTAATTGATTCTATGACAATAAGTTATGTTTATGATCCTGAAAACAATAGTGAATCAAAATCAAAGCAATTGCGAAAATTACAGAAGAAAGTAAAAGAAAAAATAAATTTAAATGTTGAACATACCCTGATTTATGATAGCACCAATTTTGTGTCGATTATAATCATTAATCAAGTACATAAATAGGTTTAAACTTTTTAAAATCAGCATAACCAGTAGGTCCAGCTTCTACAATGATGCAATCTTGTAGATCAAAAGTACTCCATGTTTGCGTATGCGAACCATCAGGTTGAGTATAAGTAGCCTGTAAACAAGAAGAATGATTCGTTGGCAGAATAATAGAAATAAAATGTTTGGCTTCTGGAAAGCTTAAATATTCATTTATATTCTCAAGTATAACAACTGATTTATTGGTCGTTACTATCAATCGACATTCGCTCTTACTGCTAATTCCAATCATTTTACAAGCTAAAAGATTATTAAAACTTAGAGTATCTGTTACATTTTCAAATTTTAAGGAAAGTAGATTTTCCGTTGAATCTTCAATCGACAACTCCAAAAAATCAAGATATAAAAAGTTCGTGTCACTCTGGGCTATGCTTCTGGTTGACAAAATGAAAATAGAGAAGATTAAGATTGAAATTCGATTTACCATTACAGTTGTTTTGAGTTCATCATCCTTTTAGATCTCCTTGAATAAATATAGACCTTTTGTGCTTAATTTGTCACAATCTTAATAATGTCCTTTTAAAGAGAGAATTAGAACCTGATTTTCTGTTTCAAAAACTTCGTGAATGATTCGATGTTCTTTGTTGATTCTTCGCGACTAAAAACCAGAAAGATGATGTTTTAATTGTTCGATACGAACAAAGATACAATAGTTTTTTAAATAAATATCAACACAAATACCTTCAGTAATTCCCTCAATCGTACAACAAATAATTCGACCTGATTTTTCTAAACGCTTGAATTCCGGGTCTCCACGAGGCGCGGATTTCTTTTTCCTTCCAACCATTGGTGATTTGCTTTCTCAATTCACTTGTTCCTGCCAATCGGTCAAAAAATCCGATTTGATTGATGAACGGAATGCTATCACCTAACAATACTTTTGCTTCTAAAATCCAACTTAAGCTAAATTCATACAAGCGTTTTTTAGCAACGTTTTGTAAATCGTGTCCATAACACAATTTGTTTTCCCAAAGTGGACTTTTTGCTCCAAAACTGGAAATGGGTGTAAAGTTAAACTCTAATTCTGGAAATTTAGGATGACCAAAAATTTCAAAAGGTCTTTCTGTTCCGCGCCCAACGCTGACTGTTGTTCCTTCAAACAAACACAAGCTTGGATACAAGGCAATGGATGCATCAGATCTCAGGTTTGGACTTGGAGGAACGGGTAAGGAATAATGTGTTTTGTGTGAATAGTTTTTACAAGGAACAATTTCCAATTCACACGTCAAGCTATCTGATAACCAGCATTCACCGTTAATCATCAAGGCGTATTCACCGATGGTCATTCCGTAAACAACTGGCACAGGATGCATTCCAACAAATGAAACTTGTTTATCATCTCGTACTGGTCCGTCCACATAATGTGCATTCGGATTCGGACGGTCCAGTACAATTAAGGTCAGGTTATTTTCTGCACAACTTTCCATCACGTAATGTAAGGTTGAAATGTAGGTGTAAAAACGAACGCCAACATCTTGAATGTCGAAAATTACAACATCCACATCTTTCATTTGTGCTGGTTTTGGTTTCTTATTATTTCCGTAAAGCGAAATAATCGGCAGTCCAGTTTTTGCATCTTTTCCGTTTGAAACACGTTCTCCAGCATCGGCATCGCCTCGAAAACCATGTTCAGGAGAGAATACTTTGACCACTTTTACACCTAAAGAAACCAAGGTATCAACCAAGTGCGTTTTACCGACCAAAGAAGTTTGATTTCCAACGATCGCAACCCGTTTGTTTTTCAAAGAATCGATGTACAGATTTAATCTTTCGGCACCAACCATCAATTGGGTTTGCTTGTTTTCGGTGGTCGTCATGGTGTGACTTTTCTCGTCATGACTTTTTGCAGCAAGTCGTTTCTTTTTACGCAGCTCTTTTTCTGTGCTTTTTTGCTTCTCTACAACAACATGTTTTCCTTCGCTATTCCGTTGTTTCTGATATTTATTATCTTTGTTTAGAATCCCACAAGAAAACACTAAAATCAATAAAATACACGTCAAGCACAGATGCTTTGTGTACTTTAGCAACTTATTTGTATAAAATTTGAAATTCGAATATTTCATAGCACGTAAAATTCTTAAAAACGAGGTCGAAGGTAAGAAAGTTTCTCGACCTATTGTGCGTATTTCCATTATTAGTATCAGTTTAGCAATGGTTGTTAACTTGATTACAATTGCGGTCGTTACTGGTTTCCAGAAAGAAATACGAGACAAAGTTATCGGATTTGGAGCGCACGCTGTAGTGACAAAAGCGGGCGAAGGTTCCATTTTTGAAAGCAACCCAATTTTGAAAAATCAATTCTTTTATCCGAGCTTAGAAAAAGCAGAACAAGTTGTACACATTCAGCCTGTTGCCTACAAACCAGGATTGCTGCAATCGGACTCTAAAGATGGAAGTCAGCAGGAGATTCAGGGAATCATGATGAAAGGTGTTGACAATCGTTATGACTGGAAATTCTTCAAAGAAAATCTGGTTTCTGGTCGAATTCCTAATTTTCAGAAAGATAGTATTTCAGATGAAATTCTGATTTCCAAGCGCATTGCCAAAGATTTAAAATATCAAGTCGGAGATCAAGCACGTGCTTTTTTTGTGAAAAACAAACCGGTCAAAAAAATGTTCAAGATTGTCGGAATTTTTGAAACAGGCCTCGAAGATTTTGACCGAGAATTGATTTTGGGTGATATTCGTCAAATCCAAAAATTAAACGATTGGGGAATTCAAACTTCCATCATGCTTTTGGACACATTGAGTTCCAACGGTCATTTGATTGTTCGTTCAGATGCAGTTGGTGGAAATGGAAATTACCGTTACGATTGGGGAAATGGATACGAAGGTTATTCTGGTCACGTTTTCTTTCCGCGCCGCGATACCATTTTAAAAGTTGTAGTTTCTGATTTCTGGACATACATCGATAACCAAGACGACCAATCAACGATTCCAGATACGGCTTATCTAAAAATCACAATTTCTGGAGACAAAGATTCGTATTCTCCGTATGATGTAGATGCCGACAAGAAGTTGAAAAAGAAATATTTGGATGAAACCGGATTCAAGTATCAAATTACTGCAGGACCGAAAACGATTACCGTTGAACGCATCGATGGTAAAGGAAGTTTTGAGCATTACGTGGGTGCTTTTGAGTTTGCGTTACGTGATTGGGAAAAGCTGGAGCAAGATGTCAACTATCTGAAAAAACAAATTCAATTTCAGAATAGCAAAGAAGATGATTTACGGGTTACAAGCATTGTAGACAGTCAAAATGACATTTTTGTTTGGCTTGGATTCTTAGATATCAACGTTTGGATCATCTTGATCTTGATGATTCTGATTGGTGTGATTAACATGAGTTCTGCTTTGTTGGTGATGATTTTGGTGAAAACAAATTTCATTGGAATTATGAAAGCAATGGGCGCCACAAACTGGAGTATTCGAAAAGTATTCCTGTATCAAGCTGGTTTCTTAATCTTGCGCGGAATGTTGTGGGGGAATTTAATCGGAATTTCTTTCTGTTTGTTGCAACAACATTTTAGCATCATCAAATTAAATCCAGAGGTTTATTACTTGAATGCCGTACCGATGGACATTAGTATTTTTACGATTTTAATTCTAAACGCAGCAACGCTTGTCGTTTGTGTGTTGGCTCTGATTGTGCCTTCGTACGTGATAACAAGAATTTCTCCGGTGAAAGCGATAAGGTTTAATTAACGGTTTATGGTATGGTTAATTGACGATTTCGAAGTACGTTCTTATCAAGTTACAACTACTTTTGACACGAACTGTACCGCTCGAATACGCATTGCTCCAGGCAATTAACGATACCGCATGTTACCGCTTGGTGTTGAATAATTTCAATCATTTTTTCTTTCAATTTACTGCCTCTTTTTTGTCTGCTTGCGCGTTGGCTATTCATCTTCTTACTACGTTTCTATCAATTTTAATTCTTTTTTATCTCTTCAATCAGTTCATCTACTTTAATAAGAAATAGCCACCTGTTTTAGGAGCTCCTCGAAACTCAATATAAACTTGCTCTTTTAGAATTTTCAAATAGCGTTCTGTGGTAGAAAGGCTCTTATTTATTTGTTCATTTAACTCACTTGCTTTTTTACCAGGATGCTTAGCAATTTGATTATATAACAGAGTTAATTCTTCATTTACTCCCTCACTTACTCCCTCAATATTTATTATTACTCCCTCACTTACTCCCTCACTTACTCCCTCACTTACTCCTTCGTATTGATGGTTTACACCTAAAAAGGTTAACTCAAGAATATTGTCTTTACTTTTCCAAATGGGTATTTTAAATCCTTCTGATTTACATTCTCTAATCATTCGTAGTGTGCCGGTTCCTAACATTTCTATATAACGCCTGTAAAAACACATTTGAGCGATATCCGGGTTTCTTAAAATGGAATTGTGTTCTGTTTTTAAATCCTTTACAGTTAATTCTTCCGGTAAACCTCCATAATTAGTGATTACCAATCTGTCAGTATAAATTGAAATTGTTAAGAATCCCTTTAGATTAATATAATCTCTATGAACAATAGCGTTTAGTAACCCTTCACGAAGCGCTTTTTCAGGATACCTTTTTTTCTCAGTTCTAAAAGCACCTTCAATCTTTATTTCTTTACCAATTATGGAATCAAAATGATTCAGGATAGTTTCAATATTGCGAAAAATATTGTTTTCAAAAATTTTATTTTCGATAAAAGTATCTCCAGAAGTATTGCCCGGATGTACAACTAATTTAATTCGTGATTGAGGAATAAACCGGGTCGGATTTTTTCCAAATAAAACCATGCAGGCATTGGTTATGTTACCATTTACGATTAATCCTCTATTAATCAAAAAACTTTCAGAATCAACGATTGTAGAATCAGTAGAGTAATTTTTGTATGCTTCTAATGATTTGTTTACTTCCACTAAATCCAAGTCATCGAATTTAGCCCCTAATACGGCCTGTCTTTCCCATCTTTGTTCTAAAAACCTTCTTTCGTCCAGCAATTTGTCAACACCTGTTCCCGTACTCATAATTGTTTGTGCACCATGCCTTGAATAAATAGTATTTTTGAAAGAGTATGGTTTATTAGCACCTTCCCAAACCGATATTAAAATAATATTCTTTTTCTTATAAGTTTCTGTCCTGCAGTATACAGGTGCTGTTGGTTTTATTTCTTGGATTAAAAATCTTTCTATATTTTTTCTGTCTTTTTCTGTCAGCTTAATATCAGAAACCGTTTTATCGTCATTAATTCCTACAACTAAATCGCCTCCTTTGGTATTGATAAAGGAAGTAATAACTTTAGCAATGCTACTTTTATCAATTGCCGTCTTAAATTCCAACCTTTCACTTTCTGAAAGCTTTAAAAGATTGGCTATTATGATATTATCTTCCATTGTTTTTCATTTTTAAAAGGTTCTTGACAAAATTAAAATCCAAAAATTGTGAACGGATATAAATCAGGGCTTCACTAAAAACAAAAAACTCCTGTGCCCAATTGCCGTTACGCAACTCTAATTGATTTTCATCGTTTTTAATAACGAAATTATACAAATCAATAGCCTCCTTATCAACATAATGATTCGGCAATAGTTCGTTTGGAATTTCAGTTTTACTCTTATCCGGTTTATTTACTATAATGCTAATCAATATTTTTTCCGCAAAAACCACATCTCTGTGAATATAAAACCATCTTGGCTTATTTAACTTAATAGCAGTTTTTATTTCCTCAAACGTGATATTAGTTTCATTGATATTTCCTGTTCCGTAATAAGGCCTGACGATACCTAAAAACCAATTGGCTTCATCAACAGCTTGTATACAATTATTTAAATTGGAGAGCTTTGGATTTACTTTGATGGAACCATGAAAAGAACTTAAAACATCAAAATCCCTTTCAGCAATATCATGAATAATTTTAGACAACTGGTCTTCGAAACCATACACAGTGGACGCAAGCATTAATTTTGTGTCCTTCTTATGTGTTGAATTGAAAATACTTTGCTCAAAATGTTGAATCAATCCATCTAATCTATAAAACTCCCAAAGGTTATGGTTATTTGCATTACTGTGACCAATACTTTGTTTTAAAATCTCTTTGTAAATATCAATGGTTCGGACATCAAATAAATACCTGTTCTTTGATTTTGCAACAACATCTTTCGACTTGACCAAATCATTCAACAAGTTACGGGTAAATGTTACATCACGATGTACCAGAAACCAGTAAGGAATCTTTAGCTCAATAGCTTTTTTGATTTCTTCGAGATAAATATTTTCTATCCCTACAGATGATTTTAAAAGCTTTGGTTGAATAATTCCTAAAAACAAATCACATTCTTCAAGTTCATTCAAATGATTATCAAGGTTGAAATCATTACCAGCTTTAGCAACTACGTGATGTGAATTAACAATAGCATATTTCCGCCTAAGAACAGGAATAATTTGTCCCAAATCTTCATCAGATATTGAAGTAGCACTCAGCCATATTTTTAACTTCGTTTTTGCCATTTAAATTTTTTATTTTCAATTAGCGTTTAAATCAGTTTGGTAAAATTCTTCAAATGTACGATTTAACCACTAAGCGTTGGCAAGAAACATCTCTTTCGCAAACTTTGGTTTTGTTTCAGCTCGTAGGATTTACAAAATTGTATTTTTGTTTCTGTCTTATTACACTTGCCGAAAAATTACTTATAACATTCCCAAAAGCACCCTAAATCTCCCTTTTTAAGATGGCTTACACAACCTTTTGATTTGGTTTACACGCTTAAATATAAACAATTCCATAACTCAACTGGATAAATTCAACAGAAAACATCTTCTATTTCAAAATATCTCTCATTCAAAACAATTACACGGCGGGTCAAATTCAATGCGCATCCATGGCAAACGAGATTTCCAGCTGGATTGAAAACTTGGGGAATATTGTAGTCCGTATAAACTCAATGTTTTCAGTTGTGGCATTACCAGAAATGCTTGCGGGAAACTGCCGACTTGCGTGTCGGATAAATCGATGTATTCCAAATGCGATAAAAACTCAATGCATTCCGGTAGCTGTGAGAAAGCGTTTCGGGAAAGCGTCAATTTTTGAATGTTTCCCATGCGACAGATTTGCAATGGAAAATTTTGGAAATTATTTTTGTGGATGTTTAAAGTTTGAAGAGAATCGAAATTGCCGATGAAATCGGGTAAGGAAGATAATTTATTTTTGCTGAAATCAAGGTAACGAATGCTTTTGTAGTTTTCTAATTCAGCAGGAACTTCCGTTAGTTTTAATTTTTGAAAAGTGATTGCTTGTACTTCAGATGGATCCATTTTTTGAGCTTCTGCCCAAGTATAAATCCGAAGTGTATCCGCAGTTTTGGCGGAAGCGAACGAAATACTACAGATTAAAAATAGCCCGAACAGTTTGATCATCTTGGTGCAGTTGTGCAACTAATTCGTCTACGGATTGGAAACGAAATTCATCACGGATTCGATCTAACAAATATAGTTTAATTTTCTGACCGTATAAGTCTTCCGAAAAATCAAAAATGAAAACTTCAATCTTGATGGATGTGTCCGTTGTTACCGTTGGATTGGTTCCGATGCTCAACATTCCGTGAAGCAAACGTTTGTCTTCCAACTCAATTTTCACCGCATAAATTCCAATTCTTGGAACGATTTTCAAAGGATCATCAATTTCCAGATTTGCTGTTGGATATCCGATGGTACGACCTAAAGCTTTCCCGTGAACGACTTTTCCGGAGAGTTCAAAAGGTTGATCCAAGTATAAATTAGCCGTCTTGATATCGCCCGCCATGATCGCTTGGCGAATTTTAGTTGAACTGATATCTACTTCGTCAATTTCGTGTGCTGGAATCTCAATTACTTCAAAAGGCAAGGTTTTGCTCAAACTCTTTAAATGCTCCAAAGTTCCCTGTCTGTTTTTTCCAAATTGATGATCGTAACCTACAACAATCATTTTCATGTGTAGTTTGTCTACCAAATACTCGTGCACGAAAGCATCCGCTGTGACGTCTGCAAAATCCATCGTAAATGGAAAAATAATCAAGTGTTTTAAGCCAAGTGCACGAAGGTTTTCAATTTTTTCAGCTTGCGTTTGAATCAGCTTTAAGCCGTGATTATCAGGAAAAATAACCATTCGTGGGTGCGGAAAAAAGGTAAATAAAACCGATTCGCCACCAATTTTTTCCGCCTCAGCATTTAGGCGTTGAATGATTTTTTGATGTCCTAGATGCACGCCATCAAATGTGCCAATGGTTACAACTGCATTTGGAATATTTCCAACATCTTCAAATCCTTGATAAACTTTCACCGAACTGTCTTATTTTTTGATGATTTTTCGAGTGATTCCAGAAGCATTTTCTTTCACTAAATACATTCCAGGACGAATGTCGCTGATGTTCATCTGCACTTCTTTTTCTGAAATCTCCAGCAACAACTTCCCTTGCATGTCAAACAAACGTGCACCTTGATACGTCAAAGGAGAAACGTTGAAATTCAATACATTTTCAGCAGGATTTGGATATACTTCAAAAAGAGATGCTTCTTTAGTCGTTTCTTTAATTCCTAATGTTGCATCTAAAGCTGTTGAGAAAATTGGACGCATCAGCAAAGAACCTTCATACGTAGTGTTTTCCCAAGTACTTCCGTTGTTCACGCTGTAAAATATCTTGTCGTTGTTGATCGTATTTCGGTCAAAACCAATTCCCAAACGTTCTGGATCTAGTTGTCTCCAACCAACATAAAACGTTCCTGTAATTGCCAATTTCATTGTATCTCGCAAGTAGTAATTTGTAAAAACATTGCGATTCAATTCATATTTCGGCTGACGCGGAAAGAAGAAATCGTCTTCGTAGATTTTAGCACCGGGTTTTCCATTGTTATCGTTCCAAACCGTCAAGATGAATAGTTTGTTGGAAACATCAGTTACGGTTGGCACGAAGCTCATGTTAACGCCAATCAATGAATCTGATTCGTACGGCGTAAATTGATATGCAACCATCGATTGAGCGCCTGTCGTTCCATACGCTTGTTCTGCTGAACCATCATCGTAAGCGTAATAGTTGCTAAAAACTTGTTGTCCGTTGGTAGAATCGTTTATCGTTAATTGCGAGAAAGGAACAGAAGCAGTTGCGAATAGGTCAAAGGTTTGTTCGTCGCCTATTTTATTTTCATCAAAGCGATAACCTGTTGAGAAATCGTGGAAACTTTCGAAAAAGGATACTGGAGCGTAATTCGTTGCTGGATCTTGGTTTGTCAATTCGAAATCTGTCAAAATAAATGTTCCTTCTTGTACATTGTTGTAATTCACCCAAGCCATTCCACTTTGACTGTTTTCGGTAATGTTACTTCCGTTTCGAAGGTAAATCTGCGTAGAATCATTCATTTTCCCGCTTGGATTATTTTTGTAGTGATCCCAAGGAACAGAAGTATAATCTTTCAAGAAAGAACCCAATGGATATACAAAAGCAAAATCTTTGAACAAGGTATCTTGTGCACCAGAATTGGCTCTCAAATGAACGTAATCAATGTGAAAATGATCCAAACTTCCGGATAAACCGCCGTAATTCATGAAGCGGAATTGGAAAGCGGTTTGAAAATATTTCGCATCTTGAACTTTCAGATGGACTTTTTTGAAATCAGAAACGGGAGCGCCAATTGCGGACCAAACACTAAACCATTGGTTGATATCTGGTGCATAAAATTGCAATACCAACGAATCTTGCGCTTCTGGTTCATCGCCAAACCCGCCAGTTTGGTACAAGAAACTGAAATAAACTTCGTTTGCTGCACTTACCGAACTCATGTTGATCGGTTTCGAATGCAAAACATCCGCCAAACCAACTGCTGAACTCCCGAGTTGATACGGATATCCGTTTTCATCCAAGCCGTCAAAAGTAACCACGCCTAAGGTCCAAGGTTTTTCCGCAAAACGGTAGTTGTGGTATGCGTTTTTATCCAACCAGTATGCATTTTGATCGCTTACTTGTCCAAAAAACTGCGTTGCAGAATCTTGCACAAAAAATGGATCGGTGATAAAAAGGGTGTCATACGCATTTGCAAAATCAACGGTGTCGATGATGTTGTATGCCGGATAAACGATCGTTGTAGAATAAACAGGTGGATACGAAGAAAAATCTCCTACTTTGATGGTGTCAGCAGGTAACGGAGAGTTGATGACCGTTCCTAAAGCCACATTTACTTTTTTGAGTACCGTTGGCGTGTTGGAATATTTTACCGTATTCGCCAAAGGAGCGTTGGTCGTTTTGTTCAACAACTTATATTTTTTGTCAAACGTTGTATTGATACCTCCAAAATCAGGTGTATAATCTTGAAAATGATTCAACGTGAATTCATCTAGAAAAGACTTGGTTAAACTCACTTCCAAAGTATCTGTAGACCAGATAAACGTGGAATCGAAGCTCGCACCAGCTTTCATTGGTATGGGAATCGCTCGCGTTAATTCAGGATTTGTTCTTAGCGGTTCTACACCATCGCTTTGCGCAGCGACTTGATTTAAAAATCCTCCACCAAGTATAAGCGCTAAAATGTATTTCATCATGTAGTTATCGATTAAAATCTTTTGCTACTCAGAGCATCCGTTTTTTTCTAATAAAATTGTGATTGTACTTCCAGCTGGACTAAATAGACCTTCAATAAACTCTGGGTTTTGAGAAACCACTTTTGCCGAAGCACTATCTGCCGCTGTTTGACAATCTTTGTATGATTCAAACAAAGTGATTGAACTCATGGAAGATAAACGTCCACGGACATCATTTATTGTTAAACACTTTAAATCTGGAATTTGAACTGGTTCACCACCTAAATTTCTACCAACAATTAACAAAACAGTTGATCCAATTGGAATTTTCTTTCCGTCTTCGATGTGTCTGCCGTTGAATTTTTGATCCAAAACAGCACCATCTGCTTCGCGCGTAGATTCATACGTAATGGTGTATTTCAAGCCTCTATTTTTCAAAACGCTTTCTGCGAAACGTTGTGATTTATCAATTAAACTCGGCATTTCAACCAAACGAGATTTTTTCGAAACACGAACTCGAATCACGCGACCCTCTTTCACGTAAACATCTGTGGAATCGGATGGGCGAGGATCTTGAGAAATAATTGTTCCGGCAGGTTTATTCGGAGCATAAATGGAATCTAAAACTTCATATCTTAGACCACTTTGAGAAACAATTCCCTCAATCGCGTTTACATTCTTGCCATAAAGCGATGGAACTGCGATTTTTTCTCCGTGATTTGTTTTTGAATTCAAGAATAAGATCAATCCACCGATAACCAAAAGGTGAATTAGTAAAATTAATCCGATGTTTTTAAGAAAATAAATGCTTAATACAAAAGCCTTCAATTTTTTAAGTAAATCCATGTATACATATTATGTTGCAACAAATATATGAATAATTAAAGTTGGTTGTTAGCTATTGGATTAGAAGCTCCGTTTAAAAATCTTAAAAAAAGGATGATTTATTGAAACTAAATCTGTATCTTGTTTCTAATCACTATAAAACAAAGCATGACCAATCAAGAATTAGGCGTTTTTGGAGAGCAATTGGCTTTTCAATATCTGAAGGATCGAAACTACGAAATTGTGGATCGAAATTACCGTTTTGGACACTTAGAAGCAGATATTATTTGTCAGTTTGGAGGGAAATTAATTGTGGTGGAAGTGAAAACAAGGCAAACGGCAGAAATTGGTGAACCTTGGCGGGCGGTTACACGAGCCAAACAAAGGCAAATTATCAAGGTTGCAAATCAATATATTTTCACAAATGAAGTGCATTTAGAAACCCAGTTTGACATTATTTCAATCGTTCATAATAATTTTAGAACAGACATAGAGCACATTCAAGATGCATTCACACCGTGACTTTTTCACACCGAAAGTGAACATTTCCCGTTTTTGCGCTAAATTTTTTACAAATTTTTGAATAACATGCTATTTATTTACATTTTCACAGTATATTTGAAGACGAACACCACTAAATAACCGATGATTATGAAGGGAGAATGGAGACCAATTGTTGGCTTTTCTGATTATGAAATCTCTAGCGAAGGTGAGATTAAATCGAAAGAACGTTCTAAAATATACAAGTCTGGTAGGACTGTCTTTTTTTTAGAAAAACTGAAAAAATTACGAAAACACCCTAAAAACGGTTTTGTTATGACCGATTTAGTAGATGATAAAGGCAAGCGAAGAACTGTTTATCCGCATAAGTTGGTTGGACAAGCTTTTGTTCCAAACAAGCATCCACGAAAATACAAGATTGTTATTCACATCGATGGTAATTTGGAAAATAATCATTTTGAAAATCTAGCATGGAGTTCTTACAGTGAATCTTTTAAAAAGAGTTTTCAAAATGGGGAACGTGATAATTCCACCTTGTGGGAAAAAAGAAGGAAAAAATACGGTCCAAAAGGAGGTTTAAAAACCATGGGAAGACCAGACCCTTTAAACGATGACCATCGAAGAGAAATTCACAGGCTTAGACAGGAAGAGAAATTTACTTTGCAACAACTTGCAAAAAACTTCAATTGCAGCGTTTCGCACATTCACAATGTTTTGAAAAATGAAATTGTTCGGGAGGAAATTCAATAAGAAAAAAACCGCTTTAGTTTTCTTTCAAATACTCAATCCACTCTTCTACAGTTTTCGAATTTTCAATTTTAAAATCGCCTGACGCTGTTCTGCGAAGTGCAATCATAGTTGCGCCCGAGTTTAATTTACGTCCAAAATCGAATGCGATGGATCTGATGTAAGTTCCTTTACTGCAATGGATGTACACGTCAATTTCTGGAAAACGATTCGCGGTAATTTGAAAATCGATGATCTCAACCGTATTGGATTTTAAGACCACTTCTTTTCCTGCGCGAGCAAGATCGTAAGCGCGTTGTCCATCTACTTGCTTTGCAGAAAAGATCGGTGGAACTTGTTGTTGAACACCGATGAATGATTTTCGAACTTCTTCCAGCAATTCATCCGTGATGTGATCGGTTGGAAATTCTTCATTGAATTCTGTTTCTAAATCGGATGAAGGTGTTGTTTTTCCCAGTAAAAAAGTTCCGGTATAGATTTTTTGATCATTTGTAAAACCTTCAATGAGCTTGGTGTTTTTTCCAGTACAAATGACTAGCAATCCCGTAGCCAAAGGATCTAAAGTACCAGCGTGACCAACCTTTATTTTCTTCACACCTAATTTTTGCTTGATGTTCCAGCGAAGTTTATTAACGACATCGAAGGATGTCCATTCATACGGTTTGTCCACCAACATGGTGTAACCTTCTTGAAAATCAATCATTTTTTTTAATTAGGGATGAACAAACAAAGCATTAAACGACTTTTAAATCGTAACCGATTCCCATCAACAGAAGAATGGTCAATCCGACGATAATTCGATACCAACCAAACATTTTAAAACCGTTTTTATTTAAGTAACCGATGAAACTTTTAATTGCTAAAAGTGCAACGATGAAGGCAACAACATTTCCAACGATTAATAAATTAATCTCGTGAGAAGTGAATGATCCACCAACTTTTAGGTAATCGTATCCTTTTTTCGCAGTTGCTGCAAACATCGTTGGAACCGCTAAAAAGAAAGAAAATTCAGCAGCCACTTGGCGACTCAATTTTTGACTCATACCACCAACAATCGAAGCTCCAGATCTGGAAACCCCTGGAATCATGGCGATGCATTGAAAAAATCCAATTTTAAGAGCCGTTAGGTAATTGATCTCTTCCTCTTTGTGAATGGTTGGTTTGTTGAACCATTTATCAACGTACAGTAAAATGATTCCACCGATCACCAATGAAATGGCAACCGCAAGCGGACTTTCCAACAAGGCGTCAATGTAATCGCTTAAAAGCAAGCCAAATACTGCTGCTGGAATGAATGCAACAAACAACTTCAAGTAGAAATTAACCGATTGAAAAAAGCGTTTGAAATAGAGTACAACCACTGATAAAATGGCACCGAGTTGGATAACGATTGTAAATAATTTCACAAAATCTTCGGATGCAATTCCCATCATGGATGAGGTAATGATCATGTGACCCGTGGAAGAAACAGGGAGAAACTCAGTTAATCCCTCAACAATTGCTAAAATAATAGCTTCAATAAAAGTCATATCAATAGAATATCAGGAACGTTTACTTTTCGATTTTTCTACGTTTCAAGATAGAATAAAGGATGACAATGTATCCAGCAACAATCAAAATAGGAGCAATGGTGATTCGAACCGGGTGAAACAATTCACCTGCATCAAATTTTGCAGGATCGTCGGAGGCGCCTCCAATCATCAAAATAAATCCAAGAACATTGATTGCCAATCCAATCAAAAGAAATTTGTAGTTTCCTTTACTGAAAACAAATAAGTTTAATTTTTTATCGTCCATTTTTATTTTTTTAAAAGTGATTATACGAATTAGTATAAGTCATCTAATTTCATTCGTAAATATTTGTTGAGTGCAAACCAAGTGGAGATCCACGTGATGATAACTCCTAATCCAGTGATGAATAAGAATAAGATTGCGAACATCTCGATTTGAAAACTGATTTCAATCGTTTCGAGCATGCGATCAATAATATAGAATAAAGACATCACCAAAGCCATTCCAATGACCGCAGAAACAATTCCCTGCATAATCGCTTGAATTAAGAAAGGACGTCGAATGAATTTTGCGGTCGCACCAACCATTTGCATGGTTTTGATGGTAAAACGTTTGGAGTACAAAGAAAGTCGAATGGTATTGTTAATCATGGCAACCGCGACAATGATTAACAGCGCTGCAACAATTAAAAACAAAAGTGCAAATTGTTTGAATCCTAAATTCACGGTATCCACACTTGCTTCATCGTAATTTACTTCGTCTAATTCTTGCGGATATGAATCCAGCAGTTTGGCTTTAATTTGTTTCATTCCTTCCTTGGTTGCAAATTCCACGTTGGGTTTGTAACCGATGTTTGGAGGGAAAATGTTTTCACCGTCAAAAATGGCTTTGATTTCTCGGGTATCTTCATTTAGGCCGCTAAATTCCTCCAAAGCTCTTTCTGGAGAAACAAAGTAAACCTCTTTAAATTCAGGCCATGTTTTTAATTCTTGCTCGATCTGTTTGATATCCGCTTCATTTAATTCGGCTTTAAAAAACAAATCTCCTTGAAGGTTTTCTTTGGCTTGTTTTTGAACAGATTCCAAGGCCATAATACCGCCTAAAACAATACCAATCATAAACAACACCAAGGAAATTCCAATCACGGTGGAGACATAACTTGCCTGCAAACCGCGTTTATTGTATTTTTCTACACTTGAACTCATCGCTACGAAGTTAGGAATATTTAGAATACATCAAAAAATCCGACGTAATTCTTTTGAAAATTAGGCATAAAATGATTCAATATCAGGATTCAAAGACAATTACTCCTCTAAATCTTTCAATATTTCGTTTACATCTTCTTCCGTTGAGGTTAATTTTGATTTACAAACCTTGATTAAAAATGCGGCGCGTTTGACTTTAATCGACAATTCGTCGACTGAAATTTCGCCATCTTCAATCTCGCGAACGATGTCTTGCAATTCTTCAAATGCATCGGTGTATTTAATTTCTTCACTCATTTTCTTTGTCTTTTACGTTTTTTACAATGCTGGTGATTTTCTTTTCAGAGGTCCAGATTTCTATTTCAGCTCCAATTTCAACCGGGTTTTTGGCACTGATTACTTTTCCTTGGTACATGCTGATGGAATATCCTTTTTTTAAAATTTGTTGCGGATCCATCCAGCGAACTTGCGTTTCTAATTGAACCAAATTTTCCATTTTGCGAATGAAATATTTTGGAACTTGTTGATGGATGAAATATTTATTATCGTCGATGTTCGTTCGTTCTTGAAACAAATATCCCGTCGATAACTTACGCAATGCTTCGCGGTGTTGTTTTATTTTCTGATTCTCAATCAATTTCAAACTTCTGAAACCCGATTTTAAACGTTCGGAAAAACCTGTTAATTCAGTTTTCTCGTCGCTAAAAGCATATTTTATCTGCGACAACAATTCCTTGGAGTTGTTGATTAACAACTGATTGGTTCGTTGAAGCTGCTGCTTGCTGACATTCTTAAAGATGCGAATTTCATTGCCCAAACTTTGCTGATTTTCGCGAATTAGTGCCAAGGCTTCTGTCTTGATTATCTTTTGAGCTTCCTGAACGGGAACCGAAAAATCGTGAAAAGCTTGTAACAAGAATTCTCCTAATTCAGTAGGCGTAATTGCACTTCGATACGCGACCATTTCTGAAACGGTGATGTTTGTGGAGTGACCAATACCCGTAAAAACCGGCAAAGGAAAAGTAGCAATCGCTTTTGAAAGTTGATAATTGTTGTAACAAGAAAGTCCGATTTCTCCACCACCGCCGCGAATAATTGCCACGGCATCAAAATGGCGCACTACTTTCCGAATTTTATTCAGCTGACTTTGGATCGATGGAATGGCCATGTCGCCATTCAGTTGCGCTGGGAAAAGGTGAAAGAAAAACTTATATTTCCACGGATTGCTGTTAATTACCTTGTAAAAATCGGATAATCCTTTGCTTGATTCCACTGAAATAATTGCAATTCGCTGCGGCAACATCGCTAATTTTAACTGCTGATTGGAATTTAAAATTCCTTCCTTGGTCAGTCTTTTCAAGGTTTCCTCGCGCTCTTTCTGCAATTCTCCCAAAGCAAATGTCGGATCGATGTCCACAATTTCCAAACCCATTCCATACATCGTGTGGAACGAAATTTTGACTAAAAACAATAAATTCAATCCATCTCGCAAAGGCTCTTTTACCGCTTGCATGAAGGATTTGCTGATTTTGTCGTATTGAAATTTCCAAATTGTACCACGCATCTCTGCGACCGTTTTTCCATCTTCTTTCTGAACCAGTTCGGGGTAGCAATGTCCTTTGTTGGTATAATTCAACTTGTGCATTTCCGCTTGCACCCAATACAAGCGATTGTAACGATCCTGAATCGTTCGCTGAATTGAATCTGCAACTTGCTTGAGTGTGAATATTTGTTTTTCGTTGGACATTGAGATATAAAGATAGGTTAAAATAGACAATTTCATAGAGAACTTTTTGGATGATCTAATGCATTCTCTGAAATCAACGTGTTTTTCCCCTTTTCTTTCAAAGCACGAATGTCGGATTTAAAGAAAAAAACCTAATTTTCAAAACGCTTTTATTTTTCTTTATCTTTGTACTCAATTACTAACCAATCTATTTGATGAGAATCGTCACAGTTTTAATCTTTTTCCTAATTTCTTTTGCACAGAATTTATCTGCACAATGCATTGCAAGCGCAGGCGTAGATGCATCGATCTGTGTGGGAAATTCTGTTGTTTTAGGTAGCGCAACTGTTGCTTCAGGCGGAACCGCGCCTTATACCTATCAATGGGCTCCAAGCAATGGACTTTCTTGCACTACCTGTCCTAATCCTACGGCATCACCATCCATTACAACGACTTATACATTAACAATTACAGATGACAATGCATGTACTGCAACGGACGCAGTTTTAGTAAATGTAAACACCATTCCAACGGCTTCATTCACTGCGGCTCCTGCAGGTTCTTGTGCAAATTTGCCGATTTACTTTACCAATACTTCATCCGGCATCAACAATACCTATTCTTGGAGTTTTGGGAATCCAGCTTCCGGATTGGCCAATAATTCAACACAAACCAATCCAAGTCACGAATTCATTAGTGTTGGAACGACTAGTGCTAGTTTTACCGTTTCCTTAACAGCAACTAGTGCGCAAGGCTGTGTGAGCTTGCCTTTTACTTCGAATGTTACAGTATTACAAACACCTTCAACCGTTTTGTTTGACCCAATCAACAACATGAAAAATTGTGACGGAACTGTTTTTGACATGCTTGTTTTTGACGCGCAACCGGCCAGCTCGGCATCCAATTTTAAAATTATTTGGGGTGACGGTAGTCCAAATTACGACGCTGGAATTCCGCCGACTTCTCTTTCTCATTCATACCTAACGCAAGACATTTTTGACTTAAACTATATTGTTACTGGGATTAATGGATGTATAGATACCAGTTCGTACATTGTTACCAACATTACAAATCCAGCAATTGGAGCTGCTAATCCTGGAGGAACAAATGGATGTGGACCTTTGTCGATCTGTTTTCCACTTTCTAACTTTTCTTCAAACCACTCCAGTACCACATATCTTATTGATTTTGGTGATGGTACTCCACTTTTAAACTTACCTCATCCACCGCCTAATACAATTTGCCATACCTATTTGACAACCTCTTGTGGCTATCCTGGAAATTCGTTTACTTTTAAAATCAAAGCGATCAATTTATGCGATAGTTCGGAAGCAACTATAACGCCAATTCGAGTTTCTACTCCTCCAACTGCCAATTTCAGCATCAATCCAAACCCTGCTTGTGCGGGCTCGTTGGTAACTTTCCAAAATCAAACTGTTAATGGTTTTACGGTTAGTTCTTGTTCTAATTTTACGCAATATGAATGGGATTTTGGAGACGGTAGCCCTTTAGTGACAGGTTCTACGATATCCAACACTAATCCAACACACATCTATACTACGCCCGGAACTTATTCGGTCAGTTTGACGGCCAGCAATAGTGTTTGTGGATCATCAACGATTGTGAAAACGATTTGTGTTGAAGCTCCGCCTGTTCCAAATTTTAGCGTGAATCAAGATACTGCTTGTGTTTCTTTTACGGCGATTGCAACAGATTTATCGACTTTGGTAAATACATGCAACGTCACGTACAACTGGACGGTTTCATTTAATGGAAGTCTTTGTTTGCCATCCACAGGAAATTGGACCTTTGCAAGTGGAACCAATGCATCTAGTCAAAATCCGCAATTTACATTTAATGCAATCGGCTCATTTACGATTCAATTGCAACTGACGAATTCATGTGGCTCGTATACGTTTTCAAAAATAGTCATAGTGAAAGGGCCTCCGAAAGTTTCTGTTGCTAATATAACGGCTATTTGTGCGGGCACCTCGGTTATTCCAGTAGGAACGGTTAATTCATGTTATTCACCAATTGATCTGTACGCATGGACTTTTACGGCAGGTTCTCCAGCATCTAGTTCTAGTCTGACCCCTGGGGCGATTACTTTTCCTACTGCAGGAACTTATCCGATTACCTTAAGTGCAAGTAATGCGTGCGGAACGAGTTCTGCGACTAAAAACGTGCTTGTTAAACCATTCCCAATTGCAGTAAATCCAACTTCAAATTCTCCTCTTTGCGCGGGAAGTTCGCTGCTTTTATCACTTACCAATGCTGCAGGAAATACGTATGTTTGGACAGGTCCGAATGGATATTCTTCCACACTTGCAACAATAACAAGAGCTAATTCTACAACCGCTTTTTCTGGAACCTATTCAGTTGTTGCTTCAAACAGCGGTTGTTCAGCACCAGCTCAAAGCGTCACTGTGCTTGTGAATCCGTTGCCAACGGTGAGCGCTGGAACTGCTTTTTCAATTTGTAAAAATGCAAGTCCATATACCTTAAGCGGTTCGCCGATTGGTGGAACATGGACAGGAACTGGAGTGTCAGCAGGAGTTTTTAATCCAAGCGCACTCAATATAGGAACTCATACCTTAACGTATAGTTATACCGATCCTGTAACACTTTGCTCCAAATCAGCGACGGTTGTGGCAACGGTGTTATTGCCTCCAACAGTAAATGCGGGACTCGATCTGAATGTCTGTAATCAACCCATTCCCGTAAATTTAACTGCTTCACCAACAGGAGGAACTTGGAGTGGAACAGGAATTACCAATCCTTCAGGTGTTTTCACTCCTTCTGGAGTTGGAAGTTTTATACTTACGTATGCTTTTACCTCCGCCAATGGATGTTCCAACTCAGATCAAATGACCATTACGGTAGCCGATCCTGTTGCAGTGAATGCCGGTTTGGATATTACGGTTTGCCAAAATAGTGGTTCAGTTAACTTATCAGGTTCGCCAGCCAATGGAACCTGGAGTGGAATAGGAGTCACTTCTTCAGGTGTTTATACTCCGGCAACAGTAGGAACTTTTGATTTGGTATATACGTTTGGTGCTGGAACTTGTTTGTCAAAAGACACCTTGATTGCCATCGTGAAACCTTTACCAACGGTGAGTGCAGGAACTGCTTTTTCAATTTGTAAAAATGCAAGTCCATATACCTTAAGCGGTTCGCCGATTGGCGGAACTTGGTCAGGAACTGGTATTTCAGCAGGAATTTTTGATCCGAGTGCGATCAATCCCGGTACATATACTTTAACGTATAGTTATACCGATCCAACAACACTTTGTTCCAAATCTGCTAGCATCATTGCAACTGTTTTGTTGCCTCCAACTGTTAGCGCAGGACTCGATTTAAATTTATGTAATCAGCCAATCACTACCACATTATCTGGAACACCAGCGGGTGGAACTTGGAGTGGAACGGGAATTACCAATCCAACGGGTGTTTTTACACCTTCGGGAGTTGGGAGTTTTGATGTGACTTATACCTTTACCGCAAGCAATGGATGCAGTAATACCGATGAAGCGACCATCATCGTTTCCAATCCATCGATTTCGAATGCCGGACTAGATACTAGTGTTTGTCAAAATAGCGGTTTCGTAAACTTGTCAGGTTTGCCAGCCAATGGAACTTGGAGTGGTACAGGAATTACTTCTTCAGGTGTTTTTACGCCTGCAACAGTAGGAACTTTTAGTTTAGTGTATTCAATTGGTTCAGGCACTTGTTTGACTTCTGACGCAGTTCAGATCACTGTAAAACCTTTGCCAACGGTGAATGCTGGTGCTGCTTTTAACATTTGTAAAAACGCAAATCCAAAGACGTTAATTGGTTCTCCTTTGGGCGGAACTTGGACCGGAACTGGCGTTTCAGCAGGAGCTTTTAACCCGAGTGCTTTGGCTGCAGGAAATTATACGTTGACATACAGTTTTACCGATCCAACAACGCTTTGTTCAAATACTTCAACCGTAGTTGCAACGGTATTGAATCCACCAATTGTGGATGCTGGATTGGATATTAGTTTGTGTAATCAGCCCATTGATTTCACGTTATCAGCTACACCGACAGGAGGAACTTGGAGTGGAACGGGAATCAGCAATCCAACGGGAGTTTTTACACCTTCAGGAGTTGGAAGTTTTATCGTTACCTATTCTTTCACGGATGCGAACGCGTGTACAAGTACAGATCAGATCACCATTTCGGTTGTAAATCCAGGAATTGCAGATGCTGGTTTGGACACTGCAATTTGTGTTGACGCGCCCAATGTTCAACTTTCAGGCTTGCCGATTGGCGGAACCTGGACAGGAAATGGAGTGAATGCAAGTGGTGTTTTCGATCCAACTGTTTCCGGAAGTTTTACTTTAACCTATTCAATTGGTTCAGGGACTTGTTTGACTTCAGATGCGGTTCTAGTTACTGTAAAACCTTTGCCAACTGTCAGTGCTGGTACTGCTTTTAACATTTGTAAAAACGCAAATCCAAAGACGTTAATTGGTTCTCCTTTGGGCGGAACTTGGACTGGAACTGGCGTTTCAGCAGGAGCTTTTAACCCGAGTGCTTTGGCTGCAGGAAATTATACGTTGACATACAGTTTTACCGACCCAACAACGCTTTGTTCGAATACTTCAACCGTAGTTGCAACGGTATTGAATCCACCAATTGTGGATGCTGGATTGGATATTAGTTTGTGTAATCAGCCCATTGATTTCACGTTATCAGCTACACCGACAGGAGGAACTTGGAGTGGAACGGGAATCAGCAATCCAACGGGAGTTTTTACACCTTCAGGAGTTGGAAGTTTTATCGTTACCTATTCTTTCACGGATGCGAACGCGTGTACAAGTACAGATCAGATCACCATTTCGGTTGTAAATCCAGGAATTGCAGATGCTGGTTTGGACACTGCAATTTGTGTTGACGCGCCCAATGTTCAACTTTCAGGCTTGCCGATTGGCGGAACCTGGACAGGAAATGGAGTGAATGCAAGTGGTGTTTTCGATCCAACTGTTTCCGGAAGTTTTACTTTAACCTATTCAATTGGTTCAGGGACTTGTTTGACTTCAGATGCGGTTCTAGTTACTGTAAAACCTTTGCCAACTGTCAGTGCTGGTACTGCTTTTAACATTTGTAAAAACGCAAATCCAAAGACGTTAATTGGTTCTCCTTTGGGCGGAACTTGGACTGGAACTGGCGTTTCAGCAGGAGCTTTTAACCCGAGTGCTTTGGCTGCAGGAAATTATACGTTGACATACAGTTTTACCGACCCAACAACGCTTTGTTCGAATACTTCAACCGTAGTTGCAACGGTATTGAATCCACCAATTGTGGATGCTGGAATCGATTTCAACCTTTGTAATCAGCCCATTCCAGCAACTATTTCTGGGGCTTCACCAACAGGAGGAACTTGGAGTGGAACGGGAATCACGAATTCTACAGGCGTTTTTACACCTTCAGGAGTTGGAAGTTTTACAGTTACTTATTCTTTCACGGATGCGAACGGATGTACCAGTACAGATCAAACAATCATTACGGTTGCGGATCCGATTTTAGCAAATGCTGGAGCAGATGTCGCAACGTGTCACAACGGTGGAAATCTGAACGTGACAGGATTGCCAGCAAACGGGACTTGGAGTGGGACGGGCGTTACTTCTTCAGGTATATTTTCTCCAACTACAGTTGGTACTTTTGACCTTGTTTATGCCATTGGTTCTGGAACGTGTTTGACGCGAGATACGATGCAAGTACTTGTAAATCCCTTGCCAATTGTTAATATTGGTGCCAATCGAGAGTTTTGTTTGAGCGAAAATCCAGTGAATTTGATTCCAAATATAACTGGTGGAACTTGGACTGGAACTGGAATAACAGATGCAGCGTTGGGTACTTTTTCTCCTGCAACAGCAGGTTTAGGAAATCATCAGATTATTTATACCTATCAAAACCCAGTTACCAGTTGTATCAACCGAGATACGATGAATATTTTGATCAATCCCTTGCCAGTTGTTCAATTTACACATCAATCCATCGCTTGTATTGGCATTTCTGAATCGTTTACAAATACATCCACTTTGGGTCAGAGTTTTGCATGGAACTTTGGAGATGGAACAACTTCAAATCTTGAAAACCCAACACATGCCTATTTAATAGCAGACACTTTTGATGTTCAATTAATCGTGACGACCATCAAAAACTGTCGAGATTCACTTGTTCAACAAATAGAATTGAGAGCGTTGCCGCTTGCTGATTTCAGTTTGACGCCAGACTCGAGTTGTGCACCTGTATTGGTTGATTTTACAAACAGTTCTACGGGAATTGGAATTACCCACGCTTGGGATTTTGGAAACGGTCAAAGTAGCACCAATTTTACCCCACCAACACAGACTTATCTGCAAGGATATTTAGCAGATACAACTTATTACATCAGTCTTTCGGTCACCAATTTCTGTGGAACAGTTGTTCATACAGACAGTGTGGTTGCGATGCCGAAACCGACATCCATTTTTGGTTCCAACTTAAACATCGGTTGCTCGCCTTTTACGGTTGAATTCGCAAATAACAGTTTGGGACTTCCCGAAACGTATTTCTGGGATTTTGGAGATGGAACCACTTCTACCAATCCAGCGGCACTGCTTAATCATGTATTTATTACTGGAACACAAGATACGATTTACACGATCATGCTGGTTGTGAGCAATGCGTGTGGAACAGATACTTCTTATCACGAAATTACCGTACTTCCAAACCTCGTCAATGCTTTCTTTAATACGAGTATTACGACAGGATGCGAAGATCTTACGGTAGATTTTACACAATATTCAACCGGCACAAACAATGCAAGTTGGGATTTTGGAGACGGAAATACCACCACCACATATAGTCCAACACACACTTTTACAAACCCAGGAAATTATCAAGTAAATCTCTACATCAATGACGGTTGTAGTTTTGACACCGCCACCGTCGCGATTACCGTTTATCCTTCACCAGTTGTCAATTTTTCTTTTGCACCTGACTCTGTTTGTATCAATGAAATCTTTCAATTTACAAATGGTTCTCAAAATTTAAGTAATTCCGCTTGGAGTTTTGGAGATGGAGGAACTTCTAACCTTGTCAATCCTTCGCATGCTTATATCGCAAGTGGAACGTATCCGGTTACGCTAACAGGCACAAGTCCTGCGAATGGATGTACTTCCAGTATTACGAAAAATGTAATTGTCAGCATACAACCCGACGCTGCTTTTACTGCGAATCCAATGGCGGGTTGTGTTCCGCTTTCGGTAAACTTTTCGCAGGTCGGAACGCATGTTTCTTTCCAATCATGGAACTTTGGCGATGGCAATCTTTCTGCGCTCGCCAATCCGCAGCACACTTTCACGCAAGTTGGATCGTATACGGTCGGACATTTTGTAGAAAACATCAATGGATGTAAAGATTCGTCTTTTCAGATAATCACCGTTTATCCATTGCCAGTAGCCAACTTTTCGTTAACCTCAACCGATCCTTGTTTTGCTCCTGTTACCGTTAACACCAATAATATAAGTACAGGTTCCATCAATTTTCAATGGGATTTTGGAAATGGAATCACGTCCAACTTAACCAATGAAACGGTAGTATTTGCAAATCCTGGGACGTATAATGTATCACTCACAGCGACGAGTATTCACGGATGTACAAATACCTTGGTAGTTCCATTTACGGTTTACCCAAGACCTGTTGCAGTCTTTACAGTTTCAAGTCAAACGATTTGTGAAGGTCAATCGGTTATTTTCTCATCACAAAGTACATTTGCAGATTCATTGGTTTGGGACATGGGTGATGGAACGATTTTGATTGGAAATTCAGTCGTATATACCTATCCAACAGCCGGTAATTATCCGATTACTTTAAGTGTTTATGGTGCTGGCGGATGTTCTGATATTTCTATTTTGAATCCAGGAATACAAGTCAACCCGACACCAATTGCTGGATTTGAATTCATCAACATTCAAAATCATGATCCGTTGAGTGGAACGGTTGAATTTACCAATCAATCTCAATATGCAGGCGCTTACGATTGGCAATTTGGGAACGGACATTCAAGTTCAGAAATCAATCCCACAGAGAAATATTATCAATATGGAACTTTTGAAGTGACGCTGATTGCCAGCAATCAATTTGGTTGTGCCGATACGCTCGTACAGCTCATAAAAACGGATTTCGATGCTGGATTATTTGTGCCAAATGCCATGTATCCTGGCCATTCAAGTTTTGGAGTTTCTCATTTTCTACCTAAAGGTGTTGGATTAGAAAGCTACACGTTAACGATTTATGACGCCTGGGGAAATACCATGTGGAGTACCAGTTCGCTCGATTTGGATGGAAGACCGAATGAAGCTTGGGATGGGAAATTTAAAGGAGAATATGTGAAGGAAGATGCATACGTTTGGAAAGTAAATGCAACATTTTTAGATGCAAATGCTTGGAAAGGAAAAGAATATGCAAGAGGTAAATTCAAACGTTCAGGAACAGTAACTGTAATTCGATAAGCATGAGAAAGATATTTAATTTGATTGTTATTACCGTGATTTTTTGTTCATCGGTGCGTGCTCAAGATCCAAACTTTTCTCAGTTTTATAACAATCCCGTTTATTACAACCCCGGAATGGTTGCCATTGACAACGGAATGAAACTACGCGCCAACATTCGCAGTTTGTGGACACCTATTCCCGGACGATTCAATACATCGCTCGTGTCTGTAGAAAGTGAAGCGATTCGAAATGTAGGTTTGGGAATTCTCGCTTATTCTGATGTAGAAGGTGAAGGTAAATTGCGTTCTTCAGCTGCAAATGTATATTATTCGTATCGTCCGATTGACAAGAAAAATTTGGTTTTTCAAGTTGGTTTTTCAGGTGGAATTGTGAATAAATCAGTAGATTGGAATCGCTTTACGTTTTCAGATAATTACGATGAGGTTTTGGGAAACGTGTACACCTCAGCCTTCATTCCTCCCGGATTTAATACGGCGACCTATGCTGATTTTGGCGCTGGTTTTGCGTTGCGATTTAACAAAAAACGAAACAATACCCGTAAAATCATCCGCATGTTTACCCTTACAATTGGTGGAGCTGGTCATCATTTAACACAGCCAATTGATGCCTTGTTAGGAGACGATGCACGTTTGCCCATCAAGTTAAACGTGCACACAACCGCAAATTTATTAATCGGTGAAACCATTTATTCCCCAGGTTTTATTTTTGAGCGACAAGCTTATTTTCAAACCTTTACCATTGGAGGCAGCGTTGCTATCAAGCCTTTTATCGCTGGTTTTTGGTTTAGAAATCAAAGCTTTTTGATGACTGGTAGAAAATACGATTCATTTGTGGTTTCTCTTGGCGGAAACATTCCAGTAAGTCGGGCAAGTACATTTCGGGTAACTTACAGTTTTGATTTAACGATGTCGAAACTCAGTTCAGCCTCCAAAGGTTCGCATGAATTGAATCTATTAGTCAATTTTGATGACATGCGCATTTTCAAAAATATTGAAAAGAGAAATAAAAGTCGGAGAAAGTACAAGTGTCCACCTGATTTTAAAGGTTTTGAATAAATTGGGAAAAGCTGAAACGGTAGACATAATCTGTATCTACGGAATCATCGTTTTTAATTTCCCTTCAAGCGTTTGAAAATCTTGCCAAGCAATGCTTTTCCATCTCTTTTTTCTTTCAGAACTTCCGAAGCAATTAATCCTTGATCCGTTTTTATAAACTGATAACTGAAAGCAAATTGAGGATTAACTGGGTTGTCATTTAAAAGTCCGAATCGTAAATCGTTGAAATAGAGTGTATTTTCTTTTTCAGATAGGAGATACCAACCTTCGCTAATTTTCTGCAGTTTTTTAAAATCTGGATTTTCCTTTAATTTCAATGCGAAGGTTTCGTTCTTGGTATACCGTTTAAATGAGATCGGCTGACTGTCAAATAAGGAGAAATCGCCGAGCAAATAAGCATCAGCTGTTGCTACATTTGCGTTCCATAAAATGATATTGAAAGCCGTTGGTTTCACAATGATTTCAGAATAAGAAACTCCTTGCTTCTCCAATGCTTTTTCAAATTGATTCAAAGCATAGAGCTTCACGAAAACCGTCAACACCAAATACGAACTTGAAATAATTAAACCTCTTTTGACGTATTTCATGCGCAGCAAATGGTCTTTCTTTCTCCAAACAAAAATCAAAGAAATCAGCAGCGGAATGGTGTAAAGCGGATCAATTACAAAAATCGTTTTGAATGCAAATCGGGTTTCTAAAGGCCATAAGACTTGTGTTCCCCAAGAGGTAAACATGTCGAGGATTACGTGTGTAAACAATCCCCAAAATGCCATCCAAGAAGCTCTTTTAAAACTGATTTTATTTTTCTCAATTTTTGAAATCAGCCAACCGAAAATAGGGGATAAGATCAAAAACAAAAAGAGCGAATGGCTGATTCCCCGGTGAATATATACGCCATCGACATCATTCAAAAACGACCCAACCACCACGTCTAAATCAGGAAGTGTTCCTAAAATAGCACCGTATAGAAAAGTTCTATTTTTCAGTTCCTTGCCAGCACAGACTTCTGCAACGGCAATTCCTAGGATGATTTGGGTGAGTGAGTCCATTTTGTTTATGCTATGTAATGCGCATGTTGGGCGTAAAACTGAATGTTGGCAAATATAGTGATGAAATTGGGAATTTTTTGTGGCTTAAGACATTCAAAATGGATAAATAGATAGTTTGTAAACTGCTTATTTAGGATTATTTTGCGGAATAAGGGGTTTTTTGAGTTTGAAAGTTGCTTAAATGGGTGTAAAATTATATTTCATAATTTCAAAGTTTTAGACATTTTTGAACTTTTCGGATTATCCTTAAATTGAAATAGAAAAGTTTGCACATATTTTTATGATAAAATTTGACCAAGACTTCGACTACAAGATCTATTTTGTATTAGCTTTGGTTGAAAGAAATAAAACTTTTCCTATCTCATTTAATAACTTTTATTCAAAATATGTCAAATGACAATCATAACTCAGACTCAGCTCTTCAACAGAAAAAAGAAGCGGATATAATTAGAGATTTCCTTAAGTCAAAGGAGTTTTATCCAAATATTGAGGAAAATAATTCTGAAAAAACATTCACGATAGAGAAGTCTTCAAAAATAAAGATGCAATTTGATCTTTATTTACAAGAAGGCAAAACTATAGGAGAGGTGTATGTTACAGAATTACCATTTAATTCAGGACGAAAACGAAAATTTCAAAGTGACATTCTTAAAATGATCACTTTTGAAAAGAAAATTGGCGCGCCATTCAGAAAGCTATACTTTCTGACAGCTGATGAAGAAAAGTTAAAGTCTATTCACTCTAATGTGTTGGAGGGAGATTTTTACAAACATACACGAGAAAAATCTCTTATCGGAAAAGACACTTGGCTGAATCTAACGTTGGATTTATATAGTATTGAGTTGTACTATTATTGTATTGACAAGGATTTTTTTAAAGAATTAAAAGTAACAAGAGTTAATCAGAAAACGGGAATGAGAAGCTAGTGGTATTCTTCTGATTCAATGATAAGATCATAAAAAATTACCTATTCTTGTTAAAAGCTCTGCTTGCTCAAAAATCTCTTTGTAACCTTCGTCGCGTTCGACAGGCGGATAATCAGAAGAAAGATTATGAATAATAATACATTGTGCAGTAATTCGGTAATTCCGAATGATTATAAATTTTAAAAATTTGTTTTGATCGAATTTACTGATTTCCAATTTTATGGCATCCCAAAGTTTGTTACATATATTTGGATATGTGTATAAATAGTGTATTTTTGTAACAGTAAAATTGAAACATCATGACAGAAATTATCGCAATGAATTTCAAAAAACTGAGAGATACGCTTGGTTTTAATCAAGAAAAAGTAGGTCAATATTTAGCTTGTTCTCGAGAAGAAATATCCTATTATGAAAATGGAACTCGTGAAATCCCATTATCTGTGCTTGAAAAAGCTTCTGATTTATTTGGAGTTGAATTAGCTGATTTCTTTTCTGAGGAAGAATCTATTGGAATTCGCATCGCCTATCGCGCAGATGATTGTACTGTAGAAGATTTAAATCAAGTCGCTCAATTCAAACGTATTCTAAAAAATTACCAACGAATCAATCGTTTAATTCAGGCAGGAAGAAAATGAAGCTAACTGAAATAAATTACGACGCGTCTTCTAAGGCTACAGAATTCAGAAGACGTTTTGATTTAGGACATGCGGACCCGATACAAATTGACACCTTATTGATTAAGTTAGATTTGTTGACAGTATTCGCCCAAATGTCTTCCAGTTTTTCAGGAATGGCTGCAAAATTTGACGAAAATGGATTTTTATTAATTAATTGCTCTTTACCAAAAAGTAGACAGATTTTTACAATTTGTCATGAGTTATATCACTTGTTTTTGCAAAAAGATTTTGAATTTGAAGTGATAACTGACACTAAAAATGGAGGCAGTAAAAGTGACACAGAAAAATTGGCGGATGCTTTCGCAAAAGAACTTCTAATGCCTGAAAAAGGGATTCAAGAAATTTTACTAAAGCAGAATTACATTGGTAAGAATATCGAATTAGATCACATTATAAAACTGGAACAATATTTTCAAGTTTCTAGAAAAGCCATGGTCTATCGATTATTGAATCTAGATTTTATCTCAAAAAAGGATGACCTGGAAACTAAATATTTTAGAAACGTTAAAGAATCTGCTCAAAAAAGAGGATATGATACTTCTTTATATGAGCCGACCGCACCTAGAATTGTATCATCGGATTATTTTGAAAAAGCACAATATCTTTACAATCAGGAGAAAATAGGAATGACAGACTACGCTCAACTTTTAAAGGATATTGGAATTGACTTGTTTGACCTTTTAGAAGACGAAAACAGGCCATAGATGGATATTGAATCGAATAAAATATTGGTTTTTGATGCAGATGTGCTAATTCATTTCATGCAAGCCGGTTGTTTTTCAGATTTAAAGCGCATTTACCAAAACAATAAAAAAGCAGTTCTTCAAAAAGTGTATGATGAACTTCAAGTGTACAAAGACAGCAAAGTTATGCTGGACAGTGCAATCCACACCTTTAAATTTATAGAACTTATAACATTTCCAATTTCAATTGAAATGATGAAAGAGTTCGCTCATTTAACTTCTCCACTTATGAATTTGGGTAAAGGTGAAAGTGCGTGCATGAGTTATTGTAAGTTTACGCAAGACGTAGTTGTTTCAAGTAATTTAAGTGATGTGAGCCGATATTGTGCGCTTCATGAAATCAAACTTTTAACGACCATGGATTTAATTCATTGGGAATGGATCAATCAAGTTTATTCCGAAGAGAATTGCAACGATTTTATTGCAGTGGTTCTAAGGAAAGGAAGTAAACTTCCTTGTAAAACGATTCAAGAGTATGTGAGTTCGCGGAATTGAGACTGTATTAATTCGACTCAAACTCTCACTGATTCTTCTTAAAATTCTCCGCTTGCTCAAAATCTCTTTTTCGCATTGTTTCTACTCAATTTTGAATTTTCAGTTTCATTTCCCTCAACTCCATAATTTTTATATCTTTAAGGACTTGATTTACCTAAAGTACAACTTCTAACTCGCTCAAAATGCCATGGTTTTTAATGAAGATTCTAGAGTAAAAATTCCTTCTATATTGCATCTCATGCAATTAGGGTATGAATATTTATCTCTAAAAAACAATGAGTGGGATGTTAACACCAATATTTTCACGGAAATATTTAATAAGCAGATTGCTGCGATTAATCCTGGATTATCTGAAAGTGAAATTAAAAGATTCTATGACGAAGTTTCTTTGTCGTTAGAGAATGAAGATTTAGGACGTGCATTTTACAACAAGTTAATTGATCAATCTGCAAAAAAACTGATTGACTTTGATAATTTTGAAGAGAATAATTCTTTTCATGTTGTAACGGAAGGGAGTGTTCAATGAACTGTGTCAACCAGCTATTTAATTCTATCACCAAAGTAGTGATTTAAATCATTTCTAATAGCAGCCCAAGCAAATATTTGTCCATCCCATTTTGTATGAGCATTCTGTAT
>JAQVCM010000026.1 GCA_028689775.1 Crocinitomicaceae bacterium
AAAAAAAGGTGCTATTTAAAATAACACCTTTCATTTCTTTATATCAGTACTCCTTAATCACTCAAGCTCTACCAAATTTCATCGAGAATTTTAACGGTTCCTTTAAAGAGGGAAACGGTCTTGTTGTGTTGGTCGCTAACGATTACTTGATAAATACCAGTCGTTCTTCCGCGGTGTAATTCGGTGCAACGTGCGGTTAGAATATCATTCAATTTAGCTGCTCTCGTGTGTGAAATGGAGGTTTCGATTGAAACACATTTAAATCCACGGCTATTTGCTGCGAAAGCTAATGCTGAATCAGAAAGAGAATAACTAATTCCACCGTGAGCGATGTCAAAACCATTTAACATACTTTCTGTTACTTTGCAAGCCAAAGTGCATTTGCCTTCAGTTATTTCTATTACTTCAATGCCAAGCCAATTGCTAAAAGCATCTTTAGACAACATTAAATGGATTATCTCTTGTGGATTTTTCATACTTATTTAACTGAACGTGATAATAAGGTTGTAAAAGCAATCATAACGATGAACAATTGTGTTGCTGTTTCATCATCTAACTCAGTTCCATCGTCATCAGGTTCACTCAATTCCATTGCGATGAAACGAGATAATTCTGGTTGATCTGTAAAGCTCTCTAAAATCTCTTCGTCATTATCATCAAAATAACCATCCAACATTTCAAAATAAGGCTCTTCAAAAGCATCTATATCGTCGTCTGTAACTGTTGTTGTAACTAATCCTTCCTGAGCAAAACTTTCAGCAATTAGACAATAGTAATACAAGAGTAAACCTTCTAATTTTTCGTTGTTGTATTCTAACGCAGCTGACATAATGTAACCCAATAAGGTTGGTTGTGCGATTGAATGTGTTTCGGATACTCTTTCTAATGCATCATCATCTAGATTATCTACTTTTTGAATCGCTTTTTCAATACTTTTTATCGAAACTTGTCCCATTGATTTTATTTTTAAAATATATTTTTTGTGAATCGTTTTTTATCCTCTCAGAAATTAAATAAATCTCCTAAAGCTTTCTCAACTTTTGATGAATTCGTCAACATTTCTGCTTCTAAAATTGAGTTTAAAGGGATAGCTGGTGAATCTACAGAACCTACAATTGAGATTGGTGCATCTAAGAATTTGAAATTATCACGTTGAATTCTACCTGCTAATCCTAAAGTAAAGGATGCTTCAATTGATTCCTCAGTCACCAACATCACTTTACCATGCTTTTGAGCAGCTTCATTGATCATTTCTGTATCCAAGGGATTCAAGGTTCTTAAATCCAAAATCTCCACTTTGTTTGCAAAGTTTTTGGATGCTTCTATTGCCCAATAAACTCCTCTTCCATAGGTAATGATAACTGCTGAATCCCCATTTTTAACATTTTCTGCTGATGTTTCTTGTACCGTGCGACCTTTGCCGAAAGGAATGATATAATCTTCATCCGGTTCAATCGACATTGCGCCTTCTGTACCAGGAATTTTAGACCAATACAATCCTTTATGCTCCAGCATAACAACTGGATTTGGATCGTAAAATGCTGCTTTCATTAATCCTTTTAAATCAGCACCTGTAGATGGATAGGCTACTTTTATACCGCGAATATTGGTTAAAATAGATTCCACGCTTGATGAGTGATAAGGTCCACCAGAACCATAAGCTCCTATCGGAACGCGAATCACACAACTCACAGGCCATTTTCCATTCGATAAATAGTACGAACGACTTACTTCGGTGAACAATTGATTCAATCCTGGCCAAATGTAATCGGCGAATTGCACTTCTACAAAAGGTTTTAATCCTACTGCCGACATTCCGACAGTTGAACCAATGATAAATGCTTCTTGAATGGGTGTGTTAAAAACGCGGTTATCTCCAAAAGTTTGAGCCAAAGTAGCTGCTTCTCTAAAAACACCGCCTAATCTTTTTCCTACATCTTGCCCGTATAGCAAAGATTCTGGATGTTTTTCCATCAATTCTCTGACAGCAAATAAAGCACTGTCAACCATGACTGTTTTTTTCTTCCCAGCTGGTTCACGGATTCCTTTTTCTTCAGTTACCGGCGTAGGAGCAAAGATAAAATCTGTAATTGATTCTGGATTTGGCTCTTCAGCGTTTAATGCTTTTAAATATTCTTCATCTACTAATTGAGAAACTTCTGCTTCGATTGCTTCAATTTCCGCTTCAGTAACACCAACGTTTAGTAAGTTTTGAATTAATTTTGGATACGGATCTTTTTTTGATTCTTCTTCCAAATCATCGCGGTACCATTCTTTGCGAACGCCAGAAGTATGGTGACCTAACAGTGGAACTTTTGCGTGAATCATAAAAGGACGTCTTTCTTTTCGAATGATTTCAAATACTTCTTTTACCGTTTGGTATGAAAGATCAAAATCAGTTCCGTCGATTGTTCGTACCTCTATTCCTTTGAAACCTTTTAAGTAATGCGACATATCTTGTGCACGAATTTCTTCTGCACTTGCTGATATATCCCAACCGTTATCTTGAACAAGAAAAATCATTGGAAATTGCTTCAAAGCAGCCATTTGTAACGCTTCAGACACTTCACCTTCTGTACAAGATGCATCTCCTAAAGAACAAACGACAACTGGATCTTGCCCACCAAAATCTTCTGCTAATCCTTGCAATTCTTTGTATTGAATACCCATTGCAACTCCAGCAGTTGGAATGGCTTGCATTCCAGTGGCTGAAGATTGGTGCGGAATTTTAGCCATATCATCTCTCTTAAGAGATGGATGGGAATAATACGTTCTACCACCTGAAAATGGATCTTCTTTTTTGGCAAAGACTTGTAACATTAATTCATAAGGAGTGATTCCCATTCCTAATAAAATACTGTCATCACGGTAATATGGTGCTACCCAATCTTGAGGTAACAATTGTAATCCAACCGCAAGTTGAATGGCTTCGTGTCCACGCGATGTAGCATGCACATATTTCGCAGTCACTTCTTTATTCGCTTCGTATTTTTCTGAAAGTGTTTTCGCTGTGCACATCAAACGAAACGCTTCTAAAAGCGTGTTTTTATCTGTTTTTATTGAATCCATTGTTGATTCTGATAGGGTATCTTGCATGCTGTTGTTGTCGAAAAATTTGAATCAAATATAAGCATTCTGAGCATAGAATAACGTTATAAATGATGAATATTACTATTTGAATAGCTCTAAAATCGGTTCACCAGTTGTTGCACTTGGTTTTTGCAATTGCAATATAGGAACCAATGTTGCTGTAATATCTGTGATATTAATTCTCCTCAGTATTTCTTGTGTTGGAATATTCGCGCCATACCAAATCAATGGAACGTGCGTATCATAATTGAAAGAAGAGCCATGTGTTGTTCCTTTATACGCAGCTGGCGCTTCTCCCCACTGTGATATGAAACCTGGTTCTAAGATGTAAATTACATCTCCACTTTCGTGAAATCGATATCCTCTGCGAATCATATCTTTCCATTCAAAATCAGCTGCTGAATTTTCTAATTCTGATGCAGTATATACCGATTTTACGTTTTCCCAGTTCTTTACTTTTGATTTTACAAAATCTTGTGCGTCTTCCAATTTGATTTTTTCAGTTGCTAATAACTCTCTGTCAAAATAGAAGTTACTATTCTGTCTGGATGCGATGAAATCAACGCCATATTTGGCAACAACTTCCTTTCTCAACTGAACTACCAATGGCTTCCAATTCAGATATCCGCCAGGTAATTGCTGGTCGATTAGTTTTTGCGGAACCGGAACTACAGCGTGGTCAGCAGTTAAGAAAAGTACAAAGTTTTCCTTTCCAACTTTTTTCTCTAATTCAGCTATTATTTTGGCGATTTCCAAATCTAAACGAATGTACATGTCTTCAATCTCAATTGAGTTTGGACCAAATGAGTGACCCAAAATATCTGTTGATGAAAAACTGATGGCTAGGAAATCTGTTTCTTTTCCTTGACCTAATTTCTCTTTTTGGAGTGCTTCCAAAGCAAAATCAGCAAGATATGTGTTTGCAAATGGAGTATAGGTAAAAAGTTCGTAATCCATTTTGCCTTCCGTCATTACTTTTAGGTCGTAAGGAAATGTTGGTGTTTTCTTTCCTTTCAGTAAATGTTCATAAGGCGAATCGTCAGGACCGCTCTCTGTATATGAATTGATATCAAAATAAGTATTCCAAGTTTCCTTCAAATACGAATCTGGTGTTTTCTTTGCGTTGAAGTTTTTAGCCCATTCTGGTAATTCCGTTTTGAAAAATGAACTGGTTAAAAATCCTCCGCTTGAAAAATCAAACCAATAGGTTCCGTCTGATAAATGTCCACCTGGTAAAATTGCGCTGCGATCTTTTATGGAAACTGAAATTACTTTCGAATTTGGATACGTTAATTTCAATTGATCCGTAATCGTATTTGTTTTCAGGTTTTTTGGTGATTTTTTTCCACCAGCATCCGCAGAGCCAACTGACGAAACAGATTCATCACCCACGCAGTTGACCGTTTTCTTCAACCCGCGGTGATACCAGTCGTTGGCAACAATACCGTGGTTGTTTGGAGTTGTTCCTGTATAAATTGATGCGTGACCTGGACCGGTATAAGTTGGAACATAATTGTATTGCGTGTTTCTACAATGCGTTCCATTATTCATCAATTTGACAAATCCTTTATTTGAAAATTTTGATTGATATCTGTACAAATATTCATAACACATCTGGTCCACGACAATTCCAACTACCAATTTTGGTTTGGTAATTTGGGAAACCGATTGAAGGGAAAAGCTAAGAAATAGGAGTAAAGAGATAATCGGCGACAAAGCTATTTTCATATTTTTATTTTTATTTATCAAAACTAAGCATAGATTCTAAAAATAAGAAGAAAATAGGTTAGAACTTCATCAACGCATCAAATACATTTTACCAAACTCTTTCTTGAAATAGGTGTCTGCACCAGAATCTCTGTGCTTGATGTCTTCCCCTTTTATTTGTGAAAGTACACGGTACAAATAGACTCCATTTGCCAATTGATCTCCAAATTCATCTCTACCATCCCAAGCGTATTGACTGAGGTTTCTTCCAATGTGAATCGGTCCAATTTGATCTTCCGTAATTTCTCGAACCACCTTGCCGGTGACCGTCATAATCTGAATAATGATTTCATCTGGAACTTCTGAGCCTGTTAAGGTAAATACAAATTGTGTACTTGTACTGAAAGGATTCGGGTAATTCATCAAGTAGGTGATGCTCGATTCACGAATTACTTCAAACGTAATTTTGTACTGTAAGTCGCCAGAAAGATTTCCTGAACGGTCTGCGCCTTGAACCATCAAGGTGTATTTCCCATCCATTTCAAATTCACCATTGTAGATGATTTTAAATCGTTTGTTCTGAGATTCAGCAGGAATCCATTGTAAAACTGTATTTCCATTTCCATCCATGAAGTGAATTCTTTTTTGAATGCCAGCTGGATCTGTTAAGTATATTCCAAACAAAGTAGTGTCAGATATTTCATTCATAATCATCCACGGGTTTTCATCTTTCAATGAGATAACTATTTCACTTTTTGGACTGATGATGTCCCCGTTTAAAATGTGCATTCCGTCAAAAGTTACATCTAAAATTGGATTTACATTGTCCTTCGTTACATAAAATGGAATCTGTAAAATGTTGTTGTAATGAAACTGTTCAGGTTGATCTTTCACCAAGCTGCCATTCACATACGGATTGACTTCCATCCACAAAGCATTTAAACCAGAAAGACCAACTGTTGAGAATTCGATGGTATCCCGAATGACTTGCGTGACTCGCAGGGAATCTTGCCTGTTATAAGGTACAAAATGTTTTACTTGGTTGATATCTTGAATCCAATAACTAATCAATAAGGAATCCATTGGATGGTCACTGATGTTTTTCACATCAATTGCAAATTTGAATTTTTGTCCTTCTTGTAAGGTGTCATTAGCACCACCAAGCCAAGTGTATGGTGATGAACCATCAATTGCTGCTTCTGGAAGAGGCTGGTACAATACGTGCCAACGATCTAATTTTGCTGGTGTTAAGTTTGTTTTGTCGTTATAATTCGCTTTCAGCCTCATCATTGGATAATCTTGTGCTGAAAGGATGTTGTTCAAATCTAAAATCGAATCTTTTCGAGTCATCAACGTATCCATGGTAAATAGAACTCCTCCAGCCATGTTTAAACCTTCGATGGTAATTCTGGTCGAGTCAAAACTTGGATTTTCTTTCGGGTCTTGTTTCCAATACAAAGTTTCCCACAAGGAAGATGGTCCTATTAAAGTTGATTTTTCTTCTCCTCTAGACTGACTACCTGTCAGTTTTAAGTTGATGTTTAACAATTCTCCTGGTGCAGTTTGGGTTGCAACGCGTTCGTGCACGTATGTTGGATCTCCTTTTCTGTAAAAGAAAGCAAATGCTTGATCTGGACCAGTACCAATTTGTGTTGCACCAAGATCCTGAAAAGTTTGCCTTAATGAAGGCGTAATATTATCCCAAGTTGCATAGGTTGCCTTCACAGCTGTATATACTAAAATGTAATGTCCGTCAGGAACAGAGTCTAAAATCATACTCCTGAAAGACTCCATTTGGGAGGGAATGTTTTGTCTAAAAATAAAATAATTCTCGACACGATTTCTACAAGCAGCTCCATCATTTGCATTCCCGAAAAAATGTCTCGGATTTAGACCGTTATTTCTTTTCCCCCAAGCTTCGAGAGTTACGGGGTCAAAAACTGCTACATATAAGGAAGGTGTTAAGGTGCAATATGAATATTCAACCATTTGGTTGTCCATTTTAAATTGTGTTGCAAAAATCATTTGATTAGAAGTCGGTCGGTCATAAACGTCCACATTAAAGGTTCGCGGAACGGTGTCGAATTTTCTCTCACGAACACTTCTGTCGTACATTAAATTGCTAAATTGGTTCTTTTTAAATTGAAAAAAGTGATCTTGTCCCCAACCTGTTTTACCAGGAATGTACTGAAATGAACTTTCTTGCCATTTTAAAGTAGAACTATCTACTGCAACTCTCCAAAAATAAACGGTACTATCGGTACATTGCAAAGGAGAAGGTTGACTGTTTGAAACTTTTTTCCATTGCGATGGATTGACTTCTTTCACACCTCCCAAACCTGATATTTTCGCAAAACGATGTTGTGGACTGTTGAATAAATCTGTTGTGTCAATCTCAAAACGATAGGTGTTGTATGCGGCGACCGGATTGATTGTTGATGCTTTTACGGTGACGCTGTCATTTGGAACTACTGCAAAGTCGTATGGCCAAACTGGACTTATCCCGTCAATGTTTATTAAGAACGGTTTGCTAACTTGGTTGTTAGTTACCTCTTCAAATTCTGGAATAATTGATGGAATATCTACTGAAACATTGAAGTGATTCATACCCTTACTGATATCCGCCTGTAAAGGAACTTTAAAGCTGATGGTGTCTTTGTAGTCCAGTCTAGGGATGAAAAACGTATAATTGGAATCTAAACCAGTTGGGAAAATGCGTTTAACTTCTAAGGTAAATGTATCGATAACAGATTTTCCGATGTTACTTAAAACCACATTTACTTCAATGCTATCTACGCTTAAATTGATGTTGTCTGGTTTGAAAAACACCGACTGTTGGTTTAAATCAATTTCAGATTTTTCATGCCAATTTAATTTTAAAAGTGGATCTCCGTGAAGAACCATTTGAGATGAAATAGTTTCTGTATAAATGTTATCTCCAAAATTATTTTTGATCGCGACGATGGTATTTTTCATCTGCTCGCTAATGGTTTTACCATAATTTGTTTTGGCAAGTTGATGATAAAATTCAGCCGTATATTGATTCAGTGAAAAAGCATAAGAAGTGGTTACAGAAGAAATAAATGCAATGGCTCCTTCTTGGGGAATTAACACGAATTTTTCAGAGGTAGCTTCAAAGTCTAGGAATATATCGCCTGAATAACAAGCATTTCCAATTATCAGTGGATATTTTCCTTGGTTATCCCAATTCGTAGGGTCGTCCACATTAATCTCAAATCCATCTGCTGTTGCGTGTCCAAAGAAATTCATAATTGAAACTCCATTTGAAATTCGCTCACTAACGTCTGCAATGGTTATTGGATCGAGCGGTGTACTTGTGGTTTTTTTGAAAGTATGAACATTTCCTCCAAAATCATCTGTCTCGATGGTGGTTTTCATATCGTTTAAGTAACCTTGAAACTCATTTTGATCGAAGGAGGTTGATCCTCCTGCAAAATGTAGGATTTGTTTTTGCCAATCTTTGTTTTCTTGATTGTATGTGCTTTGAGGATCTTGTTCAGCATCGAATTGAACTACTTTTGCAAGATAGTCTCGGAGTTGCTGATTGGTGCTAACCGAAATTCGACCCGTAGGAATCAAAGGTTCCCATACGGTGTTTTCTAAACGAGAAGTAATCATCACATCACTGGATGGATATCCAAACGAAGGAATTAATGATTTCGCGTATAAAGGCGCACTTTTTCTAGTACCTGCAACTTCACGAATTCCTTTTCCGATTAAAAATAAAGCTTTTGGCTTATCTGCCAATGCGCTTTGATTGAGTTGGTGTGCAAATCTTCGAATTGCTAAAACGTGTTTATCGATTCCTCCACCGTATTGTAAATAAAGTTGATCAATATCTGCTAAAACTACTTTAAAACTTCCTCCTGCAACTGATTCTCTGTATGCTACATACTCATTTGCCGCGTCTTTTAGCGAGCTGTGCGTAACCATAATTACTACCTTATTCTCCAATTGAACGGTGTTGTAATTTATGAATTTGGCATTTGAACTGACAGGTTTCAAGATCAAAACTGGTGTAAAAACACTTGCATCTTCAATGATAACCATTTGTTTTTCTCCTGAAATCGTATTTGGGATTAAGGCTTGCCAGTTATTGGCAGCTCCCGATGTCATCGTCACCAACTTTGGCTCATCTCCAAAAACAAACATGAATGGATTTACTAAGTTGGCACCACTCGTAATGCTAAGTCGTATTTTATTGTCATTTAGATTGTTATCTACAAAGTACCTTGCTTTATTCGATCCACTCAAAGTGGTTAATTTTGGATAGGTCACAGACCAATAACTAATGGCTTGAAAGTCGGAAGCATATTCGGTATTTGCATTGATGGTGTATTTGAGCGGTGTATTTCCGTTTACTAAAAAAGTAGATGGAAATGGTACTTGAATGTTTTTCTGCTGGTATCCCACAAATTGCTCATCGTGTAAAACGTTGTTTAGCGTACCAATCTTCCACGTGAAATTATGGTTGTTTCCTCCTGGTACAACTGTATTCCAAGCGTTTGAATTGGAAACTGAGATTCCATGAAACTCTGCCGGCGGGGCATTGATTCCGATAAATGGATTCGGTGTTGCTGCTACCAGATTAAAAGTGTAGCCATTTTTTCCATTGACATGATTGCTTGACCAACCTTCGCCTGGCATAAACTTTGAGCTCGATGAAATGTTGTTGGCATCTTTACATTCTACATAAAATGTATTGTAAGAAGTTTCGACTTTTGAAAACCAGTAACTCGCAGGAACGGCAATCGCAGCATAATTGATGTCATTTTCGATGATAAATCGGAGGTTGTTGGTCTGATTATTCCACGTGAAAAAATATTGAATGGTATCGTTATAAAGACTATAAGATGGATTTCCGATGGTTGTTGGGTCATCGTATAAGGTAGAATCCAACCAACCATCATTTTTTTCAGCATAAAAAAGGATGTAATCGGTTGTGTCCATGGAATTATCTCCTCCATCTACAATGTGAATTGGAATTTCTTTTTGTCTACCGAAAACCTGAATGTTTTCACTCGTAAAGAGAGAAGTTGGAATTCCTGCATTGACCAAGGCGTTGTAATCCAGTTTGTGAACTCCCGTTTTTGAGACTTTGAAAGAATAGTACGACTGAGAGTAATCAATCCACTCGTTACCGTAAATTTGACTGAATACTGGTGAAAGAGAAAAAGTCAATAAGATGAATAGCAGTTTTTTCATTTCAGTGTGTGTTAATTTTGTGGCGTAGTTGTTTGATTTGCTCCCTTATTCAGGTGAAGTCTAAGCGAAATCACGTGCGAATAAAGAGATACAGATTGATCTCCAACATCTGTAAATGCGTAATCTAAAGAGAAACTTTTGAAGCCAACTCCCAAACCTACATTTGGTTGAAAAGTAAGTTTTTTAGAATCGTCGAAATTTTTGATGTATTGAAGATTTCCAACGCCCATTCTTAAGGTTACAAAAGTTTTAAACCCAAATTCTAATCCAATTGAAGGATCAACGCTGATCGGTTTGGATTGAATGATGGTATTTCTTCTTCCGTCTGTTGTCATGGCAAGGTCAATTTCTCCACCTAAAAACAATCCTTTTTGACCAAGATCGTAGCGAACGTGTGTTCCCGCAATTAATCTGGGTAAGGTAATTTCTAATCCGTTTTCAGGAATGTCATTTCCAGTTTTAATAAACACTTCTTTCATCGAATTGTCGATGTTGAAAATCCAAGCATTAAACGTGGAAGATACATCGCGCGCCATTAAACCAAATTTCCAATTTTTATTTTTTTTGTATTGAATTCCTGCATCTAAACCAAAACCCCAAGCTTTTGCGAAATCTCCAATCTTTCGGTTGATCAATTTAAAATTTCCACCTACGCTCAGTCCTTCGACATTTAATTTACGAGCATACGAAAACAAATAAGCATAATCCGCAGCTGTAAATGTGCTGATTCGATCGTAATCTATGTTTCCACCGTTGTCGATGAGTTGGGTTGTGTTTGGAATATCATCTACTGCAAAGCGAATGAATGAAAATCCGATGGTACTTTTATCGTCTAACGTTTTTGCCAATCCGATGTAATCGTACTTCGCAATTCCTGCAAAATATTCTGAGTGCATCGCGCCAATTTCCCATCCCGGTTTGATTTGTGTTAATCCAGCTGGATTCCAATATCCTGCATTCACATTATCGGTCTTAGCAACAACAGAATTGGACATACCCAAAGCATCTGCACCTAATCCAATTTGTAAAAACTCGTTGGAGTATTTAGGAGCAACTCCGCTTTTCTGCGCTGTTACGGTGAAGTGGAATAGGATTGTACTCAATAAAAAGAGGCGGGATTGGATGTTCATCAGTTTCAAGTATATTAATTTAGACTTCTAAATAAACGGTTTTTTCAAAAAAAATTGTGTTCTTTGCATCGTCATAGAAAATCTGATGTAAAATTACGAAGTATTTCTGACATTAATTCTTCAGTGTTCAATTTAATTATTTCGAAACATGTTCTCCATATTTAATATCCCTAATTTACTCACATCCATGAATATGATGTGTGGAATTGCGGCTATTTTATTATCCATTTATGGAAGAATTGATTTGGCTCCATTTGCCATTTTTGCAGGAGCGATTCTTGATTTCTTCGACGGCTTTGTTGCCAGGCTTTTAAAGCAACAAGGTGAACTTGGAAAACAATTGGATTCGCTTGCCGATACCATCACCTTTGGATTGGCTCCTGGAATTATGATTCTGGTTTTGTTGACCTACGCCATCGATATTCCCTCAACACACGTGACTGATTTTGGATCAACGATGAAAATGTCTTACAATACGTGGTTTGAAAGTGTCTTGAATGGAAGTCCAACATCGTATCTTCCGTTTTTCGCGCTACTCATTCCATTCATGTCCATGTTTCGCTTGGCTAAATTCAACATTGATCTGCGTCAAGGAGATTCATTTATTGGTTTAAATACGCCTGCAAATACCATTTTCTTCACCTCTTTCCCACTCATCTTGGCAAGCCAGTTTTCGGCTGTTCCAGATTTTAGTTCTGTTATTTATTCGGTGATTAGTCCGTGGTTTATGATTTCGATGGTGATTTTCATGTCTTTCATGTTAATTTCTGAAATTCCGTTCTTCTCATTTAAGTTTAAACACTACAAGTGGTCTGGTAACCAGCTTCGATTTGGATTTATATTGACTTGTTTAATATTAATTCCGACCTTATTGGCTTGGTCCATTCCAATTGTTGTATTTTTGTATATTATTTTATCAATCATTGAAAATCTTTTTTTAAAAAATAAACAACATGAAATTCAAAGCTGAAATAGACGTAATGCCATTAGATGCATTGTTAGACCCGCAAGGTAAAGCTGTAACCAACGGCATGAAAAGTATCGGTTTACCAGAAATTACTGGAGTTAGAGTTGGAAGACACATTCGTCTTTTCATTGATGCATCTTCTATGGAAGAAGCTGAAGCTAAAGTTGAAGAAGCGTGTAAGAAACTTTTAGCAAACCAAATTATGGAAAGCTATACCTTCGTTTTATCTGCGGAATAAGTTTAAAAATAAATAGTATTGAAACCATCAAATTCGTTTGATGGTTTTTTTTTGCTCTAAACTTTCATAAATCATTGAATCCCGATGTTTCATGTGTTTTTTTGAAAGGATTTATTTGAATTTGATTTCTTTTATTTTTTTTTACCAAGCATTATGCAAACAACACGTCATATTAGTAGGAAACCGATAAAATTGAAGAATAGCTATCAATGCGTAGATGAAGTTTTAATTGACAAGGCTAAAAAAAACAACGAATACGCATGGCGATTTCTCTTTGAATATCAACCAACGAAAATGTTTGCGATTTAAATAAGTTATGCCGCCAATGAAGACCAAGCATTTGATATTTTAAATCAATCTTTTTTAGAAACATTCAACTAACTGAAGCAATTTAAGCGCTTATATAAATTACAATTTAAGATTTCAACGAACAAATAAACTATGAAAAAACTAATTACACTTTTGATTTTACTAAACCTTACTACTCACGGCTTTGGGCAAGCGGATTGGTTAGGTTCTATTGGTTTAACTACTAGGACGATAGCAAGTACGATTGCTGTTGACAACAATGATAACGTTATTATTGCTGGAGAATTTAGAGCTACAGTAGATTTTGACATCAATGCTGGGACTACCAACTTAACGAGTCAAGGCTCGAGTGACATGTTTATCAGTAAATATGACCAGAATGGAGTTCTCTTGTGGGCTATTTCAATGGGTGGGCTAAATAGCGACGAGATTTCCGCTGTAGCAACAGATAACAACGGCAACATATATGTTACTGGAAGATTTCAAAGTCTATCAGTCGATATGGATCCGGGCGTTGGTGTGTCTAACATCACTTCAACTTCGTCAACAAGTCAATATGATATTTTTGTGGCGAAATATGATAGCAACGGGAATCATTTATGGTCGTTTAGTTATGGAACTAATACCATCGCAGAAGCTGGAAACGGGATTGATGTTGACAATTCAGGAAATGTGTACATCACTGGGATTTTTAGAGGAACGATTGATTTTGATCCAGGAGTTGGTGTAGCGAATCTGACTCCAAATGTTTCAGCGGATGTTTTTGTTGCAAAATACAGCACGAATGGGAATTATCTTTGGGCTTTTAATATTGGTAGTTCAGGTAATCAAACTTCAACAGGCAGAGTTGTTAAAGCGGATAATCTGGGGAATATCTACGTGGGTGGATCTTTCCAAGGATCTGTAGATTTTGATCCTGGAGTTGGAGTTAGCGTAGTGTCAGGAAATACGTCTATGCCCGATGGTTTTATTGCAAAATATACTGAAAATGGAATCTTTGCATGGGTCATTGGATTGACAAATAGTAACCAAAACCATGTTTACACGCTCGATGTGGATGAAGTGTCAGGAGAATTGTTTGCTGGTGGAGCATTTCAAGGATCGGTAGATTTTAATCCGAATGGTGTAGCAAATGTTCTGGCTTCTCCTTTAGGGTATAATGCGTTTTTGACAAGATATAATACAAATGGACAATTAATGTGGGTGAGACAGTTTACAGGATCATCACAGTTATTAAGCGTTTCATTAAGTCCAAACGGAAATTTATGGTGTACTGGTGAGTTTAGGCAAACCACTGATTTTGATTTCCCAAATGGACAAACGATTGTTGGAAATACGGGTTCTGGCGATATTTTTGTAGGACGTTATAATTCGCTCAACGGTAATTATCTTTGTGCGTATAGTTTGGGAAGTACAGGCTATGACGTTGGAAAAGATATTGCAGCATTTAGCAACTCAAAAGCAGCTTTTACAGGACATTTCCAAAATACAGTTGACCTTGATCCAGGACCTGGAACGAACACTCGAACAACATCTGATTATGCTACAGCCTTAATAAAGTTAAATACTACGTGTCCCGGAATAATCATTCCTTTAAATGCAAGTATCACTGCTTCAAATCTGGTGGTTTGCGAGGGTGACACCGTGAAGTTTACAGATAATAGCGCAGGAAATATCACTTCTTGGCAATGGACTTTTAATGGTGGAACTAACATCACATCAGCTACTACAGAGGGACCTCACAACGTAATTTTCAACACAGCAGGAACTTACAACATTCAATTGGTGGTTGGCGATGGAACAACAACTGATACAGAGACGATCAGTATTACCGTCAATAGTCCTGCTGCAGGAATTGACACCCAAGTTGCTTGTGAAACGTATACGTGGATTGATGGAAACACCTATACTTCCAACAACACAACTGCAACATTCACAATACCTGCTGGTGCAGCGAATGGATGTGATTCCATTGTAACATTAGCATTGACCATTAACAATTCAACTACAGGAATTGACACCCAAGTTGCTTGTGAAACGTATACGTGGATTGATGGAAACACCTATACTTCCAACAATACAACTGCAACATTCACAATACCTGCTGGTGCAGCGAATGGATGTGATTCCATTGTGACTTTAGCTTTGACCATTAACAATGCAACTACAGGAATTGACACCCAAGTTGCTTGTGAAACGTATACGTGGATTGATGGAAACACCTATACATCCAACAACACAACTGCAACATTCACAATACCTGCTGGTGCAGCGAATGGATGTGATTCCATTGTAACATTAGCTTTGACCATTAACAATTCAACTACGGGAATTGACACCCAAGTTGCTTGTGAAACATATACATGGATCGATGGAAATACCTATACATCCAACAACACAACTGCAACATTCACAATACCTGCTGGTGCAGCGAATGGATGTGATTCCATTGTAACATTAGCATTGACCATTAACAATCCAACAACGGGAATTGACACGCAAATTGCTTGTGAAACGCATACGTGGATTGATGGAAATACCTATACATCCAACAACACAACGGCAACATTTACCATTCTTGGTGGCGCAGCAAACGGATGTGATTCCATTGTAACTCTTAATCTTACGATTCAAGCACTTCCAACAATTAATGGAAGCAGCAACAGTCCAATTTGTGAAGGACAAGTATTAAACTTAAGTTCGACTACAATTTCTGGAGCAAGTTATCAATGGACTGGACCAAATGGATATACAAGTCAACTTCAAAATCCGATTATCGCAGGCGCAACATCATTGAATTCAGGAGTATATACAGTTGTGGTTTCTGTTGCAGCTAATTGCTCTTCGACTGATCAAGTTAATGTAACTGTTAATCCATTGCCTGTTTTAAACAGCGTGTTCAATGCGGATAGCTGTGAATTAGGTATTGGTCAAATTACACTAAATTCCACTTCACCAAACACTCCATTGACGTATGTGTGGACCAATGGAAGCACAGATTCTCTTTTGACAGGATTGACAGAAGGTTCGTATGGTGTTACGGTAACAGATGCAGCTTCCTGTGCTGTTTCTCAAACATTCTTGATAGCCAACAGTTTTGATGGTTGTGATTGTTTTGTTTATGTTGCGAATGCATTTTCACCAAACGGAGATAGCAACAACGATTTAATTCCTGTAAGAGGAAAATGTGTTGCCACTTTATCATTCAAGATTTTTAACAGATGGGGAAATTTAGTTTTCCAAACAGATAAACTGGATGACGGTTGGAATGGATATTATAAAGATCATCTTCAAAATACGGCGGTATTTGTTTATACGCTCGATGCTACTTTTGATAATGGTAAGACAATCCAAGAAAGTGGCAACATCAATTTGATCAGATAAAATTCACATAGGCATCATAATTCTAAGTATAAAACCATGAAAAAGACATCAATTATAATCCTCCTGTTATTTGTTTTTATAGGTGGAAATTCAAAAGCACAAGATGTGCACTTTTCTCAGTTTTTGGAAGCACCTCTGCTTCAAAATCCATCTTTTGCCGGTACATCAAGTGGCGATTACCGCGCACTTGTAAATTACCGAACTCAATGGGGAAGTGTATCGTCCAACCCTTTTGAAACATTCGGAGCAAATTTCGACATGCGTTTTAAAAAAAGTCAAACTGGTAATTTTCTCGCAGGTGGAATTTCAGTGTACACCGATGTAGCTGGCGAATCAAAAATGCGTTCAACGCTGGCGAATGTAGCAGCTGCTTATCACCTTAAAATAAATGACAAAAGTTATTTTTCTACTGCAATTCAAGGAGGAATTAATCAAAAAAGTATTAACAAAGATGATTTGCGTTTTGACAATCAATTTGACGGAATTGGACATAATTCAGGAGTCAATTCAAATGAAAACTTAGGAAGTCTTTCCGAACTCAAGCCGACGGTTTCTGCTGGAGTATCTTATTTGTGGTCGAATAGTTTGATGCGGGCGACTGCCGGAAATAAAGAAAAAAAGGTCTTGGTAGGTTTTGCTGTTCATCATTTCAATTCGCCTAGTTTTCAATTCTCAAATGAAGACAGATTGGGCTTGAAGTATGTCACGAGCATAGAAGGATCATTTGCTAGCAATGCGAATAGTTGGAGCGTTCAACCTGCTGCGTTTTTAGCAATACAAAACAAAGCCGTCGATCTTGTATTCGGCTCTTTATTTAAATATACATTGAACGATGCATCTCAAATAACAGATTTTAGAAATAGTGCATCCCTTGCGTTTGGAGCGTATTATCGGTTGAACGATGCGATTATTCCTACTGTTCAACTTCAACTTTCATCATTCAATCTAGGGGTTAGTTATGATGTTAATCTATCAAAACTAAGTGGAGCGAGTGATGGAAGAGGAGGATTCGAGATTAGTTTAAAATATATCTCGCAAAAAGGCTTTTCAGGCAGAAAATCAAGAGCTCGTTATTCATAAGGTTTACAATATTATATTTTATTAAGAGATAATCATCTTCTTTTTCTTTAATTTTAAAACAAAAAGAACATGCAAATTTCAGGAGCAAATATTATTGGATACACCGAATCTTCCTCGGGTTCTCAAACTTTTCAAACTTTCAATCCTGCTGAAAACAGATCAAATGAAACCTCTTTTTTTGAAGCTGTAGAAAGTGAAGTGCAGCAAGCATTAGCGTTAGCTGAAAAAGCTTTTCCGATTTATGCTCAGAAACCAGTTGCGGATCGAATTGCTTTTTTGAAACGAATTGTTTCCTTACTTCTGGAAAACCAGAACATGCTGATTCAGCACTATGTCCTTGAATCAGGTCTTGCTTTCTCTCGCGGAGAGACAGAATTGAAGAGAACTTGTGTTCAAATTGAAACGTTTTTAAAGGTAATTGAAGCTGAAAGTTGGCCAATTCAGTCTGAAGAAACTGCTCCAAATGGAATTTATTTTCAAAAGCGATTTGCACCTTTGGGTCCGGTTGTTGTTTTTGGAGCGAGTAATTTTCCATTTGCGTATTCTACCATTGGCGGTGATGCTGCTTCTGCTCTCGTAGCAGGTTGTCCCGTGATTGTGAAAAGTCACTCGATGCATGCTGGAACTGGATATTTGGTGAGTAAACTGATCATTCAAGCTGCTTTAGAAACAGGAATGCCAGATGGTGTGTTTTCTAACCTGCAAATCAAAGATCACCAATTGACTGCCATGCTGGTAAAGCATCCTTGCATTAAAGCAGTTGCTTTTACAGGCAGCATTTCAGGAGGAATGGCTTTAGTAGCGTATGCACAAACTAGAAAAGATCCCATTCCGATTTTTTGCGAAATGGGAAGTTTGAATCCGGTTTTTCTTTTTCCATCAGCTATTCATACCAAAAGTCAATCCATTGCGAAAGCTTTTTCTGATTCCATTACACAAGATAGTGGACAGTTTTGTACCAAGCCTGGATTGTTATTTTTGATTGAGAATGAGGAAGCGAACCAGTTTATTGAGGAACTTTTTAAAGAAATCAATTCAAAACCTGCTTTACTCATGTTGGGTCCAACGATCTACCATAATTTCATGCAAGGGTCTGAAGCAGAAGAAAAGCAATTTGCCAATAAATCTAGAGAAATTTCAGACAACAAGAGTCAAGAGAATTATGGATTACCTTTAATAGATGTAATATCTCTGGATGATTTTAAAAAATCAGCGATTTGGCAAGAAGAGGTTTTTGGTCCTTATGCTTTAATTATACGGTGTAAAACCATTTCGGATTTTCAGGATGTGGCCAAAATGCTGTCGGGACAATTAACAGCAACAATTTGGGCTGAACCCTCGGAATTAGAGATGCAAGAAACTTTGCTTTTCGAAATCCAACGCAAAGTGGGTCGCATCATTTTTAATGGTGTTTCAACTGGAGTTCAGGTGATTGATTCGATGCATCACGGAGGTTCATTTCCAGCGACTACGGATTCTCGCTTTACAGCAGTGGGAAAAGATGCAATTTATCGTTTTCTAAAATCGATTAGTTTTCAAGGTTTTCCGAAAACTCATTTTGATAAAAAAACCTAATTCTAGTGACTTTTTTAAGGAATTGGTGCTTTTATTTTCAATAAATTCTTTCCTTTGCTCTGTGCAATCGAATCAAGCGTTTGGTTCGTCAATTTTAAAACTTAAAATCTCAAGAAATGATAGAACAAGAAGAAACACAAAAGAAAATGAGTAACGGCGTTATTGCTATCATCTCGATTTTATTAATTGGTTTAATTGTATTTGGCTATTTATGGTCCAAAGAAAGAAGTGCGTTGAAATCTTGTGAAACTGCCAATCAAGGCTTACAAGCTGACATGGATGGAATGAGCAACATGATGTCTGGTTATTCTGATAACATGACTGCAGATTTAAAAACTGATTTCCAAAACATGTTGGATACGTATGACAAATTGAAATCGAAAGATGTCAAGCAGGCGGATAGTATCAACATTCAGAAACAAAAAATTCAAACTTTATTGGATGAATTAAACAGTTCTAAAAAATTCAGTGCACGACAACTATACACGATGCGTAAAGAAAATGAAACTTTGCGTGGAATTATGAAAGGTTATGTGAAGCAAATTGACTCACTGAATACGTTGAACTTACGTTTAAATACAGATTTAGAAGCAAGAACGAGTGAATTGAACGAAGCTTCGACTGAAAGAGATCAATATAGAAATGAAGCAGAAACTGCATCTGAAAAAGTGAAAAAAGGATCTAAATTACAAGCGTATGGTTTCTCTTCAGGCGGTTTAAGAATGAAATTAAATAACACGACTGACGATACCAACAAAGCGAAAAACACTTCAATGATTAAATCAAGTTTTACAATTGGAGAAAATACAATTGCTGCTCCAGGACGTAAAGTGGTGTACATGCAAATTGTTAATCCGGATGGTAAAACGTTGCAGTCTAGTTCTACAAACACAATGCAGACGGATGACGGTGCAATTGCTTACTCTGATAAGAAAGAAATTGACTACAACAATCAAAGCATTGACGTTGCGATTTTCTTTAACCAATCTGGAAAAGAATTTGCAAAAGGAGCTTATAAAGTGAAAATATTTGTTGACGGTCAATTAATCGGTACGGATAGTTTTACATTGAAATAGATTCATTAAATTAATTAAAAACGAAAAAGCGAGGCATTTTAAATGTCCTCGCTTTTTGCTTTTTATGAGTTGTTTTTATAGCTTGACGCTTTTTTAAAATTTATGCTTTCAACTGATTCAATACATTCAACAAAGTTTTGCTTTTGTTTTCCGTCTCGCTCCATTCATCCAAAGGAATAGATTCAGCGGTAAAGCCACCTCCAACATATAAAAAGATTTCATTTTCTTGAATTTGTGCACATCTTAAATTAACGAAGAGGCGCGTCGTTTCAGAATCTAAAACACCGACTATTCCTGCGTATAATTCCCGTTGATGCTTTTCTGTTTTTTCAATTAACTTCAATGCTTCATTTCGTGGCATTCCACTAACTGCTGGAGTAGGATGTAGGCTTTTGGTAATGGTCCAAGGAGATTTTCCAAGAAGATCAGCGTTGATATTCGTTTGCAAATGCGTAACTGGCCCTGCTTCAGATTCAAATGGACCAACGGATTCAATGTTGTTTAATTCAAAGTTTTTCAATTGATCTACAATGAAATCGGAAACCAATTCGTGTTCTTCCATTTCTTTTTCCGTCCATGCTGTTTTGGCGTCTTTCTTAGTGCCTGCCAAAGCCATGGTGTAAAGTATATCGTCATCCGTTTCTACCAATACTTCCGGACTAGCACCAATCCAAGTTCCAAATTCAACACTTGAGACAAGGTATACCAATGCCTCTGGATAGGTTTCGCAAAGCTGATGATACAATTCAAAGGTTTTGGAGCTGTCAAAATTTTCACTTTTAATGCGAGACAGAATCGCTTTGCCAATATTTTGATTTTGTATTTCCTGTAGAAAATCTGCTGCTTGATGGAGATAAGCATCTTTTGAAATCGAATACGGCTTTTCTTTTTTAAAATGAAATTCAGAACTTGTTTCATCCAAACTAAAATCTGGAGTAAATAAGTAACAAGCTGAATTGTCAAAATTTGAAAATATAAATCCCTGCAGTTTTTTGTCAGAATCATTCTTTGAAACTTCATCCAAAGAAGAGAAATTTCCTTTCAGTTCATTTTTCTCACTTCCAGGAAAACGGAATAAGAGCATATCGATCATGTTTTCTGAACAATCATTACGGTTAATCTTCCCATACAAATTAATTTCTCATTTGCATCATCAAAAATATCTACTTGCCAAACGTGGGTTCTTTTTCCAGCGTGAACAATTTTTCCAATTGCTTTTACCAATCCAGATTTTATTCCACCAATGTGATTTGCATTGATTTCTAGACCTACTGGATATTCCTTCGTTAAATCGCAAAGCAAAGCAGAACCAACGGAACCAATACTTTCAATCAATGCTGCACTTGCTCCACCGTGCAACAATCCCATTGGTTGATGTGTGCGATGATCCACAGGCATCGTAGCAACAATAAAGTCTTCACCCATTTCGATGCATTGGATGTCTAATAATTCCATCATCGTATTTCGATTGAATGCGTTAATTTGCGTTAAATCTGTGGTATTCCATTTTACAGTATTCATATAATCCTATTTTCGAAGTTCTAAAGATAGCTATATTGAATCATTTGAAGCGGCAAATAGGAGAGAAGTCTGTTAAATTAAATGTAAATTAGGTGCCAATAAAAAAGCTGACCCAAATTGAATTGAGTCAGCCTTTTCTAATGTGTTAAAAAATAAAATTACCGATTGAATTCCTTTAATAACTTTTCAAACCAGTTAGTTTTTTAAGATCTTCTTATAAACAATTCCTTGGTCAGTAGTTATTTGTAAGGTATAAAATCCGTCTTGAAGATTTCCAAGATTCAGCGTGTTTTCACCGTTAAAATGATCTTTGAAATCAACAGACTTACCGTTCAAATCTAAAATTGTAATTTCTGATATGCTTAAATTATTCAACTCGAAATGGATTGTGTTTGATGTTGGATTTGGGTAAACTGATAATTGATTATCTAGTTGATAACTATCTATACCTAAGGTAGATGATATTCTTCTAATTCGATGACCACCTGATTCACCAATAAAGATTGTGCCGTCATTCGCCACACATACGCCAGCAGGATAAAAGAATTTTGCCGTTGCCACTAAACCATCTATATATCCAGAGGTACTTCCTGCATAGCTTGATACAACTCCACCAGCTGTTATTTTTCGGATGCGATTATTTCCTGCATCTGCTACATAAAGAGTTCCTGTTGCGTCGACTGTCACAGCTAAGGGAGCGTTAAATTCTGCTTGGGTTGCTGGGCCATCTGCACTTCCTAAATTTCCATTCCCTGCAAAAGTTGTTACAACTCCAACCGGGGAAACTTTCCGGATGCGATTGCCTTGTTTTTCAGTCACGTAAATATTTCCGGCTGCATCTACAGCAGCAGCGCATGGCGTATAAAATTTTGCTACATTTCCGGCGCCATCAGCAAAGCCAAAATCACCAGTTCCAGCCAAAGTTGTTACAACTCCAGCAGCTGTTATCTTTCGGATGGCATGATTACCGGCGTCAGCGACATACACGTTTCCTGCATTATCTATGGCAACTCCTTCAGGATAATAAAACTGGGCTACATTTCCAACACCATCAGCAAAACCATCCGTGCTACCAGCTAAAGTTGTTACTACTCCTGCGCTAGAGATCTTTCGAATGCGGTGATTTACCGCGTCAGCTACATACAGGTTTCCGTTTAAATCAATGGCAAGTTGCGTCGGATAGTTAAATTGAGCCATTGTTCCTGTGGCGTCCAACGATCCCTGTACGCCACTTCCGGCAAAAGTGCTTACAACTCCTTCAGAATTAACTTTTCGAATGCGGTGATTAATTCTGTCCGCCACAAAAACATTTCCATTGTTATCAGCAGCGACTCCTGATGGACCGTTAAATCGAGCTGCAAGTCCTAAGCCATCCAAGTAACCCGAAGTACTTCCAGCCAATGTTGTAACCGTTTGTGAATTTACATTCATACCGCATAAAAAACTGAGAAAAAGTAGGCTTGATTTTAAATTTCTTTGTAGCGTAGTTATTTTCATAATCTTGTTTTAAGTAGCTTTATCTGTTTTTTTTGTATTAACACAACGTTTCTTTTCTGCGGAAAGATGCAGCATCTTACGATTGATACATTTATCGTAAATAAGAATCGCTTTGTTCAGTTAAAACGAAAATAGATGTGTATAGTTGCTTTTAGATATTTGAAAGATGCTCGTCAATACTGAAATTTTCAGTCTATTTTATAGGATGTTTTAAACATAGAAACTTTTTGTTGTTGATGAGGTCGTTTTATCCGCGGAAAAAAGTGATGCCGTATTTCACACTTTTTTAGTTGTAAAATGAACAATTTAAATTTCGAAAGCGCCGAAACAAATTACTCGAAATCATTGCTGGTTATCTTTCAATAAATTTCAAGAATTGTTTTCTGAAACTGCGGAGGAGTTGCTGTTCGATTGGCTACTGAATATTTTACAATTTCTACCAACACAAAAAAGACGCAAACAGAATTTCCATTTGCGTCTTTCGTGAATTGATTTTTTGATTCATCAAAACCTCCTAAATACTTACTTTTTAAAATGATTTTTCTGCTGATTCCAATTTAAAAACTCAATCTTAGTGATTTTGAAGTTTGCCTAAAATGGTATCTAAAGAAGCTTTCATTTTGTCAATCGCTCCTGAAACAGCTTTTTCAACGGTATTTGCTTGTGATTTTACTGCTGTTGGTTTTTGACCTTCAAGCCTTACTTCCAGCGTACAAAGCATGTCGTTAAATCCATCTTTTTTACCATTTTCGTCTGAAATGTGCACTTCAACTCTCGTGATTTGAGAATCATATCTTTTTAAACCTTCTTGAATGATCGGCGTAAAGTAATTCTGATGTCTTTCGCTTCCTTCGATTGTTTTGTCTGTGTTAAATTGAATTGTCATGTTGTTGTTTTTTTAAATTTATTAATTGATTCTAACTGGATACTATTTTAGATTTTAGCCTTGATCTTCCTCTAAATCAGTGTGGTTGTCTCCGCCCAAACTGTAGTAATTATTTTCTTCGTCCTCGCTTCCAATGCTTTCTTGCTGATCGTCCAATTCAGAACCTGGAACATCTAAGTCTGCGCCAGACATGTCTTCATGAAAACTTTTCTCGTTGAAACTTCCTTCTTGATTGATTGTTTTCTTTTTGGAAGGATCTTCCGGATTCAAATCTTTTTCTTCTTGGGATTTGCTGTAAATATCTTCAGAAGTAGGGTAGCGTGGATAACCCGGAAATTCTTCATTTTTGTTTTTAGCTTCTTTACCTGCATGCGTATTCGAATACTTTGCTACAATGGCCTCTAAAGAATGATGATAATCTACCAAGTTTTTGAGGTTCACATCTTCACGTTCTGAATTGCTTTCTGGCATTTCTAGAATGTATTTGGTCAATTCTGGAAACTGTTCAGATATAAGGTTGGTCATGTTCGTAATGTCCTGTTGTAATTCTATTTTCGTTTTCATGTCGATTTATTTAGTTCATTGCCCTACAACCAAAGAAGAATGATTTTATTATTCACTTTCCTTGATTTTAAATCCGGAGGTTTATACGCTACATCCTAAGATAACACTAAAATGCGTTCAATGTACGATGTAAACAAATATTAACAACTAATTAATTCTTTGAAACGAAAAGATTTGTGAATGGAGTTTTTTAGTTTTTAGAAACTCTGGAATTATCAAGTTGTTTATTGGGCAGTTGAAGATAACGAAAGAAGCTCGCTATTCAAGAAGTTGAAATCAAAACTTTCCTTAAACGAAAAAATCCGTATAAATCTAAAAATTTATACGGATTTAATGTCGTTAATGTGACCCCGACACGATTCGAACGTGTGACCTACTGCTTAGAAGGCAGTTGCTCTATCCAGCTGAGCTACGGGGCCTTATTTGTATTGAAATCAATAAAAACAAAGTCAAAAAAAAGGGGATGATTTCTCATCCCCTTTTGTCGGGGTGGCCAGATTCGAACTGACGGCCTCCTGCTCCCAAAGCAGGCGCGATACCGGGCTACGCTACACCCCGAGAAGATTTCTCGATTTTATTCTATTTCAATGGATGTGTAAACACATCTTCAATTCTTTTTGCTTTCCCTCTTTTGGGAGTGCAAAGGTAATAATAAATTAATCACCTGCAAGCTTTTTGATAAATAAAAAGCGGAGGAGGCGAGATTCGAACTCGCGGTACAGTTACCCGTACGTCAGTTTAGCAAACTGGTGGTTTTAGCCACTCACCCACTCCTCCATTTTGTCCAAAGAACGTGCGCAAAAGTAGTAATTTTTCAGCTAATCAACACATAATTTTAAAACATTTTTTGTTTTATTTTAAAAGTCCATTTCGAAGTCATATAAGTACATGGAAAACAAAGTGCTAAGTTTTAAGAATAAAATCAAAAACCACAATAAATAGAGTGATTTTGAATAGCTCGGATCGCTTTCTTTTTTTGTTTTGAAGTAATATGTCACGAAAATGAAAAATAGGAGGAGAGAAAGAACTTGAAAAGTGTAGGTATTTATATACGTTCCGAAGATGAAAATAGAAAGAATTAGAGGGAAAATAAAAATATTACTTTTCGTTAAAAAGAAGAAACGCAGCATTTCAAGCAACATGAATGCAAAAATAAGGTACGGAATGTACTTTACAGGTGGATTATTTAGAAAATCCGTAATTTGTAGGTTGGTCATGAAGAATCCAAGAAACAACTGGTTTTTGAGTAATCCCAGCCCTGCAAATATCAAAAATAGGAGGTAACTCACCTTTGCTTTTTTGAAATTTGAAGTTGCGAAATAACTCACCACTCCAAAAAACACCAATTCATTGATGGGGAAAAACGCAAAAGGACCACCAGTCAGTAGACTGATGATCCCATACATAATTAGAGAGAGGATACTTAATTGTATCGTCTTTTTTTCAAGTTGAAAATCTGAGTTTTCGATCTTTTCAGTCAAAATCAGTTTATTTATTCTTTTTTGCCAAAGCTTCTTCCACATACTTAAAGGTGGAAAGTACTTCAGGCATTCCGTTTACAACCGCAACGTCGTGCTCAAAATGAGCACTTACGTGTCCGTCAGCTGTAAGGATTGTCCAACCATCATCGGCAGTAATTACGCGTTCTGTTCCTAAGTTAATCATTGGTTCGATGGCAATTACCAATCCTTCTTGAATCTTTTTGCCTTGACCTCTGCGACCGTAATTTGGAACTTGTGGTTCTTCGTGCATCGTTCTGCCTAATCCGTGACCAACCAAGTCGCGTACAACGCCGTAGCCGTGATTTTCAGCGTGATTTTGAATTGCCCAACCAATATCGCCCAAACGATTCCCAACTTTGGTAGCCTGAATACCAACTTCCAAACATTCTTTGGTAACTTCTAATAATTTATGAATTGCAGGGTCTACTTCGCCCACTTCAAAGGTGTAGGCATGATCGCCATAAAATCCTTCAAATACAGAACCGCAATCAACAGAAACGATGTCACCATCTTTCAATTCTCTCTTGGATGGATAGCCGTGAACAACTTCATTGTTGACAGAGATACAAAGTGTGTTTGGAAAATCGTACATTCCTAAAAATCCAGGAATTGCGTTTTGAGAACGAATGTATTCTTCAGCGATTTTATCCAAATAAATAGTTTGAACTCCCGGCTTAACTTCCGCTGCGATAATTCCCAATGTTCTACTTACAATTTGAGCTGCCTCGCGCATGATTTCAATCTCAGCAGGTGTTTTGTAAATAATTTTTTCTGTTCTAAATAATGACCCCAAAATAAAATCTTTTTTAATGAAAAAAAGCTGAATTCAATTTGAATTCAGCTTTTATATATGCTTTTTGATTGCAAATTGCAGATTTCAAATTACAGATTGTTTAAAATCTGTATTCTTCTAATTTGCAATCTGCCATCTTTAATCTGTCAATCTTATGCCAAAACTTCTTTTACCAAGTCAGCAGCTTCTTGAAGCAATACAGCTGAATGAACATTCAATCCTGATTCGTCAATCAATTTTTTCGCTTCAACAGCGTTTGTTCCTTGTAAACGAACAATGATTGGAACTGGAATAGAACCCATGTTTTTGTATGCATCAACAACTCCTTGAGCAACACGGTCACAACGAACGATTCCTCCAAAAATGTTAATCAAAATTGCTTTCACGTTTGGATCTTTTAAGATAATTCCAAAAGCTTTTTCAACTCTTTCAGCATCTGCGGTACCACCTACGTCTAAGAAGTTTGCAGGATTACCACCAGATAATTTGATGATATCCATCGTAGCCATTGCTAAACCAGCACCGTTAACCATGCAACCAACGTTACCGTCTAGTTTTACGAAATTCAATCCTGCTTTATCAGCTTCAACTTCTGTTGGATCTTCTTCAGATGTATCACGCATTGCTGCGTAATCAGGGTGTCTGAAAAGTGAGTTTCCGTCTAAAGTAACTTTCGCATCTACTGCGATGATTTTATTGTCAGATGTTTTCAACACAGGGTTGATCTCAAACATAGAAGCATCACATCCTTCAAATGCATTGTATAATGCAGGGATGAATTTTGTCATTTGTTTGAAAGCTTCACCTGATAAACCTAAATTAAAAGCGATTTTACGAGCTTGGAAACCTTGTAAACCAACACGTGGGTCAATAGACTCCGTGAAAATCAACTCAGGTGTTTCTTCAGAAACCGTTTCAATATCCATTCCACCTTCCGTAGAATAGATGATCACGTTACGTCCTGAATCACGGTCAAGTAAAACAGACATGTAAAATTCAGCTGGTTCAGTTTCACCAGGATAGTAAACATCCTCAGCGATTAAAACTTTTCCTACTAATTTACCTTTTCCGTTTGTTTGAGCAGTTGTCAAGTGACCACCAAGAATACCTTTCACAGTATCTTCGACTTTGTCAATTCCTTTTGCTAAAACAACACCGTGAGATCCTGTTTCTTCAACAGTTCCTTTACCACGTCCACCTGCGTGGATTTGTGCTTTCACTACGTACCAGCTTGTACCAGTTTCTTCTGTTAATTCCTTCGCTGCAGCAACTGCATCTTCGACCTTATCAACAACTTTTCCTCGTTGTGTTGCCACACCAAAGCTGTTTAAAATGGATTTTCCTTGATATTCGTGTAAGTTCATTATTCCGATAATTTTGCGTCGTAAAAGTACAATGAAAATATCAGATGGACCTCTTTAATCTTGTTTTTTTTTCTTTTTCAAGGTTTTTGAATTCTTTCTGTGTCTTTTTTTGTCAAAACTGCTATATTTACGATTATCAGTAAGCAACTAAAACCATACAGATGAAAAAAATATTACTCGGAGTACTTCTTTTAACGCAATTCTCATTTTATTCTAATTCTCAATGTACGGAGACTTCTGAAAATCGAATTTTATTGGTCGGAGATAGTTGGGCTTTCTTTATGAATGTCGATCAAACGATTAGTAAGGTGATGAAAGATTGGGGTCATTCCAATTACACCTATTATACAGATTTAGTTTTATCTGAAAATGGTGCCGAAACGGATGATTTTCTTTTGCCTGCAAAACAACAACAGATTCAAGATAAGTTACTTGAATTTCCATCGATCAACATTGTTCACTTGAGCATTGGAGGTAACGATGTGTTGGGAGGCTGGAATGTGAATTTCACACCACAACAAACCGATTCGATTCAAGATGCGGTATTGGGTCGCTTGGACTCACTTGTTACTTTTATTAAATCAGTTCGACCTGGAATTCAAATTTTGTGGAGTGGTTATACCTATACCAATTTTGGTGAAGTGATTGGTACCTTGCCAACTTTGGTGCAAGCGAATCATCCTTTTTACAGCACGTGGCAAGGAATGGGTTTTCCAACTTTCACACAATTGAATGCGGTTCAAAACCTGTTTACAGATCGAATTTTTAATCAATATAGTGCTGATCCACAAGTAACAGTTATTCCTGCGACTGGTTTGATGCAATATGCTTTTGGCCAAACTGTTCCTTTGGGCGTTGCTCCTGGAGGAACGTATCCTGCTTTTACGGTGCCAATGCCTTATGGAAATCCAGCGTATCCATCTCCAAAAACAACGATGCGTGATTACGGTCTTTTTAGAGATTGTTTCCATTTGTCAGCAGCTGGTTATTATGAAATGGTTTCAAATCATAGCCGCAAATTTTACCATAAATTGTTGATGGATGACGTATATGCAACTGCAACTTTCAATGAATCTGGAACGGTTACGTCTTTGAATAACATTCTTGCTGATCAATATGTTGGACAAGAAAATGGAGAATCGATGTCCTCTATTTTTTCCTTCGACGTGCAAATGGCTAACGAAGCAATTGAGAAAGCATCGGTATTTCTAAGAATTGATGAAATAACTGGAACCAACTTTTTAACTTCTGGTCTGGAAGTGAAATTAAAACACGGCTTTTTTGGTGCTCAAAGTACCTTGGAAGCATCTGATTTTTCTGCTTCTGGCGATGCAACTGCCGTTCCTTGTGTTTTTGGAACGGATGCGGTTGGTAAATGGGTTCGTTTGGATTTACCTGCGAATTTGCTTCCCTTCATTCAAAATGGAAAAATTCAGATTGCGCTTAGTGCGCCAGGAGTTTCTGCTTCCAAAGTGAAATTTACAGATGCTTCTGATCCAGAGTTGGCTCCAGTTTTGAATTTGAAATTTAGTGGTTTTGTCTCTGCTGCTGATCTTGCAAAGTCTGAAGCCTTGATTTATCCCAATCCAACGACGGGGAATGTGACGATTCAGGTTGATAATGGGGCTAATCTGATTCTGAGCGATTTATTCGTAACGGATGTAACAGGTAGAAAAGTTGATTTTAAAATCGTCGATTCTTCATCCATTGATATTTCTGGTTTGCCTGAAGGAATGTACATTCTGAATTTTGCAAACAAAAACGAACGTCACAGTAAGAAAATCTTGAAAGTGAATTAATAATTTATAGTTAACAAAAAGAGCGTAAAACTTATAAAATGTATTTTTGAGATTCGTTTATACTGAAGCCTTAAAAATACATGAGTAAAATAATCTCTCCTTTTATCATCTTATCCATTTTGCTATGGACAGAAATTGGCTCTTATTTAGCAATGAGAGCTTTTTTTGTGGATTCTAAATCCAAGTTGAAACGCTTCAATTGGATCTGGTGGATTGCTACTTTAGGACTTTATAGTTTGTTTTTTGGAAGTCGATTAATTGATTCCAATTATACCAGAAACATCCTTGTGAATGTTTATTTCATGCTGATGATTCCCAAATTGATTATCGCTTTGGTTTTTGGAATCGCAAGCATCATCAAAGGAGTGAGGTTGATTTTTAAAAAGAAAAAGAATCCAATCTTTCCAGATGCGACTCAAATGGATAGAAGAAACTTCACGTCTAAACTCGCCTTGGGAATGGCAGCAATTCCTCTTGGCACAATGCTTTATGGAATTGTCAAAACGGCTTATGATTTCAAAATTCACCGTCCAAGAATGAAATTCAAGAATTTACCTGCAGCTTTTGATGGATTTAAAATTGTGCAGTTATCAGATATTCACACCGGAAGTTTACAAAACAATCGTCAGATTCAAAAAGCGGTAGATTTGGTGATGGAAGAAAAGCCAGATATGATTGTTTTCACTGGAGATTTGGTCAATAATCGAACAGACGAAGCATTTCCGTTCATTTCAATCTTATCGCAACTTTCAGCGCCTCATGGAGTTTTCAGTGTGCTCGGAAATCACGATTATGGCGATTATGAAAAATGGAGTTCAGAAGCTGAAAAAGTGAAGAACATGGATCAAATGCACGATCTTCATAAAAAACTCGGTTGGAATCTTTTATTGAATGAAGCGGTTTCAATCGAGAAAAACGGAGATAAATTTGCGCTCTTAGGTGTTGAGAATTGGGGTAAAAGCAAATATTTCCCGAAATACGGAAAACTAAAAGAGACTTTGGAAGGAACAGAAGCGTTCGATTTTAAAATCTTACTTTCTCACGATCCAAGTCACTATGATGCTGAAGTGATGAACATGCAGCCAGATATCGATTTAACATTAGCTGGGCACACGCACGGTTTCCAATTCGGAATCGAAATTCCAGGCTATGTGAAATGGAGTCCATCGCAATACATTTACCCAAAATGGGCCGGATTATATCCAAACGGCGATCAATATTTGTATGTAAATCGAGGTTTAGGTTGTTTGGGATACATGGGAAGAGTAGGGATTAGACCTGAGATTACGAGTATTGTTTTGGAGAAGAAATAGAATTTTAGTGCTTTTAATCCGAATACACAGTTTGTTCCTTTAAATCATTTCAGTATTTAGAAAATGCTTTTGTTTAAGGGGAGTGTTCAATGAACTGTGTCAACCAGCTATTTAATTCTATCACCAAAGTAGTGATTTAAATCATTTCTAATAGCAGCCCAAGCAAATATTTGTCCATCCCATTTTGTATGAGCATTCTGTATT
>JAQVCM010000013.1 GCA_028689775.1 Crocinitomicaceae bacterium
CAGCAAACTGATGAAAGGAATTTACTTCATTAAAATCACAACTGTTTCGGGCATAGATGTTCAAAATATTAAATTTGTAAAAAAATAAAGATTACTAAATAAATTTCCAAAAAGCACAGTTTTCTTAATTGAAGGCTGTGCTTTTTTCGGATTATTAAAAACATATAATCATTTCAATTATATATAAATCTTTATTTCGAATGGAATTTAATTTCAAACCATGTTAAACAGATTCCTCAACCAATGAAAATCTATTTACGGATCCTATTTACTCTTTCTCCGTTACCTTAATCAAAAATAATTTTTCAAAACACTTGTAGATAAACAGAAAATTGTTAATATTGCAGTGTCGATACAAATCTGTACGAAATTATCAAATTATCAAATCACATACTATTTTTATAATTTAATAATACTTTAAATAGTAATTACTAATTCATATATATGAATATACAGGATTTAGAGAGTAAGAAACTCCCTGATTTGCGTGAAATTGCCAAGGCAGCAGGAATCAAAAAAGTTGAATCTTTCAAAAAAGCGGAATTAATTCAAGCGATTGCTGGTCAAGAAAACGCACCAACTGAAAAAATCGAAAAAGTAGCGAAAGCTGAAAAAGTTGACAAAGTACCAAAGCCAGTAAAAGAAGCTAAAAAAGTGGTTGTAGTTGAAGAATCAGCAACAGATACTCCAACTGAATCAACTGAAAATTCGGATGCTCCTGTAAAAAGACGAAGAAGAATTGGCGTTGAAAAAGTAATTGTCGGAGTTCGACCAGATGCGGTTTCTGACACAACAGCAACTGATAAAGAAGAAATTAAAACCGATTTATTTTCTGAAAACACACTAACTGAGGTAAAATCAGAAAGTGCAACAGAAGATAAAACTGAAAATAAGCCAAAAGGCAGAGATATTCGACAAGGCATTACACCCAGAAATCCAAATCAATTAAATGCGGATGGCACGGAGAAAAAACCTTTTCAGAAGAAGAATGTAGAACGAATTTCTTCAGCAGATCAAACTTCTACACCTGAAAGAACAAATCCAAATCAGAATCCAAATCAACGGAATCAGAACCCAAACCAAAATCAAAATAGGAATCAGAATCCAAATCAGAATCCAAACAGGAATCCGAATCAAAATCCTAACCAGAATCCAAATCAAAACCCAAATCAAAAGAAACAAAACCCAAATCAACAAAAATCTGAGCAAGAAGTTCAAGAAGAATTGTACGATTTATCAGGAATTGTTAGTGCTGAAGGTGTTTTGGAAGTAATTCAAGAAGGATTTGGTTTCTTACGTTCATCCGATTATAATTATTTAGCATCACCAGATGATGTATATGTTTCTCAAAGTCAAATCAAATTATTTGGTTTGAAAACGGGAGATACCGTACTGGGAAGCATTCGTCCGCCAAGAGAAGGTGAGAAATTTTTCCCATTGGTTCGTGTAGATTCAATCAACGGAAGACATCCATCGTACATCCGCGACCGTGTTCCTTTTCAATATTTGACACCTTTGTTTCCGAACGAAAAGTTCAATTTAACAGGACACAAAGACGAAACAATGTCAACGAGAATCATGGACATGTTTGCGCCAATCGGTAAAGGACAACGTGGATTGATCGTTGCACAACCGAAAACGGGTAAAACAATGCTATTGAAAGATGTTGCGAATGCAATTGCAGCCAATCACCCAGAAGTTTATTTGATCGTTTTGTTAATTGACGAACGTCCAGAAGAGGTAACAGATATGGCGAGAAGTGTTCGCGCTGAAGTAGTTGCTTCAACGTTTGACGAACCAGCTGAAAGACACGTAAAAGTGGCGAATATCGTTTTGGAAAAAGCGAAAAGAATGGTTGAATGTGGTCACGATGTTTGTATTTTACTAGACTCAATCACGCGTTTAGCACGTGCATACAATACGGTTTCACCAGCGTCTGGAAAGGTACTTTCTGGTGGTGTCGATGCCAATGCATTGCACAAACCAAAACGTTTCTTCGGAGCAGCACGAAAAATCGAAAACGGAGGTTCCCTTTCCATCTTGGCAACTGCCTTGGTTGATACAGGTTCTAAAATGGACGAAGTTATTTTTGAAGAATTCAAAGGAACGGGTAACATGGAATTGCAATTGGATCGCAAGATTTCAAACCGTCGTATTTTCCCAGCAATCGACATCATTGCTTCAGGTACGCGTCGCGATGACTTATTGATTAACAAAGAAATGTTGCAACGAATCTACGTTCTACGTCGTGTTGTTGCGGATATGAATCCAGTGGAAGCAATGGAATTTGTGAAAAACCAAATGGCCAATACGCAATCCAACGAGGAATTTTTAGTATCCATGAATCGATAATATTGGATGCAGGTTTGTTTAAAGCAAACCTGCATTTTTATTTTCAATCTTATTTAGTATGAAGATTACCGTTAAAACAGGAGTGTTGATTGCATTGATTTTCGTTGCAATAAAACTCATCTTTAGCTTTGCACACCTATCTCATGGCGATATAATTCCAACCGTTTTAATCAACATGTTTTTATTGCTTTCCAGTATTTCTATTGGATTGTATTTGCACAAAAAAAAGGAAGGCTTTTCGCAGGGAAACGCAATGAGTGACATCAAAGCAGGAATGACCACTGGTGTTTCTTACGGAATTGTCGTGGTTTCTTTTATTTATCTTTTTTACGCCTACATCAATCCTGGTTACATCGAAACGATGATCCAAGATAAATTGGTAGAATACCAGAAAGGATTGGCTGATCCAGCAATGTTGAAGCAAATTAAAGCAAGTAACGAAGCATTTGAAATTCTAGATGCAAAACAAATCTATCAGGAAATGGAAAACAGTACGAGAGCAACAATTTCTGCATTTTCCATTACCACGATTTCCATGTTGGGAATGATCTTACTTTCTGCTTTTTACAGTATTCTGGTGACGATTATTTTCAGAAAAGTGTTGCTAAGAGACATCATCGCCGCACACCGAAATCGGAGTCGAGAATAAATGGCTTTTTCAAGCACCATGTTTTCCAATCAAAAAATCTTAATCCTTGGTTTTGTTTTTCCAGAACCGAATTCTTCCGCCGCTGGTGGCAGAATGATTCAATTGATAGCGTATTTTCAATCGTTGAAAATGGAAATTGTTTTTGCATGTGCTGCGGCAAAAAGTGAGTTTTCTTTTCCGTTGGAATCCATAGGTGTTCGCACGGAAATGATTCAACTCAACAATTCTTCGCTAGATCTTCTTCTGACAGATTTGCAACCAGATTACGTTTTGTTCGATCGTTTTATGATGGAAGAAATGTATGGTTGGCGCGTTGCAGAGGTTTGTCCCAATGCGATTCGAATCTTGGATACGGAAGATTTACATTGCCTGCGACAAGCGCGACAAATTACCTTGAAAGAAAATCGACCTTTTGAAAAAACGGATTTGTATTCAGACTTTGCCAAAAGAGAAATTGCCAGTATATTGAGATGCGATCTTTCCTTGATGATTTCTGAATTTGAGATGAACATCCTAAAAGATGTTTTTCAGATTTCTGATCAGATACTTTTATATCTTCCAATTTGGATGGATGTTAAATCGGAGGAAGAGCAAGTTCAATTAAAATCCTTCGAAGAAAAGAAAGATTTTGTGTTCATTGGGAATTTCTTGCACGAACCCAATTGGAATGCCGTACATTATTTAAAAACAACTATTTGGCCTTTGATACGTAAAGTTTTACCTACAGTTGAATTAAAGATTTATGGCGCATATTGTTCAGAAAAAGTGTTGAATTTACACCATCCAAAAACAGGATTTCTAGTCGAAGGAAGAGCGGTTTCAGCAACTGAAGTTTTTGGAAATGCTCGAGTTTGTCTAGCGCCTTTGCGATTTGGAGCAGGAATAAAAGGGAAATTGTTGGAGTCGATGTACGCCGGAACTCCGAGTGTGACAACAAGCATTGGCTCTGAATCGATGCACGGAGAAAATCCTTGGAATGGTTTCGTATGCGACGATCCAATTGAATTTGCTCAAAAAGCAGTCGAATTATATGAAAAACAGGATATTTGGAAACAAGCGCAGCGAGCTGGATTTGAGATCTTAAAACAACGATTTTCTAAAGATAAAATCACTACGGATTTTACAACTTGTTTATCAAATCTTACCGATAACATAATAAACCACCGCCAGCATAATTTTACGGGTTCGATTTTACAACATCATACGATGAAAAGTACGATGTATATGTCGCGTTGGATTGAGGAGAAGAATAAGAAAAAATAAGCGCAATTACTTGAGAATAATTTCTGTTTGAACGCCGAGAAACGCATTCGTTGATTTCGATTACGCTATCAATTTATTTCATTTACAAGAATTTGATGACGAAGGAATTTCAAGAAAAATGAGATCACACAACCATTCGCTGTGTTGGAAATTCTTCAATCTCTCGCAAAGGCTTTAACGATTTTCGAATCAATTGCCATTCGTTCGGGAACATCGGCATCATCTTTTCAATTTTCGCTTTGTTTTTCTTTAGGGCATCCGTAATTGCCGGTGGAGAAATTTCGGGCGACATGAATCGCGCGACGTTTTTACCGTTGACAATAAAACCAGATTTTTGCGCCAAGAAAGCAGCTTCTTCGTATCTGTTTAATAAATCAATGACTTTCTGATCCTTATTTTGGGAGTCAGATATTGGATTCGAAACGTCAATCACACTCTCAAAATGCAACATTTCAAGTAAAAAACGATTTCCTGTTGGCTGAATCAGCATCGCTAATTCCATTGCCTTTGAAATCGCTTGTAAAATATCTTTTTCAGAGCGACTATGTTGTGCTAAGAAACCAAAAGATTCGGTATCCAATTCGAGGTGAACGTTATTTTCAGCTTCCAATTTCCGCATGGCACGTTGGCAAGTGGCTTGAAAGAATTGTTCATAATGCTCGTTGGAATTTAAAACTGATTTTTGAATTTTCTTTTCTTGGAATCGTTGAAGCAGTTTTAAATTTTCTGTTTCTTGAATCGTTTGATAATATTCAGAACTCAGCAATTGATGCAGCATTTCGCCAACAATCATTTTTTCATCCGTCGTGAAATCTTGAAGTTCTTTTTGCAAACCAAAAAACTTGGTGTTTTGCGGAAAACAGATCGCAAGCAAGTCTTTCATTTGGTCGACAGGCGAAATAAAGTAGAGGAGAAGCATCCGATTTCGATTCTCATCAGCCAATTCCAATTGCTTGTTTGACTGAATTTGAAGGTCACTCCAAGGGAAATCTTGAGGACACATCCAACTATAAGTTCCGGGACGATTGCGCCATTTTTGAACCGTCATGGAATCCGTCTCTTTGAGTGGAAGCGGAGTTTTATCAATGGAAACACTTAATTTCTGTTCATTTTTAGAGATGGCAATCACTGTTTCCAAGTTTGGAAATAACACATTGAGCTTATTTTCAATGTATTCAAGTGGATAATATGTCGCTCTAAAACGCATGAGACAAAGATAAGAATAATTAAGTAGCAACTATTAAATGCTTAATTATAATTTAGTTTAATACTTAATCTATTGCTTAATTAAGTATTTCGACTTAATCTTTATTTGATTTCATTGAATTTTCCCGTGCTTTGCAGCATACTTAATTTACGATATCATGCAGGCAATATTTAATTATTTTCAACAATTTTTACCACCAACAACGTTTGGTTATCAACCTGCAATGAGTCGCTATAATTCAGAAAATGGGACGACCAAAATGACTGGATTCCAAAATTTTTTCGTCGCAAAAGATTTCTCAAAACAAGCCAGTTATTTTTTCAGAGTTGATTCAAGTCAAGAATATGTTGCAGAAAAAGAAGAATTGAAAAAGGAGCGAAGACAACTTTCAACAATGGATTTAAAATATTCTGTCGGATTGAAACGAATTGGGAAAATACTTTTATTTCCTTTGGTTTTTTGTTGGATTATTTTGGAAACCATCTTTGAGTTTATTGTAGAAACGGAAGAAGAAGTGCCAGTGAAAAAAGAAAAAGTGATTCCTGTTTCAAAAGGGAATTCGTATCATCGACCAGGATTGTAATAATAAGCAGTTATTTTAAGTATTATTTACGAATAAGTACCCAACTGGAAAGTTGTTTGAAACCCTTATAAAAACACAAAATTATCATTTATAAATTTTATTAACTATATTTGACCTTAAAGTTTTTAAAAAAGTGATGAACAACAAAGACTTATTTATAAATGGTTTTTTAGAGCGAATAGGAAAAGAATATCCTCAAGATGCAAATCCAAAAAGAAATCTGGATTTAGCATTTGAAATTTTTAGTATTGCTTCAGTTTTAGACAAACCATTTCAAGAAGTTTTTGATACAATAATCATTAAAAATAAAGACTCCAAACGTTCAGGAAGTATGGACGGTGGAATTGATGGAATTTGGTTCAACGATTTAGGTGATTATTATGAAATGTATGTATTTCAGAGTAAAAACTCTCCTAGTTTAAAAGATAACGAATTAGATAAATTCAGAAATGATGTCAAGGATATATTTGTTGATGGAAACAAAGTTGGTAAAACAAAAATAAATGATTTAGCTCCATTTATTGACGAATATAAAAATATATCTCAAAGTGGAAAAATCATCGACATCAAATTGTTTTTCATTTTCAATGGAAATAAAATTGATGCAAATTATGCTAATAATGAACATATTTATAATTCATATAATAATCCTGATCGCTTTTTTTTAATTTATGATTCTAATTGGATTTATGATAAAATAGCTTCGATGGCTAAAAATCATAGAGCAAAAGTTGAGTTTACTTTTCATCCTGAAAATTCAAACTTTTCTCTTTTAGATAATCAAGCTTTGTATACTTTTTCAATTGGAAATACAAGAGCAGCAAATTTTAGAGTATTAGCAATCGAAATATGTGAGCTTATTGAAAAAGAAATAGCAATAAATGGTTCCTTCGATTTACTTTTTGAAGAAAATATCAGACAATTTTTGGGAACCTCAAAATTTAAAGCTAATAGAGAAATGAATAAAACTCTAAATAGTGAAGATGCTATTTTATTTCCATTTTTAAACAATGGAATTACTATTATTTCAGAGCAAATTACAGTTCCTAAATCAGCTCAAGATGGGAAGTATAATTTACCCGTCGTAAATCCACAAATTGTTAATGGATTACAGACTAGTAGAGTATTATACGATATATACAAAAACAATAGAGAAAAACTTAAAGGTGTTTTTGTAAATGTAAGAGTTTATGAAAGTAAAGAGCCAGGTTTAATTGAAAAAATAACCGACGCAACAAATACCCAAACTCCAATTACCAATAAAGATAAAATAAGCAATAAAGATTTCAATAGTTTGACAAAAGAAGTTTTTAAAAATTTCGGGATTGATTACGTAACAAAAAGAGGAGAAGGATTTAAATCACAAAATACTGATTTTCATAAACAAGTTGATAGCGAAACAGTTTTGAAATTTTGGTATGCAACTTTTTATGAAGAACCTGAAGTAGCAAAAAATAGTATTGCAAGAGTATTGCAAGAAATTTATGAAGCATCTTCCTCTGAAAATCATCCGTTAAAATTTTTATTTGATGGAAGTTCTGATTCTAGCATTTATATTCAATTACTTACTTCGTTTAAGATTTATAAATTTGTTAAGAATAGAAAGAAAGAAATGATTGAAGGTGAACAGATTACATATTCTCAAAAATACGAGCATTTATTGTATTCTGACGAAATGATGTGTTACGGGATTTATAAATATATTGGAACAGATTTAAAAGAATATGATATTGAAAGTCAATTAATTGAAGCTTACAATGATACGGTAATATTTATAGAATCCGAAGTTCAGAAAAACAAAAAAGAATTGCTTGATAAAGACAAAACATTTTCTTTCAATGGCTACTTCAAAAAACCGAAATGTCGGTATGATTTTAATAAAGTGAAAGATATTATTGAAGATGATAATTTGTTAGAAGAATTGAAATCAATTAAATAAAAGGACTATCGTAGAGCAGATGTTGACTAGGATTCAAAATCAACTTGTTCCATTTTTTCTTCCTGATCATCTTCATCGATATAGAGAAACAAAACCAAATCATACGAAAAATGTGCTGCGATGCAAAACCAAATTCCAAGTGGTTCGAGCGCGTAACCCAACGATAAAATAAAAGGCATCAATAATAAACCATATAAGGAAAGACGCGGTTTCTTGGGATTCAAATATCCGTGAATTGCAATGAACACGATGGAAGTGATCCAAATTCCAGCCCAAGTTTGCATTCCAGAACGAAATAAGATTTCCTCACCAAAACCCGCACAGAAAGACAGAAATATTTTATCGAATAAGTTCAACTGCATGCTTGAAATTAGTTGTTCTTGCTTTTTCAATTCCTGATCGAACCATTTGTTGTGCAAGAATTTCATGCTGATAAAGGCAAAGATTACGCCCCAAGCCAAACCGAGTAGCGATTGCCATTTGAAAACCGAATTAAAATCCAGTACGTGCCAAAAAGACCATCCTTCAAAATACCACAAAGCCCAAAGTGCCGGAAGCGGAAATACAAGCATCGTAATGATCCCAAGAATGTATATTCGTTTTTTGGTCATCCGCAAAGTTAATTTTTATTCGATACTATCGGACGAAAACTGTAGTGGTAATTCTGTGTAATTTAGAGCGGTTAATAAGTGAATCAAACTCGATAAAATTGACGATCATATTCCAATTATTGCATCGCATTCGCTCTAAAAAAGATTCCTCCAGAATCGAAGCGGCAATCATTCGTGCAAAAACAATCTTTATGAACAGACAAAATTAATGCATCGCCTTCGCTCTATAAAAAGATTCCTCCAGAATCGAAACTAAAAAGTTTCGTTCCTGTTCGGAATAACGGTTCGTGTGGTATGAAGCAACTTCTCAAAAGCTTAGCTTTTGAGAAGTTGCCAAGAACTTACAAAGGTTTGTCGTTTCGAATCAATATGCGAATGAGGAATCTTTTAAATTTAAAGAATAATCCTAGTCGAAGCTAAATCTTGCAACCGCAAGATTTCCCGAGAAGATCTCCGCGATATCCTAAATCTGGGCATTAGCATTATCCGGTTTCGATTTTTCATCGAAATCACGCAGCCTGCGAAGTGAAGGGTAATGCGTAGCCCCTTGCAACAAGGTCCTTTTGGTTACTTTTTGACCTCGGAAAAAGTAACAAAATCATTCTCGAAGCGAGAATTTATATCGAAGATGAATCGACCATAATAGACAATCTTAATCCATTAACCGCGCATCGCATTCGCTCAATAAAAAGATTCCTCCAGAATCGAAGCGGCAATCATTCGTGCAAAAACAATCTTTATGAACAGACAAAATTAATGCATCGCCTTCGCTCAATAAAAAGATTCCTCCAGAATCGAAACTAAAAAGTTTCGTTCCTGTTCGGAATGACGGTTCGTGTGGTATGAAGCAACTTCTCAAAAGCTTAGCTTTTGAGAAGTTGACAAGAACTTGAAAAGCTTTGTCGTTCCGAATCAGTATACCGATGAGAATTTTTTTATACTTTAAGAATAATCCCAGTCGAAGCTAAATCTTGCAACAGGTAGATTTCCCCAGATAATCCCTGTAATTATCCTAAATCTGGGCCTTAGCATTATCCGGTTTCGATTTTTCATCGAAATCACGCAGCCTGCGAAGTGAAGGGGAATGCGTAGCCCCTTGCAACAAGGTCCTTTTGGTTACTTTTTGACCTCGGAAAAAGTAACAAAATCATTCTCGAAGCGATAATTTATATCGAAGATGAATCGACCATAATAGACAATCTTAATCCATTAACCACATCGCATTCGCTCTAAAAAAGATTCCTCCAGAATCGAAGCGGCAATCATTCGTGCAAAAACAATCTTTATGAACAGACAAAATTAATGCATCGCCTTCGCTCAATAAAAAGATTCCTCCAGAATCGAAACTAAAAAGTTTCGATTCTGGAGGAATGACGGTTCGTGTGGTATGAAGCAACTTCTCAAAAGCTTAGCTTTTGAGAAGTTGACAAGAATTTACAGAGCTTTGTCGTTTCGAATCAATATGCGAATGAGGAATCTTTTAAATTTAAAGAATAATCCCAGTCGAAGCTAAATCTTGCAACCGCAAGATTTCCCCAGACCAATCTCCGCATTATCCTAGATCTGGGCATTAGCATTATCCGGTTTCGATTTTTCATCGAAATCACGCAGCTTGCGAAGTGAAGGGTAATGCGTAGCCCCTTGCAACAAGGTCCTTTTGGTTACTTTTTGACCTCGGAAAAAGTAACAAAATCATTTTCGAAACGATAATCGTTTTTTCAATTAATCTTCAAAAGTGTGAAAAATTTCAGTTACCTGCATCGCATTCGCTCAATAAAAAGATTCCGAACAGGAACGAAACTTTTTTAGTTTCGATTCTGTTCGGAATGACGGTTCGTGTGGTATGAAGTAACTTCTCAAAATCTTAGCTTTTGAGAAGTTGACAAGAATTTACAGAGGTTTGTCGTTTCGAATCAGTATCGGAATGATTAAACATCCTTGGAAAAAGTAACAAAATCATTCTCGAAGCGACATAAAGCGAAATGTTAAATCTATGTAAATAAAAAAACACTATCTTTGCCTCAGATTTTTGGTACTAACTTTTAGAATAAAAGGGAATCTCGTTCAAATCGAGAACTGTATCTGCAGCTGTAAGCTCTGTTAAATCGATTTTATTATGTCACTTTCTGCGGCCGCGGATGGGAAGACAAAATCGAGTTGGAGCAAGTCAGAATACCTGCCAACAATCTTTATTAATGAAGACTTCAGCATAAAGTCTGACTTATTTGATGGTATTCTATTCCATTATCTAAAGCATTATTGTTCGCTGATTTCTTCTATTTTATTAATTTATTTAATTATTTAAAACATGAAGAATTTTACTTTTACCGCAATTTTTGCAACTTTTTGCTTTGCTGCTTCTGCACAAACTGTTGTTGATTTTGAATCCTTGCCCTTAACAACACCTGAAACTTTTTACAACGGATCCGACGAAGCTGGCTTCTTTGCAACTCAAGGAGTTCGATTTGAAAATTCCTATACAGTCGCTTACAGCAGCTGGAGTGGTTTTGCTTATTCCAATACCACAGATGTTACAACTGCTGGTTTTACGAATCAATACAGTGCATTTCCTGGTTCAGGAGCAAATTCAAGTTCAAAATATGGTGTTTTTGCACAAGCGGGAAAACTTACTTTTCAAGGTGTGAAAGTGATTGTAGATTCTTTGAAAGTAACGAATACAACCTACGCTGGAATTTCGATGCGAGACGGTGATGCGTATGCCAAAAAATTTGGTTCCATCAATGGTGCTGATAATTTACCAGATGGAACGGATGGGAAAGATTTTTTCAAGCTTTGGATTTTTGGATTGGATTCAAACAATTTAAAAACCGATTCTGTTTCTTTCTTTTTAGCTGATTTTACATCCAACAATGCGACGGAACATTATATTTTAAATACTTGGAAAAATGTTTCATTGACGAGTTTGGGTTCTGTTTATGGACTTTCATTCGAATTTGAATCAACAGATAATGGGATTTACGGTATGAATACTCCAGCATATTTTGCACTTGACAACATGGCTTACAAAACAAGTACATTGTCTACGAAAGAAATTGCTCAGAATGAATTTGCTGTTTATCCAAATCCATTCACTTCTGAACTGAATGTGAAAGGAGGAAACGGAGATTTAACCATCACAGATTTAACGGGTAAAGTTGTTTACACAGCTTCACACGTGACGGAATCTACGATCGACTTGAGTTTCTTAAACCAAGGAATGTATGTTATTTCTGTAAATAACAAAGGTGCAATCAGCACGAAAATGATTAAAAAGTAACAACTAAACCCTGAAAAGTCTCATTGTCCAATTGGGGGATGAGACTTTTTCAAAAGTATGGTTCGAATTTCCAACATCTTGATTTTATTTCTTTTGTCTTCCAGTTTTTATGGGACGAGTCAGGTACATACTGACTCTTTGGGAACAGTTGAAATTACATACAAGCAGAAAATGACTGCTTCGAATCAAAGAATGGAGAAAATTCAAATTCAACAACTTCAACCTGTTGATGCCGGAGATTTGGTTCAAAAATTTGCGGGTGTGACCTTGAAAAGTTATGGTGGCATTGGCGGAATGAAAACCATTTCGGTTCGCGGTATTGGTGGAAGTCATACGTCGATTGTTCAGGATGGATTTTTAATTCAAAATACGCAAACTGGTCAAATTGATTTGAGTAACATTCAAACTGAAAGCATCGAAGAAATATCCCTTTCAGTTGGCGGTGTTAACGGCACATTACTTCCGGTATCCGCTTATTTATCTGGAAGTTCCCTGCAAATTCAATCTTTTGAAAATCGATTTTCAAATAAGAAAGTCCAAATTCGTTCGAGTTTGAAAGGCGGTTCTTTTGGTCAATTGGATTCTTATTTATCCTTGAAATACAATGGAAATAAAATGTATTTGAGTGTTTTTGGGAAATATAGACAAGCAGAAGGAGCGTATGCATTCGAACTTCAAAATGGAAATCACAGTTATGTTGGTGAACGTTATAATTCTGATTTACAAGAGGGTTTTGGAGGTTTAGGATTTGGATATCGCATCAATTCTAAAAGTATTTTAAAAGCTAGTTATCTGATTAATGTAGCTGATAAAGGTTTGCCAGGAGCAGTTATTTTATACAATCCTACTGCTATTCAGCGTTTGAAAAATGAGTTGCATCAATTGAATGTTGATTATTCATCTTTTACTTCAAAAATAGGAATACGTAATTATATTTCGCTTCGCTACGAGGATTTGAATTATTTGGATCGTGGGTATTTAAACAACGCAGGTCTTTTGGACCAAGATTTTTTCAATGCGTCCATTCAACACGGAATTAGTTTTCAAACCTATAACATCATCGATACATCCAAGATCAAAAATATCGATTCCCGATTTTTTGGCGGTGCAGAGCAAACGTATAGTGAACTTCACAGTTCGATTGCCAACTTTGCAGCTCCAAAACGATACGAATTGAAAGCTGTGTTGGGTTATGATTTGAATTGGCGAAAATTACATGCGGTTATTCAGCTCGGTGGACAAGCAGTCTCTGATCAAAATGAATTGGCAGAAGTAGCACCAAATAGATACGTGTTTACACCCTATTTTATACTGGAAAGCACTGAGAAATGGTTGTTTTTAGGAAAACCGAGCATCTGGGTAAAGCGAACTTTTAGAGTTCCGACTTTTAATGAATTGTATTACAATCAAATTGGAAATACTCAATTAAAACCAGAAATCGCCAATCAATTGAATGTTGGAACAAAGTATGAATTCAATGTAAAGCGCAGTAAATTTGAAGTAGAACTTGCTGCATATTTCAATCTGGTGGAAAATAAAATTGTAGCCATTCCAACCAAAAACTTATTTGTGTGGTCGATGCAAAATGTTGGTAAAGCACAAGTGCTAGGTTCTGATATTCAGTTTGTTTATAGTTATGACTTAACAAATTGGAAGCTGTCAGCGCATTTGAATTATTCTTTTCAGCAAGTACAAGATTTAACCGATCGAAAATCACCAACTTACGGAGATCAGTTACCTTATTTGCCACATCACACTGGAAATGTTAGTGCCTCGATTCAGTACAAAAAAATGGGAATTTCCTATTCCACTTTACTAACATCTGAGCGCTTTGCATTGAATGAAAACATTCTATCCAATCGGGTAGATGGCTTTATTGTTCACGATGCATCTTTATTTTACAAATGGAATTTCAAAGAAAAACAAAATTTAAGATTGAGTTTTACAGTTAAAAATTTTACCAATCAATCGTATGCATTTGTTCGCTATTACGTAATGCCGGGCGCTAACTTTTTAATCGCATTGAATTATGAATTTAATTAAATATCTATTTGTTTTCACCCTCATTCTTCTTGCGACAGCTTGTAAGAAAGATAAAAAATTGACAGGAGAATCTACGGATGAATTAGCAAATGGAATCTTAGTTTTGAATGAAGGTTTGTTTCAATTAAACAATGCTAGCTTGTCGTGGATCAGTAATTTAAATGGTTCTGTTGACAACGATTTTTTTACGAAAAAGACTGGACGTTTATTGGGAGATACGGGAAACGATTTAAAGAAATACGGAGGAAAAATTTACATCGTTGTCAATGTTTCCAGTACAATCGAAGTTTTAAATGCAAAAACGGGAGAATCAATCAAGCACATTTCGATGCATAATGGAACGGTTGGCAAACAACCTAGAACAATTGCTTTTCATCAAGGGCAAGCGTATGTTTCGTGTTTTGATGGCTATGTTGATGTTCTGGATACAACATCTTTAGAGATTTCTCAACGTATAAAAGTAGGTTCAAATCCAGATCAAATGGCGGTTGCAGGCAATCAGCTCTTTGTTTCCAATACGGGGGGATTAAATTCTCCTGTGATGGATTCAACCGTTTCCATCATTGATTTGAATACAAAAACCGAACTTCAAAAAATTGTTGTTGGCTTAAATCCGGGTTCAATTCAAGTAGCTGAAAATGGATTCGTTTATGTCATCGCACGCGGAAATTATGGAAATGTTCCTTCTCGGATGCGAAGAATTTCTACAGTTAGTTTGCAAGTCGATAAGCAATATAATATCCAAGCAAGTAGCATCACCAAATACGGAGGAAAATTACTTTTATCAACGTTCAATTATGGAACAAATTCCCAAGGAGTCGCCTTGTTTGATCCAGCTCTAGACAGTGTGACGAATCAGAACTTCATCGACATCCATCAAGTTCAAACGCTTTACAATGTACAATACGATGCAAATCAGAATCTAATTTATGTTCTGGATGCCAAAGGATATACCAATACCGGTTACGTGTATATTTACGCTGCAACAGGCGCACTTTTAAATAGTTATCACGTGGGACTTAATCCCAATTCTATCTTAATATTATGATAAAAAAAATACTTCTAGTTAGTGTTGTATTCGCTGCAACATTAGCTTTTTCTCAATCTTACGCACCACCTGCAGGACAAACGGGCACAACCGCCATACACAAAGACAGTTCTGTATTTGTCGCTTGGGCAACAGGAATTGTTGTCGAAAGAGGTTACGTAGATGCTGGCGACACCACGGTGATGTACGACAACACGAACAGAGCTTCGTTTGGTGTACCAGAAAACGCATTAAACATGGCTGAAGGAACATCTGGAAATGTTGTAAGTTTGGGTGATGGCGGAAAAGCAACGTTGACATTTGATCAAGCAATTATTAACGGTTCAGGAGCAGATTTCGCCATTTTTGAAAACGGACTGAGCGATACCTTCTTAGAATTAGCGTTTGTTGAAGTAAGTTCAGACGGCAACCATTTCGTCCGTTTCCCAGCGCATTCAGAAACGCAAACAACTACACAAATCGATGGTTTTGGCAACGTTGATTGTCGCTACATCAACAACTTGGCAGGAAAATACAAAGCAGCTTTTGGAACTCCATTTGACTTAAGTGATTTACCAATTGATCCACTTTTGAACCTTCAAAACATCACCCATGTTAGAATAATTGACGTAGTAGGTTCAATAGACCCGTTGGTTGGAAGCAAAGATAGTCAAGGAAATATGATCAACGATTTATACCCAACGCCTTTTCATTCTGGAGGTTTTGACTTAGATGCAGTTGGCGTCATCAATCAGCAGGTTTTGAGTGTTGATAAAATGGAATTGACGGCACGAATTTATCCAAATCCAACGAAGCAACTTTTGAATGTAGAATTGAATGAAGTGAGCGAAGTCCGAATTTTTGATTTGACTGGAAAATTGTGGATTGAGGAAATTGGTGTACTGAAAGTTATGCTTGATATGAGTAGCTTGAATGGAGGATTTTATTTGGTGAAAGTGGAGAGTGATAATCAAATTTTGGTTAGGAAAGTTTTGGTTGAGAAGTAGGATTTTCTAGAATTCTAGTATCAATCAGATTACAAAATGATAGGTTGGAGATAGAATTGTTAAAACATTTGAAGTAATCACTTGTATTTGAATTTGTCGTATATTTACATTGTGGAAAAGGAGATGTACATAAAATTAACTGATAATCAAATAGATAAAGTCGGAAGTTCTATTGTCTATCTTTCTGGTAAAATCGGTAAAATCACCAAAACTCAAGCGTTGAAATTGATCTATATTTTGGATGAATTGTCAATCAAGAAAAGTGGTATTCCATTTTTTAATTTAAAATACAAAGTCTGGAAATTTGGCCCTGTTTCTGAGGAGTTATTTATTGATTTGTCCTCAGAAATCGCCATGCTCAAAAAATATGTCGAGAAATCAAATGAGGGAGGAGCAAGTTTTCTAAAGCCAATTATCGATTTTAATGACGATGAGTTGCCATCCAAAAGATAAAAAAAACATCAAAAACGAGTCATACCTGCCTTTTCGATGATGCTTTTTTGCAAAGAGAAATCTTCAAAGTCAATTTAAAAACTTTCATCGGACAAGATTTATTCATTTCACTATTTTATTGCTTGAAAAACTCTAAATCGATTAAGAGGAAATACCGTAAAATGTTAGATTAAGCAGATCTTTTTAAGGGTTTTAACCTCATTCTTGCATCAATTTATCAAAAACCTCCCGAATACCAACTGTCGCGGTTGACTCAATCTTTACGACTTGCTGATCAAGTTCATAAAACTTAATCTCATTTACATTCGGGTCAATCACATATATTAAACAAGTAGCCGAAGCAAAATACGGAATTTCACTCGCTGGGTAAACCTGCATCGATGTGCCAACTACAATCATTGCGTCTGCTTCGGAAGCTAAAACTCTTGCCGCATGCAAATGTTCTTCATTTAAAGATTCGCCAAACCAGACAATGTGAGGTCTCAATTGGCTATTTTCTTCGCAATAATCGCCTGCACAGACATCGTCTTCCCAGTGATAAATTAAATTGGGATTTTTGGTTGAACGCACTTTTCGCAATTCACCGTGTAAATGAATCACCTTGGTTGAACCAGCTCGTTCGTGCAAATCATCCACGTTTTGAGTGATGACGCTTACCTCATGGTATTTTTCTAATTCAGCAATCAACAGGTGCGCTTGATTTGGTTCAACTTCCTTTAATTGTTTTCTGCGCTTGTTGTAGAAATCTAGGACAAGCTTTTGGTCTCTTTTCCAGCCTTCTGGAGAAGCAACATCTTCCACACGGTGATTTTCCCACAAACCATTCGAATCTCTAAAAGTAGAAATTCCACTTTCTTGTGAAACGCCAGAACCGCTAAAAACAACTAGTTTCTTTTTCATTTCTTGTTCATGTTGAGATTTAAAATATCTTAAATTCTCAGAAAATTAAGAAAAAATTAGCTGGTAAATCTAAATTTAGAATAAAAACACTAAATTCAATCTCTTGAAATGATATCAACGCAAAATCACTATGAAAATCCTATTTATTCTCTTATTACTTCCAATTTTCACCTCAAATCTGATTGCTCAAAAAGATACTGCAAAAACGATAAATACTTGGTTGGTAAATGATGAATTAAAGCAAAATTACAAAATGAAATTAATGGATAGTTTAATTTCGAGTAATGCATACAAAGAAATTTCTAGCGTGGTCGTAGCGCACAAGGGTAAAATCGTTTTTGAGAATTACTACAATGACAATAGTATAGAAACCAAGCACAATACGCGTTCTGCAACGAAAACGATTACTGGAACTATCATTGGAACTTTGCTTCAGAATGGAAAACTAAAATCTGTTCAAGAACCTGCTTCTAAGTATTCAAAAGTGAAAAATTTGAATAATCCAGATAAGCGTAAAAGCAAGATTACGATCGAAGATTTACTGACGATGTCGTCTATTTTGGAATGCAACGATTGGGAACAAAATTCAAACGGAAATGAAGAAAAAATGTACCTGATTGAAGATTGGGTGAAATTTTATTGGGATTTACCAATCAAAGGTTTTCCGGAATGGATTCCAAAACCAGCCGATTCAAAATACGGTCGAAGTTTTAGTTATTGTACCGCTGGTGTTGTTGTTCTGGGAGATGTGATTCAAAACATAACTGGTTCTTTAGAAAAATATGCAGATCAATCACTTTTTTCTAAATTGGGAATTACAGATTATCACTGGCAAATGACACCAACAGGAATTCCAATGACAGGCGGTGGACTAGGGTTGAAGAGCAGAGATTTACTGAAAATTGGACAATTATACTTGAATGGCGGAATCTGGAATGGTGAACAACTAATTCCAGCTGAATTTGTTAAGAAATCGATTGAACCGCATGCGGAAGTAGGTATGTTTGACTATGAATACGGTTATTTATGGTGGCTTTCTAAATTTGGTAAAGAGCAAAAAGAGAAAGCGTATTTTATGACTGGAACTGGTGGAAATAAAGTAGTAGTCATTCCAAATCTGGAATTGGTGGTTGTTTTAACAAGTACGTATTTTAATGGCGGAATGGAATCGCATAACCAAACAGCACGTTTGCTGGATGAGTTTATTGTTCCTGTAATTCAGGAGTTAATAAAATAGATCGTACGCATGTCCGTTTTAAAGTTTAAATAATGCTAACTCTATGAAAGACAATGTCTTTTTACTTTTTATTTTACTTTTTTCACCTGCTCTATATGGGCAAAGTGTTAAAAAAGTAAGATGCGCTGAAAGAGTTGTTTTTTTAGGCAAACAACCTGTTTTCGTTGCCAAGTGGGGGCGAGAAACAAGGAAAGAAGGAAAAGGAAAACTTCACAATGGAGATTCAATTTTAATTCATTATAATCAGCAAGGTATAGAGGTTTCAATCATTAAAAATAAGACAACTCAAAAAATCTATTCGTGTGAAGCAGAAGCGGAGTTCGAAAAGTTTACAATCAGCGTATATGAATATGATTTTGACAGAGATGGAGAAAACGAAATTATCATTGTCGATTCGCCTGAACCAATGATTTTTATGGTCTACGTTTATAAAAATAGTTCGATCGACGTTTGTAAAAAGGTAGGAGAATTTGAAGGGCAGATTGGCGTGTATTTGAATAAAAATCGGATTAGTTTGCCAGTCGGATCAGGCGGAACAGGTGAAGAATATCTTTTTATCAATAGAGCTTTTGAAAAAGTAAAATTTAAGAGTCGCTTCTTTTTCATAGATGGCTAAATCATAGATATGCAGCAAGTTCTAGAAATGTAAATCACACTAAATCTCATAAGAATCCACATCGGTGTCATCCTGTTCTTTTCCAGTTTTTCGTTCTCGTAAAGTTAAGGTGTGATTTTGATACTTAAATGTAGGTTTCAACGATTTTAAGTTTCAGCAATTTGCTTATCGTGTTGTTAATCAAAAGCTTTAAACTAAAAGATTTAATTGTGTGCATTTTATGTAACTAATTTGATGTTTTAAACTATATTTGGCGTTACAACTAAGCCTGATCTTTCGCGATGCAACTCAAAAATACACTCTTTTTCTTTCATTTAATTTTTATATCGTTCTTTAGTTTTTCTTTCGCGCAACAAGACCATGAAGCTTTTAGAAAAGAAGCAGAAGCAATAAAGAAATCTATCAAAAATGTAAAAACAGATGTTGAACGCATCGATTTGAAAAACATGTTAGGCCGTGTTTATGTTCAAATGAAGGATTATGACCAAGCAATGCAAATTGCACTTGAAAACAAACTACTTGCTGAAAAAATAAAATACGGAAAAGGTAAAACTGCTGCTCAAGTGTGCATTGGTGAGATATACCGCTGTCAAGATAATTTTAAAAAATCAAATTCATCTTTTGATGAAGCGCTGACATTAGCTAAAACACACCAGGATTTATTTTCAGAAGCTTTAATTTACGATCAACTCGGACATTTGTTTTGGTCAAAAAAAGATACCCTTAAAGCCATTTCCAACCATGAAAAAGCGCTTCAACTCAGAAAACAATTGGATAACTACATTCATATTGGAGAATCTTATTCAAACATCGCACAAATATATAATGCGCAAGGCAAGACCAAAGAAGCATTGCAATATTTTCAGAATGGTTTAAAGTATTTTCAGAAAACCAATCGATATGAAAAGATTGCGTGGGGAGCAGGAAATGTTGGAATGATGCAAAATTGGTTAGGAAATAGAAAAGAAGCTTTGAAATATTTCATTATCGCTAATGATAATTATGAAAAAATTGGAAATAACGAAGGGTATGTCTGGATGAGTAATTCAATTGCGAATATTTACAACACCATATTCGATTTTGAAAATGCATTTAAATACATTGAAAAAATACGCAAAAACCATGCAATGACCAAGAGTATTAATGGGTTTGCCGACGCTCATATACTTGAAGGAAATATTCATTTTAATATGAAAAATTTCGAAAAATCGAGCATTCAGTATAAAAAAGCAAATGAAATTTATAAAACGATCAATGATTCTATCGGTATCATGAATTCTTTGATTAGCATGGGGACTGTAAATTTTGAATTAAAAAATTACCAGCAAGCATTCCAGAATACACATTTATCTTTGACATTTGCTTCTTTGCTCAATCAATATCGGATTATTGCACAATGTAATTTGATGCTAGGAGATATTTACAAAGCAACCGGTGAATCTAAAAAAGCAAGAGAAAGTTTACGAGCAGCATATAATTATTACAAAGAATCAGAATCAATTAACGGTTTATCTGCTGTATATAAGTCACTTGCAAAACTAGATAGCATCGATGGAGATTATATGTCAGCATTTGAAAATTACAAAAAATTCATCCATTATAGCCAAATCTATAAAGTTTCAGATACTGATACCGAAAAGATTGCGATGCGTTATAAGTTTGAAAAACAACAAGCACTCGATGCTTTAGAACTGAAAAATAAGAAAACGGAACGAAATGCAGCAATTTTTGGTTTGATATTAACTACTTTTCTCATTGTAGTTTTAGTTTATTTCTTCCGTTTGAGAAATAAGAAAATCAAAATTGAAAAGGAGAAAATAGACCTGCAAAAACTGGATATTGAACGTATTAAAGAAACAGAACTGTTTAAATCTAGATTCTTAACCAACATCACGCACGAATTTAGAACACCTTTAACATTGATTAAAGGACATTTAGAGGTTTTAAAAGAAAATGGAAGAGGTGAAGATCAATTTAGATTTGATGAAATGGACAACAATGGAAGTCGTTTGTTGCAGCTCATTAATCAATTGTTGGATTTGTCCAAAATGGAAAGTGGAGAATATAAATTGAATTATCGTTCGGGAAATATCATCAATGAAACCATTGCTCTTTCTCAATCGTTTCAATCTTTGGCAGATCAAAATCAGGTGGAATTAATCATCAACAAAGATTTGGCTGATGTGGAATTGGCAAAAAGTTTTAATTATTCACAAGAAGCTTTGGCAAGCATCATCGCCAACTTGCTGTCTAATTCATTTAAATTTACACCTGCAGGCGGCGTAATTACAGTAGATATTTTGATAGATTCTCCAGCTATTTTCCGCATCCAAGTTTCTGATACAGGAAAGGGAATTCCGGCAGCTTCCTTGCCTAAAATCTTTGATCGATTTTACCAAGTAGATCAGACCGATCAACGTTCGTACGAAGGTTCTGGAATTGGTCTGGCATTGGTGAAAGAATTGGCGCTGATTCACGGAGGAGATGTTTCAGTTGAATCAATTGATGGAAAGGGATGTGTCTTTACAGTTGTTTTGAAAAGCTCAAGCGATGCCGAAGCAATTGAAAAAGTAGAAATACAGAAAACAAAAATCATTTCTGAAGTGAGTTATCCTACTGACGAAGAAGATTTTGCGGTAAAAGATTCAGATCTTCCTTTGATTTTAGTGGTGGAAGATCACCAAGAATTGAGACGATTTATCATTGATAACATGGGCGCTGAATATGTTTTTGCTGAAGCCGTGAATGGTCAAGAAGGAATTCAAAAGGCAGAGGAATTAATGCCTGATTTAATCATCAGCGACGTGATGATGCCCGATATTGATGGTTTGGAAATGTGTCAACACCTCAAAGCGAATAAAATTACTTCGCACATTCCGATCATGTTGTTAACTGCTAAAGCAGACGATGCCGATAAAATTATGGGACTCGAAATGGGTGCAAACGATTATCTGACCAAGCCTTTCTCTTTGGCGGAAATTAAATTGCGGGTAAAAAACATTCTAAATTTAAGACAATTACTTCGCGAAAAACTAGAAGGATCAGTCATTCTTAAAACCACGAAAATTGATGGCTTAAATAAAAGTGATGCTGCTTTTATTGAAAAAATTCAAGAGATAATTCGTAAAAATTTATCGAACAGTCAATTAGATGTTCCGCTTTTAGCTGATTTGATGTTTTTATCGGTTAGTCAATTTGGACGAAAACTGAAAAACATGACGGGCAAAAGTCCTGCAGAATACATTAGAAACTACAAACTTCAAGAAGCAGTTCAGTTTTTAATAGATGGAAAATCAGTTGCCGAAACGGGATATGAAATCGGATTTGCCGACACCGTTTATTTTAGTAAAGTATTCAAGAAACATTTTGGATATCCACCTTCTGAAGTAAATAAATAAGAGCCGTACAATTCATGAAGTGCGATCGTGCTGAAATTGCTTTCGGAATAGCAGTCCATACGAGGTATTCGAAAAGCGGAAGAATAAACGAGTTAACTCCAGCTTTCCGATTAACCGTTTTTTAGTACGCTGTGCTTACATGATGTAGGCATCAACTAACTACAACTGTTTTTTGCGTGAAAATTACCAAGTTTTTGACCCGTTTTCACCTGTAAAATCTAGATCTTAAACCTAATTTTGCATCTGGATAAAGGAGTGATATTTCACAACACAAACATTTTCCAACAAGAAAGGGATGTCTTGTTATTTTAAACCGAAATGTAGTTGATGACTGTCATGAGATGCCTAAACCACTATTCAAAAAATGCGGATTGTATTTCAATCCGCATTTTTATTTATCTTAGCTCGTTCAAAAGAACGGCAAATAGAATGTTTTGATTTTTAAAATAAAAGTATGTCAAACAACGTAGGTGGATTTATTAAAGTTATTTTGTTCGAGAATCGTTGAGAAATATGCAAAATAAATTATCTTTTATTATTTCGATTTTTATAATCATTCCAATTTTTACTTTTGCTCAAAAAGTTGATCAACAGCAAAAAAAGAAAATCGATTCGCTGAATTATCTCTTGAAAAACAAAAACAGCGATACTTCACGTGTCAATAACCTGAACGAGTTAGCCGCCATTTACATTGAGAAAGCGATGTATGCCGAAGCAATGATTTTGGTTAAAGAATCCAAAACCATTTCAGAAAAAAATAATTTCGAAAATGGGAAAATTAATTCGTATTCAATTATAGGAGATATTTTAAAGAATCAGGGCCAAGTTGATCACGGAATTGATTATTTATACAAAGCACTTAAAATCACAAAAAGCAAACGAAATTTAACCCAGGAATCGTATGTTTATGACCAGCTAGGTCTCGCATATTGGACCAAAGGTGATACCTTGTCTTCGCTTGAAAATCATCGAAAATCGTTGCAATTGCGAGAAAAAGTAAACAATACTTTCCGCCAAGCGCAATCCAATGGAAACATTGCGATGATTTATTCTGCCCAAGGAAAGTTAAAAGAAGCTATTGCTTATTACAAAGCATCCTTAAAATTCTACAATCAAATCAATGAACCTTCTCGCAGCGCGTGGTCTGCTGGTAATATTGGCTTGATGAATTATTGGCTTGGAAACACAGACGATGCTTTAAAGTATTACATCATTTCCCTTGATAAATACACAGAAGGGCAGGAAAACGATGGAATTATTTGGATTAGTGGTCAAATATCGATGGTTTACAAAAGTATATCGGACTTCGAGAATGCTTTAAAATATGCTGAAAAGGTACATCAGATTTATTTAAAAACGGGAGATGAAATTGGTATCGCAGAAGCATTTGCTTTGAAAGCGAATATTTATTTTGAAATGAAAGATTTTCAGAAAGCTATGAAGACTTTTGAAGAATCCTTTAAAGTTTTTGCTCAAAATGGAGATTCTCTTGGCATTATGAATTCTCTTCTTTCCTTGGGTGAAGTTTATTTTCAATTGAAAAAATACGACATTTCTTTAGAAAACATTCAGAAAGCTCTGAAAATTGCAGAAAAGAGCAATCAAGTTCGAGCGGTCGCAAAATGTAAAATGATTCTTGGTGCACTCTATACCGTTAAAGGAAAAAGTAATACCGCAAGAAAATGGTTGACAGAAGCCTTAACTGTTTTCAATTCAACAGGTTCGACGAGTAATTTGCCTTTCACGTACTTGTATTTGTACAAAGTAGATAGTTTGGATGGCAATTTCTCGGCTGCATTAGAAAATCATCAACACTATATTTATTACCGAGATAAGCAGCTGTCAACAACCACGGACACCGAAAAGGTTGCGATGCGTTATGAGTTCGAAAAGAAGGAAACCATCGCGGCTTCAGAGTTAAAAAACAAGCAAACGGAACGAAATGCAGCGATTTTTGGACTTATTCTGACTACCATTTTGACGGTGGTTTTGATCTATTTTTTCAGATTAAGAAATAAGAAAATCAGCATTGAAAAAGAGAAAATTTTGCTTCAAAAAAGAGATATTGACCGAATGAGAGAAACGGAGCAATTCAAATCTCGTTTCTTAACTAACATCACGCACGAATTTAGAACTCCATTGACCTTGATTAAAGCGCATCTCGAAGTTTTGAAAGAAAATGGGCGAGAAGAGGATAAAGCTCGTTTTCAGGAAATGGACAACAACGGAAGTCGTTTGCTACAACTAATCAGTCAATTGCTTGATTTGTCCAAAATGGAAAGTGGTGCTTACAAATTGAAGTATCGTGCAGGAGACATCATCAATGAATCGATTGCGCTGGTGCAATCGTTTCAGTCTTTGGCGGATCAAAAAGAAATCGCGCTAATTTTGCGGAATGAGCTGAACAAAGAATTGAATTCAAATCAATTCGTTTATTCTCAAGAAGCGCTCGCCGTTATCATTTCAAACCTGCTATCCAATGCATTTAAGTACACTCCAAAAAATGGTACGATTACCATTGATTTGAATTTTACAGATTCAGAAACCTTGACTTTACAAGTAACAGATAGCGGAATTGGAATTTCTGAAGATTACTTGCCATTTATTTTTGAACGATTTTATCAAGTAGATCAACCAACACAACGAACTTTTGAAGGATCGGGAATCGGTTTGGCTTTGGTGAAGGAGCTTGCAATGATCCACGGAGGTGATGTTGCTGTTTTATCACCAAAAGATCAAGGCTGTATTTTCACGGTGACATTGAAGAGCGCTATAAATCAGGTTGATAAAGAGATGGTGCCAAGCTCGGAATCCATTCAATCACAATCCAATAGTTCTCCGCAGGATGAGTTGGAGGAAGAAAATGAAATTCCATTGATTTTAGTGGTAGAAGATAAAATGGAACTGCGAAGATTTATCATCGAAAATTTAGGTTCTGAATATCGCTATGCAGAAGCGGAAAATGGTAAAATTGGTATAGAAGTAGCCGAAAAATTAATGCCCGATTTAATCATCAGCGACGTCATCATGCCAGAACTTGATGGCTTGGAAATGTGCGGATATCTTAAAAATAATCGCGCAACTTCTCACATACCACTCATTTTATTAACTGCAAAAGCAGATGAAATAGACAAGTTAATTGGTTTAGAAACGGGGGCAAACGATTACCTGACAAAACCTTTTTCATTGGCTGAAATAAGACTTCGTGTTAAAAACATGCTTCATTTACGAACTGTTTTACACAAAAATTATGAAGGAAATCAAATTCCACGACCGGATAACGCGAACGTATTAAATAAAAAAGACACCGAGTTTTTAGAGATTATGAACCAAACCATTCAAGCGAATCTATCGAGTCAATTGTTTGGAGCAACTGAATTATCTGAACAGATGTTTTTATCAGTTAGTCAATTCAATCGAAAAATAAAAAGCATTACAGGCATTACGACCGCAACCTATATTCGCAATTACAAACTGCAAAAAGCAGTGGAAATGCTAATGGAAGGCAGACAAGTTGCTGAAACAGCTTGGGAAATTGGTTTTGGAGATCCTGTTTATTTCAGTAAAGTCTTCAAAAAACATTTCGGATATCCGCCTTCTGAAGTAAAAAAATAATTTCACTTAACTTCTTAGTTCGTTGATAATCAACTCTAGCTGTTTTTAAGTTCTGGAGTGTGCACAATATTGACCAACATTGTGACGATAATTTACCAAGTTAGATCAGTGGCAAACCCATATCTTTGCGGTCAGGAATTAGAATGTTAATTGATTTTCAGCAATCATTTTTAGAGAAGTAGGAAAGGGATAGCTTACTTGATAAAACTCTAAAATGTGCGCACTGATATTATAAATCCTAACACTTCACTGGTTTTAGATTAAAAATGCGATTCATTTAAAGGATCGCATTTTTTTGTTTTCTTTGTTTCCGATTGATATAACAAATCGTTTGTGGATTGATTTGAATTATTTACATTTACAGACATTCAGAAAAAAGGACATTGTTAAGTCGTAAATTGAATGAACGCAAAGGATTAAAACAAACGACTATTTTAAATGAGAAATTCTTTTTTCTACACGGCTGCTGTATTTATTGTCATTGCAATTTTACTCAATTTCACGCTGAGTGATCCAACTTTTAAAACACTTCAAGAAAAAGCAAAATTTGAATTGAATTCGAATCATCCAGAACTGGCTGAAAAAACGTATCTTGAAATCATTGACAACAATCTTTTAAATATTGATGAACATTACAACTATATCCATGCTCATTTTGAAATTCCAAAAGAAAAGAAAGTAGGAAAAAATGAGTATGAATACCGTGACGACAACACCATTCTATCGTACTATGAATCTTTCACAGAAGTAACAGATGAAAATCTTGTAGACATTGGATCGTATGGAATTGGTTTGATACGAGTGAATTTGGATGATTACAAGTCAGCCATTTATAGTTTTGAATCCATTCAAAATAAAAACTTAAAATACCTAAACAATTCACTCGGAAATGCGTACGCTGAAATTGGTGCTTTCAAAAAAGCGGAAATACATTTCAGAAAAGAAATTGAAAACAAAGGAAATCTGAGCGGAGCATACTCCAATTTGATTAAATTACTCTACAAACAAGGTCGAAATGATGAAGTTGAACATTTTCTGGAAAATCCAGAAGCAAAATCTTTTTTTCCTTCGAACATTGAACGGAAAATTTATTTTGAAAAAGTTCAACCTATTAATTACTTCAATGCATTAATCAAAAGAACGTTTTCTGGTTTAAATCTTTTTGGATTTCTTGCTGCTTTTCTAATTATGGGAAGTTGGATCATGTATTTGCGCAAAATAGACGTGTTTGATGTAGAAAGATGGCGACATATCATTGCTGTAGCAATGATGGGAATGATTTTAAGTCTTGTAACTTTCCCTTTATCTGATTTCAACAATGCCATTTTTGGCTTTGAATTGAATGGTGAAATCATCAATGATTTTTTATATTGTGTGATCGGAATTGGCGCGATTGAAGAATTTGTGAAAATTATTCCACTTTTACTCATCCTTCGATTTACGAAGATCATCAACGAACCATTCGATTACATTGTGTATGCCTCCATTTCTGCATTGGGTTTCGCATTTATCGAAAACCTAATTTATTTTGATGAAGGCAGCCTTCACATCATTCATGGAAGGGCGTTAATCTCAGTCGTTTCTCACATGTTTGATTCATCCATCATTGCATACGGATTGATGTTGAATAAATACAAAAGACGCTGGAATCCGTACCTCAATTTTCTATTTTTCTTCGCACTTGCTGCAATCGCTCACGGTTTTTATGATTTTTGGTTAATCAATGAAGCGGCAAGTTCGTTTAGTATCATTACTATTCTGTTTTTTCTAGTCAGCTTATCGATGTGGAACTCGTTTAAAAACAATTCACTCAATCAATCTTCCTTTTACGATAAAAACAGATTGATTAACAATGAAAAATTAGCAGATTATCTATTTTATTCTTTAGCAGGAGTTTTGCTTTTTGAATACATTGCACTTGGTTTCAAATTTGGTCCAACGATGGCAAACAAAGGCTTCGTTGAATCTATTTTATCAGGAACTTATTTAATCTTTTTTCTTTCGACCAGTTTGAGTCGATTTAAACTCAAAAAAGGAGAATGGGCGCCAATTGAATATTGGGGGAAAGAAGAAGAAATCGATTTTGAAAAAATAGTTGGTGAGAAAATCAGAATTAATCGCTTTACAAAGAATAAGTTAACCTTAGATTTTCTTCCAGACGATGCTTGGGTTTTGGAAACCTTAACCGTTTCAAAAGAACCAGATTGGTATTTGATTCAATTAAGTGAAACGGTAGATACAAAAGTGAACATGCGTGATTTAGTTGCAATTAGGACCAAAGATAAACAACAACAATTGCTAAAAGGGAATGATACATTTGTTGCATTCTATGTAATTCCAATCGAAACGGATCTAAAAAGCAAAGAATTAACGCGTGCCGATTTCGTTTTCTGTGGTTGGGCGAAAGTCGTGTAACAATTTATAATTTTAAAACAATGAAAGCACTTTTAACAATAGCGCTCTTGGTAGTCAGCAATTCTTTTATGATCATTGCTTGGTATGGACATCTGAAGTTTGCTGAATGGAAATGGTTTAGCAAACTGGGGTTAATATCCATTATTCTAATCAGTTGGGGAATTGCGCTTTTCGAATATGCGTTTCAAGTTCCTGCCAATCGAATCGGATTTAAAGAAAATGGCGGACCTTTTACCTTGATCCAACTGAAAGTAATCCAAGAGGTGATCACCTTAATTGTATTTGCCGTTTTTACGCTTTTGGTTTTTAAGACAGAAACCTTTCGAATCAATCATTTGATTTCTTTTTCCCTGCTGATTTTAGCAGTTTATTTTATGTTTAAGAAGTGATTTTATAATAATCGTTAAAGAAATTTACGAATCAGATTTTGTTTTTTAATTTGAGCTGATAAATCTCTTAAAACAAACAAATGGATCTTACTTCAAACGAACCTTTTTGGTTGATAAAGAACGGATTGGTAAATAATTATCCTTCTTTGAAAGAAAATATACAAACAGAAATTTTGATCGTTGGTGGTGGAATTACCGGTTCTTTGATGGCGCATCAGTGCATGGAAGACGGATTCAAAACAACACTCATCGATCGAAGAGAAATTGCCAACGGAAGTTCATCAGCAACTACTTCGATGTTGCAATATGAGATTGATACACCGCTCTACAAGCTTACAGAGCTGATTGGGAAAGAAGGTGCCGAAGCTAATTTTTGGGCTGGACACGAAGCAATTGATGAGTTGGAATCCATCGTCAAGCAAATTCAATCAGATTGCGGGTTCAAAAAAAAGGAATCGCTTTATTATGCTGCTTACAAAAAAGACGTTCCGAATTTGTTGAAAGAATTTGAAGCTCGAAAAACTGCTGGATTTAACGTCCAATGGCTTTCTGAGGAAGAAATTTTGAAAAAATATAAATTACACAATGCTTTCGGCGGCATTCTAACCGATCAAGGCGGAAGTATTGATGCATTTCGATTTGCACATGATTTATTGAAATTCAACATGGAAAGAGGATTGAACGTTTTTGACAAAACAAATCTTGAAAATACAGCATATAAAAACGAAAAAGTAATCGTTACAACCAACTTTGGAAATACCATTGAAGCAGAAAAAATCATTTATTGCAACGGATATGAAAGTACGGAAATGATCAAAGAAAAATTTGTTAACTTGTTGTCTTCCTTTGTAATTATTGGTGAACCGAATGAAGAAGATCAAAAACTTTTGAATGAAACCCTCTTTTGGGATACAGCAGAACCGTATATTTATTTAAGAACGACGGATGACAACAGACTTTTAATAGGAGGAGAGGATGAAGATTTTAAAGATCCAGTGAAAAGAGATCAATTGATTGGTCATAAAAGTCAGAAGTTGAAGAAGAAATTGGAGAAAATATTTCCAGATTATCAGTTTAGAACCGACTTTTCTTGGGCTGGAACATTTGGCGAAACCAAAGATGGATTGCCGTATATTGGAGAACATCCCGATTTTAAGAATAGCTATTTTGTTCTTGGTTTTGGAGGAAATGGAATTACGTTTTCAATTACAGGAAAAAAGGTAATCTCTGATTTTCTTCACCATAAAATTCATCCGCTTGCTAAATATTTTGAATTTAGAAGGTGATTTTAGTTGGATTCTGATTTCATTTTTCAAGATACTATGTCTAACTTTCATTTTTTAATTAACTAAAATCAGATGCAAGAACTTTCCTTTGGAGAAAAAGTAATTGAATTTAATCGCAACTTGGATTATAAAGGAAAGCTTCCCGAAGGATTCAAAGTGGTCAATCCATACCTCGATAATCCAGAAACGATGCAGGTGATGCAACAGTTTTACACAAAATTTTATAACGATCGTAATTCTCGTAAATTCATTCTTGGAATTAATCCAAGCCGACATGGAGCGGGAGTTACTGGCGTTCCTTTTACAGATACCAAAAGACTCGAAAGCGAATGCGGAATTGCCATGCAGTCTGCTCATACACACGAGATTTCTTCTGTTTATATGTATGATATGATCCGCAAATTCGGCGGTGTTCAGCCTTTTTACGAACAGTTTTACATCAATTCTCCTTTTCCGTTGGCGATTGTGCAGCAAACTAAAGCTCGAAACTGGGTCAATGCAAATTACTACGATGATCCCAGGTTATTTGAAATGGTCAAAGAGTTTATGATTTCTTCGATCAAAGAACACATCAGTTTAGGCCTGGATACGACGGAAGTATATATTCTTGGTAAGAAAAATGAAAAATTCATTCAAAAGCTAAATCAAGAAGCCAAATTATTTGAATCGATCAAAACCTTGGAACATCCAAGATATATCCAGCAGTACAAATCGAAAGAGAAACAATTGTACCTCGATAAATACATTTTGACCCTGAATCGGGCATATTAATTTATGAAAGACATGCTGTAAAGCGAAAATTAAATACAGTCTTCCGAATTACTCGACAACCAATTTTACAGAACCATTTCTCAGATTCGTTCTTATTTTCAATGAATAAACGCCAGGAGCAACGCCGTCAAGAAGTACGCTATTTTCATTTTCTGAGCGCTTAAAATCAACTATTCGCCCATCTAAAGAAATCAGTTGTAAATATTCGATTTTCTCGTCACTGTCCAAGTTGATGTTAAACTGACCAGAGCTGGGATTAGGTGAAACTGAAAAAGGATGGATTTCTAGTTCGCCTTTTGAAAGGTATGAATCGCCATAACTTTCGATAAACTCAACAGAACAATCGAAATGAACTTTAAAAACCCAAAAACGATTGTGCATGCATCCTGCCCAACAGTCTCCCCAACCAAACTGAAAAGTTAATTTGATAAAATCAGAATTTATCGTGTCAAATATGTTGGTTCCTTGATTAAATGAGCCTGATCCCCACGATGTACTTATGACTACGCCTTGATTTAAAGCGTCAAAAACAGATTGAAAGGCGGGGACATTATAAGTATCATGCAGATTTATTTCGAGTAAATGTTGCGGGGAATAATCATAGTAATTATAATCCAGCAAATTATAACACAGGAAAATACTGTCCAACATTGGAGTACCAGTTGGGAAGACATTATTTCGTAGCTGAATCATCCAAGGTAAATTCGTATCGGCAAGAATATGGAAAGATCCAGTAAAAAATGAATTAGCTCCCCAATAGTTTGCGCGGATTTGATGTATATTCAATATGGTATCTCTTTCAAGAGAACTAGAATTATAAATCGCAGCTAGAGCAAATAAAATGGTATCCGCATGACTTTGAGGAATCAGAACACTATCTTGATACGTCAAGTTTTGTCTATGTATTTTACGCAATGTCAATAACGCTGCGTCATTTTGAAAATTCTCCAAAACACTATCTGGAACTTCGCAAAAGTTCTCAAAACTTGGAGGATTGCTTTGTGACGTGACTGTAAACGTAACGAAAAAGCACGCGGTAAGTAATATGAATTGTTTCATAGTTATTAATTTTTAATGAAGTTTTTTACTGCGACTAATTCTCCATCGCAAACTAAAATAAGTGAATAAACACCAGTAGGTAAATTGGATAAATCTAACTGTTTATTCTGCTCTAATGGACTTATTGAATATGTACTTAAAATTGAAGAATTATTGACTCCTGCCAAAATGAAAGAGGCAGAACTTGCGTTTTTCGCTATATATGTTATATCGACAAAAGAAGATACTGGATTTGGACTTATGGAATTTATAACAAATGGATTAACATTTACATCAATATCTGTATAATCCTTAAAGCCATCCAGTTTTGAAATTACTTCTAATTTGTACTTAGAGCTCAATTCAGGACTGATAATATAATCTGTTCCAATAAAAACTAGCTCACCTGCTTCATTGTACCAATTGTATGTTGCATATTCACTTATGTTCTCTGCTATTAGAGTTAATGTTTCTCCAATACTAATATTTTTATCACCTTCTACTTTTGCATCAAAGGGTAGACGTTCATTCCTGTTGATATGAAAATGTACACCACCCACCCAACGATCTACCCCTGTAGACGAAGTGCTATCAGAAAATTTTTGACAAAAATGATACGGAAATGATCGTTGGTCATCAATTTCGTCCGTAAGAAAATTAATTCCGATGAATAATGGCTCATCAAAATTTGCTGGTAATAGGACGTTGGGAATGATGAATTCAGAATTAAGAACTTTTATAATTTTTTCCTCTAAAATTTTCACGTCATTCCTGTTAACTAAAGCATCTTTAAAATATCTCCAAGCATTACTAGAAAAATAAATTTTCAACTCAGCACTTTGCGTAATTGGTTTTTCATTTGAATAGTGATTTGTGAAAAAATGAAAATCATAATTATGTGCTTCATTTTTAGGGTTTCTAATATTAATTTCACTTCCGTGATCGATCACCTTGTCATAAAAAAGATGTGGTTCACGTCCAGGATAAACATTGTAAATAACAACATTTCTCAGTGCAATGTTATTGTTGAAGTAAATTTCATCAGGCAAACTAGAGGGATACAAAGTTATAGGGTCATCAATAGACTCTTCAATTCGAGCCATTATGCACGTATTAACTGAGTAAATCATATTCCAAGGAACTTCTAAAATAATCCTTTCACCAGGTGGAATTACAGGCACTAGAATCTCACCGATAACCTGACCGCCTGAATCTCCAATCATTGTCCAACCTTCAGTCCATTTGCTGGTTGAACCTGCAGCTGTAGCGTAAATTTTTAGTTTTTCATTTCCTGATGTAGGAACACAACTTGCATTGCCAATCCTAATATAAATGTATCTTTGGTTACCACCATCAAACTCAATTTCTTCAGGCACTTGATTTACAAATCCATCATTTATATTTCTTACCCAGATATCCGGACTTTCATCGAAATCCCATGTGAATTGATATCCTGCATCCGTGCCTATATCAGAAATGTGGTCACGAATATATAAATCAGGCGTACTTGAATAAAGCAATTGGGCAGCTTTTACAGCTTTGTAAGCATCAATTCTGCCATAGCCCATCTCTTTAGAATGACCAGGTTTTAAATAGTTCCAATCATAATTGTAACCACCAGATTTTACTGCTGTAGCTTTTAATATTTCATGTATCATTTGTGTTTTTAAACAGGGATTTTCAGAAAGCATAAGCGCTACTACACCTGCAGCAATGGGTGAAGCAAAAGATGTTGCGTTAAAAGCTTGTATTGTATTAAAAGGATCAATCGTTAATATGCCCTCACCTGGAGCAACAATATCCAACAAAGACCCATAATTAGAGTGATTTGCTTTAAAATCTAATTCATTAGAGGAACCAACTCCAATTATTTTTGGATGATTCGCTGGATACACAACTGCGTTGGCATGATTTTCATTACCTGATGCAGCTACAATAATAACTCCATTTTCGTATGCATAATCTATAGCAGTGTTAATGTCAATTGCCGGTTGAACGCCTACACTGATATTTATTACTTTAGCTCCTTGATCTACTGCATATGTAATTGCATCAGCTAATAAACTCTGATCAGGTAAATTATTAATATTGTTTATACTTATTCCAAGGATTTTACAACCAGGGCTATTCCAGCCTCCTGCAACTCCTGCTATTCCATAAGTATTATTAGACTTACTCGAAATTATACTCGCAACTCGAGTTCCATGATAATTAGTTGTTAAAGTTGAGTTAGAGGGCATTCCAAAATCATATCCTTTCCAGTCATCCATAAAACCGTTAGAATCTGAATCAATTGAGTCACCTGTTGCGGGATTATTTACATTTGTCCATTCATCTTCACCATTATTTAGATATATATTTTGATACTGATCATTACCTATCCCCAAGTCGTTAATTCTCCAGTCTAAACCTCCATCAATCACTGCTACAGTTATATCTTCACTACCAGCATTAATTTCCCATGCTTCAGGCAAACGGATCTTGTCTAAATACCATTGTTGTCCATAACTCGGATCATTAGGAGTCATCAAATACTCACCAAATGATGTAATTTCAATTTTCTCGACAATAGATGATTGTAATAATAAATTTGCCTGCGTAAATAAATTATTTGAGTTTAATTCAACAGAATAGTATACCCAACCAAAAATGTTTTTTCTCAAAAAGCTTAAGTTGTGAGTACTCTCAAAATTTTCAATCTGAAGCTTCGATAAACCTAAATTATACTTAATTGATAGTGAATTTAAATTAACTTCATAAAAGTGATTAGAAGTTGAGTCAAAAGCATTCCATTTATTATCAATTTTATGATAAGTATGAGAATTGAATTGAACTATTTCTTGATTAAAATCTTGAGCGTTAAAATCGTTATTCACAAAAAAGCTAATAACTAAAATTAAGTGTAATTTTATTTTCATAGTAGTTTTTATTAATGTCTGAAACAAATTTACAATTAATTTACAAATAATACACAATTAATTTATTACCACTAAAATATTCCGATTTTTTCAAATTGTCTATCCGTTCGATTTTTCCATAAAACTCGTTTTTATCTTCCTTGATTTCTTGATCTCTTGTAAAGTTTTTAAAAGGATAAAAGAACTTGATTTCTCACTGTTTACCAGAAAGATTCATTCGTTTTCAACAAATCACATCAAATTGTTAAAAACTGCTCGACTTTTATAGTGCTCAAACCCAAATTTTGGAGTAAATTTGCGCTCAATTTGTGTATAGAAGTTTTTTCAAATTGAATCCAAAAAGAGCATAAAATGCCAAGAAATCATTCCATTAAATCAGTTTTAATCATCGGAAGTGGTCCGATTGTAATCGGGCAAGCCTGTGAATTTGACTACGCAGGTTCTCAAGCAGCACGTTCACTTAGAGAAGAAGGTATTGAAGTTACCTTGATAAATTCAAACCCAGCAACCATCATGACGGATAAGATTATGGCAGATCATGTCTATCTTTTACCGTTGGAAACAGCAAGCATCATCGAAATCTTGAAAAAACACAAGATTGATGCAGTTCTTCCTACCATGGGTGGTCAAACAGCTTTGAATCTTGCGATTGAGTGTGAAGAAATGGGTATTTGGGAGGAATACGGTGTTGAAATGATTGGTGTGGACATCAAAGCCATCGAAATCACTGAAAACAGAGAGTCTTTCAGAGAATTGATGTTGGAGATTGGTATTCCAATGGCTCCACAGCAAACCGCTAAATCATTTCTTGAAGGAAAAGGAATTGCACAAAATTTTGGTTTCCCACTTTGTATTAGAGCATCATTTACTTTGGGCGGAGCCGGAGCATCTATCGTGCACGATCCGAAAGAGTTTGATGATTTATTAGAGCGCGGCCTGCAATTGTCTCCGATTCACGAAGTGATGATTGACAAAGCATTGCTTGGATGGAAAGAATTTGAATTAGAACTTTTACGTGATGCCAACGACAACGTAGTCATCATTTGCTCGATAGAAAATTTTGACCCGATGGGAATTCACACAGGCGACTCCATTACGGTTGCGCCAGCGATGACTTTATCGGATTCAACATACCAACGCATGCGTGACATGGCCATTAAAATGATGCGTTCCATTGGAAATTTTGCTGGAGGTTGTAACGTTCAGTTTGCAGTTTCTCCAGATGAAAACGAAGAAATCATCGCAATTGAAATTAATCCACGTGTTTCTCGTTCATCCGCATTGGCATCCAAAGCAACGGGATATCCAATTGCAAAAATTGCTTCTAAATTAGCCATTGGGTATCATTTAGATGAATTGAACAATCAAATTACAGGAAATACTTCTGCTTTGTTTGAACCAACGTTGGACTATGTGATTGTGAAAATACCAAGATGGAACTTTAACAAATTCCCAGGTACAGATCGACGTTTAGGACTTCAAATGAAATCAGTTGGTGAAGTAATGGGAATTGGAAGATCTTTCCAAGAAGCATTGCAAAAAGCCTGTCAATCTCTTGAAATCAATCGAAATGGTTTGGGAGCTGACGGGAAAGAATTAACCGATCAAGCAGAGATTTTATATTCCTTAGAGCACGCAAGTTGGAACAGACTTTTCCACGTGTACGATGCAATTAAACTTGGAATACCATTTAAAACGATTCAAGAAAAAACGAAAATTGACATTTGGTTCTTGAAACAAATCGAAGATCTGATCAAAGAGGAGCGAAAAATTGAAAAATACAATTTAAGCAACCTTCCGAAAGAACTTCTTTTCTCTGCCAAACAAAAAGGTTATGCTGACCGTCAAATTGCACATTTACTAAGATGTTTAGAGTCTGAAGTATATGACAAGCGAACGGAAATGGGAATTCAACGCGTTTACAAAATGGTGGATACTTGTGCTGCAGAATTTGAAGCACAAACTCCATATTATTATTCTACGTTTGAATACGAAAACGAAAGTGTTCGCTCTGACAAGAAAAAAGTAATCGTTTTAGGTTCTGGTCCAAACCGTATTGGTCAAGGAATTGAATTTGATTACAGTTGTGTTCACGGTGTAATGGCTGCAAAAGAATGTGGTTATGAGACAATTATGATCAATTGTAATCCTGAAACAGTTTCTACGGATTTTGATACAGCTGACAAATTATATTTTGAACCTGTTTTCTGGGAACACATTTATGACATCATCAAGCACGAAGATCCAGTTGGAGTGATCGTGCAATTGGGTGGTCAAACGGCTTTGAAATTAGCTAAGAAATTAGAACGTTTCGGAATCAAAATTTTAGGAACAAGCTTCGAAGCGTTGGATTTAGCAGAAGACCGCGGTCGATTCTCTAAATTGCTCGAAGAAAACAACATTCTTTTCCCTCAATATGGCGTAGTTGAAGATGCTGAACAAGCAATTGAACTTTCAAAAGGTCTTGGTTTCCCATTATTAGTTCGTCCTTCATACGTGTTGGGTGGACAAAAAATGAAAATCGTGATCAACGAAGAAGAATTAGAAACGCACGTGATTGACATCATCAGTGAAATGGGTGACAACCAAATTTTGTTGGATCACTTCATTGGTGGAGCGATTGAAGCAGAGGCGGATGCAATTTGCGATGGAGAAGATGTGTACATCATCGGAATCATGCAACACATCGAGCCAGCTGGAATTCACTCTGGTGACTCGTACGCATTGCTACCTCCTTATAACTTGGGTGACTTTGTGATGTTGCAAATTGAGGAAATCACACGTAAAGTTGCTTTAGCTTTGAAAACGGTTGGTTTGATTAACATTCAGTTTGCGATTAAAGATGATAAAGTATATGTGATTGAGGCAAATCCAAGAGCTTCTAGAACAGTTCCGTTCATTGCAAAAGCGTACGACGAACCGTATGTAAATTACGCTACGAAAGTAATGTTGGGTCACGCAAAAGTGAAGGATTTCAATTTCCAACCACGTAAAGAAGGTTATGCGATTAAAATTCCGGTTTTCTCTTACGAGAAATTTCCAGATGTGAAAAAAGAGTTAGGTCCAGAAATGAAATCTACAGGTGAAGGAATACGTTTCATCAAAAACTTGAAAGATCCATTCTTTACCAAAATTTACGCAGAAAGAAACATGCACTTATCTAAATAAAAATGGGAGTAATTCGAACCATCTTAATCATCATCGGTGTGAGCGTAATTTTTCGCTTCATTGGACAGGTGATGAATGGTAGGCGCAATCAAGCGGATGAAAAGGTAGCGAAGGATCGCCAAGATGCAATCGACAAACAAAAACAGTATGTTGAGAGAAATCAAGGGAAGGTGAACATCGTTTCCAAGCAGGCGCCACCGTCAACTCCTTTTGAAGACGTTGATTACGAAGAAGTGAAAAGATAAGAAAAATACATTTTTAAAATCCACAGAAAATTATTTCTGTGGATTTTTTTGGTTTATTTCCAAATTTGCTCAGCTTTCAGTAACTTCATCCAAATTTTAAAAGAAGGGTCTTTAAAAACCTGGTATAAATTCCAATTTTCGAAATCTAAAACGAGAATTAATTGAAACTAAAACTATGAACATCAATCAATTTTTTAAAAAGAACTGGATTCATCTTGTTGCTGTTTTGGCAATGTTTATTTTAACTGCTGCTTATTTCAGCATGCAATTTAAAGGATACGGTTTGAAACAACACGACGTTGCGCAATTCAAAGGAATGTCCAATGAAATTACGACCTATCGAGATCAAACCGGGAAAGAAACCTTGTGGACCAACTCGATGTTTGGAGGAATGCCATCTGCGCAAATTTCGTATGTCTACGATGGAAACTATGCCAAATCTTTTGTCAACGGATTCTTTAAAATCTTTGAAGTTCCCGCAGGAGCAGTCCTCATCTCAATGCTTGGTTTTTACATCTTGATGATGTGTCTGAGAATCAATCCGTGGATTGGTCTTTTGGGTGCAATAGCTTATGGGTTTGCAAGTTATGACATCATCATCCTGCAAGCAGGACACAACACCAAAGCGATCGCTGCAGCATTTATGGCGCCAACATTGGGTGCATTCATCATGGCTTATCAGCGGAATTTGAAATGGGGAATTATTCTTTCTGCTATTTTTATGGCCTTTGAGCTTTCAGCCAATCACTTTCAAATTACCTATTACTTCGCGTTTTTATTGGTGGCAGTTGGAATCGTATTTTTCTTGGATGCAATTAAAAATAAAACCTATAAAAATTTCTTTTTAGCCACCGCTGGAATTTTAGCAGCATACGGTTTGGCCTTGGTGATCAACATGGGAAACATTACCATTACCAACGATTACGCCAAGCATACAACCCGTGGTGGAAATGATTTGAAGCTAAATCCGGATGGAACTTCCAATGAAAAAACAGCTACGAAAGGATTGGATAGAGAATACGTAACACAATGGAGTTATGGAATTGGTGAATCGTTTACTTTGATTTCTCCGTATGTGAAAGGTGGTGGAACGGTTGCGTTAGGCGATAGTCCATTTGTTGAAAATGCAGAAAACAGTGATCTTTCAGCAGAACAAATTCGTGGTGCCATGAATTACCCGGTTTATTGGGGCGATCAACCAATGACTTCTGGACCTGTGTACATTGGAATCATTGTTTTTTTAATGGCTTTATTGGGAATGTTCTTCTTGAAAACGCCTTTAAAATGGGCTTTTTTAGCAGTTACTATTTTAACCTTGATGCTTTCGTGGGGGAAAAATTTAATGGGATTGACGGATTTTTTCCTAGATCACGTTCCTGGATACAACAAATTTAGAGCGGTTACCATTATTCTGATGGTCACGGGATTAATTTTCCCAATCATCGGAGCGATGTTGCTTGATAAATTTGTGAAAGAAAGAGAAACCATCAAAGAAAAGAAAAAACTGTTCTTAGCCGTGAGTGGCGGATTATTGGTTTTCTTACTTCTTTTGAAATTTGTAGGATTAAATGACAATTATTCATCCGAAGGTGATCAACGTCAAATGGCGTCTATCGCGCAGCAAGCGGAAGGAGTGAAGCAGCAAATCAGAAGTCAGATTCTATCTGAAAATCCTGAAACGTTGAAAACGCAATACAACATCGATGTCAATAATCCGGAGCAAGTAGAAGCGTTTGTGAATACACAAGCCAAACAATACATTCCAAACATTGACATGGAATCCATTCAAACGATTCGAAAATCAATTTTTCAATCAAGTATGAATCGTTCCATTTTGTTCTTATTATTAGGAGCAGGATTGTTATCTCTGTTGTTTTACACGGAAATAAAATCTGAATTTGTAGTTTTGGGATTAATTGCCATTGTTGCAATTGATTTGATTTCAGTTTCAAGTAATTACCTTGGAAATGAATTAGTGGATGAAAATCGACCAGATTCATACAAATACTGGGATAAAAAAGCATTTACCATGTATCCAATTGTTGCCAGCGCGGCAGATGAAGAAATCATGGCAAATGAATTGGCGGAAAATCCTTCCTTGGCAGCAATTGTTGAAAAAGGGAAGAAAGAAGGAGAAGCAAAAGCAGATGAATTAGGCTTCTTTGAAGGACCAGAAGTTCGAAGAGTTCAAGACATGTATCGTTTCTACGAATTAAACATGCACACCAATTACCGTGTGTTTGATTTAAGCGGCGGATTCAACAGTGCGAATTCATCCTATTTTCACAAGGCTCTAGGCGGTTATCACGGAGCTAAATTGAGAAGCATTCAGAATTTATTCGACTTTCATTTATCCAAATCCAACAATCGGGTTTATGACATGCTGAACGTGAAATACTTCTTACAGCAAGATCAAGAAGGAAAAACAGTTGCAAGACCAAATCCATCAGCAATGGGGAACGCTTGGTTGGTTAAAGAAATCAAAACATTTGCTACACCAGACGAAGAAATCAATGCACTTGGAAGTTTGTTTGAATTCAGCGACAAAGGTTTGGGTACATTCTTAGTAAATGGTCAAGCAACTCAAAAAGCAGTGGTAACTGGTTCAGAATCTTTGAAGTATGTATTGAAAGGCGACACTGTAAATGTTCCTTTATCAAACGGTTTGCGAAAAGACATGGAAGCGGTTATGGTGATGGACATCAATGGTAAAACGGATTACATTTTGAAACAAATGTTAGCCATGGATACCGCAAAATCATTTTTACAATTGCTTGATTTGAAAGTTATTTCTGAATTTAATCCACGTGAAATGGCGGTGATGTTGGAGTCAGAAGCTAAAAAGATTTCTTCGAGAGCGTATACCGCTGAAGGAAATGTGAAAATGACATCCTATTTACCAAATAAAATCACCTACGAAGCAAATACTTCTGGAAAACAATTTGTCGTTTTCTCTGAAGTATATTATGCTGACGGCTGGAAAGCATTTGTAGACGGGAAAGAAACTCCAATTGTAAAAACAAATTACATTTTACGTGGAATTGAAGTTCCAGGAGGAAAACATCAAATAGAATTAGTGTATGATTTACCATCTTTCCATACGTCAAATACCTTGGCGAGAATTGGGTCAATCATCTTGTTTTTACTACTGGCTGGAGGAATTTTCTTAGAGTTTAGAAAGAAAAAAACAGCTTAGATGTGTTTGCGTGTTCATTAACCGCAAAGAAACGCAAGAATTGATGCGAAGAGCGCAAAGTTGTTTAAGTATAGCTTTGCGCTCTTTGCGTATTTTTAAATTGCGTTTCTTTGCGGTAAAAAAAATCATTCCATAATTCTTTCCGCCAAAGCCTCAGCTTGATTCCTGCGAGAAAACTGTTCAACGCCTCTAAAGGTAGCGGTACTCCCTTTTAAATTTGCTTGAATAAATTCTTTCATAGATTCCACATCATTCGCAGTGAAAAAGGCACCTGAATCGGTTTGCTGAATAATTTTTGCTGCATCACCATCAATTGGACCAATTCCTAAAATCAATTTCTTAATTGCCAAGTATTCAAATATTTTACCGGTGGTAATTGATTTATCGTTCTTGGTTTTTGGAATCATTAAAATCAAGAGATCAGCTGAATTCAATTGCGCAGGAACTTCATCGTGTGGAATATATGCTTTTTTAGTAATCGAAAAAGATTTCCCGTATTTTTCAAAAAGTTGATCGGTTTCAAAATCAAAACTTCCAATGATTTCCAGTTTAATTTTCAATTTCTCTGCTGCAGTCAATAAATCGATCGCTTCTAAAATACTTTGAAAAGGATAATCGATCGATGCAGTTCCCAAATACACGATTTTGAACGAATCCGTTTTTATTTTGTTCGGTAACTGTTGAAAATCAGCAGGATCAAAACCATTTTGAAGTAATATAAATTTCTCCTTCGAAATCTTAGATGACTTTTGAAGTAATATTTCTATCAAATTTTCGCCGACAGTCAGAATAGAATCTGCTTGTTCCAAAACTGCTTTTTCTTTCTGAGCATTCAGCTTTTTAGCCAAAGCAGTTTGCATCAGCAAATCGTTGTAAAAAATATCTGTCCAAGGATCTCTAAAATCAGCAAACCAGTGCATCTTTGGAAATTTCTGTTTGATTTTCAATCCAATCAAATGGGTTGAATGCGGAGTTCCTGTGGTGATGATTGTTTCAATTCCTTCTGCTGAAATCAATCTCAGTGCTTCTTTCAATGCATGTTTATTCCAACCGATTCGGGCATCTGGAATGAAGAAGTTTCCGCGGACAAAACGCATTGTTTTTTCTACAAAACCAATGTCCTGAGAGGAACTAGCAAATCCACCGTACGGAACTTTCTTGGTTTTCTTGATTTTTTTGTACCAATCCAAAACTTCAAAGGATTTGGTCTTAAACACTTTTAAATCAGGTGAAACATCCGCTAAAAGCGTTTCATCCAGCAGCGGATAGCTTGCGAAATTTTCGTCAACAGTTAAGATAATGGGTTCTATTCCAAATTCGGGAAGGTATTTACTCAACTTCAACCAACGTTGAACTCCAGCTCCGCCGCTTGGTGGCCAATAATAGGTGATGATTAATACTTTCTTTTTAACGGGAGAATTCACAAATACCTTATTAATATGGTTGAATGCTAACAAAGATAACCAAACTCTGTCGAACTGATCGGTTTCTAATCCATCTTTTTCATTAAATTTACGACATAAAATTTCTAAATGGGTTTTGTTCAAAAAGATGCTTTACGTACCATGATTCTTTCCTACGCAGGATTAACCTTGGGCTATTTAAACAAAGGCGTACTTTTTCTGATTTTCTTAACCACCGATGAAATTGGTTTAATCAACTTAATTCTAACCTTGGGATTTTTATTTGCCCAATTCTCAAACTTAGGGAGTATTTATGCGACCTGGAAGTACTTTCCGTTTTTCAGGAATGAGGAGAAGAAAAATTACGGTTTTTTACTCTTAACAACACTCATTGTACTCGCAGGTTCCTTGATTTTTACAGTTTTAGCGATCGTTTTGAAAGATCAAATTAGCGCTTATTATTCTGTAAAATCGCAGCTTTTTGTAGATTACTATTATTGGATTATTCCCGTCGGAATCGCCAACGTGTTTTTCTTACTTTTTGAGAATTACCTCAGAGGTTTGTATAAAAACTTAATTTCAGTGTTGTCCTACGAGGTGATTTTAAGAGGATTTACACTCGTTGCGATTTTATTATACGGATTTAAATGGATTCATTTTCAGGTTTTTCTACTTATAACTTGCATGTTGTATTTCGTGCCAACCATTATTTTATTCATCTATTTGATTAAAATTAAAGAACTTCATTTTTCAATTTCCTCCATTACCGTTCCCAAAAGGTTTAGACGAATTGTGATCAATTTCAGCATGTTGAGTTATGTCAATACCTTGGGGACTTTAATTGTTGCTTCGCTCGATGCCTTGATGATTGCGGCTTTTTTAGGTTTGAGTGCCACTGGAGTTTATACCACCATCATCTTTCTAGCCAGTGCTTTACAAGTTCCGTTTAGATCGCTTACCAGAATTACAGGTCCTTTAGTGGCTTTGTATTGGAAAGAAAAAAACATGGTGAAAATGGATGAACTGTACAAAAAATCCAGTTCTGCTTTACTTGTTATTTCTTTGTATTTATTCATGTTGATTTGGATCAATCGAATTGAAATATTCAGCACGCTCAGACCCGAGTTTATGGAAGGAATTCCTGTGTTTTTATTCATCATGATTGGTAGAATTACGGATATGTATTTCGGAATCAATGGAAATATCTTCATTACTTCCAAAAAATACAGATACGATTTACTCTTCACGCTTGCTCTTTTAGTGATCGTTTATTCGCTAAATTATTGGTTAATTCCGATTTACGGAATCACAGGAGCTGCAATTTCAACTGGTTTGGCGTATGTATTCTACAATTTTGGCAGACTTGCATTTATCTATTTTGCCTACGACCTTCATCCGTTTACGAAAAGTCAGATGAAAGTGCTCGTTTTGTTTGCCTTGAATGTCGTATTATTTGAGCTGATGCCAACGGTTTTTAGTCATAAGTTTTTGGAAATTATTTTCAATTCTGCGCTTTTTTCGGCAACATTTATTCTTGTTATCTATGCATTGAATTTAGAACCTGAAATTAAAAATTACATCAAAAAAGGTTTGAGTTTTGTGCAAGCGAAGGTTTTCAAAAAACAAGTGTTTTAGTTCATCAAATCCCGAAGGGATGAAATTATTCTAAAATCTGGTAAATCAAAAAACTCTTTAATCCCGAAGGGATGACATTTTTATGTGGGTGAATAATGTCAACCACTCCCGATACTTATCTGGAGGGTTTTTAAAAAAATGACGATTCCGATTTTTTTTTAAAAATTCAGTCTTTCGGACTTTCAAAAAAGGAAGAAAAGAAGAAATATGAATAGAACAATCTCGAAAAGATGACAATCTTAAGCAGCTTCGGGAAGTAAATGAGAAATTCAAAATTTAGAATTACAGCTATTTGACACAAACCCTTGTCATGCAGTATATTTTTATTACTTTTGACCGAACTTTGACAATATGAATTTCCAGACAACACAACATACAAATTACGTACTTATCACTTCGCAAGTTGAAAAACTGGATGCTTCCAATGCTTCAGATTTGAAAGAAGTTTTGAATGGCTTGAACAAAACGGGAGTAAATTCAATGATTCTTGATTTCTCAAAAACAAAATATTCCGATTCTACAGGTTTGAGCGCAATTTTATTGGCGAACAGGTTGTGTAAAGATTCCAATGGTAAAGCAGTTTTTATGAATCTACAACCAGTCGTGATGAAAGTGATTTCAATTGCTCAACTGGATAAAGTGCTGAATATCACTTCCAATATCGAAGAGGCTAACCGAATTCTGGCCAACTAATTCATGAGTTTTGAAGTAACCATTCTGGGATGTGGTGCTGCATTGCCCACTTCAAAAAGAAAACCAACTTCTCAATTTGTCAACTGCAACGAACGATTTATTTTAATCGATTGCGGAGAAGGAACTCAAAATCAACTTCGTAAATACGGAATTAAGTTCCAAAGAATCAATCACATTTTAATTTCGCACTTGCATGGCGACCATTTTTTTGGATTAATCGGTTTGCTCAGCACCATGCATTTATTAGGTCGCGACAAAGGATTAACGATTTATGGTCCCAAAGAATTAGAACAAATCATTCGAATTCAATTGGAAGTAGGAGGTTCTAAGATTGGATTCAAAATAAAATTTGTTGTTTTAGACAATCCCGAAGGTGGTATTTTGTTTGAAGACAATCTGATCGAAATTCGCTATTTTCCAATGCGTCACCGAATTCCAACCAACGGCTTTCGAATTCAAGAAAAGCCGAAAGAACGCAGCATCATCGGTGAGGAAATGAAAGCGAACAACATCTCCTTAAAAGCAATTCCTTTCTTTCGTCAAGGTTTGGATTTTACGGACGAAAATGGCCAAATTCATTTTGCTGATGAATATTCAATCGCCTCCAAAACTCCCAAATCGTACGGATATTGCTCAGATACATCCTATTTTGAACCCATCATTCCGCACATTAAAAATGTAGATGTTTTGTACCACGAAGCAACTTTTTTAGAAGCAATGTCCAAACGTGCCAAAGAAACATTCCATTCCACGGCCAAACAAGCTGCAGAAATTGCTGTAAAAGCAGGCGTGAAAAAACTCTTGTTAGGACATTTATCAGCGAGATACGAATCCAACGAAGCTCACGAGGCCGAAGCAAAAACTATTTTTGAAAACACGGAAGTTGTTGAAGATGGAATGACTTATTTGGTTCGATAGGATTTATCTAACAATTTTATTTGTCTTAGAGTGTTTATAATCAGCACGTAGATTTCTATAAAACTAGATTTGTATCTCGATTAGCACCTGAAAGATCCATTTTTTAAAATCATCAATTTCTAAAACTTTCCAAGGACAAATCTACCTCAATTTCGAAAACAGTCTTAGCTTTGTAAACCTTTTGCAGGACACTTCAGCAATTGACATACAAAATAAGAACAAACACACATGATTACAGTTGAAAATTTAGCCGTAGAATTTAGCGGAACCACCTTATTTAGCGATGTTTCTTTCGTTATCAATCCAAACGATAAAATTGCCTTGATGGGTAAAAATGGTGCCGGAAAATCAACGATGATGAAAATCATTGCGGGTGAACAGAAAGCCAATCGTGGTGCAGTGCGCGTTCCAGGCGATGCTGTGATTGCATACTTGCCACAACATTTGTTGACGGAAGACAATTGTACGGTGTTTGAAGAAGCTGCAAAAGCCTTCAAACAAGTGTTTGAGATGAAAGCTCAAATGGAAGAATTGAATCACGCTTTGGAAACTCGTACAGATTACGAAAGCGATGAATACATGGCGATCATTGAAAAGGTGACCGAAATAGGAGAGAAGTTCTATACCTTGGAAGATGTAAACTACGATGCTGAAGTTGAAAAAGCATTGAAAGGTTTGGGCTTTAAGCCGGAAGATTTTCACCGGCAAACAAGTGAATTTAGTGGTGGTTGGAGAATGCGAATCGAATTGGCTAAAATTCTATTGCAAAAACCAGATTTAATTTTACTCGATGAACCTACGAATCACATTGATATTGAGTCTGTTATTTGGTTAGAAGATTTCCTTTTAAACAAAGCGAATGCAGTGATGGTTATTTCGCATGACCGTGCATTTATCGACAACATTACCAACCGCACCATTGAAGTAACGATGGGAAGAATATACGATTACAAAGCAAATTATTCGCATTATTTGGTACTTCGTGAAGAACGTCGTTCGCACCAGATTAAAGCGTTTAACGAACAACAACGTTTTATTGCAGACAACATGCAATTCATCGAACGTTTCCGCGGAACATTCTCCAAGACCAATCAAGTGACTTCTCGCGAGCGAATGTTGGAGAAATTAGAGAAAATTGAGATCGATGAAATCGATACATCCGCATTAAAACTACGTTTCCCGCCAGCGCCACGTTCAGGAGATTATCCAGTGAGCGTGAAAGATGTTTCAAAATCCTATGGTGATTTAGTCGTTTTCAAAGATGCCAACATGTCCATTTCTCGCGGAGAGAAAGTAACTTTTGTTGGACGAAATGGTGAAGGAAAATCGACGATGATTAAAGCGATCTTGGGAGAAATTGACGTTACTGGAACGTGTGAATTAGGTCACAACGTGAAAGTGGGTTATTTTGCCCAAAATCAGGCAGCGCTTCTAGATCCAACTTTAACGATTTTCCAAACGGTGGACGAAGTCGCGCAAGGTGAAGTAAGAACCCAAATTAAATCGATTTTAGGTGGATTTATGTTCCACGGCGAAGACATCGACAAGAAAGTCAGCATGCTTTCCGGTGGAGAAAAAACAAGGTTGGCAATGGTGAAATTATTGCTAGAACCAGTTAATCTATTGATTCTCGATGAGCCAACTAATCACTTGGATTTGAAGTCAAAAGACGTTTTAAAAGAAGCTTTAATGAATTTTGATGGAACGTTAATTCTGGTATCTCACGACCGTGATTTCTTACAAGGATTATCGGAGAAAGTATTTGAATTCAAAGAAAAACGAGTGATTGAGCATTTTGAAACCATTGACGCGTTTTTGGAAAGAAATCGAATTGATCGAATTGCTGATTTACAGTTGAATAAATAAATACATTTGTCTTTTTGGGACTTGCATTTTAGTCTATTTTTGTCTCTTATTGATTGGTAAACCGTTTTTCAGATACAACATGATGTGATTTTTAACGTAATACATGTACTTTTAAACGCACCCAAAGTTTTTCTTATGACAAAATCTTTCACTGCTTTATTTTTCGTCCTTTTCACTGGTTTTCAGATTTTTGGGCAAAATAATTTCGCCAGTCGACTGGCAGATTCAAGCGCAACGTTGACAAAGCAACAGGTAATTTACGATCCTGCCTATTTCAGTTTGAGCTATCCCAACGGAGATGTTCCGGCCGACAAGGGAGTTTGTACAGATGTTGTCATTCGAGCCTATCGAAAAATGGGAATCGATCTTCAAAAAGAAGTTCACGAAGACATGAAAGCTCATTTTTCGGAGTATCCAAAACTTTGGAAATTAACCAAGCCAGATCGCAACATTGATCACCGACGAGTTCCCAACTTGATGAAGTTTTTCTCGAAGTTCGGAACGGTTAAACCAATTACGCTCAACGCGAAAGATTATCAACCTGGTGACATTGTATGCTGGAGACTCGCAGGCGGATTAACGCACATTGGAATTGTTTCCAAAAAGAAATCCAGTGATGGAACTCGGTATTTGATTGTCCACAACATCGGAGCAGGTCAGGTTTTCGAAGATTGTTTGTTCGATTTTAAGATTATTGGACATTACCAATATGGGAAATGATACTATTTACCTATGACGACAACATTATAAATAATTAAATTTCTTCCATTCTATGTCAACAAAAAATGCCATTCTAAAACAAACTGCAATCTTTCTTGGATACTTGTTTTTCTGTTCCTTGCTTTTATTCAATCACAGTGGAGGTGGAGACATGGCATTTGCAGTCCTAGTCGGAATCTCAATATTCCTACACGTAATCATTTTATTGGTAAAAACCATTAGGTGTGTTGTCAAAAAGTCCGGTAAACCTCCTTATGTTGAATTGTTTACGGTTATTTTACTGGTAAATGTATTTATTTTACTCTTGCCAAGTTATTTGCAATTCATGTGGTGGTTGACGAATAGAACCTGAAAACATTGAATTTACATCCAGTAATTTCCATTTTGGAAACAACTGGATTTTGTTTAAGAATCGAAAAAATTACTTCAAAAAAATGCAACTTTATAATAGACATTTCATTATCTTCGATGGTAGAAGTTAAAATTGAATTATGGAAGAATCTAATTTTCTATTATATACAACGCCATCAGGAGATGTGAGGTTGGAAATTTTTGTGGTAGACGAATCAATTTGGCTTACACAACAAAAAATAGCAAACTTATTTGGCGTTGGTAAATCTACTGTTAGTGAGCACCTTAATAATGTTTTTGAAACTGGAGAATTGACTAAAGACGCAACTGTTCGGAATTTCCGAACAGTTCAAAGAGAAGGAGAAAGAGAAGTATCTCGAAATCTAGAATATTACAACTTAGACGTAATTATATCAGTAGGTTACCGGGTAAACTCAACAAAAGCCACTCAATTTCGTATCTGGGCAACTAAAACTTTAAAAGAGTATATTATCAAAGGGTTTGTAATGGACGACGAACGTTTGAAGCAAGGGAAAAACCTATTCGACAAAGATTGTTTTAAAGAATTATTAGAAAGAGTTCGATCTATAAGGACAAGTGAACGAAGGATTTACCAGCAAATAACAGATGTTTTCGCAGAATGCAGTATTGATTACAACAAAGAATCTAAAACTTCCTAAAACTTTTATGCCTTAGTTCAAAATAAATTCCATTATGCAATTACAGGACATTCTGCTGCTGAAATCATCTATTTAAATGCAGATAGAACGAAAGATAATATGGGTTTAACCACATGGCGCAATGCACCTAAAGGTAGAATCGTTAAATCAGATACGAACATCGCTAAAAATTATTTACAAGAAAAGGAGATCAAACAATTAGAACGAACGGTTACAGGATATTTTGATTACATCGAAGGGTTAATTGAACGAGAAAATACATTTACGATGGAACAGCTAGCATTGAGTGTTAATAAGTTCTTGGAATTTAATGAGTACAAACTTTTAGATGGCTTGGGTAAAAGATCGAAAAAAGAAGCTGAAAATAAAGCTTTTAATGAATATGATGCGTTCAATAAAACTCAAAAAATCGAATCAGATTTTGACAAGTTGATAAAAGGATTGAAAGGTAATTAAAACTGTCACAACATAAATTCTCCATCTCGCATCAACAGCGATCGATATTTATTGAAAATAGCAACTCTGGTCACAAAACCGAGGTATTTTCCATCTTTACAAACCACGGGAATAATTCTCAAATCCTTGCTTTCCATAATTTGCATCACGTCAAACATGTTGGTATCCACAGAAATTACTTTTTCAGGAGCTTGCGCCAATTCTTTAATCGTGCGATTGATGTTTTCTGAATCCGAATTTACGAAGTACATCAGCAGTTGGTCGCTCGACATGATTCCTGTTAAAACTCCTTCTTGATCCACTACCGGAAAAGTATTTCGGGTCGTATGAACGATATCTCGACTTCGACTTTTAGGCGTATCTTGTTCGTTTAAGACCACAAAGTCTGTTTCAATCAAGTATTTCAACTTCAACTTTCTGATGATTCGATGGTCTTTATTTTCCTGACTCAACAAACTTCCTTGAAGTGCCAGCGATTTGGTGTAAATGGAATGTTTTAAAACACCTTTATTGATAAAATAGGAAATTGCTGCTACAATCATCAGTGGAACTATCAATACATAACCACCTGTTATTTCAGCACTTAGAAAAATTCCTGTTAGCGGTGCGTGCATCATTCCGCTAATCGAACCCGCCATTCCAGCAATGATGAAATTGGTGACATTCAAATCAGCAATTCCCAAGGTATTGATGGTGAATGCGAATACAAAACCAAACAGTCCGCCGACTACCACACTCGGACCAAACATTCCTCCATTTCCTCCACAGCTCAAGGTGATGATGGAAGCAAACGTCTTTCCAACCATGGTTATCAATGCAAATAAGAGCAAAGCCCACGTGACATTTTGATAATCAGAAAACAAACTGTTTTTAAGCAATAAATGATAATTTCCATCCAACAATTGCTGAATCGCGATATATCCTTCACCGTATAATGCTGGCATTAAAGCAATCATAATTCCCAATGCAATTCCACCAATCCATACTTTGTAATAGGCATTTTTGATGCGTTGAAATGCTTGAATTAAGGAACGATTCAAGCGACTGTAAAAGATCGTATAAGCTCCCAAAAGAATTCCTAAAACGATGTAGAACCAAAATGATCCAACATTCCAATCACTTGTAACCAGCACAAATAAAGGTTGATTGTACAATAAATTAGAAATAATTGACGCAACTGCTGAAGCGATCAATAAGGGAATAAATGCGGGAACAGAAAACTCTGGTAAAAGTACTTCAATGGCGAAGATCATTCCGGCAATCGGACTGTTAAATGCACCCGAAATTCCTGCTGCGCCACCACAGGCTAAAAGTAAAGTCACTTCGCGGTAATTCAAGTTGAAAAAGCGTCCAATCACAGAACCAATACTCGCGCCACTGGCCACAGCAGGAGCTTCTAGTCCGGCAGAACCACCCCAACCAACGGTTAAAGCACTTGAAATAACCTGACTATAAATGTTGTGAAAATCCAATCGACTTCCATTTTTGGAAATGTTGAAAAGAATGGAAGTGACTCCGTGTTCAAATTTATGTTTTCGGATAAAAGTTCGAATGTATAAAACCGTTAAAGTCAATCCAATCAAAGGAAAAGCTAAATACAAATAGAATTTATACTGCCAATGAAAATCATTTTGAAGGTAACTCGCCACAAAATGTGTCAATTTCTTCAAAACAGATGCGGCAATTCCACCGAGTAAACCGACAAAAGCAGCAAGAATAATTATAAAATTAGATTTGGAAATTCGTGTTTTTTGCCATTGATTAAAGTTTTGAAGGATTGAATAGATTTTATCTTTCATTTTTTACACGATTTTTCACCTCAGTTGTGAGCAATCGTAAAATTACGATTTATGAAATGAGCGGACAAGAAAAAAAGAAAGAAATGTTTTAACAACCTTTTCCCTCAATGAAATCTATATATCTCAGTTTCACGTTCGTTTGTGAATCTCTATTTGAGCTGAGATTATCTTTCATCGTTGGCTGAGTGGTGCAAATAGTTAAGGTTGCGAAGTCAACATTCTATCGTTCAAAACTACTTTCTTGTGAATGAGTTTCTTTCGAAATCTATGCTTATATTTGACTGTAATCTTAAGAAATCGCTATTACGAGGCAATTTATTGAACTTCAAAACTTCAATAAAATAACAAATTGCAGATAATATTATTATTTAAATGGCAGAAAATCAATATACTGAAGACAATATTCGATCATTAGACTGGAAAGAACACATTCGTCTGAGACCAGGTATGTACATCGGGAAATTAGGCGATGGTGCAGCTTCTGATGACGGTATTTACATTTTAGTCAAAGAAGTTATCGACAATTGTATCGATGAATTTGTGATGGGAAATGGTCGCCGAATTGATGTGAAAGTCAAGGACGGTAAAGTTTCTGTTCGCGATTTCGGTCGTGGAATTCCTTTGGGGAAAGTAGTGGAAGTTGTTTCCAAAATGAATACTGGGGGAAAATATGACTCGAAAGCATTTAAGAAATCTGTTGGATTAAATGGAGTAGGAACCAAGGCTGTAAATGCTTTGAGTGGTCACTTCATGTTGTATTCGGTTCGGGATGGACAGAAAAAACAAGCAACTTTTTCAAGAGGTGAATTGATCGAAGAATCTAAAATTGAACCGACAACGGAAGCAAATGGAACGTACGTTGAGTTTACTCCGGATGAAACCATTTTCAAAAAATTCAATTACAAGTCCATTTATCTCATCAAAATGTTCTGGAACTATTGTTACCTGAACAGAGATTTGGCGATTTACTTCAACGGCGAAAAATACCAATCCAAATTTGGATTGAAGGATTTGTTAGAAGACAACATGGATGGTGATCCGCTTTACCCAACCATTCACTTAGAAGGCGAGGACATTGAGGTTGCTTTTACACACGGCAAAACATACGGTGAGGATTATTATTCTTTCGTAAATGGACAACATACCACGCAAGGTGGAACACACCACAGTGCTTTTAGAGAGTCGATTGCGAAGGTAATTCGCGACTTCTACAATAAAAATTACGATGCTTCAGATATTCGTCAGTCCATTGTTGCTGCAATTGCAGTGAAAGTGGTAGAACCTATCTTTGAATCGCAAACAAAAACAAAATTAGGTTCGCACGAAATTGAGCCAGGTGGACAATCCATGCGTTCCTTCATCAACGATTTCTTAAAAGACAAATTAGATAATTATTTGCACCGCAACCCGCAAGTTGCTGAGATTATTGAGAAGAAAATCAAGCAATCTGAGCGCGAGCGCAAGGAATTAACTGGTATTCGTAAGTTGGCGCGTGATCGTGCGAAGAAATCAAATTTGCACAACAAGAAATTGCGTGACTGTCGTGTTCATTTAACCGATTTAAAAAACGAACGAAGAGAAGAAACAACACTTTTCATCACGGAGGGAGATTCTGCGAGTGGATCCATCACAAAATCAAGAGATGTCAATACGCAAGCTGTTTTTTCCTTACGAGGTAAACCCTTGAACTGTTTTGGTTTGACCAAGAAAATTGTATATGAAAACGAGGAATTTAACTTGCTTCAAGCTGCTTTGGATATTGAGGAAGACATGGATAATCTGCGTTACAGTAAAATCGTTATTGCAACCGATGCCGATGTCGATGGAATGCACATCCGCTTGTTATTGTTGACTTTCTTCTTGCAATTTTTTCCAGATTTAGTAAAGAGAAATCACGTATACGTGCTGCAAACACCACTTTTCAGAGTTCGAAATAAGAAAAAAACAATCTACTGTTATTCAGAAGATGAACGTCGCGCTGCGATGGACGAATTGGGTAAAAATCCTGAAATTACCCGATTTAAAGGGTTGGGAGAGATTTCTCCAGATGAGTTTAAGAATTTCATTGGTGCGGATATTCGCCTAGATCCGGTGATTTTGGATAAAAAGGAAGCATCGATAGAATCAATTTTGTCGTATTACATGGGTAAAAATACGCCTGAAAGACAAGACTTTATCATCGATAACTTGCGTGTTGAAAAAGACCTGGCTGAAGATTTAAAAGATGACCTATCAGAAGATGATTCATCAGAAGAACAATTAGAAAAAGTATCCTAAATATATGGCTGAAGATATAAATGACGGTCTCGGTTTGGAAGACGATAATTTAGAGAACAAACATGCAGATGACAAGATTATTCCATTAAATGGACTGTATGAAAACTGGTTTTTAGATTATGCTTCTTATGTAATTTTAGAACGTGCTGTTCCTGCTTTGTTTGACGGTATGAAGCCGGTACAACGTAGAATCTTGCACTCTTTGAAAGAATTGGATGACGGTCGTTACAACAAAGTAGCGAACGTGATTGGAAACACCATGAAATATCACCCACACGGTGATGCTTCCATTGGTGATGCTTTGGTTGCGCTTGGTCAAAAGGAATTGTTGATCGATTGTCAAGGAAACTGGGGAAATACCTTAACCGGTGACGGTGCGGCTGCTCCGCGATACATTGAAGCACGTTTGTCTAAATTTGCTTTACACGTTGTATTTAATCCAAAAACAACCAATTGGTTGACAAGTTACGATGGTCGAAATAAAGAACCGCAGCAACTTCCAATCAAATTTCCGTTGTTGTTAGCGCAAGGAGCAGAAGGAATTGCAGTTGGAATGGCTTGTAAGATTTTACCACACAACTTTGTGGAGTTAATTGAACAGTCAATCAATCATTTACGCGGAAAAAGAGTTGAGATTTATCCAGATTTCTTAGTTGGAGGAATGGCAGATTTCAGCAATTACAACGACGGTTTGCGTGGCGGTAAAGTGCGTGTTCGGGCGAAAATCAAGAAGATTGACAACAAAACATTGATGGTTCACGAAATCCCTTTTGGAACAACCACCAGTTCATTAATTGATTCCATTTTAAGAGCAAACGACAAAGGGAAAATCAAGATTCGAAAAGTAGAGGACAATACTTCTTCAAATGCAGAAATCGTGATTCATTTGGCGCCTGGTGTTTCTCCGGATAAGTCTTTGGATGCTTTGTATGCCTTTACAGATTGTGAAGTTTCTATTTCACCAAACTCTTCAATTATCGATGGTGATATACCTCGTTTTCTTGGAGTTAGTGAAATTTTACGAATCAATACCAACAACACCGTTCAGTTACTGAAATGGGAATTGGAGATTCGTTTTCAAGAATTGCTGCAGCAATGGCATTTCTCAACCTTGGAGAAAATCTTCATCCGTGAGGAAATGTACATTGATTTTAAATTGTATGCAAACAAAGAAGACCTTTTTGCATATTTGTACAAGAAATTCGAACCTTTCAAAAAGAGTTTTGTTCGTGAAATAAACGATGAAGATTTACAGCGTTTGACGCAAATTCAAATGATTCGTATCACGCGTTTCGACAGTGATAAAGCGGATGAATTGATTTTGAAGCTGGAATCTGAAATGGAAGAAATCAAGGAGAAATTGAACAACTTGATTGATTATGCCATTGAATATTTCAAAGATTTGAAAAAGCGTTTTGGTGAAGGAAAAGAACGCAAGACAGAAATAAAAACCTTTGATAACATTACAGCTACCAAAGTAATCATCGCGAATCGAAAGTTGTATGTGGATGTTGAGGAAGGATTTATTGGTTGGGGAATTCGCAAGAACGAACCGGTCAATGATTGCTCTGAAATTGACGACATCATCATCTTTTTCGATACCGGAAAAATGATGGTTACGAAAGTTGCCGATAAGAAGTTTGTAGGAAAAGGAATCGTACACGCAGATGTCTGGAAGCGAGGTGATAAAAGAACCATTTATCACGTCATGTACCAAGACGGAACGGGCGGTTCAACCATGATGAAACGTTTCTTCGTAAACAGCGTCACACGCGATACCGAATACGATTTAACACGAGGTGTAAAAGGTTCTAAATTGCTTTACTTCGCAGTGCATCCAAATGGTGAACGTGAGGTAGTTACGGTTCATCTACGACCAAGACCGCATTTGAAAAGATTGCGATTTGACATCGACATGGGTGAATTGCTGATCAAAGGAAGAACATCCGCAGGAAATAGAGTGACCAAAGAAATCGTTCAGAAAGTAACGCAGAAAGAAGTTGGCGGTTCTACTTTAGCTGCTCGTAAGATTTGGTATGACACGGTTGTAGGAAGATTAAACGACGAAGAAAGAGGGAAATTCTTGGGGAGTTTTAAAGGAACGGATCGTTTGTTGACCTTATATAAAAATGGTGAGTATCGATTATCGACATTCGATTTAGCGACGCACTTTGACGAAGACATGATTCACATTGAAAAATGGATTCCGGAAAGACCAATTTCGACGATCTATTACGATGCTGACAAAGAAATGCATTACGTAAAACGATTCTTGTGTGAAGTTTTATCTGACAAGAGAGTGTCCTTTATTTCAGAATCTGAAGGTTCAACCATGAGTGTAGTTTCAACATCGTATCGACCTGAAGCTAAGATTGTTTACAATAAATTGTTGCGAGAAACGAAGAATCTTCCAGATAACGTGGTGAACATTGCAGACATCATCGAAGTGAAAGGGATGAAGGCACAAGGAAATCAATTGACGAAATTGAAAGTCAAAGAAATTGTGTTGACGCATCCCGTTGATGGAGGAGAACCTTGGCCAGAAGATGTAAAAAAAGAGGTGGCTGAAGAAACGGAAGAAGACGTAGAAGGAGCTGAGGAATTGGAAGTAGATGAGGATTCGGATACAACTTCAGATTCCAATACAATCGAATGGGATATTAAGCCAAAAAAGAATAAAGATTCAGATGATTCTCAAATCAATCTATTTGATGATTTATAATTGAAATAAAAATTGTAATTTAGATTACCAAAAACAAATAAAATGAAGCAACACGTTAATACGCTCTTAATTGCCCTTGCGATAATCGTCGGTACTGCAGTTCTAGGTACTTCTTACAGTAAAAAATTCAAAGCAGCGGAAAGCATTTCTGTAACTGGATTAGGAGAAGAAGATTTTGAATCCGATTTGATTGTTTGGAATGCAAGTTTTTCAAAATTTGGAGAAAATCTAAAAGTTGCTTCTTCGGAATTGAAAGCAGATCGCGAACGAATCAAAAGTTATTTGGTATCGAAAGGCGTGAAGTCCGAAGACATTGTATTTTCATCTGTTGACATTAGCAAAGAATTTGATCGCAATTATGACAATTACGGAAATTTGGTCAGTAATCAGTTTTTGGGTTATTCTTTGAATCAATCGTTGAGAATTGAGTCAACCGAAGTCAATAAGATTGAAATGATTTCGAGAGAAGTAACAGATTTGATCAATCAAAACATTGAATTATCATCGATGGCTCCAGAATATTACTTTACGAAATTGGCAGCATTGAAATTAAAAATGATTGAAAACGCTACAAAAGATGCACACGAAAGAGCTGATAAGATTGCTACAAATGCAGGAAGTTCTTTGGGTGATTTGAAAAACTCATCCATGGGAATTATTCAAATTACAGCTCGTAATTCTTCCGAAGATTACAGTTGGGGAGGTTCATTTAATACTTCTTCAAAATTGAAAACAGCGTCCATAACCATTCGTTTGGAATACGGAATTAGATAATTTATAAGATAAAACATTTGGAAATTTTCCTAAGTCTCGTTTCCCAAGGATTAATCATCGTACTGATATTAACCTTCTCTTTTGGTCCTGCGTTTTTCGCGTTGATAAATGCTGGTATCCGTGAAGGTTTCAAAAATGGAGCCATGCTCGCACTAGGAATCGTGCTTAGTGATTTGATTTTAAGTATTTTAATCTCATTTTTGATCATCAAAGGTGCTGAAAGTTTTTTAAATTCAGAAACGATGCAGACGCGATCTGCATTAATTGGGGGAATTATCCTGGTGATATTTGGGATGACTTATTTCATGAAGAAAACTCCAAAAACAAGAGCTCAAATTGTGAATCAAAAGGATAAAAGTATTTCATTCTTGATCTTCAAAGGTTTTTTACTCAATTTATTCAATCCTGCAGTTTGGTTTCTTTGGCTGGCAAATGCAACCGCAATCGCAATTACGTTTGAATATTCCTTCATCAAAATGCTTATATTTTTTGTGATTGTTTTATCCATTACTTTTGCAATTGAACTCAGTAAAGTCTATTTGGCTGGAAAAATCAAACATTTATTGACCGATAAAATGATGCACCGTGTCAACATCATCACTGGAATAGCCTTGGTTTCTTTTGGAATTTATCTGATGTTTAAATATTGATTTCGTTGATCAGTTCGAGATTGTAAATCCTATTTTTTATTGCTGTAATACGTAATTTCACGTCTATATGTGTAGACCACTTTTCCGTTCTTATCGACATGCTCTTCATACGTAACGTTACCATGTTGATCTCTTTTAGTATTTCTAACTTCTATTTTTTCCACCCTATTTTCGACCTTATTTGTTAAAATAGTATATGCCAAAACCTCATTCTGATCGTAAAAGTATTCGCGTTGGATGTAACTTGTATCTGGATAATAATCTCTTCTTGAAATTGATTTTAAAGGCTTATTTTGTTCGTTGTAAGTAATTTCATTATTTATTAGTGTTCCTTTTTTATCTTCAAATTTATAGTTGATTTGATGCTGGCCAATTAATTGGATTGAGAACTTTTCGACAATTTTCTTACGATCATATTCAGTTTGATAATAGTATCGGGTATTACCTTCTTGCTTCTCAAAATGGGTCACGTTTCCAATCTTAACCGCTTCGTCGTCGCTGAAAGAATTGAAATGATCTATCTTTTCTAATTCCCCTTTTTGATTGAAGTAGTAAACCTCTTTCATGGTTAACTCGGTTAATTCTATGTAAACTGTCATTGTTTGAACTGATCCGGTCAGTTCAAAGAAAAGCTTATCCAAATTTTGTTCTTTTTGAGAACAAGAAGTTAGCGGAATTAAAAATAACAGGTTAAATAATAGTGTGAACTTGTTTTTCATTTTATGTATTTTGAATCGCTTATATTCCTACACTTGATTTGATTTCGAGATCACTATTTAAACTTCTTTTTCAAAAATTGTCCCGTCAAACTATTCTTGTTTTTGATCATTTCTTCGGGAGTTCCTTCAAAGACAATATTTCCTCCTTTGTTTCCACCTTCTGGACCTAAATCAATTACCCAATCTGCACATTTAATTACATCTGCGTTGTGTTCAATTACAATGATTGAATTGCCTTGATCGATCAAACGTTGGAAAGCGATTAACAATTTCTCGATGTCGTAAAAATGCAAACCGGTTGTAGGTTCGTCAAAAATAAACAAAGTAGAAGGGGAGTTGTCGCCTTTTGAAAGGAAGGACGCCAGTTTTACACGCTGCGCTTCACCACCACTCAAGGTGCTGGAAGATTGTCCCATTTTTAAATAACCCAATCCAACATCAAAAAGTGGTTGAATTTTAGCGGCAATTTTTTCTGATAATTTATTTTTTGAATTTTTAAAGAACTCCAAAGCAGTTTGAATGTCTAAATTTAAAATATCGGCAATGTTTTTTCCTTCAAATTCAACTTCCAAGGTTTCTTGCTTGTAACGACTGCCTTCACACGATTCGCAAAGCAAGTGTACATCAGCCATAAACTGCATTCCAACGGTTGTTTGACCTTCACCTTCACACATTTCGCAGCGACCGCCTTCCACATTGAAACTGAAGAATCCTGGACGATATCCACGAGAAACTGCCAGCGGAAGTCGGGCGAATAATTCTCGGATGTCGTCAAATGCTTTTACATACGTAACCGGATTACTTCGAGAAGATTTACCAATCGGATTTTGATCGATAAACTCAATCGCTTTTACCATTTTCAAATCGCCTTCAATGCTTTGGAAATTTCCTTGAAAATCTCCAAATTGATTCAAATGCTTACGTACCGCTGGATATAAGATGTCTTTCACCAACGTAGATTTTCCAGATCCGCTGACACCAGTCACGCAAACCAAGTTAAACAAAGGGAAACTAACCGTTACATTTTTTAAGTTATTTTCCTTCGCTCCAATGATTTTCAGTTGGTTATTTGATTTCTTGCGTTTCTTCGGAATTTTGATTTCCATTTGACCAGTTAAATATTTGGCTGTCAAACTATTTGAACTGTGAATCAACTCTTCGTGATTGCCTTGAAAAACCACTTCACCACCAAAAACTCCAGCCATTGGACCAATGTCAATGATTTCATCAGCTGCTTGCATGATGTCTTCCTCGTGCTCAACAACGATGACCGTATTTCCAATATCACGCAATTTTTTCAAGACTGTAATCAAAGGTTGCGTATCCCTCGGATGAAGGCCAATACTCGGTTCATCCAAAATGTACATCGAGCCAACCAAACTACTTCCAAGCGAAGTTGCCAGGTTAATGCGCTGCGATTCGCCACCAGAAAGTGAATTCGACTGACGGTTTAAAGTCAAATAACCCAAACCAACATCTTGTAAAAACTGCAAACGACTGGTGATTTCTGGAAGTAAACGTCTCGAAACATTGATTTCTCCTGCTGGAAGTTCTAAATTCTGAAAGAAAATAGAGGCTTCTTCAATTGGCATCAACACAATTTCTGTCACCGTTTTACCCCCAATTTTAACGTAATTCGTATCTTTTCTCAAACGTGTTCCTCTGCAATCTGGACAAATTGTTTTTCCACGGTAACGAGAAAGCATCACGCGGTATTGAATTTTATAGGATTGAGATTCTAAAAACTTAAAAAAGGTATTCAATCCTGTAAAATGCTTGTTTCCAGTCCACAATAATTCCATTTCTTGTTCGGTCAAATCGTCAACTGGTCGATGAATCGGGAAATTAAACTTTGGAGCGCCGTGAATCAATTCTTTCAAATATTCACCCATCGATTCGCCTTTCCAAGCCGCAATTGCACCTTGATAAACGCTTAAACTTGTATCTGGAAACACCAAATTGGGATCAATTCCAATCACAGAACCAAAGCCTTCACAGGTTCTACAAGCTCCAAACGGATTGTTAAAGGTGAAGAAATGTTCGCTCGGTTCAACGAATTCCATTCCGTCCAATTCAAAGCGGTTGTTGAAATGTGTATTGATATTTGAATCAGTCAAATAAATGTCGCAATTGCCATTTCCTTCCGCAAACGCCAAAGAAACAGAATCCGCCATGCGAATCAATGCTTCTTCATCTTGTTGAACTGATTTGATACGATCTATTAATATTTTAGCTTCTTTGATCTCGCCATTGGCAATGTTTTTAGGGTCAATCTCATCTAAATCAAGGACTTCTTTATTGAAAAATAAACGTGCATAACCTTGATCTTTAAGTATTTGTAATTGCCGTTCGATGCCATATTTATCAAAAGAAGGAATGGGAGCGAGGATGTATGCACGCGTTCCTTCTTCCAAAGTTTTGATGTAATCTAGAACGTCTGAAACCGTATGTTTTTTGACTAGATTTCCCGAAATCGGTGAATATGTTTTTCCAATTCGAGCAAACAATAATTTGATGTAATCGTAGATTTCTGTTGTTGTACCAACCGTTGAACGTGGATTGGTTGAAATTACTTTTTGTTGAATGGCAATTGCCGGAGAAATACCTTTGATGAAATCCGTTTCCGGTTTGTCTAATTTTCCCAAAAATTGCCTGGCATACGACGATAAACTTTCCACATAACGTCGTTGACCTTCAGCATACAACGTATCAAATGCCAAGGATGATTTTCCAGAACCTGAAAGTCCCGTAATCACCGAAATTTTTCCGTGTGGAATCTTAACTTCTAAATTCTTTAAATTGTGTACACGAGCGCCTTTGATGTGAATGTATTGTTGTGACATGGATTTTGTAAACTTTAGGATGTAAAGATAGGTATTTAGCGAGGATTTGGAATTGAAAATTAATTGAATTTGTTGTTAATTCTTTTGCTAAAAAACTATTTACTGAAATTATAATTGTATCTTTATTTTACTCATGTCTAGCGTAATAAAGTTTTAGTATACTAGTTTAGTATTTAATAAATAAATTGAATTACCTTTGATAAAAGCCATCCAATGAAAGATCTTGTTCAAATAAAGAAAAACGTTATTTCTGTTCAACTATCTGTTTCAGTTGAGCGTATAGATGCTTCAGCTTATATTGGCCATATTCCTTCTTTTGATATTCCATTTACTTCTCCAAGAAAAGAAAAAGCTGTTGAAATAGCGAATGGCTTAGTTAAAGCGTTATTTACAAAATGGCTAAAAATTGGTGGTGTAAATTATCTAATAGAAAAATTAGAAGAATATAAGTTTTTTAAATATTCTTTAAATCGCACTGAATTTGAACATTTTCTGCCAACCAAATCCTTTCAAATCAAGCAAGAATTGCATGTTGTTTGATCCATATTGTTTCGTCAAATTTGTTGAAGATGATGGCGAAAATGTAATTGAATACGTTGATAATTGGGCTGAAGGTCAAAAGCCAATTTATTACTTTTTTGATGATTTAGTTATTGATATGCCTGAATGTATACACATTCAGGTTGCTAAAATTTATCTCCAAAAATTAAACGCACATCATTTAATCAGTAAACTAGAAGATATAGATTGCCCGTGTAATAATTGATACTATATTGATACTAAATTTATACATCTATTATTGTCCTATAATTAATATTATGTTAAATAGAGTTTCTTGATAATCGGGATATACTTCCATTTCAATAATAAAATGTATTTTTAAAGAAAAAAACCATGAAGAAAAAAATTGGAATGCCTCTTCTGATATTGAGTGTTTTAATTCAAGCATGCAGCGGAGATAAAAAAGAAAATCAAATGAACGGAGACTTAGCAAACAATCCACTTCTTAAACCAAGTACCTTAGAGTATCAAACGCCAGATTTTTCAATCATTCAGGCGACGCATTTTGAGCCAGCTTTTAATGAAGCAATGAAAATTCAGAACAAAACAATTCAAGAAATTTGTGCTGACAAAAATCCAGCGAATTTTGAAAATACGATTTTAGCGCTTGAAAAAAGCAACGCATTATTGGATCAAATTTCAAATGTATTTTATTCTTTAACTGGTGCACACACCAACGATACGCTGGATGGAATTCAAGAACGAATGGCACCAATCATGTCGGCACACCGCGATGAAATTTATTTGAATTCTGATTTGTTTAAACGCATTAAAACGGTTAATAATCAGAAAGATAATTTAAAATTAGACGCAGAATCGCTTCGTTTAATTACCTATTATTACGACGATTTCGTGATTCAAGGTGCGAATTTGAGTGATGCTGACAAGGAAAAAGTCAAAGAAATCAATGGTAAATTAGCGACTTTATCGAATAAATTCAATAAAACAATTCTCGATGCTGGCCACGCCTCTGCTGTGATTGTCAAAGATGTAAAGGAATTGGACGGTTTGTCGAAAGATGAAATTGAAGGAATTAAAGAAAAAGACGGAACCTATAAAATCAGCATCGTTAACACCACGCAACAACCTATTTTGCAGTCTCTTAAAAATAGAGATTTGCGTAAAAAAGTGATGCAAGCTTCGATTCACCGTGCTGATGGTGCAAAAAATAACACCGAATCAACGATTATCGAAATCGCTACTTTACGCGCTGAAAAGGCGAAAATTTTAGGTTATGAAAACTACGCAGCTTGGAGCATGCAAAACTCGATGGCTAAAACACCAGAAAATGTTTGGAACTTATTCAACAGTTTGATCCCTGCTTCTACTGCAAAAGCTGCGCTTGAAGCAAAAGAAATTCAGCAGTTGATTGACAAAGAAGGTCAAAAGTTTCAATTAGAAGCTGCAGATTGGAATTTGTATGCTGAAAAAGTAAGAAAAGAAAAGTACGATTTGGAAGAAAGTCAGATCAAACCCTATTTCGAAATGGTTCAAGTACTTGAAAAAGGTGTTTTTTATGCCGCTGAGAAATTATACGGAATTACCTATAAAAAGCGTACTGATTTACCAATCTATCACCCAGATGTCTTGGTTTACGAACTTTTCGAAGAAGATGGTTCTAAATTAGGACTTTTCTACGCAGATTTCTACGCAAGACCTAGTAAACGTGGTGGCGCTTGGATGAGTAATTTTGTAACACAATCTCATTTGTACAAACAAAAACCAGTTATTTACAACGTAATGAACATTGTAAAACCAGCAGCTGGAACTCCTACTCTGTTATCGTATGACGAAGTAGAGACGATGTTCCACGAGTTTGGTCACGCACTTCACGGGTTCTTCGCAGACCAGCACTACCCTTCTTTATCAGGAACTGCTGTCGCGAGAGATTTTGTAGAATTCCCTTCTCAATTCAATGAAAATTGGGGTTTACATCCTTCCATTTTGAAAAATTACGCCAAACATTATGAAACAGGGAAAGACATGCCAGCAGCTTTGGTTGATAAAATCAAAAAAGCAAGTACGTTTAACCAAGGATTTATGTTGACAGAGTTTTTAGCTGCAGCCAACCTGGACATGAAATGGCATTCCATCGGAAAAGACACCAAAATCAACGATGCCAATGCATTTGAGAAAATGGCACTTCAAGAAACAAAATTAAACGTTGTGAGCGCAATTTTGCCAAGATACCGATCTACGTTCTTCGCACACATATTCGGTGGCGGATACGGAGCTGGTTACTATGCATACTTATGGACAGAAATGTTGGATCACGACGCATTCCAATGGTTTGAAGAAAACGGTGGTTTAACCAGGGCAAATGGTCAACGCATTCGTGAAATGGTTTTATCCAGAGGAAATACCTTGGACTACGATCAAATGTATGAAAACTGGCGCGGTGGAAAAGCGAAATTTGAACCGCTCTTGAAAGCACGTGGATTAAACTAAGAAATTTATATAATTGACTACCAAAAGCGACTCCGAAACGAGTCGCTTTTTTACTTTTCTCACTTTTTTGAAATATATTTTAAAATCTGAACTATTTGGTTTCAGACTGTTAGAAATAAAATGAAAATATTTTTTTAAAATTCTTTCTAATTATCCTTGCGCATCCAAATAAAGTCTCTATCTTTGCCCCCGTCTAAGGAATGAAACATTTTACAGACAACAATTAGATTCCGTAGCTCAGCTGGTAGAGCAATACACTTTTAATGTATGGGTCCTGGGTTCGAATCCCAGCGGGATCACGAAAAGCCACCTTTAAGGTGGCTTTTTTCATTAAACCCCATCAAATCCCTTGATTTTACTGATATTCTGATTTTAGTATTTGACGATGAAACACAAACAAAATCAACCAAATACAAAAAAACAGCCAGCTAGTCAGCCAGCAGAATAAAGTCATTATTTTGCTAGCTGATTCAAACATTGATTTATTGCTTCTCCCTTGACAGGCCAGAGAAACAGTAACCAAATAATCAATAGGATATGGCAAGTACAAATCAAAAAATCAGCTTTTTGTTCTACCCGAACAAGCAAAGAACCAAAAACGGAGAAGCACAAATTTACGTTCGTCTTTATGTTAATGGAAAACGAGCAGAATTCTCAACCAATTTTTATGTATCACTAAGCGACTGGGATACCAAAAAATCCAAAGTTAAAAACACCCATAAAAGTGCTTTATTAATCAATAACAAATTAGAACAAATCCGTTCCGAAATAAATCACCTTTTTGTATTGGAAGTAACACAGAAAGGAAGTACAACCAGTAAAGAACTTCGGGATAAATACCTGGGCAGGGATATTGAAGAACAGCAACCCAAAGACAAAACCATCCTTGAAGCTTTCGACTATCACAATTTAAAACTATCCGAACAAGTTAAAATCGGAAAAGTCGTTTCAAAAACTTACACACGTTACATCATTACAAAAAACAAAGTTTTAGCATTCATGCAGCATCAATACCAAAAAGACAATATGCCTCTGCCTGAAATGCGTTTACGCTTTGTAACAGAGTTCGAACATTATTTATTGACCATTGACAAGCTCCAATCTAACACCGCACACAAATACATTAAGAACCTCAAAAAGATTATGAATATGGCAGTTGGTTTGGACTGGATTCCCTCAAATCCATTCAACCAATTCAAATGTTCTTACACCAATCCCGAACGGGAGATATTAAACCAGGATGAAATTACTACTCTGCTAAACAAAAAACTCCATGCACCACGTCTGGAGGAAGTCCGAGATGTATTTATCTTTTGTTGCTACACAGGCTTTGCCTATTCAGATGTATACGAGTTCAAACAAAATGCAGTGATGAAAGGATTAGACGGTAATTTGTGGCTATCCACTTTACGTCAAAAGACAGGAACAAAAGAAAGCGTTCCTTTGCTTCCTGTAGCTTTGCAGATTATTGAAAAATACCGCAATCACGAGTATTGCACCAAATATGATAAATTGCTACCTGTCAACAGCAATCAGCGTTACAATGCCTACCTGAAAGAAATAGCCGATATCTGCGGAATCAACAAAACATTAACCTCACACATTGCACGCCACACCTTTGCAACAACTATAACACTTGCAAACGGAGTTCCGATTGAAACCGTCAGTGCCATGCTTGGACATAACTCAATTCGTACCACTCAAATCTATGCAAAAGTCGTAGAGCAGAAAGTAAGTGAAGATATGCAGCTGCTTCGAGCAAAATTATTCGCACAGTCAAACCATATCCCGATGGCTATCGGGACCAAAATCAGCTAATCATGAAAAAGACAAGGAAATTAAAGATACAACCAAAATTGGTAAACTGGGTTTGTCATTACATTGCTATACATTAGGTTCAGAATAATAAAAATATTATGATCTTTATTATTACCATTCTGTTTAAAATAATTTCTAATAGAGAACTAACCAATGTAATTCAATATAAAATTACTTTTGAAATATTTAAATACAATTAAGTTGTTTTTAAAATATTTTTGAAGACAATAAACTATAATGATGTGGAAAGAACTTTTATGACTGTTTAGAAGTAAAAGAAAACACAGAATGATTAAACTACGAATGGAATATTTCTTAAAAAATAGAATATAAAAATGAAAAAAATTGTTATTAGAGCGGTTGAAATAGAAGACATTCCTGTTCTACAGGAAATTGGCAGGCAAACATTTTTTGAAACTTTTTCGGAAAATAATACCGAAGAGAACATGGTTAAATATTTAGAAGATAGTTTTTCAATTGAAAAGCTGACCGAAGAATTAAATAACGAAAATTCCGAATTTTATTTCGCAATTTCTGATGAAAAAGTAATCGGATATTTAAAACTGAATTTTGGGAATTCTCAAACTGAATTACAGGATAATAGTAGTCTGGAGATAGAACGTATCTATGTATTGCAAGAATATCACGGTAAAAAAATAGGGCAGGTATTGTATGAAAAAGCAATGCAAATAGCCAGCAATAAAAATGTAAATTACGTATGGCTAGGAGTTTGGGAGGAGAATCCAAGAGCAATACGATTTTATCAAAAAAATGGTTTTGTTGAATTTGATAAACACATCTTCAAATTGGGAAATGATGAGCAAACCGATATAATGATGATGAAAAAGTTTTAAACTGTTTTTTTATCTGAAAAAATTATGTAATTCAATGTTCTACTGATATTAGAAATGAACTATTAATAACCATTTTGGACTAAAATTGATGAAGAGGGAAAACAGTCCCTCTTTTTTATTTTTTTATCCACAACACTTCAATTTTTCAAAACCACAAATCATTCATTTAGAATCAAATAAAACTACATGATTTTGAAAAATTAAGCCAAATCAACACAAAATACCACAAACAAATACCCAACTTGGGTACAACTTGTGAAAATATTTGAACCGAACCGTTGAGTTTTGTTTCAATAACACATAAAATCAACAAAATGGCACTAGAAATCATTACATTAGAAGACTTGGAACGTTTCGGAGATAAGCTCACGGAAACACTTCGAAACATCATCGAAGAAAACAAGCAACCAGAAGTACGGGAGGAAATCATTTGGCTAAAATCACATCAGGTTCAGCGAATGCTTGGTATTTCTCCCGGAACATTACAAAACCTCAGAATCAACGGAACACTGCCCTATTCAAAAGTAGGTGGAGTGATTTTCTATGACAGAAGAGAAATTATCAAAGTGATGGAAGCAAACAAACGCAACTCCCTCTAGTATGCAAGCCTATGAAACGCCTGTCAACTACATTCAGCACTTGACAGGCTTCTTTGAAAAATCAGCTGAAGATGAACGCTTAACCGCTTTCCATCAGGCGTTATATCTTGCACTTTTTATGATTTGGAACAGCAGTAAATTCAAAAACCCTATTTCCATTGCCCGAGATGAAATAATGAACCTCAGTAAGATTGGTTCCAAAAATACCTACATCAAATGCCTGAAAGAATTAACCCTTTGGGGTTATATTGAATATAGACCGACAAGAAACCATTTTGTAGGTTCAAAAGTAATGATGTACAGATTTGATACATCATATGGGATTGATACCCTATCATGTCCCGAAAATGGGACACTACCGAGTACCACCACTATTCCCACTTTTGGGACACCCCGTGTCCCATATTCGGGAACACAAGTGGGACATTACTTAAACAATAGAAACAATAAACAGATAAATATTAGAGAGAAGGAAAATTCGTCGAACGAATTTCCACCCACTCCAAAAAATAAGAAAATGGAAAATCAAAAAATGACTGTTCCGGATTTACAGGAAGTAAAAAATTACTTCCTTGAAAAACAAAACCCAACAACCGAAGCCGAACGCTTTTTCAATTACTTTCAATCAAACGGTTGGTTAGTTGGTGGAAAAACAAAAATGAAAGACTGGAAAGCAGCAGCACGAAACTGGATGATCCGTTCCAAAGAATTCCAAAAAGAAAAACGACCCGCCAACCCACTCAGCACCAACCAAAACAAAGACTACTCAATTCCGCTATAATCCCATTGGAATGAAACATTCAACGAAGGAATTCATTCCCTCAAAAAAACAACACGATGCAGCTCCCATACAAAATAGAAAACAACACACGGATTTTCGATTGGCAACAAACCTGTCGCTACCTCATCCACATCGGTAAGCTCCGTTATGGCCAAAGCTTCACGTTCCACAAAGAAGACCTGAAAATAATCTATCGGTTAGTGCTGTACATCATCCGTGACGAAGAAAACTGCAAACAACGAAATATAGACCTCAACAAAGGAATCTTATTACTCGGTCCCGTTGGTTGTGGCAAAACCTCCCTGATGACCTTAATCCAGGAACTCGCATTTCCTGAATTTCGTTACCGAGTCAAACCAACAAGAGACATCGCCTTTGAATTTCAAAAAGAAGGTTACGACATCATCCACCGTTACGGAAAATCAAAACATACCATCTGTTTAGATGATTTAGGAGTAGAACGAAATATCAAATTCTACGGAAACGAATGTAACACCATTGGAGAAATACTATTACACCGCTATGACCTCTTAATTCATTTCGGAACTGTTACCCACGCCACCACCAACCTCAACGCAGAAGAACTCGAACAAATGTATGGCAATCGCGTCCGTTCAAGGTTACGGGAAATGTTCAATTTGATTTCATTTCCAGTATCTTCCCAGGATAAACGTAAATGATTACAAAAGTTATCAACTCTTAAATCTCGATTTCTTACCTTTGACCTATGAAATTACTTTTTATTATTTCTTTGTTTGCTGTCATTACAGCTTGTTCCACCAATGAACAACAAAAATTGCCCTATTTGGGAAATCCTGAACTTAGTGAAAACGATACCATTTACCCGACTATCAGAAATTTTTCATTCATTGATCAGGATAGCAATCTTATAACTAACAAAACTTTCGAAAACAAAATTTATATTGCAGATTTTATTTTCTTGTCCTGTCCTACAATATGTCCCATTATGACCAACCAAATGATAAAGGTCTACAATGTATATAAAACAAATCCGAATGTTTATTTTTTATCTCATACCATTGACCCCGATAAAGATACTATTCAAGCCTTAAAGAATTATACGAGTGCCTTAGAACTTGATACAAGAAAATGGATGTTTGTAACCGGTAAAAAAGAAGATATCTATTCCATTGCCGAAGAAAATTACTTCACAACAGCTTATTCAGACAGCACAGCTCCTGGAGGATTTATTCACGGAGGTGGTTTATTATTGATTGATAAGGACAGACATATCAGAGGAGTTTATGACGGAACCAATCAGGAAGAAACAAAACGCCTGATAAATGATATTGATATCCTTTTAAAAGAACAGTTTTAATGTTATGTAGTTAGTAGTGAAAATTGAAATACCACCACTAAAAAACTAAATATAGAGTTCTAAAAAGTGTAATAAATAGGCAAATCTGTGTTTATATCCTTTTCATAAGAATACGACCTTTGCAACGAATTTGTAAAAACAGTAAAATGAAAAAACACAGCCGCTCCATTCTTTTGATAGCACTAACCGTAATGTCAGTAGCAATCACTTCCTGTAAGAAAGAAAACCCTACACCTGAAGAACCAACAACACCTGTCGCTACAGAAACAGGAAATGCAAAAGTAGCATTGATTCACCAATGGGGAAACACAGGTGCAGATTTTGAAATGGCTACGGAACTGACACATCCAATGTCTGGAGAAAAGTTTACGTTTACCACTATGAAATATTACGTATCAAACCTGAGATTTAAAAACGAAAACGGAACTTGGTGGGCACATCCTGAAAGCTATTTTTTAGTAGATGTGGCTACACCTGCTTCAACTGAATTAGCAATTTCAGGAATCCCAGCCGGAACATATACGGAAATGAGTTATGTATTAGGAGTTGACAGTACTCGTAATGTATCGGGAGCACAGACAGGAGCATTGTCAACAACACATGGAATGTTTTGGAGTTGGAATACAGGGTATATCATGGCAAAAGCAGAAGGAACATCCCCTGATTCTCAAAATAACAGTTTCGCATACCATTTAGGAGGATTTCAGGGAGCAAACAACATTGTAACATTAAAAACAGCTTCCTTTGGAACGACACCTCTGATTGTTTCAAAAAACAGTCAAAGTACAATAAATCTGAATGCTAATATTGCACGTATTTTTCATAGTATGAGCGTTGCAACAACAAGTAATGTAATGATGCCGGGAGCAACAGCAAAATCAATTGCAACAAATTTTTACGATGGGTTTTCATTTTCCTCGTTAAGTAATTAATTTCTATAAGCAATATTGAAACCCGATGCTTGAATAAGCACCGGGTTTTTTGTTGTATAAATCGGTTTTAATTGATTAGATTTGTATCAGTTTGAAGAAGTTTGTAGCATACATATTATTAATGGGCTTTATCACTCAGAGTTTTTCCCAACTTTGGGTTATGACTTCTTTTTACATAAACAGAGAATATATTGCTGAAAATGTATGTATAAATCGTTTTGAGGCAATTCCTGTCTGTAAAGGTCAATGTTTTCTTGATGAAAAACTGAAAGAAAATGAAAACAAACAGGAACAGCGACTACCTGACTTAAAACAATATCAAATTCAGCTTTTTCAACCAGTTGATTTCTTTTCGTTTGATTTTCAAACCAATGTTATCTATAAAGAAATTACCTATGGAGTATTAGACCAAAATTTTAATACTTCCGAATTTACCTTATCTATTTTTCAGCCCCCACAGACTGCGTAAACTTCATCAGTTTATTTTTTCAAACATTAAAAACAAAGAGTATGCAGGAACCGGAACAGGTTGTTTGCAATATGGATATGTTTGATGAAGATTCAAGGCATTTCTGGACAGATAATTTGAATGGGGTACTCGAAAAATTTCCATCATTGGAATTTCCGCATAAACAAAGTTTTTACATACTGGTATTTGTAGAAACGGCGGAAGGAGTAATCACAATTGACAATCAAAAAATCCGGATAGACGAAGCAAAGGTCATCATCATTCCTCCTGGTTGCATAAACAGTATAGATATAAACAGACAGGCAAGAGGCAAAATTATTTGCTTTAGCGAAAACTTCTTTTCCCTACGATACAACAATAACACATTGTATCAATTCACTTTTCTGCAAAGGGGAGCGAAACCTTTTATTCGATTAAACAGTGAACAATTAAATAAATGGAAAGTATTACTTGAAATGTTGATCGATGAGTTCAGACAGAAAAGAAAAGAGAGTCAGAAAGCGTTACGCTCTTATCTGAACATAATTCTTGTTGAACTTGAAAGACTCTATAAACCGACAGGATTTGTGAAACGAAAAAATATCCGTTATGACAAAGTACAGCAGTTTGAAGATTTAATAGACAAACACTACACAACAAAAAAATTACCTTCTGCTTATGCAGATCTGTTGCACGTAAGTCCAAATTACCTGAATAAGATATGTAAAGAAGAAAAAGGGCAAACGGCAGGCGATCTCATACGAAAAAGAATTATCATTGAAGCTCAACGCTTACTTCATTACACCTATGATACCGTAAGTGAAATTGCGGATCAATTAGGTTTTGTAAGTGTTTCTTACTTTGTAACGTTTTTCAAAAAAAATACAGGTATTTCTCCAGAAAGTTTTAGAAAAAGCGAGGATTGAAAAATGAAATAAAAGGATTGAATATTGAAATTATTTAAAATAATGGAAGAGAGAAAGAAATGAGTATATATTATCTTTGTAAAATGCTTTCTCTCATTCCATATACCTCATCTCATTTTATCCCACTCAGTTACCAATTGAATGAGGAACAGGCTCAATTTACTACCAGTATTGATGATTGTATTAATAAGCGGAAGGACTTGGAAGACAATGACAAATCCATTATCGTTATTCAATTAGATGAAACACCTATCGGATTTTTTATCCTTGATAAAGGAATTGACCGTTTACAATTGACAGAAAATCCGAAATCATTACTGATGCGTTCATACTCCATCAACCCGAAATACCAAGGAAAAGGATATGGCAAAAAAGTAATGGAACTTATGGATGATTATATCCGACAACATTATAACTCCATTGAAGAATTGGTACTATCCGTAAATATGAAAAATCAACATGCCTATCACGTCTATCTGAAATCAGGATTTCAAGATACAGGAAGTAAAATTACTGGAATTAGAGGGTCACAGTATGTACTTTCGTCAAAACTGCATTAAAGGGTCACTCTCCACTTCTCAAAAATCTAAACACTTCTTCATTAATACGGACAAAGTATAAACCTTCAGGCAAATTTCGGACATCAATTGTTAGAATAGAAGAATCAGTGTCCTTATATACAGTCTGACACACAATCCCTGAAGAATTTACAACCTCAACTCTTTCCGCATCATTGCTAATTCCTACCACAGTAATAAAAGAAGAAGTAGGATTAGGATGCACTTTTATATCCATATTTTTCCGATTTAGATTAACCGATTTTATATCGAAATATTCAGTCTTCCCATCAAAATCAGTTTGCTTTAATCTGTAATAAGAAGTTCCAAAATAAGGCTGCCCGTCAATTACATTGTAATAGTTAAGCGAAGTACTATTTCCTTGACCTTTTACTGTTATTAACTGAGACCAACTCGTTCCATTTATGCTTTTCTCAACAGTAAAAAAATCATTATTACGTTCAGAAGCAGTTGTCCAGTTAATTAAAACCTGAGCATTCTCAGAAACAACATCAAATTTTACAAGTTCAATTGGAAGCGGACTTGGTGGTGTAGTTTCAAACGCACCCAAATCAACAACGCTGTTTTGGATTCGGGTATTTCCACCCAAATCAGTAGATACAGTTGATATATATGTATTATTCCCTGCATCAACCACAACACTTCCTGCATTTAATCTGAAATTATCGGAAGCATAATTTACAAACAAATCAGTTGTAGTAACACTTCCTGCATTTAGATTCCCATTACTTCCACCAGTCCAGTTTTGAATAATATTATTGAACAAATTTGCTGTAGAATTATCAATAGTAACCTGAGGATTCCAACCTGTACCATTTGTAGCCGTATTCCCGAAAATAATCGTATTCCGTTTTGTTACAATACTGGAAGAAAAGTGATACAATCCACCTGCTCTGTTATTTGCCTGATTTTTAACAATTGTAAGATTAGTAAGTGTCGGCTTTGCTGTCCAGCTGTACATTGCCCCACCATCCTGTGTTGCCCTATTGTTATAGATAAGTGAATTTATGAAGTAGGGAGCAGACTGAAAATTACAGACAGCACCACCATAAACGGCTCTATTATCAAAAAACGTACAATTTACAACAGTTGGTCTTGCTAAATCATCATTATATCCATGAATATAAAGCCCACCTCCAAAATATACATTGTTATTTCTGAACGTTATATTGGAAATAGTCGGAGAAGCATGCATGATATACAACGCACCTCCATATTCACGATTTACATTATGTCCATTCACGCTGATAGAACCCGATGGATCCGTTCCCCACAAATAATATGCTCCAATTAATGTAAATCCGTCGAAAATGATATTGGAACCAAGACCTCCTCCTGAACAAACAAGCACATGATAAGCATTCTCATCCATATTAGTAAAATTTGCACCATCGTTTCCGCTGAAATCTCCGCTCAGAATACTTTCGTTGGAAGTATTGTTCAGGTTTCTTTCAGAAAGAAGTGTTTCATTTCCTGTAAATCCACCATAAACATTCACTCCGTTTTTCAATACAAAAGCATTGTTGCGATTTCCCACAGAAATAGTACCTGTATTATTTGCAGGACGGTTTGGTATGTATGTTCCTCCTGATACCCAAACCTCATCCCCTGAAGAGGAATTGTTAATCATCAATTGCAAATCATTGGATGCATTTGCCCAACTACTCCCGTTTCCTGTCCCCGATGCAACAGGTTTTACATACCTTACTGTTTGAGAATAAGAGGTCTCAATCAAACCTATCATCAACAAAAAAATGAAAAAAATATAACTTAATCTATCCACGGTATATTCATTTTATTCCAACTTACCTCTATTCTCAAACAACAACTTACCTAACTATAAACAGGGGTACTACTTGTTTAATATCCATCTCAGATAATAAACAGAACTACCTGTTTTGACATGAATCAGATACATTCCCTTTTGCAGTTCGTTACCATTTAATATGATTTCGTTTTTTCCTGCGTTTAATGAAAATAGATTACTCTGAACTTGTTTTCCCAATGCATCATACAGCTCAACAAGATAAGTTTTATCCGATTGGTTATCAATAATCAACGTTGCATTTCCCTTAGAAGGGTTTGGATATAACCAAAATGTACTCGTATTATTAAGAGAAGATAACCCCAACGTATTTTGTGTTACTGTAATTACAACGATAGCAGTATCACACTCATTCGCATCATTGCAAATCGAATATGTCAACGTATCGTTTCCGAAAAATCCAGTATTGGGGACGTATGTAACAATACCCGTTGTAATATCAACAGATGCCGTTCCGTTTTCTGGTTGCACAATGATTGTTACAGAAACATTGGTTGTATTGGTGTCATTTGCAAGAACGACAATATTAACGGATATTTCTTCCACTGTAGAAGCAGTATCATCTACTGCAATCGGGTTAGGAAGTGATTCGGCATAAGTTCCTTCATAAACTCCTAAATCAACAATTGTGTTAAGTATTCGGTTGTTTCCGTCCAAATCAGCAACAATTCCTGCAACAAAAGTATTATTCCCTGCATCAATGGCAATGCTTCCTGTTTTGAGGTAGAAATTTCCATTGACATAATCTTCAAACAAATCATCGACAGTTACTCCGGTAGCATCCAAATTTCCGTTTGAACCACCTACCCAGTCCTGAATGATATTGTTATTCAAGACAAGCGTTGCACCGCTATTGAATACCTGATGTTGCCACAACGGAGAAGGTGTATTTCCTTGTGTATTATCATAAAGAATCGTGTTGTTCACGGTAACTGTTCCACCTGTATGATAAAAACCGCCACCTCTTTTAGCTGCTGTATTGTTTAAAAATGTACAATTTGTAAAAGTGGTAGTGGATGTCCAATTATATACAGCACCACCGTCACCACCTTGTAAAGACGCATTTGAAATAGTAGCATCAAATAAAGCTTCGTTGTCCTTAAACAATACATTCGTGAAAGTAGCATTGGAAAAATAGTTTAAAACGGCACCACCATAACCACCTTTATTATTTTTGAAAACACAATCACGAATAATGGCATTACAGCTTCCGTTTCCATTTTGAGTAAAAAGACCACTACTGAGCCATACAAAATTTCGGGTAAACGTAACATTCGAAATAACAGGAGAGGCATTACTGATATACATAGAACCTCCAAAATGATTGTGAATAATTTCGCTATTTACTGTCGGCATATCCCAAGGGTCAGTTCCCTCTCTATAATACGCATCTGCAATCGTGAAACCATCAAAAACGGTGTTATTAAGTGTTGTTCCTGCAAAAACAATAACGTGATACGAATTCTCTGTCATATTCGTAAACTCTCCATCGTTTTGGTTTAGGTCCCCACTTAGAATAGTTTCATTTAAACGCACATCACGTTGCGATAAGCTTGTTTCATTCCCTATAAAGCCACCATACATATTTACTCCTCCTTTTGCTACAAAAGCATTCTGTCTGTCTCCTGGAGAACTGGTGTAAAGCATATCCATTCTTTTAGTTGGGATATATGTTCCTGAAGCAACCCAGATTTCATCACCTGAAGCAGAGCTGTTAATGACAGATTGTAAATCATTAGAAGCATTTGCCCAACTACTTCCATTTCCTGTTCCGGAAGCCAAAGGTTTTACATAACGTATAGTCTGAGCAAACAGCGTATTGAAACCACCAATACAACATAACAAAATCAAAGCGTATTTTTTCATCATTTTCATATCATACAAAATCAACTACAAAGTTGAGTCTATTGAATAAAAGGATTGACATAATTACAAGGACTCTTATTCTGCTATTTACACTGTTGATTTAGAAAAAAGTGTCTGCTGTTTAGATTTTTACACCTTGAATAAATGCTCTTCAAAAAAATACTGGATAAAAAAAGAAATTATAAAATTGAAAAACGAAACTTACAAGTGTAAAAAAGAAAAATATCTCCCCGATTTTGCAATAACAAAAGCACGAAAATCAAAGCTTTCGGATTCATTAATAATCCTGTTTTTAATACATCCTATTGAACTTTGCACCAACTTAAAAACTTCGTTGATATGGATTTTCCAATGTTTCATTTAGACTGGTTAAATAACCGATTTTTGATTGCTGTTATTGCCATCATACACGTTATTATCAACCACGGTTTGGCAGTTGGTTTCATACCCTATATTACTTGGTTAGAACAAAAAGGAGTACTCAATTCTCCAAAAGACCAAATCACAGATTTCAAGTGGGATGAATTGATTTATAAAAAGATGAAAGTAGCATTCATCATTACAACCACCATTGGAGCAATGACAGGAGTTGGAATTTGGTTTTCAGCATCGTTGGTTAGTCCTGCTTCCATTGGTAGTTTAATTCGTGTATTTTATTGGGCATGGTTTACCGAATGGTTGGTGTTTGTCACGGAAGTTGTTTTAATCCTGATTTATTTCCTGACTTGGAAAAACTCTAATAAATCATTGAAAGCAAAATTAAGACACGTTCGGTTCGGTTGGTTTTTAGCAGGATTTTCATGGATCACGATGGCAATTATCGTTTCTATTTTAGGATTTATGATGGATCCGGGGAACTGGAATACAAATCCCACATTGGCAAACGGATTTACCAACCCCATTTATTTACCTCAACTGTTATTCCGAACACCAACAGCGATGTTAATTGGTGGAATGTTTGGGGTTTTGTTAACGGTAATTTTCACTAAAAAAGGAAGTGAAATTCGTGAAACAGCTTTAAAATTTGGTGGGAAATGGATTTTGGTTTGTGTTCCCTTTGTGATAATGGGGGCGGTTTATTACTGGAATGTAATGCCAGAAGCAATGAAAGCCAATATGAGTACAGCTGTCGGAACAATGGAATTTGAACAGTATTACAATTTGCTGAAATACTTTATCATAGCGGCAGCTTCATTATCTATTATAATTGCTGTTTGGGCACTTGTAAAACCAAAAACACTCCACTTTAGTCATGTTATATTACCGTTTCTGTTTGTAATCGGATTTTTAGGATTCTTTGAAAGGGTACGCGAATTCATCAGAAAACCATATATAATAGGAAACTATATGTATTCTAATTTGTTACGGGAAGAAGATTACCCACTTTACAAGAAAGATGGTATTTTGAAACATACCACATATACATCTGTCACAGAAATTACCTCTGAAAATAAATTGATTGCAGGTCGGGATGTGTTTATGAATACATGCAGTCGTTGCCACACAGTAAAAGGAGTAAATTCCATTACCTATGTTTTTGAACGTATGTACGGTTTTGGTAAACCACTGGATGAGGCAACGGTTGCAGGATATATTCCGGGAATGCACAAAGGAAGAACTTATATGCCACCTTTCCCTGGAAATCGGGAGGAATTGAAAGCACTTGCGTCGTATATCAAACATTTACAACAGACTGGGGAATCACTAGAAGGAGTTCAATCCACTGGTGTTTCAATCAATCCGGAAAACAGTGCTGAATCCGTTGCAAAACAAATTGAGAAAATCCAAAAAGAGGAAGCTGCAAAGAAAAAAGCAAAAGAAATTCAATTAACTCAAAACTAAAAATATGTTGTTACAGATAAGTACACCCATTCCCAAAGACATACCACTACCGTTACCATTACCTGAATGGTTACTGGTTACATTGCTCATCGTTTCATTTCTGTTTCACATTATTTTCATCAACCTGATGGTTGGAGGAAGTATTGTTACTCTTTGGGCACAAATCAAAGGATTAAAAGAAAAAAAATACGATGATTTCGCACACGAAATTGCTAAAACCATCACGGTAAATAAAAGTCTGGCGGTTGTACTGGGCGTTGCTCCGTTATTGAGTATCAATACACTCTATACAGTGTATTTCTACTCAGCAAATGCCCTTACCGGATTTGCATGGATTATGATTATTCCATTGGTAACAATTGCTTTTCTTCTCACTTATTTACATAAATACACTTGGAAAACATTAGAAAATAACAGACACCTGCACATATCAATCATTGCATTGGCTGTAGCCATTTTCTTGATTATTCCATTGATTTTCCTGACGAATGTTAACCTGATGATGTTCCCCGAAAAATGGGGTACAATCAAAGGATTTATGAGTGCATTAACCCTACCAAATGTCTTTCCAAGATACTTTGAGTTTTTAGGAGCATGCATTGCTGTAACAGGAATTTTCATTGTATGGTACAACAAACGTAAAAACTACCCTGTTGAAGAAATCTATATCGGTTTTACCCGCCTGGATTTAAAACGTCTGGGATTTAGTATTGCTGTATTAGGATTAGCATTGCAAATACTTTTTGGCATTGTCGTATTGTTCACCTTACCATCCAAAGGAATAGGTTTTGATGTCATTGGGATGATGGCCATAGCAGGATTATTACTAGCAGTTGCATTATGGTACAGTTATCAGAGTTTGGTTGGAACAGCGGATAAAATAGACCTTCATTTTAATAAAATAGTAGCTTTTATATTCATATTTATGGTATTCTATGGCGGAAGCCGACAACTATACCGTCACAATTCATTAGATAAACACCAGCAATTAATGGCTGCCCATACGGAAGAATTTCAGCGTTTAAGTTTGGAAGCACGTTTGAATCCTGTAGAAGATGAGTTGGAATTGGACGAATCACTAGGTGAATTTGCTATGGGAGGAGCATTATTTACCCAAAACTGTGCTTCGTGTCACAAACTGGATGAAAAATTAGTAGGTCCTCCGGTACTTGAAATGGCAAAAATCTACAAAGGAAACATTCCTGACCTGAAAAAATGGATTAAAACACCAGGAAAAAAACGTCCGGATTATCCGCAGATGCCAGGATTTGATTTACCCGATGAAGATATAGAAGAGATTTCAAAATACATATTATCAATCAAATAAAAATCGTTATGCAGACAATTGTAATTATCGCCGACATTCTGATGTTCTTTTACATCTTTAAAATCATCATTGACCTGAACATACTAACACTCAAATTGAGAAAAAAAATTGAAAAAGAGAAACAGTCCAATGAACTGGAAGAAAATTATCAATTCATTAAAGGACTGTATTAATCAGAAAACAATAATTAAAAAATAATCACTTGCCACAACTTACTAAATACAGAGCAACTCTGCTAAAAGCCGAGACAGAACTTCACCAATTACAAATAGAGATTGACGATGTTTTACTATTAGCAGAAACAAGCATTCGAATTTGTTTAGAAAGTTTAGCAGAATTACGAAAAATCGTTGTATCAAAAAGGTTTTCAAGTGAAGCAGATGAAATTCTTTTTTTCAAGGAAATCAAACCCAAATTAGTTTCCCATCTGATTTACCACAATAATGTTTACAACATTGAAACCAACCGTCCAAATGGCTCAGCAAAAATTAAGCGAAAATACATTCAGGCAGAACTTCATAAACTCAAAAACTACTTTTATGAAAACCTTGATTTTTATCGATATTATCGAACTGGGAGCTCTTATTTAGATCACAAATATTTCATCAGAGGAAAGCACGATATCCGTCTAAATTTAGATGCCTATGTTTACGAAGTAGATCCTGATTTTTCTACCACACATGATTTTAAAATTTCTACCATTCTTGCGAATGATTTACTTCAGGTACACCTTGAAAATGAATTATCAAAACTTGGCTTACAAACTGAGAACAAAAATCCAGATAAAATTTTGAAAGATAACATCCATTGGACAGCAAGTAAAGTTTCACTTACAGAGCTAATGTATGCCTTACACCAATCGGGTGTTTTCAATCACGGACAATCTGACATCAAAGCCATAGCTACTTATTTTGAAACTATATTCGATGTTGATTTAGGCAATTATTACCGTACCTACCTTGAACTAAAAATCCGGCAAGACCGCACCAAATTTCTCGATTCTCTTCGTGAAAACTTTATCCGAAAAATAGAAGACGAAGAAAAATAATTTACCCAAGTTGGGTGTAAGTTGTGATTTCTGAAATTACTTTTGACTTAGTAATTACCTAATTTCAATTGTACGACATTTGTACTCTTGCATATTCCTAACAGGAAGTCTACTACCAGCTGATTTAACTTTTGAAATAAATGTATTACATTCATGTTCAGTCATAATCCCTTTATTTAAAGCTTCACATAAAAAATCCATTGTAGTCAAATAATCAAGATGGTGCATAGAGCAGTAATGTTTGATGTCTTTTAAGTTACTGCTTGCAATGATATTGTTTGTATATCTGACAACAGCTAAACAAGCAGCTTCCCCGTCTCCTTTAAACATGAGTTTTTTGATATGGTGATACTCTTTTTTTATTTCATTATTATCCTCAGGAAATGGAATAATTTCAAGGAGTTTATAATTTACTAAATTATCAACTTCTATCTTTCTCTTGCTGAAATTAGAAAGCTCTGCATATACTTTGTCGAGAACTTTAATGGGATAAGAAAATATGGTTGGTAATTTGATTATTTCCCCACCAGTTATGAAATGAGAAACAACATCCGCATCTATAAGGATTATTTTATTGTTGTTCTTCATTATTCAGATTCTCAATTTCATCAGTGTTCATACCTAAGTCAAGAAGTAAAGAGAAATAATGACTTTCAGAAATCTTTTCAGATTCATACAACTCGCGAGCAATTGTTCCATAATCTCCAATAACTTGATTATGGTTACCTTCATTATATAAGTCAGTTGTGTAACCATATTCTATGGCTCCTTTCTTTACATTAGAATAGAAAGGCTCTGCATACCGTTCAGAAATTATTCCCAAATTTTTCAATCGATATAATAATGCCGAACGTGAACATGAGAAATACTGCTCTAATATTAAAATTGTTTTAAGAGTAATTTTATCTTTACTAAGTTCATTGTCTGGGATTAATGTCTTTATTCCAAGTTCGGGCAACAATAAATTTGCTGCAAAAATATCTGCATTATATTCTTCCTTATCTCCCTTTTTAAATTCTCCAGTACTACATACCATTGAAGTAAAATTCTCTTGAATAAATAAGTGATATAATTCATGACAAATCGAAAAATGTTGATGTCCTAATGTTTTGTTACTATTAATTAGTATAAACCGTTTTACATTTACATTACCATTTTTAACTTTTATTGCCATTCCCGACAAATTGGAACTGAGAGGCCTAAATACCGTAAGTACATTCAGTTTATACAATAAACTTTTAAGCCGGATGCCATCTTCATTTCCCAGTCCATTAATATTTCGAAAGTCATTAGCTTTCTTTTCAATGATTAAATGATTCATCACTAACAACCTTTTTCATATTTAAATAGTTTAACACTATTTTCCTAAAATCAGCTATCTGCTGTAAATCTTCAGATTGAAGATAGTCAGCTCTAAAAGCAAATGCTACATTAGCACAAATAGCTTCAGCATCATTTTCATAAAAATCATACTCGTCCACCCCAAATAATTGAGAAGCTTTTGAAATAATATCAGTTGGAATAGACCTCTTACCATTTTCATAGTAACTAACTTCTTCTCTTGTTATGTCAAGATAATTAGCTAATTCTTGCTGTCCTAGATCCAACTTCTCTCTGAAATACTTGATATTCTTTCCTATGATTTGATCTTGTGTCATGACGTTGATATTAAATTACAAAGTACAGTAATCTTGTTACAAACATACGCATATATTTTTAAACTCAAAAAAATGTAACATATTTTATACAATTCTAAAATTTTAGAAAAGGTAAAGTGGTCTTCCTCCTTGTCCTCACAGCTTCAAAAAACATAAAAACAAGGGTAATACAAGCTTCGTTTCTCTACGCCCTTGTTTTTACCGTTCCTTAGCCGTTGTCTCAGAATTCGTCAAATCGGCTGTTCACTTGTTTTTCTTGCCTGTTCGTTCATCGTCGTCAGTCGCGGCTACTCTGCCACCCCCAAACCCCGATAAGGTTATTTTCGCTAGCTCGTTCCTCATGGCTCAAATGATAGATAAATGGGGTGTCACCGCCGCTTGGGTTATGCTCGCCTGCTAAATCGCTCGGGCTTCGGGTTTGTCACAGTTTTTGTACCCACGTACGTCAGTCGCTTTCCTCATTACAGCGCCCGGAGCCTGAAAAAGGCTTTTCCGTCTGCTTTCGTTCAGTTCAGCCACTTCCGAACTCCCACAACAAGAGCGTTTGCTTTCTCGTTCCTCAACACTTCACGCACTTGTTTTTCCTTTTGCTTCACGCCGCCTCAGTCATTCCGCTACGCTCCATTTATTCAACCGCATCAGCAACCCACACTTGCCGTTGACATCACTCCACACTCCCGATAGCTATCGGGACCTTTCACAGGCACCGTTCAACCAACCTCAAGTTTTTCCTCCCCAATCCAACGCCAACAAAAACATGTGCCAAACCCTTGTGCATACTGCAGAGGTCGCAGGTTGTCCAATCCTTGTCCATTTCCTGCTTTCCCCCTCACTCAATCTCGCAGTCGGCTCGCGACGTTCCAGTCGTACCTCTTTCCACTTGCTGCCCACACTCCAGTCAGCCAATTAAATTGATTATAATTACTGATATTTCGTTGACAAGATTAATATAGACGGCTGATATTTGATTCTTATAATGGCTTCCTTTCGTTTTTCCAACGCTCAGCTGAAGGCTCTTTTACCTTTTTGAAATGCTTTATCTATAATTATTTGGTAAAGTTTATATAACTTTACCGTCGATTAAATCTAATTCACTATGGGGATCTTCGACAAATTTGTTAAAACAGAACAAAAAGACAAGTTAACATCATTATTTCCTACAACATTTAACTTTCACATAGGCGTCAGTGAGGCTGAAGGGGAAGCATATAACTCACCAGTAAGACTTGATGAAGTTTTTGTGGATTATCTTGAAATAAAAGAGAAATTAAATGGGCCTAAATATATAATTACAGGTAGAAAAGGTTCTGGTAAATCTGCTTTTGGAGAACATTTAATGTTTCTTTCAGATTCAGATGGATTATTTTTCGCACAATTCATCAAGAAATCTGATATTGATTTAGAAAAAATTGTTCAAATAGGACAAGAAGCCGGAGAACCAATTAAAATAGAACTTATCTATGAATGGCTGATACTTATAAAAATATTAACTTTGATTAGGAAAACTGAACCAGCAAAATATGCAGATGATTATAAACAATTGGATAAGTTTTTTGATCGAAATAGAGGTTTTATAGAGCTTCATCAAAATGAAATACAGGAAGTTATAAAGACATCTGGTGCTGAGATTTTTATTGAATATTTTAAACGATTCTTTAAATTAAAAACAAAGAAAGAACTCTTAGTAAAAGAAACTAAAGCACCATTTTATAAACTTATTCCATTCTTAAAAGAACTTCTTATCAATTTACTCTCTGATGAACAAATTAGGAAATGTACTTTTGTTCTTCTATTAGATGACTTAGATATCAATTTTAAGACATTTAACGAACAAAATAAAAATGCCCTTTTACAAATACTTAGGACAACTAAAGAATTAAATAACTCTCTATTTGCTAGGTATAACTTCAATGTTAAAGTCATTCTGTTACTAAGGGATGATATATTTAAACATTATTTAGATGAGGCGGACACTGGCAAAGTTTTTTCGGCATATGAATTAAAGCTTAATTGGTATGAAGATTACGATTTTAAATTTAGTGGAGAAAATAGTATTCATTTAAAACAATTTATTGATTCCCGGATTAAGAAAAACTTTGAAAAAAATAATATTGAAATGAATGCAAAAACCCCTTGGGACTCTTTAATATCTCAAGAAGCTTTTTCCAGTGGAACAAAATCATCTTTTAAGTATGTGTTAGATCACACTTTTTTTAGACCACGTGATTTGATTCTGTATTTTAAAGATCTTTCTGATTATAAATTTGACATTCCTTTATCTAAAGATAATGTTAATCAACTACTTGGAAAGTATGCTCAAGAATTAAAAAAAGAATTATTCAATGAACTGTCAGCAACATTTAAATACAATGAAATAGTCAATATTTTTAGAGCATTATCCTCATTAAATTATCGAGATGATTTTAGTATAAGTAGTTTAGAGTCTGCATTATCAAATTATAGTTTTGAGAATGATGTGAAATTTATTATAAATGAACTGTTTGAATATTCAATAATTGGAAATTGTCTAAATAAAAGTGATTTTAAATTTAAGTTTAGAGAGAAATTGACAGAAACTGTAACAATTCAGTGGAATGAACCTTTTGTTGTCCATTATGGAGTTCGAATTTTTCTTGATTAATCAATTTTCTCTCCAAAAATTTATAAAAACAAAAAACACAGCAAAGATAGGGCTTGTCTTTCCTTTCTTCAAGGTCAAGCCCTACGGGTTTTGCTAAAAAAATCTCCACACCTCAGTTTCCTATTCTTATTTGAAATCCACTTATATCCTTAAATTTTTCACTTTCAACTATCAATTTTCTATTCAGATATCGGGTAGTATTTTTTATAGCAAAAACCTTGCATCCAGTTCATCCAAGCCCTGAAAAATGGGCTTTCTTTTTTCTTTTTTTTCGGCTTTTCAGTCGTTTTTTTCTCTCTTTCTTTTGGAATAATTATGTGGAACGAAGCGACAGGAACATAATTTTTAAACCAATAATTATGTTTCAATTAAAAACTTATCGCCCAGGAATGAAAACAGAATCCCATTCCTTTTTTATTCTGAATCGTGGATTAAACACAGGAAAACCCATGAATGAACCTTGCCCGAACTGTTTTGTATGCATCTGCAAAAGCAGGGAAGATAAAGAAAGTTTATACTGGTTGCTATTTGCCTTGTGGCAGAGTAAAGAAATCAAACGGCAGTTAATCGGCTCAGTGATTCTATATATTCGCAAATGGGAATTAGAAAAACTAATCTGCCAAAAAGCACAGGAACATATTTTGTTAGTAGTTCAGAAATCCATTCCTGTCCTGCGTGAGTTTCAAAGAAAAGAACAGGCATTTTTCAAAATGTCCGCACAGGTCAGAGAATTGAAAACAGCTTATTTGTGTAGCTTGGTTAGATAGAAACAAAAAACGCCCGATTACTCGGGCGTTTCCTTACTTTTTTACTTCTTTCGAAGTTTATCCCAGCACCATTTTAAGAACTTGGAAACAACAAAACTGACAATCGCACCTACCGAAGCCAGAATAATAGTTTTCACATAATCCTGGACATCTATTGTGGCGAACAATGTTAGCAATGTTCCTCCGATTGTTCCCCTAACGGTTGTGTGATCTGTCTGCACGTTAGGGATTACAGTTTTCCACTGCACAACTTTTCAGATGCAGCGTGATGTCAAATGCTTCCTCATCTTCCGTAGAAATGTCATTCACTTCAACATCCATTCGTTTCACGTTAACAGCTCCCGACAATTCTGCACCTGCTTTAAAACGTGGTTTGCGTTTGATTGAAGCTTTCACAATCAAATCACTGCATTGGCTTTTTTCCTTTTCCATTTTTTTTGTGTTATGTCGGAGTGCTTTCTGTTTTTCACACTCCGACAGATTAAACAATAATTTACTTTTCTTCTTCCTCACAGTCTGCACCATCACTGATGGCCGCCTGACTGACCGCCGTTGCTACAGCTCCTGCTGTAGCTAGGTAACCTGCAACAGCCACCGCAACCGCAGGTAAGGCAATCGGAGCAGCAAGAACCGTTGTTCCAACTGCTGCAATGATTAACCCTGCCAATCGCAACTTTTTGAAGAAGGGCGGAGTTTCTTTTCCGCATCGCTTGAAGTAAGACTTCAATTTGTCCTGTTTCAGCTCTTTACTTTTGTTCTTGAGCTTGTCGAAAGATTCTTTTTCCATTGCTTTAGAATTACTGGATTTCTACAATACTGAGAACATTGAAAGCACCGTTTTTCAGCGTGTACTGTACTCCGTTGACCTCTTGGAAAAATTCCAACATCAGTAAGTACAAATCTGTTCCTGCTCCTGTTGGTACAGCTGTCGGCGTGAGTGTAACAGTTGTTGCCGTTCCGTCAATCGGAAGATTCTGACTGTTCGTTTCTTCAACAGAAGACACAGCTCCCGAAAAATCAACCTTTGCCCAGGCACCTCTCAACGTTACGTGTGTTGCACCTGATGGAACATTCAAATCGTTGATTGGAACGAACCCGGTTAAGTCAATCACTCCAGTACCGGTATTCACAGAATAACTTTTAAACAGCACCGAACCCAAAACAGCACGGTTGTTGAAATTAAATCCTTTCAGCAACGTTTTTGCAGCAGGAGTGGCAATTCCGACTCCGACCGTACGTTCACCTCTTGCACTCGTCGGATCCATGTTCTTAATCTGCGTCATTACCTTGGTCAATCGTGCCGTAACACGACCATCCGAAGCATTCTGCATCATCGTACGAACAGAATCACGAAGCAATTTTCCAGAGCTGGCAGAAGAACCGAACTCCACACCGTTTTCACGAGTACGCACAAACGCAGGATCGTTTTTGATACGTTCACCCTCAACACCTCCTTTCTCACGAGCCAGAAAACCATCTTTGGACTTGTAAAATGATAAATCACCGACTTTTCCAGTTAGCTTGATTATCCCTTTTTGTCTTGCCATGTTTCAAGATTTTTTTGATTATTAAGCGAGTTACCAGGTCCGCTATTTTACCTGTCATGTGCACATTGACAGCACAAACATCAGATAAAACCAAATGCGTTCAAAGTCAGTGCTTCCGAGCAATAAACTTTGTGCTGTTTTAGAGTGTTTTTGCAGGAAAAACAAGCCTTCAAAGACCTTATTTTTGTAAAAGTGAAACAGTATGTCATAACCATAGAAGAAGTACAGATAAAGCATACATAAAGTACGAAACCAACTAAAAAATGAAACGCCTTGTCATCCATACAAAAGATGTAATGATTGTCACCGGAAAGAGTGAGCGTTATTCACGTTACCTCATCAAGAAAATAAAGGAGGAAATCGGGAAACAAGAACACCAATATTTGACCATACGTGAGTTCTCTGAATACTTAGGACTGAATCCCGATGAGGTGGAGGAAATTTTGTTTTGAAGCCTTTAAAACACCTCATTTTACACCATCCAAAAACCATAAAATTTATAGCTTTTTACTTGTGTTTATCAGTGATTTAGATTACATTTGTATCATACAACGGTCTTTCAAATAGAAGCAAATTAATTCAAAAAAACAGCTAGCATATCAGCCAGCAAGAATTTGAAAATGTCTAAAAGCCTGTATTATCAGGTGGTTTAAAAATATCCGTGAATCCCAGCGGGATCACCAAAAAGCTTCTCAAATGAGAGGCTTTTTTTTGTGCTTGATTTTGGATGTTTTGGCATTGAGTCAAGAAATTTCAAAAATTTAGGAACTTGTTTTAGCATAATGCTTGCGTATCAAAATAAAGTACCTATCTTTGCACCCGTCTCAGGAATGAAACATTTCGCTCGACAACATGTAGATTCCGTAGCTCAGCTGGTAGAGCAATACACTTTTAATGTATGGGTCCTGGGTTCGAATCCCAGCGGGATCACTAGAAAGCCACCTCCAAGGTGGCTTTTTTCGTTAAACCCCACTAAATTTCAGGATTTTACAAAATATACACCGAATTGATGTACCTAAATTTTATGCCTAAAAACATAAAAAATTACAACAATTCGGTTAACAAAATAATAGCATAGATTTGTTAACCGAACAACCCCTTAAACCCTTGTGGTGAAAGGATCTGTTTCGAAAGAACCGAATTGGAATTAATGTTTAATCGGTTAACAAGAACAACTATGAACACATCCAGAACAAACACCTTTTCAGTTCTTTTCTGGATTCACAGACAAAGAGCAAATGCCAGCGGAGAAATGCCCATTTTTATGCGCGTAATAGTTAATGATTTTAATTATCAAAAAGTCACCCAAATCACAGCTGATCCTTGCCGTATATTTTTGCTTCCCTTCTTCCCTGTCTTCATAATCGAATTTGGAAACATTTAAGGACTTGTTACTTATTCAAAAATCAAAGGAATTGAAAAAGGTGAAAAACGAAAACGAACCTACATTACAGATGAAAATAACATTCGAAACATTCGCAATCTTTCCGACGATTAAATAGAAGTGGAAATGTATTTTCTCAAAGCCTTAGACGTCCTTATTGAAATTAAAGATCCTTATATCTGATACTGTTACTGGTACCTTAAAAACAAAATAAACGCAGGGTATCAACGCTTTCATCGTAAAAACGGAAAATTGAAATCCCGAACTTTTTACTCCATAGAAATCGGATATGAGGGCGAAAATGAAAGTGGAAGTTTTACAGATGGTGTGATTGTGAAAACTAGAAATAATTCAAAGTGAAATTTAGTAAACAAATCTGTTTACTAAATGATAAATTCTTATCTTTGATAAAAACAAAGAATTATGCTTCCAGAATTATCTAAAATAAAAGGAGTTCATCCAGGTGCTATTCTTAAAAGAGAATTAAACCGTCAAGGATTGAAAGGAAGTGAATTGGCTCGTTATTTGGGTGAACACAAGCAAACCATTAGTGCAATTCTTAATAAAAAAAGAGACATCAATCCAAACTATCCATCAAATTATCCAAACAATTTGATGTAGATGAAGATTACTTCATATTGATTCAAGCAAGTCACGACGTAAAAAAAATCACAAATTCAGAATTAAAAACACACCCAACCTTGAGAAGTTTAGAGATGTACTATTTTGGTAAACAAGGATTTATAAGATTGATTGGAGTAAAAAAAAAGCGATTATCCAACGTGTTTTAGAACGAGGGAATGAAACTGAAATTAGGAAACTCATTTCATTCTACGGAAAAGTAACTATTACGGAAGAAATTAAATCCATCAAAAATGATCGATTTCCTTCTTTTGAACAGAATATTTTAAAATATAATTTAAGGTAATCAGGAATGAAATTACATTTAAACACTAAATAATCTGACAAAAATAATGAATGAACTAAATCATCAATTCTATACAAACTATGAAATCAATTCTCCTCCTTTTATTCATAAACTTGTTTTTCACATCATACAATTCGTTTTCACAAACAGGTGAAGACTCCATTCCTCAACATGAAACATTTACAATCGAATCCAAATACCTTGGTGAAACACGCATCATCAATATTTGGACGCCACCAACGTATCAATCTACTTCCGATTCTTTTCCAGTGATGTACATGGCAGACGGTGGAATAAAAGAAGATTTTCCGCATCTGGCAAATACACTTGCAAAATTGATTGAATCTAAAAGCATTCCGCCGATTATTTTGGTGGGAATTGAAAATACACAGCGAAGAAGAGATTTAACTGGTCCGACTGAGAATGAAGAAGACAAAACCATTGCGCCAATTGTGGGTGGTTCGGAAAATTTTAGAGCGTTTATTGGCGAAGAATTGTTTGCAGAAATTGAAAAAAGATACCGAACTACTGACAAAAAAGCAATCATCGGAGAATCGCTGGCAGGGCTTTTTGTTACTGAAACCTTTCTTTTAAAACCTGAGATGTTTGACTATTACATCGCTTTTGACCCATCAATTTGGTGGAACGACCAAAAACTTTTAAAAGCTGCGGACCAACATTTAAATTCATTTCCAACAACTTCCAAAGCTTTTTGGTTTGCTGCTTCTGGTACGAAAGGAATTTTTAAACCGGCTCAAGAGCTTGCAGATCAATTCAAAAATGCAAACCTGAAAAACGTGAGTTGGAAACTTGTTCCAAAATCGAAGGAAAAACACGACACCATCTTTCGTGCAACCAAAGAAAGTGCATTGATATGGATTTGGAATCAAAAATAAATTGAATTAAAATCGATCGATTCAGGATTCTCGAGGTGAGATATTCTCAGTATTTTCACTAATTTAACAACATCACTACAAGAGTAATTTCAAAATATAGTACAGATGAAAAACATCTTTGAAAAAGCGGTTTCTGATGAAATCATAACAAGAATTCATTTATTGACACCGAATTCAAAACCCAATTGGGGAACCATGAATATTAGTCAAATGTTCGCGCATTGCAATGTTACGTATGAACTGGTCTACGAAAACAACGTTTCGAAACCCAAAGGGCTCAAAAAATGGTTGCTTAAAAAATTGGTAAAGAACCTGGTTGTAAATGAAAAATCGTATGCTAAAAACGGGAGAACGGCGCCAGAATTCCTAATTACTGACACCAAAGAATTCGGACAAGAAAAAGAAAGATTAATTTCTTATATCAATCAAACGCAACAATTAGGCGGAGTTCATTTTCATAATAAAGAAAGTCATTCTTTTGGAATTTTAACTACTCAAGAGTGGAATAATATGTTTTACAAACACCTGAATCATCATTTAACCCAATTTGGAGTTTAGCAATCGTTTTTCAACTAATTTGCACTTAAAAATTAGAAAAAACCCTTTTAAAACATGAATTAAAACAAAAACTCAATGAATAATGACAAACCAAGAGTAACAAGTGTTGGAGGAATTTTCTTTAAATCGGAGAATCCAGATGAAATGAAAGATTGGTACAAAGAGAATTTAGGTCTTGATACCGACCAGTGGGGAACCAATTTTGAATGGTTTCAAGGAAGTGATTCAACTAAAAAAGGATTTACACAATGGAGTCCATTTGAAGATAAAACGAACTACTTTGAACCTTCTAAAAAAGAGTTCATGATCAATTATCGGGTTGTTCATATCGAAAAACTACTTGAACAATTGAAACAAAATGGAGTCACTATTTTAGATGAAATCGAGGCATTCGAATACGGGAAATTCGTCCATATTCTCGATAATGAAGGAAATAAAATTGAACTTTGGGAACCCAATGACATCGAATTCGAAAAACTGGTTCAAGGAAGAACAAAGTAATGTAAAGCTAAAATTATGAAAGTATTTAAAAAGATATTAATCGTATTGGGAATAATCATCGCAATTCCATTGATTGTAGCGCTATTTGTACGGAAAGATTATGCAGTTGAAGAGTCGATTGTTATCAACAAACCGAAATATGAAGTTTTCGACTACATCAAACACCTGAAAAACCAAGACAACTTTAGCAAGTGGGCCACCATGGATCCCAACATGAAAAAAACATATCGTGGAACGGATGGAACGGTCGGCTTTGTTTCCGCTTGGGAAAGTGACAATGAAAATGTGGGTGCTGGCGAACAAGAAATTCTAAAAATCACGGAAGGCGAACGAATGGATTTTGAATTGCGTTTTTTAAAACCATTCGAATCAACGCAAGTGGCGTATATGACTACGGAAACGGTCAGCGAAAATAAAACAAAAGTAAAGTGGGGTTTTAGTGGGAAAATGAGTTACCCAATGAACTTGATGATGTTGTTCATGGATTTTGAAGAAATGATTGGTGACGATTTTCAAGTGGGATTAAAAAAGTTAAAAACAAATTTGGAAAAAAAACATGGAACTAGGAGCATTTTCAATTAGTCTTGCAGTGAAAGACATTCATCAATCCAAAGAATTTTACGAGAAATTGGGGTTCACTTTTAAAGGTGGAAACATCGACCAAAACTGGATCGTTTTAAAAAACGGAAATGCCGTAATCGGTTTATTTCAAGGCATGTTTGAAGACAACATCATTACCTTCAATCCTGGTTGGGACGGTGATGCACAAAACCTATCAGAATTTGACGATGTAAGAAGCATTCAAGAAGAACTCAAAAGTCGCGGGATTACGTTAACCAAAGAAGCTGACAAAACCACGACTGGTCCTGAATACATTACCTTAACTGATCCAGATGGAAACAACATTCTAATTGATCAGCATCGATAAATCAGTGTAAAATTAAAGATAACCAAAAGGTTTAATCAACAACAATTAGTAAACAATAATTAAAATTAATAAGCATGGCAACAGTAAACATTTATTTAACCTTTGAAGGCAATTGCGAAGAAGCTTTCAATTTTTATCAATCCGTTTTCGGAGGAGAATTTCCATACATTGGACGTTTCAAAGACATCCCTTCCGAAGAAAAAGGTGCACCAATGAGCGAAAAAGACGGCAATAGAATCATGCACGTAACTTTGCCAATCAGTAAAGAAACTTGCTTAATGGGAAGTGATACTGGTGGCGAATGGAGTGCATCTTTAATTCAGGGTAACAATTACTCCGTTTCAATTAATGCAGAAAGTAAAGCCGAAGCTGATAAATTATTCAACGGACTTTCTGCTGGCGGTAAAGTAATCATGCCAATGGAAAAAACGTTTTGGGGTGCTTATTTCGGACTGTTTGCAGACAAATTTGGAATCAATTGGATGGTTAACTTTGACGAACCACAAGAACACTAAAAATCAGCAGAATGGCAAAGAATAAAACCCAAGAAACATCGCAAGATGTTGGAGAATATATTGAATCTTTTGCAAATACCGAGCAGAAAAAATCAGATAGTTTTGAGCTCATCAAGCTGATGCAAGACATTACGGGTTGTGAACCAAAAATGTGGGGTCCAACCATTATCGGATTTGGTCAGTATCATTATAAATATGCAAGTGGCCACGAAGGTGATGCGCCTTTGCTTGGTTTTTCTCCGCGGAAAGCGGAAATTTCATTGTATGTTTATACGGGGTTAGAAGAACACGAACACCTGTTAGAAAATTTTGGTAAATTTAGAAAAGGAAAATCGTGTATTTACATCAAAAAACTGGCGGATATTGATCAAAAAGAACTCCAAAAAGTAATGAAAGAAACGATCCAATATTTAAAATCAACGTATGGCAAAAATTAGACTTGAAATTAAATGGGCAATGATATTTGTGGCAACCTCTTTACTTTGGATGGTTCTTGAAAAACTTGTTGGTTTACACAGTACACACATTGATAAACAAATGTATCTAACCAATTTGTTTGCCATTCCTGCAATAACTGTTTACGTTTTGGCTTTAATAGACAAGAAAACCAAAGCTTACAACGGTCACATGTCTTATAAACAAGGTTTTGTTTCAGGTATGATTATTACCTTACTTGTTGCAGCTATTTCTCCACTTACACAATGGATTATTTCCACGATAATCACTCCGGAATACTTTCCAAACGTCATTGCATATTCGGTTAAAATAGGTTATCACAATTCTTTAGCAGAAGCGGAAGCATATTTTAATCTTCAAAATTACATGATTCAAAGTGTTGTTGGCGCCTTGATAATCGGATTTATAACAACCGCAATTGTGGCAATGTTTATAAAAACAAAGAAATCGAACTTGTAGCTCATGGCTGTCGCAATGAAAATACGTGTTATTCTATTTTTCAAATCAAAACAAGCTAATAGATGAATAAACTATTTCACATATTCAAAGTTGATGTCGCAGAATCTGATAAAATTTCTGCCCAACAAAACGACCCACATAGTCACGATTTTGAAGAATTATTGATTGGAATAAATGGAGAATTAGAACATTTTATTGATTTTAATGCCTCCCAAATGCAAGCCCCTTTTGTGAGCTTCGTAACCAAAGGAAAAGTGCATCGTTTGATTCCAAAATCCAAAAATGGAAAATGTGAAATTTGGGGAATTAGATTTAAAAGTGAATTCGTTCCTGAATCCACATTTCAACTGTATTCGTTATATCATGGCAATGCTAATTTAAAATTAGAAGAAGGAAATAGCCTTCAACGACTTGGTACTATCTGTGAAATGATGTATGAAGAGGCATCCCAAGAGACTCCTAGTTATGCCATTATCAAACAACTATTAAGTGTTTTATTCACGATGTTAGAGCATGAACGAAAAAAGTTAGCTACGACCCACAATACACTGCAAAAAACACAAAACGTTTCATTTGGAAACTTTCTAACCATCCTTGAAGAAAATTTTCGCAGGCCTTTGGGAGTTGATTTTTATGCTGAAAAATTATTTATGTCATCCCGCAACCTGAATTTAATTTGTCAAGACATTTTAGAACAAAGCGTTTCCGAAATCATCGAAACTCGAAAACTTATTGAAGCCAAAAATCTCTTGATCTCTACAGACAAAACGATCACCGAAATTGCCTATGAATTAGGTTATAATGAAAATTCCTATTTTTCAAATGTCTTCAAGAAAAAGTCCGGTCAATCACCCAGTGAGTTTAGAGAAGAAATGAAAAAACTGCTTTCTTCCTAAAATTACAACCCAATTACTGAATATTGTAATACTCAAAATACTAATTGTCAGTAAGTTTGTAATTATAGAAAAATTAAAATAAATAATTATGAAAAAAGTACTGTTTTTACTCGTATCTGCTTTAATTAGCATTAACTCATTTGCTCAAACTCAATGGAAAGTAGATCCTTACCATTCCTCTTTAAACTTCAACATTTCCCATTCTGGAATTAGTATTGTGAATGGAAAGTTTTTGGATTACACAGGGAATTTAACTACCGATGGAACTGCACTAACAGGTGCAAAATTTGATTTTACGGTTAAAATAAATAGCATCAACACCAATGTAGAAGCTAGAGATAATCACTTGAAAAGTGCCGATTTTTTTGAAGCAGAAAAATATCCAAACATGACCTTTAAGAGTACGAAAATCGAAGCTCTTAAAAAGAAAGATCACTATTTACTATATGGTAAATTGACCATTAAAGATGTGACAAAAGACGTTGTGTTTGATGTTTATTATGGTGGTACAGCAAAAAGTGACCAAGGTGAAAAATTAGGAATGAAAGCAGAAACGACCATCAATCGTTTTGATTACAACGTCAATTACGATCCAACGGCTTCAGGCATCGCAAAAGATGTGAAAATCATCGTTCACTTGCAATTCGCAAAACAATAAAACTCAATAAATATCCCTGTGAAATTTGATTCACAGGGATTTATAAAGTCATCTTCATAAAAAAACACGCTCAGAAACCTCTTTTCTGATCATTTCAACAACTCAAATTATGATTAAACAATTTTTCAACCCAGGTATTCACACCAATAATGTTTCATACCTGTTATTAATTCTTAGACTAGCAGTTGGAATTTTTATGTTGACACACGGAATGGGGAAATTTTACAAGCTATTTGGAGATGCTCCAATTCAGTTTGCGGATCCATTGGGTGTTGGTGTTACTGCTTCTTTGGCGCTCACTGTTTTTTCTGAAGTGCTTTGTTCAATACTTTTAATTTTTGGATTGCTTAGCCGAGCCGCTGCTATTCCATTAATTATCACCATGCTGGTTGCAGCTTTCATTGTTCATGGCAACGATGGTATTGGAAAACAAGAATTGCCAATACTTTACACGGTAATGTATCTTGTAATCGCCATCATGGGTGCAGGAAAAATCTCACTCGATAAGTGGATTTACAGTAAAATAAATCAAGCATAATTTTTTTATACACTTGAATAATGGATAGATCGCAGTTTGTAAAATTAATGGCTTTATCATCATTTATACCCATAACAATGAAATTAGACCAACTCCATAAAATGACTTCAAAATTAAGTAATACCAGCAAAATGCCGGTGTTATTTCTTGGACACGGAAGTCCAATGAATGCCATTGAAGACAATGATTTTGTTAGAACATTTAAAAAACTGGGAACAGAATTACAGCGACCAAATGCAATTTTATGTATTTCGGCGCATTGGGAAACCAAAGGTACTTTTGTGACCGCCATGCAAAATCCAAAAACAATTCACGATTTTGGTGGATTTCCGAAGGAATTATTTGATGTTCAATATCCCGCTCCTGGAAGTCCTGAATTGGCATTGGAAACACAAAAAATAATTCAAAAAACCGAAGTTGGATTAGATGATAAATGGGGACTTGACCACGGCGCTTGGAGCGTTATCAAACATTTATATCCCAATGCGGATATTCCTGTGATACAAATGAGTATCGATTATTCTCAACCAGCCAGTTATCACTACGAGTTGGCAAAGGAATTAAGCAGCCTTCGTCAAAAAGGCGTTTTGATTATTGGGAGTGGAAACATGGTTCACAACCTTCGTTTGGTTGCATGGAATAAATTAAACGAACAATTTGCGTTTGATTGGGCTTTGGAAGCAAATGAAAAAATGAAAAGTTACATTTTAAACGGTGACCATCAAAAGCTCATCGATTTCAGATCGCAAGGAAAAGCCTTTGATTTAGCAATTCCAACACCTGAACATTATCTTCCATTAATCTATGCTTTGGCTTTGAAGGATGAAAAGGAAGAGATAACTTTGTTCAACGATCAATCCCTTGCCGGTTCACTTTCGATGACTTCTGTCAAAATTGGTTCCCATTAATCGGTTGTTCCATTCACTTCATAAGACATCAAAAAAAATAAAATTTCGAACATTTTACATCTATACATTTTCAAAAGAAAACATGACTCAATTTAAAAACAAAAAAGCAATCATCACAGGTGGTGGAAGAGGACTCGGAAAAGCGACTGCCATTGCCTTCGCAAAAGAAGGAATTGACATCGCAATAACTGGAAGAAATGAGGCGGTTTTGAAAGAAACAGTTGCTGAATTGGAAACCTATGGTGTGAAAGCGATTTATTCTGTTTTCGACGTAAGCAATTACGACGAAGTAAAAAGCAGCATTCACCAAATCATTGAAACCTTGGGTTCGGTTGACATTTTAGTAAACAACGCTGGGATTGCAGCTTTTGGAACGTTTAACGAAATGGAAGTAAGCCAATGGAATCAAATTATTCAAACCAATGTGATGGGCATGTATTATGTCACCAAAGAGGTTCTACCCTACTTGATCGCTCAAAATGAAGGTGAAATCATCAACGTTTCATCCACTGCGGGATTAAGTGGAAATGCAAGCACATCCGCCTATTCAGCTTCGAAATTTGCTGTTATCGGAATGTCAGAATCTTTGATGAAAGAAGTTCGTAAAAACAACATCCGTGTTTGCACGTTAACACCAAGTACCATTGCTTCAGACATGTCTGTGGAATTGGGAATTGCAACGAAAGACTCTGAAGATAGCGTTTTACAACCTGAAGATTTTGCCGAACTAATTGTCGCTGGATTAAAACTTCCTAGAAGAGCCATGCTGAAAAGCGCCTCTTTGTGGTCGACAAATCCTGGTTAAAAACGAGCTAAGCAGAAAAAAAACAATTTTAAATAAAAAATAATGAATCAATTAATTGCATTTTTAGCGAATAGTCAATCCAATTTCATCAACCTGACGAGAATCTCAATCGTTATCGTAATGGTTTGGATTGGTGGTTTGAAAGTCTATCAATATGAAGCAGATGGAATTGTAGCTTTTGTTGCAAACAGTCCTGTGATGTCTTTCTTTTATGGTAAAAAAGCACCAGAATACCAGGAATATAAAAATCCGGAAGGAAAAACAGTTCAAAAAAACATCGATTGGCACCAAGAAAACAGAACATACATTTTTGCGTATGGACTGGGAACTGTCATCGTAATTATTGGCTTGCTGACATTTTTGGGTATTTGGTATGATAAAATTGGATTAATTGGAGGCTTGTTAACTTTTGGAATGTCCTTGGTAACCTTGTCCTTTTTAATTACAACGCCAGAAGTATATGTTCCCAATTTGGGAGGAGATTTTCCAACACCACAATTTGGATTTCCCTATTTATCTGGCGCAGGAAGATTGGTTTTGAAAGATGTAATCATGTTGGCCGCTGGACTAATGTGCGCATCCGACAGTGCTAAAAGAATTTTAGCGAAAGGAAAATAAGTTTTGCAATGAATGAAAATTTGAACTCAGTTTAGAAATTGAGTATATTTGGTAATATCGGTTCATGTGATTGAGAAAAATGACATTTTAGAGTGTGAGACAGCGACATTGAAAATTAAAGAAGAATATGAACAGCTGTCTAAACGCTAATAAATATTGAAATGGATAAATCAAAGAGTAAAACCTTAACAACTCTGGAAGAGTTTAAAGACAAAAATTACGGGAAAAGAGGAACAAAAGAACGTGATGATCTCGAAGCGGGATCTGATAACTTTAAAAGGGTGTATTAATTCAAAAAACTCGTTTAGAAATGGGTATGACACAGCAAAAATTTACTGATAAGGTTGGGACCACAAAGTCATATATTTCTAAAATTGAAAACAATTTGAAAGAAGCTCGTATTTCTACCTTGCAAAAAATTGTAAAACTCGGTTTTGGCGGTCAGTTAGAATTCTCAATAAAAATATAATGCAACAAACTCAATTCGATTATTTCTGGAACAAAGGAAATGGAAAATCTTTTGCGGATTAGGCAAATCACAATCCTGCGATTTCTGCTGATGGAAAATACGATGCCTATTTCTTGGAACACGATGAGTAAACAGATTTACTGGTTTCCAATTCTCTGAAAGACAAATCTTTCATTTGGCAATGCGTTCAATATTAAAAGAAAACGAGTTGAAAAACCTTCCGGATAATTTTAAAAGCTTGCGGATGAAGTTTCTGCACTTCCAACGTGGTTGGATCAGGAACTAATTCAAGTTGCTGATTGGATTTTTGGAGCAGCAAAAATTGCTGAATCAGCTCTTGTTTTGTTTTCTAACTCGTTTTCCACACCTTAAAGATGTATATAAAACATTGATTTTAAAAGTGTTTAACCCAAAAATAATCAACAATTTAAATAGGGTCTGCTGATAAACTCACGCTGCATTCTTGCTTAGAATCGCGTATTTGACAGACCAAACTCTCAATAAATTTTCTATTTGATTTTTGAGCCATACTTTTAGCCAATAGCGTACCCGCTCAGCCAAATTGACCAAGTTGAGTACTAAAATGATACTTGCTATCCAAGACTCACTTGTTTGGGCAAGCCTAGCTTTTATTCTATCTAAACCATAAGCTGTTTTCGCCTGACCAAACTTTCCTTCTATCGGATTGCGTTCTCCAGGACTTACTTGATTTGACAAGGCCTGTTTGGATGGTCTTCCCAATGGCTTTGCTTTTAGATTGATTCCTTTTTCCTTTAGATATGCGCGATTTAAACGTGTACAATATATTTTATCAACCATAACATTTTCAGGATAATACCCAAAACGCTTCTTGTATTTTTCAACACTTTCTGGTAAGCGTGTTCCTTCGTTGTACGCATCCCAACTGAAATCATCTAAAAATGAAAAACCATCCACCAAGGCTACATTTATCTTTGCTCCAAATTCAACATTTGTATTTGATTTTCCACGAACTATCGGACGAACATGAGGTTGATGAATGCTTTCATTTGCTCTAATCCCAATCGTTTTCTAAACTCTACGAACAAAGAGGAATCAAATGGTGGCGAATCGCTAAAAGACGAGTAACCAACAAAGTACTGCATATAAATGTTTTCTGAAATCATGTCAACAGTTTCTCTATCATCCAGATCACACAGATGTTTAATAATGATCGCACCAAGAACTAAGCGTGGATTTAAGTCAGGACGACCTGTTGATTTTCTTGGAAAATGTTTCCTGTAAACCGATGCCAACTCATCCCAAGGTAGTAATTTGTCCAAAAGAACCCAACGATTTGAAGGGTTTAATTTTTGCTCGAAAGGACTCTCAAAACCAGCTAAAATCAACTGTTTTTGACTAATGTATTCGGTCCGAGATGCACGACTTTTAATCTGATTTTTCATATAACCTTGCACTTGTTGAAATAAATATAGCGAGAATCATTGATAAAACAAGGGAAATGTAGTTTATCAGCAGACCCTATATAGTAGTCGTGGGAGGTTTGGGATTATAGTTTGTAGAAGTATTGAAAATCATGAAAAATTAGTACTAAGATGCAAGGACTTAGTGCATGATAATGGTAATCACATCATCGTTCTTGACGATACAGATATTCTCAATTTATTAAAACTTAGGAATATTAATGATGAAAAGTTAATTGATGATTTTTTTGAGTCAAAGTTTGATGAATTAATATTGTGAGTTCTTCAGAAGTGGAATTTGATTAGTCTTTAGTATTCAATTGATATGAGAAATACAATTAAATTTACTCCTCTTTTCTGAATCTAATTTTTATGCTTACTGATAACCAAATATTTTGATGGATTCTTAGATATACTAGATTAATACCTACCTTTTCATAGAAGCAATATCCCTTTTTAATTCCTGAAACATACTCCTAACCGTTTCACTACTCAAATCATCCGGCTCAAACTCTTTGGTTGCAATACTAGAAGCATATTCCCAAATTTCCAAAATCTCGGAAAATTTCACTTGGTAAGGCTCGTAAAATGTATTGTCAGAAGATAATAACACGAACTTTTTCTCTTTTCCTGTAATGCGTTTGTACACAATTCCTTCGTTTAAAGTCAGTAAAATGTAAGTTTTTCCTATTTTCACTTCGCGATGATCTTCGATGAATTTAGCAATGATGAAAGAACCGTCTTGGTGCGGCGGCATGGAATCTCCCTCAATCGGAAACGCTCTGAACTTACCTTCTTTTAAAAACGGCAAGGTAATGTGTTGCATATTTTCAATGTACTCTGGATCGCTATAACTATTCAAATATCCAGCTTTGGCTTTGTGAGGGATAATTTCAATGTAATTATCTCCATTCTGATCCGTTTTGATTGGCAAAAGTATGCGGTTTCCTTCGAGCTTAAGCAGTTCTTCCATAGGCACTTTACGAAGATCGACGGAGATTAATAAGTCGATACTTACGTGAAAATAATGCGCGATGCGTTGCAAAACATCCAAGGGTGGTTCGGATGCATCTTCCTCATACTTAGAGTATCTACCTCTAGTTATGAGTAAATTATCCGCTAGAGCTTGTTGAGAAAAGTTCTTTTGCGCACGGAGATATCGAAGGTTTTCTGAGAGTATTGACATTGCTATAAATTGTATCAGCAAATATACAAAACTTTGCTATTAGTTGTAGTAACTTTGTTTTTTTATATTTGGAAAACATGGAACGAGCAGTTGTACATATGGATTTGGATACTTTTTTTGTGTCCTGCGAACGATTAACCAACTCTTCGTTAAACGGTATTCCACTTATTATTGGCGGTGGAGATCGCGGCGTGGTTGCCTCCTGCTCTTATGAAGCGCGCTTGTTTGGTGTTCGTTCTGCAATGCCGATCAAAATGGCGATGCGACTTTGTCCGCAAGCGAAAATCGTGAAAGGAGACATGGAATTGTACTCCAATTTATCTCGAAAAGTAACCAGCGTGATTGAAGAGGTTGCACCCGTAATGGAGAAAGCGAGTATTGATGAATTTTACTTGGATGTGACGGGAATGGATAAATTTCACGGCACGTATAAATGGACGACCGAACTTGCGCAATCTGTTCTGAAAGAAACCGGACTTCCAATTAGTTTTGGCTTGTCTGTAAACAAAACCGTTTCTAAAATTGCCACGGGCGAAGGAAAACCAAACGGAAAGATTCACATCCTTGAATCGAATGTAAAACCATTTTTAAATCCGCTTTCGATTCGCAAAATCCCGATGTTGGGCGATGTTACCTTTACTTTGTTGTCTCGAATTGGAGTTCGAACGATTCATACCTTGTCTGAAATGCCGCCAGAAGTGTTGCAGCAAATGATTGGTAAAAACGGGATTGATCTGTGGAAAAAGGCCAACGGAATTGACAACAGACCGATAGAACCTTATACCGAACGAAAATCCATTTCGACCGAAAACACGTTTACCCAAGATACCATCGATATTTTAAAAGTAAAATCGATGTTGAATGGAATGGTGGAAAAACTAGCTTTTCAATTGCGGAATGAACAATGGTTGACATCAACGGTTGTTGTTAAAATTCGGTATTCAAATTTCGATACGGAAACCAAACAGCGCAAAATAGCCTATACTTCAGCAGATCATATTTTGACGAAAATCGTGCAAGAATTATTCGATTTATTATATCAACGCAGAATGAGATTGCGCTTGATTGGTATTCAATTCAGTGGTTTAGTTAGAGGCACGTATCAGATTGATTTGTTTGAAGATACCATTGAAATGATGTCGCTTTATCAAGCGATGGATAACATGAAAAAACGTTTTGGCTTTGATGCCGTCATGCGCTGTGCAGGTGCTACTTTAAAAACCAAAAAAGATGTATCTTAATTGTCATTCGTTTCATAGTTTACGGTACGGCACTATTCCATTAATGGAATTGGTGAAACAGGCATCAGAATGTCAGGTTGAGGCGCTGTGTTTGACGGATATTAATACCGTTACAGGGATTTATGATTTTATCAAAGCGTGTAAGGAAGTAGCGATTAAACCTTTGGTAGGAATTGAATTTCGGCAGAACAATCAACTTCTTTACGTTGGAATTGCAAAATCTACGGAAGGATTGGGCGAATTAAATCGTTTTTTAAGTCATCACAATTTGGAAGGATCTGAATTGCCTTTGATAGCGCCTGATTTTCAAAACGTAAGTATCATCTATCCTCTAGAAAACGTTCCACAAGAATTGCAACTAAATGAATACGTGGGCATTCGACCTGATCAACTTTCTTTGTTGTTTCAAACTAAATGGGCGATCCTTTTGGATAAAATGGTGGTTTTTCAGCCGGTTACTTTTAGAACCAAAGCTGAATTTAACCTGCATAAAATTTTACGTGCGATTGATTCCAACATCATCTTAACCAAGCTCACCGAAGCCGATTATTGTAAAACTTCAGACGTGCTGATTCCATTGTCGTCATTGATTGAAAAATACAAAGATTATCCGCAAATCCTTGCCAATACGCAAAAGGTAATTGACGAATGTAATTTTGAATTTGATTTTAGTACGCCGAAAAACAAAAAGTTTTATACAAAAGATCAGAAATCTGACATGGAACTCTTGACCAATTTGGCACATCAAGGCATGGCTAAAATTTACGGCAAGCACAATGCAGAAGCCAAAGCGCGGGTTGAAAAGGAATTGAAAGTGATTGATGAATTGAAATTCAGCGGTTACTTTTTGATCACTTGGGATATCATTCGCTACAGCAACAGCATGGGATTTCTGCACATTGGACGTGGTAGCGGTGCAAATAGCATCGTCAGTTACTGCTTGGGAATCACCGATATTTGTCCCATTGAACTCGATTTGTATTTTGAACGTTTCCTGAATTTGAATCGGAAAAGTCCGCCTGATTTTGACATTGATTGGTCCTGGAAAGAACGCGATACGATTTTGGAATACATTTTTACCCGTTATGGAAGAGAATATGTCGCGTTTTGTGGCACCAACGTGGAGTTTAAATACCGTTCTATTTTCCGCGAAGTCGGTAAAGTTTTCGGTTTGCCCAAAGAAGAATTGGATGCTTTGGCTAAAAATCCGATGAAATTACACGATTCCAATCAAATCGTAAGCTTGGTTCAAAAATACGGCAAGATGTTGGAGAAATATCCAAATCAACGAAGCATGCATTCTTGCGGAATTTTGATTTCCGAAGAGCCAATTACCAATTATACCGCTTTGGAAATGCCACCAAAAGGTTTTCCCATTGTTCAGTTTGACATGCACATTGCGGAAGACATTGGGTTTGAAAAGTTCGACATTCTGAGTCAGCGCGGAATTGGTCACATTGATGAAACCGTCAAATTAATTGCCAAAAACCGAGGAATTAAAGTCGATATTCGAGATACACGGATTTCCAAAAATGAAGCGTTGTGCAATCAATATTTGGCGGTAGGGAAAACAATCGGTTGTTTTTACATCGAAAGTCCTGCCATGCGTGGATTGTTGCGCAGATTGAGTTGTAATAATTACAAAACACTCGTAGCAGCTTCTTCGATTATTCGTCCCGGAGTTGCTAAAAGTGGAATGATGAAAGAATATGTTTTCAGGCATAATCATCCCAATCAATTCGAATATTTGCATGCCGTTTTTGAAAAGCATTTGGGCGAAACGTACGGAATCATGGTTTACCAAGAAGATGTAATCAAAATTGCTTTGTATTTTGGAGGTTTAGCAGCAGCAGACGGTGATATTTTACGTCGCGCGATGAGCGGAAAAGGACGTTCGGCAGCGGCATTGAAAAAAGTGAAAGATAATTTCTTTGATTCTTGTGCCAAACAAGGTCACTCGTTGGAATTAACTTCTGAAATTTACAGACAAATTGAATCTTTTGCAGGTTACTCATTTTGCAAAGCGCACTCTGCATCGTACGCCGTTGAAAGTTATCAAAGTTTGTACCTCAAGGCGCACTACCCGATTGAATTCATGGTAGCTGTCATCAACAATCAAGGCGGTTTTTATCGAACAGAAGTGTATGTGCACGAACTAAAAATGGCCGGCGGAATCATACACAATCCCTGCGTCAATAAAAGTGTGTACGACACGACTTTGTACGGCAACGACGTGTATTTGGGTTTTATGTTGTTGCAATCGCTTCCAAGTAAAATGGCATTGGAAATGGTGGAAGAACGAGAGCGAAACGGAGATTATGTATCCTTGGAAGATTTCATCAACCGCATTTCGATTGGAATAGAAACGCTTCAAACCTTAATTTTTATTGGCGCATTTCGATTTACGGGTCAGTCCAAAAATCAATTGTTGGTTGCTGCCCGCTTAATTTTGGTGAATTTCAAACCTGAAAACCGAAATCTAAAATTGCTTCAAGAACCGGTCAAAGAATATAAGTTACCAGTTCTCGCACGAGCTGCTTTTGAAGATGCTTTTGATGAGATTGAAATAATTGGGTTTACGGTGAGTTGCACGCCTTTTGATTTGCTTAAAACGAAATTCAGAGGAGATATTTTGGTTGATGATTTACTGAAAAACCATAAAAAAACCGTGCGAATGATCGCTTATTTAATTGCCAGAAAACAAGTGCCAACACAACGTGGCGACATGTATTTTGGAACGTGGATTGATGCATCAGGTGCTTTTTTTGACACGGCACATTTTCCAGATTCTTTGAATGCATATCCATTTCAAGGTGGTGGATGCTATTTGCTTTTGGGAACCGTAGAAGTGGATTACCATTTCCCTACGATTACGGTGACTAAGATGGCCAAGATGCCTTTTGTTCCAGATCCGCGTTACTCCAACTCCGACGAAAAGCAATACAAAGTTCATCAACAATTGTGTGAAGATGTGAGCAGCACACAACGTGCGCCTTATCCGCAAGAGGTCAATTTGCCACGGTACAAGCTGGGATGATATGTGTATTGCAGACTGATATTACCAATCTCATAGAAATTTTGTGCGTCCTATTCAATCTTATTCACTGCATTAATTTTCCCATTTAATATCGCCCGCTTTTGTATAAAATCCTTTTTTTAGAACATCGTTTTCAAGTTTTTCAACTTGGGATTGCTTCGTATTTATCTTCGTAAATTCAATGGGTAGTATTTCCTTAAAAGAATATTTATCATATAAACCGTATAATCCTTTATGCTTTATAAGTAAATAATCTTTGACACTCATAATGTCATCAAAAATAATTGGAATTTTTTGTTCTCCTTTTTCCGAAACCACTCCTTTTCGTCCACCTGTTTCAAATATATAAAACTGCTCCTCTTTATTTTTAAAAGTTTCGTAGTTAGTTTCATAAATTAAAGGAACAATGATCTTGTTATTATATAAATCTAAAACTCCTAATTTCCCGTTTTTTTCAGCCAGAACATGTTCTCCAAAAGAATTTATTTTTTCATATTCGCACGAAATCACTTCTTTTTTATTCTCTAAATCGAATACTCCCCATAAACCACCATGCGATTTAATCCGAACAAACTTGTTTTTGAAATAAATTATGTGTCTATATCGACCAGGAGTAATGATAATCTGGTTCGAACTATCAATTACAACTAACTTATTTTCTTCGGAAAGAAGATAAAATCCTTCGGTCAGTTTTTTAATTAAAATGTTACACATCGTATAAGATTCTTCAATGCAATTATAATTAAAAGGTATCACAATTTGACCCTTTTCTTTAATCATTCCAACCTTTCCGAAATGATTTATAGCAGCGTAAAGCATGTTGTCAACTTCACTAATTTGCGAATAATTAAAAGGAACTACTTCCTCCATATTTCGGTCGATAACACCGTATAGTTTGGTAGTTGAATTTTTCCCCATAAAAAAGCCATTCTCATACTGTCGCAAATTTTGTAAGATAGGAAATAGATTTTTAAAATTTTCATCGCGTAATATCGAATAACCACCTGCTTCAACGACAACTACACTTCTATACCTATCGTATTTTACATCAAGAAGTTCAGGGTATAACCCTCTTGTTTCCATGGTTTGCACATTCATCAACAATATTAAGTTATTTAAATGTTTTTTTTTGCTCCTAATTTTCCCACAAATAACTTTTTTCTTTGATTTGCTCATAATTTGATCCTCACTCCATCCATCTCTGACTTCATAAAAGGTAATACTATCACATTTTATAGATTCTACTGTTTTTCCCGTGTTAGAATCAAAAATGATAAGATGCTTGCCTTGCTTAATCAAAAGAATCTTTTTGTAGGATTCATCCGTATTTGTAAAATTACCTGTTAATGACTTTATAGAAGAACATTTGTCAAATAAAACCGTTCCAGATTTGACATCAACAAGTTGGTATTTTCCTTTTGCACCTATCTTTTGCTCATATTGGTCAGTTTGCCCTAAAAGAAAAAGTGGCGTTATGAAGAACAGAAGTGCGTAATATCGAATAATTTTCATAATTCCCCCCCTTAATTGTCTCTAATAAATATATAGCTTAATTCGAAATATGCATAATGTGGCTTATTAAAATTGGTAGTTCTTTGCGTTAAAGAATAGTAAATCCCTGTTCCTAACGAAAAACCAAAAACATCCCAACCAATTCTTCCTCTAAAATAGAGTTGATTAAAATCAGTACTTAAACCAGCCATTCCATTGATTCCTATAGGAGCAGGAATCAATGACAGTAATACACCACCTCCAGTGGAAACCCCAACATTTAGCATGAAAGGATTAATTTTGTAATTTGTAGGAGCTGTTACTGGATATTCATAATGCCGTTTTATCCACCTATATTCAACAGTAACAAAAGGTAAAGTCAAATAACTCCAATCCCAACCAAGCGGCAGAGGACCCCATGATTGCCAATCGTTGATACTTCCTCTGATTAAGCCGACCCCTATTTCCACAGAATTTACATACGCAGAGTCTCCGTTTAGTACTAAACCTCCTCCCAATTTGTAAGCTGCTATGGGTGTTATTCTTTCATTCAATCTAAGATTTAGTCTTCTTTTAGGGTATGTTATATCACTTTTTACAAATGCTATACTATCTGTTGAAATAACTTTTATTGGCGCAGAAAAATTATCTGATTGAGCAAATCCATTTGTGAGAAAACAAAAGAATAAGACCCTGCAAAATACGTGTGGAAATAAATTTAATTTCAAATATTTCATAATCAAAAATATACAATTTTTCACAAAAGTTCATTTATTAATTGAATCGAGGAAAAAAATAATTTTTTAGCGATGTTTATCAAGAATAGAATGTTAATTTTTTTTTCTAGATTATGTTAAAATTAAATAAAATGCCTATCGGGAATTCTGCCACTAAATTTTAGGACGTAAATCGATTACGTCCTTGCGTCGTAATTTTGCTGATATAAAAATCAACAAACGATGAGATTGATAGAGTTTAAAGATCATTTTCCTAATGAGAAGGCTTGTGAGCAGCATTGGAGAAATGAGCGAGAAAGTGTTGGTATCACTTGTAAAAAATGTTTGAAGGGAGCACATTATTGGATAGAAGGTAAATCTATGTGGCAATGCAAAGATAGAAATTGTAAATTTCGCACTTCCTTAAAAAGCGGTACTGTTATGGAAAACAGTAACCTTTCCATTTCGATTTGGTATATCGCAATGCACCTGATGACCAGTTCTAAAAACAATATTTCAGCTTTGGAACTTCAACGACAACTTATGCATTCATTCAAAAAAGTGCCAATATCATTGCAAAAGAGTAAGCACTCTAAAAATACAATTCCAAAATTCTTGAAAATGAAAGTTTTGTACAAGATAGATTCTTTAGAAATCAATGACATGATGAAAACTCAGATTGAAAAGAAAGCAAAGAACACAGCTTATAAAGATTTGGAGATGGATTATGAATCACACAAGCCCCATAACACCAAGAAAGTTGAAATCACCAAGGTTCTTCCTTGGGTACATACGGCAATCACAAATATGAAAGGAGCAATATACAATGTTTATAAAGGGATAACAGAACCTTACATGCAAAACTACATGGATGAGTTTTGTTTTAAGTTTAACAGACGCTATTTTGGTACGAATATCTTTGACAGGCTAGTGATTTCAGCTGTTTCATATCGCTGGAATTAATTTTGGTGGTAAAGTTCCCGATAGGCATTTTAATAAATTATCTGAAAAAGTAAAATTAAATTCAGTTTCACAGTTAATCATTGAAGGATTGATTTACCAGATAATTGGTTTGAAAATCGAACATTTAATCGAATCAGCAAACAAAACTAAAATGGATGAAATCTATTTGACATCGAGCGACTATAAACGGGTAAAATACTTGGTTGAAATAATAGATAAAAACCCTGGATTCGAATACAGCGTCGAATATTTATGCAGAGAATCAACCTTATCCCCTTTCAAATTACAAGAAGGATTTAAAAGAATGTTTCGCAGTACTGCGATGGATTATGTGAGAGATATCCGCTTAGAAAAAGCATTATTCCTGATTAAAACAACAGATTTGTCAATTTCTGAAATTGTTTACAGCATCGGATTAACAAGTCGAAGTTATTTTTCCAAAATCTTCAAACTGAAATATAAATGTTCACCCCGAATTTTCAGAAAACAAAGTCAGAAAACAATTTCATTTAATTAAAACTTGCGTTCAATTGTAAAATTGAGATTTATATTTCAAAGACGAAGTAGGATACTATTCATTGGAAAGTTGAACAAAGCGAATCTTGAATAGTTTATTATAATCTCGAAGTCAGCGATATAGATTCGATGGGATAATCGAACTCAAGTTTAAAGAATAAACCAAAAAATGGGAGCAAGTTTTTAGTTGAATTCAGTGCTCAAAACAGGATTAAAGGGAGTGTTCAATGAACTGTGTCAACCAGCTATTTAATTCTATCACCAAAGTAGTGATTTAAATCATTTCTAATAGCAGCCCAAGCAAATATTTGTCCATCCCATTTTGTATGAGCATTCTGTAT
>JAQVCM010000036.1 GCA_028689775.1 Crocinitomicaceae bacterium
GGAGGTGTTTTTTCTGTATGTAGATGTCGCAGGGATTGACGGAAGGAAAATGCTCTTACCAGAGGAGGTCTTCGTAGCTACGAGTTAGCATAACGGAGAAGTCAGCAGAGGTCATAGTACTTTGTAGTAACGAGCCGATGAATGAAGCGGAGGTCTCACAAACAAAGGAAGGACTGAACAAGAAAAAGCAATAGCTTTTGAAGACCAAACGTTAGAGCAGGGAGATTGGTTTTCAATTTGGACTGGAATCGAAAGATAGCCACCCGAAACGTGAACAGGTTAAACAAATTGTAAATTAGAATGATTGAACAAGTAGTACATCCGTATAATCTGCAAAAAGCACTTAGACAAGTTATTGTCAATAGGGGAAGTGCAGGTGTTGATGGTATGAGAACATCAGAACTTCCTAACTATTTTAGGGAAGAGAAAGAGACTATCGTTTCGTCAATAAAAGAAGGTAACTACTTGCCCCAAGCTATTCTTGGAGTTGAGATTCCGAAAGGAAATGGAAAAACACGTTTGTTAGGAGTACCAACTGTCAAAGACAGATTACTTCAACAGGCTGTATCGCAAGTCTTAATGCAGAAATGGGAAAGTGAGTTCTGTGAAAACAGTTTTGGTTTTAGACCCAACAAGAATGCACGTCAAGCCGTTGGTAAAGCGTTGCAATACGTTCACGAGGGTAGAAATTATATTGTGGACATCGATTTACAAACCTTCTTCGATGAAGTAGACCATTGCTTACTACTAAACTTACTTTACCAAAAAGTAAAATGTCCTAAAACCTTGAAATTGATGCGTCAATGGTTACGAGTGCCTATTAAAATCGAAGGTAAATTACACAAACGAAGAACGGCGAAGCCCTCACGAATACCTATAAAAACAGACAGGAAATGAGTAAAAGGAGTTCCACAAGGTTCTCCGTTAAGCCCTGTTCTTTCGAATATCTTACTCAATGAGTTAGATAAAGAACTAACGAAAAGGAAACTCAAATTTGTACGTTATGCCGACGATTTTAGTATTTATTGTACCTCAAGAACACAAGCAACAGCAACGATGAAAGCAATTTCAATCTTTCTTAAAACCAAACTTAAACTCACGATAAATGAGGATAAAAGCGGTATTCGGAAACCTGTTCAGTTTGTTATTCTAGGGTTTGGTTTCGTGCCGACGTATAAGAAAGGGGATAAGGGAAAATATCAATTGGAGGTAGGTGAAAAAGCTTGGAAACGCTTGAAAATAAGACTAAAAACGATAACTCGAAAAATTACTCCGATGAGTTTTGATGAACGGATTACCAAGATTAACGACCGCCGAAGGCAGCAGCGAAGCTAACTGCAACGAGGATGGTTAAACTATTTTCAGGGAACGAGTATCCACGGTAAACTACGAGACTTAGATGGTTGGTTACGAAATCGTTTGCGGTATTGCATTTGGACGGATTGGAAGAAACCCGAACGAAAGAGGAAAAATCTCATTCGTTTAGGTGTCGACCAAGACCATGCTTATTCGTGGAGTAGAACGCGAAAAGGTGGATGGGCTGTGGCTCAAAGTCCAATCTTAAATACAACGATAACTATCGCAAGACTTAAGCAAAGAGGATATCTATCATTATTAGATGTTTACGGAACGTTGAACCCATCAATTTACGAACCGCCGTATACGAGACCCGCTTGGTTTATCCTGAGCGCTAGCCGAAGGGTACGGTGGTGTGAGAGGCGCACTCCGTCAGTTTATCTGGCGGAGCCGTCTACTCGATTGGTGGCTGGTGTTCTTGTCATTTGAGTGCTTTATTTATTTGTTGAACTAGATTTTTGAGATTCTTTTGTTCATCTGCTGTCAAGTCCTTCGCTTCGTGATTTCTTGTCCACCGAACAAATGCCTTAGCAAGTTTATACTTTGAAAAATTAGTCACTTCACTTGCGAAAATGTCAATTATTGGTCTATTTGGTTGGCTTGTTACTTTTGCGGATAAGTCAACACCATACTCATCTTTAACAACCTTAACAAGTGTCTCTCTAAGCAAATCTTCTATTTCTGCTTTGGCAACTCCTGATACAAAATCCTTTGTTCTTAAAATATTTTTATTCCCTAAAGTGTGAACCAAGTTTTCTTGTTGGGCGGCTTGGTCTCCTGCTGCATCAGAGTCTAAAAGTGCTGCAACTTTTAAGTTATGAGCAAAAAGTATTGTTGCATAGTAAACAACTTTACCTGCTGAATTAGCGAACACTAAAGCAATTTTATCATTAAGGCTTTCTATTCCGGCATCACTCAATAGTTGGGCTGATGCGTCTAAATACCAATAATCAGTAATTCCTTCTAAGATTAAGTTTCTTTGTTGTGAAAAGAGACTTTGAGCAAGGTCATAACCCAAAGCTTCTTGTAGCGGAAGAAGACCCGCTGGGTCACTTGATGAAATTGTCGTGTGAACTTTAGTTCCTTCTTTTCTATTTTTCAATTCAACAACCCTTACTAAGTCTAATTCATCAGGCCCAACAAGAAAAGGAGAGTGAGTTGTATAAATTGTCTGATTATGCTCAGCAAGTCTCGTTATCGTATCTCTAAAATCTCTTTGTTTTAGTCCGTGTAAGCTCATTCCTGGTTCATCAAGAAGCAGAATTGCATTTTTATGTTTATCCATTGCTTCTGCGAAGAATACAACAAAAAAAGAAACTAACCATTGGAAGCCTTCTGAACGCTGGTCTAATTCAATGTCAACTCCAATATCATCTTCTACTACAACTTTTAAATATTGCCCATCTGCGGTAACTTTTAGCTTATCTGCTTCGGGTCTATCAGGGTTTGGCATCCAAACTTTTTTGATTTCTTCAGTCAAGCGAACACTTGCAGCATTTAATTTGTAGCTTCTAGTGTCAAGTTTGTCTTTATAGACTTTTAAAGCATCTGGGTTATTAATGTCTGGACTTTGTGTTTTACCTAGATTTGAAAGTTCTCTTGCTGTAAAACCTAGTAATTTTAACAAACATAGATTTCCATAATCATAATATTGGTCATCAAGTAATTTTTGTTCTGTTCTTGTTGCCAAGTGTTCCAAATGAACAGAAGGTTTTACCTTGAAGTAATTGTTAAATAAGATGAAAACTGGCTTCCTTTTACTCAAAGTAGCTAAGACTTCTTCATACTTACTATTGAAGTCAATTTGCTCAATTAACTTTTCGTAGCGACTCTCTTCTTTTTCATTACCTTCTTCTACTAGTGCATAGTTTTTTTCAAGGAAAGACTTTAGGCTTTTACAATTTTCGGTTGATAGAGTGGTCGAATCTTCGAAGGTATCAGTAATTGGTTTAATTAAAATGCTAGGCTTCTTTGTTTCTTCTTCGGGATTTTCAATTGAGTATTGCTTATCTAAATGTGCAATAAGTCTAGAAAGGTCTGATTTGATGTCCTTGAAATTAAGTCGATTTGGAGCATCAATTAAATTGTGATAAGTTGAGTTATCTATGTTTTTATAGAATTTGTATTTACAGTTTCTAAACTCTTCGGGTATTTCTGCTTTGTCGCTATCTTCAAGCTCAAAATATCCCGTTACAACTGTTACATTCTTTGGGTCAACTTTTCCTGTGTCAATATCATTGAATTTTGAGCGTGGATAATCACGTAAAACTTCAAAACCTTGCACATCTGCTGGTTTATTAAGCTGCTGCAAGGCTTTAAGCAAAACGGTCTTTCCTGCTTCATTTGGGCCAACCATAATTGTCTTCAAATTTTCGATTTCAAACTCTCCGCTATCAATTATGCTTCGGTAGTTTTGAACTCTTGCTTTTATTAGTCTCATATTTTTTGATTTTCTCGTTATGTTGTTTGTCGTCCGTTACACTTGCCACCAACGTTTTGCAGCTACAAGAAGTTGGCGAATTTTTACCATAAATGTTGATGCGGAGAAACAAACTTTGATTCACCGCAAATGTCTCTGCGGAGCATTGTACCGCCAATTTCTTGTAGGTGCTGTTATATGCTGGCAGTTTTAACATCTATATCTATTTTCATAATTCGACCTTATAACGTTTTCTATTTTTATCTTCCACCCAAAGATTATTCCCTTCAAGATGAGATATACCATCATATTCAAAAGGGATAAATATCTCATTTTTATCATTAACAACACCAAATTTGTTGTTTTTTTCAACGACCCACAATTTAACTAATGGTCTATTCCAATGCCCTAAAAATTTGATGGAATCATACTCGCAAGGAACAAGTGTTTTATTCTCGAAATTAACTATTCCCCACTTTCCATTTTTCTGAACTTGAAAAATATCTCTTTCCTGTTCGTAATGTTTACTGTAGCGCATGTCATCATATTCGGTGGTCAGAATTTCTTTTCCTGAAAAATCTACTAAACCTAATTTTCCATTAAGAGAATAAATTAAATATTTAAGATTGTAAACGACCTCCAATGTATCATACTTGAAGTCCACTACAATACGAAAATTTGTGTCGATTACACCATACTGATTGTTCTCGTTTTTGACAATGATTTTGTTATCGTAGTACAACATTTCATCATACATTTCTGATCGATTGTTAATTTTAAATTTATTCTCCTTAAAAGTATTTTCGTTTTTATTTATAAATTCATTTACAGAAATAGGAATGAGCGATTTGTACTTAATTGGTAAAATCATTTCCATTGTAGTGTTATCCATCACTCCAAAAACATCATTATTTGCAAAGACGGTAACATATTTTTTATCGATAACAAATCCTAATTTTCCCATTTTCCATTTTGGCGTCAAATTACATTCAGTTTGTTTTTCACCTTGTGTGTTAATACAAGAAAACGTACCGTCTTTTAAAACTAAAGCGGTTGAGTCTTTTCCGAAATGTTCAGCATAATCATATTCTAAAGGGATAATTTGCTTGAAATTTTGATCCCAAAATCCGAATTCCCCATCTTTAGCAACTCTATATAATCTTTGAATGTTTTTATGATATTCGAAAATCTCAAATTGCGGTGAAACAATTTCTTCATATTGTGCATTTAACAATCCTTTTTTTCCGCTTTTAGTGACAGATAAAATTCTTTTGCTATAGTCCTCATTTTGACCCCATCCACCTTCTAAATAAATTTTATCATAATTATTGAGTGTTTTCAATTGGTTTTGTGCTGTAAAAAACACAGCGTTGTACGTGAATTCCGTTTTATAACCTTGGAGCTTTTTGGTAGTAAGAAAAAAAACATTACCGTTTTTAGGTGGGTATACAGAACGTGCGTAATGGTCAACTTCGTAGCTATCAAATTGTAGTGGGACTAATTCTGTTTGATTGTAATCAATCACTCCCCATTTCTCTTTTTGCACAAGAAGATTTTCATACAAGGGAAGAATTGTATTATATTGTATTGGTATAACGATGTTACCAAGTGAATCAATTAGACCAAATTTCAGTCCTTTTGCTTTGTTATCAAGTGATGAAATTGAAACTTCTTTTGAGTTTTGTGTAATACTTCCTGAAGAAACTTTATAATGTCCTAAAAAATCAAAAGACGATTGTGGGCTTTGATACCAACTACCTCCAGTTCTAGGACTACTGTGATATGGGGAAAAGGATGGCAATCCGTGCTTTTTATTAATTGGAATCTTCTTAAAAAGTTTGGTTAGTTCATCCAAACTTTTCTCGGTATTAAATGCTTTCACAATAACTCCAGTTGTGTCTCTAAAGAAAAACTCATTCCCTATCGGCATTGGATTGTACATAGAGTGAGGCATTGCTCGAGGGGTACTTTGTTCCAAAAAATAAATTTTCCTGTCCCAATATCCAATATGGTCAATCTCAATCATCTGCACACCGTTATAAAACGGATAGTATGAAGTATCTATTTTTGTTGGCATTTTAGGACTAAAATTTTCTTCTAAGGTTAACTTGCTCAAATCGTTGTTGGTTTGTGTAAAACCAATTTTTTCACAAATAAATAATAAGAATATAAAAGTAAATAATGTCTGTTTCATTGCTGTTTTCTTTTATTTGGAAGCAAGTTAATCTCTATAATGTGTTTTGTACCGCTTGCATATAACATATAAGCATTTTATTTGCCGTTTTGCTACATTCAAAAATAGCGATAAAATTCCTTATTCCGCTACATCAAATTGATAATCACTTAAAAATGGCAAATAAAATGGGGTTGGACGGA
>JAQVCM010000027.1 GCA_028689775.1 Crocinitomicaceae bacterium
AAACTAGGACCGCATTTAATGAACATACTAGACGGCACGGATTATGAGTGGAAGTATTTTTTAATTGGTTTTCTAGGAGAGAAGTCAAGCGGTGTAAAGTACGAACCTTTTATCCAAGAAATCAAGCGAATTGCTGAAAATCCAACCGAAATTGAGCGTGCTTGTGAACTGGATGAAGTTGCGCAGTTTGCATTAGAATAAACGATTTATTCATTTACTTCCCAAGGCTGAACAAACACTGTCATTACCGCATCATCGAAGCGAAAGTTCCGGAAGATTATGTTGGAAAAACAGTGCGAGAAGTTCGTTTCCGAAAACAGTTTAAATGGTTGGTATTAACAACCATCAAAAAAGTAGAAGTAAAAAGTCTGTTGGGGAAAACAAAGGTTGATACGCATATTCAAGGGGTGATTTCTGCCGATACGCTTTTGGAAAAAGATGATATTTTGGTTTTATACGGTGCAAACAAAGATTTACAAGTATTTTTGAAGCAAAAACTGTGATTTTGGAATTTTCCGCAAGTAGCGTGAAAGAAATTGAATCTCAAGAATTGAAAAATAAATGAAAATCATCGATATACAAAATTGGAAAAGAAAAGAACATTTTGAATTCTTTTCAAAAATGGCTAGTCCGTATTTTGGCTTTGTTGCTGAAGTTGATTGCACCAAATGTTATGAAAATGCCAAAGAAAAAGGTCAGTCTTTTTACGCCAGTTATTTTCACAAGTCATTGATCGCGATCAATGAAATTGAAGAATTTAGATATCGAATTGTTGGCGATGACGTGATTTGCTACGATGCAATTAACGCAGAAACAACCATCATGCGTGGAGACGAAACTTTTGGTTTTGCGCGAATCAACTTTTCGAAAGATTTTAGAACGTTTAATGCTGAACTGCAACAAGAAATTGAAGCCGTTCAAAACTCCTCAGGACTTCGATTGATTGACGGTGAACCGAAAATGGATGTCATTCATTTTTCAAGCATTCCTTGGAATTCATTTACCGGATTATTGCAACCAAGTACCTTGGACAATTCCGTTTCGATTCCAAGAATTGTATTTGGTAAATTTTTCATTCGAGATAACAGAAAGATCATGCCCGTTTCAATCGAAGCACACCACGCCTTGATGGATGGATTTCATTTGTCAAAATATTTGGCTGAATTTCAACGACAGTTGGATTTGGATTAGCGCTATCGATCTCTTGGGTATTCATAGGAAACCGTAAAATAATTAAAAAAATTAATCTTAATTCCTGAAAAGCAAATTTATGATCGAACTCTACCATCATAAAAGATTTTTAATTCGATCTTATACCAAAAGCGATCAGGTCTTTCAATGTTTTTTTTAATTGAAAAAAGTGTATATTTACCTTAGAATTAATCGGAAAACCTATGATTTCTAAACTACAAATCAGCATGCTAGTTCTAGCGCTTTCTATTTTTCAAAGTGCAATTGCGCAAACTCCTGAATGGTCTTGGGCAAAATCAGCTGGAGAAACAGACTATCAGGAAGGAAGTACCATGGCAACAGATGGCAATGGAAATGTATTCGTTGCAGGTATTTTTCTAAATGCGCCAATTACATTTGGAACAACAACTTTGCAAAATCAAGGTTTGTATGACGTTTTTTTAGTAAAATATGATCCTTTAGGAAATGTTCTTTGGGCAACTTCTTATGGAGGTGCAGGAAGTGATTACCCAATTGCTATGGAAATTGATACTGCCGGTAACATTTTTATTGCAGGACATTTTGACGGAGTAAATACTACTTTTGGTAATTTCAATTTAGTCAATCAAGGTTCATCGCTTTCAAAAGATGTATTCATTACCAAATTAGATAGTAGCGGTGATGTGCTTTGGTTAAAATCTGGAGGTGGTGAAGAAGAAGATGCCATGGGTGATATGTGCCTTGATAAATCTGGAAATGTCTATGTAACGGGTAGGTTTCATAGCAACACCATTACTTTTGGCGGTTTCACTTTATATAACCAGAATAACAATCAAACTACAGATGTTTTTGTCGTTAAATACGACTCGGATGGAACTTTACTTTGGGCCTTTTCAGAAGGTGGTACAGGTTATGATCGAGGTCAAGCAATTTCTGCTGATAGCAATGGCGACATCGTTGTAACAGGAAATTTTGCCAGTCCAATATTCGGGATTGGAATGAATAGTTACACGAATTCTAGTGGGCTTGAGGATATTTTTATTGCTAAATTCGGTTCCTCAGGAAATGTTATTTGGTCGAAGAAAGCAAGTGGTGTAAAATCTGAAGAAACGACTGGTGCGGTTATCGATAGAAATGGTGATATTTATGTGACGGGATATTCATTTAGTAACTCGATTACTTTTGGTTCAAAAGTGCTCATCGGAACGGGAAATGCAGATCCTTTTTTAGTGAAATATAATGCTGCTGGAACCGTTTTGTGGGCAAAATCTGGTGGCGGAATTTTCAATGATTATTCCTTTAGTCTTGCCTTGGATGAAAATGACAATGCAATAATTTCTGGATTTTACACAAGTCCTAATCTCAGTTTTGGTGGCGTCACAAATACTAATCCACCAATTGTTGCTGATGTTTATGTGGTGAAGTTTGACCACGATGGCAATGCACTTTGGTTTGCTTCGGCTGAAGGTTCGTTGTTAAGTTGTCCAAGAGCGGTATGTGTGGATTTAAGTGGGAAAATATTTGTGACAGGTTACTTTACAAGTCCTGATTTAGCGTTCGGTCAAACCATTTTAAGTTCTACTCCTGAAATTCAGAAAGTATTTGTAGCCAAGTTGAATAGTGCCTTACTAGGAATAAACGCACTTTCACTGAAAGAAAATTCGCAAGTTTTTCCAAATCCATTTTCAGAACAGACTACTATAAAAACTGCTACAACCGTAAGTAATGCAACACTGATGCTAATTAATAGTCTAGGTGAAGTTGTGGCAGAGTACACAGAACTAAATGGCAACGAGTTTATCGTCGCTAAAGGAAATTTGAAAAATGGATTGTATGTCTTTAAACTTGTAGAAAATAAGGAAATAAAAGCAAGTGGTAAGTTTGTTGTGAATGACTAATTAAAGCTTGACGAAAAAATGAAGTACCAAGATTGGATTGAATTCTTCAAAGAGGAAGTCTCCAACGTTTCAAAAATAGACGACATCGATATAAAAGAAAGACCAAATGATAGTTCGAAGAAAATGGTACTGATGGATTCACATCATTGTTTTGAAATTCTTGAAGTTAAAGGTGATTGGCTAAATATTAGAAGTCATACTGTTTTAGAATGCGATTCAAGTGTTAATCCGATCACATCCGGATGGATTAGATGGCGGAAAAACAATTGTTTAGTAATCGCTTATGGGCAGGTTTGTTAGAATTTCTTAGTATCAAAGTTCATTCACGGAAAAACACAAATGAAACTCAGTAAAAAACACTTTAGAATTAGATTTGTCTTATTGATAACGCCAATGTTGTGGTTAATGATGCTCGTATTGGCATACTCTTTTTATAAAAGTGATTTTATTCCCAAGGATAAACAAGAGAAAGGCAGCTTTATAATTGAGAACATTTATTCAACCACGCACATCCAAGAGCGAGGTGGTTTTAAGAGAGACTTGAAGTACGAGAATTTAGAAATTGAATTACAAAATCAGCCATTCATCGTAGTTTTATCGGAAGAATCTTTTACGAAAGAATGGAGAAAAATAGAACGCAATTTTTCAAAAGCTGATACTTTAGAGATCATCTATATAAAGGATAAATTGAGTGATGGAACTTTGTATAATCCAAGTGAAGTCAAAATTAATCGACAAACTATCATTAGCTTTGCTCAGACCACAAAACTCAACGTATATCTTCTGAGTTTTATGATCCTTATTATTTTACTTTTAAGTCTTGTCTTTAAAATGGCGTACAACACATACAAAGCCGATTTGATGAAAAATGATCAAGCTTTAAGGAATAAAAGTAAGTGGAAATTAATTGGTCGATGGTTGGGTGAATAAGAAACGATATAATCAATCGGAAAAAATACAATATGAGAGACACCATGTTAATTCTCCACTTTATCGGTTTGGCGATGGGATTGGGAGTAAGTTTTACACACGCTTTTTTAGGACCAACGCTTTCCAAATTGAATAAATTGGATGCTCAAAAATTCAGAAGTCAAACGAAAGCCTTGGGAACGATGGGAACCATTGGAACCTTATTGCTATTGGGTTCTGGGATTTATTTGATTCTTCCGTATTGGTCGGCAATCGCTTTTATGCCGATGTTGATTGCAAAACTGATTTTGTTTGTGGTTTTGATGATTCTGATTACAATGATCAATTGGTTGTCGGCAAAAGATTTGAAGAATGATGCTGAAAACAATAAAAAAGGAATCGAGCTTTTGGGTAAACTTACTTTACTGACAGCTGTTGGAATTGTGGTTCTGGCGGTACAAGTTTTTCATTAACTTTTTTGAAACAAGAAATGCGCATTAGAAAAGCAACACCCAACGATTCACCATTCATCGCGCACTATTTACTATTGGCGATGGAAGAAATTATCTATGAATTTATCGGCGAAAAAGATCCTCAAAAAGCACTTGATTTCTTGTTGTATTTTGCCCAACGAGAAAATAATCAATATTCTTATCAAAATTGTTGGGTAGCTGAAGAAGATGAGGTAATTGCGGCAATCAACATCTACGACGGAAGTCAATTATCCGCCTTGCGAAAACCAATTGCAGCATACATCAAAATGCAGCACGGAAAAGATTTCAATCCGGAAGATGAGACCAAGGCAGGAGAATTTTACATCGATTCTTTTGGTGTCAATCCAAATCAGCAGGGAAAAGGAATTGGCTCTAAAATGTTGCAGTTTTTAATTGATGAATACGTTGTGAAAAACCAACAAACGATTGGTTTACTCGTGGAAGAAAATAAACCTGCTGCTAAAAAATTGTATTTGAAACTGGGCTTTAAAAGTGTTGGATTTAAAATGCTGGTTGGCGAAACGTTGGAGCATTTGCAAATAAATTGAAAAATTGAAAAAAATTAAAGAAATTCAAAAATTTATGATTTTTTTCATGTTGTGCTGTAGACACACGATGCATATCCGCAACACAACAAGATAAAAACACCAGCGGCGAAGCAGGTTTCAAACTATTGTTTTTTGGAGGCGCTGAGATTATTTTCGCATAATTTTGCCAAACAGAATGCTGAAATTGCCATTACCAAATCACGAACTGCTACATCAACATAACTCCAACTTAGGATCAAGGTCAAAGCAATTGTGGTTAACCATGCAGAAACGACATACGATCCGATTTTTGTTTTGGTCAGCACCAAAATTCCGGCAACAATCTCAATTACGCCTACAAGCATCATCAATCCGGAAGGTTCAAACGGCAAGAGGTTTGCAAATCCTTCCGAAATATATTGCGTCCAATCTGTTAGTATGTTGGTGAATTTGTCAAGTCCAGCGACGATTGGGACGAGTCCAAAAGTGTATTTTAAAATGCTTTTGACCAGTTGTACATTGTTTTTCATAATCTGAATTTTAGATATTTATAAATTGTTACCATCTTTTGATGCTGTTTTTTGAAAAAGGTTACAATTTTTTTGTAACTTTCTTTGACATTTTCCATCTAACTATAAAATACAAATTCACATGGAGGCAATCTCAGGTAGTAAAGTCAATCATTCGAGTCAGTCAAAAATCAAAGAATCCGAAATTATTCAGCGAATTTTGGCTGGTGAAAAGGAATTGTACGAACTTTTAGTACGCCGAAACAATCAAAAATTGTATCGAATCATTCGCAGTTATTTAAGGGATGAAGCGGACATTGAAGACGTGATGCAGAATAGTTACCTCAAAGCTTTCTACAAATTGGATCAATTTAAATTGGAATCTTCCTTTTCAACGTGGCTCATTCGAATCGGAATTAATGAGTCTTTGGACCGATTGAATGAAAAAGGGAAAATTGTTCATTTGAATGCGCAGTCGGAAACATTTAAAACGAATTCCATTTTAGAAATTCCGGATAACAAACAATTAAATCCGCACGAAATGATGATACGGAAAGAAGCAAATCAACTTATGGAAAGTGCCATTGATCAATTGGATGCAAAATACAAAGCCGTTTACATGTTGAAAGAGGTGGAAGAAATGAGTTTGCTAGAAATTGCATATACCTTGGATTTGACGGTTTCCAATGTGAAAGTTCGTTTGTACCGATCGAAAGCCATGCTGAAAGAAAAACTATATGAAATAACGAAAGATGCAAATCTCTTCGAATTTGGATTCAGTCGTTGCGATCGAATCACAGAACGAGTTATGAATAACATTTAAAAAAGAAAACATGGAAGCAATTAGAATTCTATCGATTGAAAATGAAACACACAACGTGATGCATGTTCGAACTGAAAAACCAATGGGAATCATTTATTCGCCAGGACAAGCGGCAGATGTAACGGTGGATATGCCCAAATTTGAAAATGAATTAAGAGCTTTTACGTTTACATCACTTCCATCAGATCCATTTTTAGAGTTTTTCATCAAACAATATCCCGATCATCACGGAGTAACAGAACAAATTGGTCAATTGAAAGTGGGAGATTCCTTACTGATTGGTGATGTTTTTGGCGATATAAAATACCAAGGCGAAGGGATCTTTATTGCCGGTGGCGCAGGAATTACACCGTTCATTTCTGTCTTAAAATACTTGGATAAAAACGACAATATCGGCAACAATAAATTGATTTTTGCGAATAACACTTCAAAGGACATCATTGCAAACGAATATTTTTCTAAGCTATTGGGCGAAAATTTCATCAACGTATTGAGTCAAGAAGAACATGAAAAATACCAACACGGTTTCATAACGAAAGAATTAATTCAAACGCATGTTCAAAATGAGGAGACCAAGTTTTATCTCTGTGGACCGCCTCCGATGATGGATGCAGTTTTGGGACATTTAAAAGAATTGGGAATTGATGAATCTCGGATTGTGAAAGAGGCTTTTTAAAAAGCGATTAATTCATTCATTTCCTTCCACTGAAAAATCTTAACTTTTTCGGTTTGATTCAGCGCAGCAAGGTTCATCGCTTTGGCCACATCGCGACCTTCAATTCCTCTGTATTTGCTCATTCCACCAACAAAGATTGGATTAATAACTTTGAAAATCTTCATAAAGATCTTCTCGCCCGTACGATTTTCTTTGCGATTCGCCAAAATCATCGAAGGTTGAAAAATGTGTGTATGATCAAAATCCAAGGCAATGACATCGCGTTCGACGTCACCTTTTGTTCTGCTATAAAAAATCTTTGATTTCGAATTCGCACCAATCGCCGTGACCATAAAAACAGATTTCGCTCCATTTTCTTTCGCGATTTTCGCTGCTAAAACTGGATAATCGTGATCCACTTGGTAATATTCATTCAAGTCTGGCGTGTTTTTCTTGGTGGTTCCAAGCGTAATGAAAACATCATCAGCAACAATTTCCGATTTCAAATTTGGCAAAGTGTTGAAGTCTCCAAGCACCGTTTTTAATTTTGGATGTTGTAAGTTGAGGTCTTTGCGAACAACGATTGTTACTTGTTCGTACGCTTCGTTGTTCAATAAATCTTGAAGTAAATACGAACCGATGTATCCGCTCGCGCCAAATAGGATTGCTTTTTTCATTTTTGAGTTTGAATTGTTGTCGTTAAAGATATTGAAGATTTCGCTAAGATCTGTCTAAATGTTCATCGCGTCGCTTTAAAAACCAATTTAAATTCTAATGTGAATTTGAATTTCTTTTTAACATGAATTTACGATCATCTGGATTTTGCCAATTGCCATTTTCATTTTTTCCCTTACCTTTAGCACGCATCCGAGAATTTTCGGAGAAATCTGGATTTTGCCATCTGTAATTCGCAATCTTTACCCATGCTGTCAATTTGTATTCCTGTTTATAATTTCAACATTTCACCTCTGGTAAATGCATTGTCGAGTCAGGCAAAATCAATAGATGTTCCTTTTGAAATCATTGTCATTGACGATTGTTCGCAGCGATTTAAAGCGGAAAATAAAGCGACGTGTGTAAAGCATCAATACATTGAATTAGAGGAAAATGTAGGTCGTTCAAAAATCAGGAATTTATTTTTGGCGCATGCGAAATACGATTATCTGCTTTTTCTGGATTGCGATTCTTTGGTTGAAAATCCACTTTTTTTAGCCAATTATCTAGCAACTCTGAAAGATAATCCAAGCGTAGTCTGCGGTGGAAGGATTTACGATCAAAAACAACCTGGGAAAAATCAGCTTTTGAGTTGGAAATACGGTGTTGAGAAAGAAAGTCAAGCTGCTGAAGTTAGAAAGCAAGCACCAAATAAATCGTTCATGACCAATAATTTTTTGGTGAAAAGAACGATTTTAGAAGAAATTAAATTCGATGAACGAATTACAAAATACGGTCACGAAGACACGCTTTTCGGTTTTTCGTTAAAAAAGAGAAATATTGCCGTCACGCACATTGAAAATCCAGTTGTCAATGGCGATGTGGAAGAAAACAGTGCTTTTCTCAACAAAACAAGGGAAGGTGTTATCAACCTAATTCAGATTTTAAAATACATGGAATGTGACGCTGAATTGATCAATGATATTTCCATTTTACGCTTTTACAAAAAAGTTCAAAAAAACGATACATTCCTTAATTTCGGATTTCTATTCCTAAAACCTTTCATCGTTTTCCGCTTGCGTACCGGTCACGTGAATCTAAAAATGTTCGATTTCTACAAATTAGGAACTTTAATCGAAAATCTAAAAGATCCAAAAAATGAAAAGATTTACAAGCAGTTGAAAAATCAGCCCGAATTCCCCTAACACGAAAGTCCATCAATCTGCAATCCGATACCTATCGCATTAATCTGCAATCCGATACCTATCGGATTTATTTCACTCAAACTCTTCCTTCAAGGTGCGCATTACGAACGAACTTTGCACCGTTGTGATGTGCGGAATCGTTGCCAATTTATGTTTTAGAAAATGGGCGTATTCGTCCATGTCTTTCATGTTGATGACCAATAAGTAATCAAAATTTCCGGCAATGTGATAGCACGAATTGACTTCTTCCAACTTGATGACTTCAGATTCAAACAATTCCAAGATTTCGGCGTTGTGCGATTTCAATTGGATGTTGCACAAAACTTGCAAGTTTTTACCTTGCTTGCGTTTGTCCAAAATCGCGACATAACTCTTAATAAATCCTCGTTTTTCTAAGCGACGGATTCGTTCGTAGGTTGGCGTGACGGTTAGTCCAACTTGTGCAGCAATCTCTTTGGAACCGAGTTTGGCATTTTTCTGAAGCAAGTTCAAAATCTGCTCATCGATGGTGTCTAATTGATATTCGAAAGGATTATTTTCTTTTTCCATGAGAAATGCTTGATTTAAAAGTTATTGATTACTGTTTTTGATAAAAATACAGAATAATTTTCTTCTTTGTCGAATCTGGCAGTGATAATATCTATTTTTAATTGACTTTAAAGATTATACTATGGATTATAAAAATATGCGACCGGAGAGTTTAATGATGACTTATGGTTATAAACCTTCCCTTTCTGAAGGATCACTGAAATGCCCGATTTTTCAAACATCTACTTTCGTTTTCAATACCGCTGCGGAAGGAAAACGATTTTTTGAAGTGGCTTACGGTTTAAGCGAGCAAAAAGAAGGAGAAGAAATGGGCTTGATTTACAGTCGTTTAAATAATCCTGATTTAGAGATTTTAGAAACCAGATTGTGTTTGTGGGACAAAGCAGAAGATTGTGCGGTTTTTGAAAGTGGAATGTCTGCAATTTCTACCGTGATGATGGAGTTTTGTTCGCCAGGAGATTTGATTTTATACAGCCGCCCAGTTTACGGAGGAACAGATCACTTCATCAATAATTTCTTGAAAAAAATGCAAATTGATTCTGTTGGATTCTCACCAGATGATACAGAAGAACAGGTAATTGCAAAAATAAATGCTACAGGAAAAGGAGATCGTTTGGCTTTGATTCACATCGAAACACCGGCAAATCCGACGAATGCTTTGATTGATATTGAAATGTGTGCAAACATTAAGAAGCATTTTTCAACGGCAGAGCGTGCTGTTATTTTATCGGTTGACAATACCTACATGGGACCAATTTGGCAACATCCGTTGAAACATGGAGCTGATTTAGTTTTGTATTCAGCAACCAAATACATTGGTGGTCACTCAGATGTGATTGCAGGAGCTTGTTTAGGTTCAAAAGCATTGATGGCGAGAGTAAAAGGCTTGCGAACGTTCCTAGGAAACATGGCTTCTCCGCATACTTCTTGGATGTTGATGAGAAGTTTAGAGACTTTGAAAGTGAGAATGGATCAACAGGCAAGAAATGCAATTGAAGTTGCGAATTTCTTAAAAAATCACCCAAAAATTGAGAAAGTTTACTACCTCGGATTCATTGATGAGCAAGGTTCAGAACGTGAAAAGAAAATTTACCACAATCAATTTCTGTCTGCAGGAGCAATGATTTCTTTTGATGTGAAGGGTGGCGAAAAAGAAGCATTTACTTTCTTGGATAACTTGAAATTGATCAAATTGGCAGTGAGTTTAGGAGGAACAGAATCCTTGGCTGAACATCCATATACCATGACACATACCGACGTTCCTTTGGACGTGAAAAATGCAATGTCAATAACCGAAAAATTGGTACGTATCTCCGTAGGAGTAGAGTATCACGCAGATATCATTGCGGATATGGAACAAGCGTTAAATTGTATCCAATCGTAAAGAAGCTTGTCTTTGATTTGAAGATTTGCTAAAACAAAGAAAACTGCAAAGTAGCACGCTTTGCAGTTTTTTTTTGTTTAATTTTTTTCGAAAAATAAAGGATGATTTACTTCGAGATCACCAAGTGAATTGGCTTCAAATTGAGATCTGTAGTTTGATAATTAGTCGTTGAATTTAAATGAATGAAGTACGATCCAGTTTGTAAATTCAAGGAATTAATTTCTATTTGAGTAGTTCCCGAAGTTAAATTGACGTCCTGTTGATGAATTACTTTTCCTGTCAAATCAATGATTTGGAGTTGAGTTGGTGTCGTTTGTTTACTCCAAGAAATTTCCACGGTGAATTCCCCGTGGGAAGGATTAGGGAAAAGACGCATCGAATTTTTATCATTTTGACAAGAAACACTGATTGGACCGTGAATTTCAACTTCACCGTTATAGTCGACCTGTTTTAATCGGTAATAGAAAACACCGTTTATGCTGTTGAAATCGATTCCAGAATAGTGAACGATCGAGTTCGAATTTCCAGTTGCTTGTTTTTCTGAAACTTCATTCCAAGAAATCAGATCGCGACTTTTTTCAACGATGAAGTGCGAAGCGTTTTGTTCACTTGCTGTTGACCATTTTACAGTCGTTTCATTCTTGTTGTCACAGGAAACCTGGAAAGAAATTAGTTTGACAGGCAATGGATTTCCGTTTCCACCGCCGAATCCAAAGTTAGACCAATTGCGAACACCAGATCGCGAAACGACGGGTTTAGAAATCGTTCCAGTCGTTGTTAGATGTGTTCCCGGACAAAGCCAATTCCCTGTTCCAACTCGTTTTAGCAAGGTCAATTTTGCTAGATCGGTAATGAGCTGATATCCTTCACCCGTACAAGAAATGGTGTAGTTTGCATCCGTTAATTTACCGGTTTCGTTCTCAATTTGCCAAAAACCTTGATCTTCGGTTGTCGTGACATCAAACCCAGCACCGCCAGTGTTGGTATTTAAGATTGGCAAACCAGTCCATTGCATTTCTGATTGAATGTATTGCACCGTTAAATGTCCAGCAGCAACAGGAGCTTCCGTGAATCCTATGTTTACATGGCGGTTTTTAATGCCTGAGTCATCCACACCAATCGGGAATAAACTGGACGCTATTCCAGAATTTATTCCCTCAAACCAGCGACGCATTTTTCCGATTACAAATCCGTTGGTATGCGTTAAAATTCCTTTTTGAGTTGTGGATAATCCAAGTTCTAAGGTATTTCCGTTGGTGATGATATTTCCATTGGACATGACCAATTCATTTCGTACTTGTAAATTTCGATTCAAAACGAGATTCCCTGAAGTTTTGTTGACCGTGAATTTATAGGCTTTTAGTTCACCATTTCCAGAAATAATTTGATCTGTAGTTCCAGAAAAAATCACTGCTCTTGTTGAGCTTCCGTTCGTTACATCAAGCGTTCCATCTACTTGCACGTTTCCTCTAAATTCAAAACCGGTTCCAAAAACACTACCAGAAGGTATATTGTTTACTAAACTAGACCCAGTTGCAATATTCGTATTTCCCAAAATCAACATCGGTTGTGTGTTGGTGTTGATGTTGCTCACCTGACATGCACTTATTCCCGTCGTTCCAATGTTGATATTTCCTTTGACGGTCATAAAACCAGTTCCGCCATAAAGTGCAGTTGAATTTGAAATATTCCAAGAATGTGTATTGGCTGTCGTATTTTCAAAATAGAGATTTGGATAAAAGTAGTTATTACTACCAATTCTCACATTTCCATCTCCATTGTATCGGTAAATCCAATTTGCAGTTGCAGGAATAGAGCTCATTCCACCTTCATATTTATCTCTTGTATAGCTTACAGTTCCAAAATTACTTTTGATATATGTCCCATTAGAACCCAATTTCCAGGTAGCTGAGTTTGAATTTGGGCCTTCAAAGCTTAATTTAGTAGCACTATTGATATTTTGTCTATCATATAAAGTTCCGTTTACGATTAAATCTGCACCAACGGATCCGTTTTTGATGATCAAAGATGAACTTGGTGATAATTCCAAAGTTGCACCAAAATCAATGGTCAATTTATTGACAATCACCGAATCTGCTCCTGTTAAGTCGAGAACAATGGTTGTACCCGCCTGAATGGTGATTTCCGTTGAATTATTGGCCATTGGATACGCACAAGCAGCAACATAAGTGATGTTATCACTTGACATTTCCCAATTGGAAACCGCTGACCAGTTTCCGTTCGAACCTGCAACTGTTCTAATAAAAGGCAAACCGCCAAAGCTGTATTTTGCAACTTGCGAGATTTTAGAACATGCAGCTGAAGTTACCTTGCAAGCAAATTGAAATTGGTTGATGTTGGCTGTATTTCCCGAGATTTGTATGTTATTCGTTGATGCACCAGCTATTATTACACCGGTTAAATTCGTTGCGTTCACATCCAACCAACCGTCCATGCTTGCTGGATTATTGTATCTCCATTGATAGGTAACTCCAGTCGTCGAAGAAGCTACCGACATGTTCAGCGCACAAGCATTTCCATTCACTGGCGAAGTCGTAATTACCGGAATCAAATCGTTAGCAACGGCATGTGAACCAAGAGAAGCAAAGGGCGTTGTGTTACTGTGGTCTGTGAGATCCCATTCCGTTACGTCGTACGTATTTTTTGGTGCGAAAACAGTTGATTTTCGGACAAAATTAAATCCAGCGTCGTTTGGAGCGGTAACTTGGTCTATGGTTGTTCCATTTTTTCGAAGAGTGATCGCATCGTTGATATCAAATCCAGCACTTAAATTTTGTTCAGAATTTGAAATTTCTTGATCATCTGTGCCCGCAAAAACGATTAATGAATTACCGTGTTCGATGGTTCCTGTGAGGTTGATGCTTGGCGAACTATTGATATCTAAGCTATAGAGATTTGGAGAGGCCAAGTTGATGGTTGATCCTGTGAAATTGTGTAATTCGATGTAATGATTGTTTCCACTTTGAGGATCAAAAACCTCGGAAATGATTAAGTCGCTTACAAATTGAGTACACGTTCCGATCAATTCGGTGGAACTAAAATTAGTTGAACTTTTAAACGCACACGTTGCGGCATCGGTCACTAAAATTGGCATATTTGCTGAAATTCCGGCAGGAACTTTGGCGATGATGGTAGTGGAATTCACGACAGTAAAACTAGCTGCATCTGTTGTCCCAAATTGAACGCGCGTTGCTCCCGTAAAGCCTGAACCCGTAATGGTGACGTTAGTTCCAACAGAACCAGATGTTGGTTTGAAAGAACCAATATATGCGTTTGAAAGACAAGAAGGTGGTGTTGTACAATATAGTTTAATATCGTCGATAGTTCTTTGTGAAGTACCGCTTGCTCGAGCGTCAATCAAGCGAATGTAAACGGCATTGTTAATACTTGATAAATCATAAAAACGAGTAATGCAATCGGTCTCTATTTCAGTTGCAACATGCAAAGTTGTCCACGGACCAGAAATCGAAGTAGCGTATTCCACATTCAATGCCCAAGCATCTGCAGTTGTAGTTCGTTTATTAACAAAACTCAACGCTTGCGGATTTGAAATGAGCGGAGAAATTACAAATTGTCCACTGTTTGAAAACACATAACCGTTGCCATCACAAGATTGTCCGGTTGCAATTTGCGCAGAATTTGAAACCGACCAACCCTTTAAATTGGAAGGATCATTGAAATTAAGTTCGGTGCAAACACCAGAATTAACGCCTGAATTATCGTATTCAATGACCAAACTCGACCAATAGGCAGCACCGGAAGAACTTCTTTTTATCGAGAAATAGGTGAAATTGGTTCCCGAAAACACACTGCTGTTCCAACCTGTCGAAGATGGCGATCCAAGAGTTGGAGTAGAAGCTGTAACCAAACTATTCCCGCCTTGAATGGTGGAAGTATTGCTGTTGTTGACTTGATTGATGGTTATCGAGACAATTTTTCCCGGTAAAGCAGTTGTGTTGTAAAGTCTGCCAAGCGAAGCCTGTAACTGAATATTGGTTGCAGCACCTTGTTTCATTGCGTATTTCGCCCCAAAAGAAACACTGTCTTGCGTCCAAGTTCTTTCTGCTCCAGAATCATAGTTAGTTTGTATGATTCCTGAAGACGATTGCGTGATGGTAATGGTAGCAGTTTGAGCAAAAGCTACGTTTGAAAAATTAACCAGAAGGATAAACATGAACATGATTTTTGCATGAATCCAGAGCTTTTTTATAGTATTTTTCATCGTGTAGGTATTTTGTTGTTTTTCAGATAGTTTGTGTAAACTTATCTTATTTTTCATAGAAAATCAAGTAGAACACCTCGAAAAATAAATTATTTGTCGAAAAAACATGTAAATTGAATGATACATGTTGGTAAATCGTGATTGTATATGAAAAGGTTTTTTTCCTTTGAGATAAAAATCGCAACAAACTTTTCAATTGGAATGTGGCTTTAGCCCATTCATTTGGAAAAATGGGATAGAATTAGGCTTTAGCCAAAGTAGTTACCAATTCAATTGTAACAAAAAAAATCTTCCCTCACTCAAAAAAGATTCCTCCAGCATCGAAACTGAAAAAGTTCCGATGCTGGAGGAATGACTTTTTGGTGGTGTGTAGAACAAACCTTCAAAAGCAAAGCTTTTGAAGGTTTAACCTCAATATAATTGAGCTGTCTTTCCGAACAGAATGGAAATTGAAAAAACCGCGATAATCTTTTCAATTGGAATGCGGCTTTAGCCCATTCATTTGAATAAATTGCGGATAATCCGGCTTTAGCCAAAACATTTACTAGCTCAATTGCAATACTGAAAATTTCCCCTCAACCAAAAAAAAGTTTCCTCCAGCATCGAAACTGAAAAAGTTCCGCTCCTGTTCGGAATGACTTTTTGGTGGTGTGTAGAACAAACCTTCAAAAGCAAAGCTTTTGAAGGTTTAACCTCAATATAATCGAGCTGTCTTTCCGAACAGAATGGAAATTAAAAAAATTGCAACAAACTTTTCAGTCGCAACAAACTTTTCAATTGGAATGTGGCTTTAGCCCATTCATTTGGAAAAATGGGATAGAATTAGGCTTTAGCCAAACTAGTTACCAATTCAATTGTAGCAAAGAAAATCTTCCCTCACTCAAAAAAAGATTCCTCCAGCATCGAAACTGAAATAGTTCCGATGCTGTTCGGAATGACTTTTTGGTGGTGCGTAGAACAAACTCTCAAAAGCAAAGCTTTTGAGAGTTTAAAATCACCTTGTAATCACCAATCGAATCGGCTTCAAATCCGTCTCAATTGATTTCAAACCTTGAATCTTTTTCAAGCGAATCGTATAAATTCCAGCTTGTAACATTTCCTCGTTCCATTCCACTTGTGTTGTGCCTGGATTGATGGTTACGTCGATTACTTTGACTATTTTTCCTGTCACGTCAATCAATTGGATTTGCGCTTGTGTTTTCTCTTTGGTCCATTCAACTTCAACTGTAAATGATCCATTTGAAGGATTCGGATATACTTGCAATGCATTGAAATTGTTATCACATGAAACACTAATTGGTCCGTAGGTTTTAACGACACCGTTGTAATCAAATTGATTTAAGCGGTAGTAGAAAAGACCATTTGATCCGTTCAAATCCGTTGAACTGTATTTAATTTCTTGGCTGGAACTTCCTGCAGCATCCACTTTAGAAACCAATGTCCAATTCACTAAATCGCGACTTTTTTCAACTACAAACAATGCTGAGTTTTGTTCACTTGCGGTTGTCCAATGAACATTCGTTTCATTCTTATCTTCAACGCAAGAAACGTAAAATGCTGTTAATTCAACCGGCAATGGATTTCCTATTCCACCACCAAAACCAAAATTGGACCAACCTACAAGACCGGAACGAGCAACAACAGGTGCAGTAAGCGAACCACTTGGAGCGATGTGCGTTCCCGGACAAAGCCAGCTTCCAGTTCCAACTCGTTTCAATAAGGTCAACTTACTTAAATTGGTAATGTTTTGATAACCGTCACCAGTACAAGTAATTGTGTACACACCATCTGTTAGATTTTGATTGTCAATTTTCCAATATCCCTGATCCTCAGTTGTTGTAACGTCAAATCCAGCACCTCCAGAATTCGCGGTGGTAATTGGAATACCTGTAAGCCCCATTGTTGAACCTTGATATTCAACGGTTAAGTGACCAGCTGTTGGCGCAGTAGTATATTCAATTTTGGCATTTCTATTTTTTAAACCTCCATCATTGAATCCCATTGGGAACAAACCGCTTGCATCTCCAGAATTAGTTCCTGCAAACCAACGTTTCATTTTTCCAACGACGAAGCCGGAAGTGTGGTTTAACGTTCCTTTTTGAGAGGTTGATAAACCCAATTCTAAAAGACTGGTATTGGTGAGAATGTTTCCACTCGTCATGACCAATTCGTTTTGTGCTTGCAAGTTTCGATTTAATGAAACGTCTCCAGAACCTTTGTTCACAGTTATTTTATACAAATCAATTGTTCCTGTTCCGGAAACCGTTTGATTACTTGTTCCCGTAAAACGTAAAACTCGCTCTTCAGTTGCAGCATCTACAACTTGCAAAATACCATCAACGATCAGATTCCCTTTCAGTTCAAATCCAGTTCCGTAGTCCGTTGAAATATTGGTATTTAAACTAGAACCACTTGCGATTTGTAAATTTCCTAAAAGCAACATCGGTTGAATATTGTTATTTACATTATAGACTTGACATGGTGAAGTTCCAGTAACTCCGATGTTTAAATTTCCTTTCACCGTAGCAAAACTTGAACTTCCTTGAAAAGCTGTACTTGTCGCATTGTTCCAAGAATAACTTCCCGCAGTTGTGTTTTCAAAAGAGAGGCTTGGATAGAAAAAGCCATCCGTTCCAACGATTGGATTTCCATCGTTATTGTATCTATAAATCCAGTTAGCTGAAGCAGGAATGTTGCTTATTCCGCCTTGGTATTTCTGTCTGTAAATGTCTACCTGACTTTCACTACTTTTAACGATTGTACCATTTGAACCTAATGACCAAGATGCTGTTCCAAGTAAATTCAACCCATTCGTTGCATTTCCTCGATCATACAAAGTTCCGTTGATGATTAAGTCAGAACCAACAATGCTGTCGAAAATTGTTAATTTCGAATTGGGTAACAATTCCAAAGTTCCACCATTTTCAATCGTTAACCGATCAACATCAACCACACTTGCTCCTGTCAAATCCAATACAATTCGAGTTCCGCTTTGAATAATGACTTCCGAAGAATTGATAGAACGCGGATACGAACAAGCTGCAACATAGGACACATTATCCGTCGACATTTCCCAGTTGGAAACAGTTGACCAATTCCCATTTGAAGTAGAAACTGATCTATAAACTGGACGTGAGGTAATTTTAAATTGAGCAGCATTTGTGAAAATAGAACATCCAGATTCAGAAAGTTCACAATAAAATTGGAAATCCATCATAGCAGAAACATCGCCAGTAATGGTCAACGTACCACTTGTTGCTCCACCGATTGTTGCCAATGGAATGTTCGTTGAATTTACATCCAACCAACCAGTCATCGAAGCAGGATTGTTGAATTTCCATTGGTATGTAATTCCTGCCGTTGGCGAACTCACAGACATAGTTAATGAGCAACCGGTGATGTCTGCGGGATTTGAGTCTATAGTTATTGCATTTGAAGGCAAAATGAAAACACCCATGTCTGCACAAGATTCAGTTGAGTTAATGATCCAATCTCCTGATATATAGGTTGAAGAGGGAGCAGTTACACCTGTACTGATTTTTCTCAATAAGGAGTATCCCCTTTCATTTGGAGCCTCTGAAACATCCACTAAAGAGCCATTTTTAAATAGAGCAATAACATCTTCTGCATTGATACCACCTCCAGCTGCTGTAAAATCAAAACTGACTCCACCACACGTTTGTGGCGAGTCACCTGCAGAAATGGTGAATACACTATTGGCAGGAACAACACCAGTTAAGTCAATCGTTCTTGAATAATTAGCTGGGTCAGAAATATTTCCAGCTCTTTTAATCTGGTAAACACCAGTTAAGGTAATTGGGTTGGGAGTTGGGTTATATAATTCTATATTCCAAACATTTAAAGACCCTGAATCATATATTTCGGAAATAAATAAATCGGTATAATTCGCAAATGAAGAACATGTTCCAGAAGAATTCTTAATAGCAAATGAACCAACACTGATTGTGGGACAAGAACTTGCATCTGAAATAGTAAGTAAAGAATTTGCTCCAATGCCAGCAGGAACTTCTGCAAGGATGGTTGTTGAATTTACTATCGTAAAAGTAGTTGCGTTTATTCCCCCAAATTGAACAACAGTTGCACCCGTAAATCCTGTTCCAGTAATGGTAACCAAAGTTGCCACAGGACCAGAAGTTGGGAGGAAAGAGGTGATGGTTGCAGTTGGAGTACAAGATTGAATGATATTAACAGTGTAATCTTCAACTTCTCCAAATGAATATGAATTACAAGGATCTATAATGTTACCTGCTGTATTATAGACATGTCGAACGCGCATTCTGTGTGTACCGGGGCTTGAACCCAGAGGAATGGTAACAGCTAATACATTTCCAGTTGAGCCAGAAGTATAAGTGCTTGTAGAATTTCCCACATTTTCGCTGGTCTCAAAAACTCCGTTATTGTTGAAGTCTATCCAAATAGAAACTCCAGCTGCACCACCAGAACCAATGTTGATGGATGAATTATAGGATATACCTTCAGTTAAATCTGTACTTAAAGTTGTGTAATCACTGTATCCTTTTGGACTAGATGAACAGTTTGTTCCTGAATTATTACTAATGCTTTCTAAAATGAAATTTGTAATTCGATCACTTGATGAACATCCTGTTGTGTACAATGGAACACAATAAGCAATCGTCGGCGTACAATTCACACTAACTCCGGAACTCCAAATTGTTCCTTTTCTTGTAAATACTTTATACGTATAGTTTGTATTATTCGTCAAGCCAGTAGCCGAAACGGAAGTTCCTGTTCCTTTGTAAACAACTGTTCCACCATCAAAAGTGGTTCCCGAACCAAAAGTTGTGTTTGCAGTATACGCAGATCCATTTCCTGTAGGTGAACTTGATGTGTATGAACCTGAAGTTGCAACCACCAAAATTTCATCGTAACATCCCGCAGGCAAAGTCCAATTTACAGTTGTTCCAGCTGAAACACAGTTGGTCGTGTTTAACGCAGTTACATTGTTAACAACTCCATCTACAAATGTTTTTGTTCCGCCAGCAAAAGCAGTTCCGGATTTATTTCCACTTGTAAAGGTCAGATTTGCTGTGGTGATTGCAGAAACTGCGATTGTGTTCCCAATCGTTGCACAAGGAACATCGGAAGTGATAAAAATATATCCTGTTGTACCCGAAGCAATGGTTTTGTTAGTGAAACTTGGAAAAATATGAGTTCCAGTTCCTAAACTTGCTGTTTTAGTTGATAACAATTGATCTCCAGTATCAAAAGTAGCATCTGCTGAATACCAGCATTTTAAATTTGTTAAGTTTGCAGCTATGTATGTTCCCGCAGTTGTGATGGATACACTTGATAAAACTGCTTGATAAATAGTCACATCCAAACTAAATCCGTAGATAAGGTTATTGGTTGTGCTGGTAGCAATATTTCCTGCAGGAACTGCTGGATTGGAAGAATTAAGAACAATCGATGGAGTTGGAGCAGTTACGGAGCCAGACAAGGCAACCGATGCAGATGCAGCACAGCTTGTATTGTTTGCATACGTATTGGTAATGCTCGAAGTGTAAGAGGCATTCACAGCTAATCCCGCTTTCAAACGTGCATAAACAGTTGTTGCAGCTAACGTTCCGCTGGTATAAGGTACATTGACAGTTGTTGAAAATGTTGTTCCATCAGTTGAAACTTCATAGTTTGATCCAGAAGGCGTAACCGTTATGTTTCCAGAGGTAGGACTTAAATTACTTGCACTTAAAGAATAACTTTGATTGCTAGAAGGGCCAGCACCCAAGACATACGTTAAACCAGTTAATGAAGTTGGTGTTGCTGTGATGGAAGGTGTTAACGTAGTCGCGTTAGCACTTGCCGGTGAAGTCGTGTTATAACAAACATCCGTCGTGTTGTATTCATACACTTTCACGTGATAAGTCGTTCCACATTTCAAACCACTCACCGAAACCGAATTTCCAGTTCCGTTGTAAACCACAAATTCATTGGTAGCAATGGTACTTCCCGAACCAAAAGCAGAATTGGCCGGATATGCTGTTCCACTCGTTGGTGTTCCGCTTACCGCACTTGCTTCTTTCATTACTACAATTCTTCCGGCAGTTCCATTTCCAGATGTCCAAGAAAGATTCATGGAGTTGGTGGTGATGCTTGAGAATGCGGCAATAGTTGCTTGAGTGGTTGGGGCGGTACAGGTTGGAGCTAATTCATAAGTAATTGTGATTTTTTTAACATATAGCGCTTTTGAACTTGACTGAGACCAATTGAGAGAAATTGGAATTGCTCCCGAAGCAGATGCAGAACCTGTAAAAGTATATTCATTACTAGTTGCAGTGATAGCTGCATTAGTGCCAAATGCCGTTCCTCCAATCGTTATACCAAATGTAGCATTTACACTAGAAGCACCAGAGGTTGTTACCTTAATTTCCGTAACTGTACCAACTATACCAGATGTTTCCAATGACATAGTAGAAAATGGATTAGAGCCTGATCCAAGCTGTTGTCCTTTATTAACATCATAACCATAATAACTTCCTCCGGTACTAGAAAAATTCCAATTTAATGATGACAATGAAATAGTTTGAGGAGTTGCAGTTATTTGTGAACTAGTGAATGTGTGACTATAAGTAGTCTGTCCAAACCCAACATTCATATTCCCAATAAAAATAAAAAGTGCCGCAGTCCATACCGTCAGAAGACGTGATGTTTTTTTTTTAGTTTTTTTCATTAGATGTCAATCAAAATGGTGCGAATGGATAGTTTGTTAAAAATCGTGTTAACAAGAGGATGTTATCCATTGGCTGTGATAAAATTAAGACATTTTCTAGAACTATGCAATTAAATAAAGTCAATAAATTATTAAATCTTAATTCGATAATTGTTAACGGTCTATGTAATCGTTTCAAATTAAACAGATTATGTCATTTCCTTCTTATTGAATGAATAACAATGTCTTGGGGTAAAAATAAATCAGTAACAGGATAATACACTAAAAAGATGCTATAAGTGATTATTTTCAATGTCTTTGTGTCAGATATTCTGTTAATATGTCAGCCTAATTCAACTGTATATTCAATGGCATCGTTGTTGAAAGAAGTGCAATTGGATTTTTCACCGATGTTTTTTTGAACAAATTAAAAACAATCTTAGATTTACCCGTATATTTATCACTTTAAAAGACATTAAATCCTAAAATAACATGATTGGAAAAGACGAATTTAAAAAATATGCAACCAAGCATATGGGAATTAGTAGCATGCATTTGTCCAGTTACATAGAATCATCATTAACACCTTATATCATTGAGGAACGTCACTTGAACATGACGCAAATGGATGTTTTCTCTCGTTTGATGATGGATCGAATCATTTTCTTGGGAACAGGAATCGATGATCAAGTAGCGAATATTATCAATGCGCAATTACTTTTCTTAGAATCGGTAGACCCAAAGAAAGACATTCAAATTTACTTGAATTCTCCAGGTGGTTCTGTTTATGCAGGATTGGGTATTTATGATACCATGCAATACATCAAACCCGATGTAGCAACGATTTGCACAGGAATGGCTGCATCGATGGGTGCTGTTTTATTGTGCGCAGGTGCAGATGGAAAACGTTCTGCTTTGAAACACTCTCGCGTGATGATTCACCAACCCTTAGGAGGTGCGCAAGGTCAAGCGTCTGATATTGAGATTACGGCAAGAGAAATTGGGAAGTTGAAAAAAGAACTTTACGAAATCATTGCACATCATACGAAACAAGAATACGACAAGGTACATTACGATTCTGATCGAGATTATTGGATGACTTCTGACGAAGCAGTTGCCTACGGAATGGTAGACGAAGTTTTGACAAGAAATCCAAAATAAGTATCTTTGTAAAAATATCTCATACAGAAACCATTCACTTTTGTGGATGGTTTTCTTGTCAAAAATAAATTATGTCTAAAAAAACGGAAACTTCTTGTTCTTTTTGTGGTCGCCCAAGATCTCAAGTGGAAATGTTAATCGCTGGTCTTTCAGGGCACATTTGTGAAAGTTGCATTTCGCAAGGTTATACCATTGTTCAAGAAGAATTTAAAGACTCAAAAGATAAGAAAACTGCGAGCGCTGCGGCGCCTGTTAATCTTTTGAAACCTACAGAAATTAATGAAAAACTAGGTGAATATGTAATCGGACAAGAGGATGCGAAAAAAGTATTGTCTGTTGCGGTTTATAATCACTACAAAAGATTACATCATCCTGCGCAAAAAGATGAGGTAGACATCGAAAAAGCAAACGTGATTTTGGTCGGTAGAACCGGAACGGGAAAAACCTTATTGGCGAAAACAATCGCTCGTTTGTTAAATGTTCCTTTCTGCATCGCCGATGCGACCGTTTTAACGGAAGCTGGTTACGTAGGTGAAGATGTGGAAAGCATTTTATCACGTTTGTTGCAAGCAGCAGATTACAACGTGGAAGCAGCGCAACAAGGAATTGTTTTCATTGATGAGATTGACAAAATTGCACGCAAAAGCGATAATCCATCGATCACCAGAGATGTTTCTGGTGAAGGTGTTCAGCAAGCTTTATTGAAATTGTTAGAAGGTTCGATTGTGAACGTTCCGCCACAAGGAGGAAGAAAGCACCCAGACCAAAAAATGATTCAAGTAGATACCAAAAACATTCTATTCGTTTGTGGTGGCGCTTTTGATGGAATTGAAAAAATCATTGCTCGTCGTGTTAACAGACAAACGATTGGTTTTAGTAGTGCGGATGAAGTTCGCATCGATGGCGATAACTTCTTGAAATACATCAACCCAACGGATGTAAAAACATTTGGTTTGATTCCTGAGTTGATTGGTCGTTTCCCATCGTTGACGTATTTAGAACCTTTGGACGAAAAAAGTCTGAAAAGAATTTTGACCGAACCAAAAAACGCATTGATTAAACAATACGTTCGTTTGTTTGAATTAGATGGCGTTCAATTGTCATTCGATGCAGGTGTTTTGGATTTCATCGTAGAGAAAGCAATCGAGTTCAAATTAGGTGCTCGTGGATTGCGTACCATCTGCGAAGGAATTTTAAATGACGCGATGTACAACCTGCCTTCGCAAGACATCAAAGAATTTAAAGTCACAGCGGAATACGCAAAAGAACAATTTTCAAAATCGAAAGTCGCTCAATTGAAAGTCGCGTAAGACTGACAAATAAAGAATTACAAAACGCTTAGCAGAAATGTTAAGCGTTTTTTTTGTGCACGGATTTTTGATTTTGTTAGATTTTCCAGATTGTTTTGTAATGTTTTTTATGATATGGTGGATGTACAACGCATCCACCATATCATAAAACGTCCAAAAATCAAAAAGATGCATTCTAATTATAGAGTACCTCCCAATTTATACTCTATTTCCAATACCGTTCTGAAGGAGCAACTTATTTTCCAAGTGCTCTGCAGGAGTAACTTATTCTCCAAGTCGCTCTGCAGGAGCAGTTTATTTCAACCCAAGGCATCGCCTTGGGTTAGCACGAACACTACTTCAGCGCACTGAAGGTGCAACTCAATAAACGCGCAAGATCACGACACAACCATTATTAACCATTCCCAGATCAGCTGCACCTTCAGGCCTCAAAAAATCGATTGGAATTACATGTTAAATTTTAGATTCCAAGGACAAGGCATCCACTTGAAAGTCGCATCAGATTAAGAGAAGATATATAAAAAATCCCGCTTGACAATTCAGTCAAGCGGGATTTTCAGGTTTAATAATAGTGAAGATCTATCCTGTTTTTACAACCTCGTTCTCACCAAATCCTCCAAACAATCCACAAATCTCGGATGATCATTCGAACTCGGAACCAATTGAATTTTCTCACCGCCATGTTCTTCAAAAATCTCTTGGTATTCATCACCAATCTCGATGATGGTTTCCAAACAATCCGCTACGAAAGCCGGACTGAAAGCCAAGATTCGTTTCGAACCATTTTTACCTAATTCCTCAACAACCTTATCAGAATATGGTTTCACCCATTTATTGTCCAAACGAGACTGGAAAGCAACCGTGTACGTTCCTTCCTTGATTCCCAGTTTCTCTACCAATAATCTAGTTGTTGCGTATGATGTTGCTTTGTAGCAATATTTATTGTCAATCGTTATTTCATTTTCACATGCGTGATCCGCACACAAACCGTCGTTGTACACTTTATCCAATTGTCTTTCTGGCAAACCGTGATACGAGAACAAGAAATGGTCGTAATCCGCTAAATTGAATTCTTTCGCTCGTTCCAAAATAGAATCAATGTAAGCAGGATGATCGTAAAATTGAGCAACGTATTTAATTTCTGGAATCACCCACCATTTACGAATCAAGTTCATCGCTTTTTCAATTGCCGAACCCGTTGAAGCACTTGCGTACTGCGGGAAAAGTGGAATGATGATGATTTCATCGTAATTGGCTTTGTGCATGCGGTCTAATACCGAATCCATGGATGGATTTTGGTATCGCATGGCCATTTCAATGGTGATATTCTCATTTGCAAAACGTTCTTTCAATAAATTCTGAACTGCAATTGTATGCGTCATCAAGGGGGAAACTCCATTTCCAAAATCCCATAATTCCTTATAGATTTTAGCTGATTTCGGCGCTCTAAATGGAACGATGATTCCGTTTACCAACAATTTTCTTGGCAACCAAGGAATGTCGATCACACGTGGATCATTTAAAAACTCGGTAAGATAGGTACGAACATCTTTTACAGATGGACTATCTGGTGTTCCCAATTGGATTAATAAAACGCCTGTTTTTTTCATTGAAATAAGTTTTGTTTGTGAAAATCTTGTGTGAATGTCTTGTTTGCAGATCTTATTTGAAAGCCTTGTTGTATTTCAAAAAAAACTCCTTAAAAAAATCGGATTATGAAATTCTTAAGGAGTTCGTATGTATTTTAAATTGGACGTTTAGATGTGTAAAGGTCTAGCCTCTGTTGCATCCAATGCAGCTTCTTTAATTGCTTCACTGTATGTTGGGTGTGGGTGACAAATACGAGCGATATCTTCAGCAGAAGCTCTATATTCCATAGCAACCACCGCTTCCATGATTAAATCGGCAGCACGAGGAGCGATCATGTGAACACCTAAAATTTCGTCTGTATTTTTATCAGCCAAAACTTTAACCATTCCTTGAATGTCCATACTTGCGCGAGCTCTTCCTAATGCTTTGATTGGGAAAGAACCAGCTTTATACTCAACACCTGCAGCGATCAATTCTTCTTCTGTCTTTCCTACAGCAGCAACTTCTGGCCATGTGTAAACAACACCAGGAATTAAGTTGTAGTTGATATGTGGTTTTTGACCAGCGATTGTTTCCGCAACAAAAACACCTTCTTCTTCCGCCTTGTGAGCCAACATCGCACCGCGAATAACATCTCCAATAGCGTAAATATTTGCAGTAGAAGTTTGTAAATTGTCATTCACTTCAACCTGACCACGATTGTTTGCAGTCAAACCGGCAGCTTCTAAATTTAAACCTTCTGTATATGCTTTTCTACCAACAGCAACCAAGCAATAATCTGCTTCCATGATTACTTCTTGATCTTTTTTGTTCAATGCAATTAACTGAACGCCTTCTCCGGTATTCGTAACTTTTTGAACTTTATGTTCCATGTGGAATTTGAAACCTTCTTTTTTCAAGACACGCGTCAATTCTTTCCCCAATGATTTATCCATTGTTGGAATAATGGAATCTGCGAATTCAATTACATGAATTTCAGTTCCTAAACGTGCGTAAACAGATCCCAATTCCAGACCGATAACACCGCCACCGATTACCAACATTTTCTTTGGAATTTCATCCATTTTCAAAGCTTCGGTAGAAGTAATGATGCGTTTTTTGTCCGGTTCCATTCCTGGAAAGAAGTTTGGTTTTGAGCCCGTAGCAATGATGATGTTTTTTGCTTCAATGGTTTCTTCCGAATCTTTTCCTTTGATTAAAATGCTGTTTTTAGAAGCAAAAGAACCCAAGCCGTTGTAAACCGTTACCTTGTTCTTCTCCATCAAAAACTTAATTCCGTTGGAAGTTTGTGCAACTACGTCCGCTTTACGCGCAACCATTTTTTTTATATCCGCTTTTAAGCCTTTGACTTCAATTCCGTGCGCTTCAAAATTCGTTGATGCATTGTGGAAATGCTCCGAAGAATCCAACAAAGCTTTTGAAGGAATACAACCTACATTCAAGCAAGTTCCGCCCAATGCATCGTATTTTTCAACCAAAGCAGTTTTCAATCCAAGTTGTGCGCATCTAATCGCAGCAACGTATCCTCCAGGTCCTGAACCTATAATCGCAACATCGTAAGTACTCATTGTGTCATTTTTAATACGGTACAAAGGTAAGGTTTTCTTTAGATTGAGGAGGCATAAATGATGAAAATGTTATTAGGACATGGGTGGTCGGTGATCTGGGGTCTGTGCTGGTGTGTTGAGTGGTCTACTAGGAGCAAAACTCAATACCCTCGAGTATGTTCATTAAACTGTGTCAAAATTTTATTTTTTCAAGAAAAAGGAGTAAATTTTGACAATTATGAAAGAAAAATTCGATTTTGAACAATTTTCCAAAGACCTGGTAGACAGTGTCAAAAA
>JAQVCM010000014.1 GCA_028689775.1 Crocinitomicaceae bacterium
GGTGCCGATAGCTATCGGTATGAACCCGCAAAAAAAACGATTGAAAATAAAAAAGCCCCATCTTTCGATGAGGCTTAGTACTCGGAGCGGGTGCCGATAGCTATCGGTATGAACCCGCAAAAAAAAACGATTGAAAATAAAAAAGCCCCATCTTTCGATGAGGCTTAGTACTCGGAGCGGGACTTGAACCCGCACACCCATACAGGCACAGGATTTTAAGTCCGGCGTGTCTACCATTCCACCACCCGAGCGGGTGATTAATAATTCTAGTGAGACTTACTAGAATTGGAGCGGGAGACGAGATTCGAACTCGCGACCCCAACCTTGGCAAGGTTGTGCTCTACCAACTGAGCTACTCTCGCATTGTATTTCAAAATTGCTTTAACGTTCTAAAGCGGTGCAAAGATATAATTTAATTTTGTTTTAACTCCCTTTAAATTTATTTTTTAAAAGATTTTTTTGCCAGTTTAAGCATTCGTTTGATTATCTAATTGATAATCAAACGAAATTGAATTAAAAATATTTTTATTCTGAAAATAGATCCTTATTTCGAAAAATCAGCTTTCAAACTCATATCCAAACTCTTAAAGCTATGTGTCAATGCACCAACAGAAATAAACTGAACGCCCGTTTCTGCATAAGCTCGTATGTTTTCTAAAGTAATTCCTCCCGAGGCTTCTGTTTCGTATGTTGACGGAATGGTTTTAATCACCGCTTTGATTCTTTCTGGCGAGAAATTATCCAGCATAATTCGATCTACATTTCCGGTTGCAAGAACTTCTTTCAACTCTTCTTCGTTTCGAACTTCTACTTCTATTTTTAATTTTCGGTTGGTCGATATCAGATATTCGTTTGTACGTTCGATGGCAGGTTTGATTCCACCTGCGTAATCGATGTGATTGTCCTTCAGCATAATCATGTCATATAAAGCGAAACGGTGATTTCCACCGCCGCCAATGCGGACAGCCCATTTTTCCATGTAGCGGATTCCTGGAGTCGTTTTGCGCGTATCTAATAATTGAACGGATGTCCCGTCGATTAACTTGACAATCTGACGAGTTTGAGTAGCAATGCCGCTCATTCGCTGCATGAAATTTAACACCAAGCGTTCGGTTGCTAAAATGGATCTGGATGAACCGGTTAAGGTAAAAGCGATATCGCCTTTTTTTACCTCCGTACCGTCATTGATGAAGGTTTCCATTTTTAACTTGGGATCGTAGCGATGAAAAATGAGTTGAGCTAACTCTACTCCTGCCAAAACGCCGTCATCTTTTACATATAAAGTTGCTTTTCCTTGAGCATCTTCTGGAACACAAGCCAAGGAAGAGTGATCGCCATCGCCAATATCTTCGCGAAGAGCATTGTCAATAATTTCATTTATCATGGGGTGAAATTAAGAATTATTTTCTTCATTTTTTTTCTAACCTAAAAAATGAAGACAAAAGATATTGGGTTTTGCAATGAAAGCTATATCGGATTTAATTCTTTACTGAGAATTTAATTTTCTATTTATTTACACGAGTATTTCTGTACATTATAGATTGTTTCTGAAAAGTTTTAGGTAAAATAATCTGTCCATCCGCAGAAAATGGTAAAAATCAAAGAAAATGAAGCGGAAAAAGTTTTACTGTTTGAGCTTTTTTAGCGATTTTAAAACTTTAGCATAATGTCTTTCGATTTTTAGATTTGTGAGGACAAGGACTAGACTTTTGGGTTACCTTTTTGGGCAATGAAAAAAGGTAAAAATCTTTTTGGTAAGATAATTTAAGAGTTGAACTTTAATTCTACTTAATAAACATCAATTTTTGACGTTCGACTTTTAAGCGCATGAATCCAAAAGCAACGGTAATCATTTCGCCGTTAATTTCTTCCACAGTTCCAGATTGCTTTGTTTCAAGCATTTTCACAGTTGAATTTACCTTGATCTTAGCTCTTTCATACGGATCGACTTCAGGTTTTCCGGGTTTTACTTTCTTTGGTTTCTTAGAATTGAGCTCTGCCTTTAACTTCTCAGTCAACTTCGCTTCTTCAATCTTGCTTCGTTCAACAGTCAGGTATTTTTTCACCTCTTCGAGCAAGGCTTTATTGGCATCTTTCTTACTGGTTTTAGTTTGAAAACGATCTAGGAAACTTTTCAACTTTTTCCCTAGTTGCACGTACTTATTATCTCGTTCAGCGGCTTCTTGCATGTGAAAAAGCTTGACATCTATTTGTTTTTTCTTTTCTTCGTAAGATATCCGTGTTTGTTGGGCAATTTGCTGCGCCTCGATGTGTTCATTATTCAGTTTTTCCAAGTACGTTTTCTCACGTTGTAAATCGCTCAGCAAACGATCCATGTTTACTTTGTGTTCGTCAATTTTACTTTTCGCAGATTCAATCAAATCCAAGGGAATTCCGTTCATTTGAGCAACTTCAAAAGTAAATGAACTTCCTGGCTGACCAACTGAGAATCGATATAACGGTTCTAGGGTTTCGGTGTTGAACAACATACAGCCATTCACCGCATTTTTCAAGCGATCGGCTTTGAGTTTGATGTTGGAATAATGCGTGGTGATGACTCCGAAACATTTCTTATTATACAGTTCTTCAAAAAACACTTCTGCCAATGCTCCCCCTAAATCAGGGTCTGAACCTGTTCCGAATTCATCTAACAAAAGCAAAGTCTTTTTATTGGAAACATCTAAGAAATACTTCATTCTTTTCAAACGATATGAATACGTACTCAATTCATTTTCAATTGATTGATTATCTCCAATATCCGTTAAAACAGCTTGAAAGAAACTCATCGTACTGTTTGGATGCACGGGAACCAATAATCCAGATTGGAGCATCAGCTGCACTAAACCGACGGTTTTCAACGTAATACTCTTTCCTCCTGCATTTGGACCAGAAATGACTAACATGCGGGCAAATTTATCCATTTTGATATTCTGCGCCAAAGTCACTTTGCCTTGTGCTCGGTTATTTTTCCATAAAATCGGATGAAACGCATCGATTAACTCAATTTGCGTTTCTTCTGAAATAGAAGGTAAATCGGCTTTCAAATCAACTGCTAATTTCGTTTTGGCATTGATGAAATCCAATTCCGTCAGCAATTCTTGATAAGCAATAATTAACGGCAAGAAATGGGCAATCTCTCTTGTTAATACTTGTAGAATTCGGAAAATCTCTTTTCGTTCATCGTCTGTCAACATTTCCAATTCGTTGTTCAAGTCTACGTTTACCTGTGGTTCAATGTAGGTCAAACTTCCTGTTTTGGATGAACCAACAACCGAACCTTTCACTTTTCGTTTGTAGGTTGAAACAATGGTCAAAACGCGTCTATCGTTGACAAACGTTTCTTTGGTTTCACCCAACACGCCTTCTTTCATCAACTTTCGCATTTCTTTGTCAAAATTGCGGTTGATTTGATTCTTAACCGTTTGAATTTTCTGACGAATGACCATCAATTCTGGAGAAGCATCATTTTTAATATTTCCTTTTCGATCGAAGACTTTTTCGATAGATTCAGTCAATTCAGTTGTATGATAAACCTCTTGCAGCAAGAAATTCAATTCTGGAAAATCTTTCTCTCGCTTATCGAAAAATACCAAAATGGCATTCACCAATTCAGATGCTCTGCTGATTCGCACAAATCCTTCTTGTTCTAAAACGGCATTATAAATCGGTAAAATTCGAATTTCTTTTTTCAATTCATCGTAGTCCATTCCGGGAAAAGATTCTCCGTCTACGCGAATGGTATGAAATTCTTTCAATTTCAATAAATCCAATTTCAATTGTCTAAAATCGGGATTTGGTTTTAAATTTCGCAAACGGTCTTTTGCTGTTTCACCGATTCCCAAATCCTCCAGCCACTCTTGAATGGTTGAAAATTCTAAATCGTACAAGGTTTGCTGGTCGAAAAAATTCATGGCGCAAAATTAGTGAAATGATTGGTTTGAAGGACTGAAAATGAATTGAAATGTATGTATTGAAATTGGTCAGACGGTTTATGTCAATTTGAATTTTTAAAAATTCAGCAAGATTAAATTGCACGAAAAAAGCCATCTACAAGAATTGTAAATGGCTTTCAAGTTCAGTTTAACTATCGATTATCTGTTCAACATAACAGGCATCACCAACATCAAGATGTCTTCATCTGGATTATCTGTGCTTGCTGGAACCAATAAACCTGCGCGACTTGGCACGCTCATCATGATTTTAATTTCTGGGGTTTCGATGTTGTTCAACATTTCCATTAAGAAACGGGAGTTGAAACCAATCTCCATGTCTTCTCCGTCGTAAGAACAAGTCAAACGTTCGAAAGATTCATTGGAAAAATCGATGTCTTCCGCAAACAAAGACAATTCAGAACCTGCAATTTTCAATTTTATTTGGTGTGTTGTTTTATTTGCAAAAATAGAAACACGTTTGATAGATCCTAAAAACTGTAATCTATCTACCGTCAACACATTTGGATTCTCTCTTGGAATAACTGCTTCGTAATTTGGATATTTACCATCAATCAAACGGCATAAAAGCACAATGTTGTTGAACGTAAACACCGCATTGGAAGAAGTATATTCTATTAAAATCTCTTCGTCACCTTTTAAATTTGATTTCAACAAATTCAACGGTTTTTTAGGCAAGATGAAAGAAGAACTTCCAGTTGCTTGCGTATCTGTGCGTTTGTAACGAACCAATTTATGTGCATCTGTTGCAACAAAAATAAGTTCAGAAGGAGAGAACTGACAATAAACGCCACTCATCACTGGTCTCAAATCATCGTTTCCAGTTGCGAATAATGTTTTGTTGATTGCTTTTGAGATGATTTCACCAGAAACACGAATGCTTTCTCCATTTTCCATTTCTGGAGATTTTGGGAAATCATCACCGTTGTAACCACTCATTTTCGATTTTCCATTGTCGTATGAGATCTCAATGCCGTAGGTATTTTTGTCTACCAAAAATGTCACCGGTTGATCTGGCAATACTTTTAAAATATCCAACAATAATTTTGCTGGAATGGCAACTTTCCCTGATTCGTTTGCTTCAACTTCTAGAGTTGTTTGCATCGTCGTATCAATGTCAGAAGCAGAAATGGTCAATTCATTTTCTTTAATTTCAAACAAGAAATTATCTAGAATTGGCAATGTATTATTTGTGCTCAAAACACCACTGATGTTCTGAAGGTTTTTCAATAATGAGGTACTCGAAACAATAAAATTCATCTTATTTTCTCTTTTGATAACAAATATACATTTTTACTTTTAATTTTTAACTTTTGCGCCCGTATTCAAGTTTATTTCTTTGTCACTGGTTTTCCGTGACCAAAATAAAGATGTCCCATAATTAATGGATTGAAGACAAAGTATTGCGCTTTTACCAATTCACCCGTTGGCAATTCGCACCAGAATCTATTGATGTCATAAGAAACTGGATTTCCGTAATCGTCTTCTATTTCTTCTCCTTGTCCTGCCATTCTAAACATGCGAAGCTTTTCTGATTGACCGTTCGTTTTCTTCAAGGTTAACTCACAAAATGGCTTCGATCTTTTTACACTGTCCACTTGTTTGTCCGTGTACTCGTAATTGACCAATTCAAAGTGGACTTTTTTATAGGCATTTAAATATCGCACTGCCATGCTGGTGTCGATTCCAGCTAACAATTCACCGTTGTGTTTCACGATGTATTCGTATCCTTTTCGTTCGACAGAAAAACTTTTTTCTTTCTCTTTGGTATAATTCACGTTTACAGAAGCGATTTCTTCTCTTGGCACTGCGAAGATTTCGGTACATCTCCATTTTCTTTTATCTGCAAAGAAACGTGGTTCGATGATTCCACTTAGTCCACGAACTTTCATGATTACTGGGTAATCACTTTTTTCACGATTGGTTTCCAACAACATGTATGTTCCGTAATGATCTTGTGTTGCATTTCCAACATACCATGTTTTAACCCATTTTCCATTTTGAAAAATCTTTACTTCCGTGTTGGTTGCCGCAATTCGGTTGGTTACATTTTTCTTAGAGTTCTCAGGAACGTAGCCCTTAAATTCGATGTTTTTAAACGTCTCCAACATCGTGTTCACTGGTTCTTGGATGACACAATTTCCATCGGAATCTGTCCAAACTCCATCGGCACCTTTCACCAATTGAAATTCGTTGTTATACGCATCTTTGATTTGAATCTGATCGACAATACTCGTATCTGCAATCGAAAATTCTAAAAGTTCACTGTCTGATTTCTCACTGTTTCTGACCAAATTGGTAGCCAAAAATGCAAGAACACCCAAAACAATAATTCCAATCGCAAGAATGATACTCTTTTTACCTTTTTTCATATGTATTTAATTTGCTTTTTATTTGTCATATGGTATCGCCATTTGAAAATTCATCGTTGCTTAACTTACGTTGCTTGCTTCGCAGGTGTGTCGATTTTCGCTTCATGGCTTATTTCATATGTGTTTAATTTGATTTTTATTTGTCATATGGTATCGCCATTTGAAAACTCATCGTTGTGTGTGTCGATTTGCGCGTCATGGCTTATTTCATATTGAATTTTTTAAAATCAGTTTTTTGTATATTTTTTTCTTCGGATGTACATCATCACTCCTGCAAACAAGAGGATAATCAAAGATGGCAGCACCATGTTAATCACCTTGTAATACGAAGCATTTTCTTTCACTTTATTTTTATCAATTGGTCGAATGTCAATTTGTTTACTTCTCAAATCCAAAACTGAATTATCACCCGTCATGTAATCCACCATGTTTTGGAAAAACTCTTGATTTCCGTAAATTAAATTCGGTGCTCCAGGAATTTGAGCTGCGGCTTCGTCAAACTTCAATTCGTTGAAAGGAAGTGGTTTGTACAAATACCCACCTTGCATCGGATTGGGCATCGAGTCATACGCGTTTCTCAAAAATGAACCGTTTCCAACAACCAATACCTTTCCTTCAGCAACGCTTGAGTCTTTAAAATTGGAAAGCTTATTGTTTACATACGTATCAACAATGCGATTCTTGTAATGAGATTTAAACTTCCCTTCAACCATTCCAGCAACACAAATTTTATTGCTCTCCGCGTTTGGATCTGGTACTAACTTCGGATTTTCACCGTAATTGGCAACCATTCCTAAACTGATCAAAGGAGCCAATCCAGTTACTGCCGAGTTGCTTGAGGTGGTTAAAATTGGAGAAGAAACGTTATTTGTATTTCCTACAAACTGAATTTCAGAAGCATATTTCAACAATACGGGTTCAATATTTCGAGCAATCGGGTGAGAAGTTGGCGAAGAACGCACGTAAAAATACCACGGAATGAAACCTTGTTTGGATTGCGGAACTAATTTCGGTGAGCAACGTGCGTCAAACACATAATTGTCGTTTACTTTGATACCATAATCAAAAAGCATTCGATCCAAGTCCAAGTTGGTTCGTCCGGTATGCGCAACACCGACTTGGTTCAAAGTATCTTCCTGAAAACCGAGCTTATCAATAAAACACATCAGTCTTCCACCATTCATCACAAATTGGTCGATGATGAATTTGTCTTTTTCAGAAAAAGGCCTTGTTGGTCGTGCAATTACAAGTCCCGTAACTCCTTTCAAGGCATCGATAGAATCGTTGATGGTGATGTCTTCTGTAGCGTAATACGGTGTAATCAACGAACGAACTCGTTGTGTTTCAGCAGCTGTTAATTCTCCATGTCCTTGTAGAAATGCGATTCTTGGTTTAACACTTTGCGTTGCACGGCGAATTCCGCTAATCAGCATGTATTCCAAGTTGTTGATTGAATTTTGAATGATGGCATCCAATTGTTCGTTCAAGGTATAAAATTTCCCTTGCGGAGTTCCTGGTAAAAACTGAATCGAATTGACTGTACTTCCAGCATAATCAATTTCAGCACCAGGCCACAACAATAAATTATTTTGAGCACCGTCTTTCATGTAAATCAAGCCCATTGGGATGATTCCTTTTCCACGGTTATAAATTGTTTCTTGCATGTATTCGCGATCAGCATCGCTTCCTTGCATTGGATCAACAAAACTATATTCAATTCGTTTTCCTGCGTGCATTTTAAACTCTTTCAGTTTATCTTCGATCGCATTTTTAAAACGTTGAATTTCAGCAGGTAAATTTCCAGCAAGGTAAATTTTGATGGAAATTCGGTCTGCAAAATTTTCTTCGTTTGCCAAATAATCAATGGTTCCTTCAGAAAGCGAATATCGTTTATCTGCAGTTGCATCGTATCGACCGTAAATGTATGCACCAATAATGTTTACCAGTACGATTGCACCAACCAAGATCAATAAAAATGACCAATTGTAAACTCCTTTAAAAAGATTTAATTTCTTCATCTTTTATTTTTTCAAAGATTTAATAACTGTTAATGCTGCTGCCATGAAGATGGTAATCACACTGAAGAAGTACAAGATATCACTGGTATCAATTACACCACGTTTGATGGAATCGTAATGATAACTAATTCCGCAATATTTGATGATGCTGTCCAAACCACCAACGGCGCTAAAGGAACCGAGCAAGGTCAATCCGTCGTATAAAATCCAGCATAAAAACATCGCTAAAATAAACGCAACGATTTGACTAGAAGTGATGGACGAAGTAAAAATACCGACTGCTACGAACGTTGAACCCAACAAAATCAATCCGATATAGGATGTAAAAGTTGCTCCACCATCCACAACGCCAACTGGATAACCTAAAAAATAAACGGAGATGTAAAAAATAATGGTTGGCACCAAGGCGATGATTAACAAGGTTACTCCGGCAAAATACTTCGCCAACAAGATCTGTAAATCCGATAAAGGTCTGGTAAAAAGTAATTCAATGGTTCCTGTTCTTCGCTCTTCCGCAATAGATCGCATGGTGATTGCTGGAATCAGAATGAGAAAAATAAGTGGAGATAAATTAAAAAACGGAATTAAATCCGCCTCAGCACCTTCTAGAATATTGGTATCATACGAAATGATCCAATGGAAAAGTCCAGAGGTAATTAAAAATATCAGGATAAAGATGTATCCGATGATGGAACTCAAAAAACTACGAATTTCTTTAAAATATAATGCTTTCATTGAAAGTTTTAAATAAAGCTCAAAATTAAGATTATTGTTGTAAAAAATCAACTGTATTTATTGAATAGTAGTAATCTATGATTGAACACGCTTTTCTGTACACATAAACAACTAATAATCAATAAAATAAATCCTTTTTCATTTTTCACTACTTCAAAATACGCCATTTGCCGTATTTCAGCATTTCTGATTATGCAGCAAATTTGCAATATATTAAAACTTCTATTATGAAAAGAAACTACTTAATCGTCCTCTTTATAGGTTGTACCTTCTTTATCAATGCGCAGCTTGTTAATTATAAAACAATCAAAGATGAACCAAAAGATGCAGCAAACTTGCACATCAATTTTGAACTTCTGCACATCGAAACTTCTTTGAAAAACATATCAGGAACATCATTCAACTTGGGTCTAAATTCTGTTTACAACTTCAAGAATAAAATTGGTGGAGAAGTCACTTTTAGAAAATCCTATGTTCCACAAGGAGTTAAAGGACATACGCAATTTGGAATTGGTACATTTTACAATTTTGCTAGCAAAACAAAAGTCAGAGATCAAAAAATAGTCTTGGATAGCAAAACGGTTCGAAAAGGTGGCAAAGATTACACAGAAACTACCTCCATTCAAGTTCCTTCATCCGTTCTCAAATCTTTTGGAGTGCGTTTCGGAATGGACTACACTTCTGAGTTTTTAGAAGCAGAATTGAAATATCAAAACTTTGTTGGCGATTATCGTTATCAGTCCACAGGCGTTTATTTCGGATACTTGTATACCTCACAAATGAACACACAAATTGACACGGATAGCTACGGATTAGCTGCGCATCGATTCATCCGAAGATATTATGTGGATGGACTCATTTATCCCGGTAAAAAGATTACATCAATTCCTGGAGACGTGTTACACACAGGTCCTAAAGGAGAGTTTTTTGGATGGAGAGCAGGCGTGGAATTTTTAAGTCCTGAACCAAGAAGAGTTCATAAAAACTCCATGTACATCAAAGTAGAAGCGGGAATGCGACCTTTAGACGGTATTTACATGGTAGTCGCTGCTGGCATTAGCTTCAAGCGAAAACTGAAAAGTTCCTCCGCCTATAAACAAGTTCGAGAAACTGAATAAAAGAGTTCGGATCTCTGTCTATAAAATCAGCAATTTAAAAAAAACACATTATGAAAAAGATAACGATCACATGGAGCATATTATTGGCTTGTATTTTTTCTCCAATTCACGCTCAAATCGAAAATTTAGGACCGCTAGTCAACTCCAAATATTCAGAAATTTCTCCTTACCTAAGCCCGGATGGAAGTAAGATTTTTTTCATCCGAGAAGATCATCCTGATAACACCCGTGTTGGTGAAACGCAAGATGTATGGTGGGCAAATTTAAAAAATGACAGTGTCATCTCCAAAGGAAAACACTTTGGATTTCCATTCAACACGATGAAATACAATTCGATCGATTTTCAAAGTGCAGACGGTCAATTGAGAATCATTAAGGGTGTTTACGATAAATACGGTCAGTATAAAAAAAGTGGATTTTCATATTGCACATTGGGAGTTGATGGTTGGTCAAATCCAACAAAAATACTTGTAAAAAATTATGCAAAAATGTCCAAAGGAATTTATGTTGGAATGTGTGTTGCACCAAGCGCCAATGTGATGATTTTATCCTTTTCTGAAAAGCGAAAAAACAACAAATCTGAATTGTACATTTCCAAACGAATTAACGATGAAAAATGGTCAAAACCTCAAAAGATAAACGGAACCCAAAATGGAGATTTCGCACCGTTTGTGGCGGCAGACAATAAAACCATGTACTTTTCTTCAACTACCCGCGGAGGTTTCGGAAATGCCGACATCTTCATGATGAAAAGACTGGATGAAACGTGGTTAAATTGGTCAGAACCTGTGAATTTAGGTGACAAAATAAATACCGAAAAATGGGATGCCTATTTCTCCGTTTCTCCGACAGGAAGATATGCGTTCATGGTTAGTTCAATTGGAGGCAACAGCGACTTGTATCGTTTGCCACTGTTTTCGAAAAACAAAGAAGAAGCTGTATTATCAAAAGAAGCTAAACCAGATCCAGTAATCATCATTGAAGGAATTGTGAAAGATGCTGAAAACAATCAGGTCTTGCAAACCACGTTAACGTACACCAACATCACCAACAATCAAGTGGAAGGCGTTGGACGTTCATCGGCTATTGATGGAACTTACAAAATTGTTCTGCCATACGGAAGTAACTATTCAATCAATGCAAGATTAGCAGGGTATTATGCAGAAAATTTAAACATTGATCTTTCTACAGTGGGTGAATTTGAGATTATCAAAAGAGATATTTTTCTAAAACCAATTAAAGCTGAAGCCATTATCCGATTGAATAACATTTTCTTCGAAACAGCTAAATCTGTTTTGTTACCTACCTCTGAAAATGAATTGGATGGATTGATTGCAATTTTAAACGAAAATTCAGGAATGCAAATTGAGATTCGCGGACACACAGACAACGTGGGTGCAGATGCTTCCAATCAAACGCTTTCTGAAAATAGAGCAAAATCAGTAGTTGAATATCTTACTTCCAAAGGAATTTCAGCTAACAGACTTGTTTACAAAGGATTTGGTGAAACAACTCCAGAAGCATCCAACGAAACAGAAGAAGGTCGCGCATTGAATCGAAGAGTAGAATTTAGAATTACCGTACTGAAATAGATAACCACTATTTTAATTGTGAAACCAACGTGCAAAATGTACGTTGGTTTTTTTTATTCGATAAAAGTCAATGAATTAGGTGTTCAGTTGATAAAAAAACAAATCCTTTCCGCAGAAATTATCTTTGCTCAGATTTCAGAATAAAACCAAAATCTTCCAGATACAATCCAATTGAAGTCGACAAAAAGATTAAACTTGTAATCTGAAATAAATGGCTATGAAAATCAAGGTAATTTGTGTTGGTAAAACGGGAAAAAGCTTTCTTTTAGAAGGTGAACAAGAATATTTAAACCGTTTGAAGCATTACATTCCAATCGAAAGAATTGAAATTCCTGATTTAAAAAATGTCAAAAAATTGACCATCGAGCAAATCAAAAAACAAGAAGGAGATTTGATTTTATCTAAAATTAATTCAGGCGAACAAGTTTACCTCTTGGATGAACACGGGAAAACTTTTACCTCTGAAAAATTTGCCGATTTCCTACAACAACGTTTCAATCAAGGTGGTCACGCGTTGACCTTGGTTATTGGTGGTCCGTATGGATTTTCAGATGAAGTTTATGCAGCGGCAAACGGTAAAATATCGATGTCTGAATTGACATTTTCGCATCAAATGATCCGAATGATTTTATTTGAACAAGTGTATCGCGGCATGACGATTTTGAAAGGTGAGCCGTATCATCATCCATAAAAAACGACCAATCTCCTCATCAAAACCACAAAATTCACCAGCTTATTTCGTCCTTGAATAAATGAGCTTCATCCTTTCCTCCATCCTACAATCATTTTAATTATATTTGCTATCTGTAAAATATAGACATTTACGGAAGAGATACTTAAATAAATCTTAAAATGAATATGAAAAAACATCTTTTTGCAATTGCTATTTTGGCCTTCGCAAGTAATGCTTGGTCACAGCGCAAAATTGAGTATGTAGAATATGATTTACCGAACGGACTTCATGTAATTCTTCATGAAGAACGCTCTACGCCTATTGTCGCAGTTTCAATCATGTACCACGTTGGTTCAAAAAACGAAACTCCAAACCGTACCGGATTTGCTCACTTTTTCGAACATTTATTGTTTGAAGGTTCTGCAAACATTGGTCGTGGTGAATACAGTGAACTGGTTGAAAAAAATGGAGGTGCATTGAATGCAAATACTTCCCAAGACCGAACGTATTACTACGAATTACTTTCTTCCAACCAATTGGAATTGGGATTGTGGTTAGAAAGCGAACGTTTATTACACGCGAAAGTTGAAATAACGGGAGTTGAAACACAACGTCAAGTCGTAAAAGAGGAAAAAAGACAACGTATTGACAACCAACCATACGCATCTTTTATGGGGAATATGTTTGCAAAAATGTACAAAGTTCACCCCTACAAATGGCAACCAATTGGTAGCATGGAAGATTTAGATGCTGCTCAAGAAGAAGATTATGTAAATTTCTACAAAACGTTTTACGTTCCATCCAACGCAGTTTTATCGATTGCAGGAGACATCAACATCGCTGAAACGAAAAAAATGATTGCAAAATACTTTGGTTCAATTCCAGGTGGACAAGCAATCAACTTATACCGTGATTTTGAAAATCTTTCAGACGCAGACTTTGAGAAAACATATTCTATTGCAAAATCAAAATTTGATGCAAAAGATTTTATGAATTCTAAAAATGCAGACGCTCAAAAAGTAATCAAAAAATACAGCGCAATGAAAACGGTAATTCCAAGACCAGAGCGCAACGAGCCAGCTTTAACAGGTGTTACCTTAGATACCATTTACGACAACATCGAATTACCAGCAGTATTTGTAGGTTACAGATTGCCAGAACAAACACATAAAGATGCGTATGCATTGGACATGTTGAATTCTGTTTTATCAGGAGGAACGAGTTCTCGAATGAACAAAAACATTGTTGAGAAAAAGCAATTGGCCATGGCGGCATTCTCTTTTGCTTTCCCTTTGGAAGATCCAGGAATGGGATTGGTAGCTGCAATTGGTTCGGCTGGTGTTGATTGTAAAACATTACAAGAAGCATTGGATGAAGAAGTAATGGCTGTTCAAAACGAATTGATTTCTCAGGAAGAATTTGAAAAATTAAGAAATGGGAAAGAAAATGACGTAATTACTTCCAACAGTTCGGTTGCAGGTATTGCTGAAAACTTAGCTCAAAACTACCTTTACTATGGCGGAACAGCAATGATTAACCAAGAAATGGCGAAATACATGGCGGTGACGAGAGAAGATATTCAACGTGTTGCTAAAAAATATTTCACGCCAGAAAACAGAGTGATCTTATATTATTTACCACAACCGAAATAAGAGTTCATGCTAGCTTATTGAGTTGTGTAAACAACTGAAAGTCATTTTAAAATTCATTCAAAAAAACACAAATGAAAAAAATAATTTTATCCTGTGCGTTGATATTAAGTGCATCACTTGGATACAGTCAATTGGACAGATCCGTTCGTCCGAAAGCTGCAACGCCTCCAACGATTAATATTAAAGATTCTGAAGTTTTTAAAACCAATAACGGAATCACGGTTATTCTTTCAGAAAACCACAAATTGCCAAAAGTTTCCATCCAATTGGTGATGGGTGCTGATCCAATTGCCGAAGGAAGCCGAGCAGGTTTATCTGATATTACTGGACAATTAATTATGTCTGGAACAAGCAATAGATCGAAAGATAAATTAGACAATGAGATTGATTACATTGGTGCAACGTTAAGTGCAACGGGTTCTTCTATTTACTTGTCATGCTTATCTAAACACGCTCCGAAAGGACTGGAATTGATGTCAGATGTTTTATTAAACGCCAATTTCCCAGAAGCGGAATTTGATCGCATCAAAAAATTAAATGCATCTGCTTTGCTTTCTGCAAAATCGAGTGCTGATGAAATGGCTAACAACGCAGTTCAAAAAGCAAATTTCCCAAAAGGACATCCGTATGGAGAAGTGATGACGGAAGCTACTTTGGAAGCGATTAGCAAAACAGATGTTGAGAATTACTACAAAATGATTTTCACGCCACAAGGTAGTTACTTGGTGATCGTTGGTGACATGAATAAGGAACAAGCGAAAGAAATGGTCGAAAAGTATTTTGGTACTTGGAAAGGAGGAGCAGCTTACAAACAAGAAGTAGGTCCTGGAATTTTCAGCAAAGGAAATCGCGTTATTTTCGTTAAAAAAACGGGTGCTGTTCAATCCAAAGTAGTGATTACGTATCCAATCAAAATCAAACAAGGAGACAAAGACCAAATTCCATTGACGGTTGCAAACGGTATTCTTGGTGGTGGCGGTTTTGGAACCCGAATGATGCAAAACTTACGTGAAGACAAAGCATACACCTATGGTTGTTATTCTAGTTTAGACATTACCAACAACGGAAGTTATTTTTCTGTTTCTGGAAACTTTAGAAACGATGTGACGGATAGTGCAATTGTTCAAATTTTGAAAGAGTTAGGAAACATTACGGACAGTTATGTAAAAGATTCTGAATTGGATTTAACGAAATCTGTTATGGCAGGAAACTTTGCACGTTCATTGGAAAATCCGCAAACAGTTGCTCGTTTTGCATTGAACATTGTTCGTTACAACTTACCAAGTGATTACTACCAAACCTATTTACAAAAACTAGGTAACATTAGCAAAGAAGATGTTTTGGATATGACTCAAAGTTATTTCACCGCTCAGAACTGCAACATCATTGTAGTAGGAAATGAAGACATTTTGGAAAAATTAAAAGTATTTGATGCAGATGGTAAAATCGAACTTTTCGATGCTTTCGGAAACGAAGTGAAAGAAATGAAAACAGCTGCGATCACCAAACAACAATTGATTGAAAAATACATTTTAGCAACGACTGTTTCTACTTCCATGAAAGCTGCAAACAAGAAATTGAAAAAAGTAAAATCAATCAAGCAAGTGATGGAAATGAGTAATGCTCAACTTCCTTCTCCATTGGTTTTAACAACGTATTTCGTTGCGCCAAACAAAACTGCTTCTAAAATGGAAATGCAAGGAATGATGATTCAAAAAGATTATTTTGATGGATCTAAAGGTTCTTCTTCTAACATGCAAACTGGTAAAAAAGATTTCACAGAAGAAGAAATTGCTGAAAGAAAAAAGAAAGGCGGTGTTTTTGCTGAATTAAACTACGAAGCAAACCAAGTTGATTATTCTCTTTTAGGAATTGAAGAAATGGACGGGAAAGATGTTTATGTTTTAAAAGTTGTTGATGGCGAAAGTCAATCATTCGATTACTACGATGTAAATACATTCAACAAAGTAAAATCATTGAACATCCAGAAAGCAGAAGGAGAATCTGTTGAAGTAGTTCGAACATTCGGAGATTTTAAAGAAGTAAATGGCATCTTATTTCCTCATTCATCTACCTTGATGCTTGGTAACATGGGATTAGATGGCAAATTAACTACGATCGAAATTAACGGTAAAGTTGAAGCTACGGTTTTTCAATAGACTGAATTAAGATTATTGGGAAGTCCTGCGTAATTCGTTACGTGGGACTTTTTTGTTTTTGGGGATTGTTGGGAAAGGGTTAGGCATGGATTTACTTCGTATCTGCTGCGCGGTATCTGCGATGCTGCCTTTGGCGGTAAAATTGAAGGGCATACCCGAATAGCACGGATTTAATATGTTAGCTAAGTAATTAACGGATTAAAATTTGCAAAAATTCAATCTGTGTAATTTGGGAGTGTTTATCAAAAAAAAATCCGTGACCGCGAAGCAGGTTTCGTGAAAATTTGTGGCTAAATTAATACGCATCCACGTCAAAAAATAAACGTTTCTACATTCAAGGTCGCAAACATCTTTTCTTCTCAACCTTAATAATCCAATCTTGATTTTGTATATTTGTATCAAAAATTAAAGCATGTCAGAAGCTATCAATCAAGGTCACGTTCATTTTGAAATTAATGAAAAAGGAATTGCAACCGTAGAATTTGGTCATCCGTTGAGTAATTCGTTACCAGGGAAAATCCTTCAAAAATTAGCAAATACCATTACGGAAATGGGAAACAACGAAGCTGTCAAAGTGATTATCTTGAAATCAGCGGGTGAAAAAGCATTTTGTGCTGGAGCGAGTTTCGATGAATTGATTTCCATTGAAAATTTAGAAGTTGGAACGACTTTCTTCTCTGGTTTTGCAAATGTCATCAACGCGTGTCGAAAATGTCCGAAATTAATCATTGGTCGCGTACAAGGAAAAGCTGTTGGTGGCGGAGTTGGAATGGCTTCTGCTGTTGATTATTGTTTGGCGACTGAGCACGCCGAAGTAAAACTTTCTGAGTTAGCTGTTGGAATCGGGCCGTTTGTGGTTGGACCAGCAGTTGAACGCAAGATTGGTACAGCTGCAATGAGTCAGTTGGCAATTGATGCAACTTCTTGGCAATCTGCTCAATGGGCGATGAACAAAGGTTTATATGCTGCTGTTTATCAAACAACTGAAGAAATGGATAAAGCAATCGATAAATTGGCAACAACCTTGGCGGAATCAAATCCTGAAGCGATGTCGATGTTAAAATCCATTTTTTGGCAAGGAACAGAAAACTGGGATACGCTTTTGGCGGAACGTGCAGGAATGAGTGGGAAATTGGTTTTATCTGATTTCACCGTGAATGCAATCCAGAAGTTTAAAAAGAAATAGATCAATTTTACAGATAGAAAAGACTTTTAGTTTGAATACTGAAAGTCTTTTTTCATTTTACAAGCTTTCAAATTCGTTTAAAGATCATTTAAAACGCATTTAAATACCATACAACCCATTTTCAAATCGCATGAGAGACTTCCTAAATCTAGCACCTTTGCAAAGTTTTACCGATCATCATTTTCGAAATGCTTTTCAGGAATTTATGGGCGATGTGGATCAATTTTATGCACCGTATTTGAAGATGAACAACGATGGAACGATAAAAGAAGGTCCGAAAAAAGACATTCTACCTAAAAATAATCCATTCGAACCCGTTATTCCGCAATTGATGGCCTGCTGTCCAGCCGATTTCTTTATCATGGCAGATTACATTGCCGATTTAGGATACACGGAGGTCAATTGGAATTTAGGTTGCCCCTACCCGATGGTTGCCAAACGCGACTTAGGTTCTGGAATCTTGAACAAACCAGAAAAAATTACGCATATTTTAGATGAAGTTTTGCCGAAGACCAAGCTTCAGGTGGGAATCAAAATGCGCATGGGTTATGAAGACACCAACGACATTCTAAAAATTCTTCCAGAACTGAATGCGTATCCTTTGACAGAAATCATAGTTCATGCGCGCTATGGAAAACAACTTTACCAAGGAGAATGCGACCGCCATCAATTCACCAACTGCATTCCGCTGACAAATCATCGCTTGACTTACAACGGTGATATTCGTTCTGTCGCAGAATTTAGAACTTTAAAAACCATGTTTCCAGAAGTGAATCATTGGATGATTGGCCGCGAAGCAATCGGGAATCCATTTCTCTTTGAAATGATTCAGGAAGATAGCGAAGAATTACCGGAAGACTGGAGAAGTGTTTTTGAATCTTTTTTAGTTCAATTATTAGAAAACCACCTTTCAGAATCTGACAACCAAGGAAATATCTTTTTGAAAACCAAACATTATTGGGAATATTTCCATGCTGGAGTTCTAAAGGAAACGGGAGATTACCGAAGATTTAAAAAGCTGAAAAATCTAGACGACTACCGAACATTTTTGTCTGATTTTGTTTAAGAATATCAATTGAGGATCTTAAACTTAGCGGCTTTTCACAGCAGGACGATACAAGCTTATAGAACAAAAGAAGATTGGAAAAATGAATTAAATCTAAGCATGATTATGTTAGAAAAACAGCAATTCAACTACTCAATAATATTCCTTTTCTTGGCTTGTTGAATCGCTTCAATTTTGGAGTGAACTTGCAGTTTTCTGTAAATGTTTTCAATGTGTTTTCGAATGGTAAATGGCGAAAGAACCAAGTTTTCAGCGATTAAGTGATACGTTAACCCTTTGCTTAATTGTTCCAAAACCTCCACTTCACGTGAAGTCAATTGTACTTCATCGAGTTGTACTTCTCTTTCCATCACCAATGGATTTCTTAGTAATTTCAGCGTCTTCATGGCAATGGAAGGTGTCATTGCGGCACCGCCGTTGATGGTTTGAAGAATGCCGTCGTACAGCGTTTGCGGATCAACCTCTTTCAAGAAATAACCATCTGCACCTGCTTGAATCGCTTTGAAAACACTTTCATCGTTATCTAGCACCGTTAACATGATGATTTTAATCTGCGGATGTAAATTCTTGATGATTTCTGTTGCTTGAATTCCATTCATTTTAGGCATTTCAATGTCCATCAAAATCACTTGAACATTGTTTTCTTCCTTTATTTTTTCACACGCCATCGCGCCATCGACTGCTGTAAATTTAATGTGAATGTCTTCAAAAAAGGATAGTTTATCGAGAACAGCTTTTATTAAAAAAGCATTATCGTCAATCACTGCTACGTTTATTTTCATCTGCTTACGATCTTGGAATTTGATTTAAAGTTAAAACGATTGTTGTTCCGTTTTCACTACTTGTTAAACGTAAAGTTGCTTCCACTTCACTTGCTCTTTTCTGCATGCTGCTCAAACCTTTACCTTCATAGTTTTGATCTGCCTGAAAACCAGAACCATTATCAGAAATCTCAAAAATAATTTGTTGATTTTGAGTAGAAACTTTCACAACGACTTCACTTGCTTTGCTATGTTTCACCGCGTTATTTACTGCTTCTTGAATAATGCGATAAATATTCATTCCCGTTTTGGAATCGTATTCTGGTCTCCAATTTTCACCCAATTCGTCATGAAAAGTAAACCGCATGTTGGGAACTGAACGCGTTGCATTTTCAATGAAATTGGCAATTCTAATTTTCAAATCTTCAATATCGATGTGATGTTGATTCATCGCCCAAATTGTATCTCTTAATTCTACAATGGTATCTTTCACAAAATCACTCACCATCGACAAGCGAGAACTGATTTTTTCATCCCTATTTCCCATAAAATGCTTCAACGTATCAACGGATGAAATGACGAAAGTGAGCTGGGAACCAATGTTATCGTGTAAATCTCTCGAAATATTTAAACGTTGTTGCTGCAACAAATTATCAGCTTCAACACGTTGCACTTCCATCTTCAACCTATTTTCATTCTGTTGTTGCTCGATTCGTATGCGTTGACCTCTGTAGATTAAAAAACCAATGATTGCTACTAAAAATGATAAAAGAGTTAGTCCAGCAATCCACTGATTACGGCTTTGAATGTTTAATTCTTTCGCAGCAATTTCACTTTCCTGAATCAACAATTGTTTCTCTTTTTCGGAAGTTTGATATTTTTCATTGATGTTTTCGACATTTTTAATTTTTTCAATGTTGTATAAGCTGTCCCTTAACGTCATCAATTGTCTCTGTAATTTCAATGCTTCCTGAAAGTTTCCCTTGCGTTCTGTGTTGTGAATCAACCCTTTTAAATTCTCAATTTCAATGTCTGCATACTTAATATTCCACGCAATTTTATTTGATTTTAAAATATATGCATTCGACTTTTCAAATTGTGCGGTTTTAGAATACAATTGACCCAAATAGCTGTAATTAAGACACAAAGCAAAGGAGTCTTTGGTTTCTTGAAAATAGAACACGGATTCTAAGAGGTATTTTTCGCTTTCCGTCCATTTTGACTGAATAAGGTAATTGTAGCCGATGAAACTTAAAGCATAACCAATACCAGTTGAATCCTTTCGCTCCTTTTGAATTTCCAAAGAGCGCCTGTATCGACTCTGTGCTTCTTGCTGATTGCCCATTTGCTCGTACACCACACCACTTTCATTCAAAGCAACAGCAATTCCTTCTTGATTTCCTTGTTTTACTTGAAGTTTTAAAAGCAAATCGTAATAATTCAACGCTTTGTTCGTGTTCTCTAATTTGCGATGAACTCTTGCAATTTTATTCAAAACAATTCCTTTCCCTGTGAAATCATTTTGCTTTTCGTAAATCTTCAAAGCAATTAAATGATAGTGTAAAGCTGAATCCATCTCGGATTTAAAATGAAAAATATCACCCAGTGCAGCAGCAAAGAACACCAAATTATTTTGCGATTTCTCTTTTTGAGCAAGCGAATAGCCTTTTCTTGCTATTCCCATCTGCTTTCCAAATTTCACATCGCCGCCGTTTTCCAGTTGCACGCGCAAAGTTGAAAGTTCAGCGTCGGGTTTTTGGGCAGCTGAAATCTGAATTGAGAAAACCAATAAAAATATAGAAAGAAAGTATTTCAAGTAAAGTGAGTTTAAGTCAATGAAGATATTATTATTTTTTCTCACTTTTCAATTCTTGGATCAATTTCATTGATTTATTTATTTGTTCAGTTGTAAAATGCATGTTCAATTCCATCATTTTAGCCACAACTTCAGTGGATTTATTTTCTTCTGAAATTTCTTTCAAAAACGTTAGATGCATGTTCATTTGCACGATTTTTTCATCCATTTCATGCTGAATTTCGCTTAAATTGGATAATTTCACTTGTTGCGCCTTGTAAATTTTCATCTTCTCTCGCAATTTAAGTTGTAATTGCATCGGTTTTTCCTGCAAGCGAATACGAACCAACCGATTGTCAAGAATCAAGAAAGTGATGATAAAAAACAACAGGATAACGAACAAATACAAAATATAAATAAGCGGCATGACGAAGGTAAATTGACAGTTGCCGCAAATTTAACGCAAAGGTTTCTCAATTTATATAAGTCACTTGCCGTATATCTCGGGCAAACACAAAGGAGGCAGCATTTCGTTTCTCTCAGGTACTAAATAACTCGATGAACTTTGCAATTAAAACATCTTGATGCAAATCGACTCTTCAATCCACTACATTTTAGCTACATCTTCCAGCCCTTCTTTCAAAGCATCTTTCTTAATTTTAATTGCGTGCATGTATTCCTTCAATTCAGTTCGTACAATCGGTGCCAGAATGACCAATCCGATGATGTTGGGAACTGCCATGGCGAAAATCATCGCATCTGAAAAATCGACAACGGAACCAAGACTGATGGTTGCTCCGATGTATGTAAAAACCACAAAAATGAATTTATAAATCATTTCCGCTTTTTTACTTCTGCCGAATAAATAAGCCCAACCTTGCATTCCGTAGTATGACCACGAAATCATGGTGGAAAAAGCGAAAAGAATTACCGCGATTGTCAACACAATAGAAAAATGAGGAATGGCACTATCAAAAGCAATTGCTGTCAACTCTACGCCACCAGTAACCGATTGACCGTATTCTAAAATGTTGTGATCGATGTTGGTAATGATGATCACCAAAGCGGTCATCGTACAAATGACAACGGTATCGATAAACGGTTCTAGCAAAGAAACGATTCCTTCTGAAGCTGGATATTTTGTTTTTACTGCGGAGTGCGCAATGGCAGCAGAACCAATTCCTGCTTCGTTTGAGAAAGCTCCTCTTCGGATTCCTTGGATTAAAACACCAACAAAACCACCACCGATTCCAGGTCCAGTAAACGCTCCTTCAAAAATCAAACTGAAAGCGGTTCCGATGTATTGATAATTGATTCCGATGATAATCAAAGCGCCCAACGCGTATATACCTGCCATGAATGGAACGACTTTTTCGGTCACACGGGCAATTCGCTTGATTCCTCCAATAATCACGATGGCAACCACAATCGCCATCACAATTCCGAAATAAACGGATGCATTGGTGTCTTGCAAACCAAACAATTGGTTAAACTGCGCAGCAGCTTGGTTGGATTGAAACATGTTTCCTCCGCCTAATGATCCGCCCACGGTGAAAATCGCAAATATAACAGCGAGTACTTTTCCGAAAATAATCATTTCCTTCTCACCCAAGCCCTTTTTCAAATAGTACATTGGACCACCATAAACAGTTCCGTCTGGACCGATATCTCTAAATTTGACACCCAAAGTACATTCTGTAAACTTAGATGCCATTCCGAAAATACCTGCAACAATCATCCAAAATGTTGCACCTGGTCCACCGATTGATAAAGCAACTCCGGCAATATTCCCTAAACCTACCGTAGCAGAAAGCGCAGCTGTCAAGGCTTGAAAATGAGAAACTTCTCCTTCGGTTTTATCTTCTTCTAAAATCTCTTCGATGTGCTCTTGCTGTTCTTCAATGCTGACATCTTTGTACAATTTATCCACATCGTGTTGTTCTACATCGGCATAATCTCCTTTGACGACTTTGATGGCAGTCCAAAAATGTCTGATGTTTATAAAACGGAAGTAAATCGTAAAATAAACTGCACCACCGATTAGGACAATTAAAACCCAGGGAATCCGAAAGGTTTCGGTAAATCTAATTTCATAAAAAATAAAATCGACAAACCAGCCGGTGTAACTTTTGAAAATAACATCTAATTCGTTGGCTTCTGGTGTAACTTGAGAATAAGAAAAGAGTGAAATGAATAAAAGAGTTAGTAATAGGAAATATTTCTTCATAGGGAAATAATTGTGTCTTCTAGTTAAAACGAGATGAATGATTCTTAAATATCCCCTAAAAATAGGGAAAACTCAAGGAAAGACAATGGAAATCATCAAGCTTCTTTGAAATTCAACACGTTCAAAGTCATTCAAACACAATCAAATCACTTAAAATCAAACACTTTCACCAACTTATTTTTCTTCTATTTTGTGAAGAATGGAATGCTTGCTTGGTGTTTTTATTGTATGCTTTAGATACGCAATGCATTGCGTATCTAAAGCATGTAAAACTCTACATTTTAAAATTGATGCTGAATTTAATCGTCATGTTTTTATCAAATTTTGGAACGGAATAAGGTCCATAATTGCTAAAAATTCCTGCTCCAATTGAGAAAAAACTAGATACCAATAAATTATCCAAGATGATTCCACCTTCGTAATAGCCTTTTTCCATGGTTTCGAAAACAGTATTTGGATGATTGGCTTGATTTTTCATCGTTCCAAATCCGATGGCGTGGTGCACTGATAATTGTGGTTCGAACCAACTCTTTTTGGTTTTCCAAGCTAACAAACGTACTCTTGTGAAAAGACTCACTTGCTGATCGTTGTAAAATCTGCTCGGTTCCATCGTTTCAAAGGTATTTGGAACGGTTAATCTCCAGCGAACTCCAGTTGCATTTCCAGTATGTAGCAAGAATAAAGGAACACTTCCTTCCGTTTTGGATGCACTCAAAACCCAGATAAAATTACCGAATCCACGAAGAGAAACATCTTGTGACAACGCTGCATTTAAGCGTAAATAATCGTATTTTGAATCAAAAACTCCTGCAATTCCGTGCGTTGCTCTCACTTTTAATTTTGGAAATTTAGATCCTTTGGAAATTCTTTTGTTTCCCAATTGGATGATTTTCTCTCTGAAATGCCAAGAAAATTCCAAACCAACTTCTGAGAGGTCAACTTGTGAGGGTTCTAAAACGGAATTTCGAGCAAATTGATATCCTTCCGTATAATACAAGCGTTGGTAATTCCCAAAAACCGCCAGTTTCATCGTTGGAACAACATAACCAGAAAGCGCTACTTCCGCCAGTCGCTTTCTATCTTTATTCAAACTGTATAAATTGCGAAGCATCGAATTGATGTTGACACCATCTTTGAGATAAGAAAACCTGTCTCCTCCTCGTTCTTCCACATCTTGTTGGTATTTCAAATGCAATTTAAAGTCATTTCTTGGATAGATTTTAAAGTCTGCAAAACCGCCATATTTCCAATCTTTATCGCTTGTTGCCCAGGCGAAATATCCGCCAACAGTTGCACGTTTCATTAATTTTTCAGAAGTTTCTAAACCCAATCCGAGTCGAAATCCTTCATACATGTTGTAATTGGCTAAACGCAATAAATCCAAGTTTACATTTCCCAAAGGTAATTTTGCATCTGCCAGCGCCATCAACAGTTTCAAACGCATTTCTAACCTATTTTCTTTGGAAATACTATCAATTACCTGATACGTTTTTCGTTCTTGATCCGTCAGGTTATAAACCCGCGTTGAATCCCAATGATTATCGGATTTTCGGTCTGCATTTCGCTCCGTTTCAATGGCTACACTTTTAAAATCTCGTTTCCGCAAATCGGGATCGAGGACCATGTTATCGACATAGGTATTTCCTTTTCCGATGATCGAGGAATTTTTCAACTCTGAATTGATATTTATAATCGGCATGCTGATTTCCGAACTTAATTTTTTAGGAAACCATTTTTTACCATCGATAAATTGGTATTCTTGAACCACTCGAATGGTTATTGCATCGCCCGGTTCATTCGGTTCTGAAATTACTTTTTCAATCGCCCAACCGTTGGTATTGATAAACAATTGTCCTTTCAAACCGTCAAAATTCTTTCCTTTTCTTGGTCGGTACGAAATGGTAAACGTAGTATCTAAACCAACGACCGTTGTATCTTCCATCAAAAACAAATAACGTCTCGTTCCTCCCAATGCGATTGGATTGATATACGCTTTCCCCATCAATTCAAACTGATTGTCGTAAAAACTAAACGATTGCATTTCGTTGGCAAAAGTGGAAAACATCGGATCTTTAAAACCAGAAACTTTATAAGCTGTGATGACTTCATTGTCGCGATTTGGTGGCATGAATTTTCGAGTAGAACTACTTTCCATCAAAAACAAATACTGACTCGTGAACAGATTTCGGATTTGAATCAAGGAAGAATCTTCCGTTTCAGCTGGAATTTGCTCCAAAGCAGTTGGATCCATCGTGAAATAGAATTTACTGTAACTGTTGTATTCAAACGCATTATTTGCCAGCGGACTATTTTTCTTTCGATTCGCAATCACTTGATCCATAATTCGATGTGCAGGATTTTCTCCCGGGAGAATTTTCACCTCATCCAACAACATGGCTTCAGCATCTAAAAAAATCTCGTTGTTGGTAATGTCAATCGTCGAAATCGTCGAATCTAAATATCCAAGCGTTTTCAATTTAATGGATTTAACCGCTTTTAAATCAATGGTGAAATATCCATCGATGTCTGCCAAAACGGAAGCTTGATTGTCGAAAGAAATCTTTACAAACGGAATGGTTTCCAGAGTTCGAGCGTCTTTGATCTGAACTTTATCTTGCGAAAAGACAGTGATAGCAAATGCCAAAAAAGCGATGATGGTTGCGATTTTCATTCGGCAAAATTAAGCTATTAATTTTGAATTTGATTCTTTTTTTTGGTGATGTGGGATCGGTGGTGAGTGATGGGTGATCGGTGATGGGTGATGGGTGGTGGGTGATGGGTGGTGGGAGTTTCCGAACACCGCTCACCGAACACTGTCCACCGTTCACCGACAACCGTTCACCGTCTACCCAACACATAAATATACTGCATGGAAATCGTTCGTGGCGATTCTACTTTCATCGGTCGCAAGGAATAATTGACGTTGAAAAGATTGTTACAAATCACAGAAACTCGATGTTTATCCGACAATTTATAGCTAAAACGCGTGTCCACAAGGTGATATCCGTTGTTGGATTTCCAGTAGTTTAGGATCTTAATCTTTTCAAAATACGGATAAGCACTCTCCGTAATCAATTCAATATCACCCAAAGATCGATCGACATTTTCCATTTTACTATAATATCGGTAGGAAAAACCCAACACAAATTTGGTATACGTAAATTCTAAATCTGCTTTGACCAAATGTTTGAAGCGGTATTTTAAGATATTTCCTTCGGGATTGTAGGATGTACTGTTGTAACTCAAATTTTCGCCCGGAGTTCCCGGTTGTAGAGATCCAGTTTGACCGTAAATCAAGTCAGGCTCTAAACTAACGGGATCAACAAAAGTGTATCCAAACATTCCCAGCATGCTGAATTTTTTCTTTTCATCTGTTTTACCAACAACGCTGATGTCAATTCCGCGAACGCGAGATGTACCAGTATTCATAAATTTGAAACCAACTACGGTAAAGGTTGGATCCCAAACACCAAAAAGGTACTCGATGGTATTTTCATAATGCTGATAAAAACCAGCAATGTCAATGTATCCCATCAAGCGACCCACTTTATAACCTTGTTTTAAACCCAACTCAAAACTTTTACTTTTCTCAGGTTTCAAATCTGGATTGGCATACGAACCAAAAAGTCCAGCTTTGGTCATCATGTAGCGCTCAGTAATGGTTGGATAGCGATATCCTTGCCCGAAAGAAGTTCGCACGAATGTTCCTTTTGTCAGCTGCAAATTGGCTCCTGCTCTTACAATCGGTGCGGTTTCACTCTGTAAATTATTCGTTTTGTAAAACTCATATCGAACACCACCTGTCAATTGAAGAATTTCCCATACTTTTTTATCCAACTGAATGTAAGCCGCAGCGTTTTTATTTTCATTTCGAGCTTGACCGCTGGAAGCATATAATTCCGCTTGCGACGTTGAAAGGCTCCCAACAATTCCTCCTGCGAAGTTTAAATCAATGGTTTTGAATTTTTTATTGTACTGATATTCTCCATAAAATAGCGTTCCACTGTTGGATTGATTGTTTGAAATGTAGTTATTGGAATGAAAAACACGCGTATTCAAATTGTGAATGACACCCGATTTTGAAATGTATTTCACAAACGGATCGATGTTGAATAACTTTTGAGTTTCCATAAACAAAGCACCTGGATACGAGCGATATAAACCCAAAGAATCATCCAGCCAAGCAAATGGCAGGTTGGTTTTGTTGTACATCATGTTTCCATTTATGCCGTATAAAAGTCCTTTCACTTTTTCAGAACGATAACGTAAATTGAAATTCATTCGAGCCCGAATTTTCACCATGTCTTGGTTGGAATACGTTGGAATTGAATCTGTCATCAAAAACGCTTCTTTCATGTCTTGCGGCATGTATGGCTGATCTGGCGCTGGCCCGATGTATCCTTGATCGATGTTTAGATTTCCACCAATCACAAAATCCAAACGTTTTTTAATAATTCTGGAATGCATGAAGTTCAAATTCGTATATCCCGGAATGGAATTTCCGTACCAATCTTCTCCTCTACTCGGCTTGGAATACATTCCTGCAGAATAGTTTATCACCGTTTTGGGCTTGCTTCGCGGATATGCCGATCGGATGTGAATCACGCCATTCATCGCTGAAGAACCGTATAAAACTGAAGAAGCACCTTTGATGATTTCAACTTGTTCAATATTCTCCACCGGAATGTACGCCCATTCTGGTTTTCCAGCGTCGCCACTGAGCAAAGGAATTCCGTCCACCACAATCGCAACGCGCGAACCAACGCCAAAAGTAAATCCGCTTCCACCGCGAATTTGCGGATCGCCATCAATGATTGCAACGCCCGGCACAGACTCCAAAGCGCCTTCAATCGACGTGGCATTTTTATTGGTTATCGCTGACGGTTTAAGTACTTCTAAGGAAACAACTTGTTCTTCCAGTTTTTGCGCGTATCGACTGGAGGAAATCACGACCGTTTCCATCAACTTACTGATTTCATCCAACGCGATATTTCTGATAACGGTTTCACCAGCTACAATCACCACGTGAATCGTATCACTGGCTAAAATCGGAAATCCACAAACAAATTGGTACGAACCTGCTGATAATTCGATTTCGTAGTTCCCATTGACATCAGAACGAGTACCTTGCGAAAGATCTGCTACGTTTCTGATTGTTGCGCCAAACAGCGTCTCTTTCGTCGCTAGTTCGGTAATGACTCCCTTTAAAATTCCTTTGTCTTGTGTCCAAGCCATGGTAGCGAATAAGAAGGAGAATAGGGTGATTACGTACTTCATTTGTTCTTTTTGAGGGTGTCTCGATTAAAACTTAATCTACTTTTTAGTTTTGTATATTAATTTCGCTTGGTTTAGCGAGATTAATAGGAACTTTATTTTTTATGAGCGTAAAGGTTTCTTAAAGATATTGTTTCCTTTCAGGACTTTGAAGGAGGAACTCTTTTTTAATCAAAGGCTTTACCCATCGATTGAAGAGATCAAACTTTCAGGGCATTGAGGTAGGATTATTATCGGTATTGCCCTGAAAGGGTGAAATTAATATGCTATTCTCTTAGTTAAAGTGCGATCTTCCCCGTCTTTTGGATTTTATCTCCTAAAATCGTGTAAAAGTACGTTCCGGTCTTGATGGAAGTTGGAAGGGTGATTTGATGTTTTTTAGTACCGTTTAAATGGTGTTTAAATACTTCTTTTCCCGTCAGATCTAAAAGGATGAGTGTTGCATGACTTTCGTTTGCATCTGTTAAGTCGATGCTGATGTTGTTTTCAAAAGCATAAACCTGAAAGTCATTTGCTTGAATATCGTTCACACCAACCTGACCGTCAAATAAGAAGGTTTGCGTTAAATCTGGAGATGTGTTCGAACTAGCAACGTTACAAAATGATTTCAGATAAACATTATAAACTGTTCCTGGAATGAAATTTTCAGAATACTGCGCTGTCGTTTTTGTAATCCCTGCTATTGTCGTACTTCCTGTCGGAAAATAAACCTTTGGCGTTTGTGCAGAATCCGAAGAAATGATGCAATAACCGTATCCTTGAGTTGGAACTGTTGCTGCTGCAGTCCATGTTAGATCGATGGTATTTGGGTGTTGTGTAACGACTAAATTAGATGGTCCATTGCACGGTCCTGAAATTGGGTTGTAGATTACTTCCAAATCATCCAACCACAATTTACTTCCTGCCACGTTGGTCAGTTGGTTTTCAGAAGAGGTGATGCTCAACATGATGTATGCAGGACTTTCTGCAGAAGCATAGTCAAAAGCAACTGCAAAACGAGTCCATTCAGAAGTGTTTGCTGCTGGTGAAATGAAAAGTGCTTTTCCGATTCGATTCGCTGAAAGGTCTGAATAAATTGAAGTATTTGCTGCTACCGGAACTTCTGGGTCGTTGTACTGATCTTTGTGTAAAATCGCGACAATTTTCGCCTTTTCTGCAGCGCCTCCTTGGGTGTATTTATACCAGCCCACCAAACTATCTGGTCGCGCTGAAAATGGTTTGCGACGTACATCAGTTAGTGTCGTAAAATTCTGCGTACCAACATATCCTCTTGATTTATCGATGCTTGGCGCGTTGATCACTCCTGTTGTTAAACTGCCATTCACTTTGGCAATGATCATGTCTTTCGTCTCAATGCGCACGCATGCACTTCCAGTTCGTGGATTGTTGGTTTCTTTGAATGCAGTTTGAGGTCCAGATTGTGCCGTAGAACTTCCGCTTTTGTTGGAATACCAGCCAGCTGGTTCGTCGCTATTTCCAGGTGCAACATTCCCCCAGTTTTCAAAACCACCATTCGGAATAGAAATCTGCGCAGAAGCTGAGAAGGAAATGGCAACCATGGCCATACATATGCTGTGTTTTATTGTGTTTTTTTTCATGGGTGATTTTTTAATTTTCTGATCAAACAAATATACGATTTTTTTGAAGTGCATGACATTGGGAATTCATTATCATTCCTCACTCGCTCACTCGTTCGGAATGACAATTGAAGACTCGATGAATGCAAATTCTCCTTTCAATGATCCTATCGAAAAAAATATCGCTCCAAAAATGATTTTGTTACTTTTTCCGAGGTCAAAAAGTAACCAAAAGGACCTTGTTGCAAGGGGCTACGCATTGCCCTTCACTTCGCAAGCTGCGTGATTTCGATTGAAATAATCGAAACCGGATGCTGCTAATGCCCAGATTTAGGCTGACGACAGAGGTCATCTGGGGAAATCTTGCAGGTGCAAGATTTAGCTTCGACTGCGATTATTCTTGAAAAGTAAAAGATTTCTTCTTCTAGAACTGTTTCGGAAGGACAGGGTGATGATCTTGGTGTCAAATTTTCAAAAGCTTAGCTTTTGAAAATTTGCTAAATACCGCACGAACCGTCTTTCCTCCATAATCGAAACTTTTTCAGTTTCGATTATGGAGGAATCTTTTTATTGAGCGAATGCGATGCATTAATTTTATTTGTTGCTTTAAGATTGTTTTTGAAAAACGATTATCGCTCCAAAAATGATTTTGTTACTTTTTCCGAGGTCAAAAAGTAACCAAAAGGACCTTGTTGCAAGGGGCTACGCATTACCCTTCACTTCGCAAGCTGCGTGATTTCGATGAAAAATCGAAACCGGATAATGCTAATGCCCAGATTTAGGATATCGCTGAGATCTTCTGGGGAAATCTTGCGGTTGCAAGATTTAGCTTCGACTGAGATTATTCTTGATGGATGTTGTGATTTCGAACTAAACGATTCTGTATGATGAGTTGTGGAGTGGCAGGTTTCTGTCAATCCAAACATAAACGAAACTTTTACAGTTTCGAGAATGGAGGAATCTTTTTATTGAGCGAATGCGATGCATTAATTTTATTTGTTGCTTTAAGATTGCTTTTGAAAAAACGATTATCGCTTCGAAAATGATTTTGTTACTTTTTCCGAGGTCAAAAAGTAACCAAAAGGACCTTGTTGCAAGGGGCTACGCATTGCCCTTCACTTCGCAAGCTGCGTGATTTCGATTGAAATAATCGAAACCGGATGCTGCTAATGCCCAGATTTAGGCTGACGACAGAGGTCATCTGGGGAAATCTTGCAGGTGCAAGATTTAGCTTCGACTGCGATTATTCTTGATGGATGTTGTGATTTCGAACTAAACGATTCTGTATGATGAGTTGTGGAGTGGCAGGTTTCTGTCAATCCTAACATAAACGAAACTTTTTCAGTTTCGATTCTGGAGGAATCAGTTTCTTTCTTGCTAGAAATTTTTTCAATCTTTGAATCTTTGAATCCCTGAATCTTTCAATCCGTGAATCATTCAATCTTTCAATCCTTGAATCTTTGAATCCTTCAATCCTCCAAATAGGTTCTTAAAATCTTTGCCCATAAAAGATAGCCGGTTCCGTTGATGTGCAAGCCATCGGCGGAGAAAGTTGGGTTTAATTGACCTTCCAAAGCGAATGCGGGATAGGTGTTGATGAAGGTGATTTTTTGGACAGCAGCGAATTGTTGCAGCGCGGCGTTGAGTTTTACAATTTTTTGGTTGACAGCTTGATTGCAGTGGGATTTGTAATATTCACTACCAATTACGGTTGGCAAAATACTTTGGATGTATAATTTGGTTTTTGGTAATCGCTTTTGCAGCGTTTCAATCAGCAACTGGTACTCATTTAGAATTTGTGCAACGGAATGTCCGAGTGCGAGGTCGTTGATTCCTGCTTCGATGAAAATCTTTTCCGGATTGGATCGAATGATTGGTTCCAAACGATGCGTGATTCCGCGCAAATCATCACCGGTAATTCCCCTGTTTTTGATTTTTAAGTTTTGAAAAATCTCCGCAAGTTCAAAATGTTGCGTCAAACTGGTTCCAATAAAAACAATGGAATTGCTATCAATGGGTAGTTTTTCAAACACTTCGTCTCGGTTTAACCAATAGGAAATCTGGCTTTCTTTTGCATTCACTTCCAAGCGTTCTTGATACCGTTGATACATTTTCTTAACCACAAAAATCCCCGCTAGTAAATTCAGAATTAAGGAAGCGATTAAAAGTCTTTTCATTTTTTCGGGGTGTTCGGGAAACGGGGAACGGTGAATGGTGGTCGGGGATCGGTGAACGGTGAACCGTGAACCGTGAATAGTTAATGCACGCTGAACGACGGGCAACAGTTCCCATCACAGCTCACCCATCACAGACCACTAGCAACCCGTCACAGACCACTAGCAACCCATCACAGAACACCCATCACTCAATCCCTCCTACGCTATTCCGTTCAATTTTTTGAAAACTGCTGAATGAATCGTTTTTTCCATTCCGACTGCCAAAGGCGTGAACTCGCGGTTGAGCAACCTTCTTACGTTTGTTGTATCTGGTTGACGTTTGGTCATGTCGCCTTCTTTTAAAGGTGGTAAATGAACGATTCTGGAACTTGAATTGGTTGCTGAAATGATGATTTTCGCCAATTCCAAAATACTGGTTTCGTGATCGTTTCCAACGTTGATGATGTCGTTGACGTGTAAATTACTTTCAAACGCTTTGACACACGCATCGATGTTGTCTTCGAAATAACAGAAAGTACGGGTTTGAGATCCATCTCCATAAATGGTGATGTCTTCGTTTTTCATCGCTGCATTGATGAATTTACTCATCACAAAATCAGGACTTTGTTTGGGTCCAAAGGTGTTGAAAAAGCGAAAAATGGTATAATCTAAGCCGCAATCGTGCTGATACGAGCGACAAAAGGCTTCGCCTAAGTTTTTCACAATGGCATACGGCAATTTGGAATTTAAGGGGGTTGTATGTTCGCGTTGTGGCATTTCCACCGGTTCTCCATAAACTTCTGAAGAGGAAGAAAAGAAAATTCGTTTCACTTTTGCTGCTGCACTCAAATCGAAAATTGCTTTCAAGCCATCGATGTCTTTCAATACTTGCAAAGGAGAATCCGTGGTGCGCTTCACGCCTACAACTGCCGCATAATGAAATACATAATCAAATTGATGTTTTTCAAAAATCGCTTCCATCACAGACAGCTCGTTGCAATCGCCTTCGATAAACTCGAAATTATCAAATTCACTTTTGGAAATTTTATCTGGATGCCCCGTTAAAAAGTTGTCAATCGCCACCACGTAGTAATTCGGATTCAAAAGCAAGCGGTCAATCAAGCAACTCGGAATAAAACCGGCACCGCCAGTAACTAATATTTTAATTTTCATTCGTATTATGGATATGTAGTTAGATAATTGGACAAAGATAGTAAAATGAATTAAATTTTTGGGGAGCTTGGGTTGGGAATGATGATTTGAGTATGGAAAAACATAGATTTTAAAACTTTGAAAAAATATAATTACGATATTTTTTGTTTAGAAAATTAAATGAAATTATTTTTAAAAGCAAAAAACTTGCGTGAAATTTCAATTTTAAGTTGCCGATTTTTAGTGCTTGAATTGCTACATCGGTCTTTTGAGTTGTTACAATGAAACGCAATGATTTTATTGCCTGTTTCGTAGGTTTTTCGTTCTGAACAAAAACAGTTGAAATTTCATCAATCAATTCAAAGCCTGCTTTAATAAAAGAGATACTCGGGTTCTCAAATCGATTAACAGCCACGCGAACAACATCTCTGTTTAATTCTCTTTCTAAAAGAGATTCTTGATGAATTTGAGCACTTTTCACAAAATTAGTTTTCTGAATTTCCTCAAATTTTCTTGAAACGCTATTGTCGTTAAACCGATAAGAATAAAGTACCTCATCATTATTAGCAAACCTAACTCCATTCCTTATCATTCGAGTCCATAACTCATAATCTTCTGTATGATATGCATTGCTATCCGTTGAATAAGTATGTTGTAAGAACAATTCTTTTCTGGACAACAAATTAGGATGGCCAATCGGTGTGAAAAAATAAGAAGCAAACTTAATTTCAACAGATGTGATGGCTTTTAAAAAACCTTTGGAAACTTTCTTTCCTTCCATGTCTATGAATTCGCTGTTGCAAGACACTACATCCACTTTTTCATTGATGAGTACCGTCAATAACTTTTCAATTCTATCTAAATGAGAAATATCATCTGCATCCATGCGCGCAATGAAATCTCCTTTTGCCAACCCAATGGCTTTATTGAGCGTACCAATGAGTTTTAAATTGCTTTCATTGTGAATTACTCGAATGCGTTTGTCTTTTTTTGCATACTCTTCTAAAACAAGAGGTGTTTCATCAGAAGAACCATCATTGATGCAAATTATTTCTAAGTTGGTGTAGGTTTGATTAACAATAGAATCTAATGCCATCGGCAAGAAAGGCATAGCATTATAGCAAGGAAGAATGACGGAAACGAGTGGTTGGTTCATAATCATTTTCTAAAAATAATATTTCATTTTATGTTTGAGTTCATTATTCAGAGGTGAAAAGTACATGGATCTGAAAGCTAAACCCAAATTCTTTATAAAAGAATTATTCTTCTTGTCTATCAACAAAGCATAATACTCACCAAAGGCTCTTTTTCTTTCTTTTCCTTTTGTTAAAGGATATTTTTGAGGGTTTTCTTTTAAAAAACCATGGACTTTTTCATTGAAACCCATCGCTTTTTCATTGAAATGAAAATTAGACAAGGTTTGTAAAGGGAAATAAGTTGTTTTTGAGTCAATTAAAGTACGCTCTTCAATAACTAGTTGACTTCCATCAGTTTCGATAGCTAAAACTTTAGTTACTGATGCTGGATTATGTAACATAATCATTCCATCAAATTCAGCAGCAAAGATAAATGGAGCTGGTTGAGTTTTCGTATGGAAAAATCGATACGTATGTTCGGTATGTCCAAATCGTTTATATTTTGCGAATAGAGTATTCCAACCCCCAATTTTATCCAAACCTTCTCTTGTGAAAAAAGAGAAATAACCGCCACCTAAAAGAGATTTATTTAAGCGAAAAGACCCATTAATTTTAATTTCAAAAATATCATGTCCAAAATTTCCGCACAAATGGGGGTAACCTGTTTTTTTATATATCTCGATGCAGCTATCAAAAATATCGCTTTTCAAAAGTTCTACATCATCTTCAATGAAAAAATAATAATCATAATCAGGGAATTTAGTCAAAACCCTATTCTTTGACAAACCAACACCTTCTCGTTCTTCAGAATAAAGTAGCGGAATATCAAATTTAGAACAAAAATCAATGTAAGATTGGTCTTCGCCGTCTACCGCAAGTATGAAGTGGAAGTTATCATTTTCATTTGCAAATTTCAAATAGTTCCAAATGAATTTTTCAACTTCAGAAAGTCTATTGCAGGAAGTTATTGTTATTAATGCTTTCATATTATAATTCCTTGTAACAACTAATTTACAGCTCCTGGCTTGAACTTGTCTTTTAATTTCAAAAAGTAAGATTCGATGTATTTATAATCTAAATCGACAGTCTTTTTTACTTTCTTTGAATGGTAAAAATATTTCTCTATAATTCTTTGTTTTTTTATTTCAATATCTTTTAAATTTGACATCAAAATATCACCCCAAGAATTAAAACTCGCCCCCCAATGCCGCGTCAACAAGGTTACATCACCGCCTTCTTTCGTAAAACCTTCACAGAAAGATTCAATGCGGTAGCTAGGCACTGCGTTGAGCGGGAAAGCATAATAGGATATGATTAGTATTTTCATTGTTTTAAATTTCGTCGTTTATAATTTCGTCACTGAGTAGATCATCCAAAATCTCTTTATATAATTCGTGTATACCATCGATGTTTTTCTGCGAAGACATCGATGATGTGGAAGAATAGCAAATTATTTTTTCAAGCAGTGCGTTTTCATCCTTGCTTAATTCAGCAATAGCCATTCCATCCTCAATTTGTTTTCTGTAACTAGAAACACCTACTTCATCTAATATTATTGAAAACTTACCAAGGAGAGCAGCCTCTGTTATACAACCTGAAAAAGCAGAAATATGAATACAGATATTCAGTAATATAGTTGGTAAGGGCAATTCTGCCGCTTTGTCCAATATAACCTTGGGATAAATATCACTGTCCTTCAGTTGCTGTATAATCTGATCACGTGCATTTAGTTTTGTAGGATGCATTCTTATCCACCATTGATAATTAGAAGGTGTGTTTTGTATTGTTTTTAAAATAAAATCTTCTATATTATTAGTTTGTAGCGTATACAATATTATTTTCTTATCCTCTAAAAATTCATTCGAATCTTTATTTTGATTATTAAAAACACTTGAAAACCATGGGTTTCCGCCTAAAACACATTGATGATAATACTGCTTACTGACCCATTCGTTAATCAACTCATAACTAACCTCATCCCAAAGCCAAATAGTTGAAGGTAACAAACTATAACCTTTTTCTGGGAACTTCGTCCAACCTGAATATGAAATATGTTCTGGCCCCATCCCTCCATGCTGAATTTCGATTGTTTTTACTCCTAATTCTCTCGCTGCAATATTAGCACCGTACCGTGTATCAGAGTAATAACATAATTCAAAAGCAAGCTTAACTTTAAATTTCTTCATCAATACTTTTGATAAAAAAACTTGTCCTTTAACTGATACGATCTGATTTATCAATTCGTTTAAATATGATAAATCAACTATAACTTCATGACCTTTTTCACCGAACACAGCTATAAAATCATCATAAACAGGAAGGTGCGTGACAAGTTTTTTATTTTTAAAAAAAGACAGTAGTTTTAAAGCTCGGAAATATTTATTAAAAAAACAAATCTTCTCGTCTTGATCGTAGTTGTTAAAGAAGTCATCACTATTGAGAAAAAGAACATTAAATCCTGCGTAATTTTCTTTAATATAGCTGGTTAATGAATGATAAAAGCGATTCCGACTTTTGCCTTCAATTCTAGATCGATATGCTGTAGACTCAATAAACAAAATATGTTTATTTTTGCTTTTCGGTCGAATAAGTAGTATAAATAAGCTAAAAAAAGATTTTAATGTTAAAAACATCTTTTTCAAGATACTATTACCTTTCTCAGCCAATGACTGGCCCTTTTTATATCGTTTATCTGTTTTTCTCAACCAACGAAAGAACAAATCAATTTTAATCATCGGCCAAACATGAATGCCATCGACTGTCCATTCATCCACCGGATGTTCTGCTTCAAATTGGTTCAATATATCAACAATCTCTTTTCTAGTCATCGTTATCGGCTTCAAGCTAAATCAGTGATTTTATATCTTTCTTCAAGAAGGATACGATGACCTGTTCCACAAATTCTCTAAATGCACCATCCCCACCTTTTAATTTCGTAGTATAATCTACAAATTCTTTAATATAAATTGGTGCATTTGCGGGTGCACACGAAAACCCAACACTTTTAAGAAGTTCGATGTCTCCGATATCATCTCCAATATAAGCTACGTCTTTTAATTCAATATTCAACTGCTTGCAAAGGTTTAGTGCTACTTCTAACTTATTACTAATTCCTTGAAAAAGATAATCAATCTTTAACTTTTCGGCTCTTCTTTTTACTATCTCAGTGTCTTCCCCTGTAATGATTCCAACTGGAATCTTAAGTTTTTTACAAAACAAGATACCTGCGCTATCTGATGTATTGAATTTTTTCCATTCATTACCTGTTTGGTCATAATACATGCCGCCATCTGTCCAAACACCATCAATATCTGTTAAAATTAATTTAATTCGCATGTTAATATATTTTTGAATATTGTGGATATGATTTATCAACAAATGTATTTGCACCAATAACACTAAAATCTCCAATAGCTATTTCTCCAACTATAACAGAGCCAGGATAAATTGTAACATTATTACCTATTGTTGGCCTCCCACCATTTTTATCTCCAAAAGTCACATTGTGATGCAGAAGAACATTTTCACCAACCTTAACTCTTGCTCCGATAATAGTAGCGACCCCATGATTAATTTTTAAACCTCTTTTTATTTCTGCCGTATAATATATCTCTATTGCAGTTAACGAGAAGCTTAAAGAAGAAAACTCTCTTGCAAGTTCTTCCTTGTTTTCTAAAAAACAATACCGAGAAATTCTATAATAAAAAGTAGCCAAAAGACCTGGGAAATATTGTATTTTCAGAGGATCTATTTTTGTAGTTGAATAATATCTTTCATAGTCATAAGAAAACTCATTCATAATGATAGCGTAATCATCATCACTCAATAATTCTACCTTTGGCGTGAAGATAGATTTACTGGCATGAAATTTAATTATATTTTTCAAATTTAGAATTCCCATTAAACATTAATCTATAAAAGTGTTGTACATAATTTCATTTTTATCAATATCCTTACTTAATGATTTGCCAATCACATTGTCTTTTTCTGACCATTTATATCCATCACCCGGTGACAAAAGATGAATGTCGCTTTCAGTGATAATTTCTCCTTTCTTCATATTTCGATTAGAAGCAATAGAACGTTCTAGTTTATTTTTAGCAGTTATCACATCAGGCTCAATAAAAACCATCTCTTCTCCCAAGCTTCTCTCCATGACTCTAATGTCACGCACCATTCTATAAATACCATCAATTGCCAAGGAGCCAGCTTGATCGGTCCCCTTCATTTGTCTGTCTAATGTAATGTGTTTTTCAATAATTCTCGCCCCCATCGCCACTGCAGCAACTGGAGCTGATATACCAATGGTATGGTCAGAGTAACCAATTACAAAATCAGAATAATGCTTTTGCAGATAAGTAATCGTTTTCAAATTCACATTTTCTGGATGTGTAGGGTACTGTGACACGCAATGTAGAATTGACAAATTAGAGTGATACTTCGTAATCACCTCAATCGCATCATCTAATTCTTTTTTTCCAGCCATACCTGTTGAAACAATAATTGGAATTTTTGTTTCCGCTAATGCGCTTAATAATGGTAAATTGGTCAAGTCTCGACTCGCTACTTTTAGTTTGTCAGGCGTAAATAGTTTTAGCAGCGATAAACACCCAGTGGCACATAGAGTTTCTACAAATTCCAATCCCAATGATTTAGCATGTTTATAAACTTCAAAATGTTCCTCATCATTTAGCTCTAAATATCCCCGGTGTTCTCCGTAGGTTTTTCCAAAAGAATTCGGGTTATTATAAAGCGCATCCATTTGAGATTGAGACAATTCCTCACTCAAATCTCTTTTGGTTAATTTAACAGCATCCATTCTTTTTAATTCAAGATTGAAAAGCTTCTCATAAATTGGTCTTGACGCAACTTCAACCAATAATTTCGCAATATCGACAGATCCGTTATGATTCTGTCCTATTTCTCCAATAATGTAGGTTTGATTTTTCATTTTTTATGTTCTTCAATTTGTTTATGCATTAATGACATATATTTATTTTCAGTCAATAAATACTCCACTATATATTCAGAAGTTAATTCTTCAACTTCATTTATTGTATTAGAATATATCTCTTGACACAACTCGAAATCTTCGATCGTATCTACTGTCAACCTTATACCTTCATTCTCAGTGAAAGGAATCGGTAAAAAGCTCATTGAAAACTTATCAGGATTCTCGTATATAAAATTTGTCACGTGCTCAAGATATAAACTTTGCTCTGTCTGTATTTGTATCTTTTTTAATGCCTGCAATTCAACTAGTTCAGAGAAAAAGCCATAATGAGTTCGAATTGTGGGTATTTTGTCTATACTTTGAAAACTGATGTATTCTTTTGCTGATTTTTGATACGCATCTATCAAATCTTCAATATAATCAATTGATAAAAATGGATTATCAGCGCATACTCTCACTACAACATCTATCTTGTGTTTTTCAGCAGCATCTATAAATCGTTTGAGAACATTAGTCTCGCTACCTCGAAACACTTCAATAGGATAATCTTTTGCTGCTGCTTCAATTGCATCATCTATAGATGAAGTCGAAGTAGCTAAAACAATCGGGTATTTAAAATTTGTAAATTTCCCTAAAACAACATCTAATAAAGTTTGATCTTCAAAAAATGGTTTCAACATTTTTTGAGGCAGACGACTAGAACCCAATCTTGCTTGAATAATAACTCCAATATTGTACGTTTGCATACTAACTAATCTATTAGTGTTTGATAAATATATACATTTAATAAATTCAATGAATATTAATATTCATTATAATTCCTGTAATTCTACCATTCTTCTAAAACTTTCCGACCTTTCACAAAGTTCTGCAAAATTACCTTCTCCAATTATCTCCCCTTTGTCCATCTGATAAACTTTATCTGCATTTTTAACGGTGGAAAGTCGGTGTGCGATAATCAAAACGGTGTATTTACCTTTAATGTTGTCAATGTTCATCTGTATTTCCTTCTCGGTTTCAGAATCCAAAGCAGAAGTGGCTTCATCTAAAATCAGAATATCAATTTCTTTAAACAATTCTCTTGCAATAGAAATCCGCTGTTTTTGACCTCCACTTAAATTAATTCCATTATTCCCCAACAAAGTTTCAGCTTTCAAGGGTAGATTCTCCACATAATCGATGAGAGAAGCTTTTAACAAAGCCTCTTGAAAACGCGAGCTATTTTCTGCTGTTGGTTCTGCCCACAGTGTCACATTATTAAAAATGGTATCGTTAAACACAACGGGTTCTTGTGTGATGTATCCGATGCGCGCCTGATAAGAATTTATGTTTAGTTGTGTAAAACTCAAATCATCAACAAAAACTTCTCCTTTGTTAGGCTTTAATAAACCTCCCAATAAATTCACTAATGTTGTTTTCCCACTTCCGCTCTCTCCTACAAAAGCAATGGTCGTATTTTTTTTTATTTCTAGGTTTAATTTTTTCAGAATTCCATTTGTCTCCGCATATCCAAAATCCACATTTTCCAATCTGATTCCTTTTTCAAAACGAGTCAATTCAATTTTGCCAGATTCTTCAGCACTTGCTTTCAGCTCGTTCTCGAAACTCAAAATATTCTCAAGTGAACCTGAAACTGACAAATAATTGTTGTAGCTATTTTGAAAAATCATCAATCCAGACAAAGCTCTGTAAAAAAAGAGCAAACTGATCATGATACTTGCCAATTGCCCACCTAACAAATATACTTGCATCAAAATAACCAAAGAGACAACTCCAATCAAAATTGGTTCCCGTAATGCAGTGATTTTAGCACTCAAAATTCCAATTTGAGTATTGTTTCTCTCCACATCATAAATTTTTCCTTTTAACCTTTCCGCATACGTTTTAACGAAACCGGTAGCTTTTAAATATTTAAAATTGGCAATAAACTGAATGATTAACCCTTGAAAGTCACTGCTATTTTTGGTTAGCTCTGTAGATTGTTCTTTCGTTTTCTTAAACAAACGGCTAAAAAACAAGTTCGAAAGTCCTCCACCAACAGAAACCAGTAATGCAAATTTCCAATCTACCAAAAACACAAAACTCAAATAAACCAAGACCATGATTAAATTTTGAACACTAAGTGCAAAATTATAATAAGCATTTGATACTCGATTTATCTCTCCAGTCATCGAGTTTTGTATTCTCCCAACATCAGCAGTCACAAATTTTTGAAAAGAAAACACCGTAAAAAGATCGGTTAGTTTGACACGCATGGAAGAAACGAAAAACTGTAATATTTTTACATTGTATTTTAATGAAATAAAATAGACGACTCCTTTCAGTGTAAAAAATAAAAACATAAACAACAACGCTGTCTTCATGTTCAATGCAAATCCGAGCGCCTCAATGCCACTTACTAAAAAGCCCATATTTCCTATCGATTCACTACTAACACCCGAGCTACCATCTGCCATCTGTAATAAAGGCAAAAACATGGTCAATCCTAAACCGTCTAGGATACCAATTACAATACTTAATAAAAGCATTATAAATATTCGGTAGCCCAAATAGCTGTAGAAATATGCAAAAGATGAAAAATATTTCTTGATAAGGCTTGTTATCGACTTCATAGTAGCGTAAAATTATAAAGTACGCAAAATAAGTACAACGATAACAGAGACACTACTGTTGGCGCATACCGAACCTCTAAAGTCACGCCAAGCAAGCGTTAGAAACAAATCTTTGTAACGAAACAATTCTTTGAAGTCGGGTACAATGGAACGGTGGTTGGCGTCGATTATCTTTTTACTCATTCTGTTTTTGCAGGTTTTGAAAACAAGGTGCGAAGATACAATTATTATCGGATTGAGCGGTGGCTGCGACGGATAAAAATCATTTTAGAAAGTCGAGTTTTTCAAATCGCTCCCCAATTTATCGTTCAAATGCTTTTCTTTCGCGTTTTTAAAAGGAAGAAACTTGCTTATTTGAGTTGCCAATTCTTTTGTAGAAGGTTTTTTTTAACCACATTGGTTTGACAGGAAATTCTTACGACCTTTTCACATACTTGAATTAAAAATCCGTTTGCGATGTTTTCAAAATCAAAACGCATCGTGGGATACTCTTTAACTTCATCTCGAATGCGAATGAAGCCACCAGCGCAAAATAACAATCTAACGAAAGGTTACTAGATAGCTTATTTACGTATGTGCTATTAGGCACTTATCTACTTTATTTTGGTTTTAATTTCAAAAAATAACTCTCAAAATATCGATATGATAAGCGTGCAATCACATAGCTCAACAACAATGATAAAAATGGTATATAGATCAAAACCAGAGAACTTGACTCATCCATCTTCAAGACATTCCTTAGCAAAGTGTGAATAATAAAAATTGCAATACTATGATACAGATATAGTCCATATGTATATTTTCCATTATTTTCTAAAATTTTTATCTTAGACAAAGAAAAGCGCGGAGAATAGCATTGAAACAACATAAATAAACTAATACCTGCAGAAAAAATCAAGACTGAAATCGGTTTTGGAAGAAAATTATACCAGAAAAACAATAAAGATAAAACCAAAATAAATAGCATCCATAATGGATTTAGACGTGTCATTTTTTCATTAATATTCCATTTATTGTAAAAGGATAAATAACCAAAGTACGCGCCTACAGATAAATAAATCATTGCAAAAACGGTGTGCGTTCCTGGTAATAAAAATATGATTGAAACTATCGTTGAAATTAAAAGAACTGCAAGAATACTACTTCCAAATCTCCTCTTGGGAAACAACAAAACCAATAAAGGCCAAAATACATAAAACTGTTCCTCAATACTCACTGACCATGTTGGTCCAAGTGCAACTCCAAAAGGTAAAACACCGTTGTTAATTTGATCAAAATTACTTAGAAAAGCTAGATACATTCCCAAACTTGCATTTTCATACGTAGGTAATCCCAATGTCCACGAACGTATCAAAGGAAAAATAAAAAATCCAAAAATAACAACAGCGTAATAAACCGGCCAGATTCTTAAAATTCTCTTTTTGTAAAAATCTTTCAAACTAAAGCGATTGCTTTCTTGATTTTTAAGCATTAAAAAAGTTATTAAAAAACCACTTAAAACGAAAAAAACAGGAACTCCAAAACTAAAAAAACCTCTAACGGTCATTACCGCTTGATAAGTTTGAGAACTTTTCAAAGTAGCATCATCTGATCCAAAAGAATGCGCCAAAAAAGTAGACATAAAAGCTATTGTTCGGATGGCATCTAGACTTTTAAAGTGAAACTTTTGCTCTTTATTTATTTGTAATTCCATTTTCATATATTCTACTTTTATCAGTTAATTAATTAGTGGTTACGCTTTCTATTTTAATGTTCACGAGTTTCTCGCTAGATACGATCAAGTTAAGGTCAGGAATTTGAACATTAGCAAATTTTTCAAAGTAAAATAAGAAAATGCGTAGTAATTGCATAAAAGTCCATAATAATTCACTGTCTATTTTAATGTTCATATCGCTTAAAACCACAATAAGTCAGGAAATTGAATAATTTAATTTGTATTGGTACAATTCTTCAATCGCTTATGAAATATCGGTTTGGTTGGAACCGATTATTTTTAATGTCATTGGTCTGTTTTTGATTTAAAACAAGTTGCGAAATTATACTTTTAATTTGTGAAACACCTTCTTTCGACTGATAAAAAGAATAGATAAAACATTTTTTCTTGAAAATCTTCTTTTTTGTTGGATTAGAGAATTATCAAAAACTCTTTAAAAACAACTGTATCTATGCGCCAAGTCACACAAAAAAACCTTAACTTCCTGGAATCAAAACAACTACAAAAAGTCCTTTAAATTGTATATGAAACCAGCTTGAATCATTTACTTACCAATGTCAAAACCGTTTGAATCTTCATTTATTTTAAGCAGTTTTCTCTCTATGAGAATAGCAATTTAATTTTAAATTTTTCGATGATAAACTCCAAAATTTTGAGAAACATCGCGTTCGAGATAAAACTAAAAGTTTAAAGTATTTTCAAAAATAAAGCTCTTGGCAGGATACTTTTTAATCTCGACACTACATCGCATAAAATCAATTCCGTATTTCAATTCCCAATTCCCAATCCAGCTACTTAGTGAGTCAACAAATAGCAATCTTCATCGGAAAAGGTAGCCACACAATGACTTTGCAATCTGCAACCACCGAATATAGTACCGCATCCGATAACTCCTACCGGATTAGTCTGCAATTTCCTCTTCCTTCTCCCCGGGCTCTACCGTCAACAACAAGCCTAAAAACGGCAACAACGGTGCTCGAAAACGAACCAGAACTCCAAAAATAATGGAGATAAAACCAGATATAAACGCAGTTAACATTACAAACACAAAGGAATAACTTAAGAATCCTTCGCGGTTGATTGTTCGGATGCGTTGGAAAAAACGATTAAACACAAAACGTCCCGAGAAAAACATCAAAACGACACTTTCGATTCCGTTAATGATCAAAGAAACGGACAATGCTTCCCAAATAAAAGGTCGATAAATTCCAATGCCGATAATCATCGGAGCTTTTACCAGCAACTCTACAATACCAGAACCTTCCATTTCTAGATTGTATTTATTCTTGCCATAGGTTAGGTTGTTTGTAAAATCATCTTGGGTAATCAAAGCTGTTTGATATGCTTCATTTTTTCTCAACACTTCATTGGCTGAGTTATTGAGTAAAAAGAAGATGATCCCAAGCGCCAAAGAAAAATTAAAAACAACTTTCGTGATGATTTTCAACACCTTTTGATCTCCCAGCAGTTGATACACTTGGCGCATACCTGTAACCAAAAACGGAACCACCACGATCGCCAGAATCGTAGAACGAACGTGTACAACCAGGTAGATGTACAGAAAAGCAATTACTAGCATTCTTACATTGATTTTCTTGTGTTTCAAAAGTACGCTGTAGGTCCAGAAAACCAAACTAAACGTAGCGATTAACATCAAAGTATCTTTGGAAATACCAGAAGACCAAAAGGCAACGGACGGCATAAACAAGACCAAAACTGGCATCCAAGTACTTGTTTTTAAAGGTATCTTTTTGATCATTTTAAAAAACCGCCAATGCGCATTGGCCGTAAAGAACACCATGATAAACGTACCCGCTAAATAACTCTTGAACGTCAATATCGCAATGACTGAAAATACTTTCGAGGTGAAATAATTTTCGGGACTGTAATAAATATCACTCGAAGGATATCCCGTACTCGAATTAAAATAATAGTACAAATTAGTCATGTTATTTTCACTCATCAAGTGCTGAAAATACAGACGGGGAGATTTGTAAAACATATCTGCCATTAAATTAGCAGTATTCCAGTAGTTTATGGTATCTCCTCCTCTAAAAACTCCAGCATAATAAAAAACAAATGCCAAAGCAAAAATGAGTTTGAAAATAAAGTTCCAACCATACAACCTTCGCATCTGATCATCTTGTATCGTTCGTTGGATGTAGAAGACAGCTAACACAAGAATCATCAACCAAATAAAAGCCGATAAAACATCGAAAACAGAAAGGTAATTTTTGATAAAGTAGGCCCAATTTGTCATTTTCTCTGAGTTATGAAGTTCACGTTTTCCTTTAAAGCTCAAAAGTAACGTTTCTTGAGGAAGTAGACAGCACATTGAAGTTTTCAAATAATAAATTAGAGAATTTGACGAGAAAAAATCGCATATCAACTGGGTAACTTTTGATGGAAAATTATATCTACGAAAAAAAAATTGTCAATTGAAGTAATCCAGAAAATAGCAAAACACAAACTTTTAAAATCAGAATCTATATTTTTTTCTACTACCAAAAAAAAACGCAAACCATTTGAATATCAACAATTAACTAAAGACAATTTGTTAAACCCATTTTCCAGAAAATTAGATCGAAATGTTAAAACTTATTTTATATTTGCAACCTTAACTTTTCATTAAGCCATTCGCTCAGGAACATATCCAAAAGTTAGAACCAAGAACATTTCAAAAAAAAATTAAAAATGACTAAAAAGATATATTTTGAGAATTTAGATGGCCTTCGATTTCTATGTTTTTTATCGGTATTTTTCTTTCATTCGTTTCATACCGAATTTGAATATATAAAATCTTCTGACTTATATCATTTGATTAAAAAAGATATTTTTGGAAATGGGCGCTTTAGGCGCTTGGTTAATACAAACGAACAAGAGTTTTAAATATACGATTCAAAAACTAAACCCAATTTTCATTTCGTTTATTTATATTTCTTTTTTCACAGTTTTTATATTCCGCGATGAAATTCTAGGGTATAACATACTATTCATTAGCATTTTTGAAAGAGCTATAATTGCAATAATTATTTTGCTAATCATACTTGAACAATGTTTTTCTGAAAAATCACTTTTCAAAATGGGAAAACTTAAATTTTTCACGAAAATGGGAAAAATCACATACGGACTTTATTGCTGGCACTTTGTCGGCATTTTAATTGTCACTACATTGACAAAAAAATATGCTTTCAACACTCAAATGTGGCAAGTTTCAATACTAGAAACATTGTTAGCGTTAGTGTTGACGATTGTAATTAGTCAACTAAGCTATCGTATTTTTGAAAAACCATTCTTGAGGTTAAAAGATAAATTCGCCTACATAAAAGTAAAAGGTTAGAAGTTAGATTTTAATGGAAAATGAAGGATTAACTTTACCGACCACCGATTTCCGACCCCCACAATCACCTTGTAAAAACCCATTCTTGATCGCTCGAATCATTTTCTGAAAATCGATATCCATCTACGTCGTACAACTTCAATTGCTCAATTTCTTTTAAATCATTTTGAACGATGTATCTGGCCATGGCGCCGCGTGCGTGTTTGGCGTACATCATGATGATTTTTAGTTTTCCGTTTTTATAGTCTTTGAAAACAGGCGTGATGATGTTTGCATGCAGATTTTTGGCATCGATGGATTTGAAATATTCGGTTGACGCTAAATTCACAACGTTTTCAGTTTTTGAACTTTTGATTTCTTGGTTCAACAAGGGAGTTGATTTTTCTTTCCAATATGCGTATAAATTTTTGGTTTTAGGCGTGATTTCCCATTTAGTTCCCATTTCTAAGCGGTAGGGATAAATAACATCCAAGGGCTTTAAGACACCGTACAAGCCGGATAAAATTCTAATTTTCGATTGTGCCCTTTCTAAGTCGATTTTGTTCAATGATTTCAAATCAAGTCCTTTATACACTTCACCTGAAAAAGCCAAAGCGCAAGGATAATTCACTTCAGAAGGCGCACTCGGTTTCTCCCAATTCTGGTAACGTTCGTAATTCAATTCTGCCAAGGCAGGAGAAACATGCATCAATTCTCCAATTTTCTTCGCAGACATTTTTTGCAGTTTTTTTGCTAAATAATCCGCTTCATTCTCAAAAACAGGAATTGTTGTAGGAATGGAAGGTTTTGGGAAATCAAAATTCATGGATTTAGCTGGGGAAAGAAGTACAATCATGCTGCGATTTAATTAACGATTATAGTGATTTTTTGATACATACATTCTGACTTCAGTTGCTCCTTTTCCGTATTCCATGTAGGATGCGTCGTAAAATTCAACGTTGTCTTTTTTCGCAAGAAACATTCGGATTTCATTTTTCAAAACGCCCTCACCAACTCCGTGAATGACTACAATTTTTTGAATGTGTTTTTCTTGCGCTCGTTTGAAAAAAGAACGAAATTCGGTCATTTGTCGCATCAGAATTTCCGTATTGGTCAACCCACGGTGTGAATCGAGCAAACTTTCAATGTGCAAATCAATTTCCCACATATCGGTTGCTTTTTTGTTGCCATCCAATTGTTCTTTTCGCACTGAAAACTTCGCTTCGCTGTGCGTTTCATCGTCATTTAACAATTTTGAATACCCATCCATGTTGTATTCCGTACCGTGAATTCGAACAATTTCCGTTTCGAGAAATGGCCTTTCAAATCCCGTTTCATCCAGCACAATTGCTCTTTTCTGGTCATCAAAACGCAAGATGGTTCCACCGCCTTTTTCGTATAAGAATCCTATTTTTTCACCGATGCTAAATTTCATTTTGTTGGAATTATTTCAAGTGATACAAATTTAATGTTTTTATTTTAATGGAGATGTGGGGTGAGGGGTTTGGTGGACGATGGTTTGGACACGCTGTTCGCCGATCACGGATCCCTGACGACAGACCTCTCATTCACTTCAAAAATAATCCTTAAATTTGCATAAAATAAAAATCCATGTCTTTAGAAAAGCTTCTGCTACTCTTTTTGAGTTCTCTACTTCTAATTCAAAATTCAGTTCATGCGCAAAATGAACAACTTGAGAGAAAATACAAAACCGAACACGTCGTTGTTTTGGTGATTGACGGACCTCGATTTACCGAAACCTTTGGCGATACTTCTTGTCAGTACATTCCCAGAATGGGAAAAGAATTGATTCACGAAGGAGTTTTGTACAGCAATTTCAGGGCTAATGGTCCGACGTATACCAATTCTGGTCACACAGCAATTACAACTGGCGTGTATCAATCCATCAGTAATGCTGGTAAAACCTTGCCGAAGAATCCTTCTTTTTTTCAATACTATATGAAAGAGAAAAAGGTAGATAAATCAAAAGCGTGGATTATTTCCAGCAAAGGAAAACTAGAGATTTTGGCAAATACCAAGAAAAAGAAATGGTGGAATGTGTATCAACCGATGACCTATTGCGGGGTTCAAGGACACAGTGCCGAATATGTGGGCGACATTCAAACTTTCAACAAAGTGAAAGCTGTTTTTAAAGCAGATGCGCCAACCTTGACCTTGATCAACTTCTTGGAAGTAGACGCTAATGCACACCAAAACGATTGGCCCAATTACCTTCGAACTTTGCAAAATTGCGACGAATACGCGTATCAATTGTGGCAATTCATTCAAGCAGATTCGGTGATGGCGAATAAAACAGCCTTGCTCATCACCAACGATCACGGCCGACATTTGGACGGCGTGAAAGACGGTTTTGTCAATCACGGCGATAAATGTGAAGGTTGTAAACACATCAGTTTATTGGCAATGGGTCCCGATTTTAAAAAAAATGTAATCGTTCCCGAAGGAGGCGAATTAATTGACATCAGTGCGACCATTGCTGAAATCTTAGGGTTTTGCATGCCAAGCAGCAAAGGGAAAGTTTTGGAAGAATTATTTGATCGTAAATAAATCACATGGAAAAAGTTCAACTTCATCAGCTTATCAAACAATACAGTACCGAGATTTTTGACAAAGTACTGGCGTATCGGCAGCATTTACATCAACATCCAGAATTGTCATTTCAAGAATTTGAAACAGCAGACTTCGTTTGTAAAGCCTTGACCCAACTTGGAATTGAACACCAAGCTGGAATTGCAGGGACTGGAGTTGTTGCAATCATTCGCGGAGATCACCATTCAAAAAACGCACCTTGTATCGGTCTTCGTGCTGATTTAGATGCGTTGCCAATCCAAGAAGAGAATGAGGTTGCCTACAAATCGCAACGCGACGGCATCATGCACGCCTGCGGACATGATGTTCACACGAGTATTTTACTCGGAACAGCAGAAGTATTGAACCGCTTAAAAAATGAATTACCTCATCCCGTTAAATTAATTTTCCAACCCGGAGAAGAAAAAAATCCCGGCGGTGCTTCTTTGATGATCCAAGCAGGTGTTTTGGAAAATCCGACCGTGAAAGAAATGTACGCGCTGCATGTATTCCCAGAATTAGAAACTGGAAAAGTAGGATTCAAAGCAGGCTTATACATGGCCTCTTGCGATGAAATTTACATCACCATTCAGGGAAAAGGCGGTCACGGCGCGATGCCACATCAATGCATTGATCCAATTTTGATTGGCGCCAACATCGTCACCTCTTTACAGCAAATTGTAAGTCGCCAATGCGACCCAAAAATTCCTTGTGTTTTAAGTTTTGGATATTTTGCTGGTTTGGGCGCAACAAATGTCATTCCGTCCACCGTCGAATTAAAAGGTACGTTCAGAACAATGGATGAAACGTGGCGAGAAGAGGCATTACTTTTAATCCAAAAACAAGCTGAATTAATCGCCGCTTCACTAGGTGGAAGTGCGACGGTTGAAATCAGTCGCGGTTATCCATTTTTGATCAATGACACCATACTAACAGACGCACTTAGCGAAAAATCAAAATCATTTTTAGGCATCAACAATGTCGTAGAATTACCGATTCGATTAACTGCTGAAGATTTTTCGTTTTATTCACAAAAAATACCCGTTTGCTTCTTCAGACTGGGTGTTAGGAATGAAACAAAAGGCATAATACACGGTGTACATCACCCCAAATTCGACATCGATTCAGATGCTTTATTAACAGGGATTCAAGTGATGAGTTTAGCTGTTTTCGAACTTAACTAATTCTAAAGTTGAAACATACCTGATTTTTCAGCTCATTCTCAATGCGTTAATAATATTACAAAAAATAAAAAATGTGTTTAGATTTAACGAAAAGTAAAAAACATTACACAACATAGGAATCCAATAATAAGACTTTTCAAACAACCGTTAAACGAATGATTTTATCGCTAAAAGGCTTAAATATGGGGGTAAGAATATAGATGACTAAATTCGTTTGGTTTTTAGTCTAAAAATAAAAATTATTTAATCAAAAAGATTGCCACTTGAATGTAAAATGATTTTGTATATTTGTTGTGAAAGTTAGTAAGTCTTTGAACTTATTCAACTTTTTCAGTGAATAGTGGTTAGGTTAGGTTAATCAAAAAGTGGCTCATCCCTGAGTCACTTTTTGAATTTAAAGACGTTTTTTTTTACGGAATGGAAACGATGAATTCGTGTTCTTCTTTTTATGAAAAAACAAGATGGAACTAACGCTAATTCAAGAAATAACAAGCTCAAGAAAAACACGTAATCGCAAACTCCTTTTCAAAAGGTAATCATCAATCAAAAGCATAAAAGATTCCTCAGTCGTGATTCCTCAGTCGTAAACTTCTTCGGAATGACAACTTCGGAATGACGAACGCAGTCGTCTAAATGCAAATTCTCAAAAGCAAAGCTTTTGAGAATTTGAAAAACACGTGTATGAACACCTCCTTCCGAACAGAAGAGAAACTTTTTCGTTTCGATTCTGGAGGAATCTTTTTTTGTTGTTGTGAAAGAAATCGAGAGAAGGAAAAAAGATTCCTCAGTCGCAAACTCCTTTTCAAAAGGCAATCATCAATCAAAAGCATAAAAGATTCTTCAGTCATAAACTCCTTTTCAAAAGGCAATCATCAATCAAAAGCATAAAAGATTCCTCAGTCGTGATTCCTCAGTCGTAAACTTCTTCGGAATGACAACTTCGGAATGACGAGCGCTGTCGTCTAAAAGCAAATTCTCAAAAGCAAAGCTTTTGAGAATTTGAAAAACACGTGTATGAACACGTCCTTCCGAACAGAAGAGAAACTTTTTCGTTTCGATTCTGGAGGAATCTTTTTTTGTTGTTGAGAAAGAAATCGAGAGAAGAAAAAAAGCGAATCACAAGAATGCAATTCGCTTTTTTTATTTCTAATTAACTAGTTCATCACGGAAGTGGCGTAACGGTTCCGTTTTCTCTTGGATTTACTTTGATTCCTCCGGCGTTTGGATCTACTGTTGGTGTGCGATCGGGAGTGACAATCCTTGGAGATTTCGTCGGTGCTGGAGCCGGCTTAATTGGTTCTTTGGGCTTAACAACTGGACCTGGCTTTACGGTTGGTTTTGCCGGTTTGATACTTGGTTTAATTGGGCGAATCAGACAAGAATTCTCAACTGTTCCAGCGGCATTGTTTGCCGTAACGAGTACATTGATATTTGAAATACCAACCTGAACTGGAATGCTGAAATTCAACTTACCAGCGACCATTTCGGTCTGTACATTGCTTACTAGCAACCCATTAACCTTAAAGATTGCTTGCGATGCATTGGTAATATTGGTAATATTTCCTTGGATTGTCGCAAAGCCAACGTTAAAACTTGCTGGACATCTTGCAGGATTTGTATAGGTAATCACCGGTTTGTCAATCGTTGGTTTGTTTTCGTAAACAATCGTTGTTGTTTTACTATCTGTACCAACTCCATTCGTTCCAGTCACAACAATGACATTCGAGCCAACATTCAAGCTTGCTGAAAATTTCAAAACGGTTGTCGCAGGATTAAAATCGATGCGATTTACGATCACGCCATTTACTTTTACCTCAATTCCACTTTCATCATTTACAAAACGGACATTTGCAACTGCAACATAAATCGCATTTCCTGTAACTTCTGGATTGGTACTTGGCGTTACAATTTCAACCACTGGTTTCATCAAATTCAAGTTCAATTCAAGTGTATTGCGATAGCTTACCTTCGTTTGTTTTTGATCTGTTCCATCTTGATTCGTTCCTTTTACCTCAATTGTAGTTGAACCCGCTGCGATTGGAATGTTCGCTTGAACGACTGAATTAGCAAAGGTGAAGTTGTTAAAAACAACGCCGTTTACTTTAACTTCTACTTGATTTTTAGAAGTAACATTCAAAACCGTCGCTATGAAATTCACTTGATCGGTAGGTGACGCAAATGGACTCGAACTCGGACTTACAATCGAAACAATCGGTGGTTTTGGAGTTTGTACAGTCGCTTGACGATAAATGACCGTCGTTTGTTTTTGATCCGTTCCATCTTGATTGGTACCTCTCACTTCAATTTCCGTAAAACCAGTTGCGCTGGTCAACGGAATGTTCATGCTTAAGGTATTATTGATAAACAAGAAATTGGTATTCACTTGTCCGTTAATCTTCAATTCTACCTGACTTCTCGAACTCACGTGCTGAACGTTTGCAACAAACATCACTTGTGCTTCCGTTGAATTATAAGGATTCACATTTGGCGAAGTAATTGTTACCACCGGCGGATTTGGCATGTATGCAATCGGCTTGCGGTAATTGATAATCGTTTGCTTTTGATCCGTTCCATCGGAATTCGTTCCTTTTACATCTATCACAGTTGCTCCTGGTGCCAAAGATACTAGCAGGTTTACGGTTGAATTGATGAATGTAAAATTCGTGGTCACTTGACCGTTTACCTTTACTTCAACTTGATTTTTAGCACTTACATTGAAAACCGTTGCAAGTACATTTACCTGTCCTTCAGCCGTACTGTACGGATTTACATTTGGCGAAGTAATCGTTACTACAGGTGGATTTTTAGCTGTTCGTTCATAGACCACAATCATCGTCGCTTGCGCAGATCCTGCTGTGTTTGTTCCTGTAATTTCAAATACATTTTGACCAAAATTCAACGAAACTGTACTTCTGAAATCTTGTGTTGCAGGATTGAAGGTGAAGTTTGTATTGATTTGTCCATTTTGTTTGAAGGTAACATTCTGAATGTTGGAAACGTGATTTACTTTTGCCTCCAAAATGACAGTCGGCACATTTGAATTATAGGGACTACTGCTTGGATTCACATAATAAACAGTCGGCGGAGTTTGAGGTGTTGACGGTGGATTTTGAACCGTTGGCTTGCGATAAATAATAGTCGTTTGCTTCTGATCTGAACCATCTTGATTTGTTCCTTTGATATCAACAATCGTTGTTCCACTCGCCAATTGAAGATTTAAACTCACGTTTGTATTGATGAATGTAAAATTCGTCGTTACTTGTCCATTGACTTTAACCTCTACTTGATTTTTAGAACTCACGTTTAAAACCGTTGCCAAGATGTTCAAATTATCTTGCGACGCAGTGTACGGATGGGCAGACGGACTTGTAATCGTTACAACCGGTGGCTTGATTGCTTCTCTCGAGAAAATAATAATCGTCGTCGCTTGCGCAGTTCCATCTTGGTTTGTTCCAATGATTTCAAATACATTTTGTCCGCTTGCCAAATTCACATTACTTCTAAAATCTTTGCTTGAAGCGTTGTATGTGAAATTATAATTTACTTGACCATTTTGTTTAAACGTAATGTTCTGCTTGTTTACCACATGGAAAACCTTCGCATCTAAAACCGTTGTTGGCGCAGCATTGTATGATGGACTATATCCTGGATTTGTAAAATAAACGATTGGCGGTTGATTTTGATTCTGAACTGGCGGCGGTGGCGTACTTTCACGACTATAAATAAGAATCGTTGTTTTAGAATCTACACCCACATCATTGGTTCCTGTCAGTTGTACCACATTGGTTCCATAATTCAAATTCAAGCTTGCTTTTACTTTTTTATTCGTCGTATTGAATGTGAAATTATTAATCACACTTCCATTTAGTTCCAGTCGAACTTGATTTTTCAAATCCACGTTCAAAACCGTTCCTTCCAATTGGAAAACATCACTATAAACGGTTCTTGGAGAGGTAGACGGATTCTGGAAACTAACTACTGGCGGAACTGGATCTGGTTTTCTGTAAATCAAATTCGTCACGGCTCTATCCGAACCGTAAACATTTCGTCCAGTAACTTCAAAGTTATTCACACCTTCAATCAAGTCAACTTGCGCGGATATATTTCCGCTGGATGCATTGAACGCAAATGCTTTAATTTCTTTTCCGTTGTGCATAAAAGTGATATCCTCTTTTCTGTCTACATTCTTAACTTCAGCCTTTACATTGTATAATTTAAAGGTAGTTGTTGTTCCAGGTTGACTTGGATCCGTAAAACGAACTGTTGGTGGTTGCATTTCGTTGTTGCGGTCTATGTTGTTATTTGTATGCGTTGTAGTGCGATCATTTTTTCTTGATTTGATGTGAAACTGAAGGTAAATGCTGGTATAATGATACCAATCATTTTTGATGAAACTTCCTTGATCTTTTACACCATCAAAGTAATCCAAACCTGTAAAAGTTGTCTTGTGCTCAATTCCAGCCGTAAAACGTGGTGCAATTTGACGTCCAATTCCGAAACCAATACTTGGTAAAACTTCCACATTCATTTTGCCCTTTGTAGAACCATCTAAAATCGTTTCGTCGGTTCCATCTAGCATCGCCCTATATTCCTTTTTGGACAATTTCTCTTCCCAAGAAGCAAAATCGTACATTTTTGTCTCATTTCCAGTCGTTTGCAAGTAATTTCCCTCAGCACGAAACCACGTATATCCAATGCCTCCAAAGACATAAATATCATTTCCTGTTCGTTCTTTGATCGAATTCAAATGCAAAACCAATTCAAGTGATAATCGGGTAGCAGTAGTTCCAAAATTTCGAAAAGCAAAACCTAAACTATCTTTGTAATTCGTTAGACCAGAACTCAATGCTTCATTCGAAATGGTAAAATCAGTACGTTTTGTATCGACTCCCTGCCAATCTCCGTGTAAGAATCTACCACGAATATCAAAGCTTAATTTCTTACCATAATTATAGTTAAAGGATCTTCCGAGCGTCAAGCCAAGTCCAAAACCAGTTTTACTTTGCACGTCCGTTGTGTGCCAAGTTCCACCAGCATTTAATCCCCAAAACCACTTTGAATTGTTGTCATAATCAAGGATTTGACTGTTCAAATTGGTTGAAAGAAAAAGAATACCGATTAAAAGTGTAATAATTCTTCTCATAATGTCGTTATTTATAGATTAGGAAATTTCCATTGAAAATAATGTGCCAAAATTACGAATCTTTTATTTGATGCATATAAATTCCTCAATCAGATGCAGATAAATCCTCATAAAAAGAGTAGTTTTGTTGAAAAGTTAAGCCTTACAGGATGAGTCCTTTCAAAAAAGTTAATCTTTTATTAATTCTTTTAACAGCCTTTCAAAACCTGGTTTTTGGACAAGCTGCTTACAACAATTGTGACCAAGCATTAGCGCTGTGTCCACAAAAGACAGAATTTATTTCCAACATTGGAGCAGATAAAAGTTTATGCAATTTTTGCGAAGATGACTTTACCGCTTGTTTCACACCCAACAATACGATTTGGATGACATTTGAAACCAACGCAACTGGTGGAGACGTCAATGTAACCTTTAGTAACCTTCAATTTCAAGTCAATCCAAATCAAGGAAATCAAATTCAAGCAACTGTTTTTGAGGCGCTTGCACCTTGCGATGGAACAACTTATACGGCTGTAGGAACTTGCGTTACCACTGCCACCAACTTTTTCAACGTCAGTGCTCTCGGATTAAATGCAAACACGACGTATTACGTGGTGGTTAACGGTGCGAAAAACGGAGGTGCGACCATTGCTGCAGAAGTTTCGATGAATGTTGACATCAGTGGTAGCGGAATCGATCGCTTGGTTCCTTTCGTCAGCGTCGGCGTTTTTAACGACACCTTATGTCAAGGTGAAACCTATACATTTTACACGCTACTTACCAACTGTTCTGGCGCTTCCTCCTTCAATTGGTACATCAATGGCGATTTGGTTGCCGTATCCGATTCCACTTATTTTGAAACATCAGCCATCCAAAATGGCGACATCGTAACAGTTTCTAATTCTTGTTTTGGTCAATGTCCGGTTGAAGTAAGCGCGAGCACAATGCCACTTGTTGTGACTTCTGTCCAAGTCAACGCAGGCATCGATACCACCATCAAACAAGGAGAGTCCGTTCAATTGAATGGAACGACCAACGGAACCAGCTATTCTTGGTCGCCCGCATTTTCACTCAGTTCGCCCAGCATTCAAAATCCAATTGCCGTTCCGGATGTTACCACAACCTATACTTTGACGGCGACTTTAGACGGTTGTTCCAACTCCGATGCAATGACTGTTTTCGTGGACGAAACCTTGGAGATCACCAACACTTTCACTCCAAATGGAGATGGATACAACGATACTTGGAAAATTCCAGCATTGGATAAATACCCAAACTGCTTGGTTCAAATCTTTGATCGTTGGGGACAAATGTTGTATCAAACAACAGGTTACGGTGACAAAAAAGCGTGGGACGGAACCTCCAAAGGAAAACCAATGGAAGCAAGTGTTTATTTTTATGTCATTGAAGTTCGAAACTCAGATTTCCCAAAACCGATTCGCGGATCAATAACCTTGGTCCGATGATGAAATTAGGTTTTTTACTTTTCTTCTCCTTATTTTCTCTTTCTGTTTCTGGACAGCAATTGCCTCAACATTCGCAATGGTTTTGGAATCAACTGAACTTAAATCCAGCACATTCGGGTATCAAACCGTGTGTGGAAGCAAAAACGCAAGTCAGAGCGCAATATCTAGGACTTGAAGGCGCTCCAAATTCAGGAAACTTTAGTATTTCACTCCCAATTCCAACAACTAGAAAACGTTTCCTAGGAACCAGACAAGGTGTAGGAATGATTTTTGAACGTGATCAAATCGGACCATTTTCAGGAAATCGATTCAATTTCAGCTATGCGGTTCACATGAACTTTACTCAAAACACCAGACTTTCCATTGGAATTGGAGCTGGAATCAAACAATGGTCATTCAACAAACAAAAAAGCACTACCTTGACTTACGATCCGTTGGTTCAAGAAAATGCGACTGCTTTAACTCCCGATGCCAACATTGGTTTATGGTGGAATGGAGAGAACTATTATTTAGGACTTGCATTCAACGAGTTGACTCGAAATCGATGGAACAACATTTCAGATGATTCTCGTTTTAAAATACATTACTCGTTGAGCGGCGCTTACCGTTGGATTGCGAGAGATGGAATAACTTTAATTCCTTCCATGATGTTGCGTTTCCCTCCAAAAAGTAAAATTTCTGCTGACCTCAGTTTGTTGGTTGATTTTAAAAATCAAGTTGGAATTGGACTCGGCATTCGAAATACAGATGCAATCATGGCATATCTGAATGTTAAAATCAAAGAGCAATTTCAAATCGGTTATTCCTTTGATTATGTCATTTCACCAATTGGTGGAAATCAGTTTTTTAGCCACGAAATTTCAGTGACTTTAAATGGCTGTAAAGTTTACAGTCCAACAGCGACAGGTTGTCCCCTATTTTAATTTGAGATGAGAATTTGATGTCGGAATGACGAAATTCAGATTTTAATGGTGTTCTTTAAAAATGGTAGAGACAACTTTAATCGCGCCTCTACCAGCTAAAATTTTTCAATTTCTTAGAAAAAATCACCGCTATTCTCCATCATTGGAGCAAAATATTTTTTCAAATTTTGTTCATCATTTTTATTCAAGATCATCAGCATGTTGTCTGATTCTACGATGATGTGATTGTCCAAACCTTCAATCAAAGCCAATTTGTTATCTGGTAAATTGACGATGCAATTGCTGGAATTTATCATGTATACGTTTTTCCCAATGACTGCATTGTTGTTGTAATCTTTCTCCAAATGCGTGTACAAACTTCCCCAAGTTCCCAAATCAGACCAATCAAAATTTGCAAGGACGACATCTACATTCTTCGCATTTTCCATCACTGCAAAATCGATGGAGATGTCTTCGCATTTTTCAAAACTGGAATTGACAGCTGCCTGTTCATTTTCTGAATTAAAAGGAATTACTTCTTTCGAAAAAAGTTGGTATAAATCTGGCTTAAATTTTTCCAAGGCTGTTAAAATCGTGGTGGTTGTCCACACAAAAATTCCAGAATTCCAGTAATAATTTCCGGACTTCAAAAACAACTCAGCAACTTCGCGGTCTGGCTTCTCTGTAAAATGTCTTACTTCCCGAACTTGTCCGCCAATGATGTCTCCTTTCTCGCCAAATTCAATGTATCCGTAACCCGTATCAGCCCGTGTTGGTTTGATTCCTAGAGTCACCAAACGATCACTTTTATTTGCTGCATCGATGGCAATTTCCAAAATCTCTACAAATTTATCTTCCTTCATAATCAAATGGTCCGAAGGTGCCACAATCAAGGTCGCTTTTGGATTGATGGAATTAATTTTCGAAGCTGCATACGCAATACAAGGAGCCGTATTTTTGCGCTCTGGCTCAGTTAATATCTGACTTTCAGAGATTTGAGGAAGTTGTTCTTTTACTAAATCAACATAATCTTTGTTGGTCAAAATGTAAATATGCGTTGTTGGCGCTAATAAACTCATGCGCTCAAAAGTCATTTGCAACAACGATTTCCCAATTCCCAAGACATCTAAAAACTGCTTTGGTTTTTTTGGAGTCGACATCGGCCAAAAGCGGCTTCCAATTCCGCCAGCCATGATTACACAATAATTATTTTCTTGTATCATTTATTCGTTTTTTAATGGAATTACTTCCGATAATGCGTGTACCAGGTATTTTTTAGAATTGCTCATGTCTTCACAAACATACCTTCTTCTTCTCAAATCTCCTTTCAAGAATTGTTTTCCTTGCAAAGCAAATGTACTGTTTTTAGGTAAACTTTCCAGTAAAACCATTCCCGTATCTTGTTCATCATACCGTTTTAAAACGCGAGACAATTGAATATCAGAGCAGGAAGAAGCTTTGGTATTGGTCAACGAATTAACCAATGCGTTCTGAATATCAACCGGAAGTAAACCCGTATCAATGGCCGGAACAAGTAACTTTCTAAAAGTCCGTTTCCACTCTTCACCGTGTGGTTTCACAGTCGAACCATATTCATTAAACGTTTGCAAATGAGCAAATTCGTGCAAAGTTGTGATCAAAAAAGAATATTTATTCAAATCTCCATTGACCGTAATTTGGTGTTTATCTCCGTTAAAAGAAGCTCTAAAATCTCCTAACTTGGTACTTCTAGGCGGAACAATTTTGAACTTAACTGGAGTAGAAAACAATAAATCAGCAACCATTTCTTCGAATCCAGTCGGCAGAAATGCAGTCAAACTTGCGGTCGTCTTTTGTTTTTTAATTTCTCTCGAGGTCATTTCGTTTCAAATGGATGCTTTATTTAAATTTTAGGTGCTAAATCAATAAAAATGAACCTTTCAATTAAAAATTCATTTCAGTTTAACTGACTTTTAAAGGTCGTTTAAACTGAATTTAAATTCTTTTCGGTATCCCAAAATATTTTAAACCCAAATTTAGTTAAGAAAAATGACGATATTCAAGAAAACTGTATTTTTATTAGCCTTGAAAAGGAAATTATAGCTTAATTTAGCGGTCAGTGAAAAAAATACTAGAAAACATAGGAAAATACTGCTTCATGCTTTGGGTTATATTCTCCAAACCAGAGAAGTTTAGCATATTTCGCAAGCGAACATTTCAGGAAATGCAAGCCATCGGTGTGAACTCCTTGCCGATTGTGGCATTGATGTCCGTTTTTATTGGTGGTGTAATTGCGTTGCAAACGGCATCCAACATGGACAATCCGATTCTTCCTGATTATACCATCGGATATATTACCCGATCGAGCACGATTTTGGAACTTTCTCCAACGATTATCTCCTTAATTTTAGCAGGGAAAGTTGGTTCAAACGTTGCTTCTGAAATTGGAACCATGCGCATCACCGAACAAATTGATGCCTTGGAAATCATGGGTGTCAACTCGTTGACTTTTTTGGTTTTACCGAAAATCATTGCTGCCATCATCTTCTTTCCAATTCTGATTACTTTTTCGATGACATTGGCCATTTTAGGAGGATGGATTTCTCTTTTACTTGCTGATTTATCAAACACTGAAACCTATGTGCTCGGAATTCGCTATTTCTTTAAAGTCGGTGACATTGTGTATGCATTGACCAAAACAGTTGTTTTCGGTTTTTTAATTGTTTCTATCTCTTCTTTTTACGGATATTACGCCAAAGGCGGATCGCTTGATGTTGGTCGCTCTTCTACGCAAGCAATTGTAAGCAGTAGTGTTGCCATCTTAATTGCAAACTTTTTACTCACTCAAATGATTTTATTAGCATGATTGAAGTAAAAAATGTATTTAAAAGTTTTGGAGAGAACAAGGTTCTGAATGATATTTCTGCCGATTTTGAAAAGGGAAAAGTTAACATCATCATTGGTACTTCTGGTTCTGGTAAATCTGTTTTGGCCAAGTGCATCGTTGGATTGCACGAAGTTGATAGTGGTCAAATATTATACGATGGCCGTGATTTTACCAAAATGAAAGTCGAAGAACGAAGAGAAATTCGAAAAGAAATCGGAATGCTCTTCCAAGGTTCTGCCCTTTTCGATTCCATGACCGTAGAGGAAAACGTGATGTTCCCCTTGACGATGTTCACCAAAATGAGCAGAAAAGAAATGCTCGAACGGGTAAACTTTTGCTTGGAAAGAGTCCAACTAACTGGTAAAAATGAATTGTATCCTGCGGAATGTTCTGGCGGAATGCAAAAACGGATTGGAATTGCGAGAGCGATAGCAATGAAACCAAAATACTTGTTTTGCGACGAACCAAACTCAGGTTTAGATCCACAAACATCGATTTTAATTGATGCATTGATTCGTGAAATCACCTATGAATATGACATTACAACCATTGTAATTACGCACGACATGAACAGTGTCATTGAAATTGGAGACAACATTAATTTCCTTCACCAAGGTTTTAATTGGTGGACTGGAAATAACAAAGAAATTGTCACAACCGACAATCCAGAAGTTACCAATTTCGTTTATGCTTCTGATTTCATGAAACAGATCCGTGGTAAAATGGTATCGGACAAATAAAATTCGAAAACTCTCTACTACATTTCAATTATTTGTTTCCAAAACGGAAACCAGAATTATAGTCTCTTTTTAATGTTATGAATTTAAAAACAAACACTCCTTTTTCACGATATGAAAAGTTTGTAATTCTAATTTTAGCAATTACGCAATTTACCGTAATCTTAGATTTTATGGTGATGGCACCTTTGGGTGACCTGATGTTAAAATCATTGGATATGAACACCCAAGACTTTGGAATTGCTGTATCAGCGTATGCTTTTAGCGCAGGAATCTCTGGATTACTCACCGCAGGTTTTGCCGATAAATTTGATCGCAAGAAATTATTACTCTTTTTTTACATCGGATTCATTCTAGGGACTTTATTGTGTGGTTTAGCCAACTCGTATGTCACTTTACTGGCTGCTAGAATTTTTACCGGTTTATTTGGAGGTGTAATTGGATCCATCTCGATGGCAATTATCACAGATATCTTCACTTTGCAACAACGCGGAAGAGTGATGGGTTTTGTTCAAATGGGTTTTGGTGCAAGTCAAGTTTTAGGAATTCCAATCGGATTGTACATTGCCAATAAATGGGCATGGGAAGCTCCTTTTCTGATGATTGTAGGACTTTCTATTTTGATTGCAATTAGCATTACTTTGTGGTTGAAACCGGTGAACGATCATTTGACAACACCACAAGAAAAAAAAGCGCTTCTTCATCTTTGGCATACTATTAAAGACAAAGAGTACCGGATTGGATTCATGGCAACCGGGATTTTGTCTGTTGGCGGTTTTATGATGATGCCATTTGGAACCGTTTTCGCCGTTAATAATTTAGGAGTAAGCGAGTCTCAACTCCCTATTTTATTTATGATTTCTGGCGTTTGTTCTCTTGCAGTAATGCCCTTTATCGGAAAACTTAGTGACCGAATGAGCAAATTTAAACTCTTCGCAATTGCAACTGTTTGGCTGATGGTAGTTTGTGTCGTTTACACCAATTATTCCGTAATTCCTTTTTGGTTGGTAGTTCTTACGAATGTCTTGATGATGATAGGAATTATGGGCCGAATGGTCCCTTCTTCCGCTTTAACAAGTGCTGTTCCCGAAAAGCAAGATCGAGGCGCGTTCATGAGTATCAATGCTTCTTTGCAACAAATCGCGGGCGGAATTGGCGCTGCTGCTGCTGGAGCAATTGTTTATCAAGAAACAAAATACAGCCCATTAATCAATTACGACATTGTTGGTTATGTAGTCGTTGCAATCTCTTTTATCAGCATTATGTTGATGATTCGCGTAAATCGATTAATCAAAAGAAGAAAGTAAAACTATCGCTTTGGATTTGCAAACAACTGCACATCATCTCCTGTAATCTCAGCACCACCCAAAATGACCAAACGCTCAATGATGTTGCGTAATTCACGGATATTTCCTGTCCAATCGATTTTTTTCAATGCTTCTAAAGCACTTTCAGCAAATTGTTTTCTTGGAATTCCGTGATCGGAACAGATGAGAGATAAGAAATGTTCTGACAACAAAGGAATATCATCTCGACGTTCATTTAGCGACGGAACGTGAATCAAAATAACCGCCAAACGGTGGTATAAATCTTCTCTAAAACGTCCTTCTTCAATTTCTTTGACCAAATCCTTGTTGGTAGCTGCAACGATTCTACAATCCACTTTGATGTCTTTTTCACCACCAACGCGCTGAATTACATTCTCTTGCAAAGCACGCAACACTTTCGCTTGTGCAGATGCACTCATGTCCCCGATTTCATCCAAGAATAAAGTTCCGCCGTTGGCCAATTCAAATTTTCCTTTCTTGTCCTTTACGGCAGAAGTAAAAGCTCCTTTTTCGTGACCAAACAATTCACTTTCAATTAATTCAGCAGGAATTGCAGCACAATTCACCTCAATGAAGGGCATTTTCTTGCGGTTGGAATTGTCGTGAAGTGAACGAGCAACTAATTCTTTACCAGTTCCATTTCCTCCAGTTACCAAAACTCGTGCATCAGAAGGAGCCACTTTTTCAATCATCTCTTTGATGCGAATAATTCCATCTGTTTCGCCAATAATCGATGAACCTTTGAAACGTTTGACTGTAGATTTCAAAGTTTTAGTTTCTTGAACCAAGGAAACTCGGTCGCTTGCATTGCGAATCGTAACTAAGATTCGATTCAAATCCAACGGTTTTTCTATGAAATCGAATGCTCCTTTTTTGATTGCTTCAACCGCTGTATCAATGTTTCCGTGCCCACTAATCATGATCACAGGAACTTCAACTTTCAAGCGGTGAATTTCATCTAAAACTTCCATTCCATCCATTTGGGGCATTTTAATATCACAAAAGATGATGTCGTAGTTCGCCGAATTGATTTTATCCAATCCCTCTTTCCCATTTTCAGCCTCGTGGACTTCAAATTGTTCAAACTCTAAAATTTCTTTCAAAGCTCTTCGGATACTTCGTTCATCGTCAATTATTAATATTTTTCCCATCTGTATTTAATTTTTGAAGTTAAAGATATACATTTTGAAGGGATTAATTTGCTGTTTCAAGTTCAATTATATGCTGTCCTTTCTACAGATGAAACTAGAATCCCCTTATTATCAAAAAAGATTCCTCCAGAACCGAAACTCAAAAAATTTCGTTCCTGTTCGGAAAGACTTTTTAATGAGGTGTTTAGCAAAAACTCAAAAGCGATGCTTTTGAGTTTTTGAGAAGCGAATATCAATTCAATTGGAATGCGGCTTTAGCCCATTCATATGAATAAATTGAAAGAGAATCTGGCTTTAGCCGAAATGACTATACGACTCGTCGTCAATTAAAAAGATTCCTCCAGAACCGAAACTCAAAAAGTTTCGTTCCTGTTCGGAAAGACGGTTCGTGTGGTATTTAGCAAATTTGCAAAAGCTAAGCTTTTGAAAATTTGACACCAAGATCAACAACCTGCCTTTCCGAAACAGTGCCAGAAGAAGAAATCTTTTTGATTTTTCAACAAACTGAAAAATTACATTAAACTTTTCAATTGGAATGCGGCTTTAGCCCATTCAATGGAAGAAATGAAAAATTAAGTTGGCTTTAGCCGAAAAAGCTATACGACTCATCGTTAATTAAAAGATTCCTCCAGAATCGAAACTGAAAAAGTTTCGTTCCTGTTCGGAAAGACTTTTTAATGAGGCGTTTAGCAAAAACTCAAAAGCGATGCTTTTGAGTTTTTGAGAAGGGAATATCAATTCAATTGGAATGCGGCTTTAGCCCATTCATATGAATAAATTGAAAGAGAATCTGGCTTTAGCCGAAAAAGCTATACGTGTACTGTTGGAATTAGTTTATTCAACCATCAAATTACAACCACGAATTTCTGAGTTGTCAAAGCGTCCCATTAATTGCAATTGTTCATTTTGAATTTTCCCCAAATCTTGTGTAGAAATAAAGGAGCAGGAATATAAATTCGCCAAATCAACCACGTTTATTCCTCCGGTTTTCCCGTCAGCTAAATAATGAAATGGATCGTTGACATCTCGAATCAAGGTTTTCATCCAAGGTGAAAAAGAAAACAATCCATCTTGATCGCTATAAGCTTGTGAAAGCAATTCAGCCATTCCATATTCCGAAGAAATATACGGAACTTGAAACGCTGTTTTCAATTCCAAATGCAATTCTTCTTTGGTCATTTCTTTTCTGCGACCTTTCATTCCGCCAGTTTCGATAATAATCGCCTGGGATAAATCTGGTTTCAACGCTGCTAAATCGAGCAAGGCATAACTAACGCCAAAAATAATCACCTTTTTATTGGTCTGAATTGCAAGCTGATAAGCTAAAAGTAATTCATTCAAATCGTTTAAATAGAACTTAGAAAGCGGATTACTCGTTCCTTCTATTAAAGCATCTACCATGTACACCAAACTAGAGCTTCCTTGTTCAACATAATTCGGCAAAAGCGCAAGAATTACTTGATCTTCCAACTTTCCGAGTTGCTGAATATACGTACTTAAAAAAGAGCGGCGATACATTTCTGTCGATTCTACAAAATGCTGACTGCGAATCATTCCAGTCGTTCCGCTGCTTTTAAAAATGGTTTCAACATCTCGTGTTTCTGATCGAACTTCGTGCGATTTAAAAAAAGAAATCGGCAAAAAAGGAATCTCTTTCAAGGATTTGGGATTCTGAACGTGCAGCATGTTGACAAATTCTCGGTAAACCGAACAATGCTCTCGTTGAAAAGCAAACACTTTCAAAGCAACTTTTTCAAAACCAACAACTGATTTCAGTTCAAAAATCTCTTTTTCAAGTTCAATCATTTAATCCAATTCTAAGTCGTGACGGCGATCAATATCTTTGATTAGCAAAGCAATCTCATCCATTAAAGGTGCTTTTTGAGAATCTCTTTCGGTTCCTTCATAGTATGCTTTCAACAACAATTGAGATTCTAAAATATCCGCTTCTTCAAACGGTCCATTTAAGTTTTCCAAGATGGTCAAGCATTCCAATGTGATCAAGAAATCACCTGTTATGGCCAGACTAATAAATTCAGTCAAGTATTCACTATAATCCAACGGACTGTTCCAAATGGTAGAAAGAATTTGAATTTTAAATTCTGCTAATTCAGGATTTTTCAGGCAAGCCATGACCTCTTTACTAGCAGAAGTACTTTTCAGACTGGAAAGAAATTCGATGATTTCACCGATGCACTCTTCATCTGTTTGAAGTGCGATGGAACGAATCAATGGTTCAATAATCGCATCTTTACCAGACACTTGCAAAGCGTCCAAAGCAGTCTTCACTTTCGCAGGAACACCCGTTTGAACGTCTGCTAATAATTTTGCAATCTTTAAGGTCACCTGTTTATTTGTAGTTTTTTCTTCCAAAACGTTTTTTTTACAAAGATACAAACCTAAGTTCAATAATCGAATGATTTCAGAATCCTTTCAATTCGTATATTTGTGCTGAAAATAGTGCAATCTATTTTTCTACTTTCGTATTTCAACGTCAAAATGAACATGTTAAATTCTAAAATTTTATTTCTATCTATCTTTCTTTTCAGTTTGTTTTCAGCCTGTGTTAGTCCTGATTTAGAAAACAATACACCTCAAAAAGTAGTTATCTATACCGATCACCTTGGTCAGTTTGACAGTTTGATTTTCAGTAACTTTTATAAAAACGAAAAAATAAAAGTATATGTAAAAGTTTTTTCAACGGAGGAAATCTTGCAGCTTATTGAAGAAGAGAAATACGATTCGTATGCCGACCTCATTCTGCTTCACGGTGCAAATCAATTGACGCTGGCAGCCAATAAAAATCTATTTCGTTCTTTTTCGGATATCGAAACTAAAAAAAGCATTCATAAAAACTATGTGTCAACGCATAAAAAATGGATTGCACTTTCTAAAACTCCGCTGGTAATTGCGTATGACAAACGAATTTTGACCGAAGATACGCTTTCGAATTACAGTGATTTACTTCATCCAAGCTGGAAAAGTAAAATCGCTTTGCAAGATCAAGGAAACACTACTTTGGCTGTTTTGGAAAAAAGTTTATCCCAAATGGAAGCAAAAACGTTACACGATTTTAAATCCAAATTAACGCAACAAAGCACATTAAAAAGAGAAGGAACTGATTTAACTCAAATCAAACGAATTCAAACCAAACAAGCTGAATTGGCAATTATTGAATTGTCTTCCATGGAAAAAAGAATGTTGGAAAAAGACACCTTGGCGAAACAGTTAAAAGCGCAAGTTGGTATTGTTTTTCCAAGTCAAACTAAAAAAGGATCTTTTTATAACGTGACTGGAGCAGGAATCTACAAATATGCACGAAATCCTGGGAATGCTCAAAAACTATTGGAATATCTTACTTTGAAAGGACCTCAATATTTTTTAGCTGCTGGAAGGTTTGAGTTTCCAGTCAATGACGCTGTTAAGGTCGACAGCAGATTGGAAGCATATGGAAAATTCAGGGCGCGATTCTACGCCCCGAAAATTCAATAATCTAATCCTTATTTAAGCATTTTCAGCAACTACTTCTTTTACTGCTGGCAAATGCTGTTTCAAAATATTCTCAATCCCATTTTTCAAGGTAATTGTTGAAGAAGGGCAACCTGCACAAGAACCTTTCAAAAGTACGGTAACTACACCATCTTCAAAGCTTCTAAAGTCGATTGCACCACCATCTTGCTCTACAGCGCCACGAATGTGCTCATCCAACAAACTGCGAATGGCATCATCGTATTCGGAAGGTAAATATTCTTTAAGAGGTGCACTTGAATCTTCAACTGGAAGTGGTTTTGCATCTGGAACTTTGGTTAAAACTTCCTTTCCATCGGTAATCCACTCGCGAATAAACTCTCGAATTTCCATCGTGATGTAATCCCAAGGAATACTTGCATCTTTGGTGATGGTGACAAAATTGGATGACATGTAAACCCCTTTTACAAAAGGAAAATTGAATAATTCCAAAGCCAAAGGAGAGTATCCTTTCGCATCGTTTCCATTGGTAAATTCAACCGATTCGTTGTTTATTAAAATATATTTATTGGCAACAAATTTCATCGTTGCTGGATTTGGTGTCATTTCTGCGTAAACGTTAACTGGTACTTGCATTTTCGTTGTATCTATGATGAACTACAAAGTTACGAATTGTTTGCTTCAAATGGAATCATTCTAAACAAGAAATAACTAGCACGAATAATACATGTCTTGTGGACGATGCTTTTCAATTGAAAAATCAATTTTACAGACCGATTGTTAATTAAGAATAAATAATAGGTTCGTATTGATCTTTAATATTCAGCTTTGCAAAAACATCTCAAATTATGACTAAAATAATTGCAATTCTACTCTTGGGAATGCTCGGAATTCTTACCCTTGGATCTTGCACAAAGGATTATCGCTGCGAATGCGTAATCACAGGAAACAATGCACCAAATCCTCCGGTTGTCAACATTCCGATTGATGGAAACTTGCACCACAAAAAAGCAAAGAAAGCTTGTAAAAACAGCGAGAAAAAATTTCACAACATCGATGATGACGATGTAAACTGTAGACTTAAATAGTTTTACACTTCATCAAAAACGGAGGAACTGAGATTCCTCTTTTTTTTTGCTCTTGAAAAAATACCTAAATTCCCAGCTGATACGAATCAAAAATAATCTAAAATGAGAATTACAAGAGGAATAACAGGCATTCTACTCTTCGGATTAATATTAACCTGAGTTCGATTATCCCATCGAATTTATATCGCTGATTATAAGCGTCATAAACTATTCGAAATCCTTCTTCGTTCAGCTTTCCAATAAATGGCATCCTACTTCGTCATTTTCAATAAAAATAGCCCACTATCTTTTATTTAAAATTCCTCGTATCATACGCATTCATTGAAATATAAATCTCAATTTTACAATCGAACTCAGGTTATTAGTTAGCTCGTGCAGCAAATCGCATACATGTGTTTGTTCAAATACAGACAACACCTATCTGAGTGAGTCAAAAACTGGATTTTTCAGCACAAAAAAGAAGGCTGAAAAGCGGTGCAATGATCAAAATTCTGAAACATTAGAAATAACCTGTGTTTTCAAGTAAAGTAACGAACGCTTACCTCATCGCTTTCATACTAAAACACGTCAAAACCATCCTAAGTGAAACCGTTTTAAGCATAGATTTTTCTCGGTTTCATTTCTTACGTACCGATTACGAACGTTTACACAAACACAAAAAGACCATCAATAAATTGACAGTCTTTCATTAATGTGAATAAAATATTTTTATTTTTTAGTTGGCTCGTCTTCGAAAACACGCTTAGGTCTGATCTTGTCGAAAACACCTAAAGAAATCCAGAATGGAAGGATAAATCCTAAAAGGAATAAAAGCACCCAAAATGCCAATCCACCAATTAAAAGAAACATAATTATACCGAATGCACTCATATCTTTGTTATTTTTGTATTCTACTTTGTGGATGTAAAGTTAATAAATAAATCAAATAACCAATAAAAAATGGAATTTAGAATTGAAAAAGATACCATGGGCGAGGTAAAAGTACCTGCAACTCGGTATTGGGGAGCTCAAACAGAACGTTCTAGGAATAATTTTAAAATTGGTCCTGAAGGCTCGATGCCATTAGAAATCATTCATGCTTTCGCTTATTTAAAGAAAGCGGCTGCACACGCCAACTTTGATTTGGGCGTTCTTCCTGTTGAAAAGAGAGATTTGATCTCTGAAGTATGTGATGAAATCTTAACGGGTCAGCACAACAGCGAGTTTCCGTTGGTGATCTGGCAAACTGGTTCAGGAACACAATCAAACATGAACTGCAACGAAGTAATCGCCAATCGCGGTCACGTAATTAGCGGTGGAAATTTGATGGACGAAGAGAAATCTTTGAAAGCGAATGACGATGTAAACAAATCTCAGTCTTCAAATGACACATATCCAACAGCAATGCACATTGCTACTTATAAATTAGTAGCTGATGTAACCTTGCCAGGAATCACGATGCTGCGTGATGCATTGCAAGCGAAAGTAGTTGAGTTTGACAAAATCATCAAAACGGGTAGAACACATTTCATGGACGCAACTCCTTTGAGTTTAGGTCAAGAATTTAGTGGATATGTAGCACAATTGAACTACGGTATTCGTGCCATCAAAAATGCTTTGGAAGTAATTTCTGAAGTTGCTTTGGGTGGAACAGCTGTAGGAACAGGATTGAATACACCAAAAGGATACGATGTATTGGTTGCTCAGAAAATCGCAGAATTCTCTGGTTTCCCATTCAAAACGGCTCCAAATAAGTTCGAAGCTTTGGCTGCGCACGATGCCATGGTAGAAATGTCCGGTGCATTGAAACGCGTTGCAGTTTCTTTAATGAAAATTGGAAACGACATCAGAATGCTTTCTTCAGGTCCACGTTGTGGAATTGGTGAAATTATCATTCCAGACAACGAACCAGGTTCTTCCATCATGCCAGGTAAAGTGAATCCAACGCAAGTGGAAGCTTTAACCATGGTTTGCGCACAAGTAATGGGGAACGATGTTACCGTTTCTATCGGTGGTTCTAACGGTCAATTTGAATTGAACGTTTTCAAACCGGTTATGGCTGCTGCAGTTTTACAATCTGCTCGTTTGCTTGGTGATGCGTGTGTTTCGTTTACGGTAAATTGCGCAAGCGGAATTGAAGCAAATCTTCCAATGATTAAACAACATTTAGATAACTCTTTGATGTTGGTTACGGCATTGAATACGAAAATCGGTTACTACAAAGCAGCTGAAATTGCGAAATATGCTCATAAAAACGGAACTACTTTGAAAGAAGCAGCGGTTGGCTTGGGTCACGTAACTTCTGAGGAATACGACGAAATCGTAGATCCTTCGAAAATGATTGGTAGCTTGTAAAGCGCGCTTTTATCCTATTAAAAAGGGAGAATGAATTTGGTTTCATTCTCCCTTTTTTGTTTGGGAAATATTTATTCGAGAAAATATAAGATTTGCTGAAATGCGATTAATCAGCAATTACATCCAACTTTGCAAACTTCAACAACAAGGTTTTAGAACCTTCTTTTGGAAAAAAGATACTCGCTTTTTTATCGTCGCCAGTGCCTTCAATTTTAATCACTTTTCCTTTTCCGAAGCGTTCGTGCATCACCATATAACCTACTTTTAGATCCAACGCGGATGAACCTTTGCTGGACATAGACGACGAAGCTGAAGATGACTTTTTAACATCATTCAACGCTCTAAAATTGGATGGTGCTGCTGGCATTCGATTCAGTCCGCCAGAAAAACCGCTGGAACTGTTCAACGATCTTCCGCCAACACGATTTCCATACGGATTTTCATGTTTTACGTATTTCATGTCAATTTCTGAAATGAATCGACTTGGTTCGGAGGTATTCAAACTTCCAAAAACGAAACGAGAAACTGCGTAGGAAATGGTGCAGCTAACTTCTGCTCGTGTCAAGGCAACGTAGAACAACCTTCGCTCCTCTTCCAGTTCGCTACGCGTATTTAAAACCATTTGTGATGGAAATAAATTCTCTTCCAATCCAACGATGAAAACGTGTTTGAATTCCAATCCTTTACTAGAGTGAATGGTCATCAAGGAAATTTTATTCAGATCATCTTCCGTTTCTTGATCCGCATCTGTTAGGAGTGCGACATCCATCATAAACTCGGACAAAGTCTTGGTCACAATTTCTCCCTTGTTGCTACTGAAGTTTTTAATTCCCGCTAACAACTCTTCCACGTTTTGGTATCTTTCTACTTCTTCTGGACCTTTTTCTTTTTCGTTGTGAAGTTCTTTCAAAACGCCAGATGATTTGGCAATTTGAACAGCCATGTCGTAAGCTGGCAAGGTATCAATTTGTGCAGAGAAACTTTTAATCATCGTTGCGAAATCAGCGAACTTCGCTTTTGTTCCAGCATTTAATGCGACCGGATATTTATGCATTTCTGAAATCACTTCCCACAAACTCACGCCGTATTGATTCGCTGCAATCACAACCGTTTCCATCGAGGTTTTTCCAATGGCTCGCTTCGGATAATTGATGACTCTTTTAAGCGCTTCTTCATCCTTGGAATTGGCAGCCAATCGGAAATAAGAAAGTAAATCTTTGATTTCTTTACGTTGGTAGAATGATAATCCTCCATAAATCTTGTACGGCAAATTCAGTTTTCGCAAGGCTTCCTCAAAAGCACGCGATTGTCTGTTGGTTCTATATAAAATGGCGAAATCGCTGTAATCTAAATTTTCCGCTTGTCGGGCTTCAAACATTTTTTCAGCAATCACTTTTCCTTCTTCGTTATCCGTTAAGGTTTTGATGATGGTAATTGGTTTCCCTTCGTCATTATCGGTCCAAACTACTTTTTGAATTTGATCTTGATTATTGGCAATTACACTATTCGCTGCTGCGACAATTGACTTACTGGAGCGGTAATTTTGTTCCAATTTAAACATCTTAAAATCAGGGTAATCTTTCTTGAAATTTAAAATGTTTTGAATGTTTGCACCACGGAAAGAGTAAATACTTTGTGCATCGTCTCCAACCACACAAATGTTCTCATAAACTGCTGCTAATTTCTTAACAATCAAATATTGAGCGTAGTTGGTATCTTGGTACTCATCTACTAAGATATACTTGAATTTGTGTTGGTAATATTGTAAAACATCTGGGAAATCGCGCAGCAACACGTTTGTTTTGTACAATAAATCATCAAAATCCATTGCGCCAGCTTGAAAACAACGGGCAGCATAAGCCTTATAAATTCGAGCCATTTCTGGTCGACTACTTTGTCTGTCTTCTTCTAAAATATCCGCATTTGCCGCATACGCTTCTGGTGAAATTAAACTGTTTTTGGCGGATGAAATTCTTCCCAAAACATTGTTTGCTTTGTATGCCTTGTCATCCAAGTTAAACTCTTTGATAATGGTTTTCAGCAAAGCTTTGGAATCTTGTGTATCGTAAATCGTGAAATTTTGAGGATATCCTAATTTATCTGCATTGAATCTTAGAATGCGAGAAAATACCGAGTGAAATGTTCCCATCGTAATATTCATGGATTCGTTTCCACCGACGATTGAACTGATTCTGTTTTTCATTTCTTTAGCCGCCTTGTTGGTAAAGGTCAAGGCCAAAATCTGAAATGGATCGACGCCCAAATTCACCATGTGCGCAATTCGATAGGTAAGAACTCTCGTTTTCCCAGATCCCGCTCCGGCAATTACCATCGTTGGACCATCAATGTTTTCTACAGCAACGCGCTGACTTTCGTTCAGACCTTTCAAATATTCCATAACACAAAGATAAAAAGTATCCTTGAAGATTGGAGTGAAGTGAAGTGAGGAATTCGATTTATTTTAATTTGAGGTGGGATGCGTGGGAATTTAGGCGCGGATTTACTTCGTATCTGTTGCGCGGTCACGGATTTTTTTTGAAGTGAATGCGCGATCACAATACAATTTCACAGATTAAATATAAGAATGACAGAGTTATTAATCAGTGTGTTTTTTTAAGTGGGCGTGTTAAGGTACTGGCTGAGGAGTACACTGTTGGTTGAAGTTTTTTTACGCCATTATTCTTCGATAAAGTCATCATCCGTTGTCAATAAAGGAAATTCGTGGCTTAGAGACAAAAAAAGAGTGACATTTTCACATCACTCTTTTAAATTTATGTCATTCTATTTTTAGCTTTTCATCAATTTCCATGCGCCGTGAATTGGTTTGGAAATGTATTCTGATTCTTTATTTTCTACGACTGTATTCCAAACGGATTCTAGTCCTGCAAGTAAAGCTGCTCGTTCATCTTGCATTACGTCTTTGATCGCTTTTGGATCAGAGAAATATTGTTTTACGAAATTGGTATCAAAATCTCCTGAACGGAACGCTTCGTGTTTCATCACGTATTTTCCAAAATCCAAGGTTGTTTTTAATCCTGAAATTTGGTAATCGTCTATTGCGAGAATCATTCGTTCGATTGCTTGTTCTCTGCTTTCTCCCCAAACAACTAATTTCGCAATCATTGGATCGTAGAAAATTGGAATATCCATTCCTTGTTCAAAAGCGTCATCCACACGAACGTGTTCGCTTTGCGGCGTTTTGTATCTTTTTAAATTTCCGATATCTGGTGTAAATCCGTTTAAGGCATCTTCTGCATAAACACGAACTTCGATTGAATGTCCGTTGATTTTTAAATCTTCTTGCATCATTGGTAAACGTTCGCCTCTCGCAACACGAATTTGCCATTCTACTAAGTCTAATCCAGTAATTTCTTCCGTAACTGGGTGTTCAACTTGCAAACGTGTATTCATTTCTAAGAAGTAGAAATTCAAATCAGCATCTAACAAGAATTCAACTGTTCCAGCACCTTCATAATCACACGCTTTACAAACAGCAACCGCTGCTTCACCCATTTCTTTACGCAATTCAGGAGTAAGAACAGCACTTGGCGCTTCTTCAATTACTTTTTGGTGTCTTCTTTGAATACTACATTCGCGTTCAAAAAGATATACGTGATTTCCTAAGGAGTCTGAGAAAACTTGAATTTCAATGTGTCTTGGTTTGGTTACGAATTTCTCAATGAAAACGGCATCATCGCCAAAAGAAGAACGCGCTTCACTTTGCGCCATTTTCATTTGTTCTGGCAAATCTTCGATATTTTCAACCAAACGCATTCCTTTTCCACCGCCACCGGCAGAAGCTTTAATCAATACTGGAACACCAACTTGACGAGCAATTTCCATTGCTTCATTTGGATCGGTAATCGCTCTGTCAACTCCAGGAACTAACGGAACATTAAATTTTGCAACAGCCTGTTTTGCGGATAATTTATCACCCATCAAATTCATCGCATGTGCAGATGGTCCGATGAAGGTCATACCAGCTTCTTTCACTTTTTGAGAAAACCCAGCATTTTCAGAAAGGAAACCGTAACCGGGATGAATTCCGTCAACGCCTAATTTTTTACAATAATCCAAGATCACATCTTGACGCAAATAACTTTCAGCAGAAGGAGATTTACCTAAATAAACAGCTTCATCTGCTTCCAAAACGTGGGGTGCATTTGCATCAGCGTCAGAATAAACTGCAACACTTGCGATGCCCATTTTTTTCAAAGTTCGTATCACTCTTCGAGCAATTTCTCCACGGTTTGCGACCAATACTTTTTTCATCGATTATCAATTAAAATTTGTGACTTTCCAAAGATAATCAATTTATTTTTCTAGCATCCTTTCCGTGGAAGGGATTTTATTTTGGAACTGCTTTTTGTCGTCTTTTCTTGGTGAACTTGATGTGTTTATCCTTTCTGAAAACATCGAGAAAAACTTGAAGTACTCTGAAATCTTTGTAGGTATGAAACTGTTCTTTATACTGCAGTCCAACACCTTGTGTAAACTGACCAACGTTTTTATCTTGAATTACGGAGTAACTATTGGACTCATTAAAAATACTTACTCTAAAGTTTCCTTTCTCGTCCAAAATATACTCTAAGTTTAAGTTTCCAATCACGGTACTTTGACTTGTTCCAGAATTATTCTCAACTCCAAAACTTCCACGGATCGATAACTTATCATTCAAGACGTTGGTTTCAAAACCTATTTCTTGTGAATTAATTCCGGATGGTTGGTCGCTGTGCAATCCTACATTCAAACGAACGTCTTTGGATAATTCTCCCAAAACCGAGTTAATCTGACTGGTCAACGCATCCAAAGCAGCGCTACTTCCATAACCTGCAGCACCATTTCCTTGAAATTTATTTCCAATCAGCAAAGAGAAAAACTGTCGATTCAACTCATCTTGGTCGTTGTTAATTCTCGCAATTGCCGAACGTGCACTTTTCGAGGCTTTTGGCGCTTCAATATTGAAACGAATCAAGGGATCAGTCAAATTTCCGGTTAAGAACAAATTACAATACACAATTTGACTCGAAGAAGTTGATTTTTTACTTTCCAATTCTGGCGCAATTTCACTCACGTTTGCAGTGACGGTATAAAGGGCAACCAAATCAAGCGTTGCATCTTCTGCTCCACCTCCATTCCAGGTAATTGTTCCTCCAGGTTTGATGTCGAATGGTTTTTTGATGGCACTCAACACAAAATTGTACTTTCCTTTATTTACGGTGTACGTTCCATCCATCGTCAAATCGTTCAAGTTGTTGAGCTTGATGCCGATATTTCCCGAACCGGTTGCCGTAATTTCATCTCCTGTCAAATCATCAAAAATCAGTTTCAAAACAGCATCTGGCGTTACTTCAATATTCAAATCTAAATCCACTCCTGTGAAGTCAATTTTATCAACTGAACTTGGCAAAGGAAGACTTTTGTCGACCCATGTAAAACTCTGATTTTCGTCGATATCAGAAGCACCAAACATCGGGAAATTGATCTGTGTATTTGGCTGCGTTTTTAAGTTTACTTGAATGTCTAAATTATCAGCATAACCAGATATATTCACATTTCCTGTGGCATAGCCTTTTCCGTAATAAATAATTCCTTCTTCGTATTTTGTATCCATGACCAGAAAGTTTTTCACTTTCACTTCGCGACGTAAATCTCGGTCGTAATACTCATTCAAATTGATGCCAAAATCAAAGTTCCAATCGCTAAAATTTTCATGGAAAATAGTTCCTGTTGCTGCACCAGTATTTCCTTCTTCGTCGATCACTGGAATTCCGTCAAAAGCAATCATGTCTTTGCTGACCATGATTTTACCATCGACGCCAAAATTCACTCCAAACATCGCAATCTTGGCATTTCCTCCATTCAACAAAACATTTCCGTATATCTCTGGTTCTTGAAGAGATCCTGAAACTTGTATATTTCCAGAAAGCAATCCTTTGATATTGGACACCACAAGTGGATCCATGAATGCGTTCACAAATTGAATATCCGTATGGTCAAAATCCAAGATAAAATCGAGGTTATTCTTCTTCCGTTTGGTATAATAATCTCCGTGAAAAGTAAATGTTTTTTCCTTTTTATAAATTAAATCACCATTTAAATTGATACTTTCTTTCGCTTTATCCCAGTATCCACCGACATTTACATCACCAACTTCTTGATTGTTGACATAAAAATTAGCGATTTCAGCTTCGCCAATAAAACGCATGTTTGTGTATGGATCAGACAAAACGACGCGGGCATTGACCACTCCTTTCAATCCGCCAGAAAGACTGATGATTTCACTAAAATCCTCTAATTGAAAATCGTTCGTTTGAATCACCAAACTTTCCGATTGAATTTCAGACAATGCACCATCAACAGAAATGAATTGATTGTCTCTTTTCATCAAAAAATTATCAATATGAATGTGTTTCGGTTCAATCGCAATTTGAGCCGTTTTCGCAATGTCCCAGCGGTGTTCCTTGATGTTAAAATAGGAAGGTAAAATTTCTAAATTGATTTTATCCAATCCAAGAATTTGCGTGTTCCACTCAAAGAAAGAACTGTTTGAGGTCGCTGGATTCCAACTTAATGTGGAATGCAAATCTCCATTTCCGCCACTGGAAACAAAACTCGCATTGACCACGGAGATAGAATCATTCAAATGTAATGTTTTCACTTTGTAATTCGCATCTAAACTGGCATTTCCGAATTCTTGGTGCAATTCCAAATCCGTAGCATAGATCTTTCCATATCGGAAATAAGGCGAATTGATATCCATCACAAAATCATCTGATTTCCCGTTAAAATTTCCGATAATCGTCGTTCCAGATTGAATTGCTAAATCAGGAACAAATACATTCAAAATATCGCTTATTTCACCAATGTTTAAATTGAATTTAAATTGATTGTCAATTTTTGATTTTGCTAATTTCTGATGTTTAAAAAGTGCTGGTAAAATCCGGCTAAACTGATTGTAAAAATCTTGTTTAATCGTATTCAAATCTATTTTTCCTTCGATGTCGGCAGTCAAGATTTTACTTTGTAAACTCAAGTGATCTTTTTCAACACTTCGCTGAATCTGAATTCCCATTCTCGGCACATCAAACGATTTATCACCTGCTTTGTATTTCAAGGAATCCAAGTCCACAATTCCAGAGTAATTGTTGATGTCCGTTCCTGCTAAATCTGCTGTAAAGGTTGAACTAAAAACAATGACTGTATCCGATTCAATGAAATTCAGGCGATTCAAATGTGCTTTTTCAATCACAACATCAAATATAAAGTGTTGTCTTTTGTTGAAATCCAAAGAACCATTATAGGCTAAAAACAAGTTTTCATCTTGCACATCCACTTTTCCTTGGAACAAATTATTGACAAAACTTGCTTCTGAAATTTGAATGTTTTGATAGGTATAATCATTGAATTCAAAACGGTTCAATTCCCCATTAATTTTGTTGAAATTCACATCTCCTTGGTCGAAGAAAAGTTCACCATTCATGAACATTTTTCCACTCAAAATGCCAATATTTGGTTCGTTTAACAACTTTCCTAAATCCAAACTGTCGATGAGCAAATCATAGTCACTGGATTCGGACTCCTCAAAAGTAAACGAGTTTTTTTCTGAATTCCTTGAAAATAAGATTCCGTGGTCTAAGTGAACCGTGCCCACATTGGTTTTCAATTTCTCAATTTCCATCACAAACTGAGAGAAAAAACCATCAATTTTCAAATCTTGTGCCTCAAAATAACCGATTCGATGTACCAAATCATTCAATTCAATCCGCTGAATTTCGCCTGTTGAATTGACGGGTAATTTGAAGTTTTCAAGGTCTTCTAAATCCAAATAAACATAAGATAATTTTTCTTGTAGAAAGGAATTATCCAAGCTTCTAAAATCGGGTAAATTAATGGTTCCAACAACTTGCGTACGATTTCCGGTATACAGTTTTAAATTCGAAAACTTTAAATTCTTGACTTGTTTCGTAACCACGGCTTCCAACTGAACAATTTGATCCATTCCTTCCATGGCAGAAGCGAAATAAGAAACATCTTTCAGAGAAACCGTACTTTCATCGATTTTCACATCAAAAACTACACTGTCTTCAAAAGTTTGAAAATCAGCCAAAGAATGCATCAACAAATTCATTCTCGGCATAAAAATATTGGATTCTTCCGTTTCGATATACAAATTCCGCATTTTCAAACCTTCATCAGAAACTTTTGCAAATGCAGACATTCTTTTAAGGGAAAAACCACTTCGCTCTTGTGCTGAAAAATGCTTGATAAAAGTAGAAAAAACACCGTCTTTAATTGAAATCCTTCCTGCGGTTAAGAATACGTTTTTGAAATCTAAATAGTCGTAATCCATCCCAAAAGTTCCTTTCTCTTTTCGATTATCGTGGTAACTAAAATCAACCGCTGATAATTTAACCTCATCCACCGTAATGTCTATGGGTTTGGTTTTACTACTTGCCGTATCCGAAGAGAAATAATCGACAATAAAATCGTAATTGTAATCACCCGTTTCTTTCGCTCTGCTGAGATTTATCACGCCATCTTGCAAGAACACTTGATCGATCGCCAGTAAATTTTTGAGTTGGCTGAATGATTTCAAAGTGACAAAAACGGTTCCTATCGAAGCAATGGTGTCTTTATTTAAATCTTCAACATACACGCCATCCAAGGCAACTTTGTGGAAAAAAACAATGGATAAACGATCGATTCTGAACGTGGTATTTAGTTCTTTCGACAAATAACTGGTCGCTTTTTGAGCCAGATACGTTTGAACGTGAATTGAGCGAACGGCAAAGGCTAAAAAGATTATTAAAATCAATAGCCATTCAAAAACTCCACCAACAAATCTTCCTATTATTTTCAGTATTTTTGCCATTCAAATACAAAATTAACGAAATTGGTTAATAATCATACCATCATCTTAGGGATTGAGTCATCTTGTGATGATACTTCTGCCTCTGTTATCAAAAACGACACCGTTTTATCCAATGTAATTGCTGGTCAAGCGGTGCATGCAAAATATGGCGGAGTTGTACCCGAATTGGCATCTCGAGCACATCAACAAAACATCATTCCAGTCGTTGATGCTGCTATCAAAGAAGCTGGAATTTCAGCAGTTGATATTGATGCAATTGCATTCACAAAAGGTCCAGGATTAATGGGTTCTTTAGTGGTTGGCACCTCTTTTGCCAAGGCATTTGCGCTTGCGAAAAAAATTCCATTAATTGATGTAAATCACATGCACGGACACGTGTTGGCGCACTTTATTGAGGAAGAAGGAAAATCGAAACCTAAATTTCCATTTTTGTGTTTAACCGTTTCAGGTGGTCATACGCAAATTGTTTTGGTGAAAGATTATTTGGACATGGAAGTAATCGGATCCACCATCGACGATGCCGCAGGAGAAGCTTTTGATAAAACAGCGAAACTTTTGGGACTTCCTTATCCCGGAGGTCCGCTCGTAGATAAATACGCCAAATTGGGTGATGAGAATCGCTTTGAATTTGCAAAACCAAACATGCCGGGTTATAATTACAGTTTTAGTGGATTGAAAACTTCGATTATGTATTTTTTGCAAAAAGAAGAGCAAAAACAAGCTGGATTCATGCAAACTGAAATCAATGACATTTGTGCGTCTGTGCAAAAATCGATTTTAGACATTCTGTTTGTGAAATTGATTCAAGCGAGTAAAGATTTAAACATTCAACAAATTGCAATTGCTGGCGGAGTTTCCGCAAATTCAGGATTGAGAAAAAAATTAGGCGAAATAGCAGCGCAAAATCACTGGGAAATTTACATTCCAAAAATGGAGTTTTGTACCGATAATGCGGCGATGATCGCCATAACGGGTTATTTCATGTATCAGAAAAAATTATTTGTTGACCAAACAATTAGTGCAGACGCACGATTGAAGTTTTAACAAGGAATTTCGGTGCAGAAATACTACCTTTGAATTTAAGAAAAAAATTATGAAACTAAAACTGGAAAGACCGCTTGCAATCTTCGACCTAGAAGCAACGGGATTAAATATTGCGAAAGATCGAATTGTTGAAATTGCAATCTTAAAAATACATCCCGACCAAACCGAAGAGACATTTTCTGCGCGTGTGAATCCAGAAATGATCATACCACAAGAAGTTATTGAGATCCACGGAATCACAAACGAAGACATCAAAGATGCGCCGACATTCAAAGATTTGGTTTCAAAAATTGAAGCTTTTATTGGCGATGCAGATTTGGGTGGATACAATTCCAACAAATTTGACATCCCGATGTTGGCCGAAGAAATGCTTCGCGCTGGAAGTACCTTCAATCTGACAAACCGAAAGTTCATCGATGTGCAGAATATTTTCCATAAAATGGAGCAAAGAACGCTCTCTGCTGCATACATGTTCTATTGCAACGAAGATTTAAACAATGCCCATTCGGCACAAGCAGATACGACTGCAACTTGGGAAGTACTGAAAGCACAATTGGAAAAATACCCCGATTTAAAAGGAGAAATTAACTTTTTAGCAGACTTCTCTAAAGGAGGAAATTTCAACAACCTCGATTTCGCTGGTCGTTTGGGAATTGATGAAAATGGTGATGCTGTGTACAATTTCGGTAAACACAAAGGAAAAACCGTTCGACAAGTACACCACGAAGAACCAGGATATTACGGCTGGTTTGTTTCTGAATCAACCGATTTTCCAAAGTTCACTAAAATGAAGTTGAAGGAAGAAATGGAAAAAATAAAAGCAGAAGCAAAACAACAAAAACCCGCTCCAGATTCTAGAAAATCAAGCATCAAACCAGATAGTTTAGAAGCGCTAAAACAAAAATTTGGAGGTAAATAAAACACGATGAAGATAATTTGTATTGGAAGAAATTACGCAGAACATGCGAAAGAAATGAACGCTGCGGTTCCAGAAAATCCCGTATTTTTCTTAAAGCCAGACAGCGCCTTATTGCCGCCTAAAAATCCATTTTATTACCCAGAATTCACCAAAGATTTGCATTATGAATGTGAAGTTGTTGTGAAAATCAATAAATTGGGTAAAAATATTTCAGAGAAATTCGCACATACCTATTACGATGAAATCGGATTGGGAATTGACTTTACAGCACGAGATTTACAACAGAAATGCAAAGAAAAAGGTTTGCCTTGGGAAATTGCAAAATCGTTCGATCACAGCGCACCAACTTCGCCAATCTTTCTTAATAAATCGACCTTGAATTTGGAAGCAATGAATTTCTCTTTGAAGAAAAATGAGGAAATTGTTCAAGTTGGAAATACAAAAGACATGCTGTTCAACATCGATCAAATCATTGCATACATTTCTCAATTCTTGACCTTGAAAATAGGAGATTTAATTTTTACGGGAACACCTGCAGGCGTTGGACCTGTTCAGATTGGAGATAAATTGATTGGATATATTGAAGAGCAGAAAATGTTTGAGGTAAGGATTAAATAGGGAGATTGACAGATCACGCACGGCAGATCATCCATCACCACCAAACGACAGCGTCGAACTTTTAGTGGAAAAAAAAAGCAATCTTCTCAACTCAATATTTTTTCGTATTTTTGACTAAATAAAAGCGTCACGAAAACGAATCGTTTTTAAAATTAAATCAACATGATGAAATCCTTTTTTATTTGCTTTTTAAGCCTTCTTTTTGTCGGAACTGTTTCGGCACAAGAAGATATTCGCACTGCGCCAGATTCGATGTTAATCCAATTATCTGGTGTCATCGTTTCCAGTGATAGTTTGACCCAAATGCCTTTTGCAACTGTTTTTAACCGTCAAAGTAGACGAGGAACTTTAGCGGATTATTACGGATTTTTCTCCATGGTTGTTTTACCAGGTGATACCTTAATGTTCAGTTATTACGGATACAAAACCTCCTCTTTCATCGTTCCGGATTCGCTCAAAGAAAATCGCTATTCCATGATTCACATGATGTACGAAAGTGGTGAAGAATTACCAGAAATTACGGTTTATCCTTGGCCTTCTCGCGAAGATTTTGCCCGTGCATTTTTAGAAATGAAACCGTATGACGATGCCTTGAGAAGAGCTCAAAAACAATTGTCAGGTGAAAGTTTGGCCTTTGCGGCAGGTCGTTTATCAACAGATGCATCCTTGACATACAGTTGGCAACAAAATCAACAGAACTCAAAATTATACACCATGGGACAAAGTCCTGTGAACAACTTATTCAATCCGTACTCTTGGGCTTCCTTTATTCAAGCTTGGAAATCGGGTAAACTCGTCAGAGAATAAAACCACCAAAACGATTCTGTTTTCCTCTTGGAATGCAGAAAGGATAATCGATACAACCACTTTTTAATGGATTTTAAATTAGTTTCAGATTTCTCACCTACTGGCGATCAACCAGAGGCAATCAAACAATTGGTGAAAGGCGTTGAAGAAAACGTTGAACATCAAACGTTGCTTGGTGTGACTGGAAGTGGAAAAACATTTACCATTGCCAATGTTATTCAACAAATTAATCGTCCGACTTTAATCCTTTCGCATAACAAAACCTTAGCGGCTCAACTTTATGGGGAATTCAAACAATTTTTTCCTGAAAATTCGGTAGAATATTTTGTTTCGTACTATGATTACTATCAGCCGGAAGCCTATCTGCCAACAACGGATACCTTCATTGAGAAAGATTTAGCGATTAATGACGAATTAGAAAAACTGAGATTATCAGCAACTTCTGCCCTACTTTCTGGACGCAAAGATGTAATCGTTGTTTCATCCGTTTCGTGTATTTACGGAATCGGAAATCCAAGTGAGTTTGAAAAAAGTATTCTTCACCTGAAAAAAGGTGAAAAAGTTTCTCGTAACAAATTTCTGTTGAGACTGGTTGAGAATTTATATTCTAGATCGGTAGATGAATTTAAAAGAGGAACTTTTCGCGTTAAAGGAGACATCATTGATGTGTATTTGGCTTATGCCGATTATGCAGTTCGTTTTGAGTTTTGGGGCGATGAAATTGAAGCTATCAGTGCTGTTGATCCCATTTCGATGAATAAAATTGAAGCGTACGACCAAATCGATATTTATCCAGCCAACATTTTCGTTTCCACACCAGAAACCACCCGAAGAGCCATCAACCAAATCGGAGAAGACATGGTGAAAGAGGTTGAAGGTTTTAAATTAGAAGGAAAAACGACCGAAGCAAATCGCTTGGAAGAACGTGTTTCTTACGACATGGAAATGATGCGTGAACTTGGCTATTGTTCTGGAATTGAAAATTATTCTCGCTATTTTGACGAACGACTACCAGGAACAAGACCTTTCTGTTTGATTGATTATTTTCCGAAAGATTTCTTGATGGTCGTCGATGAAAGTCACGTTACTTTGCCGCAAATCCGTGCAATGTATGGCGGCGATCGATCTCGAAAAATAAACTTGGTTGATTTTGGTTTCCGATTGGAAGCTGCCATGGACAATCGCCCTTTGAAATTTGAAGAGTTTGAAGAAATTACCAATCAAATGATTTATGTTTCTGCAACACCAGCTAATTTTGAATTGGAAAAATCAGAAGGTGTGATTGTAGAGCAATTAATTCGTCCAACTGGTTTGTTGGATCCAAACATTGAAGTTCGACCAAGTCATAATCAAATCGATGATTTAATTGAAGAAATTCAAATCCGAATCACCAAAGACGAACGAACTTTAGTAACTACGCTGACCAAGCGAATGGCAGAAGAACTTCAAAAATACCTCGATAAAATTGGAATTCCGTGTCGATACATTCACAGCGAAGTCGATACGATTGAACGAGTTGAGATTTTACGTCAATTACGTTTAGGAGATTTTGATGTTTTAATTGGCGTCAATTTACTTCGTGAAGGACTCGATTTACCCGAAGTTTCTTTGGTAGCCATCATCGATGCAGACAAAGAAGGATTCTTGAGAGATGAACGTTCTTTGGTACAAACGGTCGGAAGAGCAGCACGAAATGTCAATGGTTTGGTGATTATGTATGCTGACAAAGTAACCGATTCCATGGAAAGAACCATCTCCGAAACTGCTCGTCGACGAGCGATGCAAATCGCATACAACGAAGCACACAATCAAGTTCCAACGGCGTTGAATAAGTCACGAGATAAAATTATGAATTCAACCACGGTTGCAGATGGAGATTATGAAAACCGTCATCCAACGATTGATCCTGACTTTAAAATGACTTCTGCAGCAGATCCTGGGGTGAGTTATTTATCGCCAGAACAGTTAGATAAAAACATTGCATCCACCAAAAAAGAGATGAATAAAGCTGCCAAAGATTTAGATTTCCTTGAAGCTGCGAGATTAAGAGATGAGTTGTTTGCTTTACAAAAGCTCGTGAAATAAAATTTAGTGTACAATGAAACCAATCAATTCAACCGCTTGGAATAAAAATAAAACTTTGAATCTTCTGTTCTTTTGTTATTTGCTGACCTTGCTAATCTTGCTCTTGATGCCAACAGACAATGGGATTAAACTCAATAAATTCTTCCTCGGATTTCGAACAGATCATTTCATTCACGCTTCCTTGTTTTTACCTATCATGCCTTTTTTCAGGCTGAAAGCAATTTACAAGAATCGAAGTCCAAAATTCATCAAATACTTTTTGATCGGTGTGTTGTTTGCTCTTACTTTTGAATCGCTTCAATTGCTCGTTCCATATCGCTCATTTGATCCAACTGACATTCTTGCCAACATCACAGGAATCTCAATCGGTAGTTTGGCATTTTTGTGGAAACCCAAACGATAAAACCAGTTGTGATTTTTTCATTAAAATCCAAGAATTCTTATCAAGTTACATCTTCAGGTTTTAATGATCGCAAGCGCGACCTTTTGCCTCACCGAGTTGAAATAAAGCATCTAATTCAGCCAATTCTTTCAACAATTCAGCAGATGGCGGAACATTTTGTAATTTGGATAAATCTGGTTGTCCAGCATCGACCCAAGCAGTGTACCACATCGAACCAACAGAAATAATCGCATTTCGCATCCTTCTTTCAACCATTCCGTTCATGCGTTTATGGTATTCTTGCGAAAAATCGTAGGAATAAGTTTGAATGGTCAAATTTCCTCGTTGCTCAAAAGCATATTTTTTATCCGTAGGAAATTCATTGGTCAATTCTTTTTCAAAACGCAAAACGGTATCTAAGGAACTGTGTGATTGTTTTACATAATTCCAAGCGCTTTCTAGCGGATCTTCGATGTACTTACTTTTTCCAACAAAATAATTGTAATCATCCATGTTGATTTCCACCAACCTACTTTCCCACAAACCATGAATACCGCGTTGACCTGTCATTTGACCGTTGTAATTTTCTGTGGTATGAAGTGGAACATGTGCATCGCCGATATAATGGCCAATTTCAGTCGAATACTTTAAGATTAGATCAACATTTTTGGATTCAAAAGCACGTTGTAATTTATATTTCATGGTCAAAATATGCCATGGAACAATTCCGTATGACCTCAAGGTATCTTCCGTAAATTTCTCGACTGCAGCTTTCCAATGTTTTGGAACGACTTCAAACGGATTTTCACCATACTTTTCGTAATAATCAATGTCAATGTAGTGACATTCCGCTTCGCCTTTCATTGCATACCGCCGTTTGTCTGGATCTACAGCATGTTCCGTGATGTATTCAATGTGATCTTTGTAAAATCCAAACATTTCTGGCGGAAGTGTAAAAATCGCTACGCGATTGATGCGTTTGTGTCCGTAAAATCCCCACGCAGAAGAAGTGGAAGTGTTTGTAATCCATGTAAAGGAACAAGCAAAAAGGGCAAATGCCGCAACAATTATTACGCTTGATTTATTCTTGAAGTTGAACCAGTTTTCCATCTTTTAATATCGGTATAACACGGGTTTGATTAGGTGTTAAACAATATTTGATATCCTCATTTAGGTTTAGTTTTTTCAATCTACTACGATGAGAACTAGACTTTAGGAAACCAAAGTAATTGTTTTTTGCAGAAAGATACAAATATTTTGCTGATATCGAAGAATCTTCAACCGAAGTGAATTTACCTGTTGCAAGTAAATAGTCCGTGATCGCACCGCCACAAATCGTATCTTCTAAATTGAATTTATCTTGCCAACCAGAACAAAGACAAAGCACGTTTTTATTTTGTTTTTCCAACCATTCGCAAAGTGCCTCTAAGTTAAGGAAAGAGCCAATCACCAACATTTCTGCATCTTTTGCAACATCGATGGATTTGGTTCCGTTGGTTGTGGAGAGAACTACTTCTTTGCCTTTAAAATCAGGATTCATGTAACTAAACGGCGAATTTCCAAAATCAAATCCTTCAACAATTTGACCTTTTCTTTCCGCACCAACTAAAAATCCTTTCGCTTTATACTCCATTGCTTCTTCCACAGTTGGAACAGGAATGATGGATTTAATACCGTTATCAAAAGCTGCGCAAATGGCAGATGTAGCACGAAGCACATCGATTACCACAACGATTTCAAAGTTTCCTTTAAAGTAATCGTATTCCCCTGGGGTGAAACACACCTCAATTCGTTTGCGTCTATTCATAAGCTTGTATTGTTTATAAAATTGAAATTTAGGAAATAGAATGTCCTAGTAGTAGCCAAAAATCAATCGTTACTTCGTTAAATAATTTCGTGTTATTTCATTTTAGAATACATCTTGGCATCCGCCACGAAGGTTCCAAAAGGTAAAAAGGAAGCAACAATGCTCAAGAGCGTTACTTTCAAATTCCATTTACGTTTGTTTGCTACGATCAAAACCATGACAACAAAAGCAATAAATAAAAATCCATGAATTTGACCAACTGGCTTGTTTGGTTCCGGCATATCGAATCCGTATTTTAAAGTCATTGTAATCAATAATGCTATCCAAGAAAATCCTTCTAAGACAGCGGTAATTCTTAAAATCCCTAAAGCAGATGAAAAATTCATTTTATTTTTTTCGACAAAAGTACATATTTTTAATTGGTTTTTGGAATAGAAGAGAAAAAAGAGGATTCGAGTGCCTCAGCCACCTTTTAAGTATTGCTTAATTGTTTTTAGGATGGCTGCAGAATCGTTCTCGATTTTTGAAAATGCAAACCATTTCTTTCCTAAATCTTTTAAAGAAGCGCCAAGGTGATATACTTCAATTTCATCTAAAACAATAAAGCGGTCGTGTGCTTTTGAAAAATTAATTTCTTTGAAAGTAGGATATTGCGAATTTGCTCTTGCAATATCAACTTGTAATTGTTGGTTCGCACTTTTAGTATACAAATAAACAGAGACACCTTTCTGCTTTTTCGTCAGCTGCGTAATGACAGAGTCATCCAGATAATTATCGATTAACCTGAGTTCGGTTGTAAAATTGAGATTTATATTTCAATGAATGAGTATAATACGAGAAATTTTAAATAAAAAATAGTGGGCTATTTTTATTTAAAATGACGAAGTAGGATGCCATTCATTGGAAAGCTGAATAAAGAAAGTTTTGAAGTTTATTATAATCTGATAATCAGCGATATAAATTCGATGGAATAATCGAACTCAGGTTATTACTACAATACTTTTCTTCGCTTTTTTAATGAGTTTATTTACAAACGCATAGGCATCATAGGTTTGTCCATCAAAAAAAACTCCTTGCTTATTCATTAATTCCGGAGTTTCCAATGCTTTAAAAACGTGTTCAAACTTCTGATTGGTCTCCAGCTTATGTTTTGCAAAATCTTGTGAAAGATGAAGTAATTGATGATGGCTACCAGTAACCTTCCGCATTTGGATGAAAGCATTGATAATTTGAATACTCGTATCGATAGCAATATCGCTATTTAAAACTGCAGAAAGCATACTCACGCCCTGTTCTGTGAACACAAAAGGTAGTGTTCTTCTTTTTGAGGTCGCAAATTGCGACTGCAAATAATTCCATTCAGTTTCAGAAAGCTGAAACATAAAAGAACTGGGAAATCGTCTTCTATTTCTTTTTATCAATGCTTTAATCCTTGTAAAAAAGACTGACTTTAGTTCTTCACAACATTAAGTTACAAAATAATCTCAGGTGAAAAAATAAAAAACAAGCTATCATAACAATTCTATTAAATCATTCGATGACAATGATTTAATTAAACCCAACTACAAGCTCTCAATCAAAACCGAATTGTAATAATTCGCATCATCAGAAACTTCTTTTCCTACCCAATTCGGAATTACAAACTTTTCATCTTCACTGTCCAACTCAATCTCAGCAATAATTAGTGGTGCTAAAACTCCGTGAAAAACATCGACTTCCCATGTATGTCCATCGACTTCGATGCAATAGCGATCTTTGGAAAGTACTTTGGTGCAAAATTCAGACATCATCTTTTTAGCTTCTTCCACCGGGATTTCGTATTCATATTCCGATCTGGTAATTCCTTTGGTTTCTCCTTTTACGGTGAAATATCCTTTCTCGCCTTTGATTCGGACCCGAATGGTGCAGACTTTATCAGTCGACAAATATGCTTGTGCGATTGGCGTTGGTGTCGGTTTTTCCAATAAATCCCATTCTGCCGTGTTGATCAAAAATTTTCTTTCTATTTCCATGTTTCTCCAATTTAATATGGAATACTTTTCCCAAAAATACGTTTTTGTTTCAAAAGCAAGTCTTACCTTCGCAGCATGGATATTTTTTTGACATTTGATTATGAGTTATTCTTTGGTTCCGTTACCGGATCTCCTGAAAAGTGCATACTTCATCCAACAGAAAAATTATTAGAATTGGCTTCCAAACATCAAACACCGATGGTATTTTTCATCGACGTTGGTTACCTCATCGCTTTGGAAAAACAAATGGACGAATTTCCAATTCTACAAGCCGATTACCAAAAAGTAGTTCAGCAAATAAAAGACATCGTTGCAGCAAAAAGCGACGTTCAACTGCACATTCATCCACATTGGGAGAAATCCTATTACGATGGCCAAAAATGGATAATGGTTACCAAGGGTCATTACAAGTTATCTGATTTTTCGCAAGACGAAGTGCTTGACATTGTCAGAAGATATAAATCCAAATTGGATGAAATATCTGGTAGAAAATCGATTGCTTTTAGAGCTGGTGGCTGGTGCATCGAACCTTTTGAAATCTTGGAAAAAATCTTCATGGAATTGGGGATTAAGTTCGATACCAGCGTTTTCCCAGGCGGACATTTTGAATCGGGAGAATATGATTTCGATTTCAGAGGTGTACCAACTAAAAATCCTTACACTTTTCAAAAAACTACTTTGCAAGAAGATGCAAACGGCTTTTTCAAAGAATACGCAATCGGATCGTACCGCTATTCTCCGTTATTTTATTGGAAATTATACATTTTAGGAAGACTTAATCCGAAAGATCATAAATCAGTTGGAGACGGATTTGCAATGAGTCAACCGGGCAGAAAAAAACAAGTATTGACGAATTTCACCTGGAATCACGCCAGTACAGACGGTTTTTATGCAACTAAAATGAAAACCATTACAAACATCGCACTTCGCAAGAAAGAAGAAAACTTGGTTTTTATTGGTCATCCCAAAGGGTGTACTTTATTTGCTTTCAAAGAATTGGATCAGTTCCTTTCTGAATTTAAAGACAGATGTCATTTTCAAACATTTCATTCCATCCAATGAAGTTTATCCCGCAAGCGCAGCTCGACAAAAAATCTTGGAACGAATTGGTTTCAAAAAATAGTTCCGACTTGTTTTCATACAGCTGGTATTTAGACGCTTGCGCTACAGATTGGTGCGTATTGGTGGATGACGAATGGAAAAATGGAATCGCACTTCCCTTTGCTTCCCATCTTGGAATTGAAAATACAGCACCCGCTATCTTTGGTCGCACACTTGATTTTATTGGAAATGATTCTTCTTTTCAAGCGAATGCATGGACAGAAATTCAAAAACGTTTCAAGTTAGGACGACTTCAAATGGAGCGAAAAATTGATTTCAGTGCGGTGAATCCAACGCTAAAAATTAGTGTAAGTGAGAAAGTTCACCAAACAATTGAGTCCGAAAACAAACTCGGAAGTCAGGCGAAAAGAATGCTAAAAAAAGCAGAAAAAAGCGGAATTCTGATTCAAGAAACAAGCGATTGGAGAGGAATCATCGCAATTGCTGAAACTGAATTATCTGCTAAAATCAGTGAATTCAATGAAGAAAATTTAAATCGATTGAGAAACTTAACACAAGCGCTTTCAGATACAAATCAATTGATTTGCTTGGGAATTTTTGAAGGAGATCAATTGACTGGCGGAATGCTTTTTGCACGAACACCAACCATAAATTTATACCTCAAAGGAGCCGCATTGCCCGAAGCGAAGAAAAATGGTGGAATGTATTTGTGCATGCACGAATTCATAGAAAAGACGAAAGCTGAAAACAAAATTTTCGATTTTGGTGGTTCTTCCGTCGAAGGCGTTCAACGATTTAATTACAATTTAGGAGGAAAAGATAAAACGTATTTTATTTACGAATGGGATTTTGCTCCGTGGTGGTATCAATTGGCGAAAAAAGCACATCACCTCATCAAGCGAAAATGACGATAAATGCTTACTGAATCACATATTGATCGTTGAATGTTCATTAAAATAATCTCCCTTCCTGTCCACATTCTTCTAAAAACTTTATATTTGCTTATGATCCATTTAAAATCAAATACTCCGAGATGGGTAATCAGCCTTAACGACCTGGTAATAAGTATCATTTCGCTTGCAATTGCTTACTTGATACGTTTTGATTTTAGCACGAACTCCGAAGAAATACTAAACGAGTGGCATGTTTTAGTAAAATCATTGCCTTTATTTATTCTCATCAAAGTCATTGTTTTCAATGCTTTTCAAGTTCAAAAAGGGCTGGTTCGCTATACATCATCCGAAGATTTAAAACGCATTCTACTCGCCTTAACAAGCTGTTCGCTCTTGTTCTTTTTCTTCGGACTGCTTCGCAAATACTTTTTCGACGGTTATTTCCTTTTTCCAAGTTCCGTTTTGATCATGGAATATTTCGTTTCCTTCTTTTTGATGTTGGGAACACGATTTACGGTCAAATTGATTTATCTGGAATCCATTAAAAGCAAAGATGCAAAAGAAAGAGTATTGATTTATGGAGCTGGTATTTCTGGATTAATTACCAAAAGAACCATTGAAAACGACGTGTTGATTTCGTATTCCATCATTGGTTACATCGACGATAATGAAAAAATGAGAGGAACGAGACTGGAAGGAATGAAAATCTTTCATACTTCCGAATTGGAAAAACTCATCAAAGAAGAAGGCGTTACACAATTGATTATCGCCATTCAAAATCCAGACAAAGAAAACAGAAAAGAAGTCGTTGACATTTGCCTGAATCACAAGGTAAACGTGCAGCAAGTTCCTCGACCAACGAGTTGGATCAACGGCGAATTTTCAGCCAAACAAATCAATAAAATTAAAATTGAAGATCTTTTAGGAAGAAAACCAATTGTATTAAGTACCGATAAAATCGCGAAAGAATTAAATCACAAAACGATTTTAGTAACGGGCGCTGCTGGTTCAATCGGAAGTGGAATTGTAGAACAAATTGCACATTATCAACCAAAAAAAATTATTCTTTTTGACCAAGCTGAATCTGCTTTATACGATTTGCAAAACCAGCTTTATTTGAATTATCCGGAATTAAATTTCACGGTTATCATTGGTGATATTTGTAATAAAGAACGTTTAAATCACCTTTTTTCGGTTTACAAACCCAACTATATTTTCCACGCGGCTGCTTACAAACACGTTCCTTTGATGGAAGAAAATCCTTCAGAAGCAGTCAGTACAAACGTTCGTGGAACACAACAATTGGTTGATTTTGCACTGGAATACAAGGTCGAAAAATTCATCATGATTTCAACCGATAAAGCCGTCAATCCAACCAACGTGATGGGAGCTTCCAAGCGAATTGCTGAGATTTATGCGCAAAGTAAAAGTGGATTGGGAACGAAATTCATCACCACGCGATTTGGAAATGTATTGGGTTCAAACGGTTCCGTTATTCCCTTGTTTCAACGTCAGATTGATAACGGCGGACCCATTACGGTTACCGATCCAAATGTGACGCGTTTCTTCATGACCATTCCCGAAGCGTGTCAATTGGTTTTGGAAGCATCTTCCATGGGCGAAGGTGGAGAAATTTTCGTATTCGATATGGGAGATTCCGTTAAAATCATTGATTTAGCCAAGAAAATGATTCAGCTAAGTGGTTTGGAATTGGGCAAAGACATTGAGATTAAATATACCGGTTTGCGTCCTGGAGAGAAATTATACGAAGAAGTTCTTTCGGATGAAGAGCAGACAATTCCAACACATCATCCGCAAATATTAATTGCAAAAATACGAGCGCAAAATCAACATGTATTGGAATTAATTGAAACATTAATTGAAGACAAATACGACCAAAACAATCTGCATTTGGTCAAAAAAATGAAAGAAATTGTTCCTGAATTTATCAGTAATAATTCTGAATTTTCAAAACTGGATAAAAATGATTGAACCGTATCAAATTCAAGTTCGATTTTCTGATTGCGACATGATGGGTCACGTAAACAATGCTGTTTATTTGAGTTACATTGAAATGGCACGAATTCATTATTTCACCCACTTATTTGGAACAGATCGAGATTGGAAAAAAGATGGTGTGCTCGTTCGTAAAAACGAAATTGAATATTTAAAACCCGTTTTGTTCCGAGACGAACCAAGCATCCGTGTTTATACGACACACATTGGAAACAGCAGTTTTGTCATGGCATACGAGTTGCATGTTGGTTCTGAAATTTATACCAAAGCACAATCTGTTTTGGTTTATTTCAACAGTGAAACACAAAAATCAGCTCCAATTCCTGAAGAATTTAAAGTTGAATTAGAGAAATTATACAAATCAAACGTGTAAGCAGCTGAAATAAGCCAGATCAAGAGTTTGATGTAAAAACGAATGACAATCACATGGCGATTAAACTTGCGGCTGCTGAAATGGCACAAATGACCTTAAAAAACAATAGAAATATGACTTTAAAATCAATTATAACGCTCTTATTATCTTCATTCTATTTGATTTCGCTTGCGCAAGATGAAATCAGCATCGGTAACAAAAAACCAAAATGTTACGAGCGAAGTAGTTCTGGATCTGGAAAAAGATTCATCGAATGGGAATGTGGCAAAACGGTTGGTATTGTAGATTGCAATGAAAAGTTAGATTACGACGAACAAAGCAACACCATTTTATCCAAATCTTCGGGTTCAGCATTTACAGGTCGCTGCGAATCTTGCTTTCAAAATGGAATTTTGGAACGAAGAATGAACTTCGTGAACGGAAAAGAAGAAGGTGCAGATACAACCTACTACGCTACAAGTTGCATCATGGTTACTCGAAATCACATTTATGGAAAAGAAGAAGGTTTGTGGACGTATTACTACGATAGTACAAGCGCAATTGCCTGGATGATGAATTATAAAAATGGAATGAAACACGGTCAACAAGTTTTCTTCAACCGAAAAGGCGACACAACTTCTTTCGAAAATTACACAGATGGAATTTTGAATGGTGTCAAAAAAACGTACTACAAAGATTCAAAAGTTGAAAAGCTGGTCCATTATAAAAATGGCGTATTGGATGGACAATTCATCGTGTATAACAAAGATGAAAAAGTACTGCAATCTGTTACCTACAAAGCTGGAAAGAAAAACGGATTGGCAACTTACTTCTACGATGACGGAACACTTTTGCGCACTGAAAACTGGATGATGGATGTCAAAAATGGTGAATTCAAAACCTTGTATTACGAAGGAACTGTTCAAACCATTGAAAATTATAAAAAAGGACTGAAAGAAGGTTGGTTTGAGGACCGTTTTTATGATCAAAAGCTAAAAAGAAGGGCGCTTTACAAAAAAGATATTTTGATTGAAGAACACATTTACGACATGTACGGTAAAGAAATTAGCACGTTTGGCGTTGAACCTTCTAAAGATGTTGAAGACGATGCGATGCCTTCTACTGGAAAATCGAAGAAAACCAAAAAGTCTAAGAAACCAAAGAAGTAATGGATGTTCTATTCCATTTCAGCATTGAAATAGGTGTCTAAAATTTGAAACAACTCTGGATGTTTTTTCTGTAAAGAACTTGGATTTTCTTTGAAATACGTTACAATTTCAGCAAAAAACTCCCCTTTATTGGTTGCTGCATACACATTGATATCTGATTTTCCCTTCAAAATTGCTTTCATTTCTTCGTCGCAAAGTTGCAGCCAATGTCTGCGATCTTCCAAATTCATTCCAAGCGGAACACCGTCGATTTCTCCGTCAGCCTTATCTACAAGATGCGCGAATTCGTGAATTCCGACATTTTGCTTGTCATCAAAATTCTTAAATCCTGCGATCAAAGCAGGCAACGATAAAATCATGGTGGTGTCCATTAAACCACCTTGGTGAACTTTTCCTAAAACGTGTCCTTGATCATTCAAGGTATTGTCATCGTTGAAATTTTCCGGATAAACTAATACTTCGCTCAACCTTCCATAATTCCAATACGGCAAACCCCAAAAGGTAATTACCGCCGAAGAAGCAACATACAAACACGTTGATTTTTCAGGAATCTCTTTTCCAATTTCGGTAACGATGATATCCGTGATAAACAAAGCCACACGATCTTCAAAAATCACTTGATTGGACTTGGATAAATCCTTGTAAAAGTCTATGTTTTCTTTCAACCAATACTTATCGTTTAAGCTAATAAAGACTTTTGCTTTCTTTTTGGTTAAATGCATCCATCTTCTGATTGCGATTACAGAAGTAAAAACGGTAATTATGCCAAGCACTTTCGCTGGTTTTGCATATCCAAAGTGAATTAAAGTTGGAATACTGACCAGTAAAATTAGAAATGTAAAAATCCAAATTCCAAAATTAAACTTTGATTTATTCTCTTTCATTTTATCTATTTAAACGGATTCCGCACAAGTAATCAACCTGAATTAAACGACTGAATTCCAAATACTCACCACCGATTTCCCATCCCCCAACACGGACTACCTCGAAAAAAACAATTCATGGTCTCAATGCCACTGTTTATTCGGCTTCAGGAAGTAAATGGCGATTTAAATTATGCATATTGCTTGAAAATCTTATTCAACCATTTCAACATGAATACCAATAATAACGCTGCTGCACCTAGTAAAGCGAAATTTACCCAAAAGAAATTCGCTTTGTCGCCGTAACCATCCCATAAACTACTCAAAACACCTGAAAGTTTATTTCCGATCGAAGTTGCCAAAAACCAACCACCCATCATCAACGCTGTTAAGCGCGGCGGACTTAGTTTGGAAACGAGTGATAATCCCATTGGACTCAGAAATAATTCTCCAATGGTTACCACTGCATACGAAGAGATAAACCACCAGGGCGAAGATTTAATTCCACCATTCTGACTGGCATAAACCGCTCCAACCATTACCAAACAAGACAAAGCGGAAATCACCAAACCATACGCGATTTTCTCAGGAGTTGTTGGCTCCTTCCCTTTTCTGCGCAAGAACGAGAAGAATGCAACCAATAAAGGCGTCAACATCACAACCCAAAACGGATTCACTGACTGGAAAAGATTGGTGTTGTATAAATTCAAACTCTCTCCTTCAGCAGGTAATCTCTCTGGTGCCATGTTTTTGAAATAAGATGGATAGGTATATTCCATCAAATTTTTATCGCCAATTCTGAATTGATTATCCATTACCACAAAAGAATCTTTGACGTACGTGCTTTTTTCCTTTTTCTCAACGAGTTGCAAAGAACTCATCATCGGGACAATCATTTCTGGAATTTCTCTGTCCGTATATCGATCAGCCCAAGTATTTAAGGTCGAACCATTTTGTTTAAACACTGCCCAGAAAGCAATAACAACTGCAAAAATTGCGAGCATTGCAGCAATTGGTTTTTTCTCTTCCGGCGGAGACTTGTACAATAATCTTCCGTAGAAAAAGATAATCGGAATACATCCAAAAAGGAAAGCATCGGTAGAATGAGAACCTACCAACGGTTGTGGCAAAAAGTATCCAATCAAACCAAAAGCAATCGAAGGCAACAACACAACCGCAAATATCTTCATCAGCGGCATGTCTTCTTTCGACATTTGTTTGATTACATCCGCGTGTTTGTAGTGCTTGGTTCCGATGATAAAGATGATAACACCGATAAACATCCCGATTCCAGCAGCGATAAATGCAGCGTCCCAACCCATCATGTTGTACAAAGCAGCTCCAAAGAAATTACAAACAAAAGCACCGATGTTAATTCCCATGTAGAAAATACTGTAGCCTGAATCTTTACGGGATTTGTATTCTTCGTCGTTGTATAAATTACCTAATAAAGTAGATATGTTTGGTTTAAAGAATCCGTTTCCAAGAATGACAAGCAACATGGAAAGATACAACATGTTGATGTCGTGAACAGACATCAAACAATATCCAATTCCCATCATGATTCCACCAAAAATGATCGATTTTCGATAACCAAAAACACGGTCAGCCAACAACCCACCGATGAAAGGCGTTAAGAATACCAAGGCAATGAATGTTCCGTATAAATCAGATGCTTCCGCTTCCGTCATGGAAAAGCCATCGGCTGTATCTTTCAAATACAAGGTAAATATTCCAATCATTAAATAGTAACCAAATCGTTCCCACATTTCAGAAAAGAACAAGAATGGCAATGCTTTTGGATGTTTTCTTTGGCTCATAAGGTTGAATTATTCAATTTAAGGATTCGAAGATAATTTAATTTTTCATAGAATCAGAATTTAGGAATTAAATACTTGCTGGAATTAGCTTTCTAAGTTACGTTATGATCTTTCCTAAGTTGTAATTTTTGAGTTTGATCTCTATGCAACCGATATAAAAAAAGCACAGCCTTCAACTAAGAAAACTGTGCTTTTTGGAAATTTATTTAGTAATCTTTATTTTTTTACAAATTTAATATTTTGAACATCTATGCCCGAAACAGTTGTGATTTTAATGAAGTAAATTCCTTTCATCAGTTTGCTG
>JAQVCM010000037.1 GCA_028689775.1 Crocinitomicaceae bacterium
CGATTGCTTTCTCCATGTTTCGAAAGAGTATTCCTCTAAAAATAGCACTTAAGACTTTGACGGGGAGAAAAAACTTTTTATGAGCAGGAATCCATTCTGAACCATCTTCTGAAAGTCCACCAGCTGGAACAATCATATGAATGTGTGGGTGATATGACAGATTCTGTCCCCACGTATGTAAAATAGCCACTGCGCCAGCTTTTGCACCTAAATATTGATTGTTTTGAGCACTCTGCATCAGTGCTTTTCCTGCTGATTTAAAAAGGATGTGATATGCTTTTTGTTGGTTGAGATAGAAGAGTTGATTTAAACTTTCGGGCACCGTAAATACCAAGTGAAAGTATTTTACTGGTAATTTTTGAACCCTTCTAGGTCGATTAATTCGAATGCTTTCCCAATCTTGTTTGAGTATGTCTTGAACAAAGATTTTGTAGGCACTAATGTGTTGGTTAATAGAAGATTTAGAGCATTTTTTGTGTGTGATTAATTCATGTAAATAACGCTTTAAATCAGTTTCTTTAATTTCGGAAAGCCGTTTAAAAAGCCGATTTTCCATTGCTTGCATCGTTTGACAATAACTTATTACAGAACGAGGACTGTAATTTCTGTACTCCATCTCAATAAGGAGTTTTTGAACATCTTCTGAAAATGATTTTTTCATGTCAATAAAATTTATGGTTTATACTTCCATAAATTTATCGAAATCAGAGGACTATGAAAAATTACCGATTTTTTCAATCGGTTTAGTTCAACGGTTCTCAACTAGGAGACGTGGGCTTCTCGGATGTGGTTGTTCTGCCCGTGGCTTTTAGTTGATGTTATGGGTGTCATTCTATTTTTATTAATGTTAACTCAAGATTTGAATATTGATCAATATAATATTTTACTGGGTTCTCATTACCTATTTTCAAATTAATCTCTTTTCGATTTCTCGTCCATACTTTGTTTAAACAGGGATACATTTCAGTATAATATTCGCTGCGATTTATAATGACTCCGCTTGGGGGACGCTGAACAGAGTATATCGTTAAATCATGATATTCTCCAAAACTAATATTCCAAACGTCATATGGTGAAATGGTGATGCTATCATAATAGTATTTGTGTCCTGATCTTAATGCTTGTCTTAAGATTAAAGTATCCTGATTAAAAATTGTGTTCGAATCAAGGCTTATGTTTGTAATGTGCCATACGTTCATATACAGTTCTTCGTCTGAAAGCTTTTGTCCCTGAATTGAAAAAGATGGTAAAAGAACAATCGTGAGCAATAGAAGTGATGGAATTGACAATATAATAAAAAGTCGTTTACTTAAATTTCTAAACATTATTATCATAACTAATCCTTTTGAATGTTAAATGTAATTACCCATAACGTTCTCGCGCTAGGCGAAGAAGCCGATTTTAAAATTAGTTTTATTTGCGATCCAAGATCTTAAGTTTTTCAAATATTCGTTTTTCGTAACCAAAATTTAGGCTTTTTTGCTTAGCGTGTGTTACAAGCATTATTCAATAATGTTTTCAGTGGTTATGTAATAAATATATTTACTGAAGTCTAATTTAAGTTCCAGTTCATCAGCGATTCTCTTATTAATTTTCATATTAACTAATCCTGAATGTTCATCACTCAACTTCAATGCCTTTTTTATTTGAGCAATACTTACATTCTTAAGAACTTCCTCGTCTAAAACATATTTTGACCTTTTTTTTGATCGTTGCAATGTATATTCTAACATTTCTGAATAATATGGTGAATAGCATTCTTCAACAAAAACTGAGGTAGCGTTTAGTTTATTAATTAGTTCATCAGAAATATTTGGAGTACCTACATACATATACATGTCGTAACCAAAATGAATATAAAACTTGTCCTTAATTTCGAGTGAGACACCACAATAATATCTAAAATTCATTTGGCAAATAATTTCAATATCACTGATTGTTACCTTCTTATCTTCAAATAAATCAATAGTTTCAAATTCATCACGATGAAACCATTCTCCTTTGTTTTCGTTGATTGAATATTTCAGAAGTTTTTTATCAAGACCAATTACTCTTAGATACTCAATTTTATTCTCTTTCAGAATTTGTATAACGGCATTTATGTAATCAGATTCAACCGTTAAATATTTTTCAATTGTTACAAGTTCCCCCTCCAAAGTTCTTCCAATATCACCAAATTCTGTCCAATGATCGTACAAGTAATGCCCTTTCTCATTTCTATTCTTAGGGTCATATTTGGTTATTCTGTAGTACTTCATTATTGCTTGTAACGGTTTGGCGCTTGGCGCAGTGGCGGATTTCGGAGCACAAAACTGTCAATACACCACAAAAGTTGATGCGAGGTAGAATTTTCAATTAACCACGTCACCCGCCATTGAGCCAAACGCCTGTTACCGGTTCGTGCTTCTTTTTCTGTCGTTAATTTCGCCATGTTTTTCCTGTCCTGTTAAAATTCTCCAATATAAAATTCAGGTCGCTGTTTAATTCTTCTGCAACTGTCAGTCCTAAGTAAAATGTCGCTCTTGATAAACCTACGTAGAGATATTTTAAAAGTAAGTCGCTTGATAAATTTTGATTTTGCAGTTCGTCAAGATTGTGAAAGAAAACGGCTTCAAATTCTAAACCTTTTATTTTGTCAATTGAAAAAATTCTAACGGTATTTTTGTCGCCCAATACTTCACCATTTCTGCAAGCTTTAACAAGAATTCCAACGTCCGACAATGTGTCAAGATTGCCAAGTTTATTGGCGAACCCTTCAAGCTGACTTTCATTAGGTAAGAAAATTGCGATTGAAGGGATGGAATCACCGTAGGCTTTATAAATTTCAATAATTCTTTCAGCTATCCAATTAAGTTTTTCGTCTTCATCGGCTGTCACAAGAATTAACGGCTTTGGTTCGGCTTTATCCTTTTCAATGTATGATTTGTAATTAGCCTTGTTACCTGTTGATTTTTCATAAATTGATTGTGCCAAGGAAAGTAAAGTCGGGCTTTGACGGTATGAAACTTCTAAATCTTTTCTTTCTGTTCCTGCGACAATACTTGAATAATCTTCCCAAGAAGTCAAACCGTCATTTGTCATTCTTTGCATAATATCACCTGAAAGTGTTACAGATGATAATTGAGGATGTCTAAAACTGTTTATTGCCAAAAGGTCAATTATCGAAAAGTCTGTTGCTTCATCAATACCAATTACTGGTTTGCAATTCGTCTTGAAGGCAGTTAAGTAAGGATGATTAAGGCTGTTGAATTGTCTTTGAAAACCTTTTGATAGACTGAAACAAACACTATTTGTAAAATGAAGAAGAAGAGCCTGTTCATCGGAATGAATTCTGCTATTTTTATCCTTCTTCACCAATTCATCTAAAATCTGTAAATCCCAATTCTTGTTCTTGGAAGCTAATTGCTCTCGTCTGTGCTTCTTGTAAGTCATTGGTATTTCTCGCAGCACATTAGCTAAAACACCTTTTATTATTCTTTCAAAGAACTTTTTGAAGAATGCTGTTTGACCAATTTGGTCATATTCATTTTGTTGCTCAACCTCTGGAATTAGCTTTAGTAGTTCTCGGTCACGTTTACTAAATTTGGTGTTTTTGTCAAATTTCTTCAATGCTTGTTTACGACAAAGTGATTTTAACTTCGTAAAAAGTTCACTTTCAAAATCAAAGGCTGTTTGTTCTTCTTTTTCTTCAAAGTCTTCCAACTCAATTTCTGTATCATCGTCATCATCATCTTCTTCTGTATCTTGGCTGGAATTCTTCCACTGACTCAAAATATCAGAAAGGGCGGTAGCCCTTTCTGAATCCTTTGTAATTATTACTTGAATTCTTCCTGCAACTTGTTTTATGAGTGAAGAATATTCTTCAGCGATTGCGTTTGATTCATTTTTATATGTTTCGTTTAGATTTAAGAATAGTCGGATTAATTCATCAATATTTTTGACGTTCTTCTTGTCATTGAGATATTTTTGGATGGACAAGCCTGTATTCTTCCATTTGAATTGTGATACATCTATTTCTACAACCTTGTTCAGTTTATCTTTTTGAAAGTCTAAATAAAATTTGTTCAGCCCCGAAACAATTTCTTGTATATTCTTAGGCTTATTCACAAAAAGACTTTTTCCTTGCGACTTATTATAAATCAAAAACGGTCTTTTTGTTGCTGTGTCAACAAGTTTATATGCTTTGACAAGTTCGTTTTTATGTGAACCCCAAACTTTAACTCTTTCTGTATCGGCTGTCAATTCTTCCATCTTCATGCTGTTGCGAAGGAAAAGTGCAAGCAATTCATTTGGAGAATAAAAAATCCAACTTGTTTTTTGATTAAACAGAATGTCTTTTTGACTTTGGTTTAAGGTTGTGTATTCTTCAATAGATGGTGAAATGAGAAATTTAATTCGTTGTATGAGCGAAGTAGTTTTTCCTGTTCCTGGTCCGCCATTAATAATCAATGAACCGTCAAAAATTTTAGAACGTTTTATGGATTCCTGAATTGGGTCAAGAATCGGTTGATAACGCAATTCCGCATATTTTCTGATAAAACCTTGAGCTTTGTCAAGGTAAGTTTTCATTTCAGCTTCTTTGTCTGCAATACGCTGAATTAGTTGTTGGGCTTCTTGGTCAGTTGCATGCTCTAATTTTTCTTTTTCTTTATCTATCTCAATTTGTAAGGATAGAATTTTTGAAATATTCTGAAATGAATGAGTCTTACTGTCTCCCGCAAGTTTGATTAGAATGTCAGTTGCATATTCTCCGTCATAAACACTAGGATTGTAACTTGCTCTGTTAAATATTTCAATTGTTATTTCTCCTTGTGGCGTTTGATATTTATGTTTTCCGTCATGGAATTGAATCAATAGTCCGCCCAATTTAGAGTCTCTTGGAACTGGGAAGCCATCACCTTTATAAGTTGTCGCTTCTGTGAATCCTGTTTCGGGAATTATGTAACCGTGTAGGTCTCTTTGAAATTGAACGACTGTCGCCTGCTTATTTATGAGCCAAAACTGTTGTTCTTCTTTATGATACAAAGTCATTGAGCGACCAACTGCATTGTTTGTCGCCCCCACAGATATTTCCAAGTCTCTATGTCGTTTTATGCTTTTCGCAATGTCTTCAATTTTTTCCTTCATCTATTGAAATTTTGTTTCTGTTGTTGGTTGTGGTGTCGTCTTTTAGCATGACCGGTAACGGTTGGCGGTATGGACAGTAAGGGATTGCGGGCGATGTCCTATCAAGTTACACGAAAATTGAAGCGGGCAACAAACCTTCGCATACCACTGAAACCCTTATTGGCTATACCGCGTGTTAGCTG
>JAQVCM010000015.1 GCA_028689775.1 Crocinitomicaceae bacterium
AAATGTTCATCAGCACGCTCATCAACAAGCAAGATGAAATACTGCAAAACTTGAATATTGCTTTAGCATCACTATACACCTCAAACCATCAAGAGAGTGTTTAAATTTATCTCCGAAACTTTAGTTAGAAATTATGAGCATCATATTGTTTCCGTTGATAGTTTTGCCGGAATCGTTGATCCTTATGGGAATACCCTGTTAGATTTTAAATTTAAGCTCATTGATATACAAAATCCATGTAATTTAAATGAACAAAATTTCACTCTTGATAGTCGGACAATTGATACAACTAAAAAGAACAATGATAATTTTTATTATTTCATCACTAAGGAGGGAAAAAAAGGATATATCAATTCGAGAACATTTGAATATCCAATTCCTCCAGATGAATACGATTATATTGGAGTTTCACGATATAGTGGTTGTCAGGAGTTTATAGTACAAAGAAATGGACGATACGGTTATATTAGCAAATTTGAAGAGGTTATTCCCCTAGAGTACGATACCATTATCAAAACTTTAAACCATAATTATATTACAAAAAAACATGATCTTTACGGACTGTACAATTCAGATTTTGAAATGAAATTAGCCTCTGAGTACGACACAATTATAGCAAAAGAATATGGATTCTTAGTAGAAAAAGCAAATCGATATGGTTTTTTTAATAATCGTTTCGAATTAAAGATATCAATGGACTGCGATACGATTATTGAAGATAAAATGAGCTTCGGAGCGAAGAATTTTATCACAAGAAAAGAGGGATTATATGGAGTTTATAATCTATATTTTAAATTACAAATACCTTTTGAATATGATACCGTCATTCGTTCTTTCGGAGAGAAATACATAGTTAAGAAAGACGGGTTATATGGCCTTTATGGAATTGATAGAACAGATCTTCATATGACTTTGCCTGTTGATTTCGATACAATTATCCAACGATTAGGTGGATATATCGTGCAAAAAAATAAATTATATGGATTTTACGACTTAGCTTTTAATTTGAAAATTCCGGTTATTTATCAGCAAATAGAAATTCCAATCTACAACCATTCTTTTTACAATTATAAATCTTACTATTTTATAAAGAAAGATTCATTATTCGCGATATTTGATGACCAGTTTGAACAAGTTACTAAATTTAAGTATGCTGAAATTACAAAAGTACGATCATTTTTTAAGGTGAAAACTGGAGAATATTATACAATCCTTGATTCTAATTTAAAGCCCTTGTGTAAAACTATCCTAAAAGAAGATTTTGAACCTATGCTTTCTTATTGTGGTAATTACTATCAAAAAATCACAACAATAGAAGGGAAATATGGAATATTGGGTTTAGAAAGTTTTTTCCTACAACCCGTTTATGACGAAATCCGTTTCGATGAAAGTTATAAGGATATAATATACTTTGAAGTGCGCAAAGGGAAAAGGTGGAAAAAAATAAAGGTGAAACCTGGAGAATAAAACCTTAAAATAAGAGTTTTCTGTTCTAAATTTATGAAATGGTAATCAAAAAAGCATTTTCACTTTTGTTTCTTCTTTCTTGAGCTTTAAAGCAAGTATTCAACTGACGCCGAAAGCGGATTTATTGCTCGGTTTAGTTCCTGATAAAGAAAGACACAAAAACACATTTCTTTCAAAGTAAGATGTTCCTTTCATGCAGTGGAAAGATCAAGCAGGCCGATACATCCATGTAAAAAGTTGTTCAAAATCATAAATTGTTATTCATGTAGTAGCAAGCTAAGATTGTTTCAAATAATATCGTTTTAAAACAATATATTTGACTTTATTTATAAGTGAAAAAATGAACATCATTCAAGAGTTGTATAGTCGAATCGATTCTCAAGGTTTATGGAACAATCAATTGGTTGTCAATCGAAATGATTTTCTTAAGATGAGTGGAAGTACCGACACAAACTTGTATTATATTCTTTCTGGAAGTTTGAAAATCTACATCATCCACAAGGATGAAGAGCACATTATTCGTTTTGGATATCAAGATAATTTCATTGCCGCTTTAGATAGTTTCATTACCGAAAATCCATCTGATTTCAACATTCAAGCGATTAAAAAAACCGAATTAAAAGTCATTTCGAAAGTTCGATTTTTAAATTTTATTGAACAAGATTTAGAAAATAGAATTCTCTGGGATCAAATTTTAGGGCAATTAATTGTGGATCAACTGGAACGGGAGAAAGACATTCTAATTAATTCGCCCATGAATCGCTTTCAACGAGTTTTTAAAAGAAGTCCGCGATTGTTTCAGGAAATCCCAAACAAACACATTGCATCGTATTTACGAATGACACCGGAAACACTTTCCAGATTAAAAAAGTCTTGATTGTAATCAATTTTCTTTCAATGAAAATGATTTAATTTTGACATCAAAATATATCGTATGAAGTCTGAAGAATTATTAAACAAGTTAATTTCACTTACAGAAGAAAATCGCGAAGAAGCGAAGTCGTTCAAGAAGTTATCAACTGGTGAACTGAATTTTAAAGAAAGTCCTGAAAGTTGGAGCATTCTCGAATGCATTGAGCATTTGGTTCGCTACGGAAATTTTTATTTGCCAGAAATTGAGATTCAGCTCAGTAAGTCAAAACATCCAAAAGACGAAATCTATAAAACTGGATTTTTTGGAAATTACTTTGCAAACTCCATGTTGCCAAAAGAAAAAGTAAATAAGATGAAGACTTTTAAATCGATGAATCCGATTAAAAGTAAAGTTGAAGTGAAAGTTTTGGATAAATTCATTCAGCAACAAGAAACGATGCTGAAGCTTTTAAACAAAGCAAAAGAAACAGATATCAACAAAGTAAAAACAGCCATTTCAATAACTTCATTGATTCGATTGAGATTGGGAGATACGTTTAAAGTAGTGATTTTTCACAATTGGAGACATTTGATTCAAGCCAGGAAATTGGTAAAATAAATGGAGATCGTAGTTTTTTCTAGTTTCTGAAATTGCAATCATTTTATTTGTATATATTTAAGTCAAGTTTGAAAATTAATTGATAGCGTATTAATGCATGAGAATTAATCCATTTTGTAAAACAACAGAACTAAATGAGCTAGACTTAGCTAATAATCCCGGAATTAGATTTTACTATAGTAAAGTTAAAAACTGGATATCGATTGCGATTATTACTTTGCCGCTTGGTTTTATGATTGCACTAATGTTTCTTTTAACGGAATTCTATTTTACCATATTATTTGTAATTCTGAGTCTTATTCTTGTGTCAATCCAGATTTCTCATTTGTGTAACATCCTTCTTAAAAATCCAATTTTCATATTAGATAACACAAAATTATATTATATTCACCACAATCAATGGTACGATTTGAATATGCATTCTTTTGAAAATGAAATTTTTAGTAAGAATAATTATTATTTAACATTTTGTGTCAGGGATGAAAATGGGAAAAAATTATTTTCTGAAAATAATTGGGTACTGAATGACGAAGATCGATTTTACAAGGCTGTTCGATATTTGAAATCAAACTATCCTTATGAAGGAAAATTAAAACAATGAAATAATGACATCCGAAGAAAGAAACGAGCGATTGAAGATTTTAAGAAGACAAGATGATAGAAAATCTCGACTTCCGATTTTGCTTTTATCGCTGACTAAAATGACCAATAAGTCCTTTTTGGAAAGTGATGTCCTAACCTTAGATCAAATTGATGAACACCAAAAGGCAATTAATTCATCGGATTTTAGTTTCAACTATTTAAATCAGAGCTTCCCGAAAGACCGTATTAAAGATTTGAAAATGTTGTTGTTGGCTTTGGATAAACAGCTTTCTCAAGAAAATTATTTATCTGTAAGTAATTATTCAGACATCGCAATATTAAAAATGAATACCGATTTCGTTATCAATCATTTTGATGAACTAATCCACCTTGATAATGATACTTTCAGAATTTACGATCGTACTTATCAAAATGGATTATGGATAGATGTTTTTCAGGAATATTGGTATTTGGACGACCAAGCACAATTTATTTGGATCTATGAACTACGAGTTTTTGGAAAAGAATGGATTAAACAGCTTGTGGAGAATATCAAATAGATCCAAATAATTTTTATCTTTCACGAAAAAAAACAACAAACACTATGAAAAAACTATTTTACTTGCTACTCTTCATATCAAGTTCTGCTTACAGTCAGGATAATACGGAATTGGCAAAACAAAAAGTACGAGAAGCCGTTCAGTTAATGGATGCTGGGAAATACAAAGAAAGTATTGTGATTCTGGAAGATTGTATGAAATTGGATCCCGATAATTACATGTATGCGTATGAAATCGCTTATGCGCAAGTTCTTCAAAAAGAATATGAAAAAGCGCTAAAAACATTAACGAAAGCAAAGAAATACAAAGTTTCAAGCAGTCAAGTCTACCAAATGTCGGGTAATTGCTACAGCTATATGGGTAAACCAGATAAAGCCATCAAAGAGTACGAAGAAGGAATGAAACGATTTCCAAATGCCGGTAATTTACATTTAGAAAAAGGAAATATTTATTTGCAAAAAAATGAATACAATGATGCAGTGGAAAATTACAGAAAAGGAGTAGAAGTAGACCCCATGTTTTCGTCTAATTATTTTCGCCTCGCGAAGTTGTATTTGGGTTCCAAAGATAAACTTGCGGGAATTATTTATGGAGAATTGTTTATCAATATTGAACGATCTACCAAAAGAACTGAAGAGATGAGTGATTTATTATTTAAAGCATATCAATCTGCCATAACTCTTGGTAAAAATGAAATGAAAATTTCTTTTTGTCAAACAGTAATCGACGCGAGCACTTTAGTTGATGGTGAAAAATTTAAACTTCCGCTTTGTGCAGCTTTTGAAAAAAACTTCATCATGGCAATTCTAGGCCACCAAGAATTTAACTTGGAATCTTTAACAAAAATGAGAACTACTTTTATTCGAAATTTTTTCCAAGAAGATTATATAATATATCCAAATGTCTTGTTTGCTTATCAGAAAGAAATGCTTGATAAAGGTTTTTTTGAAGCATACAATTACTATGTATTTCAAATAGGTGCTGAAACTGAGTTTAAAACTTGGTTTGATAGCAATCAAGATAAATACAAAGCGTTTTTAGAATGGTATAGACCGAAGGAGAATGCCATTAAGATTACAAAATTGAATATGTATTTGAATTGATTCTTAATTTCAACTAATTGATTTTAAGTAGTTTTTTAATGGTAAATAAAATGCAAACTACTTATTGAGTGAAAATAAAAAGTTGAGGCCAACACGAGAAATCATTTTGTGGATTTCACTAGCAGTTTCACCATTTTTATTAGTTCATCTTTAAGCTTAAAAACAATTAAAATAAAAACAAGTTGCTCTTTCAATTCCTGAAAAAATAAACAATACATTTGAGAGCAAATCAACTGTTAGATTTCAACTAAATAGATTGAAATTCTGTTGCTTGCGGACATTTAAAAAAGTAAAATATGCCGTTAAGTGCCATCTCAAAACAAGAATTATCCATCGGAGAATCTATAAAAGGTCAAGATATCAGGCTAGGAGTTTATGAGTTAATAAAAACTGAGTTTCCAGATTTTTCACTAGAAAGTTTTATTTCCATGGAAGAACTAAACAGGTTTCGAAGAATCTACTTGACGCAACTCGTTGAACAAGAACGAGGAGAATTGGCAGTGATTGATTACGATGTGATGAAAGCAATTCGAGACAATTCAATTCTTTCTGAAAACTTGCAAGACAAAGAAGAAGGAGCTTTAACACTTGGACAGAAATTAGCGGATAAAATTGCAACTTTCGGTGGAAGTTGGACTTTCATTATTTCGTTTTTCTCATTCTTGACGGTTTGAATCGTGGCGAACGTTATATTTCTTCATTCCAAAACATTTGATCCATATCCGTTTATTTTACTGAATTTGATTCTTTCTTGTCTAGCGGCCATTCAAGCGCCAATCATTATGATGAGTCAGAACAGACAAGAACAAAAAGACCGACAACGAGCAGATCACGATTACAAAATAAACCTCAAAGCAGAACTTGAAATCAAGTTGTTAAGTGAAAAAAATGGATCATATTTTAGTTCATCAAAATAAAAAATTGCTTGAAATCCAGGAAGTTCAAATTGATTATTTGGAAGATTTGATGAAGGCGCTGAAAAAGTAAATTTATTTATTCAAATGATTGATGGAGAGAAAATTTATTCAATGCTTTCTCAACCTTTTTCACCGCGCCTGCATAAGCTTTACTTTCCATTTCAACCCGTGAATTCAAAACCAATTTCAGTTCTCAAATCAATTCGGGATACGGTTTAACCAAAGGAATCAACAAATACATGGCATACGCCTTGAGGGCAACTTTGGCTTCAGCATCTTGCAAGAAATCAAACAAGCGCTCCAACATTTCCCCAGATTTATAATCAATTTCAGGTAATTTCAACAAGGTGTTTCCCAAATTTCGTTGTGCGGAATGATCACCACATTCTAAAAATACATCGATTAAATCTTGCTGAAAGGGCAGGAGTTGCGCTCGATGATTCTCAGCAACATGCGACAACAACCAAGAACTGTATTGCGGAAAAGGATATTTAAGTGTGTAGCAAAGTGCAATTAATTCGGGTATGGTTTCCGAATTTTGAGTTGCTCGCAATGAAAACGATTTGTAATCTCGATTGTCTTTAAATTCCAGCAACAGCTGTTTGGTTTCTTCCATCAATTTCATACTGGCAGAAAATTAAGCAAAAAAAAAGTACCCGTGAAATTCTACGGATACTTTTCTTTATGAATAAAGGATAATTATTTATTGCCCTTCGCATGATCGGCTAGAAATTGTTCTAAACCGGAATCCGTTAAAGGGTGATTCGCTAACGCCATGATGGATTTCAGAGATCCCGTCATAACATCAGCGCCTATTTCAGCACAGTTGATGATGTGCATTGGGTGACGTACAGAGGCCGCAAGGATCTCTGTATCAAATAGGTAATTGTCGTAAATTTGTCTAATTTGAGCGATCAAATCTAAACCGTTTACGGAAATATCATCTAATCTACCAATGAATGGAGAAACGTAAGACGCTCCCGCTTTTGCTGCTAACAAGGCTTGTCCTGCAGAAAATATCAAGGTACAATTGGTTCTAATTTTTTTGCCTGAGAAATATTTGATTGCTTTAATTCCGTTGATGGTCATTGGAATTTTGACAACAATGTTGGTGTGTAATTTTGCTAATTCTTCACCTTGTTGAATCATTCCTTCCAAATCGGTTGCAATGACTTCAGCACTCACGTCACCATCAACAAGGTTGCAAATGGCCAGGTAATGATCTAATATATTTTGTTCTCCGGTAATTCCTTCTTTTGCCATTAAGCTCGGATTGGTTGTAACACCGTCCAAAACGCCTAAATCGTTTGCTTCTTTGATTTCTTGTAAATTTGCTGTATCAATGAAAAACTTCATAATTTGATAAAAATAAACTTGTAAAAAAATAAAAAATGTATTCGTGTTCCTGTTCTTTTGTAAATCGGATGAAGTGTAGAACTTCGATTTACGTTTGAAACCACTTTTTTAACTAGAGAAGAAGTCAAAAAAAAAGTGGGGCAAGCTACTCATATCGCACCGCTCAACTTTCTACCTTTGCTGCGTTCCCGCCCTGGAGGAATTGAAAGGAGCTGGTCGTACAAGACTTACCCCGCCACAAAAGTAGTCAATTTATTAGAATCTGCAATCAAAAAATGAATTGTTGATGTAATTCAATCCAGTTGCGAGTTTAAAACTTTCAAAATCTGATGATTGTAAGTTGAAAAATATTTGTCCAGACGATGAATATTTACAATCTCTTCATCTTCGCAATGGTTTCTGTTGGATTATCAGAACCAAAAATATAACTTCCAGCAACCAATGCATCCGCGCCAGCTTCAACCAATTGTTTCCCTGTTTCAAGATTTACGCCACCATCCACGTGAATCAATGCATGCGAACCTTTGTTGCGAATCAGATTTTTCAATTGTTCCACCCGTAAAACTGCATTTTTGATGAATTTTTGTCCACCAAATCCTGGGTTTACAGACATAATTAAAACCAAGTCTAAATCTTCAATTACTTCTTGCAAAGCGTCAATCGGTGTATGCGGATTCAAAGCAACGCCAGCTTTCATTCCTGCAGCATGAATTGCTTGAATTGTTCTGTGCAAATGTGTACAGCATTCGTAGTGAACTGTCAATAAATCTGCACCTGATTTTTTAAATTGCTCGATGTATTGATCAGGATTTTGTATCATCAAATGCACGTCCATTGGTTTGGTTGCGTGCTTTTTGATTGCTTCCAATACTGGGAATCCAAAAGAAATGTTTGGAACAAAAACGCCGTCCATCACATCAATGTGGAACCAATCTGCTTCACTGGCATTAATCATTTCAACATCGCGTTGGATGTTGGCAAAATCACAAGATAAAACGGAAGGGGAAATTATTACAGACATCTTTTTTTCTTGTAAAATTACAAACTAACTTGCAGATAGCAGGTAATAAATTTCTCAAAAAGAACGAAAATCCTACATTTCGAATTAAATTTGTCCAATGGTTAAAAATCTACGTGTTGGTATAATTGGAGGTGGAGCAGCTGGATTTTTTAGTGCTTTGTCTGTAAAAGAACATTTTCCAAATGCGGAAGTGACCATTTATGAAAAGTCAAACAAGTTGTTGGCGAAAGTAAAAATATCTGGTGGCGGACGTTGCAATGTAACCAACGGACGATTAGACAACAAAGAATTGGTGCAAAATTATCCGCGTGGCGAAAAATTATTGCGCAAAGGCTTTGAACAATTCAACGCTAAATCTACCTTGGATTGGTTTTCAAAAAGAGGAGTAGAGTTGGTGACTTATCCGGATAATAACTTTTGTGTTTTTCCTAAATCAAATGATTCTCAAACGATTATTGATTGCTTTTTAAGAGACGCCAAACGATTGAACATAGAGATACAAATGCAAACAACCATCAGTCAGATAAGCAAAAAAGACGATGGTACTTTTGGGTTTTTAGCGAATAATAGACCTGTTGTTGCAGATAAAATAATCATCGCCACTGGCGGCTCACCCAAATTAGAAGGAATGGCTTGGTTACAAGAACTCGGTTGCGAAGTCGTTGAACCGCTTCCTTCCTTGTTTACGTTTAACATGCCGCAAGAATCGATACGTGAGTTTATGGGCGTTTCTGTGGATTATGTCCATGTTCGGATTGAATCAACCAAATTGTCAGCGAAAGGCTCTTTGTTGGTTACACACTGGGGAATGAGCGGACCAGCAATTTTGAAATTATCAGCTTGGGGTGCTCGAATCTTAGCGGATAAAAATTACGATTTCGCGATTCTTGTCAATTGGTTAGGCGAGGTGAAAGAGGAAGAATTAAGAATTAAGTTAAGAGAAACTGCTGAACAACACGGTTCTAAATTAATGGTGAACTTAAATCCTTTTCAGTTTCCAAATCGTTTGTGGCATTTTTTCATTGAAAAAGCAGGAATTTCGTTGCAATGCCGGTGGAAAGAATTGGGGTCAAAAACTTCCAATAAATTGATAAATCTGTTGGTAAATGATCGCTATGTTGTTTCTGGTAAAACGACTTTCAAAGAGGAATTTGTAACGACTGGCGGAATTGCCTTGAATCAAATTAATTTTCAAACGATGGAATCAAAAGCAGTTGAAGGATTATTTTTTGCGGGTGAAGTAATGGACATCGATGGAATTACTGGTGGATTTAATTTTCAAGCTGCGTGGACAACCGCCTGGATTGCAGGAAAATCAGTTGGAATTAAAAATCGTGAAATATGAATGTAATTTGCCCTTGCGGATCGAATGAATTGTACGCTGTTTGCTGTCAGCCGATTATCAAAGGAGAACGCAAAGCACTTTCAGCATTGGAATTGATGAAATCTCGTTATTCGGCTTACGTTTATTGTGAGGTAGATTATATCATTCAGTCGACTGCAAAATCACAGCGTAAATTTTATTCTAAAAAAGAGATTTTGAATTGGGCACAAGAAAGTACGTGGCAAAAATTAGAGATTGTACATTTTTCAAAGGATACGGTTGAATTTAAAGCGCATTATCAGGACCAACATAAGAATCTAATTATCCACCACGAATTTTCATCGTTTATCTTAGAAAATGAAGTTTGGTATTTTCTTGAAGGTGAATCTATTGATTGATTTTGTTATGGGGCAACTGTTTTTGTACTTTTTCATTTTTCCAATACTGCATCAAGCTAAAAGAAATGATTGCAGCCGCTGCAGAACCTTCTAAAACGATTGCAATTACCACTTGCTGAATGGTCAAATTGTTTCCTAAGAAAAAGCCGTTACCAACTGAATTCATAAACTCATTATCTATGGCAGTTACATAAATCAGTAAACCAAGTGCACTTGCAAAAACGGCGATTAAATTGGCCAACATCAAGGAAGATAAATTCCCCAAATAACTTGATCTCTGAGAATTAGAAAAAACATTGAATTTCGCCAAGCGATTCGAAAAATAAACTGCAATCAGGATATTCAACAAACGAAGTTCTGTGATTTTTTCTAAACCAAATAACTTCATCAGAAAAAAGAGAGCAATCATACTAAGAAACATATAGACTCCAAAACTTAAGGTTTTATTAGATGCTTTCATGCTGTCAGATTTTAAATAATACTTAAATAGTATCAGCAAGTTATAAAGAAATCAGCTCTAAATAGAAAGGAGGCTGTTAAACTTTCTTAATCGAATTTTAGTTTGTTCCCCCCCGCAAGATCAAATTCTTGCGTATACCAAGATATAACCTTTAAAATATTATTTATGAAAAATGTATTCTTATCGGCAGTGAGTATTTTAATAAGTCTCTCTGCTTTTTGTCAAGACATCGTTGTAGAAGTAATGAATTTTGATTCCCTCGGATGTCAAAAAATTCTGATCCTTCAAGTTATCAACAACAGTTCATCAACTGATTCTGGAACGCTATCCATCGATTGGGGAGATGGTTCTGCAATAGAACAACAGGTTTATTCGGTTACGCAAACTGGCACAAATAACTCGGTTCAATACATCAACAAAACACATTCCTATGCACTTGGTGGAAACTATACGATCGATGTACAAGCAGTGAGTAATTTTCCAAGTGTAACCATTAGTGTTCCTAATGGAAATCAAGTGATTTCGGCTTACGGTTCTAACTCGTGTGGCTACGCAAATTTTGGAGTTTTAATCAATGGTAGTAGTACTTGTTCTCCTAACATCTTTAATAATGTTCAATTAGATTTTACGGATAATGCAAACAGTACGACAACCGTTTCTGGATTCTGGAGTACATTTAGTGGATTAAATCCCAACAATGCGCCTTATACAGTAAGTATTAATGATGCGTGGTTACTTGCAAATAATTTAACGCAAACTTCAGCTGACCTTGCAATTACAGGATTTTTACAAGATGGTCAAGCAATCACAAGTAGTCAGTTATTTACAGTTGCTTGGACTGCTGCGAATACCATTGCAGATCCATCTTTTAATTATGGTAGTGCTTGGAATTTTGTTGCGCCTTTACAAACGGGAACGCTTACCACCAGTTTCAATAATTTAACGTGTGTTCCAATGAACTCCAACTTGACGGTAACGATCACGATGCCAGCGCTTTTTATTCCGAATACGACAGGACTTCTGAATCCAACTGTATCTGGAAATGTATTAACTTTTGAAGTTCTTCCTTTTATTGGATACGACGGTGTAAGTATTCCCTTCACGTTTCCAGGCACATTAACCGCTGGAACAGGATTCTGCTTTGATGTTGAAATTGATTACACCGGAGATTTTAATATTTTAAATAATGAGGGTCAAATTTGCGGTGTCGTTCTCAACTCATACGATCCAAACATGAAGTCGGTGAATTTTGCGCAACGATTAGATCCTGATACAAAAGAGAAGTTGGTCTATAAAGTTCAATTTCAGAATGATGGAAATTATTCAGCAGTAAATGTAAAGATTACAGATTTAATTGATGCGAATCTGAATTTGTCAACTTTACGTGTGTTGGAATCCTCACATCCACAAGCTACAAAAGTAAATACTACTTCTCGCCAAGTTGATTTCATGTTCAATAACGTGATGTTGGAATCGAGTGCTACTGATTTAGCCGGATCTCAAGGATATGTTGTTTATGAAATTGAAGAAAATACAAATCTAAGCGTTGGATCAACAATCGAAAATACGGCAAATATTTACTTCGATTTCAATCCTCCAATTACAACAAACACAACGTTGAACATCAACGAATATTTGTTGGGAATTGACGATTTAACTAAATCTACGCTTCAATTTTATCCAAATCCAGCGAAGGAAAACATTACGTTCAAAGGCGAAGTTGTCGAAGAAGTGAGCGTTTATGATTTATCAGGTAAAATCGTTTTATCAGTTGATAATTTGGTAAACAATACGTTATCAGTTTCGAACCTAAACAATGGTTTTTACATGGTAATCGTAAAAACAATTACTGGAAATTCAACAGCTAAAATGAGTATCCAACATTAAAAAATAAAAAGTAGCGGTGTACTGAACATCGCTACTTTTTGATTTTCAAATTTAAAAGGTTTATTTTTACGCCACCAAACAAACCTTGCACAAAGCAACTAATAGTCTACATTGAAACTTACTAAAGAAATCATCAAAAAGATTAAGAAGAACGATTACAAAACGATTACCGCTTTGTATAATGAGGCTTTTAGTGCGATGATAGCAATGGTTGTTCGGTATAAAAAAAATGAAGAAGATCAAATCACGATTATCAATAACTCTTTTATGAAAGCGATTGAGAAAATAGAAAAATTTGATTTGAGTAAAGAATTTACACCTTGGATTTGTCAAATCACTAAAAATGAATTGATTGATTCGTATCGAAAAGAAAAAAACTACGACGTGTTTTTTGATTTTGAAGCCAAGGAAGACGGTCAAGAACTGGAAACAGAATCTCTCTACGATTTGGAAGTTGAACATGCCTATTTGAGGAACATATTACAAACATTGCCACCAGCCACCAACCTTGTTTTCAATTTATTTGCCATTGAAGGATATACATCGAAGGAAGTAGGCGAAGAATTAAACATCAGCTACGAAACTGTTAAATGGCACATTAAAGAAGCACGAAAACGCTTGAAATTAAAATTAATTGAGAATTCAACCACCTATAAAGCGTGAAAAAAGAAGACCAACATATCGACCATTTATTTCAAAAATTGAAAGGAGATTCTTTTGAGGTTCCTCCAGTATTCTTGGATGATTTGAAATTGCGATTGGATGCAAAGCAAGCACAACTTATTCGTCGTAAACGCTTGCTGTGGTTTATCATGTTGCTTTTAACGCTCTTGGGAATTGCCGCTATCTCTTACACCAATTCAAGAAAAGACAGCAATCATTCTAAAAGTGAACACATTGGTAAAAGTGCTGATTTTAAACAAAATGAATCAGAATTAGAACCTCAAAATCAAACTGAAAATGTAGATCTTTTTTCAAAAAGTAGAAACAAAAATTCGACCGATTTAGAAAATGTAAATACGGAAATGAAACATGCTCTTTCTGAAAACTCAAAGGAGAAAAATTTAAACGTTTCTAATCAAAGAAATATAGCTTCTGTTTCTTCCCAGAAAAATGAGAGAGACTTGATTTTAGATAAAGAAACGAATTTAACAACAACAAGAACAACAACAAATAAAAGAAGTAATTCTAAATCTCAGAAAGAATTTTCTTCAACCAATAAAGAGCACGCTCGTTTAAAATCAAAAGAGTTGACACATGATAAAGATAAAAGTGAAACCACTTTAAAAAGCAAACAGCTTGTCTCCAAAAGGAATTCAAACAATGAAATAGGTAAAAACGCTTCTGATTTAGAAAATACAACGCAAATGAATAAATCAGAAAAATCAAATGAAACGCTGAAAGAACAAGCTGGTTTAACGAATTTAACGCTTCAAATGAAGTCGACACAAGCACTTCCGAATCGGTATGACCGCTCACTTGCAGAGAGTAAGGAAATCGCATCGAACGAGGATGTTTCTGAAGATAAAGCGAATAAAAAACTTGATTTTGAGTTGCAAATATACAGTGGTGCTGGCTTGACTTCTTCTAAATTTGTTCCTTCAATTTCAGCGGATGAATTTCAATCTAATCCATTCATTTCTGCAAATTTTGGATTGAAAACCAATTTACTTTGCCAAAACATCTATGGTTCTGCTGGAATTGAATTTTTTAAATCAGGTGATAAATTAAAATTTAACACCTTTGAATTTCAGCAAGTTGGTACAGATTCCTTGTTGACCAATATCATTTTTGATACGATTTGGATTGATTCCAACCAATTTGTACTGGACAGTATGTTTGTTTATGAAACTACTCCAATTTTTGATAGCATCGCAAAAAGCAATACCAATAAAAATCAATATGCATGGATCTCAATTCCGATTTCGTTTGGATATCGTTTTCAATTCAATTCTTGGGATGTTATACCAAATGTGGGCGTCAATTTTAATTTTGGGATTGCGAAAAATTCTGGTGAATATCCGAATTCAGACAAGAAGTTTGTGAAATACGATGCACTTAAATTCAACATGGATATCCGGGTGCAAACAGAAATAAGGAAGAATTTTGGAAATTTACACGTGTTTGTCAGTCCGTATTTTAAAAAGAATTTTAAGCCTATCATTTCAAATCCGAGCTTGCGCTTGACGCAAAAGAATTGGGGATTAAACGTGGGTGTTGGAATTAAATTTTAGGGTGTCAAAAATCCTTTAAAACATCAATCTCACGTCATACCTGTCTTTTCGATGCTGCTTTTGCATCGATAAATCTTTGATCTTAGTTTAGAATCTTTTTATCGGACAATAGTGGATTGAATTACAAACTTATTTCATTCCATCGAACTTCATCAACCGTCAGATAAATTCCATCCATTCCGCCCAACATGTCTTGAATTCTTAGTATTTCTGGGTACTGAGAAGCTGTAAACGCTTGTCTGAAAATTTGTTTTCCAACGAAGTTAAGTTCTTCAAAATGTCGATCATCGGTGATTTTATAAAAACTCTTTCCGTTGGAAAGCATTCGATATTGAGGGAAGTCGGTAACTTTGTTATTCATAAAGCAAATTTAAAGAAATGTTTATCAATCACAAACATCAATTGGCAATCGAAGCATTGAAACATGCTGATTTACAGAAAGCATTGAAGTTGCTCAACGAAGCTTTACTAGAAAATCCATGTCATCCAAACATTCTTTCTGATCGAGGGTTTTTATACATTCATTTGAAAAAGAATGACTTGGCGATGGAGGATTTTGATTTATGTGTTGATTTACAACCTGAGTACGGATACAGATATGCTTCTAGGGCGTATGCCAAAGCATATTTTGGAGCTACTCAAGAGGCAATCGATGATTATCAAAAAGCACTTGAAATCGATAAAAATGATTGGGTTTCACATCAGAATTTAGGAATTTTATTACAAAAACAAGGTAACTTAGCAGAAGCAGAAAATTGTTTTAAAGTGGCGGATGAAATCCAAGGAAAAACGGAATTTGGCATTGTTGAGAAGTTAGGCGAAAAGCAGCAATCGATTGATCGCGAAACGATTCCGCCTTCTGATTTGATGCGAAAGCAAGAAAATACCATTTCAGAAATGAAACATCTTTTTACCAGCAAGGAAAATTTTGATGAATTCATGCATTTTTTAAAAAATGGGTTTAAAGCAATATAAAGAAAACACAAAATGACCAAAAAAGAAAAAGCTCAATACATCATTACCGAATTAGAAAGATTGTATCCAGAAACGCCAGTACCATTGGATCATACCGACGCATACACCTTGCTCATTGCCGTTTTACTTTCTGCGCAATGCACCGATGTTCGCGTGAATCAAATTACACCCAGTTTGTTCAAGCGCGCTAATAATCCATTCGACATGGTGAAGTTAACGGTGGAAGAAATTAGAGAAATCATCAAACCTTGTGGATTATCTCCTCAAAAATCAAAAGCTATTTTTGTATTATCTCAGATGTTGATTGAGAAATACGATGGAATCGTACCAAGCGAAATGGAATTGTTGGAAGAGTTTCCAGGTGTTGGACACAAAACAGCTTCTGTCGTAGTTTCTCAAATGTTTGGTATTCCAGCTTTCCCTGTAGATACTCACATTCACAGGCTGTTAACGCGGTGGGGAATTACAAACGGGAAGAATGTTGTGCAAACAGAAAAGGATGCCAAAAGGTTATTCCCAATTCAGTACTGGAATAAATTACACCTTCAAATTATCTTTTACGGACGAGAATATTCACCTGCTAGAAGTCCAAAAATGGAGGTTGATTACATTACCAGAACCATTGGAACCAAGGCGGCTTTGGCTGAATTAAAAGAATGATTTTCGATTTCAACTTGGAACTAATTTATCCTTAATTCCTCTCCATTTCAATATTTAATTATCTTTGTTTACTAAAAAAAAATAATTTGTTGTATTCTGTTCAAATATCTGTGGTAGTTCCTTTATTCAATGAAGTTGAATCACTTCCTGAATTGCATTCTTGGATTGCAAGAGTGATGAATGCCAATAACTTGAGCTATGAAATTATTTTCATCGATGATGGAAGTAAAGATGGTTCTTGGGATGTTGTAGAAGCTTTGAAAATTGAAGACCAGCAAGTTCGTGGCATTAAATTTCAACGAAATTATGGAAAATCTGCTGCACTTCAAAAAGGATTTGAAGCAGTTACAGGTCAAGTTGTGATTACGATGGATGCCGATTTACAAGATAGTCCAGATGAAATTCCAGAATTGTACAACATGATTGTCAATCAAGGTTTTGATGTGGTTTCTGGATGGAAAAAGAAACGCTACGATCCGCTATCTAAAACAATTCCAACTAAATTATACAATTGGGCAGCGCGAAAATTGACGGGTATTTACCTGCACGATTTCAATTGTGGATTGAAAGCATATAAGTACGAAGTAGTCAAAAGTATTGAGTTGTATGGAGACATGCACCGATACATTCCACCTTTGGCAAAATTTGCAGGATTCAACAAAATAGGCGAGAAGGTAGTTGAACACAGAGCTAGAAAATTTGGAACTACTAAGTTCGGATTGAATCGCTTTTTAAACGGTCCTTTGGATTTGTTATCAGTTGTGTTTATGGGGAAATTCGGAAAAAAACCAATGCACTTCTTTGGAGCTATCGGAACTTTGATGTTTTTAATCGGATTTGGAATTACGTTCTTCTTGATTTTTCAAAAATTATTCATCGACCAAACAGGACGATTATTAGCAAATCGAACGGAATTTTACATTGCCATTGCAGCGATGATCATGGGAACACAATTTTTCTTAGCAGGATTTATTGCAGAATTAATTGGACGTAATTCTTCCACGCGAAATGTATATTTGATCGAAAAAGAAATTTAAGATGATTTTTCCAGAAGTAAATCAAGATTGGACTTTATTTTTAGACCGCGATGGCGTTATCAATGTTCGCAAAATGGGTGGTTACATCGAAAACATCGAGCAATTTGAATTTCTTCCTGAAGCAAAAGAGGCCATTGCTGCATTTTCAAAAATATTTAAATACGTTTTTGTGGTGACTAATCAACAAGGAATTTCAAAAGGAATCATGACAGAAAGTAACCTTTTTGATATTCACCGTTACATGACCAATGAAATTGAATTGGCTGGCGGAAAAATTGATGCGTGTTATCATGCTCCAGGATTGAAAGCAACGGATGTGACGAGAAGAAAACCTTTCCCAGGAATGGCACTTGAAGCAAAAGAAAATTTTCCAACTGTTGACTTCCGTAAATCAATCATGGTAGGTGATACAGATTCAGACATTCAGTTTGGGAAAAATTTGGGAATGAAAACGATACGGATTAAAACGCTTGAGCCAATCGGAATTGAAGCGGATGCAACGGTAAACAATTTGAAAGAAATTCTAGGATGAAGAGATTACAGAATATAATAGTGCTTTTGCTGGTTTTAAATGGTTCGTTTAATTCCCATTCTCAAATAAATCAAATAGATGGAAAGGGAATGATGCAAGGCGTTTGGGAGAAGAAATATCCAAATAGCAATGCGTATCAATACAAAGGTCAGTTTAAAAACAACGTACCTGTTGGAACATTCACGTATTATTATCCTTCCACCAAGGTAAAGATGGTGATCAAACACGACGAAAAAACGAAGCGTTCAGAATCGTATATCTATTATGAATCCGGAAATTTAATGTCCTTTGGGATTTACATCAATCAAAAAAAAGACAGTGTTTGGACTAAATTTGGTCCTTCCAAAAGAATCAGTGGGCGAGAGACTTACAAAAATGATCTGTTAGAAGGAAAGTCCTACGTGTATTTTGTTCCTGATGACTTAAATGACAAATCAGTTCGCATTGCCAAAGAAAGCAACTATAAAAATGGGAAACTAGATGGACTAACGATTGAGTATTTTGATTCAGGTGTTGTTAAGTCCAAATCCAATTATTCCAACGGATTACGTCACGGACAATTCATTACCAATTATCCTGGAGGAAATCCAATGTTAGAAGAGTATTATAAATACAATTATAAGAATGGTTATTTTAGAGCTTTTGACGAACAAGGAAAAGAAATTGGAAAGAAATATTACAAAATGAATAATATACTGGAAGGTGAAGACTTACAAAATTGGATTGACGAATGCAAAAAGACAGGTAAAAAGATAAATGGTTAAATAACTCATTAAAATTTAATAATTTAGCATTCTAAAATAACTCCAATGAAAAAAAATAGCTTGTTTTTCAGTCTCATTTTAATTTTAATCACCGTTTCTTGCAAGAAAACAGTAAATGAACCGATTGATTTAAAGCACGATTATTTCCCAATGGAGTTTGGCACTTTTGTGGAATACGATGTGACCTACATTTTCCATGATGAGGCTTTGTTAAAACACGATACGATTCACTATCAAATTAAAACGCAAATTGGAGATACGGTAATCGATAATTCGGGAAGAATTACCCGTAAATACAATCGTTACATTCGAGAAACCAGTGCGGATACATGGACGATAAAAGATGTTTGGACAGCTATTTTGGTTGACAATCGTGCCGAATTGATCGAGGAAAACCAGCGAAAAGTAAAACTGATTTTTGAACCTACTGCATTAAAAACGTGGGACATCAATCAATTCAACATGGATGAAAAGAGGATTGCTAGTTTAGATTCCATTGATGTTGCTCGAACGTATAGCAATCTCACCTTCAGTAAAACCTTGGTGGTAAACGAACAAATTTACAGCACCTTGATCGATCGAATTAGCAAATACGAAATATATGCCCGAGGAGTTGGAATGATTTATAAAGTTGATAAAGATTTGAAATATAATTTCGGCGAAAGCATTCCCAACAAAGGAACGGAGTATTATTATCAAATTACAAGACACGGTATTGAATAATGAAGATTGCGATCTTATCTGTATTTTATCCTTATCGAGGAGGCATAGCCCAATTTAGCGGATCTCTGTTTCGAGCTATCGAAATGAATCACGAGGTCAAAGCATACAATTTTACACTTCAATATCCATCTTTTCTATTTCCGGGAGAAACACAATTTGTGAAACCAGAAGATCGGGCAGATGTAATTCCATCCGATAGATTGTTGAATTCTGTTCAGCCTTTTTCATACTTGAAAACAGCAAATCGTGTCAATGATTTCAAACCTGATGTTTTCATTTCAAATTATTGGATGTCTTTTTTTGGTCCTTCCATGGGCTTTGTTGCCAAAAAAATGGTTTCAAGCGCCAAACGAATTGCCATTCTTCACAACGTAATTCCGCACGAAAAACGCTTTTACGATACGCCTTTTAACCGTTATTTTTTAAACAATCACGACGGATTCGTTGTTTTATCTTCCGCAGTTGAAAAAGACTTGTTAAGTCTGAAACCCGATGCCCAAATCTTAAAATTAGAACATCCAATTTACAGCCATTTTGGAGATAAAATAAAACGGGAAGAAGCACAGAATCAACTCAAAATCAATCCGGAAAAAAAAACAATCTTGTTTTTTGGAATCATTCGTGATTACAAAGGATTGGATGTTTTGCTAAGCGCTTTTGGAATGTTATCAGATGATTATCAATTGGTTATTGCAGGTGAGTGCTATGGGAGTTTTGAAGTTTATCAAACACAAATTGAACAATTGGGAATTCAAGACCGCTGCCATGTATTCAACCGCTACATTCCCGATCACGAAGTAGCTCCTTTTTTCTCCGCTGCTGATGTATGTATTTTACCTTATAAAAGTGCAACGCAAAGCGGAATTACGGCAATAGCACATCATTTTTGCGTACCCTTAATTGCAAGCAATGTTGGAGGATTAAAAGAGACGATTATCGATGGTGAAAATGGTACAATAGTAGCCGAATCAAAACCAGAATTGTTTGCTTCGGCGATCGAAAATTACTTTAAAAACGACCTTCAGCAGACTTTTTCTGAAAATATTCGAATTAAAAATAAAGAAAATTCTTGGACTGTATTCGCCGATAAAGTAATCTCTTTTGCACTTGAAATCAAGTGAGATAGCCAAAATCAAGCATCTCTCTAACACACTTCAATTCTTCAAACAGCAGCACGTTGAAAACTAATTTTAAAGCTTTTTTATGCTTTGATTGACATTAACGTTGGGAAATTCTATATTTGCGACCTTAAATAATAGATAAACTAACTAATAAGCAACATGCGTAATAAAGGATTTTTTTGGTTTCTGACCATTTTATTGACAGTAGTTTGCGTCTACCAACTATCTTTCACATGGGTAACCAATAACGAAGAAAAGAAAGCAGACAAAGAGGCAAATTTCATGGTAGATAGCTTGATGCAAGCTGCAAAAGCCAACGGAAACATCGGAACATTGCCAAATGGTGATGAAATTGACTTCGCTTTCCCAGAATCTGCAGAACTTGCAAAAGCAGCTTTTGTTAATCAAATCTTAAAAGAAAAAGCAAATACTTCAGTTTACCCAATATTAGGGTCTAACTTCCAAGAAGTAAAATCAAAGTCTTTGGCTTTTGGTCTTGACCTTGTAGGAGGAATGAGTGTAACCTTAGAAGTTTCTGTTCCAGAATTGATTCAAAGTTATGCTAGAAATCCAAGAGATTCTAAGTTCAAAAAACCGTATGATGCTGCATTGAGCGAGCATTTGGCGAAAGGAGGAAACTTCATTGACATTTTTGAAAAACAATTTGCACAAGCAAATGGTTCAGATGCTTTAATTGTTAAAGAATTGAACATCGACGAAATTGATGGTTTGAGCAGAAACTCTTCCAATTCAGATGTAATTAAAATCTTTAAGGATAGAGTTGCTGGTTCAATCGATGGTGTTGAGCAAATCATGAGTAAACGTATCAATCAATTTGGTGTGGCGCAACCAAACATCCAAAAAGATGTTGCTTCCAACAGGTTGTATATTGAATTACCAGGAGTTCAAGATGAAGCTACTGTAATTTCTCGTTTGAAATCAACTGCAAACCTTCAATTTTTTGAAACGTACAACAAAGAAGAAATTCAGTCTTTCTTAAATGATGCAGATAGAATCTCTAGAACCAAAGAATTGGTTTACGACGAGAAGGATACTACGCTTGTAGAAGAAGATCTTGTAAAAGCATTTGACAAAGGATTAAATGATTATTTAATTGCTGGTGGAAATGCGACTATTGGTTTAGCGACTGTTGAAAATAAATTGAAAGTTGACCAAATGTTAGCTCGAAATGACATTCACAGAGTTTTCCCAACGGATTTAAAATTCATGTGGTCTCCAAACGCAGAAAAGAATGGATCTAACAAAGAATTGACGTACCAATTATACGCTGTGAAAATTCCAGAAAATGGAAAAGCGAGAGTAGGTGGTTCGCATGTTAAAAAAGCAAGTGTTGGTAGAGATCAAACTTACGGTACCATTACTGTAAATGTTGAAATGACAACGGACGGTTCTGAACGTTGGGCAGAAATGACCAATGATAACAAAGGACGTAGCGTTGCAATCTCCATGGATGATGTTGTTTATTCTGCTCCATTGGTTCGTTCTGTAATCAACGGTGGAAACACTGAAATTTCTGGTAATTTCTCAGTTGAAGAAGCTGAAAGTTTATCTGGTCTTTTAAATGGAGGTTCGCTTCCTGCACCTTGTATCATTAAAGATCAATCGAAAGTAGGACCAACAATTGGTGCCGAGAATTCTAAAGCTGGTTTGATTTCATTCGGAATTGCTTTCTTAGCTGTTTTCTTATACATGTACTTCTATTACGGTAAGGCTGGTTTAATAGCAAACATTGCTCTACTTGTAAACGTTGTATTTATCTTTGGAACATTGGCTTCTTTTGGAGCGGTTTTAACTTTAGCAGGTATTGCAGGTATCGTTTTGACGATTGGTACTGCGGTCGATGCAAATATTTTGATTTTTGAACGTATTCGAGAGGAAAAGCGAAGAGGTGTGGATGATAAATCTTCTGTAAGAGAAGGTTTCAATAGAGCTTTACCAGCGATTATTGATGCCAACATGACAGGAATGTTAGTTGCTGTTATCTTGAAATCTTTCGGAACAGGTGAAATTGAATCATTTGCAACGACATTGATTATTGGTATTTTTACTTCAGTATTCTCTGCAATTGTTATCTCTAAATTGATTATCACAACTGCGGTTGAAAAAGGAAAAACATTTGAATATTCAACAAAACTTTCAAAAGGATTGTTCCAAAACTTTAATTTTGATTGGATTGGGAAAAGAAAGTATTTCTATATCTTCTCAATTGCGATTACAATTTTAGGAATCGTTGCTTTTGCTACTCGTGGGTTAAACCCAAGTGTTGAATTTACAGGTGGTAGAACATACTCTGTGAAATTTGAAAAAGAAGCAAACGTTGAAACAATCAAAGCGAACTTAGCAACGGTATTTGTTGAAAACAATCAAAAAGCTTCTGTTGAAGTGAAAACAAAATCAAACAACTACAACGTTGAGATTTTAACAAACTACAAATTGAACAACGACGGTGCAGGAGCAGAAGTTGAAGCGAAATTAAAAGAAGGTTTGGACTTAGGAAAAACATCCATGGGTGAATATCAAGTACTAGAATCTAGAACAATATCCACTTCTGTTTCTCAAGAAATGATCCAATCTTCAACCATTGCAATCGTTTTTGCAATGTTGGCTATTTTCGCATACATCTTCTTCCGTTTCGGACAATGGCAATATTCCACCGGTGCTGTTCTTGGTTTGTTACATGACGTTATTTTTACATTATCTGTATTCTCTTTGCTTCATGGAGTTCTTCCTTTCAACATGGATGTAAACCAAGCATTTATTGCAGCTATTCTAACGGTGATAGGTTATTCCATTAACGATACTGTAATTGTTTATGACCGTATTCGTGAGAACTTAGGCTTGAATCCAAATGAAGACCGTGGTATGGTGATTAATAAATCATTGAACACGACTTTATCAAGAACCATCAATACATCGATGACTTTATTCGTAGTGTTATTCATCATGTTCATTTTTGGTGGACCAGCAATTAAAGGATTCTTATTCGCATTGTTGATTGGTGTGGTTATCGGAACGTATTCTTCATTGTGTGTATCTACACCATTGGTTTACGATTTAGGTAAAAAAATCAAATCTAAAAAAGCGGAAGCTGTAAAAGCATAATTTTAACGATCCATATTGAAGAGGCTGTTTCGAAAGATTCAGCCTCTTTTTGTTTCAGCTATATTTGAACCTAATTCAGCATAATTTTCTATTCCAAACTGTACAAACTTACTTTTAGCGTTTAATTAACAACTCATCTTAAACTCGCTGAGTGACTTATTGAAATCAGCATATCACTGCAGAAGATGAGCATTTAAGCCATTAAATGGATGCTGATAAAGGACTTCATATCGATTTCTTAACTGAAATTCTTAACTTTGCATCGCATGAGGTTAAAAAAGTGGATTGGAATTCTTGGTTTTTGTTTTTGTACAGTTTCAGTACAAGCACAAATCGTAAACGATACTGCGAGAATTTCTGCTGACATTCCTTTGGATTCTCTGACCAAAATAGATCCAATCCGAAATCCTGAAAAAATTGATAAAGTGATTTCCTACGCGAAGAAATTCATGGGAACACCTTATCGTTATGCCGGAATGACACCTTCTGGTTTTGACTGTTCAGGATTCATTAATTATGTAATGGGAGATTTCGGTTTTACCTTGGCTCGTACAAGTTACAACATGGCTGAATATGGAAAAACGGTTAAATTATCAGAAGTTCGAAAAGGTGATTTGATTTTCTTCAAAGGAAGTAGCTTAAAATCCACACGCATTGGTCACGTCGGTTTGATTACCGAAGTAGTCGACGGACAAATTACCTTCATTCATTCAGCCAACGGCGGAGTGCAAATTACCAAATTCAACAACAGTCGGTATTACGTTCCGCGATTTATTAAGGCGACGCGATTGGATTACGGGGATTCGAAATAAGTTTTTTGAACTGAAAATTTTACAGTTGGTTTACTGCGTGAAAAATTAGTTTAACTTTAACTGCAAATTTTACTGTAAAAACAACTAACTGTATGATTCAGTCCCGACTCAAAACTGCTACGAGTGCAATTCTACATGGAAATAACCAATTTGGTTTTCGTGCATTTGTAGATTGTATTCTCGATACCGAAAATCCGGAGTGGTTTAAAAAATGCATCGACTTGATGAAGCAAAAAGAAGCTGGAACAATCGATGACAACCATTTCTATGAATTGATTTTGAATTACTTATCAAAGCTTTCGGAAGATATTTCTAATTCTAGTTATAACGCTACTGTTTTATTGAATGCCAAAAATGTTTCTCGGTCCTATGGTTCTGGAAAATTTGCACTAAAAGATATTTCCTTAAAAATCAACCCGGGAGAAGTGATAGGTTTGGTAGGCGAGAATGGAAACGGTAAAACAACCTTACTTCGTATTCTTGCACAAGAATTATCATTCGATGCAGGAACGATCGAGTATGCGATAGCAGATAAAGAACGCTACGATCTGAGAACGCAACTAATATATATTCCACAGCGCACGCCAACGTGGTACGGAAGTTTATACGATAATTTAAAATTCACAGCGGCGAATTATGGTGTGAATGGTGAATTAAATCAGTTGCTGGTCGACATGCTGATTATCCGCTTTGGATTGTGGGATTATCGAAAATTAAATTGGTCTGAACTGTCATCAGGTTACAAAATGCGTTTTGAACTTGCACGTACCTTTCTTAGAAAACCTAAAATTTTGTTGTTGGATGAGCCACTTGGGAATTTAGATGTCAAATCGCAGCAAATTATTTTAGAAGATTTAAAAGGATTAGCCCAAAGTCCAACGAATCCGATTGGTGTTGTTTTGAGCTCACAACAATTATTTGAAGTTGAAAAGGTCGCCGATAAAATTTTGTTTTTACGAAATGGAATTCCAGAATACTATGCTGATAAATTGGATGAGAAACGAGTAACGGCTACGATTGTAGAATTGGAGACCATGGCTTCAGTAGAGGATGTAAAACGAGTTTTTTTAAATCATTCAGCTTTCAAATTGACATTCAACGGCGGTGTTTATACGATTGAAACGGAGGAGCCAGAAGCTTTTAAAAAAATATTATCCGAATTGGCAAATTCAGATTTGGAAATAGTTTACATCCGTGATATTTCTCATTCTACACGTCGATTTTTTATCTAACATTAATCTTACATCCTATGTTTAAGAGAATAAATACCTATCTGATTGAAAATCATCCAAATGTTTGGCATCTTCGTCTACCTTTCTTGCTTTTAACAGGTTTCATCTTTCATATCTTTGCATTTTTATACGGTTACACGTATCTCAACGAAAAGGTTTTAGCTGAGACGAGTTATTATATATTTTACTTTGAAAGTAATTTCATTTTGATTCAGATTGTCCTGATGTTGATTGTATTCTTTTTATGGGGATTGCAATTCTACAAAAATTCGGTTCTAAAAAACTATTATACTGCAGGTCGATTCTATGGTGTGAAGTTACTCTCGCTGTTGATCGTTTTATTCTTTTGGAATACCTCCAGTTTTGTAACATTTGAATATGGAATTCAGCAGAAGAGTGATCAGTTGGCGCAGAAATACAATTTTGATGCATTGATAAAAGAAAAGAGATTCTTAAATCCTTTGTTTTTAATTTCCACTGGGAGTTATGGTTTGGGGAACAACACAGCGTTGACTGCAACAAATATTCAGCATATAGTAGCCGTTAGTGGTACTGATGAAAGCGATATTTTATTATGTACGAAAGAAAAGTATTTGAAGCAATCTAAAGATGAAAACTATTACAATGGAAATTGCCACACAAAGCTGTCAGAGATTGATCCAAGTTTTTATTCCAAAGTAAGTAATTCATTAGTAGTATTTTATAAAGAAGGAAGTCTTCAGTTGAAAAAAGGATGTGAAGTCACTGTCATCGATAAATTTTTAAAATTAGACGGTTATCATTGGAATGAATTACGGAATCATCAAGATTATTCACAGGAATTAGATCAATTGTTGAAAGAGAAAAAGTACGAGAAAATCGTTCAACGAATGGGCGCATTTAAACAGCAAATAAATGCCATTTATCCATTTACCAATTTCAATCCAGAAGTAAATTTGAATTACATTCTCCAAAATAAAGGACGTGATTTGCAGGCGCTAATTTCTGGGTACTACGACACGTATGGCTATTCTTCCAATGATGTAGAAAAAATGGACACGAGTTTATACACCTCAAAAGAATTTATAGCATTCGCTACTGATTATTTCTACTTTCAAGAAAATAACTGGCAAACAGCTAGTTATAATTTATCGCATCCAAGAAATTATTATAGTGTGTTTATAGTTACGTTTATTTTTAGTGTCGTATTCGCTTATTTCCTCTTGCAATTTCAATTCATCAACTTTATCAATTTTTCAATCACTGTTCCGATTGCTGGTGTGATGCTCGTTTTAGGTATTTTATTTAGCGTATTCATGCATAGAACCATGGCGGAAGAAAACAACGTCATGGTTTATCTATTGCTGCTCTTGTTTTGCTTGAGTATTGTTTATCGATCAAAAAATAAAATGAAAGAGCGTGTAAATGAAGTTTTTATACTCCTTTTCGCTTTTTTAATTCCCATTACAGCGATGGTAACTTATGGCGTAATTGGAATGAAAATCTATACGAAAGAATATGTAAGTGACCCTTGTTTAGACTGGATGACAAAAAAACACTATTTTGAAAGTCCACCTTTTTATGAATGGCATTTTATTATTCTAGGTTTGCTTTCTTGCTTTGGATTTTTGCTTTTAGTAAAACGCCTGAAATCTAAACCAGAATAGGAGGAATCTTCATAATCACAAGCATTTTTAGATTATTGAGTTTTAATTCACTACTTTTGCAATATAAATTTAAGGAAATGGCTAGTAAAAGAATTTTTAAAAGAGATTTAAATAAAATGATTTACGACATCGTAGAAGAATGCTACAGCGTTCAATTGTTCAACGAGTCTAAAACAGAAGCATCTGATAAGTTAATTGACGAAGCAATTATTTTCAGAAATGAAATGACGGAGAAAATCAACAAAGCAAACGATAAAAAAGCGTTCGCTGAGCTTCACCAAATTGCTGAAGATGCTGCAGTAGATTTTATCCATAAAATCAACGGATTGGTATAATCTCTGGTTTTAAACAGATTTTAGTGAAAACGGGTTGTTAATTCAATCCGTTTTTTTAGTTTTAGAGAATAATTTATATCCATGCCGATCAAAAACTGGAAAACAATTGCCGTCCCTTTGGGATTCATCATCTTTGCTTTAATTATTCTTCTTACAGGAGGAAAATCGCTTATGTGGAATGCGGGAGCCTTGGGTTTTTTGATGGTTTATTTCTGGATTTTAGAAATCATTCCAATTTATGTTACAGCACTTTTCCCCCTGATTTTTGCCGTTCCTTTGGGTTTATCTGCTCCAACTGATTTGGCGACGTCTTATGGAAATTCAGTCATTTATTTGTTTCTAGGTGGATTTTTGATTGCCAATGCTTTGGAAAAATGGGACATTCACATTCAGTTTACCCGAAGGATTCTAAAGCTTTCTGGTCAATCAAAAGTGAAAATTTTACTTGGTTTTCTCTCGAGTACAGCATTTCTAAGCATGTGGATTTCCAACACGGCTACTGCGTTGATGATGTTGCCGATGGCGATTGCGGTAATTGATGCCTTGCCCGAAGAAAAAAAAGAAGGTAAATTTCCAATATTATTACTGTTATCCATTGCTTTTGCAGCAAGTATTGGCGGAATTGCAACGCTGGTTGGTTCGCCTCCAAACTTAATCATGGCTGCTATTTTGTCCAAAACTTTTAATATACAAATCGATTTCATCACGTGGTTTAAATGGGGATTCCCGTTGAGCGTCATCTTAGTTGCAGTGGTTTATTTCTTATTCTCCTTTTTATTAGGGAAAGAACGAAATGAAAAAGTAGATAGTTTTTCATTGAAACATCAAAAATGGACACCTGTTCAACTCAAAGTTTTGGCAATATTTTTCTTAACTGTTTTTCTTTGGACTTTTAAAACCGTGATTGCAAACTATACCGGTTTCAAGTACAGCGATGAAAGTGCAGTGATCTTAACAGCCTCTTTGTTATTTTTATTTCCTGGAGAAAAGAAAGATCAGAAATTATTAGAATGGAAGGATACTGAAAAATTACCGTGGGGAATTCTATTGCTTTTTGGCGGTGGTTTGGCCTTGGCAGATATTCTTTTTAGAACTGGAATTGTTGATTTGGTTTCCAATTCCTTTAATTCAATGATTGCGCTGCCGTATTTAGCCTTGATTTTCGTAATTGTATTGATTACAACCTTCGGATCTGAATTATTATCGAACACAGCTCAAGTAACCATTATGATCCCAGTGATTGCGTTGTTTGCTGTAACCAATGATTTGCCTGTTATTCAATTGTGTTTTGCAGTAACAGTCGCTGCAAGTTGCGCATTCATGATGCCGATGGGAACTCCGCCCAATGCCATTGTATTTGCATCCGGAAAAATCAAAATGTATCAAATGGCAAAAATTGGATTTGTTTTGAATCTAATTATCGCTGTGATTGTAACAGCGTTTACATTTTTGTATGTAGAGAAAAACAGTATATTGCCTTTCTAGATCCAAAGACACAATCCAAAGAAGAAATTTTTCAGTATTTTGATTCTACAACGTGTGCTTTAATTTCTTTCTCCAATTCTTGAATTAAGGCTTCGACCGTTTTATCTTTTGGTTCAATCGGTTTCAAAACTTCCCACGTCATTTTTAAAAAGGTATTCAATGGAAATGAACCGTATTTCACAACGTTGAACGATCCACTAATGGCAATCGGCACGATCAACGCATTCGGCACTTCGTTAAACAAGGTTGCCAAACCGCCAATCCCGAACGGTTTCATTTTTCCTGTTTTGGTTCTCGTACCTTCCGGGAAAATGATGCAAGACCAATTTTTTTGATTCATATTTTGGGCTAACTTGGAGATCTCTGCCAATGCTTGTTTCGTATCTTTTCGATTAATATTTGCTGCTCCACCGTATTTTAGGTTGAAGGAAATACTCGGAATTCCTTTCGTAAGTTCGATTTTTGAGATAAACTTAGCGTGATTCTTTCTCAGGAAATAAATCAAAGGCGGAATGTCGTACATGCTTTGATGATTGGAAACAAAGATCACGGGACGATCAGTAGGAATAACATGTTGATTGATAAACCGAACTCGGTTTCCCAAAATAAGGTAACTTTTAAATAAAAACCAATTTAAAATATCCACACTTTTCTTGTGCAAGGAGTATCCACCAATTTTAAGACAAATCCACTGAATTGGATGGAAAATCAGTAAGATAATTCCAAAAAAAAAGATAAAAAATAGGTGTTAAAATGTATCCTAGTGTTTTTCGCATGGCAAAAGTATTTATTGTTCGAAATTAGGTATTTGATGAGGACTTTAACAGAACATACATCATATTAAAAATCAAATGTGGCAATTCTTAATTTCCTTCAATTTTAAATGGCGTTCGATTGATGATTGATCGACCCAAGGTTAAACCGTCCGCATATTGTAATTCTGAACCCACAGAAACACCTCGAGAAAGCGTGGAAATAATGATTCCAGATGCCTGTAATTTCTTGTATAAGAAAAAGTTAGTTGTATCGCCTTCCATGGTTGCACTCAAGGCAAAAATAACTTCTTTTACTTCTCCGTTTTGTACTTTACCAAGGAGTGATGAAATGTTTAAATCAGAAGGGCCAATGCCGTCCATCGGAGAAATGATTCCTCCCAACACGTGATAAATTCCTTGGTATGAACCAGTTTCTTCAATTGCAATCACATCGCGTACATCTTCGACCACACAAATCTCGTCGTGCTTGCGTCTGGGATTGGTACATATTTCGCAAATCACTTCATCAGAAATGTTCCCGCAAGATTTACAATACTTGACGTGTTTTTTCATTTCTAAAAAAGCATTCGCGAAACGCTCTATTTCTTCAGGTTTGCGATTCAAGAGATGAATGACTAAACGAAGTGCAGATCTTTTACCAACGCTCGGAAGTGTTGCCAATTGTTCAACAGCTTCCTCCATATATTTGGAAGGGATTTTCATATTCTAATTTAAGGATACAAAAATAAGCTTAATTTGTTGATCAAACGAAGTGCATATTTGATTAATTCCGAACCAAGTCGTCAGTATTTTAGTTAATTTTACGCCATGAATCAGATGGAAATTATACACTTTTCAGCTTTTGGCTTAAATCTCCAAGAACCAATGGCACTCGTTTTCAATTGGTTGATCGCAAGTATTTGTTTCATTGCTTATTTTTCAATCAGAAAGAGTAAATCCGAAGAAATCAGACTTTGGAGTTTGTTTTTCTTGTTTTTTGGTTTGTCCACATTTATCGGAGGATTTGGACACGTATTTTTCCAATATTTTGGCGTGTTTGGAAAGTTTCCGCATTGGATTGGTGGAATCGTTTCAGCTTACTTTGCCGGAAAAGCAATGCTTTGTCGCTTGGAAAACTTTCAACTTAAAAGAACTTTAAATCAAGTTTTGATTTTTAAAGCAATTGTTTTTTTAGGACTGGCTTTGACCTTGCAAAATTTCATATTTGTGGCCGTGGATGCTATTGTCACATACTTGTTTTATTGCGGAATTATTGGGTATAACTTGATGATGAAAGGAGTTTTCGCTATGAAATACATTGTTGCAGGAGTTTTGATTTGTATTCCAGCAGCTTTTGTTTACATTTTAAAAATAAATCCAGGCATTTGGTTTAATACAGACGATTTAAGCCACGTGTTTATGTTGGCGTGCGTATTTCTTTTCTATCTGGGAAGTAAGAGCTTAGCAAACGAACCTGGAAAACTAAAAATAGTTTAAAATTGATTAAGAATACGAGCAAGTATTCGATTTAAAGAGTTTAAAAATGACATACGACATTGCAATAATTGGTGGAGGAATCGTTGGTGCAGCAACTTTGTACAAATTACAAAAACGTTTCCCCGATTTGAAAATGGTATTGATCGAAAAAGAAGCACTTCTTGCTGATCACCAAACGGGACATAATTCAGGTGTAATTCACTCTGGATTGTATTATACGCCAGGTTCCTTGAAAGCTAAAAATTGTGTGGAAGGTCGTCACGAATTAGTTGCTTTTGCAAAGGAACACGGCATTGCCCATGATGTTTGCGGAAAAGTAGTCGTGGCAACCAAAGAAAGTGAATTGCCATATTTGGATAAAATTTACAACAACGGAATTGCCAACAACACCGAAGGTTTGGAGCGAATTACTGCGGAACAAATCAAAGAACACGAACCGTTTGTAGAGGGAATTGCAGGACTTTGGGTTCCATGTACAGGAATCATCGATTTTCGTGGCGCAACCGAAAAAATGGTAGAATTGGCTTTGGCGATTCAACCGGAAAGTAAATTGATGTTGCAACACGAAGTAACGGATGTGGTGAAAGGAGATTCTGTATCGATCGTTGTAACGAACAAAGGAAATGTAGAAGCCAAAAATCTGATTTTCTGTGCGGGCTTACAAGCAGATCGTTTGGCTAGAAAAGACGGTGTCAATTTGAAAGAAAAAGTAGTTGGCTTTAGAGGTGATTACTATGAGTTGACAGATCAAGCGAAACACAAAGTCAAAAACTTAATTTATCCAGTTCCAAATCCTGCGATGCCATTCCTAGGAGTTCATTTTACGAGAATGACCAACGGCGATATTGAATGCGGACCAAATGCGGTATTTACCTTCAAAAGAGAAGGTTACGGTAAAACCGATTTCTCATTCAAAGATACCTACGACGCGTTGACCTACAAAGGAACGTGGAGATTGTTCTTCGGAAATGTAAAATTCGGTATCGATGAATACAGAAGAGCGTTTTCTAAAAAGTTATTCCTAAAAACCTTACAAGGACTAATTCCATCATTGGAAATGTCTGATTTGAAACCTGGTAGAGCAGGAGTAAGAGCGCTTTTATTAGGAGAAGACGGCGACACCAAAGACGATTTCAGAATTGAGTATCACGGGAAATCAATTCACGTATTGAATGCGCCTTCACCAGCAGCAACGGCATCGTTGGCAATTGGAGGTTATATTGCGGATGAAGCAGAAAAACATTTTGGATTGAAATAGGATTTTGATTATTTGATGGTATTTCATGCGATTGTAGATATTTGATTATATCATTGTAGTGGCGCGATTAATTGCGTCTCTACAAGACAAAGAAAAGCGAAAAAATATAGTCGGCGAATGATAGTTTGATAAACTCATTCACACGTAATTGAGCTGACCTTTCAGGCCGCGAAAAATACAACTATAAATCGCGGTGTGCGATGCACACCGCTGGAATAATTTGGGCTTTCAGCCCGTTTGCTTAATGCTGAATCTCCTACGACAAACTTTCGTGAATTTCTGGTTAATCAATTTTTTTAGACTAACTTTCCTTCAATACAAATCAACGTCAACGTCCTGAAGGGACAACTCATTCCAGCCTATGGCATCGCCATAGGCTGGAATGTAAAATAAGATTAGCGGCCTGAAAGGTCAACTCAAAAATACGCGTTTAATCAAACTTATTGCATACGCAATTGAGCTGACCTTTCAGCGGGTAAATTTAATGCTGGATTACGACTTTGTATTTTAATTTATTGTCCTTTCAAAAAACCTTCAACAACCTCACAAACCTCTTTAAGCAGCACGGGCATTTCATCTGATTTCCAAGGGTGAGAAGCTCCAAAGACGTGATCGGCTCCTGCAATTATTTTTACCTCCGATTTCGTCCATTTAGCCAAGCTTTCCGCTTCTTCGATGAAGATGGAAGTATCTGAATCTCCGTGGATAATCAACACTGGCTTTTGATTCTCTAGACAAACTTTTTCGATGTCCAAATTTTCTTTATTGACAACAAAATCTTCGTATTGAATGATGTTGTGTGGCATTTTTTGATGCGTTCGTTGATTTTCGGTGTAGCGAACGCCGTCTTTAATCCATTCTTCCAAGACTTTTGAATCTCTGAAACGTCTTTCGATTGAACAAATTCCCGCCAAGGTAATTACGGATGAAACGCGCTTATCTGGCAAATTCAACAAAGCAATGCCACCGCCGCGACTGTGACCAATTAAATGAATTTTTGGCATTGAATCCATCTTCGTCTCAAGCCAATTCAATATCAATTTTACATCTTCTTTTTGTTTGCTGTAGGTGTCGTTTGCAAAGGATTCTAAATCAGGAAAATCAATTCCGTTTTCGACCGTTCCACCGTTGTGGGAAAGATTGAATTTGCAGAAACCATAACCCAAGTTGAAAAAGTAAGACTCCATCAAATTCCAAGCGCCCCAATCTTTGAATCCCATGAATCCATGAATGAAAACCAATAAATTTCCATTGAAATGAGGTGGTACGGACAAATCAACCAAGCTTTCTCTATTTTGACTGCCGATATAAACGGCATTTTTTAAACTTTTCATTCTAATTAATCTTATCTTTGGATTCAAATGTAAAAAACATTATTCGATTGACGATTATCCGTTATTTGATTTGTATTTTAGCATTCTCAAAAGCTTAAAAAGATTTAATGAAAATATCCGCTTCCATATACAGTGACAAAAAGCGACCGCTTCAAGAAGTTATCGAAGATTTGGTCAACCACAACGTGGATTTATTGCACGTAGATTGCAACGATGATTTGTCTGTATTTGAGGACATTCAACAAATTCGAACTTGGTGTACAATTCCAATTGATTTACACATCATTACGGAAGATCCAGCAAAATACATGGATTATTTAATCAAAAATCCGGTTGAATATGTGACCTTTCAATATGAAAACCTAAAAGAACCTTTGCTAATTCCGAAAGAAGTGACGGGAAGAAAAGGGTTGGCAATCATCACACCAACTGATATCAGTGCGTTTGATGAATATGCAGATTTTGATTTCATCTTGATCATGGCAACCATTCCCGGACAAAGCGGCGGTGTTTTTGACACGTGGAATTTTTCTAAAATTCGTTCGTTTAAAAAGAAATATCCTGCCAAATCAATCCATGTTGATGGTGGTGTCAATGCGGAAGTTTCTTTTATTCTGAGAAATTTGGGTGTCAGTAGTTCGGTTTCTGGTTCCTATTTATTCAATGCTGCGAGTGTTGGTCAAGCCTTGATGAACTTGGTGACACGCGACATTGATTCTCAATATTTAGTACAAGATTTCATGACGCCTTTGGATGAATCACCAACGATTTATGAACAGGATTTGAATTTAGAAAATTTATTGAAAACGATAGAAGTTGGTCAATTGGGATTTTGTTTGGTAATGGATGAAAATCAACAATTCAAAGGATTGATTTCCAATGCGGACATCCGCAGAGGATTGCTTCGAAACTTGAATAATCTAAATGAAATTGACGTTCATTCGATGATCAACAGCAAACCGATTACGGTCTTGGAAACCAATTCAGTAAACGAAATGTTGAAAGTAATTAAAAAATGTCCGTTTTCCGTGATGTACCTGCCAGTTCTAACGACTGCTGGAAAAACTGCTGGAATTGTGACCTTTGTGAACCTGATAAAAGGAGAAATTTAAAAAGATATGATTTTACATTTAAAAGATACGGTGAGTCAGCAAGAAGCTGATAAACTTGCAGAAAGCATCCAAGCATTCCACGTGGTTTCTGATGGAAAATCCGTTGTCATTACGGGATCTGGAGTGAAAGAAGTTCCTGCAGAATTACACGGAAAAGTCGATGAATCTTGGGTTTTTAAAAACGACATGCAATTGGCTTCTCGTGAATACAGAAACGAAACGCGAGAAGTGAAAATCGGAAATGTGACGATTGGTGGAAATACCAAAAACACCTTGTTAATCGGTGGACCTTGTTCTGTTGAATCCGAAGATCAAATCAGAGAATCTTCTGAATTACTGGTTGGATTGGGTTTGAGTACTTTGCGTGGCGGATGTTACAAGCCAAGAACAAGTCCTTACAGTTTTCAAGGAATGGGCTTGGAAGGTTTAAAATTACTTGCGAAAATGCGTGAGGAATTTGGATTGAACGTCATCACGGAGGTGAGAGATGCAACACATGTTCACGAAGTAATTGAGCATTCTGATGTAATACAAATCGGTGCAAAAGCCATGTACGATCAAGGAATTTTACGTGCGTGTGCCAAAACTCAAAAACCAGTTTTAATCAAAAGAGGATTTGGAACTACCTTGCAAGAATTTGTTCAGGCAGCTGAATTTGTTCTTTCTGGCGGAAATGAAAATGTGATTTTATGTGAAAGAGGAATTCGTACGTTTGAGACGGGAACTCGTTTTACCTTAGATCTTTGTGGAGTAGCTTGGTTGAAACATTATACCAATCTGCCAATTATCTTGGATCCAAGTCACGCAATGGGTTACGCTTATGGAATTCCAGATTTAGCGAGAGCGTGTGTAGCAATGGGAATCGACGGATTGTTGATCGAAGCGCATCGAAATCCATTGGTGGCGAAGTCAGATGCTTCTCAGCAATTGACGCATGTAGAATTCACGGAATTACTTAAAACGCTTCAGCCAGTAGCAAACAGCGTAGGTTATAAAATGGTATAATGATCTTTTTAGAACAAAACATTCAAGGAGTTTGTAGAAAATTTGGAATTGATTTCCAGCTATTTTTATCAGACTTTCAAATTGATTCTGTTTTTGAATTGTCTGTTTCAGATTTAGAGGCAATTACAGAAGAGTACGAATTGGATTTACAAGCTTTACTTTTTAAACCCATGTTTCAAAACGATCATCTAGCAGAAAAATTAGCGAAAATTAAATTGCTGATTTTAGATGTAGATGGCGTGATGACCGACGGTGGAATGTACATGACGGAAAGTGGTGATCAATTTAAAAAATTTGATACCAAAGACGGTCGTGCCATCATTGAATTGACTAAAAAAGGCGTTCAGGTTGGAATTATTTCTTCTGGTTTTAAAGATGTTGGCGTTACAGCCAGAGCAAAAATGTTAGGCATGCAAAAATGCTACATTGGATTAGAACCAAAATTAAATATCCTGACAACCTGGTGCGAAGAAATGCAAATTTCTTTGGACGAAGTAGCCATCATTGGTGACGACATCAACGATTTAGGCGTAATCCGTAAAATTGGTTTTAGCGCTTGTCCGGCAGATGCTGTGGAAGTGGTAAAAAGAGAAGTGGATTTAATTCTTTCCAAAAAAGGTGGAAAAGGATGCATCCGAGAATTTGTAGATAATTATTTCGAAAAAGAACCACTTACCGTTTGATTTCGATTACATGATAAAAATATGAAAAGTTATAAAGTAGGAATAGCAAGAGAAGGTAAAGTTCCACCTGATTTTAGAGTTCCGTTGACACCCGAACAATGTAGTTTGGTACAAGTTAAATTTCCAAACGTGGAAATCATTGTTCAAAATAGTCCAATTCGAACGTTTTCGGATGCCGAATATGAAGCACAAGGAATCCGAGTTCAAGAGGATTTATCCGAATGCGACATCATCATGGGGGTCAAAGAATTTATTCCAGAAACATTGATTCCCAATAAAACCTATATTTTCTTTTCTCATACCTTAAAGAAACAACCGTATAATAAAAATTTATTACGAACGGTTTTGCAGAAAAAAATCAGATTGATTGATTATGAAGTGATGAAAAATCGCATCGGCAAACGATTGATTGGTTTTGGTCGTTACGCGGGTATCGTAGGTTGTTACAACGGTTTTCGAACTTTGGGATTGAAAAGTCAAAGCTATCGCTTGTTGAAAGCTTCTGAATGTGAAAACCGAATTCAGCTGGAAGAAGAATTGAAAAATGTCAAACTTGCAAATACCTGTAAAATCGTTTTAACTGGCGGTGGTCGAGTAGGTTATGGGGCACGTGAAATCTTGGATTTATTGCCAATATTAGAAGTAACTCCAGAAGAATTTCTAACGGTGAAATTTGATCAACCAGTTTTCACTCATTTGGGATTGGAAGATTATTACGCTAGAAAAGACGGCGCAGAATTCGATAAAAGCGAGTTTTACAGCAATCCAGAGAAATTCAAATCCATTTTTGAAAAATACGCGAAAGAAGCAGATATGTTTGTCGCTGGACATTATTGGTCCGAAAACTCACCAGTTATTTTAAGTAAAGAAGCGCTGAAAGATTCTCGTTTGATCGTATTGGCAGATATTTCTTGCGACATCGACGGTCCTTTGGCGCCAACGATTAAACCCTCAACGATTGAAAATCCAATCTATGGTTACAATCCAAAAACAGGTTTGGAAGATTCTTTCTTAACAAACGGAAACATCGCTGTCATGGCAGTTGATAATTTACCGTGTGAATTGCCAAAAGATGCATCTGAAGACTTTGGAAATGAGTTGATTCGTTCTATTTTCCCAGCATTGTTTGTAGAAGATCCAGACGACATCATCGGAAGAGCTTCTGAAACGACGTTTGAAGGCGAATTGACTGAGAAATTCGCTTATTTAAGTGATTATGTTGGTGCAGTTCCAAATAACTAATTTTCCCTACTAAAACTGAACGCGTGTGATTGTAAAAGGCGATAAAAAAATAATTCGAGGATGGGTTGCTTATGATTGGGCCAATTCGGTCTATAATTTGGTGATTTCATCAGCTATTTTTCCTTTGTTTTACGACGCTGTAACGCGGAAGAATTACGCTGAACAGATTGGAGTAGCGCCAGAAGATGCCAAAAACATTGAACAAGTCATGGTCAAATTCTTCGGAATTGAGCTTTCTTCATCCGTTCTCTTTTCATTCATTTTATCCGCTTCATTTTTAGTGGTTTCTGTTGCTTCTCCTTTACTTTCAGGAATAGCAGATTACACAGGAAGTAAGAAAAAATTCATGAAGTTCTTCTGTTATTTAGGAGCAATTTCGTGCATTTCGCTCTTCTGGTTCGATCCAAAACACCTCGAATGTGGAATGTTGTCCATCTTTTTTGCAAGCATCGGATTTTGGAATAGTTTGGTGTTCTACAATGCGTTCTTACCTGAAATTGCGCATGTTCAAGACCACGACCGCATCTCTGCTCGCGGATACATGATGGGTTATTTTGGTTCCATGGTGTTGTTAATCATTTGTTTGGCGATTATCATGACACAAGGCGCTCAATATACCAAATACAGTTTCATTCTAGTTGGTTTGTGGTGGGCAGGATTTAGTCAGATTACCTATCGCGTTTTACCAAATAACATCCACAATAAAAAAGTTGAGAAAGGAATTTTATGGAGAGGTTTTAGGGAATTGAAAAACGTTTTTGCTGATTTTAGAAAAACCAAACGTCTGAAAAAATATTTATTGTCCTTTTTCTTTTTCAACACCGGCGTACAAACCGTGATGTTGATGGCTACCATTTTCGCTACCAAAGAAATCTCGTGGCCAGACGGTGATGGCGGAACGGGATTAATTGTAGCGATTCTCCTCATTCAAATCCTTGGAGCCGCAGGTGCATTCTTGATGTCGCGAGTCTCTGAAAAAATTGGAAATATCAAAACCTTAACCATTTCGGTAACCATTTGGATTGGAATTTGTTTCGCTGCTTTCGTCGTAAAAACACCGATGGAATTCTACTTATTAGCATCTGCAGTCGGATTAGTTATGGGCGGTGTGCAAGCCTTGGCACGATCAACCTATTCTAAATTCCTTCCCGAAACCACAGACAATGCCAGTTATTTCTCCTTCTACGACGCAACAGAAAAAATTGGAATTGTTCTAGGAACCTTGTTCTTCGGCTTGGCAGAAATGCTGACAGGTTCGATTCGGTATTCGGTAATCTCAGTAGCATTTTTCTTTATCATTGGCTTGGTGATGTTGTTTTTTGTTCCGAAGGAGGAAGTGGAGTTGGTGGAAAAATAGTATTTGGGATTAATATTGTCCGATAAAAAGATTCAAAACTAAGATCAAAGATTTCTCGATGCAAAAGCATCATCGAAAAGACAGGTATGACGTGGGATTGGTGTTTTTTAACTTTTTGCTAGGCAATGCATTGCCTAGCAAAAAGTTAAAAAACAATTTCTTCGTCCTGAACCTGTCTTTCCGAAAAATTTCAGAAGAAATTTGAGGAATCTTTTGTTCGACAATTATAGCCCTCAAAAAAAGAATTTACTAAGATCTATTGACTATCAATGGGTTTCATTTGCGCTTTAAGTTTTTATCGGACAACAGTGATTTGGGATTAATATATAGAACGAAAACGTATTCAATAAGTAGTATTTCAGAATTGCTTCCACATCCATAAGTTAATTTCAAATTATTATATTGATCAAAACCTTAATATTAGCCTTAAATTTGCATACAATCAGATTTGTATAAAAGCCTTATGAAAAACGTCCTCGTATTCTTTCTCTTGCTTACCCCATTCCTCATCTTCTCCCAAAATGATAACCTCACCCAATACCAAAAAGCCGTCGATTACAACACGATCAACCAACCCGATTCTGCGTATCATCTTTTCAGAAAATTAGAAAATCACATCTTAAAATCAGATAGTTTATACCCATTTTTACTAACGAATAAAGTTCTTTCAATCATTGAATTGGAGAAAGAATCGCGATTGTCTGAAAAATTTCAGGAGTCTTTGGATTATGGTTTGGAAGCATTGAAAGCATTTCAAGAGTTGAAAGGAAGAGTGAGCGAAGAGCTAGTGAAAAAAGAATATCTGATCATTAAAAACGTAATTATTTCTTCTTTTGGTCTTGGTGATTTTGAAGGTGCGAAAGAATGGAAAGCTTTGTTGTACCATGCTCAGAAAGCAAGTCTTCTCCCAAAAACAATGGCTGCAAGTTTCAACTTTGATTTTTTTACGGTTGATGACTTAAATGTGTACGGATATGAATGGTATGCAGAATATCCGAAAAGTCCGTATGATAAATCCAATTTTACCAAAGTGATTTATTACGTTTACGATACCAATCCAGATGGTTCGGATAAACAGCAACTTTTTAGATTAAACCTTGAAAAATTCAATGGTACAGCGCGAAACATGGATTACGTTTTGACCAAAAAAATTGGGAGCGGACCGAATGAGACGAGCGTTACGCTTTACGCATATCCATACGTGAAGAACATTGACTATCAGAAATTACAAAACGATGTAAGAGAAATTGCTGGTGGAAATATCAAGAATTACTTTAAAGATAATCGAAAATTATAGTGATTTCGAATCCAAGGTTTGACTTCATGTTCTCCAGAAGGAATTGATTTTTCATTTTTTTGCGTCGAGAAATCTTCTAACTCCTTGTTACAAATTATTTTTATCCCACATTGGGACAAAAAAATAGTTGTTTTAATTATTTTTTGTACATTTACTTTCCTAAGCAAAATCACTCACTCTCAATTACTTAAAAGTATGGATACTTTTATTCAAATTCTAATCTACATTCACGCAACTTTTGGAGGTATTGCTCTTTTAGCTGGTTACATTGCCTTGAGTGTCAAAAAAGGAAGGTTTTTTCACCGGAAATCAGGACTTGTTTTTTATTATTCGATGTTGATTTCTTCTGTCACTGCAATGTTCGTCAGTGTTTTACCAGGACATCTCAGTCCATTTTTATTTGCAATAGGCATTTTTAGTCTCTATTTTGTTTTAACTGGAAATCGCGCCTTGCGCTTCAAATACAGTAATCCTAATTTGACCGTCGATCGCTGGATTGCTAAGATCATGATTCTCACAGGGATTTTAATGATTCTGCTTCCGTTAATTGTTTCGCGAAATGTCAACGTCATTTTATTTGTTTTTGCTACGCTCGGAATTGTTTTTTCTCTTCGAGATCTAAAGTTATATAAAGATCCAAAGCGTCTCAAATCCAAATGGTTGAAAATGCACCTTGGAAAAACAATTGGTGGTTACATTGCTGCTGCCACGGCTTTTGTCGTTGTCAACAAGCTGATTCCAAGTTTCTACGGATGGTTTTTACCTGGAATTGCTGGTGGAATGATCATTGTATTTTGGACCAGAAAAGTGAGTAGACACAGAAGGTATTAATAACCGTACGATTCGAAATCACAAATAAAGAAATCCTTCTTTATCGTTTTTCGCGCTCATTCATTTTCTTGATATCAAAGAAAACTTTATCGATGCTCAAATATTGTCCATTTGGTTTTGGACTCAATGCCGGAATTCCGACCAGATAACCAGCTTGATCAATCAAGACATAGAACGGATAGGAGGACGGTTTGAAGGTTTTGTATAATTGATCGTCTGGATCCAATTCAAAAAATTCCCAAGGAATCGATTTGAAAATTTCGCGACTTTTTTTCGTCAGATTTTCATCTTTTTCATAAATAGAAATGAAATTCACTTCGCCTTTGTAACGGTCGTAAATACTTTTCATCAAATCCAATTCTTTCACAGATTCCTTGTTGCTCGCGCTGAAAAAGTGAAGATACACGTATTTTCCAGCATAACTGCTCAAAGTTCTTACTTTATGGTCAGAGGTAGTTAGCAAAAAATCAGGCGATTTCGCTCCTGGTACTAATTCTGTTAATCTGTAAATCAGGTTTTTAGCAATGACTTTATTTTCCGCGAACATGCTGTAAATAGAAAGACTGTCTAAGACTTTCAAGATATTCGTTTTTGGATAATCAGCTGAATAATAAACGCTTGAAAGTCCTTTAATCATCACCAATTCACGCAAACGGGCATTGCCAATCATTTTATCTCCCTTTGAAGTTTTTACAAGCGTTGGTCTTAGCGTATATTCTTTTGCCAAGGCATTGATGATCATGGTTGGACTACTTTTTAAAATCCCCAAATACACTTTGTCATTGGTTTCTTTCGATAATTTAGGAATGATGTTGGCGTAAAAACTATTGATGTAATTCATGTAAGAATCAGAAGTATAGCTTACCGGAAAATTATCAAGGTAGAAATCAAACTTCTCATATCGATTTCTGGCTCCAGCAAACTGAATGTCATCCAAAGCGGCAATTGAAAAACGAACGTGTGTTTTTAAAAATAAACTCGTATCCTTTTCATAGTATTTTTCCGCATTCTCTTTGAATATTTCCAATTGAGACACAAATTCAGAACCATTGATTCTTTTGGAGGGAAAATAAGTTCCTAAAAAAGTATTCATCCACTTGTCAAAAGCCAAAATTTGGTAGTTGATATCCGTAGAATCTAAATTAAAAAATGCAATTTCCACTTCATTTCCCAGCGGTCGATAGGCATCGTATCGGTTGGAAGAAGGAAGGTAAATTTCATAATTTCCTTTCGGTTGAATGTATAGAAAACCCGTATTCTTATTCGATTTTACGATTACTCGCTGCGTAATTTCATTAAAAAACTGAAAATCAAAGGTACTATCTTCCTTCACGGTTGTGGTGGCAATCAATTGTTCTCGCATGGAGAAATAATCTTCGATTTCAAATAACTCAACCGTTTGTCCCACATAATCAGGAGCAAATCCACTTATTTTCGTGGTCGCCTGCGTCATTCCTAAAACAGGAGTCAAGAACAAGACTAAAGAAAAAACAAATCTAAACATGGCTATGAAACGAGCATTTCAGGATTGGTTACAAATTCATGGATGTTGCCATCATTCTTTGCAATTTCACGAACAATGGTTGCGCTAATTGGCGCTACAGAAGGCTCTGTCATAAAGAAAATAGTTTCTACTCCAGAAAGTTTAAAGTTCATTTGAGCAATAGATTTCTCGTATTCAAAATCTTTGGTGTCGCGCAAACCTCTCAGAATAAAATCACAATGTGTTTCTTTGCAGTAGTCTACCGTTAATTTTTTAAACACTCGAACCGTGATTTTTGGGTTTCCTTCGTAAATTTTTTCAATGTGCTTGATGCGTGATTCCAAGGAATAATAATAGTTTTTATTCGTGTTAAAACCAACGCCAATGATGATTTCATCAAACAAAGAAAGTGCCTTGCTGATCACGCTTTCGTGCCCTTTGGTAAACGGATCGAATGAACCGGGAAAAAGTGCTTTTCTTTTCATCTTGAGCTTTTTAATGTAATTTAATCTTCCTCCTCATCAAATGGAATGGAGAAAAAAGCAAAATAAACGTTTCCATATTTTTTAATGAATTGGAAATGTGGGAAGGAAGATAAATCGGTCTGCTTACCATGTTCTACAACCATTAAGCCGCCTTTTCTTAACAATTCACGTTCAAATACCGTTTGTACCAATTCTGCATGAATCGGAGAATCGTACGGTGGATCTGCGAAGATCAAGTCAAAAGTTAGGTTGGTCTTTTTAACGTATTCGCGAACATCGGCTCTAAAAACATCAATTTTATCTTCCAATTCTACTTTTTTGACCAATTCCTTGATAAATTTTACACAGTTGAAGTTTTGATCCACAGAAGTGATGTGTCCACTTTCTCGCGATGCAAATTCCAAGGTGATATTTCCCGTACCAGCACATAAATCCAGGATGTCTAAATCGATGAGTGAGAATTTGTTTTCCAACACGTTGAAAAGTCCTTCCTTGGCAAAATCGGTAGTCGGTCTGGATGGAAATCCTTTCGGTGCCGAAAATCTTCTTGATTTTAAAATTCCTCTAATTATACGCAAGTGTTCTGATATTTAACTGATAAATGTTTACTGTCCATTACCGTCATCTTTTTAAGATCGGTTAATAGGTTAATTTTGGAAAGGAAGTTTTCACTGAAAGCAGGATTTATTTCTGCACTTTCATGGATAAACAATTGTCCCTCTTCACCTAAAAATTGTTTTTGTTTCAAGCTAAACGTAAGGTAGTACAACACATCTTCTTCGTTGCTATAGTCAAACTGATTGTAAAAAAGCAATTCGTTGTGCTTAACAAGAACAAGCATAAAATACTGGTCGTGCAACACCAAATGTGCTCCTAATTTGAATGTTGAATTGGAAAAAATTCCTCTTAAAAAATGAGAACCTTCGTGTTGGATGATGATTCTCGGAAAACGAATCACGAAATATGATTTCACCCAAAGCGGAATTTCGTAGACATTGACAAGTGACAATTCAGCCAAACGGTTGTAATCGATGTCGTTCGTTATGATTTCATTGGTGAAACAAGCTTGAAAAATTTCAGTAGCTGAACTAACACCAAAAATATTCATCGGTACTAAGGTTGAAAGTTTTGAACTCCAGGCAAGTGAATAGTCATCGTATTCAGAATTGATTAAATCCTTCGATTCTAGAAACTGTTGAATTTGTTCTTTAATTTGAAATTCTTTTTTTACAAGAAATAGAATTGAACCAAGATGTGTTATGGTTTCTTCGTTAATCAATGTTGCGGAGAACGAAGATTCAGAAAGTACAAATTCAAGATGCGTTTTGGACATGTTTTGTGTTAAAGCGATGATCGTTACAAAAATACTCTTTTTTCTTGAATTTTCAGGTGTAAGGTGCGAGACTCATCTTAAAACTATTTTGCAATAGTTTACGGTCTATATTCCATTTTAAATGGAGTTTAAACGACCATTAAACGCAAATTAATAGAACTAGATTTCATTGAAAGAAGAAATTTTAGAATTGATTAGTATTAAAATGAGAAGAAACTTTTTATAATAAACTCCTGATTTTGCGTTAAATGAAGGTTGTCGACGGTTAATAAAGCAACAATCAATTGATATTTATGTAAATTGCCTTAAAATTCTGCGGAACAACATGTTGATTTAAAAGGAATCAAATTTTTACATTTTCAACAACCGCTAAACCTCATTAATTTAAGTTACTATGTGTAAAGTGTTTAAACCTTCAATTATGAATAACCTGATAAAATACATTTTCTTAGCGCTTACTGTATTGGCAAATAATGATAGTTATTCTCAACAACAAATAGGTGAAAACATTGAAAAGGCAAAAAGAATGATCGATTCGCTTGAAATCAAAGATGACACCTTGAAACAGGACTCTTTTATTTATGGAGGAGAAGAAGTGTCCTATACTAAAGATTGGGACAGAATTGGGGTTGTATTTGAATCAAACAATCTTGATTACTCCATTTTTACGTCGAATTACAAGCTTACAAAAGTTGGTCAATCCGAATATGTCACCGTTTTTCGCATGACTGAGCGCTTATCTTTAGAAAATAGGAGAAAAATAATGGAGTCAATTAAGACTGAAAAGGGAGTTAAAGTGATCGGCGACATACTGATCACTAAAAGTCCAGCACCTTCTGATAATTCAGTTGCGAATATAGTACCACCTTTAATTACAGACCAAATAATGGTACGTTGGAAGAGAGCAATAACAGATTCAGAGAAAATAAAGAAATTTATAGACGAAGAAGGATTAGCGGAAATCAGTCAACAAACGTCACTGAATGTAACAATTTTAAAAGTTCAGAATCCTTTCAATTATCGGGTTATGGAAGTTTGTAATAAATTGATGAAATCGGGATTGGTTACCTTCGCCGAACCCGATTTATATTTTGAAGTGATCAAAGGACCAACCTATAATTCACATTTTAAAACAGCAACTTTGGATTATTTCACAAGAGGAAATCAAAAAATTGCATTTCAAAAAAAGACAAATTTTATGGGAGTCGTTTTTAAAAATGAAATGTCAAAAGCGCGTGTTCAAAAACTCATAGATGATTGGGACATAACTGTTGATGCAGTATATATGAATGGCCTATTTTTCGTGTTAACATTTCCAATTAACCTAAGTTCAGAGAGCGTCAAAACAATTCGTGAAAGTATCATCCTCTTTGAAGAAGTTGAGCTAGTAGGCGATATTCTGATACAGACAGAGAATAACCTTATCTTGGCTACTCAGGATCTGATCATAAAGTGGAAACCTGAAACCAGTGAAACTGTTAAACAGACCTTTATTAAGCAATATGGCTTGACAGAAGTAAGAAAGATACCTTATATTGCTGGCGGTTTTCAATATAGAATAGAACCTGATGTTGCGTATGCTTCAACGGATATCTGCTTAAAATTTTTAGACGCTGATATTGTAGTATTTGCAGAACCTGTTATTATTTCCACTAGTGAAGATGATTGACACGGCTCAATAGAAGGAGAAAACACTAAAAAAAGCAGCTTTATGATGACACTTAAACATGTTTTGAATATTGAAGTTTTTGATGATAATAAGCAATCAAAAGACGCGTAAGTTATTGTCCGATTAAAGTGGAAAGTATTAAGTTACGGCATCTCACAAGGGATATGCCACACAGAAGCGGATTATCGTAAACGAACAATTTAGATTGGACTTACCTCGCATTAGCGCTTGACTAAAATTATGTTATATGAAACCCTTTTTGAATCAAAACTATGAAAGACAAACTAAAATACCTCTTTTTACTGCTTGCGATAATCGTAATTAATCACAGCTATTCGCAACCTGGCTGGCAAGATATTACCGAACGTTATTTCTACAACATTACAGATGAAAAAGGGAAGGAAATTTCCTTTAAGAAAGACAAAAACTATCGTATTATGATTGACGATGTGTTGTATAAATCGCCAAACATTCCGCAACACAAGCTGAAAATCGCTAGTGACAATTTTAAAAACAACAACAAAGGATTTGAAACCCAGATTCGCATCAATGATTTCTCTCTTGTTGTTTTTCAACAGGAACGTCACAAGTATGGAAAGGATTTAGAAATCAAAATCATTCATAAAAAAGATACGCTATTCATTTCTCAAGTTTCTGGTATTGGAAGTGGAGAAATGAGAAGGGTAGAAGTAAATGGAGTTTATGAAGAACAAAAAGTACCTGCTGATTTCATTTTACAATTCATTCCCGGACATTATTTTTTTCCGTCTTGGACTAAAGCAATCTTAGATAATATTCCCGAAACGAGCGGAAATGTTAAAATAGTAAATGTTCAGCAACGAAATTTTATTGTATCAGAAACTCCAAATCCTAGTATTTTTCAAAGAATGGAGAAATATAGAACGGATCGATTTAATGCGGAAGTGGTTGAAAATTTTAAGAAAGGTTATTTTTCACTTGAACAAGAAACCGAGCCAACACAAATTGAAAACGAAGGTCTCCCCGTATTATACCCGACTTTTAAAGAATTGATGCGTCCTGCTCTAAACGATAATGAACATGCAGGATTGATTGAGTATTATTACGAATCATCAGACTATAAAGGTACTGTCACTAGATTTGCTTCAATCAATGCGGAAGAAAATAGCATCAAGTTATGTTCTCCAACGAAAGAGACACCGTATTTTTCTACTTTTAAAATATACAACGACGTATTCAATAAAATACTCTACAACCGTTCTATCATCAGAGATACCACGTGTCACGAATCGCAGTTGCAAAGAGCGGTAGATTGTCGTTTTGTTGAGAGGTTTTATCGTTCATCGGATGGCGGTAAAATATGGAAAGAAGACACAATAATGACCCAGCTTTTTGATAAGTATTCGATTAAAACATTTGAGTTTTTAGACGCAGAATACGCACTGGCATACAAAAGAGACTATGTGTCACACAGAATTACGCAGGGAGTTTATTACCTGCTTAAAAATCTGCAGATTGTCGATTCTTTAAAATCTCCTGAAGGAATGAGTTTCAGTGACAATTATAGCCAATACAGAAATGTGTTAAAAAGAGATGTGGTATTTCTCGGTCATTGGTATGAAAATCCAAATGATCATTACTCGGATTATTTTCAGCCTTATTTATCAAAAACTGAAAATCAATGGAAGTTCAACATTGTAAAGCTGCAAAGAGATAAAAACGGATCTGTAATTTTTAGACCACAGAGTCGTTTGGATTCGATTAAAGAATACCAAAATTTTACGTTGGTCAACAAAAATAAGCTTATATTTAAAAACGGAGCAGGAACATTGACCTTGAAAGAAAATGTAGTAGATGATCTTTTAAATTTTGGTGGATATCACATTTTAGAAAACGGAAATCAGATTTATTTAATCAACCACCATGGACATACTTATTTTTCTCACAACGGAGGGCTTTCCTGGCTGCTATATCCGCTCCCATTAAAAGCAGAAAGTAATAGTTATGATGATCTTCGTAGTTTCCGCTTTTTAAAAATTAATGAACAAGGAACAATTACATATTTGAATAACGGTTGGGAAGAAGGAAAAGGCCGCGTAATGCAGAAGATGTTTCATCAATTTATTATTGAGTAAATTTAATTTCACCCTATGAAAAACAGATTAAAATACCTTTTTATAACGGCTCTCTTATTGGGAAGTAGTCGTTCGCTTGCCCAAATTCCATCTGTAAAACCCGTGAAAAAAAAGTTCTTCCTTCAGGACACGCTTAGTTTCGTTTTCGATGGAATAATACGCAACAATGGAGGCGATCGATGGAAACCACAGTGGGGAGTATTACGGCGTTCAACCAATGGTTGGGATACACTCATCAATGTACAACACCTAAAAATGATGGCGCGAACTTTCCCATACAGTACATTTCAGAACTACAAACGTGATTTTATTGTTATTGGTCCGCCTATACTTTGGAAAGGCGAACAGTTATATCCCAAAGAATCTCTTTTTAATCAGGATGGAAAATACATTCTTACTGTTTTGAGTGGAGATGGGAAAGAGATTATTTATTCCGAACCGTTTTCTATTTCTACAAAAACGATTCGGAATTCTCAATTGGCAGAAGAGTTACGATTGAGTCCCGACACGGTAACGATTGAAAATAATCAACTGTTTTTGAAAAATATTTTTGTTTGGAGAGATATGATGCCTATCGTAACCACGGAATCAAGTGGATTAATTGCTAAAGGTCAAATAATTACAAGCAAAAAAAAAATGCTAAATGGAATCACATTAAAGAAGCAATATGTTGTAAAAGAGGACCAAATATGGATGATTAATTATGACGAAAATGAAATATTCAAACCAATGCATAAAAATTACATAGAAGCTACCGTAAGAAGCGGTCCTTTATGGGAAACCGATATATTAGTTGATGTTATTTGGGAGTTTGAATTTCGTGGAGAAACATACAGAGTAATTGCAAAATCAGTATCAATTGCAGGAGTAGACTGATGATAAATCGAACAAAAAAAACATCAAAAGTGCTTTTTAAGTTACAATAACAACTAAATTATAATGTTTATTCTATCTTAGAAACTTTCAAGTTTTGGGAGTAGATTTGACTGAAATAAGAAAGTTTAGAATTAATAATAAGCAAAAATGAGAGAAAAATATTTAAACTTAAAATGAGTGAAATAGTATAAAAGAACTCAATTAATAAAATCAAAATCACAAAATAAAATTTCAGTATATTTGTATCAAAATGCAGCGATTGTAAATTGATTTAAATGCCTAAATTGAATTGCAAAATCGCTTATTTAACTACTGTATTCTTGAAATAAACTAATACCAACTCCATGATTAAATTTCTAATGTTTTCATTCCTAATCTGTTCTCAACTGATTGTGGCGCAAACTTCTAATTTTCGATTTAAGAAATTACTAGAAACGGATCCAACGACTCCCATTTCTTTCGCTATTAAAAACGAAGGAGCGAAGACACTTGAATATTTAAGGGATCATCAAATCAATCCGAAATTCATTACGAAAAATTGGGTTTACGTAACTGTTTCACCTCAAAAGATCGCAAATGATCAGGAAAAAGGTTCGATCAGTCAATTCCATTTTGAATTTGCGCCACCAAGTATTTTAAACGATGCAGATACGGCTCGATTTGTTCATCACGTGAACGAAGTGCATGCAGGATTTGGAAATTTGCCGCAGGCTTATACTGGGAGAAATGTTGTGATGGGCTATGTTGATCAAGGATTGGATTGGAATCATCCTGATTTTAGAGATGCAAATAACGTCTCAAGAGTAATCAGATATTGGGATCATACGGCAAATTCAAATGCTTCTTCTCCAGCTCCTTATGGCTACGGTCAAATTTGTGATTCAATTACAATTGCCAGTGGAACATGTCCCTATTCTGAATCCACAACGGGTCACGGAACAACTGTTACGGGTGCAGGTTCTGGAAATGGTCGAGCAAATGGACTTCAAAAAGGCATGGCACCAGATTCTAAAATTATCGTAGTAGAAACCAATTTCAATTTGCCAAATTGGACATTGACCGTGGCAGATGCATGCGATTATATTTTTAAAACAGCAGATTCACTTGGACTTCCTGCGGTTGTCAATTTAAGTGTAGGAAGTTATTATGGTTCACATGATGGCAAGGATGCAGCATCTGAAATGATGGAAGCATTGATAGCAGAAAAAGGAGGAAGAATTATTGTTGGAGCAGCAGGAAATGGAGGAAATCAAGGTAAATATCATTTACACGGAACTGCAACTACTGACACTTCATTTGTTTGGTTTAAGAACAATCCAAACAATCAAATAGCTCCAAATTCAATTTATTTTGATTTATGGGCGGATTCAGTTGCTTTTAAAGATGTTCTATTTGGCTTTGGTGCTGATAAACCAGGTCCAAATTATAAATTTAGAGGATATTCAAACTTTCATCCCGGTTCGGTTACAGCGGTTCAACCACTTCGCGACACGATTTACAGTCCATTAGGAAACCGTTTGGCGGTTGTAGAAGTGTACACAGAAATGATCAATTCCACTTTTCACATGGAAGCTTTGATCACGCGCTTGGATTCAAGTAATTATTTGTTTCGATTTGCCACAACTGGTTCAGGAGAATATGATCTTTGGAGTGGTTCGTGGGCTCAGTTGAATGACATGGTCACCAACATTCCTTCGCCAATTGATTATCCGGCAATCTTGAATTACCAACTGCCAGATAGTTTGCAAACCATTGTTTCTTCTTGGAATTGCTCTGATAAAATCATTTCAGTAGGAAACCTAAGAAATAGAAAAACACATACCAATAAAAATGGTGCTCCTTATGTAACGACGGAAACTTCTCCGGTAGGCAAATTGAGCTCCAATTCTAGTAAAGGTCCATCGAGATTAGGAGTTGTAAAACCAGATATTTCTGCATCTGGAGATGTGATGCTTGCCGCGGCACCGCTTCCTTTGTTGAATAATCCAGCTAACAATGGTTCGATTGATATCGATGGATTACACGCTCGAAATGGCGGAACTTCAATGGCATCACCAATTGTAGCTGGAATTGCAGCTTTGTATTTAGAGAAATGCAACACTTCGACTGCCGCTGATTTCAAAAGAGATTTAATAAACAATGCCTTTTCAGATTCTTTTACCGGAACGGTTCCAAATTATGGTTACGGTTACGGAAAAGTGAATGCATATAAAACGTTGGTTTATGCAGCAGAATTAATTCACGATTCGGTTTATTGCGGAGTTGCAACGCCAATTACAGCGTTTGCAGGAACAACCATGGATTCCGTTTTATGGTCGACTGGTTTCTCTGGAAATCCAATTTTGGTGAATCAAGAAGGAACCTATACAGCCAACATTTATTATAATGGAAATTGTGAAGCCATCGCGATAGCAACACTAACAGTTGGAACGTATCCAGCAGTTCCAACAACCACTATTTCTGGAAATACCTTGACAGCATCAACTTGTAATAACTATCAGTGGTATAAAAATGGAATCTTGATGCCGGGCGAAACAAATCAGACTTTAACCATTACATCAGGAGGAGATTACACCGTAGGTACCAGCAACGCTTCTGGTTGTACTTCTTATTCATTGCCGATCAATTCAACCTTGAGTGTGAAGGAAATTACTAAGAACGAAGTTCAGGCTTTCCCTAATCCGACGAAAAACATCATCAATTTGAAAGGTATTTTAGAAAACGATGAACTTTCTTTGTGTGATGCTTTGGGCAAACGTATTCAGATTAAGTATCTATCTAGTAGTGTTCTAGACTTATCAGGAGTTCAGAAAGGAGTTTATTTTTTAACAGTAAATCGCAAATCAGAAATTTTTTATCTGAAATTAATTCGAAATTGATTGTTTTCACCTAATAACTTCTTATTTTTGACATAAATATTTTATAAAGCATGAATTTATCAGGGATAATTGCAATTTCAGGTCGCGCTGGCCTTTACAAAGTGATCGCACAAGGAAAAAATAATTTAATTGTGGAATCATTGGATGACAGAAAACGTTTTCCAGCATACGCTTCAGATCGTATTTCAGCCTTGGAAGACATCAGTATTTATACATACGATGAAGATGTAGCTTTAAAGGAAATAATGGATTCGATCTACAAGAAAGAAAATGCTGGTGAAGCAATTTCTCACAAAGCGGATCAAAAATCATTAGAGAGTTATCTGTTGGAGATTTTACCAAAATACGACAAAGAGCGTGTGTATATTTCTGATATCAAAAAAATATTCCAATGGTACAACATCCTTCACAAAGCAGGAGAGTTGAAAATGGAAGAAACGAAAGAAGTAGCAGAAATTTCAACAGAAGAAACTGACGCAACCGAAACAGAAACAAAGAAAGAAACTGCTAAAAAGCCTGCTGCTAAAAAAGCTCCAGCGAAGAAAGTAACGGACAAGCAAGCTGCTCCAAAAGTTACTGCTAAATCTACTGGAAATAAAAAAGTTGCAACTCCTAAATCAGGAACAAGCAGAGGAAAATAATTTTTTTTACTAAATAAAAGAGCGAGTGCTGCTGATTGAGATAAACTCGATTGATGGTACTCGCTTTTTGATTATACACCATTCGGATTATGAAATAAGCCATAACAATAGTTTGACACACCTGCGAAGCAAGCAACGCAGTTAAATGAAAATGACTATAAATGGCGATACCATATGATTTTAAAAAACAATTATAGACATATGAAAATTAATGCACCAAAACGAACATTCATCGCAGCAGATTTAAACTTGCAAACGTGGGAAGATATTCAATCCTATTTCATTGACTTGAGAGATCGCAAAATTTCTTCACAAGCGGAATTTGAGAAATGGTTGCAAGATCGAAGTGAGCTGGATGCTGTATTAGAAGAAAATGCAGCGTGGCGATACATTAAAATGACCATCGATACCCGCATTCCAGAATTGACGGAAGCCTATACGTATTTCGTTACAGAGATTCAACCAAAATTAGCACCTTTTGAGGACTTGTTGAATCGCAAAATGATGGAATCTGAATACATTTCAAATCTTTCAGAATCAAAAGAATACAGCTTGTTATTTAAACGAGTTCAGCAGGATTTAGATTTGTTTCAAGAAAAGAACATTGCTTTGGACGCAGAGATTAGCGAACAGTCGCAGGAGTTTGGCGCTATTTCTGCCGCTCAGATGATTGAAATCGATGGCGAGAAAATGACGATGCAGAAAGCTTCTGTTCTGTTGAAAAACCAAGATGAAGCAATTCGTAAACAAGCATTTGAACTGATGGGCGAACGCAGGTTGCAAGATGCTGAAAAATTGGATGATTTATTTACAGCCTTGATTACGAAAAGACATCAATTGGCTGTCAATGCAGGATTTGATAATTACAGAGATTACAAATTAAAGTCTTTGGGAAGATTTGATTATACGAAAGAAGACTGTTTTGATTTTCACGATTCCATTCAGAAACACATTGTTCCTTTGGTGAAGAAAATTCAACAGAAACAAGCTGATTTATTAGGTGTAGAAAAAATTAAACCGTGGAATTTAGAGGTTGATCCACTCGGAAAAGCTGCTTTGAAACCGTTTGAAAATGGCGAAGAGTTGCTCAATGGAACCATCAACATGTTTGATAAAATTGATACCTATTTCGGAGATTGTATTCGCACAATGAACGAAATGGGACACTTGGATTTGGAATCGAAATTGGGAAAATCTCCTGGAGGTTACAATTATCCGTTGTATGAAATTGGTGTTCCGTTTATCTTCATGAATGCCGTTGGAACGTTGAGAGATTTGGTGACGATGGTGCATGAAGGCGGTCACGCAATTCATTCGTTTTTATCAAGAGATCTGAAATTGACTGGCTTTAAAAATTTACCTTCAGAAGTTGCTGAACTGGCTTCGATGTCGATGGAATTATTGAGCATGGAACAGTGGGACGAATTTTTTCCGAATCAAGAAGAACTGAAAAGAGCCAAAATTGAACAGTTGGAAACCATTTTAAAAATTCTTCCATGGATTGCAACGATTGATAAATTCCAACATTGGATTTATGAAAATCCAACACACGCTGTGGACGAACGCCAGCAAAAATGGGAGGAAATCACTTCAGATTATGGAACTGGTTTGGTAGATTGGAATGGCTATGAGCAATATAAGGTTCGTGCGTGGCAAAGACAATTGCATTTGTATGAAGTGCCTTTTTACTACATCGAGTACGGAATTGCGCAACTTGGAGCTTTGGCAATTTGGAAAAATAGCAAAACCAATCACCAAGAAGCAATTGAAGGATATAAAAATGCGTTGACTTTGGGTTATACGCGTGCAATTCCTGAGATTTATGAAACTGCAGGAATCAAATTTGATTTTTCAGATTCGTACTTAAAAGAAATTGCAACATTTGTGGAGGCAGAATTAGAGAAGGTAGAGCAAGGAAAAGTTTAAAATTAAGTTAGTTTATGAGGTTCTCATCAGCTGCTCTTGATTTGGTCAAAAAATAAAGTTAATTTTACAACATGTCAGAAAAACAAGTTAACATTCGCAATAAGAAAGCACGTTTTGAATATCATTTAATGGATGTTTATGTGGCTGGTATGCAGTTAACTGGAACGGAAATTAAAAGTATTCGTAAAAGTAAAGCTTCGATCATGGAGTCTTATTGCGTTTACGATCGAAATGAAGTTTGGATTCGAAACATGCACATCACGGAATACGACAACGCTTCTTTTTACAATCACCGACCGAGAACAGATCGAAAATTATTGCTGAATAAGAAAGAAATCAAAGAAATCGCAAAATTCTTATCTGTGAAAGGAAATACCTTGATTCCACTTAAATTGTTTATCTCTGAAAAAGGATGGGCAAAATTGGAAATCGCGACAGCAGTAGGAAAGAAATTACACGACAAACGGCACGATATGAAAGAAAAAGACGACAAACGTGAAATGGATCGTGCGCTGAAAAAATAAGAATTTAAAAGTTTTGTATTTAATTTAAGTTTCTGATCTTAAAATCATTAACCTCTTGTTTTTTTTGGAAATTAGATAAATCCAAGTGTCAGCAGATGCAACCAGCGATATTGACTCAAAACAATGTAAACAGCAAAAGCGGTAAAGAAATATTGGCTAAAATAATACGACATGTAAAACGTGCTAGATCGTTTTTTATACCGATACGTCAATCCTGGAATGAGTAACACGATGGATAAAAAAGGAAAGAGGTTTACTACTGAAAAATCGACAGGATATACAGTAGTTTCATAATATTCGTGTTTCACTTCAATTGGATTGTGGAATATAAATGAACGTTTTACCTTCACGAGTGGCCAAGCTCTCAACTCTTCCGACATGTGGAAATCAGCCAAATACATGAGAAGATTTTTATCGGTACCAACCTCTCGAATGTTGCTGTATGTTATGCCATTATACAGCTTAGTAGAGGCAAATTCAATGATGTGATTTTCTTCGCGTGTCGGTAAAATCGTATCAACGATAAGCACCATTCCGACAATGAAAGAGATACTAGAAGAAATTTTGAAAATCTTCCAACGCATTCCACTGGTGAATCTTTGAAAAGATTGTTCAGCAGCGATTTTTTTATTTCGCATGTACTGTTGATACCTTTCTCGACCCTGTCGATAGCGCTCATCTCGCTGTTCTGCAGCACTTTTTGTACTTGTTTGAGCGTACGAACTACCACTCGAACTTCTTTCTCTGATGTTTTGAGTTGGTCTGGCAGCGCTATCATCCATTAAGATTTGATACGCTTCCGTTAAATCTAAAAATAATTGATTCGCTTTTGGATCTGGGTTTTTATCAGGATGAAACTTCATCGCCAATTTACGATACTGCCGCTTTACTTCCAATTTGGTAGCTGTTTCCGTTAAACCAAAAACCTCATAATATCTTGCTTTCCAACTCAATTAGATTTTGTTTTTTAAAGTTTCAATGCGATTTACTTTTCCACTATTTGTTTCTGAAAAGCTTTTTACCCAATAGATTTCTTTAGGTGTTTCATACAGCGTAACTTGACTTTTAATTTCTTCCAGAAGTGTGCTGCTATCTTCTTTTTCTGATTCGATCAAAATGATAATTCTCTCTCCAAGTACTTCGTCTTTTTCTCCGGCAATGAAAAAGCGATTTTCAATCAAATGACTAATTTTACGTTCAATTAACTCAGGATGAAACTTAAATCCACCACTATTAATCGCAAAATCTGTTCTACCTAACCAATGAAAATGCTTGTGGTCTATTAATTCAATTTGGTCATTGGTTTCCAAGATATTTATACCTAAAAGAGGAGCGTGGATGATCAAATTCCCTTGATCGGATTGTGAAAAAGTAATTTGTTCCAATCCTTCAAATGCTTGCCTTTTTTCGCTTCCCATTTTTCGAATGGCGATGTGCGACATGGTTTCTGTCATACCAAAACTTTCAAAAAATTGGCAGCTGAATTTTGTGGTTTGACGTTCTAAATCAGCAGAAACTGGAGCGCCACCTACTAGTAAACGTCGAACTAAATTTATTTTCTCTGGATTTTCATTGATGACGGTTAATAATTGCATTGGAACCATGGAAATAAAGGCAATCGGAAAATCGATTTCTTTTAAGGGATTTCGTTGCGGATCGATGACGATTAATTCCATTTGGTGTAAAATCGCTCTTATAATCAACATCTTACCACCAATTGTAGCGGGAGATAAAGCCAAAACAATCTTTTCAAAAGGTTGAAAATTAAAATATTTACCCGACATTAAGGCAGAATTTCTCATTTTAGATTTATCCAACGAAATCGTTTTTGGGTCACCAGTAGAACCTGAAGTTTTTGATTCCATCGTGAGTGAATCAGACTTCCATTCTTGAATAAAACGATCTATTTCGGAAATTAATGAAGAATCTTTGGTTAAATATTTGATTTTAAATGAACTCAATTTTTATGGTATGATTGTTGAATGTTTAAAATTACAAAAAAATACAATTTTAAGACAGAATATTTTATTTTGTTGAAAATGTACGATTTTAATGTCTAGCTTTATTTGCTAGAAAATGATCATTGAATAATAATAGATAAGATATGAAAAAAGTAATTGCATTGTTTGTTTTAGTAGGTTTTGCTTCTTCCTCATTTATCGCTACGGAGCCTTCTAATTTAATACAAACAGATTCAGTGGATGAGATTATTTTTTCGCAAATGACCTTTGAACAGGCATTGAAAGAAGCGAAAAAAACAGGAAAATTGATTTTTCTAGATGCGTATACAGATTGGTGCGGACCTTGTAAAAAGATGAGTGCACATACGTTTACAGATCCAGCAGTTGCTAAATTGTTCAATTCGAAGTTCATTAATTTGAAAATTGAAATGGAGAAAAATCCAGATGGACCAGAGATTGCGCGTAAATATGCCATTCGTGCATATCCATCTTTGTTGTTTTTGGATGGAAATGGAAAAGTAATTAAATATGTAGTTGGTTATCAGAATCCTGATCAATTAATTGCTGTCGGAAAATCTTTGTAATTCCTTTGCATACTAAAAAAGTCATTTTTTAGTATGCAATTGTTTTGTTATTTTTACAACAAAACTATTTATTTTGGTTAATAAAAAGCACATTCAACACGGTGAATTTAGTCTTTCATATACTTCTTTTGGAGAAGGTGAAAAAGTTGTTTTGTGCTTACACGGCCACGGTAAAAGTGCCGAAGACTTTCTTTTCCTAGAAGGAAGTGATGTTCGTGTAGTTTCTGTTAACTTATTCTTCCATGATAAATCCGTTTTTCCAGAAGATCGCATAGAACAGAATCCGGTAGAATGGAATGAAATTCAAGGTGTTTTTGAAAAACTTTTTGAAGCGGAAAAAATGTCTTCTTACCACATTTTAGCATTCAGTCAGGGCGGAAGATTTGCATTTTTACTCTTAGAACACACACCAAAACGGATTGAAACTTTTACCTTGTTAGCACCAGATGGACTTAACAATCAGAGTTTTTACAATTGGTCATCGCGACAAAAGTATTTCAGAAAATTGACAACTACATTTGGTAAACACCCTGAAAAACTTCAGAAAACTGCCAAAGTGTTAACGCAAATGAAGATGATGCGTCCGAAAGTAAGAGATTTAGTTTATCACTTTACAGCTGAAAAAGAATCTTTACACCGTGCTTTTTCTTCTTGGATGGCATTTAGAAAATTAAAGCCAAATCCAATCAAAATAGGAGAGAGCGTCCGCGAAAATCACGTGTCGATTACGCTAATAATGGGGAAGTACGATCAAGTTATTCGCACCAAACAAGCCAAAATCTTCTTCAAAAACGCTGGACTTCCTGAAAACATCATTGAAATCGAAAATGGTCACGACTTCTTCAAAGCAGGAGCTGTAGAGAAGTTTATCAAGTTTTTACCGTTTTTGTCTGATGCTGATAAAACTGATTCAGAGTAATTATTCGAGCATACATCGTATTCACTGGTTTAAATAAAATACAATCCTATTTTTATTCACGTTAAGATTGTTATTTATTGTTTTTTTTGAGGAGCGTTTTAGCTTCACATCCGTTGCTTTTCGGTACTTTATAAGCAGTACATAATTTTGTTTCCCAGATGCACCTAAAATCATCCCAAATCACTATATTTGCAGTTCATTATTTTTAAGCTATGGCAAAAGAATCGACCAAAAAAGAGGTAAATACATTAGATTTTGAAACTTTCAAAAATGAAGTAATTGAAGATTATAAATTGGCTTGTCTTTCTCGCGAAGCATCTTTGATGGGACGTCGTGAAGTATTGTCAGGAAAGGCAAAGTTTGGTATTTTTGGCGACGGAAAAGAATTGGCGCAAATTGCTTTATCGAAGCAATTTCAAGATGGAGATTTCCGTTCAGGTTATTATAGAGATCAGACTTTGATGATGGCCATCGGTCAATTGACAATTCAGGAATATTTCGCTGGATTGTACGGTCATACGGATGTCGAATTAGAACCACAATCAGCAGGTCGTCAAATGGGTGGACACTTTTCTACGCGAAATATTGATGCTGCAGGAAACTGGAAAGACCTAATGAAACAAAAAAATAGCTCAGCTGATATTTCACCAACCGCAGGTCAAATGCCTCGTTTATTGGGATTAGCGCAAGCTTCTAAAGTATACAGAAATCACCCAACATTAAAAGATAACGAAGCTTTTCAAAAATTCACCAACGGTGGAAATGAAGTTGCTTTCGGTACAATTGGAGATGCAAGTACTTCTGAAGGTCCATTTTGGGAAACCATCAATGCGGCTGGAGTTTTACAAGTTCCAATGGTGATGTCTGTTTGGGATGATGGTTATGGAATTTCTGTTTCAAGAGATAAACAAACTACAAAAGGAAGTATTTCTGAGGCTTTGGCTGGAATGCAACGCACAGAAGATAAGGCAGGTTACGAAATTTTCACAACAAAAGGTTGGGATTATGCGCACTTGGTCGAAACATACGAAAAAGCAGTGAAAATTGCGCGTGAACAACACGTTCCGGTTTTGGTACACGTTCAGGAAGTGAATCAGCCACAAGGTCACTCGACTTCTGGTTCTCACGAGCGTTACAAGTCTGAAGAAAGATTACGTTGGGAAACAGAGTTTGACTGTCTTGCAAAATTCAAAGAGTGGATTTTAAGCTTTGAAGTTCAAGGAACTAAAATTGCTTCTGCGGAAGAATTAGAAGTTTTGGAAAAAGAAGCGAAAGAAAAAGTTCGTGATTCTAAAAATAAAGCGTGGGCAGATTTAGTTGGAAGCATCAAAGGTGATTTGAACGAAGCGATTTCAGTTTTAGAAACAGTTGCAAAAGAATCAAGTCAAGCAGAATTTGTTCAAGGGCAAATCGACGGATTGAAAAAAGCGATGGATCCAAACCGCAAAGAGGTGATGGGCGTTGCTCGTAAAGTTTTACACGCAATCAACAAAGAAACTATTTCTTCCAAAGCTACTTTAGCTTCTTGGATTACAGGAAAAATAGCTGAAAATAGCGATCGATATAGTTCGCACTTATATTCTCAATCTTCTTTGAACTCAATTCAAATCAGCGGAGTTGCCCCACAGTATTCTAGCGAATCGAAAATGGAAGACGGTCGTTTGATTTTGAGAGAGAATTTCAGAAAGATTTTTGAAAAATATCCTGAGACACTGATCTTCGGAGAAGATGCTGGAAAAATTGGTGGTGTTAATCAAAGTTTAGAAGGGTTGCAAGAAGAATTTGGTGAATTGCGCGTTGCGGATACTGGAATTCGTGAATGCACAATTATCGGTCAAGGAATTGGAATGGCGATGCGTGGTTTAAGACCAATCGCTGAAATTCAATATTTGGATTACCTTTTATATGCGATTCAAATTTTATCTGATGATTTGGCAACACTACAATACAGAACAAAAGGCGGTCAAAAAGCGCCATTAATTGTAAGTACACGTGGACACCGTTTGGAAGGAATTTGGCACAGTGGAAGTCCAATGGGAATGATCGTAAATTCACTTCGTGGAATGCACGTGTGTGTTCCGAGAAACATGACAAAAGCTGCAGGTTTTTATAACACGCTTTTAGAAGGTGATGAACCAGCGGTAGTTATCGAACCGTTGAACGGATACCGAGTGAAAGAAAAAATGCCAGATAACATTGGTGAATTTAAAACGCCGTTGGGAATTCCTGAAATCGTTCAAGAAGGAACAGATTTGACGTTGGTTTCTTACGGTTCCACTTTCAATTTATGCGAGCAAGCTTGTACGTTGTTGAAAGAAAACGGAATATCAGTTGAGCTCATTGATGCACAAACATTGATTCCATTTGACGTGAACCACATGATTGGAAAATCATTGAACAAAACAAATCGTTTATTGGTTGTTGACGAAGACGTAAGTTCTGGTGCAACCGCGTATATTTTGGATAAAGTTTTAGTTGGACAAAAAGGATTCTTCAATTTAGATTCAGCTCCTGAAACTTTGAGTGCAAAAGATCACAGACCTCCGTACGGAACAGATGGCGATTATTTCAGCAAACCAAGTGTAGATGATATTTACGAAAAAGTATATCAAATTATGAACGAAGTGGATCCTGCAAAATATCCGTCTTTGTATTAAGAAATAATTTTCAATAACTGAAAAGCGTGAATTAAGTAGTTCACGCTTTTTTTTGTCTTAAAATTTTCAAAAAAAGAAGTCCCTGAGAATCGGCTAGAATTTTTTACTTTGGAATTCGTACAGAATAATCGATTTAAAAGAAACCCAAAAAAGGGTAGGATGGAACTAAAATTAATATAATTCTCCGTGATTATTCACATCTCAACTTTGCGTTCTCAAACTCAAAACACCTTCGCGCGCTCTGCAAAATTTTTAGTGCGCATTTGCTGTGAAAAAATATAACTCTCAATTTCCTCTTTTTTCTCAGTGATTAAATTTTCACCAGCGCTCCAAAAAAAATATTTGTAAAGAATTGTAACCAAATAATCCATCTCGCCGTATTAATACCCTAAAGATTGATAATTAAATTACAAGTGTGATGATAAATAATGCAGTAAGTTTAGCGCAATATAAATTAAAACTTCATTTTGACAAAGGACAGGAAAGTGAGTTAAGCATCGTGGAAGTTGCCAAATTAATGGACATTATACATTTTGGGCCAGTAGAAGTAGAGCCTAAAAATGAACCAATCTTCTTTCAGTTCTCCATCAATTGATACCATAAGATATACTTTTGTAAAGTCATTTCACTTGAAATGATTTTTTTTGTTTACATTTGTCTTGAGGTAACTGCTTGAATTTAGTTACTTTTGTAAAGTAAATGTATAAAAACAATTCACAAATGGATATCTCAAATTGCATCCAAGAACTTATTCGCAAAAATCAATTGAACGCAGCTAAATTTGCAGATCGCATTGGTGTGCAAAGATCCAATTTAAGTCACGTGTTGACAGGACGCAACAAGCCCGGTTTAGATTTTATTGAGAAAGTATTACGTGAGTTCCCTGATATCGACGCAAACTGGCTAATATCAGGTAATAAACAAAGTAGGATGGAACTCAATCCATCTGTTACAAATGAGAATTTGTCAGAAAAACCAAAGGAGACGGGTGTTGTTTCAGATAAAAGAGAAGATCAGCCGAAAAACAGAATGATTCATTTTGATAAGGCAACTGCGAAAGTAGATAAAATCATTGTGTTTTACAGCGACAATAGCTTTGAAGAATTTAAAAAATAGAAAGGATTAATCAATTGTTTACCATTAACTAAAGATAAGTTGCTTAAATCAACAGATTAGGATATTACTCCAGATCCAACTAATTCCTCTTCAAAGTACCACGCTGCAAATTGTCCAGGAGTAATACCTCTTTGAAGTGTATCAAATAAAATATACATTCCTTCTTCCTTGCGAATCAAAATCCCATCTTGTAATTTTTGACGGTAACGTATGCGAATATCAAATCTTTTTGATTCTCCAACTTTCAAATCAAAAGCAGGATTAACGGAGTGAATCTCTTCTTTATCAATGAATAATGCCCATTTATTTAAAGCCAAATGATTGTCGTCTTGACCAGAGAAAACCAAGTTGTTTTCCGTATCGATTTGAATTACGAATGACGGCAACGGCCTACCACCAATCTGCAAACCTTTTCTTTGTCCAATGGTGTAATAATGAGCGCCTTGATGCTCTGCAACTACGATTCCTTGCTCTTTGGTGAAATGAAATGGTTTTGAAAGTGCTACAACGTTTTCTTCATTTACAGCCAATTGATGATAAGCTACAATACTTGCTTCGTTATTTGGAATTTCAATTACATCGCCTTTCTTCGGTTTTAATTGTTGTTGCAAAAAGATCGGAAGACTGATTTTACCTACAAAACAAAGTCCTTGCGAGTCTTTCTTATCAGCAGTCACCAAGCCCATTTCCTTTGCGATTGCACGAACTTCTGACTTTTGCAATTCACCAATTGGGAATAATGATTTGGAAAGTTGTTCTTGACTCAATTGACACAAAAAGTAAGATTGATCTTTTCCTTGATCCTTTCCAGCGAGAAGTCCAAAGGAACCTTCACCATGCGTCGCTTTACGACAGTAATGTCCAGTTGCGACATAATCTGCACCAAGTTCTTCTGCGGCCTTTAAAAAGACATCAAATTTGATCTCACGATTGCAAAGCACATCCGGATTTGGCGTTCTGCCTTGCTGGTATTCGCTAAACATGTAATCTACGATTCGTTCTTTGTATTCCTTGCTCAAATCAATGACTTGAAAAGGAATTCCCAATTGATTTGCAATCAAAAGTGCATCGTTGGAATCATCAATCCACGGACAATCATCTGATATAGTAACAGATTCATCATGCCAATTGCGCATAAACATACCAATCACTTCATAACCCTCTTGTTGAAGAAGGTAAGCTGCTACACTTGAATCCACACCACCTGATAATCCTACAACTACTCGTTTCATGGTGCAAATTTACGGAAAGTTTGGTGGAAAAAGGATGCGTACGGATGTTAATTAAGCGCTAAGAATGAAGTTAAAGAACCAACAGTTGAAAATGTTTGGAAGAATTATCTTATTCTATAGTTTAAGTTCGTGTTGTCAAAACTCAGCATACTAGTTGATTGAATGTTTTATTTATGTTTATAATTATTCTCTGTGATCAGTTTTTCATCTTGGATCCATTTACGGAATCCTAAGCGTTGAGAAATGGAATAACATAATCGTTGAGACTTGTTGATCGCGAAAAAAGAGATTAGGAAGAGAAGTGTATTTAATTCGTTGATTTTAGTTGGATCTAAAATGTAAACTAATTCTCAAAATATTGCATGTTTAATCTTTTGATTTTAGTTACAGATGTTACAAAAGTATATCTTACTATGCGACATCATTAAATAGATATAGATATGTGTCCATTTTTACAATTTGAAATGTTACTAATGTGTATTTGCAAGAATCTTATTTTTATTGGTCAATTTAAGGATGTGTTAAGATGATCAAACTTAAACTTCCATTCAGTTTTATTTCTTATTTTCGTTCTGATGAAAAACCTACAGAAAATTTTATTTTTTTCGCTGATCTTAATTTCAACGAATTCATTCGCGCAAAAATGTGATCGTGTTTATCTTTTTGGAAAAGTGGTTGACACGATGTACACGCAAAATTTTTATAACTTGATGATTGTTAACCGAAGTACCGGACAAGGAATTTTTGGACAACCGGATGGGAATTTTAGTTTGTACACCAAAGATCAAGATTCAATTACGCTTTCTGTGAGAGGTTATCACATGGTAGGCTTTCGCGTTGAAGCAGATTCTAATTGTCAAATGAAAATCATGGCAATCATCGATCGCAAGGCAGAACAAATTCAAGAAGTGGTCATTCGTCCATTGAAATCATTGCAACAAATTAAGGAAGAACGTGCTAGTTTGTCAATGCGCGAAACAAGACAAGTTACTGGTATTGAGGTTTTACAATCACCTATTACAGCGTTGTATCAAGCGTTTTCTAAAAAAGAACAATCGAAAGTTTGGATTTCGAAGATGAATTACAAAGATGATCAACGAAAAGTAATCAAGGAATTATTGAGATTATACGTATCCTACGATGTCGTAGATTTGAACGAAGAAGAATTTGATGAATTTATTTCATTCCTGAACATGGATGAGAATTTCTTGAAAACCGCTTCAGAAATGGATTTGGTGACCTTTATCAAGGATAAATTTGAGCATTATTTGACCATTTATCCGCATTTGAGGAAAGACGAATAGTTGATTTCAGTAATTGCAGTGCAATACCTTGATTTCGAATCTTTTATTTAATTTTCCAAGCGAAAAGCATCAACCGCTTTGCGAACACTTCCGTGTTTTAATAAAATCTCTTTTGCGGTATCAAAATCAATATCTAGTTGACTTTGAATCATTTTTGCGCCACGTTCAACTAATTTATGGTTACTCAGTTGCATGTCAACCATTTTATTTCCTTCAACGCGACCTAGTTTAATCATCAAGGAAGTGGAAATCATGTTCAAAATCAATTTTTGAGCAGTTCCTGATTTCATTCTGGTACTTCCAGTCACAAATTCTGGACCTACTTCAGCAACCATCGAATGTTGTACCAATTCTGCCAATGGACTGTTTGGATTACACGAAATTCCTGCGGTTAAAATCCCATTTTTATTGGCTGTTTTAATTGCTCCAAGAACATAAGGAGTTGTTCCAGATGCTGCAATACCAACCAATACATCGTTATTGTCGATCTGATATTCTTGTAAATCTTTCCAAGCTTGTTCGCGGTCATCTTCTGCAAATTCAACTGCTTTTCGGATGGCGTGATCACCTCCAGCGATTAGTCCAACTACTAAGTCATGCGTAACTCCAAAAGTAGGAGGACATTCACTCGCGTCTAAAATCCCTAATCTTCCGCTTGTTCCAGCGCCGATGTAGAAGATTCGACCGCCGTTATTCAATCTTTCAAAAGCTGCATCAACGAACTTCTCGATTTCAGGAATGATTTTGTTCACTGCTAAAGCAACAGTTTGATCTTCTCGATTGATATTGGTCAACAATTCCAAGGTGGACATTTTTTCCAAATTCTGATGGTTGCTATCGGATTCCGTGATTCTTTTCATGTAATGAGCAGTTGAAAATTGTATAGTTGAATGCTAAACCAAATAGGCGGTGTAATCTTCTTGGTCGAAATCAATTTCTACCCGTTCTTTCATCGTTGTCGAAAGTAAAATTCCAACGAAATCGCATTTAATCGGGTAACGGTGGTGTCTTCGGTCCACCAATGCGAGTGTTTTGATTGCTTTGACAGGTTGCTCTAATAATTTAATCAAAGCATATTGCATCGTTTTTCCAGAATTTAGTACATCATCGATCAACACAACAAAACCATTTTTCAACTCTTTGGTGTCTATATCAGCTGTAATATCCGAACTTAATGGATTTTCTTTATTCAAGGTAATTTCAAATACACGAATCTCAATGTCTGTGTATTTAGGCAAAATTCGCTCTAATTCTTTCGCAATGCGAATGCCGTTGCCACAAATTCCTGCCAAGTAAATCACTTTTTCTTCAAAAGCATTTTCAAGAATTTGGTGCGCCATGCGCATGATCTTCTGATCTATTTGTGTTTTTGTAAGAACTACTTGCATGCTATAAATTTTAAACAAATATAATTAAATCAATCGTTGATAATGATATTTCGAGCCATTGGTCCCAAATTAAAAATTGCATCTAAAATGGATAAATCTCCCTCAAATTTTTCATTTGGTGAAAACACTTGTTGATACTGATAGTCAACTGTTTGGTTTAAATTATTAAAACTCGCTCTATAATCTAATTCAGACGATAATTCAAGATTGTAAGAACTCGTGTAATCAACGTGGATTGGAAGTTGTAGCCAAGCAACTATTCGATTATGAATGTTTAAATTATAAAGATATAAATTCGTTTCTGAATCATCAATCAGTTCTTTCACTTCTGAGCTATAATGCTCAAAATAGGGTGAAGAAGCATACGCACTTTCAATGGCTTTCCAATGAAGCTTTCTCCAGTTTTCAGCATTTGAAATGACAATGTCTCTCGTTAAAGTCTTGTTACCATTAGGCTTCGCAACAGGAACACTTAAGTTTTGTATTCCTGAAACAGATAGAATTGTAATCCGATTTCGCAAAGTTTGTTTCACATAATGTTCATGTAATTCAAACGAAATCGACTTCATTTGCACCATTTTCTGATAGTATGAGATCGAACCGAAATACGCAATCGGAAAAACTGCTGACATTACTTGATGAATTTAAACACTCTTTCCCAACGAACACCAATGTCTTCAATTCCGCTGTTTGAGAACCAAACAATAGATGCTTTACCAACAATGTGATCTTCTGGCACAAATCCCCAAACTCTTGAATCTGCTGAGTTGTATCGATTATCTCCCATCATCCAATAGTAATTCATTGCAAAGGTATATTCGTTTGCTTTTTTACCATCAATGAAGAATCCATCTTTATTTTCAACAAGTTTATGTCCTTCATACGCCGTGATGATTCTTCTGTATAACGCAATGTTTGATTTATTCAACTGAACTGTTGTTCCTTTTGCTGGAATGGTGATTTTCTCAAAATTCGTCATGTTGTTCCCATGATAAATATCTTTCGGATACGTTTGTAAGTTTGACAACATTTCAGAAGCTGTGTATCCGTATTTTGCAAAGGAATCTTTTCCAATCACTTGATCGTATCTTGGATCGATTTCCAATACAAATTTAGCTTTTGGGAAATCACGACGTAAGCGTTTCACCTGTTCTTTTGTCAAATTCATTCTAAAATCACCATATCCATAATCGCCGTAATCTCTATCTTTTTCCAATTGATAGGTCTCAAACATTTGATTTTGGAAGGTCTTATCAGGTAGATTGTTTGTTAAGCCTTCTACATTTTCAACAATGTATCGCAAGTTTTGGGTTGGTGACACGAATGCTTTTTTCCCATTGACATATAATACAGAATTGATGATTTCAATCTGATCACCAGGAACTGCAACGCAACGTTTGATGTAGTTTTCCCGCTTGTCAACTGGTCTATAAATTAAACCGTAGTGCTTGATTAACTGTCCATTATCCATTGCTACTTTATCAACTGCAAGAGAATGGCGAGCTGCAGATTTCCATTTTTCTAAATCAGCAATGAATTCACCAATCTGATTGGTATAAATATCACTTCTCGCAGCATCGTATTCTTCTTGGTTGCTTGATTTTTGTCTCGCTTGCACATCTTTACCTTCTGCCCAAAGACGGAATGCTTCGTTGTTTAAAATTCCATAATAATCGTGACCCATCAATCCGAAAGGCATGCGCGGATCGTAAACAGAAGTATCTCCAGAAGGATAATTAAAAACTACGACATCATTTCTCTCTACCTTAGACATTCCCACTAAACGGGTATAATTTAGAGTTTCTAAAGTAGAATACGATTTTACGTCAATGTAAGGAATGAAGTTGTGAACCAAAGGAAATGAAAGTGGCGTAACTGGCACTTTCGGTCCGTATGCCAATTTATTTACAAATAAGAAATCGCCTACCAATAAGGTTTTTTCCATGGAACCAGTTGGGATTTTGAACGGTTCAAAAACGTAGGTACGAATAATTCCGGCTGCAATTAATGCGAATAGAATAGAATCTCCCCATTCTTTGATTTTGGTCTTTTTTCCTGATTTATCAGAACTGAAAAATCCTAAAATTGTTGCGATAACGTGACCAACAACTGGGAAACTAAGAAACAAAACAATGTGATCTCCAATTGCTCTTTCATGTACTTCCTTCGGATTTGCCCAATTGGTAAATGGAACTAATTCTTTGTTTTTCAACTTCGCCATCAAAATATACGGGAAGAAAATTCCTTGCAGCGTTTCGTGCCATGAGAACATTCCAAACCTTCTGATGTAACTCAAATTGACAACCATCCACATCACGATGTGAACGCCTGGGAAAAGCATTAAAAGACACCACCATGGTTTTTTAGTTCCGATTTTAAATGCAACGTAATAGTTGTATCCAGGAACTAAAGCTTCCCATGGTTTACGTCCCGCTTTTTCAAAACTAGTCCACCACAATGCAAGATAGGGGTGAACAAGTAAAAAAAGATAAAAATACAATGCATTCATAAGTTCTAATTATTGAGGACGTCTTGCATGGTGAAAACGCCTTGTTTATTTAATATCCATTCCGCCGCGATGACTGCACCTAATGCGAATCCTTTGCGGTTATGTGCTTCGTGTGTGATGGTAATCGAATCAATTTCTGATTGATATTGTACCGTATGTGTTCCAGGAACTCCTGGCAAACGAATGGCAGTTACTCCCAATTGATTGCTGTTTACGTGTGGCGGTTTTCCTTCGCCAGAAACCCATGACAAGTAAGAATCGTTGTTATTTAAGATTTCATTGGCCAAACTAATTGCAGTTCCGCTTGGTGAATCTAATTTTTGAAGGTGATGTGTTTCTGTAATGCACGCCTGATATTCAGGATGTTCAGATAGTAATTGCGCTAGTTTACGATTGATTTCAAAGAAAATATTGACACCAATGCTAAAGTTGCTCGCGTGAATTAAAGAACCCGTATTCTCCTGTACATATTTTTCAACTGCTACCAAATTGGAATTCCAACCAGTTGTACCAACAACGATCGGCGTCTTGGTGTCAGTTGCCATTTGAATGTGTTTTACCGCTAATTCAGGAATCGAAAATTCGATTGCAACGTCAGCAGTAGCAATAATATCTGGTGAGATAGGATGGTCAGAATCTGCTTTAAAGATAATTTGGTGACCGCGTTCAAGGGCAATTTCTTCAATTGCTCTTCCCATTTTCCCATAACCGATTAAACCTATTTTCATACTATAAATTCCTCTGACAAAAATATAAAACTATGTGGATAAACCTTCATTTCACTTGAAATTAAATGAAAGTCTCAATCCTGCATTTTGATTCGTAAGCATCGTTGGAGAGATTCTTAAACTCAAGTTCTCCGAAATATCAAAACTCACAAATTGTGCTTCAACCGCAGCATCGATTACTTGTAAAAGATATACTGCTCCAAAGGCCAATATAAATAAATCTCTCCGATTCAAATGTTGATCGTACAACTGAGCAACACCTTGTTCGTCATATTGTTCCCATTTAGAATCAAACTTTTGTGTGAAATTTGAATTCTTTCTCAAGTAATATTCTGACTTTAAAGACTTTTGCAAACCGTTGTTGTTTAGCATAAAATAACCAGTAACTCCAAGACCTGCATAAATTAATGGAACTTTCCAAAAAGCTTTTTTCTTTCCTTTCGGCATCGCGAGGTGATTGTAAACTTGTCCAGCACCAGGAACAATAGCAGAAAAGAGCATGGCTTTCTTCACCGAATGAACCGTATCGGGCTTCACTGAAATCAACGAATCATTTGAATTTTGTGCAGATGCAAAAATAGAGAGCAGAAAAGACAAAACCAAAATGATTACCACTTTCATTTATTCAAGATTTCAATAATTCGATTTAAATCTACTTCTGAATTGAAGTTGATGACAATCTTTCCATTCCCTGAATTGCTTTTCTTAATTTCAACTTTCGATGAAATCTTATCGCCTAAATGATATGCAAATGAATTTTGAAGCTCATTGATAGCTGCTGTTTCTTTGGGAGTTTTTTTGACTTTTGATTCCTCAGAACTTAATTCTCCACTTCGAATCAACGCCTCTAATTCTCTAACAGATAATTGATTGTCTAAAACTTCCTGATACAATTGATTTTGAAAATTTTCATCTCCTGCTGATACCAAAGCACGTGCATGTCCCATGGAAATCAAGTTGTCGCGCACACCCAATTGAATTTCAGCAGGAAGTTTCAAAAGTCGCAAGTGATTGGTAATACTCGATCTACTTTTAGAAATCTTCTGACTCATTTGCTCTTGTGTCAAACTGCATTCATCAATCAATAATTGATAGGACAATGCCACTTCTATTGCATTTAAATCTTCTCTTTGAATGTTTTCTACCAAGGCCATTTCCAACATGGATTGATCATTGGCAACACGAACGTATGCTGGAACTTCTGTTAAACCAGCCAATTGAGAAGCACGAAATCTTCGTTCTCCAGAAATCAACTGAAATTTATCTCTGCCTAATTTACGAACGGTAAGTGGTTGAATAATTCCGTGCGTAGCAATGGATTCACTCAATTCTTTCAATGCTTCTATTTCAAAATGCGTTCTAGGATTGAAAGGATTTGCCTCAATCTGTTCAATTGAAATCATCGAAATACTTCCCACCAAAACGGCATCTCCCGATGTGGATGTAATGTCTGTTGAAGCATTTTCTAACAAAGCACTCAGTCCTTTTCCGAGTGCACCACGTTTCTTTATATTAGAGCTCATCTAATTTTATTTTTTTATCGTCATTAGCTATTTTAGTCAGGTTGTTCTTCTGAATAATTTCTCTTGCAAAATTAAGGTAATTGATGGATCCTTTGCTTGCTGCATCGTGCATTACAATCGTTTCACCGTAACTTGGTGCTTCACCTAATTTTGTATTTCTGTGAATTACCGTATCAAAAACCAATTCTTGGAAATGCGTTTTTACTTCATCAACTACTTGATTTGCAAGTCTCAAACGCGTATCGTACATCGTTAAAACAATTCCTTCAATCTCCAAGTCAGGATTTAATCTACCTTGAATAATTTTAATGGTATTTAATAATTTACCCAAACCTTCCAAAGCGAAATATTCGCACTGAACTGGAATTAATACAGAATCAGCAGCCGTTAAAGAGTTTACTGTAATCAATCCAAGCGATGGAGAACAGTCAATGATGATGAAATCATATTGATCTTTAATCTTGTCCAAAGCTTGTCGCAATTTAAACTCACGGTTTTCCATGTTGATCATTTCCAGCTCAGCACCAACCAAGTCGATGTGAGAAGGTAAAATGTCCAAATTCGGATTGGTGGTCGAAATGATTAATTCGGAAGGATGAACATCATTCACCAAACAATCATAAATATTTCTTGAGCTTTTTGGATCTAAACCAACGCCTGAGGTAGCATTCGCTTGCGGATCTGCATCCACAATCAGTGTTTTATATTCAAGTACTCCAAAGCATCCACCTAAATTGATGGCTGTCGTCGTTTTACCAACTCCACCTTTTTGATTTGCTATGGCGATTATTTTACCCATTCTTCATTTTTTTTAGACCATAAAGATACATGAAGTAATTGGCATCTGTAAGCTAGTCGAGACATATTTATTAACTATTTTGTAACTCCTTCCTAAATCTTAAATAATAAAGAAGTTAGTGTGGTTGTTGTGATTGATTTAGCAGGATAAATGATTTTCCCGCAGTAAAAATCATTTTCTTTTGGTTGGAATGTTGCCAATACCAGAAACTTGTTTTTTCTTTTTCTTGGCTTGTGGAAAATCGTCTTTTTCTTTCGTCCTCGACTTTTTCGGTTTCTTTTTTCCTTTTGAAATCACGTCATCTGGAACAGCAGCTTGGTGCACATTCTGACCTCCTGGCGCTGTTTTATTCGTTGGGTCAATCCATTTGCTTTTCTTTTTAGACTCAACCATGTTTCCATCTTTGTCTAAATCGTAGGTAGTGACTGACTTTGATTCATTCGTTTTTTTATTAACCGCAAGGACATCTTCTTCCAAAACCCATTTATTTCCCTCCATTTTAAATGCATCGTATGAAAGGTCTGGAACGTAAAATTCTTTAAATCCTTCCATCGTTGGAGATTCTGGAGACAAGTGATCGAAAATGATTTTTTCGCGCTCCTCGTTGTACGTCAAAGACATGACAGACTTCTTTGAATGTTCAAAAAACATTCTTTTGTAGGTTTTGTCTTTGTATTTGAAAATGGGACTTCCCAGTCGAATGTGAGAATTGGTAAAAGAAATGGCATCTACGAGTTTGATGTGACTCATTGAATTATTGGCATCATAACCCAATAAAGTATAGATTGTTTTTCCAGATCTTTTGATCGGAATGATTTTGTAATACAGTGCACCATACCAATTGCTTTCATCCAAATAATCATCTGGTTCTGGCGTTAACATCAACGAATTATCAATCAACTCTATGATGCTATTCGCTTTTTTCTTTTCATCGTAGCGAAGAATATAGCAAAAATATTTTTGGGTCATGTCTTCCTGTTCGACATTCCAATTAAAAAAACGAAAATAATTGTCCGGACTTTTAACAGTTCCAAGCGATCGAAGTTTAGAAAAAGGATAATCCATTGCTCCAGGCAATTGAATCACTTGGTATAATCGTTCTTTAAAGAGGGTGTTTTTTTCTCCTTTTTCAAGATCAGTTTTCGCATTTCGAACAGCATCTAGTAACAGAACTAGCTGCGCTTCGTGGTTTGAAAAATCTTGTGAAAAGAGGAGGGAACCTTTTAAAAACAAGAATAGGAAGAGTACATTCAATTTCATAGTACAAGAACGTGTTAAAAGTTGAATTGTTACTTCTCAGGAATCAATTATAATTATTGATTGTGCATGAAATCTTTTTTCGCCAACAATTCCTCTTCTGATTCGCGGTGATCTTCATCATCTACACAACAATCTACAGGACAAACTGCAGCACATTGAGGCTCGTCGTGGAAACCAACACATTCTGTACATTTGTCAGGTACAATGTAATAAACATCCATGTCAATCGGTTCAAATGCATCTTGTGCATCTAAATCATCGCCATTTAGCGTTGTTATCATTCCTGTTAACGAAGTTCCATCTGAATAGTGCCATTCTGCACCACCTTCATATATTGCGTTGTTTGGACATTCAGGTTCACATGCACCACAGTTGATGCACTCGTCTGTTATTATGATTGCCATGATCTCTTTGCTTTGTGTAATTTTTTGCAAATATACAATATTTGAATGATATGCGATGCATCTTAATGGGACTTTTCTGTCTTATATAGAACTTATCTTTAAAGCAAAAAAAAGGATGAAACACGTGTTTCATCCTTTTTAATATATTCAACCGTGTGAAATAGAATCCTAGTAATAGATTAATCTTCTTACTTTAGAAACGTATTTTGCAAGGCGTATAACTTGTTTTGTATAACCGAATTCATTGTCATACCAAACGTATAAAATTACATTTTCACCATCTTTCGAAATGATTGTAGCGTGTGAGTCGTAAACTGAACAGCACGTATTTCCAATGATGTCACTTGAAACTAATTCTGGATCATAAGAATAGAATATTTGATTCACCAATTCACCGTTCAAAGCAGCGTCTTTAATGGAAGCATTTACTTCTGCAACATTGGTTCCTTTACGAAGGTTTAGACTCAAAATAGCCAAAGATCCATTTGGTGTCGGAACTCGTACTGCATTTGCCGTTAATTTGTCTTGCAATTCAGGAATTACTTTCGTTACTGCATTTCCAGCACCTGTAGAAGTAATTACCATGTTGATTGCTGCAGAACGACCTCTTCGTGGTTTGTCGTGCATGTTGTCTAACAAGTTTTGATCGTTGGTGTATGCGTGAACCGTTTCAATATGTCCTCTTACAACACCGTACTTGTCGTTAATTACTTTCAAGATTGGAGAAATTGCGTTGGTGGTGCAAGAAGCAGCAGAGAAAATATTTTCTTCATCCAAATTCAATTCACCTTGGTTGATTCCGTAAACAATGTTTGGAATCGATTTTCCTGGAGCAGTTAAAAGTACTTTAGAAGCACCTTTTGATTTTAAGTGTCTGCTCAACGCTTCACGATCTGTGTAAACTCCAGTATTGTCAATAATCAACGCATTGTTGATTCCGTATGCTGTATAATCAATGTCCTCAGGGTTAGAAGCACTGATCATCTGAACGATTTGTCCGTTGATGATGATCGTTCTGTTTACTAAATCCTCTTGTACAGAACCTTTAAATGCTCCGTGTACAGAGTCATTTCTCAACAAAGAAGCTCTTTTGATGATGTCGTTATCAGAAGCGCCACGTGTTACAATCGCACGTAAACGCAATTGCTGACCTTTTCCAGCTTGTTTAATTAGCTCTCTAGCAGCCAAACGGCCAATTCTACCAAAACCATATAATACTACATCTCTCGGCTCAATAGAATCATTGGTAGAGCTTGTAAATCCTTTTAATTTATCGGCAAGGAATGCAGCTTTTGATTCGTAATTTGCTTGTTCTGAAATCCATTCACTTGCTAATTTACCAATGTCAATTTTAGCCGGAGCCAGTTCCATTTTGTAAATTTCTTCCGCCAATTCAGAAGTTGTGAAGATATCTACAGGTCTGTTTACAACTTTACGAGCATATTCGTGGAAGTTTAAAATTTCAGAACTGGAAACATCCAATAAATGATTTCTGAATAAAACCAATTCAATTCCTTTGTCGTAAAGTAATTCGCCCGTTTTACTTACTAATGATACAGCAGCACGTTCTCTTTTAACATGTGCATTTAACTCTTTTTCATAACCTGCAATAGATTCCATTCTTTTTGATTTGTTTGTGGGGGTTAAATAAAAATATATAAAGCCAAAACGGCTGCCCACTAAATGTGAACAGCCGTTTTTATATTATCCTAAATAAGATTTTAAGAGTTTGTTTCTCGAAGTGTGTCGAAGCCTTCTGATGGCCTTTTCCTTAATCTGCCTTACACGCTCGCGGGTAAGGTTAAATTTGGATCCGATTTCCTCAAGGGTCAATCCGTGATTCATTCCAATTCCGAAGAAGAGACGAATGATCTCTCTTTCTTTATCTGTAAGCGTACTTAAGGAACGCTCAATTTCTTTTTGAAGTGATTCTGCCATTAAGGCGTGGTCTGCTTTTGGAGAATCAGAATTTGCCATGACATCCATTAATGTTCCGCCGTCTTCAGAAGAAGATAGGGGAGCGTCCATGGATACGTGACGACCTGATACGTTTAAGCTTTCCTTGATTTTATCTTCTGGCACTTCCAACGCTTCTGCTAATTCCTCAGCGGATGGTGGTCTTTCGTATTCTTGCTCTAACTTAGAGAATGCCTTGTTGATCTTGTTTAATGAACCAACTTGGTTCAATGGCAAACGGACAATACGTGCTTGCTCTGCCAATGCTTGTAAAATGGATTGACGAATCCACCATACCGCATACGAAATAAACTTAAAACCACGAGTTTCATCGAACTTCTGAGCAGCTTTGATCAAACCTAAATTTCCTTCGTTGATTAAATCGGGAAGGGTAAGTCCTTGATTTTGATATTGTTTTGCTACAGATACTACGAAACGAAGGTTTGCTCTTGTCAATTTTTCCAACGCGCGTTGATCGCCTTGTTTAATTTTACGTGCTAAATCTACTTCTTCCTCAGCGGTGATTAATTCTTCTTTTCCAATGTCTTGCAAATACTTGTCAAGGGACTGGGATTCTCGATTGGTAATCGATTTTGTAATCTTAAGTTGTCTCATTTTAACTAACTCTTCTTTTAGATTATAATCTGAAATTGACTGCAAAGATACAACCCTTTTAACAGTTTTTCAAATTTATTTTTCTTTATTTTTGGAAACCAGTACCTTACAAATAGTGTGCCCAAAAGGCTTTAACATTCTTTTGGGCATCAGTCTATTATCGTGTGAAAAATGGTTTTATTTTGGTATCAAGTGATTACAAGCCAAAACCTACGTAATCTTTTTTACCGGTTGATGTCATATATTCCAGTAAAATACCTTTTCCACCTTTATTTAATTCTGCAGTTAATTGTTCAACAGAGGTAACTGCTTGCTGATTTATCTTGGTAATGATCATTCCTTCCTCGAATCCAATCGATTTTAACTTACCAGGATTGAGGCTTTTGATTTTTACTCCGTAAGTGGTATTCAAGTCTTTTTTCTCTTTGCTTGTCATTTCTTCAAACGTTGCTCCAAGCGCAGTGTTTTTGCTAATGACTGCTTTGTCGAGTAAATTGGTTTTTCCTTCGCTGTTTCTTAAAACGATTTCTCGTACTGTTTCATTTCCTTTGGTGGTCATTACAGTAACTGGTACTTTATCGCCAGGTCTTCTTTTTCCAATTTCTTCTTGCAAAGCAGCAACAGAAGTAATTTCTTTTGAACCAATTTTTAAAATAATTTCTCCTTCTTTCATTCCTGCTTTTTCAGCTCCACCATCGTCGATCACTTTTGCAACGTAAACTCCTTTGATTGAACTCAGGTTTTTCTCTTCTTTTAATTCTTGGGTGATGTCTGCAATTTGAACTCCTAAGAAACCTCTTTGGACGAGTCCGAAATCAATTAAATCCAACATTACTTTTTGTACCAAGTTCACTGGAATGGCAAAGGAATAACCGGTATAACTTCCTGTTTGTGATGCGATCGCCGTATTGATTCCAACCAATTCTCCTTTCGTATTTACCAAAGCTCCTCCGCTGTTTCCAGGATTTACTGCCGCGTCTGTTTGAATAAAGGATTCGATTGGAACATTGTCTTTGGAATTTCTGTTGTTTAAAATATTGATATTTCTCGCTTTTGCGCTCACAATTCCTGCGGTTACGGTAGAAGTAAGGTTGAATGGATTTCCAACTGCTAATACCCATTCTCCGATGCGTAAATTGTCGCTGTTTCCTAAAACAATTGGAACGAGATTTTTAGCATCTATTTTTAAAACAGCTAAATCTGTAGATGGATCGGTTCCAATCACTTTTGCTGAATATTTAGAATTGTCATTGAGGATAATTTCAATTTCACTTGCGCCATCAATCACGTGGTTATTGGTTACAATATAACCTTCTGATGACACAATAACTCCAGAGCCTGAGCCAGAACCGTATTGTTTATATTCTTTATTTCCAGTTCCCGGACCGTAGAAAAACTCATAAAATGGATCGCGCTGAATGGTTGTTCGAACAACTTTAGTGGTCACGTGAACGACCGAGTTAATTGTATTTTCAGAGGCACTCACAAAGTCTGGCAGATTTTCGGTATTGGTAAGGTTTACCGTTTTTGCGTGTTGAAAATTAGCACCATCAAAGATGTCAGCCGATGAACTGCTGCCTGGAGATGTATTCAAGATCATCGTCAATCCAAGTGGGAGCATACCTCCCAATAATCCTAAACCTATTATTTTTAAATTCCTATTCATTATAATCTGTTTTAAAATTTGCTTTACAAAGCTAACGCAGATTCATTTTGACTGTTTGATTGACAATGTTAACAAATGTTAAAATTAGCTGTTAGAAATTTGTTAAAGCATTGCTGTCACACAGAAGCACATGTTTGAATGGCTAAAAAAGGAAGTTGAAGAATAAATAAACAAATCTTCAACTTCCTTGGATTTACGACTAGATTTCCAATTGATAAACTATATCTAAGCTATCATTATTTTTTAAAGTGCATTTTTGATCTCTAATTAATCCATCTTGTATGGAATAAACCCATCCGTGCAAATGAATTTCCTGACCATTTTCCCACGCATTTTGAATAATTGATGTCTTGGCTAAATCGAAGACCTGTTCCTGAACATTCAATTCTACAAATCGATCAAAACGCGAATCTTCTTCTTGAATAGTATCTAATTCAGATTTGTGAAACCGATAAGTATCCTTGATGTGGCGAATCCAATTGTCGATTAAACCTACTGGTTTATTAGTCATCGCAGCCTTAACGCCACCACAACCATAGTGACCACATACAATTACATGTTTTACTTTTAAGATATTTACCGCGTAATCGAGAACACTAAGCATACTCATATCAGAATGAATGACCATATTTGCGATGTTGCGATGCACGAAAACTTCGCCAGAACGCGCTCCAATTATTTCATTTGCAGGAACACGTGAATCTGCACATCCAATCCACAATACTGGTGGTTTTTGACTATGTGATAAGTTTTTGAAAAATTCAGGGTCTCTTTTCACTTGATTTTTTGCCCATTCTTTGTTGTTGTCTAATAATTGATTATAGAAGAAATCCATGTTATAATGTGTTTTAAATGTTATTTAAATAATTTTTATTAATGTCCCATAATAGCTACCTTAGGTATTCTAAAAGTGGTAATTTTAATGTTGCGCTCTTTTGCTGTGAATGACCTGAACTCTTGAATTACCTCTAAGACATCATAATCAATAGATCGACTATTTGAACCATCAATAATGAGATTCGTATTTTGAGGGATTTTATATAAAGATTCTAGAATACTGCCTTTGTTTAGAAAGGTTACTTCTTCAGATAACTTTAATGTAATAATTGGTCTTCCTTCTTCAAAAGATTTTTCAATTCGATAATTATTTCGATAGTTTTTACGAAGAATAAAGAAAATTGCAAATACTAATCCGATGCCAATACCTTTTAAAAGGTCGGTAAAAAGAACTCCGACAATCGTAGCAATGAATGGAAGAAATTGAGCCCAACCTAAAGCAAACATTTTTTTATAAAGTGAAGCGCTTGACAGCTTATAGCCAACCATCATTAATATTGCAGCTAAAGACGCATAGGGAATCATGTTGAGAATACTAGGTAACAAAAGAACACTTAAAAACAAAAGAAATCCATGTAAAATGGTCGATAATTTGCTCTTACCACCTGCATTGATATTTGCGGAACTTCTAACGATTACTTGCGTAATAGGCAAGCCTCCTAATAAACCAGAGATCACATTCCCAATACCTTGAGCTTTTAATTCTCTATTTGTTGGAGTTGCTTGTTTTGCTGGATCTAACTTATCTGTTGCTTCAACACTTAACAATGATTCCAAACTCGCAACGAGTGCAATTGTAAAAGCAATTCCATATACGTTTGGATTCGTTAAAGCCGAAAAATCTGGAAAAACAAATAGATTTTTAAAGTCTGAAAATGAATTCGTTACTGGAAGGTCTACCAAGTGTTTTCCTGCTAAATTTAGGTTTGGAATGTACATGTTAAAAAATACATTTAGCAAAGTCCCAAGTATAACAACGATCAATGCACCTGGAATAAATTTAAAAAGCGCAATTTTCTTCATAAATGGACGATCAAATAAAATCAGTATCATCAAGGAAACAACTGAAATAATGATCGCTCCCCAATGAATGGCACCTATAATTTCAACAATCTCTTTAAAGAAACCCTTGTTTGAGTTGAAAACAAAAACATCATTTCCCATAAAGTCGTTGGCATACCCAACTAAATGTGGTATTTCCTTCAAGATTAGTGTTAAACCTATTGCAGCTAACATTCCTTTAATTACTGATGAAGGAAAATAATTCCCAATGACACCAGCACCTACAAATCCTGCAATTATTTGAAGTATTCCTGCGAGAATTACTGCGACTAAAAATGATTCAAAGTTTCCTAAGGTGATTAATGCAGCTAAGACAATTGTTATTAATCCTGCTGCTGGACCAGAAACGCCTAATTTTGAGCCGCTAAAAGAACCTACTACAATTCCTCCGATTACGCCACTGATAATTCCTGAAAATAAAATGGGACTTTCTCCCGTTGATGCAAGTGCAATACCCAAACAGAGTGGTAAAGCAACCAAAAAGACTACCAAACTGGCAGGAGCATCACTCCTCCATTTGGAAAATAAATTTTTCATTAGAAAATATTATGTGTTAAAAAAAGATTTATTCTTGCCCTCAATGACAAGAATTTCAATTAACACATAAAATCAGGGGGTGACTCAATAGTAGCAAGGTAAACGTCTTTGTATTTATTGAGCTTTAAATAATAGGCACTTTTTGAAGTTTCATCTAAAGGTTTAAAAATAATTAAAAATGGAGAATCTTTCTTTAAATAATGTTTTACTTCAAGGATTTTAATGTGATTTTCTTCTTCTTCAACAATTGAAATTGTTACCTGTGATTCTAAACTATACATATTATGTATGATAGCATAATTAAGTAAGGTAAAAATGAAAAGTAAAATTGTTGGAATAAGTTTGTTCATCGAAAACAAATATAAATATTTTCGTTAAATGATCGATTTAATTTTTTGTTAAAGCGAAATGAAACTTAATTGAAAAACATAATAAAATACAGAAATTAAATGGGTTAACATTAAATAAATATAGATTATTCTTTTACGAATCGGTGAATCTGTTGATTTCCAGGTACACGAATTAAGTAAATTCCTTGACTTAATTTTGACAAATCAATTTGGTGACTGAATACGGAAGAGTAGGTGTTTAAAACTTGACCGTGGATGTTCATCAGCGTCATTGAAACTTCTTTATCAGTAATGATGTTTATCAAGTTTTTAGCTGGATTTGGATAAAGTTTTACTTCTACAGAATTCTCGATTTTTTGAACACCTAACGTTTTGTCAAATTTCCACAATTCATTGCCTGCTGCATCATAATCAGCATTGAAATAAAGATCATTATTGATTTCGATAAATTCATACATGTTTACTAATGGATTAAATCTGACTAGCGAAGGATTTGAAATTTTTATCGTTCCAGAAGAAGTTCCATTTGTGGTTTTTACTTTTCTGTTCGATTTTCATATGACGTGCGTTTTTATGTTATTCAAGAAATGACATTCAATGTAAATAGTAAATGGCTGATTATTTTAAAATCAGCCATTTACTATGTTTTAAAGTATGATAATTCTTAGAGGACTTCTTAATTCGTTTCATAATTACCTTCAGAATCTATCCAACCCGCTTGCAATTTATCTTTGGATTGAATCACTGTATTGTCGGTGATCACAATTTTACCGTACGGAATCATTATTTTCAAAACGACGGTTTGATTTCTAAATTTATCTTTCAAAGGATACTGAAAATAGGAAGGAATTTGAATCTTATTTCCAATTATTTGTGGTTCAAAATCGATGTTAGAAGCCTTTAGATCAGCAGATCTACCGGATTTTCCTCTGGCGGTAAATGTTTGTGAAATATAAAAATTGGTATCTGGTGAAATGCCATATTCTACCTCAATTCCGGATGCTCGGATGTTTTTATCATTCAAAATAATTTGAGAATCATCCCAATTTAAGATGGTTGCTTCGTTCCAATTCGACTGATTATCTTTCAAAACGTTCAAAAACAAGATGGTATCAGAAACCATCCCTACATTTTGAATTGTTTTTCCTTGTACTCTAAAATCATTTGCGAGACGAACTCCTTGATAAATTCCAAGACCAATTCCAATTATTGCCAATAAGGAAAGTGCTGAAAAAGAGCGTTTAATCCATCTTGATTTTAAATTAAAGATTAAAACAGTTCCTGTTAAGATGATTGAAATTAAAATACTGAAAGAAAAGAGGATAAAGCCAAGCCACAAGTAAAATGAGTTGACTTTATCGATGAGAAAAAAATTACTAAACTCGTTTATCGTAAAAGTAGAATCACCATTGAATTGCGTGTGAATGTCTCCAAAAGAAATGGCAAGGACAGTAATTAATCCAAAACCTGCAATTGTTAAGAGAATTATTCCTCCAATCTTCGAAAACAAACCACCAACATCGCGCATTCTTTCACGAGTTCGACTTGTCGTATTTTTGATTTCTTTTTCAAAGTTTTTAGCTGATTTTTTAAAGTTATTGGCCGCATCTTTGACTTCCTCCTTTAAATTCTCAATGTTGATTGGTTTTCCTTGCATTTGTAAGCGTTCAACATTGGTTTTAGCTTGTGGAACTGCAATCCACAGAACCAAGTAAACAGGAACAATGAAACCTCCGAGCAGGAAGAAGATAACAAATGCAATCCGGATGTAGACCACATCGATGTCAAAATAAGCTGCTAAACCAGAACAAACTCCAGCGATCGATTTATTTTCACCATCTCTGAATAAACGTCTCGATTTTCTAGATGCGGATTGAAATTCGCTTTTTTCATAGTTGTTTTCGTCTTCAGGATCCATACTTCCTTCAAAGTCTTCTGGATTTCCAAGCGTATCCAAAATGGCTTTCATTTCATCAAACGTAACAACATGTTTTCTATCTGATATTTTCTCAGAAGCCAACTCTGCGATACGCGATTCAACGTCATCACAAATCTCCTGTTGATCTTTCGAATGTTGAAAGGAGTTTTTAAGTCGTTTTAAATAATTCTCTAATAATTCATAAGCACTTTCTTCAACTAAAAAGTTTACGCCCATTAAATGTATGCTAATTGTTTTTTTCATCTTCGGTATTTTTAGTGATTGTGTTTACTGCTATTTGTAATTCATTCCAAGTTCCTTCTAGTTCTTCCCAAAAGGCAATTCCCATTTTGGTCAGTGTATAATATTTTCTGGGTGGACCAGAACTAGATTCTTCCCAACGGTAGGAGAGAAGTTCCTCATTTTTTAATCTGGTGAGTAAGGGATATAAGGTGCCTTCAACCACAATCATTTTGGATTCTTTTAAGATTTCAATAATTTCAGAAGGATAAGCTTCTTGTTTTTTTAAAATCGATAGAATACAAAACTCCAAAATTCCCTTGCGCATTTGCGCTTGTGTATTTATTAAGCTCATAATTTATTCAATTAAACAATACAAACATAGTACTATGTAATGCAAAGTACTATAATTATTCTGGATTTAACAAAAGAATTAAGGTTTTTTTTAAATTTATTTGCAAAATTCACAAACAAGCAGTCGATCAAAAAACGGAACATTTTGTGTACACGCCATTTTAATATGTATGATTACAAACAAGTCAACTATTTGATTTATAATATATAATAAAATAAATGAGTGAAAATTACATTACGTTAATGCGCTAAAATTACCAAGTCTAGGCTTTATAAATACCAAGATTAAAGAATGCACTATCAGTACATTTGCAGTGTAATAATTATCCATCAAAAAAAATAAATTATGAAAAAAACATTATTTTTAGTTTCGGCACTTGCTTTAGGTGTTCTTTTACCTTCATGTTCAGCAATTAAATCAGGTACAAATAAAAGTGTAAATGCAAATTTTTCACCAGTTGCATCACAACCTAGATACGTTCTTTATGACGTAGATTTTAGCACTAAAATATCTGGAACTGCATATGGTAAAACAAAAGCTACTGATTTAGTTGCAAGAAATGCTTTAATTGAACAAGCAACAGTGCATGCGATTGACAATAGTAAAAGTGACTTTATTTTTGAACCATCTGTTGCAGTTGAGATAAAACGTAGAAATGTAACAGTTGTCGTTTCTGGATACGCTGGAAAATTTACAGGTTTCAAAGATGTTGACGTACAAGATTCTATTGCCTTTAGTAATTACCTATATCTTTCTAACAAGAAAAGTACGGCAGAACAAGGTAAAGGTGCAGCAATTAAATCGAAATTCGGAAAAAGAAAGAATAACTAGTTGAATTCGTTAAAACAAAAAAAGAGCCTTCTTGGAATTTACCAGGAAGGCTCTTTTTTTGTCCTATAATTTATCAGTTCTGATACAAATACGCTTGTTTGAATCTATTTGTTACGAAAGAGCGCTTTAAGCGGTCGTACTTATCAACCTTTCAAGTTCCTTAACTCAGGATAGGAATGAACGTTACCCGAAACTCTTTGCTTATTCAAGCGATTAGGGGAATTGCGAATCATAAAAAATTTATCTACCAATTGGAAGCTGAAAAGCAAATTCGAATAAGAACGTATCTACCTGGATGACGATAAACGAAATAGTTATCGTTTGATATGCACGAATCTTCTCAATTGAAATCAGAAAGAACAAGAAAAATGATTCACAAAAAAAAGCCACCCGAATTAACGGATGGCTTTCTAAGGTGTTTATTAAATTCTACAAAGCGTCTGCGCGCTTTTTGTATTCAGCTGATTTCTCAGGATTTTTCAAACTTCTATGCAATTGAGATAAAATCATCAATACTTGTTTGTCCTTTGGATTTAACTCGATGTATTTCTCCAAATAAGGAACTGCTTTCTTATTGATTTCGTCTGCAGCTTTTAACATCACATCGTATTTCGGATCTCCGTTTTTCAACTGACTTGCTTCTTGTTTCATGTTGGAAGCATTTCCAGTGTACATTGCACCTAATTGGTATAATGCGTCTGAATAATTTGGATCAATTTCCAAAGCTTTCAAGAGAGCAGCTTCTGCTTTTTTGTCTTCTTTCAATTCGAAATAGATTGTTCCAATGGTCATGTACAATTGCTTGTTTGTTGGATCAGCTTCAATTGCAGCATTTAAACTTGCTTCAGCAGCAGCGTTGTCACCAGCTTCTAGATTCATATTTACCAATTCAAACAAAATATCTTTGTTGTTCGGATATTTCTTCTGACCAGCAGTGATGATTGCTTTCGCTTCGTCTAAACGCTTATCTTTTCGCAATGCACTCGATGCAATTGCGTAGATAGTAGGAGCACGGTATCCAATTTCAGCTGCTTGTTTGTAGCGATCTGCTGCCGTTTTGGTATCGCCAGCTCTATCTGCACTCAATCCTGAATTGAATAATGAAATACTATCCATTTCTCCAATTGCATCTGATAATTTTACTTGAAATTCGTAAATTTCACCTGCTTCCTTGAATTGGTCTGTTTTGTAAAGTGTATCCGCTGCTTTGGCTAAAATGAATTTTTTACCAAAGATAGAAGTACGAATGTCGCTTTTGAATTTTTTATCTTCAAATGCTTTTTTGTAGCTTGCCAAACCTTCTGCTATCAATTGATCAGCATTTTCTTTTTGATACACGCTGTCATCAGCAGTAACTAAAAGCAAGCCCGTGTATATTTCACCTTTGTAGAAAAGTGTTTTCGGACTGTTTTTCGTTGTTTCATTTTCAGCTGCTAGATCGATGTAAGATTTCGCTTTCAACAAGATTTTTTTCGCTTCATCCGTTTTGTCTTCTCCAGTTGTCATCATGGTTCTAAAAACACCTTCATATTTCTTATATTCAAGTGCAGCAGATGTTTCATTCAATTTTTGAGAAAAAGAGTTGAATCCAAACAGGATACTCGTCGCAATTAAAGAAGTTTTAATTATTTTATTTTTCATTTCGTTTTGTTTAATATTTGCAAAGATTGATATTAGATCTCTTCATCGACATCATCTTCATTGACGTCATCTTCACTTTCAATATTTGTGCCATCTTCGTCTTCATCTGTTTCTGTTGCCTCATCAACGATATCTCCTTCGATAATTTCTCCGTCGATATCTTCAACAACTTCTTCATCTTCATCACGTGGAACGTTTGCTACCGCAGCAATTGCCGCTGTACCTTTTAAGTTGATTAAACGAACTCCTTGCGCAGCTCTTCCCATCACACGAATTACATCCATGTGCATGCGAATCGTAATACCTGCTTTGGTAATGATCATCAAATCGTCGTCATCAGATACTGATTTAATAGCCATCAAATCACCTGTTTTTTCCGTAATGTTTAATGTTTTTACACCTTTTCCACCACGGTTCGTGATTCTGTAAACTGGTTCTCCATCTTCTGGATCGTTTAAGAACGAACGTTTTCCGTAACCTTTTTCAGAAACTACCAGTACCGTTTCTGCAGAAGGATCTTTGATACAAACCATTCCTACAACAGCATCGCCTTCTTTCGTCATGTTTACTCCACGAACACCAGAAGCATTTCTTCCCATTGGACGAACTTTCTCTTCGTTAAAGCGGATTGCTCGACCAGATTTAGTTGCCAATACGATTTCATCTGTACCGTTTGTTAATCTTGCTTCAAGCAATTGATCTCCTTCCCGGATAGTTATGGCGTTAATTCCATTGATACGTGGACGAGAGTATGCTGCTAACGAAGTTTTCTTGATAATTCCTTCACGAGTACACATGATGATGAAATTATTCTCAACGTATTCCTTATCGGTCAAGTCTTGAACTTTCACATACGCTTTCACGTTATCATCTTGTTCAATGTTCAACAAGTTTTGAATTGCTCTTCCTTTCGCAAGTTTATTTCCTTCCGGAATTTCGAATACACGAATCCAGAAACATCTACCTTTCTCCGTAAAGATCAATAAATAGTTGTGGTTTGTTGCGACGAATAAATGTTCCAGGAAGTCCTTGTCACGAGTAGTTGAACCTTTCGATCCCATTCCGCCACGGTTTTGAACTTTGTATTCATTTAAACTGGTACGTTTGATATATCCAGCGTGCGAAATTGTAATAATTACCTCTTCATCCGGAATCAAATCTTCCATTCTCATTTCATTTGCAGAATATTGAATGATGGATCTTCTTTCGTCACCGTATTTTTCTTTTACAAAAATCAACTCATCTTTAATGATTTGTTTTCTACGATCTTGATTTTCTAAGATTTCTTTCAAGTCAGCAATTAAAGCAACTAAATCAGCGTATTCAGCACGTAATTTATCTTGTTCAAGTCCTGTCAATTGTCTCAGACGCATGTCTACAATTGCTCTTGATTGAATATCGCTTAAATCGAAACGGGCAATCAATGAATTTCTTGCTTCGTCTGGACTTTTAGATTTCTTGATGATTTCAATTACTTCGTCGATGTTGTCAGAAGCAATAATTAAACCCTCTAAGATGTGTGCTCTTTCTTCGGCTTTTCTCAGGTCAAATTTCGTTCTGCGAATCACCACTTCATGTCTGAATTGAATGAAATGATGAATCATATCTTTTAAATTCAACATTTCTGGACGACCGTCAACTAAAGCAATGTTGTTTACTGAAAATGAAGTTTGTAATGCTGTAAACTTATATAGTTTATTTAACACTACATTGGAGATTGCATCTCTTTTTAATTCATAAACGATACGCATTCCATTTCGGTCAGATTCATCTCTGATGTCTGAAATACCATCAATCTTTTTATCGTTAACTAAGTCAGCTGTTTTCTTAATTAAGTCAGACTTATTAACTTGGTATGGAATCTCCGTAACAATGATTTGTTCTCTACCATTGTTTTCTTCGATCTCTGCTTTCGCACGAATTACGATTCTTCCGCGTCCTGTTAATAACGCTTCGCGAACACCTTCGTAACCATATATAATACCACCAGTAGGAAAATCAGGAGCTTTTACAAACTCAATCAATTCTTCACCCGTAATTTCTTCGTTTTCCACATACGCAATACAACCGTCAATCACTTCCGTTAAGTTGTGTGGCGCCATGTTTGTTGCCATACCAACAGCAATTCCAGAAGCACCATTGATTAATAGGTTCGGAATTTTGGTTGGCATCACCGTTGGCTCCGTCAAACTATCATCGAAGTTTGGTTTAAAATCAACCGTTTCTTTGTCTAAGTCTTCCAACATTTCTTCGGAAATCTTTTTCAAACGAGCCTCGGTATAACGCATTGCTGCAGGACTATCGCCATCTACAGAACCAAAGTTTCCTTGACCATCTACCAAAGGGTATCTCAAAGACCAAGGTTGCGCCATTCTGACCATGGTGTCGTACACGGAAGAATCTCCGTGTGGGTGATATTTACCCATTACTTCACCAACAATTCTTGCTGATTTCTTGTGAGCTCTGTTTGAAAAAACTCCTAAATCTTGCATTCCATATAATACACGTCTATGAACTGGTTTAAAACCGTCACGAACATCTGGCAAAGCCCTTGAAACAATCACCGACATCGAATAATCGATGTACGCAGTTTTCATTTCAGTATCAATGTTAATCTGTATTATCCTTTCTCCATCTGCCATGTTGTCACTTATTTATTATTTTGCACAATATTAGTACGTTTAAAGCAAGTCCCGAAATTAGTTAATTTATCGCTACGATTAACGCTCGGTTTTTTTAAATTATAAACAAAAATGTGTGGAAAAATGGATTTTTAAACGAGTTATTAACAATTTAATGGATTTATATTTGTTATAAGTTTAAAAGTGTTATTTTGAGCACAGAATACAACAAAAATATGGAAGCAAAATTTTCGCCTAGAGTTAAAGATGTCATTAGCTACAGCAGAGAAGAGGCGCTGCGATTGGGAAATGATTTTATTGGGGTTGAACATCTTTTGCTTGGTTTGATACGGGAAGGTGAAGGAAAGGCAATTACCATTTTAAAAGAATTTAATTTGGACTTGATGCATATTCGCAAAGAAATTGAAACGGGTTTACTTAAATTCAAGGTTTCATTCAATCAGGCGTCTGTAAACATTCCTCTTGTAAAACAAGCAGAAAAAGTATTAAAAATAATGTATTTAGAGGCCAAGGTTTTTAAAAGCTCTTTGATTGGTACAGAACATTTGTTGTTGTCGATCTTGAAAAGTACAGAAAGCATTGCATGTCAAACTCTAAATAAGTACGGAATTTTATATGAAAACGCGATGGAAGAATTAGAAAACATTAACAATGACATGGATACGCCTAGAGCAGAATTCCCTGGAAGTTCTTCTCCTTCAGATGATGATGGAGATGCTTTTGGCGCCTCTGCTCGTAAACCAGTTGATTCAAAATCAAAAACTCCTGTATTGGATAATTTTGGAAGAGATTTGACTAAAATGGCGGAAGCTGGAAAGCTAGATCCAATTGTAGGACGTGAAAAAGAAATTGAACGAGTGAGTCAGATTCTTTCAAGAAGAAAGAAAAATAACCCGATTTTGATTGGTGAACCTGGTGTTGGTAAATCTGCCATTGCGGAAGGTCTAGCCTTGCGGATTGTGCAACGCAAAGTATCTCGCATTTTATTCAACAAACGAATTGTCTCTTTAGATTTAGCATCTTTAGTTGCTGGAACCAAGTATAGAGGTCAGTTTGAGGAAAGAATGAAAGCGGTGATGGCGGAAATTGAAAAAAATCCGGATGTGATTCTTTTCATTGATGAAATTCACACCATCATTGGCGCTGGAGGTGCAAGTGGTTCTCTCGATGCTTCCAACATGTTTAAACCTGCCTTGGCTCGCGGAGAAATGCAAGCAATTGGTGCAACAACTTTGGATGAATATCGTCAGTACATTGAGAAAGATGGAGCTTTAGAGCGACGTTTTCAAAATGTATTGATTGAACCAACTTCAGTGGTTGAAACGATTCAGATTTTGAACAACATCAAAGAGAAATACGAGGAACACCACATGGTGAAATTTACACCAGAAGCAATTGATGCGTGTGTAAAATTGACAGACCGTTACATCAGCGACAGGCATTTACCGGATAAAGCAATTGATGCGATGGATGAAGTTGGTTCTCGCGTTCACATTACCAACATCAATGTTCCGAAAGAAATTTTGGAGATTGAAGCGCAACTGGAAGAATTAAAAGAAAAGAAAACCGAAGTAATTAAAGCGCAACATTACGAAGATGCTGCTAAACTTCGTGATAGTGAACGTATTCTAACCGAACAACTGGATGCGGAGAAGAAGAAATGGGAAGACGAAAGCAAAGTCAATCGCATTTTAGTTACTGAAGATGATGTTGCACACGTAGTTTCGATGATGTGCGGTATTCCTGTGACTCGTATTGCTCAGAAAGAAAGCAATAAATTGGTCAACATGGCAGATGATTTGAACGGCAAAGTGATTGGCCAAGAAGAGGCTGTAACAAAAGTTGTTCGTGCAATTCAAAGAAACCGTGCTGGATTGAAAGATCCAAATAAACCAATCGGGTCGTTTTTCTTCCTAGGGCCAACTGGTGTTGGTAAAACTCAATTGGCGAAAGTTTTGGCAAAATATCTTTTTGATTCTGATGATTCGTTGATTCGCATTGACATGTCTGAATACATGGAGAAATTCTCAATCTCTCGATTAGTTGGAGCGCCTCCAGGATACGTTGGATACGAAGAAGGTGGTCAATTGACGGAAAAAGTAAGAAGAAAACCATATTCAATCATTCTTTTAGATGAAATTGAGAAAGCGCACCCAGATGTTTTCAACTTGTTGCTACAGGTTTTAGATGATGGACAATTGACAGATGGATTGGGTAGAAAAGTAGATTTTAAAAATACAATTCTAATCATGACTTCTAACATTGGTGCTCGTCAATTAGCTGATTTCGGAACAGGTGTTGGATTTGGAACAAAAACCAAATTAGAACGCAGTGATGAAGATGGAAAAGCAGTGATTCAAAGTGCCTTGAAAAAAGCATTCTCGCCAGAATTCTTAAACAGAATGGATGACATGATCATGTTTAAATCCTTGACACGTGAAGATATTCACAAAATCATTGATTTGGAATTGGCGAAATTATATGGCAGAATCAACGATTTAGGTTATGAAATCGAAATGACAGAAACTGCAAAAGATTTCATCGTGGACAAAGGTTACGACGAGAAATTTGGAGCACGACCATTAAAAAGAGCGATTCAAAAGTACATTGAAGATCCGTTGGCAGAAGAAATCATCAAATCTAATTTAATGGAAGGTGATAAAATCTCGATGGACATTGAGAAAGATTCTGAAATTTTGAAAGTAACTATTTCCAAAGGAAAAGTGAAATCGAAGAAAAAGAAAGAAGAAGATTTGTAAAAGCAAATTTAAAGCATAAAAAAAGAGGAAACGCTTGATGTTTCCTCTTTTTTTTGTGTCTTTTTTTCTGAGATTTAATCCAAAATTAATCGATGTCTTTCGCTAATTTATTCCCTACAAATGTTCCGGTAGCCATTTGCTGTTGGAAGTCTTTAATAGCTCCTGGAGAGTGAGGAAGTAGGATGGAAGAGTTCTTAGAATTTGCTCCGATGTTGTTAATTGTATCAAAATACTGCGTCATCAATACAAACTGCATCACTTCGTCGTGCGTTACTTCTTTCAATGAATCTTGAAAATCTACAACGGATTCTTTAAAACCGCGAACAATTTCCAATCGTTGACGAGCGATACCTTCACCAGATAATCTTTTAGATTCTGCTTCTGCTTCCGCCTCTTTGATAATCTTGATTTTCTTTCCTTCTGCTTCTTCTAAAGCCGCTTCACGGTCTCTTTTTGCAGCGTTAATTCTGTTCATCGATTCTTTCACTTTCGAGTCTGGATCGATGTCTGTCAAAAGAGTTTTGATGATTTCATAACCGTAATCGTCCATGATCTCAGCAATGTTCTGACGAACTGCAGTTGCAATATCATCTTTCTTCGAGAAAACATCATCCAATTCTAATTTTGGAACTTCAGCTCTCACAATGTCAAATACATACGAAGAGATTTGTCCTCTTGGGTTGTCTAACGAGTAATACGCGTCTTTTACTTTGTTCCGGATTACTTTGTACTGAGCAGATACTTTGATGTTCACGAACACGTTATCTTTCGTTTTTGTTTCTACCGTAACGTCCAACTGGGAAACTCTTAAGTTTTGAACAGAAGCCTTGCGGTCGATGAATGGAATTAAAAAGCTAATTCCGGAGATGGCAACGCGGTGAAATTTCCCTAATCGCTCAATTACGACAGCTGTTTGTTCTGTAACGATTACCACACTTTTGAAAAGGAGTAATAAAATCAATACCCCAATGACTACGGGTAGAAATAAGTTTAATTCTGAAGCTTCTTGCATAATTTTAATTATTTATTTGTCTAAAAATAATACTATTAATTGGATTCCGAATCTCTAATGATTGGAAAACCTTCTCCTACATTTTGGAATGGACTACCGTATGCATTATTTTTTGTTTTAGATTGAATTTAAAAACTCAAAGTAAAATCGTTTTATGACTAAACAGATTCAACCACATTTATTTTTGATGAAGAATATTTTATCCTTTCTAAAGTGCTTAAAATCACAATAAATGTCAAAATTTTATTGCGTCAATTATTGAATTTCTAGCGTTAATATATGGGTCTTCTTGTATGTAAATTTGTAGTATAACTTTAAAAACAAATCGTATGAAAAATCAAGAAAAAGATCAAAATCAAACTGATCGCAATCCGAAAAATGAAAGTGAAAGAAATCAAAACCAAGATTTCCAAAACAGAACGCAGCCTACCAATAGCTACGACAAAAAAGATCAAGAGCGTGAGGAACGAAATCAAAATCCAGAAGCTCGAATGCCACAAGGTAATAATCCCCAAGCCAACAGTGGAAATCAGGAAGAAACACACAGACAACAAGAAAATCTTCAGAGAGCAGAGCAAAACAATCCGGATGATTTGACGAAAAAACAAAAACCTGATGTTCCAACAGGTAAAGCAGATCACACCTACGGAAATGAAAAAACAAATACTCCTGGTAATCAAGAAAGTCCGACATCAAAGTATGATGAGCATAAAAAACCGACAGATAAATAGATGATTTCTAGTTCAAAGTCTATTTTTAAATCCTTTTGTAGGATGAACAAGCACAGTTTTTTTGTGAAGTTCGAATAAACCCTTTCATGTGAGAGGGTTTATTTTTTTAATCCGAGTATGTTCATTAAACTGTGTCAAAATTTTATTTTTTCAAGAAAAAGGAGTAAATTTTGACAATTATGAAAGAAAAATTCGATTTTGAACAATTTTCCAAAGACCTGGTAGACAGTGTCAAAAA
>JAQVCM010000038.1 GCA_028689775.1 Crocinitomicaceae bacterium
ATTTTTGACACTGTCTACCAGGTCTTTGGAAAATTGTTCAAAATCGAATTTTTCTTTCATAATTGTCAAAATTTACTCCTTTTTCTTGAAAAAATAAAATTTTGACACAGTTTAATGAACATACTCTGTAAATATTTTGTATTACTTTCTTTAACAGCTCTTTCTGTTATTTTTTTTTCTGAAGAATATACATATCGATTATCGTTATTAAAATCTGTAACCGATAGCCAACCTATATTTCCGTTCCAATATTCAGCTATATCTGTTTTTGGTGTTCCCCCACTAATAATTTCAATAATAGAACTTAACGAAACCTTAATCATAACTCAAAACATTTAAATTACTTTGAATCTTTTTTTCTAATTCTTTTGATTCTTTAAACAAGTTAATTAAGTTTTTGTCAAAATTATTCATCTTCAACTTAAACTCTTCCGCAGTAATATCAACATACTCAATTTTCACTTCAAAATATTGACCAGCACTCAAACTGTAATTTTTTTCTTTGAGTTCTTCGTAGCCTACAACAACAGAAAAGTCTTCGTGCGCTTCTTTGGAATTAAAAACATCAATGATTCGTTGTTCTTCTAATTCACTTAAAACTGTTTTTTGGTTTTTCCCGTCTTTTACTTTTGTACCCAAATTAGAAGCATCTACCAAAACCACATCTTTTGTGTTCGTTTTGTCTAAAAATAAAATACTCACGTTGGTTCCTGTGGTCGCAAAGATATTAGAAGGCATGCTTACTACACCAGCCAACATTTTACTTTCTACCAATTTTTCTCTAATCTTTCTATCAATACCCGATTGAGCAGTAATGAAGCCCGTTGGAACCACAATCGCCGCTTTCCCTTTGGCGGTTAAACTGTGCATGATGTGTTGTATAAACAACAGGTAAATCGCCATCGAGTCTTTTTTGCTTTTCGGAACGTTTGGTATTCCTGCAAAGAAGCGTTCTTTGTTGGCTTTGCTATCTAAATCAGCACTGTAATCCGAGAAATCCAACTTAAACGGCGGGTTGGAAACGATGTAATCAAATTGTTCTAATTGTCCGTTTTCCTGTTTGTGATACGGACTTAAAATTGTGTTTCCTTGAATGATGTTTTGAATGGAGTGAACGAGGTTGTTTAAAATCAAGTTCAAACGCAACAAAGCAGACGATTTTTGAGAAATATCTTGCGAGTAGATGGTACATTTATCTTCGCCAATGGCATGCGCCAAATTCATCAATAAAGTCCCAGATCCCGCACTTGGATCGTAGCAGGTAACATTACTTACCTCATCTTCCGTAACCAAACAAGCAGCCATAATTTTAGCTACTGCGTGTGGCGTAAAATATTCTGCATATTTTCCACCGCTGTTAGTATTGTAATCTTTAATTAAGTATTCAAAAATCGTTGCAAAGAAATCAAATTTCTGGTTGAAAATGTGCTCAAAACTAAAATCTACCAATTTATTCACCAAAGCAATGCAAAAAGCATCTCGGTTGTCGGTAACATATTTGCTCAAGTCTTCAAATAAAACCACTTTTTCACCACCTTGCGTGAGAACAGAAAAAATCTCAGTATTATCTTTCGCAACGCTTAACAAGGTTTCGTCAAAGATTGCCGCAAATTTGCTCTCGTTTTGCTTGTCAAACAAACGAGAAAGGAGATTTTTTGGCGCAATGTAAGCCGTACTCTCGCTTATTTGCATGGTCAAAAGTTCCAAATCTTCTTCGGAATACTTCGCGATTGCCTCGTTAAATTTTTCCGCTTTAGCCAAAGCTGGATCTAATTTTTTCAATTCATAAACGTACTTGTCGTTCAAGAATTTATATAAAAACACTTGCGAAATGATTTTAAATTCATTCCCGTCATTCCCTAAACCGTAATTTGCACAAACGCTTTTAAGGTCGTCAATGAGTACTTTGGTTTGTTTCTCAAATTCTATTGTACTTTTCATAAAATTAATTAAGAATTATCAATACCCTATCATTCCATTGTATTCGTTCATATATTCTCTTACAATGATTCGATTGATGCGTTTCACATCGCTTGTATTGATGTCTATTTTTTGTTCTGTTTTAAATTGGTTGACTAACAACCGTGTAATCATTTTCTCTACATAACTCTCATTGTCTAACAATTTTGAGTTTTGCGTAATTTCTTTGTCAACTGCTGATTTTAATCCTTTTAGTGCATCAAATAATTTTCGTTCACTGTCCGTTAACGGATCTGTTTCCATTAAACGCTTGTGAATACGAGCATATTTTGCATCGTAATCATATTTTGCTTTTAAAAGTTGATTTTCACGCTCCAGCTTTTTGGCAGCATCATAAAGTTTGTTCAATGCTTCGATATTCGCTTCCATCTGTTCTTTGGTTACTTCGTTTAAATTTTTCTTTTTAAACAAACGTTCCAATTCTTCTTTCAAAGAAATAAAATAAGGATCTCTTTGATCAAAATTTCCACCTAACATTTCACGTGTTCTTGCTAGAATATCTTTCAATTCGTCAGCTAAAACCATTTCTTCTTCCTTCACTTTCGTGAATGCGAAAATGATGTCTTCCAAAGCCGTATTTAAAATGCTGTCGGTTTCCACATTGTTCTCTAAAGCAATTTTGGTGTTGATTAATCCTAACCTATCATTCGCGATGCGTGATAAAACTGCTAATTTTCTAAAATCTAATTTCTCAAGCAATTCAAAATTTCCAGACAAACGAATCAGGTTATACAACTCCTTCGAATTGTTTAACACTTTCGCCAACTGTCTCATCTCATCGCGATCGTTGATGTCGTTAATCTGTTCTCCAAAAATGGTTGCATTTCCAGTATTGTATCTGAAAAGAACATCTTTTATTTCTTCAATTTCTGCATGAATCTCTTCTGGCTTTTTAAAGAGATTCGTGTAATGTTGCATTTCATCTCCTAACTCAGATTGCAGTTCATTGAAATAGTCTTGATTGGTTTTGTCAAATTCTTTCTGAATGTCTGCGAAATCTACCACATAACCATATCGGTGGGTTTTATAGGTTCTGTTTACACGCGTAAGAGTTTGCAATAAATTATGTGCTTTGATTTTCCTTCCGATGTACAGTTTTTTCAAACGTTTAGCATCAAAGCCAGTCAGAAGCATGTTGTAAACAAAAAGAAGATCAATATTTCCAACCTTAAAGTCAGCTACCCAATTTGCACGGTCTTGATTTCCTCCAACATCGTGTAAAATAACTTGTGCTGTTTTCACCTGACTGTCAATTCTCTTTTTCTCACCATAGGTTCCACCTTCAGAAGCAGCCATTTGTAAAGTAAAATCAATTTTATCAGCATAAGTCGCTTGAAAAATTTCGTGCATCATCTTGGCTTGGTCTGACGAATCACAAACTACCATTCCGCCAATGCTATTGTCGTTCATTGAAATTCTAGCTTGCTCCATATCTTTTACGATATAATCCAGCATCGGTTCCACAAATTGATGGTGTGCATACACGATTTTCTTATCCGTATCTCCTTGTAAAACCTCCAATTCTTCTAACGCTTTTTGTAAAACCAATTTATAGCTGGTTTCTATTTCTTCGCGTATCAAGCGCAACGTGTATCCATCTTTGATGGATAAATTATAATAGTATTTGTGAATGTAATCGCCAAACAAACTTTTAGAATTGTATTCCGAACCCAATAAAGGCGTTCCCGTCAATCCAATTTTAATTGAATTTTTATCCGCCAACTCTAAGTTTGCCAAAAAGCTTCCTTTTGGATTATAGCTTCGGTGCACTTCATCCAAAAAGAAAACTCGTTGGATGCTCAAGTTATAATCGTTGTTTTTAATTAGATCAGGATCATCCTTGAATTTATGAATATTCACAACCGTAATTTCGGGTATTCCAGAATCGTTGTGAATTACTTTGGTCGATTTAATGTCTTTACTAAATTCTTCTCTCGAATCTATTTTGTACACCGTTAAACCTCTGGAAGTAAATTCTTTCGCAGCTTGATTTAATAAGTCGATTCGATCAACAATAAAGTAAAACTTCGGGATGACATTTTTCTTTTGAAAATAATGCGTCAAATGTTTCACATTGAAAAAAGCCAAAGCAGTTTTCCCAGAACCTTGCGTATGCCAAATAATTCCTTTTTTAATTCCTTCATCCAGCTTTTTCTCAATTGCTTTCGTCGCAAATATTTGAGGATAACGCATCACGTGTTTTTCCAATCCTTTTTCTTCATCCAAGTAAGCAAAAGCATACCTTAAAATGAATTTTACACGTTCTTTTTGGAACAGTGAAGTTGAGATTGTATTGGTTGGCGTATCTGGTTTCTTATTGGATTTATATTCTTCCGAACTCTTGATAATTAGATAATTCGTATCTTTCAATACAAAATTCTCTTCCTTTTCCGTAATCGGTCGGAGGATTTTATCAAGATCAAAGTCTTCCTCTTCTCTAAAATAATTAAAAGCAGGTTTTTTATAATTGGTCGTGCTATAAAAAGCACCTTCTAACATCTGCGTATCTTCTTCACTATACTCCATGTTGTTAGAAAACACCATCAGTTGCGTCAAATTAATAAACTTGCGGAACTTCTTATTTTTAAAACGCGTTTGCATGCGTCTATGTTCATCCTGAACACCATTTCGATTGTTTGGTTTTTTAACCTCAACAAAAAACAAAGGCATTCCATTGATTAATAAAATGATATCTGGCCTGAACGTTTCGTCATCTTTTTGATACGGTAATTCCGTTAGAGTATGTTCATTAAACTGTGTCAAAATTTTATTTTTTCAAGAAAAAGGAGTAAATTTTGACAATTATGAAAGAAAAATTCGATTTTGAACAATTTTCCAAAGACCTGGTAGACAGTGTCAAAAAT
>JAQVCM010000003.1:0-210737 GCA_028689775.1 Crocinitomicaceae bacterium
GGGAAATGTTCATCAGCACGCTCATCAACAAGCAAGATGAAATACTGCAAAACTTGAATATTGCTTTAGCATCACTATACACCTCAAACCATCAAGAGAGTGTTTAAATTTATCTCCGAAACTTTAGATAAGTGATTAAAAGTCCCCGTCTTGTCAAATGTGATTGACGGATAGCCATTGAATGAGTTTGTAACATAGACTGGTTTTTTATCTTCGATGCTCTGACTCATCGTATATCCATTTCCAGAAGCATCTTGCCAAGATGTAATTTTCGCAGCGTTTACAGTTGTAGATGTACCTTGATTTGCTTTTAACCACAGGGAGTTAGAGCTAGAATTTCCAACCCCACCAGGTCCTGTTTGGGAGAAAAGAAGAGAAGGTATGAAGAGTATCAGTAAAAGTTCAGTGAATTTTTGCATGGCTTTTAGAATTTAATTACGGCATTGAGCTACAAAAGTAAGCTTTTTAGCTATGATTTAGCTCAATGTGTATATTTTGTGTGTGATTATTTTAACAACTTCATTTCACCTTAGCGTAAGTTTTTGTTAAGTGGCAATGGATACGGTACACTACATTTGTTATGTCAATCATGTGTATTCACTGAGTTTTAACAATAACTTAACATTCGAACGCCTTGTTTGAAACTTCCTGGTAAAAGTTCAAAACTGTCCTAAAGAACTCTTTAATTTGACTTATCTTTGCGTAAAAATATTTGCATGTTAAATTTCGATCCGAAAGAATTACCCATTCCACGTTTGCATCAACTTTTACTCGGAGCAATTGGTCCTCGTCCCATTGCTTTTGCATCAACGGTTGATAAAGATGGAAACCATAACCTTTCACCTTTCAGTTTTTTCAATGTTTTCAGTGCCAATCCACCGATTTTAATTTTTTCTCCTGCCAGAAGTGGAAGAACAGGAGCAACGAAAGATACGTATGAAAATGTGAAGATGGTTCCGGAAGTGGTTATTAATATCGTAAATATGGACATCGTTCAACAAGTTAGTTTGAGTAGTTCTCCATACGCTTCAGATGTGGATGAATTTGTAAAAGCTGGTTTTACTGCCTTGGATTCAGATTTAATCAAACCTAAAAGAGTAGGTGAGTCGCCTGTGCAATTTGAGTGTAAAGTGATTGAAATTAAAGAACTTGGAACGCAAGGAGGAGCAGGAAATTTAGTGATTTGTGAAGTCGTTAAAATTCACGTTGCTGAAGAAATCATGGATGAAAAAGGACTCATCGATCAACATAAAATCAATTTAGTTTCGCGCATGGGCGGAAATTGGTATTGTCACGCCAATGAAGCTTCGATGTTTGAAGTTGCGAAACCATTAACTACGGTCGGAATCGGTTTTGATCAATTACCTGCGGATATTAAAACTTCCGTTATATTAAGTGGAAACGACTTGGCACTTTTAGCAAGTGTAGAAGAAATTCCTGATGAATCTGCAGTAAATGAATTTAAATTGTTGGAGTTAAATGAAATTTTCATAACTTTAGATAATGATCCAACAAAACTAGAATTGACTTTGCACGAACATGCGAAAGAATTGTTGTCGGACAACAAAGTAGTAGAAGCTTGGCTGACCTTGCTAGCTTTTAACAATTAGAATAAAAACCTCGAATAATAAAAATAAATAAAAGTATAATTATGTTTAAACTAACAGGAACGCTAAAAGTTTTGAATCCAACGGTTCAAGTGTCAGAGAAATTTTCAAAAAGAGAATTTGTTGTTACAGAATCTTCAAGCATGTATCCGCAAGACATTATGTTTCAATTGACGCAAGACAAATGTTCATTGTTGGATGGATATAACGTAAATGATCAGGTTGAAGTTTCTTTCAATCTTCGTGGAAGAGAATGGACATCTCCACAAGGTGAAGTAAAATATTTTAATTCCTTAGATGCTTGGAGATTGGATCGCGTTGGTGCAAATTCAGGATCAGGAATGCCAGCTTCAGGACCATCCGCTATGAATTTAGCTCCGGTTACTGCTGCAAGTGCTGAAATGAACGTAGAGAAAGCAGACGACGATTTGCCATTCTAATTTTCAATTCTAACAAATTGATTAAGCCATTCGTTTATAACGGATGGCTTTTTTTGTTGCTTAAATTCAGCTGCATGTACTGATTGCTTCATCCAGATTCCGTGATCCACTGGAAGTCAATGTTAGCGTGATATGCTTCAATAGGAGTAATCTAAAGGCTTTTCTGAACCCAATCCGTGAGAGGTTTCCTACTGAAATTGTCACGCACCAATGCAGTCTATTTTAATCTATTATTTTGATCAATCAGAAAATAGTTGTTGCAAAAAAAAATCCCGATAACAAATGAATGCTATCGGGATTTTATATTTTAGATTAGAAAAGAATTATTTCTCTTCGTTTTCTTCCATTGATTTTTTCAAAGCTGTCAAAGCGTCTAAATCACCTAAAGTAGATTTTTCAGAGCTTGAGTTGATTGCTTTTACTGCTTGTGAAGTTGCACTTCCACCTCCAGCGTTACCACCTTTTTTACCTGCAGATGATGCAGATGAAGAAGTTGATGAGCTTGATGTAGTTGGACGGTCTTCACCTTCTTCAAACATACGAGTATGAGAAACAACGATTTTCTTAGCGTCTTTATTGAACTCAATAACTTTGAATTCTAAAGTATCTTCTACTTTCGCGTTAGAACCGTCTTCTTTTCTTAAGTGTTTAGAAGGGCAAATACCTTCAACACCGTAAGGAAGAGAAACAACTCCTGCTTTGTCTTTCATTTCGATAATCGTACCTTGGTGTACAGAACCTTCTCCGAAGATCGTTTCGAACACTTCCCATGGATTTTCTTCCAATTGTTTGTGTCCTAAAGAAATTCTTCTGTTTTCACGGTCTATTTCCAATACAACAACTTCCATTTCGTCTCCTACTTTGCAGAATTCTGATGGATGTTTGATTTTTTTCTGCCAAGAAAGGTCAGAGATGTGAATCAATCCGTCAACACCTTCTTCTAACTCAACGAATACACCAAAGTTTGTAAAGTTACGAACTTTCGCATTGTGACGAGTTTGAACAGCGTATTTCGCTTCGATTGCTTCCCATGGATCTGGCATCAATTGTTTGATACCTAGAGACATTTTTCTTTCTTCTCTGTCTAACGTTAAGATAACTGCTTCAACAGTATCTCCTACAGCCATGAAGTCTTGCGCAGAACGTAAGTGTTGTGACCAGCTCATTTCTGAAACGTGGATCAAACCTTCAACTCCTGGTGCGATTTCTACGAATGCACCATAGTCAGCCATAACTACAACTTTTCCAGAAACTTTATCACCGATGTTTAAATCAGTTTGTAAAGCATCCCAAGGATGAGCTTGCAATTGTTTAAGACCTAAAGCAATACGTTTTTTATCGTCGTCGAAATCAAGAATTACAACATTCAATTTTTGATCTAACTCAACAATCTCTTCTGGGTGGTTAACACGTCCCCAAGAAAGATCAGTAATGTGAATTAAACCGTCAACACCACCTAAATCGATGAATACACCGTAAGATGTGATGTTTTTAACTGTTCCTTCCAATACTTGACCTTTTTCAAGACCAGAGATGATTTGTTTTTTCTGCTCTTCTAACTCAGCTTCAATAAGCGCTTTGTGAGAAACAACAACGTTACGGAACTCTTGGTTGATTTTCACAACTTTGAATTCCATGTTTTTACCAACATAGATGTCGTAGTCACGGATTGGTTTAACGTCAATTTGAGAACCTGGCAAGAAAGCCTCAATTCCAAATACATCAACGATTAATCCACCTTTCGTACGGCATTTAACGAAACCAGTAATGATTTCACCTGTTTTCAACACATCGTTAACACGCAACCATGCTTTGTGCATTCTTGCAGTACGGTGTGAGATAACCAATTGTCCAGATTTGTCTTCTTGGTTTTCAACGTAAACGTCTACTTTGTCACCAACTTTCAATTCTGGATTGTAGCGGAATTCACTAATTGGAACAACTCCTTCGGATTTGTAACCAACGTTAATAACCACTTCTCTTTTTGTTACAACGATAACTTCACCTTCAATTACTTCTTTTTCATTGATTGATGTTAAAGTTGCTTCGTACTTGTCAGCTAATTCTGAACGTTGGATCTTTGTGTATCCATCCATTGCTAACGCTTCCCAGTCGAAGTCAGCAGAACCTTGCCCTGTAATTTTGTTTGTATCAGCCATTTGGCATTTTAATTATTGTATTTCGAAGAATTCCAGTACTTTCGAAAGAAGTTAAAATTAAAACGGCCTAAACTGGAATTGACAGTTTTCTAAATTAGGGTGCAAAGGTACTACTTTTTTGAATTGATTGTATTTAATAAGTTCTTTTTTTGCTCAAAAGGGATTATTGGATCCATTACGAGTCATTTTTAACTGATTTTTTGATTTTCTGAAGACTATTTTGAACTTCTTTTGACTTACTTTCACTAAGTTTGTGGATAAATTGAATCGAATGAACAACTCAAATAAACCCTTGACAATTGCTGTTGATTTTGATGGAACCATCGTTGAGGATAAATATCCTGAAATCGGTAAAGCCATGATTTTTGCTTTTGACACCTTAAAGATGCTTCAAAAGGACAGGCATCGCTTGATTTTGTGGACGTATCGCCATGGAAAAGAGTTGGATGATGCGGTAGAGTTTTGTTTGAAGAATGGAATTGAATTTTATGCTGTAAATAAAAGTTTCCCCGAAGAACAATTGAATGAAAATACCCGTAGAAAATTAAATGCAGATATTTTTATAGATGACCGAAATATCGGAGGTTTTTTAGGTTGGGGAGAGATTTATCAATTACTTTCTTCTGAAAATGCGGAGAAATTAAAACCAAAGAAAAGAAGTTTTTTTAAGTTTTAACCTGTATTCGATTATAAAATTGAGATTTATATTTCAATGAATGCGTATAGTACGAGAAATTTTGAATAAAAAATAGTGTGCTATTTTTATTTAAAATGACGAAGTAGGATGCCATTTATTGGAAAGCTGAAAAAAAATAATTTTAAAAGTTTATTATAGGCTTATTATCAGCGATATAAATTCGATGGGATAATCGAACTCAGGTTTTTAAGAAGCGAACATTTATTTTCGAACCGCTAACTTTCGACTGCACGGCGTCAGCGCGACCATTAATAATTAGTTTTGTCAATCGTCAACAGCTCACAAACTCGTAAAAATTCTGGTTGTGGATTTGCTTTGATTGTGATTTTCTCTTTCGTAATCGGATGAATGAATTCCAATTCCGAAGCGTGCAGCATCATCGATTCCATTTCAAAAGTTTCTTTCCACCATTTATTCTGTTTGTTGCATCCGTGCGGACGATCACCGATAATCGGATGTCTTAAATGGGCAAAGTGCTTTCTAAGCTGGTGAAATCTTCCAGTTTCTGGTTGCGCTTCAATCAGCGAAAAACGAGCGGAATCAAATTTACCTTGCGGATATTGAATTTCAACGTGTTGCAAAGTACGATAATGGGTAATTGCATTTTGAACTGTTCCGTTGTCCTTGGTCAAATCGTAATCAATGGTTCCTGATTCTGGCGCATATCCACGCAAAATTGCCAAATACTTTTTAGAGATCTCCTGATTGCCAAATGCAGTTTGAATCAATTGATCCATTTCCTTTGTTAAGGAGAACAATAAAATCCCTCCTGTTTTTCGATCCAATCGGTGCGCTGGAAAAACCGTCTGACCCAATTGATCTCTCAAGATTTGAAGTGCGAATTCAGCTGCGTCGTTGGCGATTTTTGTTCGGTGAACCAAGAGTCCGTGCGGCTTGTTAATGGCTACTAAATGTTCATCTTGAAAAAGTATTTCTAACATGTTGTTTGTTTGAATGGATTCAATTATCGCATCAAATGTACAAATCCTTGCGCTGTTTTCAATTCTTGAAGTGCATTCAGGTATGTAAGCTCATAAAAATAAACACCTGGCAATACTTCTTCATTTCCTTTTGATTTTCCGTTCCAGCTAAAAGACGGACCTTCTGAAGTGTAGAGGATATTTCCCCAACGGTTGAAAATGTTCATTTCCTTGACAATAATATTTGTTTGTTGAATAGGAACAAAGAAGTCATTTGAGTTGTCGTCATTCGGAGTAAATACATTTGGGATTTCGAATTCAAAATCGCACGGAATTGCAGTTATCTGAACTTGATCTGAAGCAAAACAACTACCAAGTGTTCCAACTACGGTATAGGTGTGAACTCCTGCAGCAGGAATAAAAGAGTCGCCATTAGCATAACCATCTGACCAAACATAATTATCTCCGCCAGTAGCATTTAAAGTATACGTTTCTCCGATGCAAACAGTTTGATCATTTCCTGCGTTGATAGCGGGTGTAGGATTTACGGTTAGCACGATGTTTTCGCTCACCGAACAACCGTTTGTTGTGCCAGTTACTACATAAGTTGTCGTGGAAGTTGGATTCACAGTAATTGAGTTTCCAGTTCCTAAATTAGCTATCCAAGCGTAAGTCGTTGCTCCATTTGCTGAAATTGTTGTTGATTCTCCTGCACAAATGGTTTTGTTTCCAGAAGTTGTTAAGGTAAAAGTAGCATCCAAACCAATGGTCACCGTTTGCGTATCGTCACAACCCAAATTGTCGGTTACGGTAACGGAATAAGTCCCTGCGCATAAATTTTGAATCGTATTTGTGGTTTCATTGTTGGACCACAAAACGGTATAAGGTGCTGTTCCGCCTGAAATCGTTACAGTTGCAGTTCCGTTACAAGTTGCGTTGCAACTGACATTTGTACCAATAGCAGAAATGGATATTCCTCCAGTTGGAATGGAACAGTTGTTATTTAAATATGAAATATAAGCAGCATTCTGCGTTGAATTTGGCAAACCTGGAGTTTGATTTGTTCCGTTTACAGTTAGCGACGCCCAATTGGATTGCAAATTTAAGTCTGTACTAGAAGTATTCATTGCGCTAAATACTTTCCCACTTGCATTTCCAGAGAAAAAGAGGATGTTGTTTAAGGTGTTATTTCCCCAACTAATTGCGTGAACTGGAATGGTTGTGTTATCAGCTGCGTAAATTTGAAATGAATCGTTGGTATTTGCCATTCCAATAAAATTCCAATCACCGCCCGTTGTCCAGCCGGTTGTTGGATACGTAGAAGTATTTTGATTGGGTAAACTGTTTTTCTCGAAGAGCGAAGAGGAAATCGGAATAACTAATTTACAATTTCCATCCGTGATAGAAAGGTCTTGCGCAGGAATGATTGAATTGTCAAAATCAGCGCTGTTGTATATTAAAATCAAGGTTCCAACTGGAACAGCTTGCCAGAATGTAGCGGTAGAAAAACGCATCGAACCATTTGCAATTCCAGTACCTGAACCAGTTTTAAATCGACCGTTGTTGTCATCAAATATCCAGCCTCTTAAATCCAAGGTTTGTGGATTACAAGCTGTTGATGGAATTCCAGTTACAATAAATTCAACGTATTCCTTTTCACCACTTCCTTGAGAAATCTCGTTGATTCGAAGCGAAGGTTGTTGAGAAAATAAAGAGGTGAAAGATAGAAATAAAACGAAGGTTATTAGAACTTTATGTGCGTTCATTATTTTGTTTTTCGGATGCTTTTCAATAAACGGTTTCAGTTTAAAAACTTCAAGGAGATCGCTTATTTTGTGCAAAGAAAAAGCATTTTTCAGTTTAAATCGCATCGTTCTATTTTATCTTTATGTTAATAAAATGAATATCATGTTTGACGCTTTGCTTCCGAAGGATTTGAATGATATAATTTTGAGTTTGATAAACTGGCTACTCGTGGATTTATCATCAATTTGTCTTTCAAATTTTAATTTGTTGTTTAACTTAGCTGAAAAATTTATAGAAATGGAATTGATTGTAACTATTGAAAAAAATGTTTGTTTCATCAAACTGAATCGACCGGAAGTTTTTAATTCTTTCAACCAAAAAATGGCTTTTGCGCTGCAAGAGGCTTTGAAAAGTGCTGAACAAGACGACGAAGTTCGTGCAATTGTAATCGTTGGTGAAGGAAAAGCATTTTGTGCCGGACAAGATTTGGCAGAAGCTACAGATCCAAACGGACCTCCGTTAAAATCGATTGTGAAAGATCATTACAATCCCATTATCGAATTGATTCGCAACATTGAAAAGCCAGTAATTGCTGGTGTAAACGGTGTTGCAGCTGGTGCAGGTGCAAACATCGCGTTGGCGTGTGACATTACCATCGCGAAAAAATCAGCTAGTTTTATTCAAGCCTTCTCTAAAATCGGTTTGATTCCAGATTCTGGTGGGACGTTCTTTTTGCCACGAATTATTGGTACGCAAAAAGCCTTGGCTTTGATGATGACTGGTGATAAAATTTCCGCAGAAGAAGCAGATCGAATGAACATGATTTATAAAGCGGTTGACGATGAGGAATTCGAATCCACATTAAAGTCTTTCGCGGAGCAACTGGCAACGATGCCAACTCGTGGATTAGGTTTGACAAAAAAAGCGGTAAACGCAAGTTTGACAAACAGTTTGACACAACAATTAGCGCTGGAAGAAGAATTGCAAACAATCGCTGGTTCTACATACGATTTTAATGAAGGCGTTACTGCATTTATGGAAAAAAGAAAACCAGTTTTTAAAGGAAAATAATAGAAATCAAACGATGAGTTTAATTCAAATAGGAGTTTTAGGTGCTGGAACAATGGGTTCAGGAATTGCCCAAGTTGCAGCGCAAAGTGGTCACTCGGTAGTTTTAGTGGATGTAAATACCGATGCTTTGAAAAGAGCAGGAGACAGTTTGCAAAAAGTACTAGACCGTTTGGTTGAAAAAGGAAAAATCGATGAAAATCAGAAAGAACAAATCTGGAATCGAATTCAGTTTTCAAGTTCTTTCGATGATTTTAAAAATTGCGGAATGATCATCGAAGCAATTATTGAAAAATTAGAAGTGAAACACGAAGTTTTCAAAAAAATGGAGAGCATTGTTTCTGCGGATTGTATTTTGGCTTCCAATACTTCTTCATTATCGATTGCATCCATCGGTTCTGCTTTGCAAAATCCTACGAGATGTATCGGAATTCACTTCTTCAATCCAGCGCCATTGATGCCGTTAGTTGAAATTATTCCTGCGATTCAGACTTCAGATTTGACCTTGAAAACATCCAAGGATTTAATCGACAGTTGGAAGAAAAAAGCGGTAATCGTAAAAGATACACCTGGATTTATTGTCAATCGCGTTGCTCGTCCGTTCTACGGAGAAGCTTTGCGTATTTACGAAGAAGGTATTGCTGATTTCGCAACGATCGATTGGGCAATGACAAGCATCGGTGGATTTAGAATGGGACCCTTTACCTTGATGGATTACATTGGAAATGATGTGAATTATACGGTAACGGAAACCGTTTTCGAAGCGTTTTACTACGACCCAAGATTCAAGCCGTCATTCACGCAAAAGCGCCACAAAGAAGCTGGTTACTACGGACGTAAATCCGGAAAAGGATTTTTTGATTATTCTGAAAATGCTATTCCAGCGAATGCAAACGAAGACCCGAAGCTTGGACAAGAGATTTTTGAACGAATTATCGTGATGTTAATCAACGAAGCGATTGACGCAGTTTTCTTAAACATCGCTTCCCGCGATGACGTGGATGTTGCGATGACCAACGGTGTTAACTACCCAAAAGGGTTGCTAAATTGGGCAGATGAAATGGGCTTGGCTGTTGTTTTAGAGAAATTACAAAGCTTGTTTGAAGAATACGGAGAAGATCGATATCGTCCAAATCCGTTGTTGCGTAAAATGGTAAAAGGAGGTCAAACGTTTTATTAAGTAGAAATTGAGAATAGCTTGTGAACGATCTGCATTTAAATGATTGTGAAATACTAAAAGATGCAGGACGAGTGTCGCATGATATAGCTGTGAGTTTTGCAGAAAACGAATACGAAAAATATCGGCTGAAAATGATTTCAGAAAAAGATAAAGAGCTAGATGATTTTGAAAAGAGAATCAAGCAAATTGATCCGCAATCAAAAAAATGAAAACAACATCACCAAGTAGTATCGTGTATTATCAAATCAACTCCAGTGTTTTAACTTATTGAGAATCAAATTATGTCAGTCATTATTTTAATCGGATACATGGGAAGTGGTAAATCCACCTTAGGGAGGAAGATTGCTCGTAAATTAAATTACGACTTTTTGGATACCGATTCTGCCATTGAAGAAAAAGAAGGATTGACCATTGCAGCCATTTTCGAGCAATTCGGAGAAGTACATTTCAGAAAATTAGAAACGAATATCCTCTTGTCCTTGAAAGGCAAAGAAAAAATCGTCATCGCAACCGGTGGCGGAATGCCATGTTTCAATGGAAATATGAATTTGTTGAATGAATTGGGAAGAACCTTCTATCTGAAACGATCTGTCAATGAATTGGTGCATCGATTAGTCAATGCAAAACGAGTTCGACCCTTAATTGCCGGTAAATCTCCAGCGGAATTAGCAGCGTTTATTGAACAGAATTTAGAAAAAAGAAATCTGTTTTACGAGCAAGCAAAATATATTTTAGAACGAGATCAACAAACTCCAGAGTTTATCGAAACGGTTTTAAAATACTAATCCTCCTCATTCTCCTTCAGCGCTTCCAAAAAAGCAAGTTCTCTTTTCGTTCTCCATCGATTTATAACAAAATAAATCAACAAGTTAAGTCCCATAAACGAAAGCAATACTTTGTCAAAAAGCGTCACATCTTGATTGAAAAAATCGAGACTTATATAAATTATCATTAAATAATAGTAAGCTGCAACACTCATTAAAAGAGTATAAACCGCCCAGCGACTTTTTCTCCACAGTAAAACCAATCCCAAAAAGAAAATTCCCCACGTCATAGCACTGTAAATATGAAAATGCAAGATGCGATTCAAGAAATCCATCGCTTCAAAACCCAATTCTTCACCACGACAATAAATCAAGGTGGTAACATCAATTTTCTTCTCTTCAAAAATCAAATCGCGTAGCGAGAAAGCAAAATAACTCAGAAGGTGCCAAACCAAAAATGTAATCCAAATCACCAAATTGACGTACAGGGTAAATCTCGTGTAGCCATTTGGTTTCCGCTTCCCAAAAATCGCATTACGTGCAATGATAATCGCTGGCAAAGCACTATTGAATTTGGTTTTATGAACGGTTTCTTCTTGCAACGGTTTTGTTTTGAGTGGTAAAGATATGGATTTGGAACAATTCAACCATACAACCCATTGCTTTCCCACAAAATCTTCCGATTTTTACAGTCCAATCCAACAAACTTCAAATTACAAGCAACGAATGAGTCAATACCCAGAATATCTTCAAGAAACGTATTATTTAGATTATAACCATCCTGCTTTCGATGCATATTTAAAAGACTTCCCAACCGATACTCATCGGATTAATTTATCTTCGAAGGAAACTGCAATCGCTTTGTATTTCAAAGTTAGAGATGGATTCATTTATGATCCTTACCGTTTGGATTTGAGAAAGGAAGCTTTGAAAGCAAGTGGAATGTTGCATAAATCAAGAGCTTGGTGTGTAGAGAAAGCTATTGTCTTAGCGGCTTTGGCAAGAAGGTTTGATATTCCATCTCGATTGGGTTATGCCATCGTCACGAATCACATCGGTGTAGAGAAGTTAACAGCGATTCTCCAGAAAAATGAAATTGTTTTTCACGGATATGTAGAGATGTTTATCGATGGTAAATGGGTAAAATGTACACCTGCTTTTGATCAGAAGATTTGCAGCGTATCGAAGGTTGACCCCTTGGATTGGGATGGTGAAACTGATTCGCTTTTTCAAGAATATTCAGGAGGCAAACAATTTATGGAATACATTCATTTCTACGGTGATTTTGCAGATGTGCCAAAACAATTGATGCACGACGAAATGAAAATCCATTATCCGCATTTATTTAATGAACAACACACCGGTAAAAATTTCTATTTCCGTTTCGACGAGTAGAAAATCTAGTTTTTACGGCTGAATTATAAACAGCCAATTCCTTCACTTTTCATTAAGTATTTGTAACTTTGTTGCATGTACCTAAAGGCCATTTCCCTCGTCAATTTTAAGAATTATGCGCAAACTGAATTTGAGTTTGATCAAGGAATCAATTGCATCGTTGGTAGAAATGGTTCTGGGAAAACGACCGTTCTAGACGCGATTCACTACTTGAGTATGTGTAAATCGTATTTAAACTTGGTAGATAAGCAGAACATTAAATTTGAAGAACAGTTTTTTGTGATTCAAGGAATGTGGGAAGCGAATGACCTCAAAACTACCGAGATTTATTGCGGAGTGAAAGCAGGTTCTAAGAAAGTCTTCAAGAAAAACAAAACAGAATACGAAAAACTTGCAGACCATATCGGTTTGTTTCCATCGGTGATTATTTCTCCTTACGACAGAGATTTAATCTCAGAAGGAAGTGAAGTTCGACGTCGTTGGATGGACGGAATCATCTCGCAATTCGATCGTAATTATTTGGATTATTTGGTTCGTTATGGTAAAATCATTGACCAGCGAAATGCTTTGTTGAAACAGTTTTATGAAAATGGATTCTTCGAACGAGAAAGTATGGAAATCTGGGACGCACAATTGGTTCAAGCAGGAACCGTAATTCACGGTCGACGAAAAGAGTTTTTGGAAGAATTCATTCCGCTCTTTCGACAATATTATGCGTTCATCGGAGAGGAATCTGAAACGGTTGATTTGGAATACAAATCGTCTTTGAACTCAATGAGTTTTGAAGAATTAATCGAACAAAATAGACGAAAAGATAGTTTCAGTTTGTACACCACAGGCGGAACACATCGAGACGATTTGATTTTCACCATCAAAGGTCATCCCGTTAAGAAATACGGCTCACAAGGACAACAGAAATCATTTCTCATCGCTTTACGCTTGGCACAATTTGATTGGTTGAAAAAACGTTTGAACAAAAAACCGGTGCTGATGTTGGATGATATATTTGATAAACTAGACAGTTACCGCGTTGAGAAATTAATTTCTTTGGTTTCGGATCAAGTTTTCGGACAAGTTTTCGTTACGGATACCGAAGCAAGTAGAGTGAGAACTGTCTTTGATAAAAATAACTTGCCATTCAAATGCTTTGAATTGGATTTGCAAACCGAAACAATCACCCAAAATAACGACTAATGGACGAAAGAAAACGAGGTTCAGAACACAGTTTACTAGGCGATGTAGTCGATAAATTGATGAAAGCGTATCGCTTGGACGGAAAGTTGAAAGAAATCGACGTGCTTTCGAAATGGGAGGAAATGATGGGACGCGCGGTTTTCCTGAGAACGAAGAATTTGTACATCAAAAATAAAGTGCTGTATTTAGAACTAGATTCTTCTGTGATGCGCGAAGAATTGCAACATGGGAAAACAATCATTATTCAAAGAGTAAATGAAACGGCTGGTTCGGAGATTATTACAGATGTTTGGTTTGGGTAGGGATTATTTTACTCATAAGATGTGAACCGTTAAGTATGAGTTAATACTACTATTTCTCTATTTAATTTCCTTTCCATTTTTGTCGATGTAAAAAGATCGTCCTTCTTTTTTTACCCATGCTTTTCTGTTACTAAAGGATGACTTTGGAGAGTAATGAGTTTTTGCGTAGGTTTTGTACGCACATTTTACCTCCCAAATTTATCAAAATGCGACATTATGGTTTTTTATCCAATAGAGGCAAAGAAAAGTTGAAAATTGAGCAACTCAAATCAGGTATAATCAGAACAGATAAAACAAAAAAAGATTACATAGAAATCACCAAAATACAACTGGGATTTCATAGTGACGCTTGTCCGTGCTGCAAATCGGGCAGAATGATTACCATTTTACACTTTGCCGCAAATGCGGTTCTGGTGAGTTTATCGAAGTACCGCCAATGAATATTAATGATTTACGTAAGAAACTGAAAACAAATAAATAAAAAATCGAAAGTTATCGAAGTGGGCGAGTTATGCCCAAAAGTTATTAAAACGATCTGGAATGAATTCATTTCCAATCTAAAAATGCAAATAGTAAAAAAAATGGTTACTTTTAAATAAGTAAAACTTCCTTTTCAACTCCAAAGTCAATCACCAAAATGACTTTTAGACCGAAAATTTCAACCCGATTTTTTGATTCCCCATAATAAAAGCATGTGGCATAGTTCCGACAGTTTTCGTCGGGATCAACATTTATGTTGAGCTTGTCGAAATACGGGCTTAAACCGCAACTTCGTCCCGATAAAAATCGGTACTTCGCAGCGTTTAAGCCTTACTTGTTGTGGTGCGTTTTTTCTATACTTCTCGTTGTATTCTATATTCAATTCTTACAAATGCTTTAGTCATTTCATTTAGTATTATTGCTTGTTCTTTTGTTATATCCGGAATGCTTAAACTTCCGTGACCAGCTAAAGCCGTGGAATTTCGACTATCATATGTTTTCAGTATGTAATCAAGAATTTCGGCAGGTAGTTTTGAATCGTTTCTATATCTTTCAAAAAAACTTTTTAGTGTTTGTTCTTGAATTGAAGTAATTCCAATAATATCTTTTGCCATTACTTCAAATATGCTCGCACTTGCGTGTAAAACGTTAGCAAAATCATCATTTTCAAACGCAGAATCCATTCGAGCAACTAAAGTTCTAATATTTACGTGTTCGCCATCAAGATTTTCTTTTTCAATCTTTTCTATTGAATAAATCTCGATTTCTAATCCTTTGGAAGAACTGTAAAGATAAAATGAAGCTCCTTCTTTTTTTAATAGTTGGTTTATAAAATCAACTTTGAAATATTCATAGTTTATTAAATCACAAATAAATTCAATAAATTGAATTGTATCGAGTTGTCTAAATATCAATAAAAAGTTACTATCGTGCCAAGAGAATTCTACTGATTCAAGGTCGTCAGTTAATGTATATATTTTTCCACCAGAAATTGTGCGTGAAAGGTTGATTAGTCTGTTTTTTTTTATCACGGATGTTAAGGCGTCACCGGTTTCCTCACACCATTCAAATAAATATCTCGTTAAATAAATGTAAAAATCTTGCGAAAGCACTTCAAATTGCAATTGCTTTATCTGTTCATCAGTAACATATTTCGGAAATTTCATTTGGTCTATTTCGGTTTTTTTAATGCACCACAACGCTTGTTATGCCTTCGTTCTTCTCTCTCGGTCGTTATTTGTCTGTTCACTGGTGTGTCGGTGGCCTGGTAGCTCTTTTGCATTTTTTGTTGGCTTTGTACGTTGGCTAAAAATGCAAATGTGCTACCAAAAACGTTGGTTATACTCTTGTCATTCGCTGTGATTCAATTTTATTAATGTCTTGTAGTGTTATGTTGTTTTTGTTTATCATACTTTCAAGTTCTCTACGGTTTAATAATTTAATTTCGTTTGACTTAGCTAATATTACTGCTGATGAACTGTAGTCGTTGTTAGTTATGGTAAGTAAACTGAACCGTTCTTTGAATTTGTCTTCGTAATATTTCTTTGCGGTACAAATTTCTTGTATTGCATCATTACCTACCAATGATTTTGTCTGCTTCGCTTGAATAAGGTGATTTTCTCCATTTTTGATAACTACAATATCAGCGCCTTTGTCGTTTGAATATGGTGTAAGATAAACCTCAAAACCTTGTTTTTTATACATAGATGCGATACTTGCTTCAAATAGATTCGGATTAAGTCGATCAATATCTGATAATGATAATTTTTTAGGTTTACTTTCAGTTTTTGCTCCAAAAATGTTTCCAAATAATTCGTCTGGTGTCAATTCTGCTTGTTCGGTCGGGAACAATGTATTGCTTGCCAAAGCTTTTTTATTATTCAATAAAGTGTCAAGAATTTCATCAAAGGATTTCAATCTGTTACCTTCTTCGTCTTTCATATCGTCAGGGAAAATAGCCATTGGATAATATACAAATACATCTTTTTGTTGCCCTATTCTATAAGCTCTGTCCGTTGCTTGTTCCTCTTTTGCAGGATTCCAATGTCTTGTATAATGTACAATGTGGTTTGCTTTGGTTACGTTTAACCCCACACCTGCGGCAATAGGTGACATAATAATTATATTAAATCCATCTTCTGCTTGAAAACGGTCAATGGTTTGTTGTCTGCTTAATTTTGATTTTCCTTCAAGTTGCTTTGTACTCGGTGTATCTCCGTTAATAATGCTGGTAAATAATCCGAAAGTGTCATAGACGATTTTTTGCAACATTTTTTGTGTTTCTCTTCTGTCTGCAAACACAATCACTTTTTCTGATTTTGATTGTATATCGGCTAGAATTCCAATTGTTGTTTGCAATTTGGATGAACTTGCAATTAGTTCATGGCTTGTAAAATTCAAAATTTGACTTTCTAATAAATACGGATGGTCTGAAATATCTCTAATTGCCCAAAGTGATTTTAATTTTTGGTTTCTCTTTCCTACCCCTTCTAATTCTGAATCATTTGCCATTTCAATTTCCTGCTTATAACGGTTTAATTGAATTGGTGGCATTACTTTCTTAATTCTTGATTTTTCGTTATCGTGTTTTGTTGGCAAATCTTTTGCTACATCTCTTTTCAATCTTCTTTTGATAAAAACGCCAATATTATTACGAAGCTGTTCTGTCAATGCTATAATGTCGGTGTTTTCATCACTCAATGGCTTTTGATATTCCTTCGCAAAGTCTTTTGCATTTCCTAAAAGTCCGGGAACTGCAAAGTCCATTAAACACCAAATATCCACCAACGTGTTTTCTACTGGTGTTCCTGTCATTGCAATTTTAAAATCTGCTTTTAAAGCTTTACTTGCATTGGTTATTTGTGTTCCTGGTGTTTTTATTTTTTGGGCTTCATCAAGAGCAATTACTGCAAAATCAACCAGTCCCAAACTAATTTGATACGACCTTACTGTTTCATAGTTGGTTAAAATTATTTGTTTGAATTGTAATCGTTTAGCGTCTTGCTGATTTTTTGCTGGATTGTTTTCTTTTGTCAAAGAAACCGAACCATACAATTTGCACAATGGTAGATTTTGTGGACTGAAAAATTTCTGATATTCATTTTCCCAATTTTCGAGCAAGCTAACTGGTGCGACAATTAAATAAGGTTTGTTATCATCACAATGTTGGCAATGCCATTCAAGAAAATACAATAATTGCAAAGTCTTCCCTAATCCCATATCATCAGCCAACAACCCACCTGCAAAGTTTTCTGTGAACAAGGATTGTAACCAGGAAATCCCTTCCTTTTGGTGTTCTTTTAAAGCAATCCCATTTTCCAAATTGGAAATGCTATAAAAGTTGTGTTTTAAGTTTTCGGGTAACTCATTTCCATTTGAAAATTCAGTCAGTTCTGCATTTTCTTTAATTATAAGTACTTCGTGGTCTGTTTTCTTTTCTTGCTTTATAGGTTTATTTGGATTTTCAAATTGCTTCTTAGCGGTTTTAATAAATTTTTCAGCTTCTTCAATTGGTATTTCTGCATCTTCCCATTGAACTGTTTGCTTATGTTCCTTAACTGCATTCTCTTTTTGTTCAATGAAATCAGAGAGCTTTTCTTGCGACTTAAAATAGATTCTCTTTTCTCCGTGTACCTTATCTTTAATAACAATTCCGGGAATCCATTGTGATTTGTACGGACTTGCGAAAGGGTAAAACTTTGGACTGTAAATGCCAATTTCTTTTACTCTGTCACTATAAAAAACAGTAAAATCTACTTCCTCATCATTAAAGAACAATTCGGGGTGTTCAATAATTTCTTGAATGTCGTTACGGTCTGAAACTTTTCTTTTGGCTTTTACTTTTTGAAGTTCTGTTTTTTGATTTTCAGAAATTACTACTCTTGTTGTTTCGCCATTATTTCCCGCTACTGGATAAACATCCCGAATCATCGGCAATTTATCAAACGTATTGGTAAACCCTATTGCGTTTTCAATTTCTATTGAAGGTAAAATTTCAAGAACTCCATTGTTAAAATCAATGTCTAATTTTATTTTTTCTGGAATAAACAATCCTTGATTATTAAGAAAATGCTCTAATGTTGAGCCACTTTCCATTGACAATGATTTTAGTTCCGAAAGCTTCTTCAGATTGGTAATATTTCCTTTTTCGCTTTCGGATAAGCTGTTAAACTCATCAATTGCTTGACAAAGTAAAAATTGGTTTTCAGATAGTAGATATTCGTTTTCTTCAACTTTTATTATTGCTCCGTTACGGTTAGTTTTTAATCTTGTGCCGTTAGGTGCAAAATCATAAAATCCATATTTGAATTTAAAAGAATTGTGAGTTAAAGTTCCGTCTGATTCTACAAAAATCTCATACGGATAACTGTTTGGCAAATCCAAAATTTGCTTATCAATATCGTTTAACTTTAAAATATTAATGCTTTCAATTTCGCAAGAATTGTCTGTATAATCTGCTAAACCATTATCGTGTAATTCTGTAAGAATTGCAAGTTGTGATAAAAATTCTGTTTGTAATTTTTGCCATTCTGAAACAGGAAATTTGCTTCCTGATTCGTTTAGGAAGTAAAAAGAAAATCTATTGTTGTCGTATAAATATTTTAAAATCATCCGAATACTTTTTTGTTCATCCAGCTATTAAATCTTGTTTCCCAAATTTGATTACCATCTCTGTGCGTTAATCTCCCTTCATCGTTAAAGTAATCGTAGTAATTATCGCTGTGAACTGCCATTGGCATAGAACCATTACGCAAATCATCTACATTATTTAGTTGGTAATTTAAACTTGGTCTTAATGTACTGTCAATTTTATAAGCATAAAAGGCGTAGCCTTCGTTGCTAAACTCAATCAACATATAATCGCCAATGTACAATATGAATGCAGAAACATCTCTTTTGCTTGAAACTGTTTCAAATCTTGCATCCACATATTCGGCTATTCTTTCATCACGTTTTAATATGTTTTTTGTATGAAGTGGTCCATAAACTTTAAAGGATGATATTTTTGAAGCAAAACGAAGCCAAAATTTCTTTCGTCTTACATCATTTATACAAACATTGAAAAATACATTGATAAATTGTTGCGTAATCCACTCGTTCAAAATATTTCGTCCTTGAATTATTTCTCGCTTTTCGATTTCTGTTGCATTCTCAAAAGCTGTCCAATTAGAAATATTACTTGGGTCGCCAATTTTAGTGAAGGCTATTTTTTTTATTTTATCTTGTACTGTTGCAAATTGAGGTTGGTTTGCTTGGATGATAATTTTACTGATTAACCTTTTACTGGTAACTGAACTGTTGTGTTTTTGCAATACATCATTCAGGTTTTCAACTTCATTAGCAATTTTGCTTTTGTTTCTTTCATAATAGGTTACAATAACCTTTGAAAAATATGGATAATCAAACCAAGATTCTGGAACTCCCAATATTTTTGTTGCATCTTGAATTGGTCTGTTGAGTTTAGCAATTGTATCGCCTAAAATCAAATCTCCGTTTTTTGTACTGAAATAACGTTTGTTATTTTTAAAAGAAATTAATGAACTTCTATTGCCCGTATAATTATCTAATTTGTTAGCAATGAATTGTTCCAATTGCTCCAATGATTTTTGATGCTTTGTTTCCCAGTTCCTTAGTAGTGTATCAATTAATCCTGATAAAAATGAGTCTCGCCATTCTTCCTCGAATAAATTAAATATAGTTCTAAGTTCATCTACGTTGCTAAAAATGCTTTGAGAATTACTCTCCGAATAATTAAGAGCATAGGTCAATGTTCTGAGTTCCCTACGGTCAAAATTTGTATTTTTATTGTGCTTTATATTTTTAAATTTTCTAAATATCTCTGGAATTAAAAGTATCGGTACGGAAGGGAAAGGGTTGTTGCCCAATGACTCATTAATTTTTTGTAGTTTATCTATTCTTACGTCAAGCAATGCGTTTATAGTTTGAGGAAAAACTCTTTCTGCCGATTGCTGAAATGTAGAAATCGAAAATTGAAACTGTAATATATCTTGAGCTGTTGGCATATTCGTTTCTAATTTCTTCTTGAGTTTAGTTTTACAAGTTGCTCTGTTAGTTCATCTAAAATTGCTTCCTGTTTTGCTGATGCTTTTTCTAATGAACCTGCGGTTTCTGTTAGAGCATTAGAATATTTTCCTAAGTAGGTTTCAAGGCTTCCACTAACAGTCTCCTGATAGTCTTTTAGTCCTGTTGTGATTTTCGCAAAAATATCTTGTAATCCTTTTTCAATGATTTCAAATTTTTGTGCATAATCTGCCGAAACATCTTTTGCCTTAACTAAGGACTTTTGTATTTCATCAATGGTGTTTGAATTATTTTGTAAAAACTCATTGGAATAACGTGAAAATGTTATTTGTGATTCGCCAAACTTGCTTGATGAAGAATTGATTTCTTGTGAAGCATTTCTGAAATTTGAAATTGTGCTTGCTAACGCTGTTTGAGCTTCATTGAGTTTATTTATACTTTGAGTTACGCCAACAGATAGTCCGTTCATATTTTCAATACTTGTGTTGAAAGCACTTAATAGATTTTCGGAGACTTGTAAATTTTTGGATTGTTCAATTAGTAACGATTGTTGTCCAGATTGTAAATCCCCTACTTTGGTTCTTAATATTTCGCTCATATCTTCAACTTGCTTTTTCATTGCATTGGTTGAATCTTGTGATTGAGAAAGTGTTTGCTGTGAAATTTGCTGAACAACATCTTGCAAGCCTTTGAAATTTTCATTGAGGTTATCAGTCATATTTTGAAGTTTAGTGGGAAAATCGGCTAATGAACCTCCCGCCTGTCCGAGAAGCTTCGCTAAATGTTCCATTTCATTTTTAGTATCTCCACTCATTGAAGTTTTAAATTCTTCAATCATTTTGCCCATCGATTCCTGCAATTCCTTCACAATACTTTGTGTCATATCGGTAGCTGGGTCTTTCAGTTTGTTACCCAAACTTTCAATTTCCGCTTTTACTAATTTCAACTCGGCAACAACACCTTCCGTTGGATTATTCAAAATTTGCTGAAATCCTGCTGAAATTGTAAGTGCCAAATCAGAAGAGAAGGTTTGAAGTGCGTTTGATTGTTTGGCAGATTCTTTATAAATGTCTCGAAAAATATTACCAGGTTTAATCGTGTTTCCATTATCATCAGTTGAAGAAATTTCGTTTCTTAGTTCTGTTATTGATTCGATTAGTTTATTAATTGCGTTCGTTTCATCACTTAAAACTCCTTTTTCATTTTTGTTTTTAATAAACGAAATTCGTTTTGAGAAAACTATTGAAAGAGCAATTCCAAAAATGGATGCAAAAAAAGCGGTTTTCAAACCTTTAAGTAATGTTGGAATACTTTTTTCTATGTCTTCTGGATTAAAAAACCAAAGTCCATAGGCAATACCACCAAATGTTCCTAAAATTCCAATTGTAGTGAACATTGAAGGAATTAAATCCAAATCGTTTTGGTTTACTTTTGCGTAATCCTTTTTCGCTATGTTAAGAACATAGATTCCATAAATTAAATATGAAATCAAGCCTATTGCAATAATTATTTCAACTATGTTCATTTGTCGTCAATGTTTTTAAGTGCTTCATTAATAATTGCTTCACTTGTTGTTACAATTCTAAATTCAACCCTTCTTGATTTGTCATTGTCAATAGGTTGTTTACTGTCAAAGGAAATTTTATAGTCCTTATCAACTGCACGACCGTAAGAAAGTCCATTGGCTGTAAGCCAATATTGTAACCTTTCTTTTTCGGTTGGTTGTAAATTGACAAAGCAGTTCTGTGTTCGCAAAAAAGCGAGTACATTTCTTCCTCTGTCTTGCGAAAGTTTCATATTATCAATATAAGGGTCGCTTGTTCGTCCGATTGGTTTTGTGTCGGTGTGCCCTTCAATTCTGATTTCAGATATTTTGTCTTTGTATTTTTCCTGCAATACAACAGATAGATATTTTGGAAGAAAATCGGTAAGAATTGTTTGAAAATGAGAAGTAATGTCGGAACTACCAGTACCAAAAAGCACTTGTGGATTTGTGAATTTGATAGAAAGGTCATTGTCAAGTTTCAAATCCCACTTTGCAAAGTCATCTTTAAATGCTTGGTTTAATTCATTGTACAATGTAACTTTTGATTCTTCGTAGTCTTTGAATATTTGATTTTGTTCTTTCTGTCGTTTTTCTACCAATGCCATATACGAAATAGACATAAATAGAAAAATTACCATTAAAACCGTCATAAGGTCGGCTAAGGGAATCCAATGGCTTTCTTTCTTTGTTCCTGACATTTATTTCTATATACTAATTACAGTTTGGGTAAAACTGTATGATGATAAAAAAATTAGTGCAATTGTGAGTTTAATTTTTTTTAATGTATTTTTCATTATGTAAATTTATATTTTAGTCTACTTTAGATTTCTCAGTATCCATTACTGTATTATTGAATTTTTGTTATGTTTCTTTCAAATAATTTTTTCTTGACTTTTAGTTGTGAAATATTATAGAAAGTTGGATGCAAAAAATTATCGCAAAAATAGTTATGATATTCAGCACACCAACTAAATTTGTCGAAAATTCTTTGATTTATCTTTTTTGATTCTAGTTCTTTTTCTATTGCGTTTTTATGTAATCGTATTTGCTGGCTTACATAATCATAATTTGGGTTATCATCATCAAAATTTGCGATAAGCAGATACAAATAATTTAGAAAGTAACATCCATCCTTATCAATTAAATATGTAGATTTTTGTGGGATTGCAAAATCATCAGAATAGTAATTAATGTGTTGATTTACAATACTTATTGCGTTTTCAGACAGGATAATTCGTGGATAGATTGCGCTACTCTCTTCTAATTTATATGATTCAATAAGTGCTGGACCAATAACAATATTATTGTCCATATATAAATTACTGTGACTAATCGCACCTTTTATAAAAATACCTTTTTGTGCAAATGTTAACTGAATATGAGATAAAACATCAAACAAATCCCCTAATTCAATTTCACCATCTTCATGATTCCAAGGATAACCAATTACAAAATTGTCTGTAAAAATTTTCATTTCGAATCTTTTTCTTTCTTCATTATCAAAATCATGATCTGAGTTTAAATAATCTAATTCATTATTTAAAACTTTTAAATAGTGATTAAAAAAATCTAAATTTTCATTTTTAATTTTTTCAGAAAACCCAAGTATATCAAAGTAAGCGCAGAAACTCATACAATATCTTTTCTGCCCATCATCAGATTTATATCTTTTAAAAATTCTTTTCACTTTTAGTAAATTAATTTAAGTACGTTAATTTATGGTATTTGTACAACGTCTCTTAGCTGCCACTTATTCTATTTTGCTTTTGCATTTTCAGCATCATCGATTTGTTCATCTGTAAAATTCGCTACATGAGTTAAATATCCTATTTCGGACATAGTTTCCATTCGATCAAAACATACAAAACGAATATCAGTCGCCAATTTAATTTTTTCGCAAGCAACAATTGGATCAATATTACGACGCTGTAAATTATATAACAAAATATTAAAGCTGATTAACATTTCGTGAGGCGCAAGACTTTGCCTCGGTCCAACAACGAATGATATATTTTCACAACAATAAAATAAATCATATGCAACTTCATTAAGACCACCTCGGCAACACGATAACATAATTACGCAATCCTCATTCATACAATCTGCGCTACATAATTCGACGCCAAAGTCTAACCAAGAGTAATCTATAATTCCATCTTCGCTCCCGAATCCTTCTTTATTGCCATGAGAACTTAAATAAATGTAGTCATATTTTACACCTTTATAGATTATTTCGTCTATCTCTTCGTTTGTTTTCGGACAATAATCGTGAACTTCAATATTATATAGTTCGCACTGCGATTTTATATTATCACATTCTTGTTTTTCACCGGTGAGTCCGCAAGCTCTTATTATCAAAATTTTTTTACGTTCTTGATTCATGAAATGTTGTTTTGTGTTTGCTGCTAACTTTCCGCCAACGAATCGCTTTACGCAAACTTGCGTCAATATCCACTATAGTTAAATTAGTTAATTTGTTATAAATCAACAACAAATGCGATTTTAAACGTTTATCATCCTTTTCCAACATCTCAAATTCTGATAATTGCATAGCCGTCGTTGATTTATAAATGTAAATATATACAATCCAACTAAATATCCAAGCAATCCATCGGACTTTTTAGTTGATTCATTGCTTTGATGGTAATATGTGTGTAAACTTATCTGCGATGCTACTTCGTGGACAGTCGTTTTGCAACTGGAATTCCCTAGTAACGATTGGATATATCGCAAATTAACATCATTTTCAAGTACTCTGATAGGCATCGGAAGTGTGGCAAAACTGTGTCGAAGCGTGTGAACCGTAACTTGTTTTTGAATGCCGGATTTAAGAACTACGGCTTTAAAAATGCTTTGAATGCTACCCGAATTTACATCCGATTGGAATCAATATCCTTACCTCGCAAAAGTACACTTTGGAGAATACCCATGTACAGCGGATTAGCCATTCCCTGCCAATCTGCGTACACATATACGCTTCGTTTTTCTCCTTGCTTTGCCATGATCTATTTTCTTTTCGGAGCTCGCTCCTTGGTAATCAACCCGATATCCTGCAATTTCCTTCCCAAAACATCATCTTTCGCTAGCAAAAGAAAATCTTTCTCCAGTCCCAAAACGGATAAAACATTCAAGAAATATCCAATCCCTACGCCTTCATATCCTTTTTCAATTGCAATAAGTGTCGACCTGCTGATTCCAGCTCGTTGTGCAACCTGCTCAGTGCTTAGTTTCCGTCGCAAACGTGCAAGCTTGATATTTTCGCCAAGTTCACTCAATATTCGCTTTAATTTTGGAAGTACTATCGGACTTTTGTTTGCCATAATGTTTGATTATTAATACAAATATATGAAGTTTTGTTTGAATATTCACACATTATGTTTTATTTTCTATTATCCGATATTTAATTCTTGTTTTACCATGCAAGATAGTGAATACAACAAGCGATTTGTAATAATCGATTATCATCCCTTTTTATTGTCAAATAATGATTGCTTCATAACTTACAATAAATCAAAAAAAGCATCGCTTATCTCAATCTAGCTCAATAAAACCATACCTTTAATCTATCAAAAGATTTTGAAGTGTGACAATTTTGCAGGTCAAACTATCTCGAAATGACAAAATTACCGATTTAGACCTCAGTTTTTGAAACGGTTCAAATTTTGACCATTACTTAGAAATTAAAATAGCTAAATTATGGACTTTAATAAGTTTACAATAAAATCTCAAGAAGCAATTCAACAGGCTCAAACTTTAGCTGAAAGCAATGGAAACGGGGTCATTGATACAGGACATCTTTTGAAAGGAATGTTTATTTCCGACAAAGATGTATTGCCGTATCTGCTTCAAAAAATGAATATTCAGCCAGCGCAACTGGAAACAGTGCTGGATCGAATTATTAGCAATTATCCCAAAGTATCAGGAGGACAGTTGAGTTTATCTCAGGGTTCTAATAAAATACTCAATCAAGCATTGCTTGAAATGAAAAATTTTCAAGACGAATTTGTTTCGATTGAAGTGTTGTTTTATACTTTGTTAAGTGCAAACGACTCCACTGGACAACTTTTGAAAGATCAACAAATTACACCTAAAAAACTCAAAGAAGCAATCATGGACTTAAGAAACGGACAAAATGTAACTTCTGATAATCAGGAGGGAACGTATCAATCTTTGGAGAAATACGCAAAGAATTTAAATGAATTGGCCAAAGCTGGAAAATTAGATCCGGTGATTGGTCGCGACGAAGAAATCAGAAGAGTTCTTCAAATATTGACGAGAAGAACGAAGAATAATCCGATATTAATTGGTGAACCGGGTGTTGGTAAAACAGCCATCGCGGAAGGTTTGGCGCATAGAATTATTACGGGCGATGTTCCAGAAAACCTCAAGTCCAAGATCGTTTATTCTCTGGATATGGGTGCTTTGATTGCAGGAGCGAAGTACAAAGGAGAATTTGAAGAGCGTTTGAAAGCGGTGATCAAAGAAGTAACCGATGCCGATGGAGAAATTATCTTGTTTATTGATGAGATTCATACCTTGGTTGGCGCAGGAGGCGGAGATGGTGCAATGGATGCGGCAAACATTTTGAAGCCTGCTTTGGCACGCGGAGATTTGAGAGCAGTTGGTGCAACGACCTTGAATGAATATCAAAAATACTTTGAAAAAGACAAAGCGTTGGTTCGTAGATTCCAAACAGTTTTGGTGGATGAACCTACAACCGAGGATTCAATTTCCATCTTGCGTGGAATTAAAGAAAAATATGAAAATCACCACAAAGTAATTATCAAAGATGCAGCAATCATCGCTGCGGTGGAATTGTCTCAACGTTACATTACCGAACGTCATTTGCCAGATAAAGCCATTGACTTGATTGACGAAGCAGCTTCAAAATTAAGAATGGAAATCAATTCCAAACCAGAAGAATTGGATGAATTAGAAAGAAAAATTCTTCAAATGGAAATTGAGAAAGCAGCTTTGATGCGTGAAAATGACACCAAGAAATTGGAAGTTTTAGGCAAAGACTTGGCAAATTTGGTAGAGCAAAGAGATGCGTTCAGAGCCAAATGGCAAGCCGAAAGAGATGTAATCGACGGCATTCAAAAGATGAAAGAAGACATCGAAAATTTCAAAATCGAAGCAGATAATGCGGAGAGAATGGGAGATTATGGCAAAGTAGCTGAAATTAGATACGGAAGAATCAAGGATACAGAGGAGAAATTAGAAATCGCAAAAGGAAATTTGGCGGAAGTTCAATCTTCTTCTAAAATGATCAAGGAGGAAGTAGATGTTGCTGAAATTGCAGATGTAGTTTCTCGCTGGACCGGAATTCCAGTATCTAAAATGATTGAATCGGAAGTTTCTAAATTATTGAAACTCGAAGAGGAATTGGAAAAAAGAGTAGTCGGTCAAGAAGAAGCTATTGAAGCACTTTCAGATGCTGTTCGTAGAAGCAGAGCTGGATTGCAAGATGCGAAAAAACCGATTGGATCTTTTATTTTCCTTGGTACAACAGGTGTTGGTAAAACGGAATTAGCGAAAGCACTTGCTGAATATTTGTTCAACGATGAGAATGCAATGACGCGAATCGACATGAGTGAATACCAAGAGAAACATGCTGTGAGTCGTTTGGTTGGAGCGCCTCCGGGATATGTTGGTTACGACGAAGGTGGACAATTAACAGAAGCTGTTCGCAGAAAACCCTATTCAATTGTACTTTTAGATGAGATTGAAAAAGCGCATCCTGATGTTTTTAACATCTTGTTGCAAGTTTTAGATGACGGAAGGTTGACAGACAACAAAGGGCGAACGGTGAATTTTAAAAATACAATCATTATCATGACCAGTAATTTAGGTTCTCACTTGATTCAAGAAGCATTTGAAGGAGCAAAGGAAAGTCAAATGGATGAGGTTCAGGAAAAAGCAAAATTCAAAGTGATGGAATTGTTAAAAGCAACGATTCGTCCAGAATTTTTGAATCGAATTGATGAGATTGTGATGTTCAGACCGTTGACCAAGAAAGATTTGAGACAAATTGTTCACATTCAATTGGATCATTTATCCAAGTTGTTGAAGGAGAAAGACATTTCATTATTTGTAACTCCTGATGCTTTTGAATGGATCACAGAAGCAGGTTACGACCCGCAATTTGGTGCAAGACCAGTGAAAAGAGTAATTCAGAAACAAGTATTGAACGAACTTTCAAAATCCATTTTATCAGGAAAGGTTGATACGACAGCAAATGTAGTGATGGATGTCTTTGATGGAAAGATTGTATTTAGAAAACCGATCTCCGAAGAAGAAGAAGTGATTCTTTAAAGAGCTAAAAAAAACAAGAATTGGAAAGAGATGTAATTCGTTGCATCTCTTTTCTAGTTTAAAGTTTTTATTATGTTAAGTATCTAATTACCAATGTTTTTAGCTCTACTTTTTTTCTATTTCTTAAGCCATTAGAGATTCAGAAATTTCAACTTGCAAATTCGGCATGTAGTTTCAAAAAAAGAAGTAATTTCGCACACCTTTTCTATCAATGGATGAGGTCTTTATACTTTAAATGAGCTTTTTTAATTTAAATGCAGGTAAGTCAAGGGTTTTTGGACTCGACTTACTTCGTTTTTTCGCTATTTTTTTTGTGGTTTTCGGTCACAGCATGATCTTGGTTCCAAGTCAATACAAAAAAACACTTCAGTTAATTGTTTTAGATGGCGTTTCCATTTTCTTTGTATTGAGTGGCTTTCTGATCGGAGGAATTTTAATCAAGCAACTTGAAAAAAACAAGCCAACTTTTAAATTGCTACTCAATTTCTGGAACAGAAGGTGGTTGCGTACCTTGCCGATGTATTTAATTGTGCTTACTTTTTTGTCTATTTTTACGTATGTGATGAAACCAGAACGGTTGCCAGAACACTTGTGGAAATACTATCTTTTTGTGCAAAATTTCTTTGTAACACAACCACCTTTTTTTAGTGAATCTTGGAGTTTGAGTGTTGAAGAATGGTTTTATTTACTCGTTCCGACCTTCATTTTTTCGTCCTTGTATTTATTCAAAAGCACGGTAAAGAAAACCTTTTTAGGAGTAATCATCTTCGTTATTCTGGTGGTAACATGTTATCGTCTTTATGCATTCCAACAAGTTGATATTGAGTCATTCAAAGAAGGTAGTCGTTTTTTGATGCAAGTTTCAACCAGATTAGACTCTATCATGTATGGAGTGTTGGCGGTTTATGTATCTCATTATTATCCAGCACTTTGGAATCGGTTGAATTCAATGCCCTTAGCTATATTTGCAGTCGTAAGTTTGTATTATTTGAAGTTGCGTTTTGATTATGAATTTTATGCTTGGGTTCCCACTTTTAAATCCCTTGCCGTCTTTTTGATGCTTCCTTATTTGTCAAATTGGAAACAATTTAAATCGCCATTTAGCACCTGGATTACGAACATCAGTTTGATTTCCTATTCGATGTATTTAATTAATCTCAATGTCGTTATTCACGTACTCATTAAATATGTAATGAATGACAATTTATTGAAGCGTCACCAAATAGAATCCGATTGGGTGTTTGAATACAGTTTATTTTGGGTATTGACGATTGGTATTTCTTTCCTACTCTATAAATTTATCGAAGTGCCATTTATGAACCTTAGAAAAAGAGAAAAATAATCAATAGGTATTCGATTTTCAAATAAATGTAATTTTCTAAAGGTTGAATAAGTTGCTCTAAATACACTGAAAAGCACTAATAACCTTTTGGTGTTGATAATTATCCAGATTTTCAGATAGAAATAGCATAAAATCAACTAAATTTGCAGAATCATTTTAATAATAATTTATACACAATAAAATGGCACAACAGGATATATTTGATAAGATCCGTAAAAATCGCGGACCAATTGGACAGTACTCTAAAGGAGTTCACGGATATTTTACATTTCCTAAATTAGAAGGTGAATTAGGTAGAAAAATGTTTTTCCGTGGAAAAGAGTGCTTGGTTTGGTCTATTAATAACTATTTAGGTCTTGCCAACATGCCTGAAATCCGTGAAGCAGATGCACAAGCTGCAGCTCAGTACGGTTTAGCTTACCCAATGGGAGCTAGAATGATGACAGGTCAAACAAGTGAACACGAAAAATTAGAGAATGAATTGGCAGAGTTCATGGATAAAGAAGATTGTATTCTTTTGAACTTTGGATACCAAGGAATGGTTTCTGCAATTGACGCTTTGGTTGATCGCACGGACATTATCGTTTACGACAGTGAATCTCATGCTTGTATCCTTGACGGAATGCGTTTGCATACAGGGAAAAGATTCGTTTTCCAACACAACGACATGGAAAGCTTTGACAAGCAAATGAAGAATGCAACTGCATTGGCAGAAAAAACTGGAGGTGGTATTTTAGTGATCACGGAAGGTGTATTTGGAATGGCTGGTGACCAAGGTAAATTGAAAGAAATTGTTGAGTTTAGAAAATCTGGAAAATACAATTTCCGTTTGTTCGTAGACGATGCACACGGTTTCGGTACGATGGGTAAAACAGGCCAAGGTGCTGGTGAAGAGCAAGGTGTTCAAGGAGAAATTGATGTTCTTTTCGGAACTTTTGCTAAATCAATGGCTTCTATCGGTGGATTTGTTTGCGCTGAAGAAAGTATCGTTGAATATTTACGTTACAACATGCGTTCTCAAATGTTTGCAAAAGCATTGCCGATGACCATCACAATTGGTGCTAGAAAACGTTTGGAAATGTTGAGAACTAGACCAGAGTTGAAAGAAAACTTGTGGAAAATTGCTACGGCACTTCAAACAGGATTTAAAGATGCTGGTTTCGATATTGGTGCAACAAATTCACCAGTAACTCCAGTGTTTATGAAAGGTTCATTAGCTGAAGCAACGAATTTGACGTTCGATTTACGTGAAAATTATGGTATCTTCTGTTCAATTGTAATTTATCCAGTTGTTCCAAAAGATGTAATTATGTTGAGAATTATCCCAACTGCTGCGCATACCATGGAAGATGTGAATTATACATTAGATACTTTTAAAACTTTGAAAAGCAAGCTTGATTCAGGTGCTTACAAATCTGAAGAACTAGCTGCTGTTGAAGTAGATGATAAAAAAGCATAAGCACATAATTTGATATAGAAAGCCTGGTTTTGCCAGGCTTTTTTATTTTTAAATAAGCACGATATGAAACCACTATTCCTAACGCTCATTCTCTTTTTTCAAAGTCTCGTTTTTGGACAAAATCCAAGTTGGCCATTTGAAATTCCTGCGGTGTCTGTAAAAGATACCGTAATTGTTCATAGCGCTATTTCGCTTTTGTATTCTGAAAAACACGAACAGGCGGTGTGGGTAGCCTATCAATTGTTGCGAGAAAATATGGGTAAAAGTTTAGAGAGATCAAATCGGTTCTTAGTCGATCCAAGAATTTCAACTGGTTCTGCAACTTCAAAGGATTATTTAAAATCAGGCTATGATCGCGGGCATTTGGCTCCAGCGGCAGATTTTAATTGGTCGGTTCAGGCAATGAATGAATCGTTTTATTATAGCAACATGAGTCCTCAAGTGCCAAGTTTTAATCGCGGTATATGGAAAAGACTGGAAACGCAAGTGCGGAATTGGGCAAGCATAGATAGTTGTATCTATGTTATTACGGGACCCATTTTAAATGATAGTCTTTCTGCGATTGGACCAAATGCAGTTTCAGTTCCAACATACTTTTACAAAGTGATCCTCGATTTTTACAGCAAAACTCCCAAAGGAATTGCCTTTATTATTCCCAACGAATCTTCAAGTGCTGGCTTGACCGATTTTGCAGTGACGATTGAAGAAGTTGAAAAAATGACTCAGATTAATTTTTTTCCGAAATTAAATAAAAAGGATCAGCACAATTTAGAACAACAGATTTGCGTTAACTGTTGGACGTGGAGCAGTTCTACAACATTAAATTCAGTTTCAGATGTCGATGATTCAGAGGTTGAATCAGAAGTAAGCAAAGAAGTGAATGGGAAAGAAGTTATTGAAGAAGTAACTCCAGCTACAGCTGTACCTTTAAAAGTAGCAGTTCAATGCGAAGGAATGACCAAAGCTGGAAATCGTTGTGGTAACAAAACGTTGAATCCATCAAAGAAATGTCATCTTCATTCAAAATAAAAATGAAAGAAATACGTTAAAATGTGTAACAATTGTTGATAACTTGCGTAACACTGTTAATAACATTTCAATTATGAGACAAATATCGATCCTTACAACTTTATTTACACTTTCATTATCAATGGTTTATGCTGTTGTTGAAAGAAAGTATACTCAGAAAGAATACATTGACCAATGGAAAAGTGTAGCCGTTTCTCAAATGATTCAAAGTAAAATTCCTGCTAGTATCACGATGGCACAAGGAATTTTAGAGAGTGGTTATGGAAACTCAGTTTTGGCTCAAAAAGCAAATAATCATTTTGGGATTAAGTGCCACGAATGGAAAGGTGCTACTTTTTTTATCGATGATGATAAACCGAATGAATGTTTTAGAAATTACAGAAATGCAAGTGAATCTTTTAAAGATCACAGTGAATTTTTGACCGGTAGATCACGTTATGCGAATTTATTTACCTTGAAAATTACAGATTATAAAGGTTGGGCGAACGGATTGAAGGCTGCTGGTTATGCAACGAATCCAAAGTATCCTCATTTGTTAATTGATTTAATTGAACGTTTAAACTTACATGATTTAGACAAAGCAGCCATTGAAACTTCAAATCCGATAGAGTACATTGCCAATACTTCTGGTGCAAATAGTTCTGCAGCCGCAAGTCAACATACTGTTTTACTTCACAGTAATAATATTAAATATGTTGTCGCTAAAAAAGGAGATACATTCTTTCGAATTTCAAAGGAATTTAAAATGGGATTGTGGCAATTATACAGATACAACGATTACGGCGATCGTAAAGATGTGCTAGAAGAAGGTGACATTGTATACCTACAACCAAAAAGAAGAAGATCGAAACATAACAGTACATTTTCTGTTACCAATCCAATCTCTTTGAGAATGATTTCTCAGCTAGAAGGAATAAAATTAAGCTCCTTGATGGATAAAAACATGGTGGCATCTCCTGATGATTTATTGAACAAAGGAGAAAAGGTAAACCTTCGTTAATTGCCTCAATTTTCGAATTTGGTTTGTTTGTTAAAAGTCTTCTTCGGAAGACTTTTTTTGTTTTGGGAATCCAATTTTAGCTATATTTGTATAAACCAATTTGCTTTTCGAACGTCTTGTAAATAAGTAAAATCTTTTAAACGATAATCATTGAAAAACTGAATGACGACAATTGCTCTGTTTCTTTTTTCAAGAAATTAAAAAGTGAAAGAAAGAACTTATTATGCTTTATTGAAAAGAAACTAGGGACACATGCTTACTTCTGAATTTAGAATTTCATTTTTCTTCACCTATGAAACCATCAACCGAATTATTCAAGCTGATTAAATCATTAAGTAAATCTGAGAAAAGATTTTTCAAACTTTCATCTTCTTTGCAGACGGGAGAGAAAAATTATCTAAAAATATTTGATTGCATCGACAAACAACTTATCTACGATGAAGAGGCTTTGAAGAAAGAATTCAAAGGAGAAATTTTTATAAAGCACTTTCCATCTGAAAAAAATCATTTGTATAAATTGATTTTGAAAAGTTTGAGATCTTTTTACAGCGAGCAATCAGTTAGTAGTTTATTAAAACAAGAAATCAAGAATATTGAAATTCTTTTTAGTAAAGCACTTTATAAGGAGTGTGAGAAATTCGTAAGTCGTGCTAAAAAATTAGCTGAACCGTATGAGAAATTTTATTACTGGTACGAGTTGATTTCATGGCAAAAGAAACTATTGGAAGAAGCTTATGAAGAAGGAGAGTTCTCTACCAACCTGGACGAATTGGTGGAAGAGGAAGAATTGGTGGTTTCAAAACTTCGAAATTTAGCAGAATATCAAGTAATCTATTCTAAGATTAATCTAATTTTCAGAAGTGGTGGATTTACGAGAAATAATGAAGAACAAAAAATCGTTGAATCCATTGCCAATTACCATTTAATAAACGGTAAAAACACTGCTTTATCAACAAGAGCTACTTCAATTTGTTATTATATCAAAGGTTTGTGTGCTGCTACAAATAGAGATTACGAAAGTAGTTTCCAGTTTTTCAACCGTACAAAAGAAGTGCTGAATCAAAACCCTCAAATTAAAGAAGATTCTCCACAACGGTATGTGATGACTTTGTTTCATTTACTTCGTTGTTACATCGACAGCAAAGATTTTGATAAGGCAACCGATTTAGTGAATGAAATAAGACAATTGTCAACTCAAAAAGGTTTTAATTCGATGGATATTGCGGTTCGTATATTTACAAATACGTACAACCAAGAATTACACATGTTGCACGTGAGAGGGGAAATGCAGCAATCGGTTGATTTATTGGAAATCATTGATAAAGAGAAAAAAGTCTATGAAGGAAAAATAAGTAAAGAGCAAGAAGTTACTTTTTTGTATAATCAAGCTTATTCTTATTTTGGTGTTGAAAATTACAAAAGATCCTTGTCTTTTATCAACGAAGTACTCAACGACAATGAACAAAATTTAAGACAAGATATTTATGGATTTAGTAGGCTGTTGAATTTAATTCTTCATTATGAATTAGAGAACTACGATTTCTTAGAATATGCGATCAAGTCAACCAATCGGTATTTATCTAAAACGAAACGCAATTACCAAATTGAGTCGGTCTTTATCAAATACATTAGAAAGGTATCCAAAGTTGCTGATAGTAGTACCAAGTTGAAGATATTCAAAGAGATGGAAGTAGAAGTTGATGCTTTACTCAACATTCATCAAGAACGTGTTATTTTAGAGTTTTTCGATGTTTCAGCGTGGATCCACAGTAAAATTCATAAGATCTCATTTGATAAATCCGTTAAAATCTTGCTGAAGGATGAAAAAAGCAAAAAGTCAACTAAGATTATTTCTTAATTGACTTCTTGTTTTCTAAGGTAGATATTTTTAGAAATTGACAGAATAGCTCAAGATCAATCCGTTTGTGTTTGAATTAATACTTGTCTTACTGACATCAAAAGCGTAATAATTAAAATTCTTAGACTGAATTTTATATGCTAAATCAATGCTATTACTTCCTAGTTTTATTCCTCCACCAAATGAAATGGTAGTTCCAGCTTTTGTTCCAGCTGATACATTCGACTCATAAGGTTGTGGGTAATATGCAAATCCTGCTCGAACATAATATTGTGTTTGTATAACCATTTCTCCTCCAATACGAATGTTTAAAACAGGTTTTAATATTTGACTTGCTTCTTCGTTTTGATATCGATATTCATTTGGTTCGGGCGCGTAAACCGGATCGTTGGTAGATTTTAAGTTTGCTTTTGAATAATCAATATATTCTACATCGATGTTTATACTTCCTCTTGTACCAAATACATAAGCTAATGATCCAATTACTTTTGCCGGTGTTCTCAACCTGTATTTGTAATCACCAGTTGGAGTTTTTCCAGAAACAACACCATATAAAGTATCATTTCGAATCATGTTCATATCAGCAGACCAAGCGTCTTTCAAAGAATAATACGTAGGAGTGTGTAAGCTTAAACCCAATCGCAATTGTTGAACAGGAAGATAAATAATACCAATTTTAAAATTGTTTCCATTTCCTCTAGTTTCTAGATGATAAATGTATTCAAATGAATCAATGGAAGTAATTGGACCGCCATATTGACTTTCTTTGTGTGTATAATCTTCCGTATATCTTGCCGCTCTAATTCCCCAGTTGATTCCAAAATACAAGCGATTCAAATAGTTGGTACTGTATGAAAAGGTGTATTCAGAAACGCCACCTTTGGTAGAGATGATCCGAGTATGATTCATCGTATCTGTTTGACTCAATCTTGGACTATAACTTCCATCAATATTCGCATAGATTGCGTTAGTAGTATAGGCCAGCTGAGAGGTGAACGGCGGTAATTCATTAGTAGCATAAAGGTATGCAGAACCTGCAAATACATCTAGAAGCGAATTCAACATCCTACCGTTGTACTCGATTCTGTTGGTGAAATTATCAACTCGGTTATAACTAAATCCGATTTGATTGTACAAAAAACCTTTGTTCTTGTGAGAGACATCATTTGCAATTACAAAACCTACGTTTGATGGTTTAAAAACATTCTTTTTAGACAACGTCGATTGATTTTGAAAATCGCTTGTATTTCGAATGTTGTTGTAATTAAATCCAATTCCAAACTGAGAAGAAGAATACCTTCCATATCCTGCAGGATTGATTAACGACGAACTAATGTCCGAACCCAAAGCACCAAAAGAACCTCCCATTGCTTCGAATCGAGCACTACCTTGAAGTTGTAAGTTTGAATATCGCACCAAGTCTATGACGTCTTGACTGAACGAATATCCAGTCATTTGAAACAAGATGTAAGCGATGAATAATTTCCTCATGTTAAAATATAAAATACAAAGCTAATTAATTTATCTTCCGCCTCCTGGTCTAGATGTTCCGCTACTTGGTCTAGACGTTGCGCCTGAATTTGAACCGCTACCTCTGTTTACCGGACTTGCACTTGGAGTAGAAGGTCTCGATGGCTGACTCATAGAAGGTGAAACACGTTGCGAAGGTTGTGATTGCATTTGATTTCTACTTGGATTCTCTTGTCTAATCGTTCCAGAGCCTGAATTTCGAACCGGAGCAGATTCTCTCTGAATGGTAGGGTTTGAACGAGACGGTGAGATTGTTGTATTCGGATTCACTCCACGGTTGTTATTACTAGGAGAAACGATTCTGTTTTCATTGCTTGGTGCAACTCGAACTGGAGTTGAAGAATTGACTTCAGGACGTGTGTTTTCGCGAACATTCTCTCTAACAGGAGAGATGGTAGGCTTCACAGATCCAGATTGAATCGTTTTGTTGTCTTTAACTTTCGTATCCGTGTTTCGAATGATAATGTTTTCTTTTTCAACCGGTCTTACATTCATTTTTTGATCCTTTCCACTGAAATTCTCAGCGCCCTCAACTCTTGATAAAGGTGTTTTCGTATTTCCGCTGGTAAATGTTCCTGACTTTAAGGTTCCAGGTGCATTGTTTCTTGTTACGACTCCGCCGCCAGAAGAACCTCTCGGTCCTCTATAATGCGTACTTGAAGAATTGCTTGAATTTCCCCAGTTTCCACCACCAGTGGAGTTCCCAGAGTGATTTCCGTTGTTATTTCCGTAATATTGGTATGGGTTGTAATAGCCATAAGGATTGTATCCGTATGGGTTGTAACCATAACCTCCGTAACCATATTCTCCGTATCCGTATGGATTGTAACCATATCCGTATGGGTTGTATCCATAAGGCGAATATCCGTAACCCATTCCAAATCCAAAACCACTGTTGTATGAAAATCCAAATTGAGGTCTATAACCTACATAACTCCACCCATATCCTGGAATGTATCTCCAAGGTCTGTGATGAGAGCTATAACCGTAATAAGGTTGATAACCATAATAAGGAGTGTAACCGTAGGAACTGTATCCGTAATTATGGTATCCAGAATTACCATAATAATTATTAGTAACGTATTGTGTTGTAGAGTTTTCTCGCTCTTTATTGTACTTGTATGCGGTGTATGATGTTTCGTCGTTCAAAGATTCATCAATTGGAATTTCAACGCCTTTTGAAACATAAACATCGTCATCAATACTGTTGGAAATACTAGCACAAGAGCCAAGTGTTCCCAATGCAATTCCTGTCGAAAGTAAATAAATAAAATTTTTCATAGGATGTATATTTAGTAACTATTCTATAAAGATAATCTTTATTTTTACATTTGCAGAATCAATTAACGATAATTTATACAATTAAAATCAACATACAAAATGGCAAAGAACGTTACAAGAGAGGAGGATTATTCAAAATGGTACAATGATCTCGTTTTTAGAGCTGGTCTAGCTGAAAATTCAGCAGTAAGAGGGTGTATGGTTATCAAGCCATACGGATATGCAATCTGGGAAAAAATGCAAGCTCAATTGGATAAGCGTTTCAAAGAGACTGGACACCAAAATGCATATTTTCCGCTTTTTGTTCCCAAAAGTATGTTTGAAGCTGAAGAGAAAAATGCGGAAGGTTTTGCAAAGGAATGTGCTGTAGTAACACATTATCGTTTGAAAACAGATCCAAATGATAAAACAAAACTGATTGTAGATCCTGAAGCTAAACTGGAAGAGGAACTGATTGTTCGTCCTACGAGTGAAGCAATTATTTGGAGTACATATAAAGGCTGGATTCAGTCTTACCGTGATTTACCAATACTAATAAATCAATGGGCAAATGTAGTACGTTGGGAGATGAGAACTCGTTTATTCTTACGTACTTCTGAATTTTTATGGCAAGAAGGTCACACGGCACATGCGACAAAAGCAGAAGCGATTGTGGAGGCTGAAAAAATGTTAGATGTTTATTCTGAATTTGCCGAAGAATTTATGGCGATGCCGGTAATTCGCGGTAAAAAAGGTGAAAGCGAACGTTTTGCTGGTGCGGAAGAAACCTATTGTATTGAAGCAATGATGCAAGACGGTAGGGCACTTCAAGCAGGTACATCGCACTTTCTTGGACAAAACTTTGCAAAAGCATTTGATGTGAAATTTGCTGATAAAGAAGGGAAATTAGAACATGTTTGGGCAACATCTTGGGGTGTTTCAACGCGTTTGATGGGTGCTTTGGTGATGACGCATTCGGATGATGAAGGATTGGTATTACCTCCAAAATTAGCACCTATCCAAGTTGCAATTATTCCTATTTATAAATCACCTGAAGAATTGACTTTGGTTTCTGAAGCGGCTTTGGAGTTGACTTCTAAATTGAAAGAATTAGGAATCTCTGTGAAATACGATGACGATGATAACCGTCGTCCAGGATGGAAATTTGCTGAATACGAAACGAAAGGAGTTCCGGTGCGTGTTGCAATTGGACCAAGAGATTTAGCAGAAGGAAAAGTAGAATTGGTTCGCCGGGATACCAAAGAGAAGTCAATTGTTGATCTAGCAGGAGTAGAGCATACAATTGCTCAATTGATGGAGGATATTCAAAACAACCTGTTTGAGCGTGCATTGAAATTTAAAAATGATCGCATTCAAAAAGTAGATACGTATACTGAATTTAAAGAAAAACTAGAGAAAGAAGGAGGTTTTTACTTGGTTCACTGGGATGGTACAATTGAAACAGAAGCATTGATAAAAGCAGAAACGCAAGCAACAATTCGTTGTATTCCTTTAGATTCTCCTGAAGAAGATGGTGTTTGTATGGTTACTGGAAAACCTTCTAAGTTTAGGGTAGTTCTTGCGAAAGCATATTAATTCCAAGTTTACAGCATGGCCAAAAAGAAAAAAAAGGATCAAGATCCAAGAGAGGTTATTTTGAATTTACTGACATCCAAGTCGGCATTAAAACAAGATATCATTGAAGATACTGAAAAAATATTCAATTCACTTAAAAAGGTTTTGCAAGAAGAAGTATCTGCTTTAAAAGAGAAAATTACGGATCCACGTATTCGAATGCAATACGACGATAAGAACCGATTTGAAGCGCAGGTGTTTGTAGGAAGTGATGCTTTGTTGTTTCACATGCACAATAACATTTTCTTGTTGCCAGAAGGACATCCTTTTTGGGAAGAGAAATACTTGAAGGACAATCCTAGTCGAGGTTATTTTGGAATCATCTACATCTATAACTTTTTAGCGCAATCCTTAATTCAAAGTAGATCTCATGATTTAGGATACTTAATTGGAAGAATATTTGTGAATTCTGAAGGACATTTTTTCATGGAAGGGAAAGGTCCTTTGGGAACATCTTTTAAAGATATTGGAGAAGAATGTCTCTGCGATGAAATTCTTCGAGACGTTATCTTAACTTCTTTTGCATACGCTCTTAATTTTGATTTACTAACTCCTCCATACGAAATTGTCGCACAAATTAATGTACAACAAGCTATTGCGATTTCTGATAGTCTAAGTATGCAAACGGGGAAACGTCTAGGATTTAAGTTTGAATCTGAAAAAGGTGACTTTTTCTAAAAAAAGATTGCAAATGTGTTGCTAATACAAAATAAACATCTATATTTGCACTCGAAAATCAATCAGATGATTTGATTTGGCCCATTCGTCTAGTGGTTAGGACGCCAGGTTTTCATCCTGGAAACAGGAGTCCGATTCTCCTATGGGCTGCAAAAGAAGAAAACGTTCTTTTATTTTTAATGGCCCATTCGTCTAGTGGTTAGGACGCCAGGTTTTCATCCTGGAAACAGGAGTCCGATTCTCCTATGGGCTGCAATTACATTCAGTAAATTACTTTATATTTAACACAAAAAAATCATGGCGAATCATAAGTCAGCAAAAAAAAGAATCAGATCAAGCGAAGCTAAAAATCTTCGTAACAAATACCAGCATAAAACAACACGTAATGCGATTAGAAAAATGAGAGCAATGACTGAGAAAACTGAAGCTGAAGCTTTGTTTCCTAAGATTTCTCAAATGATTGATAAATTAGCTAAAAGAAACATCATTCACGATAATAAAGCAGGAAACCTTAAGTCTGGTTTAGCGATGCTTATTGCGAAAATGTAATTTTATTAAGAATATTTGAAGGGGGTTTTTAACCCCCTTTTTTTTGCTTTATACTATTCCATTTCCTATTTTTACACTTTTAGAATTAACGTGTCAAAATTCATTGCCTTCATTCTGGTTTTATTGCCACTGACAAATTATGCGCAGTACAACTTGTTATTTCTAGAAACCGATACCCTTAAAATTTCTCACCGCTCAGGAGGTATAGCAATCGATTCACTCGATACCTATTATGCCGGTGATTTTTCACTTACGCCAGGAGGAGCGTGGAATAATCCATTTGGAAAAAATAGTACTGATTATTTATCCGTTTTCAGTCACCTGCAAAAACCATTACTACTTCCTAAAACCATAAAAAGTCATTTTGCTGCATTACCACATTTAGGATTTGTCTATTCTTTTGGATCCAAAGGTTTACAATACGTGCACGCAGATTATCAACAGTCGTTTCGTAAAAATATAAACCTGAATATTCATTTTGATAAAAATGCATACGGGAACATCAAAGGAATGATGCGGAATACTGGTTTTGATAATCAATCTTTTCAAGTTCTGCTTGATCATCGAAGTGAAAAGTATGAAGGTCTATTGTATTTCAATTACATCAAATCCAAGAGGCAATTAAGTGGCGGAATTACTTCTGACACTTTAATTGATACCTTTGGTTTGGAATTCGTTCCTGTTCGTAAAGAATATGCTAATTCTGAGCAGAAAAGTTTTGAATTAGGAACTCAACATGCAGTTAATTTTAACAAAGACACCTTAGTTCGTCACGGAATAATTTATAAAAATCGATGGTCAATCGAGAACAGAGAATTTTTTGAACAAGGCGCAATGGCTGGAATGTATCAGAACATTTACATCGATTCTAATGCTACCAGAGATCAATATCAGATTGCCAAAATAAATAATGCAGGTGGATATTTTTTAAAAACGAATTTCTTACAAGTCGAAGCATTGATTCAGCATTCATTTTGGGATTATCAAAATTTAGGAACGCATCGAGATACTTCTGAAATTGAATTTCAAGGAAATGTTGGAATTCGATTTTCAAACTTTTCAGTGCAAAACGAAATGAAGTTGAATTTAGCTGGCGCTCACGGAGAATGGAGTGAGAGCTTAAAAGCAGAATTCAAACAAGTCAATTGGAAACACATGTTGCACTTTGAAAGCAATTCAAAATTACCAACTGTTTTCCAACGAAGTTATTTCGCCAACAACCAGTCTTGGAATTTGACAAATTTGAAAACTGCGCAACAAACTGGTTTGAAATATGAAGTTGCTAATTTTTCTAAATGGAAATTAGCTGGTCAATTCGGATGGAAGAACATGAAGAATACCTATTTCTTCATGAATGATACGTGGCGCAACGATACGCTTACTAATATCAATCTTTTTACAGCAATTGTTGGAGCGGATTTAAAATGGCGCGCATTTCATTTGCAGCCTCGCGTTACGTATTCTATGGCGCCAGAATCGTTCGATTTTATTCCGCAATATGACTTGCGTGCTAAATTATTTTACAATCAAAAACTTTTCAAAGCAAAACGATTGGATTTTATCATTGGCGTAGATGTTCGTTACCAAGCCGGATATCGATTGTTGGATTATCAAAGTAATATCGATTTGTTTGTCCTTCCAAATCAACAACTAACGCACCAACCAGTTTTGGAATTGAGTTTCTTTACTGGTTTTAAAATTGATGTTTTCCGATTCTATTTCAAAGTTGAAAACTTGGATTATTTTTGGAATTCAAAAACCAATCTTCAACAAATTGGCTTTCCCACAAATCCGAGCGTTATTCGACTTGGTTTGACATGGGATTTTTTCAATTGATGTTCTGCTTGAAATAAAAAAACAATTGATTACCTTTTTACCGTTTACTATCAGTTTCTAAATCTACCAATATTTTATTTTTCTGATGCTGGTTGAAATCAATACTTTGTTTTCGTCATACACTTTTTTTTCAATCCAGTTTTGATGTTCATCACGTTGATATTCTGAAGATTGTCTGTGAGTGATTTTGTTGTTTCCGTCTTTTTCGATTAGTTCGACTAAATCATTATTGAGGTTATAGGTGTAAAACGTTTGACTTGTCATTTTTCCATCAGCTGTATAGTTACGATGAATTGAAACTAAATTGTTTTTATATGCTAGTTTCCACGAACGAATCTTTTTTCCATTTTTATCTAATTCATTTCCGCTATCAGGCAATTTTGAATTTCCTTCATATTGATATTTTATGGTTCTTTCGCCGTTTAAGCTGCTAACAATCGTTTTCTCAATTTGATTCTGATCGTTTATGATAAAATCACGATTGGAGATTTCTTTTCCATTTGAATCGAAAGTTTTTAACTGGCGAATGATGCCATTTTTGTACGTGTATTCTTTCTTTTCAATCAATTTATTCGCGCTATAATCCTCCATTTCCAAAAGATAACCATCCACATTTAAGGAATAAATTGTCTTCATTTCGAAATCGGAATGAGTTGTAGTTTCTTCTACTTGTTTTACTTTTCCTTTGAGATTGTAATCGTTGTTGCATTTTAATTCTTGACCTTGACAAGAAGAAAATAGTATTAGAAATAGGGCTAGAAAAAAAGGCATGTTCTCCTCTATAAAGTTAGTTGTGGATGTACTTTAGCGAATTAAAGCAACGTGACCTAGTTTTTCAATTTGATCAACTCCTTCTACAATTCCATATCTCATTTTCCAGATGTATTCACCTTCTTGGGCATCTTGCCCTTTGAAAGTTCCATTCCAACCAATCTGAATATCAACTGTTTCAAAAACGATTTCTCCCCAACGATTGAAAATGGTCAAACTATATTTTGTTGGATCGATGGCGTCCCCGAATTTAGGAATGAATACTTGATTCATTTCATCACCGTTTGGCGTGAATGCATTGGGAACGTAAATACTTGGAATGGCTTTGAAATAGATGATCATCGATGCTGTGTCTGAACAACCTTCGTTATTCGTTGCTACCAAAGTAACTATTTGATTCGCTAATGAAAATGGATCAAATGAATGCGTAGTAGAGAATTCAGTACTGTAAGTTCCATCGCCAAAATTCCATTCAAAAATGCTAGCTCCGATGGATTGATTGGTAAATTCAACCGTGCTTTTTTCTGAGTCAATTTGATCTATATTACTTGTAAATTGAACGTCTGGTAAAGAACTAACACAAATAAAATCATTGAAAGTTACTGAAGTAATACAACCGTTTGGAGATGTTGCTGTTAAAGTAATATCATTGCATCCAGCAGTTATAAACGTATGATTTGGTGCTGATAAATTGCTACTCGCGCCATCGCTGAATGACCATTGATAGCCATTGTTTCCAGAAGTAAAGTTTTCAAACTGCACCATTACTGGACTACAACCAGTTGTCAGATCAGCAGAAAAATCAACCTTTGGTAATTCTTCTACCGTAACGGTAATTTGATCTGTTCCGGCACACGAACCAGTACTTGTAACTGTATACGTGTTGGTTTCCGTTGGAATAAATGGAATTCCGTTTACAACATTCTGATCCCAGGAAAAATTAGTTGCTCCAGTTGCGGATAAAGTCACGGAACTTCCTGCACACACCACAAGATCATTTCCTGCAGAGATTGAACTTGGATTCACACTTACTAAAACAGATTCTGTTGAACTACAATTTCCATTATATCCTGTAACTTGATAGCTTGTTGTTACGCTTGGAGAAACGATAGCGGAACTATTTGTCCCCAATCCATTTGACCAAAGATAGGTATTAGCGCCGTTCGCATTCAATGTAACGGTATCGCCAATGCACATTGAAATTGCAGGTGAAACGGTTAAATCAGGATTGCTATTGACTTCAATTTGGTAGGTGACTTCTGTGCCAAAAACATCAATTCCACATTGCGTTTTACGAGGTTTTACTTTTATTTGATAAGTTCCTGCAGCTGCAGTTCCCCAATCGATGGTCATTGCATTCGAATTAGAAGTATTGTTTGGAGTTGTGAAACTTGCTCCAGTCGGCAAGCCGCTCCAGTCATAACTAATACCAGAAATTATATCGGTAGATAAGTTACTTGTTGATCCAGCACAAATCTGAGAATCGCCCGTGATATTTAAAACAGGATTAAAAACTGTGTTCAGGGAAGGCGTTGAGATCGAAACATCATCGACAAAAAGCAATTCATCACTTCGATTGGTCGGGATTTTCAATTCAAAAGAAAACGAATTGACACAAGTTGAAATCGTGTATGTGTATTGTTGAGCAGCAGTTCGGATGTTAAAGTTTGCATTCACATTTCCAACAGCAATGATGATTGGTACTTGCGGAATTCCATCTAGGATTGGAACGAATGATAAATCTTCTCCAGCATCCCAACCAGTACCAGCACATTGTGGAAAACGAGAACCCCAATGAAAAGTTAATGTTCTGATGTATTCATTACTTGATGCAATGTTTACAGGTTGAAATGTAATTTTATTTTCAACAACTGTTCCGTTTCCACTTCCGCCATCGTAACAACTTCCGCCACCAGTATTTCCTCCAACTACGATGGATTTTGTACCTGTAACTTTGTTTGCAATTGCATTTGCTTGGACCAACGCGCTGGAACTTGCACCAGTAGTTGTAAAATTCCAAGTGTCTCCGATTTCATTTCCTTGAAAATTTAGGATTACTTGCGAGCTGGCAAATTGGATAAAAAACAACGCATTCAAAACAATAAAAGAGAAAATCTTCACGTCAAAAAAGTCAATATGTATGTTGCAATTGGTTTCAACAACTACTTGTCTCAAGGAGATCAATCGCATTTCGGTGCAAAGTTACGACGAATATATTTTCGATCAGATGACCTATGTTATCATATTATGAACATTTTATCTTTTAGAGCAATTCAATTGTTTAAATCTATTTGGTTCATTTTTCCTCTTAAAATAGATGAAGATTTGAAATTTATTTTCAGTTTTTATAAATGTTTAAATAATTATATATCAATGCTATATCCGTTTATAATTACTTATATTCGTTTAACAAACAAATACAAGTGTTTAATAACCGAATAAAGATTTCAACTCAACTCAACTTTGCAATGTCAAACAACAACACTGACAAATTAAAAATTCAATTATTTACAAACTATTAAAAACACAAATTATGAGCACGTTAAGAAACAAAGTAACATTGATCGGTCGCATCGGAGCGAAAGCAGAAATCCAAACTTTAAATGGTGGATACGTCATCACCCGAATTTCACTAGCAACAAACGAGGGTTACAAAACAAAAGATGGTGAGTGGAAAGAAAACACACAATGGCACAACTTGGTATTGTGGGGAAAAGCAGCAGAGTCTTTTGTTAAAGTGACTGATAAAGGATCTGAAGTAATGGTAGAAGGGAAGCTTGTCAACAAGCAGTACGAAACAAAATCAGGAGAGAAACGATATTCTACTGAAATAGATGTGGCTGATTTTTTACTCATCAAAAAAATTGAGAAAGACACTTCTGAGGCTGCTGCCGCGAAAAAGTAAACTGTAAAACAAAGCGTACTTTCTTTCAATTGAACGGAAGTACGCTTTAAAACAAAACAATCACTAAAAATTAATTGCTATGAATCACGTAAATTTAATCGGTAAAATCACCTCAGAACCAAAAGTAGTTTTATTACAAAACGGTCAAAAAATAGCTCAGTTTTCTATGTCAACGCAAGAGTCCTATTTAGATCAAGAGGGAAATTTAAAAAACAGAAAACAATGGCACCAAATCAGTGCTTGGGGGAATTGGGTTCATGTATTGGAACAATTAGGAACAATCGGACTCAGCCTTGCGATAGAAGGAAAGTTAGTGTCTCGTTTTTACAAAACTAAAACTGGCGATCGAAAAGTGGTCACCGAAGTAGAAGTGAATGATTTAGTAGTTCTATAATTTAAAATTGAATCAGATGAGAAATCAAGTTACACTAATCGGGAATATGGGAGATATTCCTCAGATTACCAATTTTGAAAATGGCGGAAAAGTTGCTCGTTTTAATTTAGCAACTTCAGCACCAAGTATGAAAGGTGAAAAAACAGCAGAATGGCATCGATTGTTTGCATTTGGAAATCTAGCTCAGTTCATCGAAAATTTCGGAGGTAAAGGGAAGCGCATTGCAATCACTGGAAGATTGGTTAATCGAACCTACTTATCCAAAGACGGTCAACCCCGAAAAATTTCAGAAGTTGAAATCAGAAATATAATCGGATTGTAACACTTTTTGATAACCAAACACCATCACCACTTTCACAAAAAACCGATTACGATATGCGGTTTAAATCCTCAAGTTCACTGCTTGGGGATTTTTTTTTGCAGTTTGATTGGAAAGTAGTGCGAAAAATGTGATTTATACAACTTATAGCAAAAATAATACAAGGTTATATCCGCTAATTAGTTGCACCTTTGATACAATCAAATAAATCCCAGAAAACCTTGAAATTGTATATCAAATACATGGTCAGCAATCGCTGTAAAATTATGGTAAAGGAAGAGTTGAAAAAACTCGGACTTCACTTCATGGTCGTCGATTTGGGTGAAGTAGAAATCATGGAAGATATCACAGCTGAACAACGCGTTGAGCTTCAAGTTGCACTGCATGAATCCGGTCTGGAATTGATGGACGATAAAAGAGCGATTTTGATTCAAAAAATAAAGAATGTGATCATTGAAATGGTACATCATTCTGACGAAGTGATTAAAACAAAATTTTCAGAATACTTGACTTCTAAATTGGATTACGATTATACGTATCTCGCTAATTTGTTTTCAGAAGTTCAAGGAACGACTATTGCGCAGTTTCTGATATCGCACAAAGTGGAACGAATCAAAGAATTGATTATTTACGATGAATTGAGCATTTCAGAAATTGCTTGGAAGATGAATTACAGTAGCGTTGCCCATTTATCGAACCAATTTAAAAAAGTGACCGGTTTGACACCTTCGCATTTTAGGCAATTAAAAGATAAAAGAAGAAGTCCGATTGAAGAAATTGGTAACGATAAAACCCAAAAGAATTAAGATGAAATCAGCTATTAAACACGATTCCCAATATACACGAAGTTTGATTGAAGCAAGCTTAGATCCTTTGGTGACCATCAACGCGGAAGGAAAAATAACGGATATGAATGAAGCGACTGTCAATGTAATTGGTATGACGCGTAAGGAATTAACCGGTACAGATTTCTTTGATTATTTTACGGATCCACAGAAAGCACGTGAAGTTTATCAAGAGGTTTTCGCCAATGGATCCGTAACAGATTCTCCGCTTTGTCTTCGTGACAGCAACGATAAATTAACCGATGTTTTATTGAACGGTTCGGTTTATAAAGATGATTGTGGGAACGTAATGGGCGTGGTGATTGTTGCACGAGATGTGACGGAACGAAACCGAAGCGAACAGGAATTGATTGAAGCCAAAGTGTTTGCTGAAATGGCGTCTTCAGTTGCCGAAATTGCAAAAATAAAAGCTGAAAACGCGATGCTGAAAGCAGAGGATGCCGTTAAAGCAAAGCAACAGTTTTTGTCCAACATGAGTCATGAAATTCGAACACCGATGAATTCCATTTTGGGTTTTACCAAAGTGATTTTAAAAACGGAATTAACAGCGAAACAAAAAGAATATTTATCTGCCATCAAATTAAGCGGCGATGCGATGATCGTTTTAATCAATGACATTTTAGATTTGGCGCAAGTTGATTCTGGAAAAATGATCTTTGAAGAAACTCCTTTTAGATTGTCTAACTCGATTTCAACGATGTTACATCTATTTGAAACCAAAATTCAAGAACAAAATTTAAAATTAGTTGAGGAATACGATACACGGATTCCAGCTGTGATTTTAGGTGATGCCATTCGATTACATCAAATATTTATCAATTTGGTAAGTAATGCAGTAAAGTTTACTTCCAAGGGAAAAATAGTTTTCAGTACCAGAATGGTTCGCGAAGACAAAGAAAATATACTCATTGAATTTTCAGTTTCAGATACTGGAATTGGAATTTCTCCTGAAAACAGGGAATTAATCTTTGATAATTTTCAACAAGCAACTAATAGTACTTCCAGGTTATATGGTGGAACTGGTTTGGGACTTGCGATCGTTAAAAAATTAGTTGAATCTCAAGGTGGACAAATCAATGTGTACAGCGTTTTGGGTGAAGGAACGACTTTTAGTTTTTCATTGAACTTTAAGAAAACCAACAAAAAAGCCAAACAAGATGTAGAATATTTGGAAATGGATGAAGCCATTCAAAACATCAAAGTATTGGTGGTAGAAGACATTCCTTTGAATCAATTGTTGATGAAAGCGATTTTGGATGAATTTGGTTTTGAGAGAGAATTTGCTGAAAATGGAAGAGTTGCTATTGAAATGCTTGAGAAAAATGAATATGATGTGATCTTAATGGATTTACAAATGCCAGAAATGAATGGTTTCGAGGCAACGACTCACATTCGAGAAGTTATGAAATTGAGCACACCAATCATTGCTTTGACAGCAGATGTAACCACAGTTGATTTTAAAAAATGTGTTGAAATTGGGATGAACGACTACATTGCAAAACCAGTGGACGAGCGAATTTTGTATAGTAAAATTGTGCATTTAGTTTCGAATCATGCGGAGCAAGAAGAAATAGAAGCGAGCAGCACCAAAGAAATTGTTATTGAATTGGAAAAGAGCATTAACTTAGAATATTTAGATCGATGTACACGATCAAATACAGGATTGATGTCTGAAATGATTTCCATTTATTTGGAGCAAACGCCACCTTTAATTGCATTGATGAAAAAAAGCCTGAACGAAAAGGATTGGGAGTCTTTAGGCGCAGCATCTCACAAAATGATTCCTTCTTTTTCAATCGTTGGAATGAGTGAAGAATATGAAGAAATGGCAGTCAAAATTCAAGATTTCGCTAATTCGCAACATCAAGAAGAAGAAATTAGTGAGATGCTGGATAAACTGGAAGTAGTTTGTGAACAAGCTTATTTAGAACTGAGAGAAGAATTACTTACTTTAAAAATGATAAAATGAAAGCCGACAAAATCAAACTTTTCCTGGTAGATGACGATGTTTTGCTTTTAAAGATGTTGGAAATACAGTTTCTTGATGAAGGAAACTTTATAGTTGAAACTTTTCCAACTGGTGAGGCTTGCATTGAGAAATTAGCAGAGAATCCTGATGCTATCATTTTAGATTATCATTTGGATGGAATCGACAAATCTGCCATGAATGGAATCGAAACCTTGGATAAAATCAAAGCTTTTAATTCAGAGATTCCCGTGGTGATTCTTTCATCTCAAGATAAAATTGAAGTTGCCATCAAATGCATGCACCACAATGCGTTTGATTATGTCGTTAAAAGCGAAACAGCTTTTATTCGGCTACAAAAAATAATCACCGCCATTATGCACACCAAAAAAATGCAAAAGGAATTGAAATGGTACATGGATCGCATGTAGTTGAATGAAAGAAATGTCAGAATTGATGATGCGCTTTCTTCGTAATTCTGTGATTTTTCATTACTTTTAGCTATAAACCTGAGTTCGATTATTCCATCGGATTTATATCGCTGATTATGAAGCTATAAGAAACTATTCAAAATTATCTTGGTTCAGCTTTCCAATAAATGGCATCCTACTTCGTCATTTTAAATAAAAATAGTCCACTGTTTTTTATTTAGAATTTCTCGTATTATACTCATTCATTGAAATATAAATCTCAATTTTACAACGGAACTCAGGTTATAAAACATTAAAAACAAACAAGTATGGAAACAATAGAATTAATACCAAATAACACACTGATTACTGCCACACCTGAAGAAGGAAGACAATTGGCTGTGAAAATGGCACGGTTATTATCAAGTTAACACAACCTGATGCAGATAAGCGACAAGAGCAACGAGAAGTATATGCCAACGATCCAATCATGTTGATTCAAATTGGTCAAACGGTTGCGATGGAATTTGCCACCATTGCCAAAGCAAATAATTATTGGAAGTAAGATTCCTGAAAAATACGGAAACCGATGTAAGTGAAAGCTTCATCGGTTTTTTTGTTGAGATGCATGTCGCTTGACTTTTTTACAGGTTTATTGCAACTATTCATTGGAAAAATGTAACACTTTATTTTTAGAATGTGGTCACTTTTGTAGTGTTGTAATATTTCTTTTACAGCATAAAATTGGATTAAATGATTTCAAGAACACTTTTTAAATTAACAGTAATTTTTCTGTTTTTAACTCCTACCATCAATTTTGCTCAATCTATTACTTTAGGTTCAGCAGCGAATTTCGTTTTATTCTCTACAGATGGCGCGTTGAGCAATACCGGAATTTCGCAGCTTACGGGAAATGTAGGAACAAACAATGGTTCCAGTACGGCTTTTGGAAATGTAAACGGACAGATGCACGACAACGACTTGGTAAGTGCACAAGCTGCTACCGATTTGCTTGTTGCATACAATCAATTGAACGTTGCGGTTCCAACATTTTTCCCTGCACCTTTATTAGGGAACGGACAAATTTTAACGGCTGGAGTTTATTCCATCGCTGCTGCGTCTACTTTAAATTTAGAACTTACATTAGATGGCAACGCCAATTCAGTTTTCATTTTCAAAATTGCTGGTCCTTTATCTACAAATGCAAATTCATCCGTTAAGTTACTTAATGGTGTGAAAGCGTGTAACGTTTTTTGGAAAGTAGAAGGTTTGATTGACATAGCTACCGGAACAACTATTCGTGGAAATTTACTAGCAAATAATGCTGCGATAAATTTCAACACCAATTCCACATTAGAAGGAAGAGCGTTTTCTACCGCAGGTGCAATAACCGTAGATGGAGTGCTTGCATACACGCCAACTGGCTGTGGAAGTCCTTTGTTGACTGGGCCTGCAGCTCCAAATTTGGCTTCAATTGCATGCTATAGTTTGTTTTCTGGTAATGGATCCCTGATTAATACAGGAAGTACGCATACACAAGGAGATGTAGGAACCAATGTAGGATTAACAAGTGGGTTTGATCCTTTGAAAATAACAGGTATGATTCATCCAATTCCAGATGCTTCTACTGCAACTTGTGCAGTTGACTTAGGAAATGTATACACCTATTTAAATGCTTTACCAGTTGACATCGATTTATTGTATCCGAGTCAATTTGGACGAAATTTGGTTTTAACGCCACACACTTACGTACTAAATGGTGCAACAACTTTTACAGATTCACTTTATTTAAATGCGGAAGGAAATGCAAACGCTGTGTTTGTAATTAAAATCAACGGAGCATTGGAAACAAGTACATTTTCAAATGTTATCTTGACAAATGGCGCTCAAGCAAAAAATATATTTTGGGTGGTAAATGGTGCTGTAGATATCAATCAGTTCTCTCAATTTAACGGATCTATCATTGTGAATAATGGAGCTGTAAGCCTGAATAAAGGAACGGTTATTAACGGTCGAGTTTATACTACCGATGGTGCATTTACAACAGATTCAATTCGAATGACTATGCCAACGACTTGTACTACAGTTGGTTTGGAAAAGACAGAAAATGATCTATTGGTACAGGTTTATCCGAATCCGTTCGATCAGGAAATTCACATTCAATTAAACAATTCGAACAGTGAAATTCAAGAACTAAAAATCTTCAACATTTTAGGGAAAGAAGTCATGCATTTGGAACTTAATCAATCTAAAACAACGATTCAAAGCAGTGATTTTCCTTCTGGAGTTTATTTTTATCAGATTACAAGTAATCAACAAATCATTCAAACAGGTAGGTTGGTTTCACAGCATTAGCATTTTCTTTTTTTTTCTTAATCCCTCTTTCTGTTCTGCAGATCGAGGGATTTTTTTTTGCTCAAAAAAGGTGTGAATGATGTAATTGTCACTTCTAAATGTGTAATATTTAGGATTAGTTTTCTCCTCATCTTTGCAAAGTGATAAAAAAATCACGACATAAATTTAACAATTATGAAAACAAAACTATTATTTATCATAACAGCGATTGGCTTCTGTTTTCCGAATATAAACTTCGGACAAGTAGCTCCTAACTTGGGAGTCGTCAGTCAGTTTGTTATCTTTTCCTCCAATGGTGCGGTTACGCATACAGGAGCAGGAATCAATTCTCACATTACGGGAGATGTAGGTTCGGAAATAGGAGGGAACTCTGGTTTCGGAAACGTCGACGGTGTTATGCGAGCAGGTGGACTTGTTACAGCGGCCGCTTTAGCAGATTTGAACTTGGTGTATTTAGATTTACTTACCCAAGGACCTCTAACTGCTCACGTACCTCTTTTAGGAGGTGAAACGTTGCCTCCAGGATTGTATGAAATTCCGGTTCCAGCAACACCTTCATTGAACGGAGTTCTAACCTTAGATGGTGGAGGAGATCCCAATGCTTATTTCTTCTTTAAAATGGGAACAGACTTTTCTACAGGGCCAGGTTCTGAAGTGAATTTAATTAACGGGACAAAAGCATGTAATGTTTTCTGGCTGGTTGACGGCGTTGTAAGCGTTGCTGCAGGGACTAAAATGAAAGGAAATATCATTGCGAATAACGCTGCAATAAACATCGCTTCGGGTGTTTCTTTAGAAGGGAGAGCACTTTCAACTGCAGGTGCAATTAGTGTAGGAACTGGATTGATTGCTTCAAAACCAATTGGTTGTGGAAGTTCTTTGTTGACAGGTCCACTTCAACCAAATTTAGGATCTACTTCTTGCTATGCGATTTTTTCTTCTGCTGGTCCAGTAACGGATGACTTTGCTTCTTTTGTTACAGGAGATGTTGGAACCAATTTAGGATCTACAAATGGATATAACCCTTTGAGTGTAACAGGAGCTATTCATCCCATTCCAGATATTTCTACAAATAACGCTGCTACCGATGTTGGACCAGCTTATAATTACCTGAATTTACTTTCGAATGATATTGAATTATTATATCCAGCTGATTTAGGATTTGGACTTGTTCTGACTCCTCATACCTATATTATGAATTCAGCAACTCATTTAACAGATACGTTATTTTTAAACGCACAAGGAAATATAAATGCGGTATTCGTTATTAAAGTAAATGCTGCTTTTACAACTGCAACCTATGCAGTTGTTGCATTGAGAAATGGAGCACAAGCGAAAAATGTTTTTTGGAAAATTGATGGAGCAGTTGAAATCAATGACTATTCTGTATTCAAAGGAACGGTTGTTTCTGCAGGCGCGATTAACTTAAAAACAGGAGTTAAAATTGAAGGAAGAGTTCTTACTTCGGTAGGAGCAATTAATACATTTGCTACACAAGTTAATATTCCTGTAGGAACTTGTGGACCGCCTTGTATTGCGGCAAATATTGTTTTAGAACCAAGCAACAAAACGATTTGTGCTGGCGATTCAACTGGCTTTACCGTATCGGCAGTCGGAACGAACTTAACATACCAGTGGAGAAAAGGAACTGTTAACCTTGTCAATGGTGCTGGAATTTCTGGCGTAACCAACGATACCTTGATTTTTGATCCTGCTACTGCTTTAAACAGCGCCAATAATTACAATGTAATTGTTACGAGTGATTGTGGAGCAGTTATGTCACTGAATGTTTCTCTGACTGTGAATGCGCAAACATCAATCACTTTAGAACCAATTAACAAAACAGTTTGTGCAGGCGATTCCACTGGATTCGTAGTAAATGCGGTCGGAACGAACCTGATGTATCAATGGAGAAAAGGAACAGTAAACCTCATCAATGGTGCTGGAATTTCAGGTGTTACGAATGACACTTTAATTTTTGACCCTGCGAGTGCACTTCATAATGCGTTGAATTACAATGTAGTTGTAGGTGGAACGTGTGGAAATGACACTTCAGTGAATGTTTCCTTAAATGTTCGACCAAATGCAATTATAACAGTAGAACCAATCAATAAAACAATTTGTGTTGGAGATTCAACAGCCTTTACTGTTTCAGCAACTGGAATAAACTTAACATACCAATGGAGAAAAGGAACTGTTAACCTTGTGAATGGTGCTGGAATTTCAGGAGTTACAAACGACACCTTGATTTTCGATCCTACAACTGCTTTAAACAGTGCCAATAATTACAATGTAATTGTTACAGGTGCTTGTGGAGCGGATACTTCTGTGAATGTTGCGCTGATTGTGAACGCTCAAACATTAATCACTTTAGAACCAATTAACAAAACAGTTTGTGCAGGAGAATTAGCTAGTTTTACAGTGGCTGCAGTAGGTCACGGTCTAACCTGTCAATGGAGAAAAGGCACGGTGAATGTTGTGAATGGTGCTGGAATTTCTGGAGCTACAACAGCAACACTATCCTTCAATCCTACAAACACCTCGCAAACTGCAAACAATTATAACGTGGTAGTAAGTGGAACTTGTGGAAGCAATGTTTCAATCAATGTATCTTTAACTGTAGATTCTTCAGTAGTGATTATCGTACAACCTGTTAACAAAACAGTATGTAATGGAGGTGCTACTTACTTTTCAGTGGTGGCTTCAGGAGCGAATCTTAATTATCAATGGAGAAAAGGAACAGTGAATTTAGTAAATGGTGGAAATATTTCTGGTGTTACTTCGGATACTCTTAAGATTAATCCAGCTGTTTTCGGAAATGCGTCCACAGATTACAATGTAGTTGTTAGCGGTGGATGTTTCCCTGTTAGCTCAACGTTGGTCAACCTTAACTCAGCAGGAGATTTTGGAATCTTGTCTGGCGTTGGAATAAGCAGCACTGGCTTTAGTGTTGTTAGCAACATGGATGTGGGAATTAGTCCTGGAGTTCGTTCTCAAATAACTGGATTTCCTCCAGCAACAGTAGTGAACGGTTCTATTTTTGCTTCTGATGACATTCTACCTCTTGGCGTTGCAGCTATGTTAGCGCAAGCAAAATTAGACTTGACAAATGCTTATCTTTTTGCCGAAGGTGCAACTGCACCAGCTCCTGTAACTGTAGCAGGTGATCAAGGAGGAATAACCTTAGCACCTGGTATTTACAAATCAACTTCAACGCTTTTGATACAAGCAGGAGATTTAACGCTGGATGCTCAAGGTGATGCGAATGCGTCTTGGATCTTCCAAGTTGCTTCAGATTTCACAACTGTCGGCGGTGCTGGCGGAAATGTTATTCTTGCAGGCGGCGCTCAAGCTAAAAATGTAATTTGGCAAGTAGGTAGTTCAGCGACTATTGGTAACAGTACTTCTTTTAAAGGAACTATTTTAGCCTTGACATCCATTACGATGAATACAGGTTCTTCCATAGAAGGTAGATTGCTCGCTAGAAATGGTTCAGTGGTTCTTTCGGGAACGAATTTGATCAATCAACCAAGCAATACTTCTAACCCTGGTACTTCTAATTTGACATCCGTAAATGTTTCTTTAATTGTTCTTCCTGGTACAGTAATTACTTTAGAACCAATCAGCAAAACAATTTGTGCTGGCGATTCAACAGCGTTTACGGTAGCTGCAACTGGAATAAACTTAACATACCAATGGAGAAAAGGAACTGTTAACCTTGTGAATGGTGCTGGAATTTCTGGCGTAACGAATGATACCTTGATTTTTGATCCTGCAACCACGCTACACAATGCAGCGAACTATAATGTAGTAGTATCTGGAGCGTGCGGAAGTGATACTTCAAACAACGTTTCTTTAACTGTTCAACTTGGAACCGTGATTACTTTAGAACCGATGAACGCAACCATTTGTGCTGGCGATTCAACTGGCTTTACGGTAGCTGCAACTGGAACAAACTTAACGTACCAATGGAGACTTGGAACTGTTAACTTAATAAATGGTGCTGGAATTTCAGGAGTAACGAATGACACCTTGATTTTTGATCCTGCATTAATTCTACACAATGGATTGAATTACAACGTGGTGGTAACTGGAACTTGCGGAAGTGATACTTCAAATAACGTTTCTTTAAATGTTCAACCTCTTACAGTAATTACTTTAGAACCAATCAATGCAACAGTTTGTGTTGGTGCTTCAACTGCCTTTACCGTATCTGCAACTGGAACCAACTTAACGTACCAATGGAGAAAAGGAACAGTGAACTTAACGAATGGTGCTGGAATTTCAGGAGCAACAACAGCTTCGCTTTCCATCAATCCAACAAGTGTTTTGCATGCAGCAACTGATTATAATGTAGTAGTAACGGGTACTTGTGGAAACGATACCTCTACAATGGCTTCATTAACTGTGAATGCAATACCAGTAGCGACAATTAGTTCAAACTCTCCGATTTGTATCGGCGGTACCATCAATTTAACTGCAACTACTGTAGTAGGTGGATCTTATCAGTGGACAGGAGTAGCTTCATTTGTTTCAACGTTACAAAATCCGACAATATTGAATGCTACCGCAGCAAACGGAGGTGTCTATTCAATGACTGTAACGGCGAATGGTTGTATTTCTATACCAGCAACAACTACAGTGCTTGTGAATGTTTGTAATGCTGACTTGAGTGTTGTGAAAACAGTTAATAATTTAGTTCCTTTTATTGGTAAAACAGTTGAATTCACAATTGTAGTAACAAATAACGGACCTGTGGATGCAACGGGTGTTGAAGTAAGTGACCTTTTACCATCAGGATACGCGTATGTTTCTTCAACGGTTACAACAGGTGCCTACAACGCTACAACTGGTGTATGGAACATTGGAACATTACTGAATGGATCATCCGAAACCATGACTGTAACAGCTACAGTCATTAAAGGTGGAAACTATATGAACACCGCGACAGTAAATGGCGCTGAGTCCGATAATGATTTGTCTAACAATACATCCAGTGTTGAAACCACTCCAACAGATTTCTTTATACCAGAAGGTTTTTCACCAAATGGAGATGGAGTTAACGACCTGTTTGTGATCAGAGGAATTTTAAATTTCCCGACAAATACAATTACAATCTTCAATCGCTGGGGAAGTAAAGTGTTTGAGGCAAGTCCTTATCAGAACACGTGGAATGGTAACACTACATTCGGAGTTAGCGTTGGTGGAGATGAATTACCAACTGGAACTTACTTTTATGTATTGGATTTAAATGACGGTTCCAAAGTTTATAAAGGAACAATTTATTTGAACAGATAATCAGAAGATATTGATTCACGAAATAAAGTAAAACGAAATGAAAACGTATAAAAATAAAATAGCAACGGTAGTCTTTTCACTAGGATGCTTGGCAGCAAATGCACAACAAGCACCGATGTTTACGCACTACATGTACAATACGCTCTCTGTAAATCCTGCTTATGCAGGAAGCAGAGATGCGTTAACGATTACTGCATTGCACCGTTCGCAATGGGTTGATTTTAAAGGAGCACCAACAACACAGACCTTAACCTTGCATTCACCCGTTGCGGGTGAAAGCTTGGGGCTTGGTTTGACTGCTTCCAATGATAAAATCGGACCAACCAACAACACCGCAATTTTCGCCGACTTTGCATACCGCATGAAGTTGAATGAGAAGTCAAAACTAGCATTTGGATTAAGTGCTGGTGTGAATATTTTTCAAGCTGATTTAAATAGACTTGCGCTGGACGATCAGACCGACGCTTCGTTCCAAACGAATATCTCAAATCGGACAACGCCTAATGTTGGCTTTGGACTTTATTACTCGAGAGAACGTTTTTATGCAGGTATTTCAGCTCCCAATTTATTGGAAAACAAGTACTCTAAAAATAATTTGCCGAATGGAAATACCTTGGCAGGGAATGAACAGAGACACTATTTTTTCATTGCGGGTGCGATGTTTAAGTTGTCAAATAACTTGGATTTTAAACCAACAACCTTGGTGAAAGTTACCTCTGCAGCACCAGTTCAAGCTGACGTTACCGCATCATTCATCATCATGAAGAAATTGTTGCTGGGTGCGATGTTTCGAACCGATGATTCTTTTGGAGTGTTGGTTGGAGTTGATATCGTTGATCAGCTACATGTTGGTTATTCTTATGATTTTTCCTACGGTTTAAAAACGGCGAGATACAATCAAGGAAGTCATGAAGTGATGTTGAGATATGATTTTATCTATTCCAGCAAAAAACAGATTCATTCACCTCGATACTTTTAATCGAACTTAAAAAATAGCATAATGAAAAAATTATATATTCCGATGCTGGTCTTCATGTGTTTTAGCATGACGGTCAACGCACAAGAAAAGTCGAGAAAAGAAACCAAGGGTGATGCATATTCATTTAATTATTCCTACGACAAAGCGATTGAAAAGTACACAGGTACCAAAGATCTGACACTAGGTGGTCAACGAAAATTGGCAGAAGCATACTTTAAAACTGGTCAATATACAGAAGCAGAACAGGTGTACGCTAAAATTGTAATCGCTCCAGCTGGTGTAATGGCTGAAGACCATTACAAATATGCGATGTTGTTGAAAAGCGGTGGAAAATATGCCGAAGCACATCAGCAATTGGATCAATTTGCCACTATGCAACCAACTGATTTTCGTGCTATTGATTACATCGCAAACAAAGGAAATCTTTCTAAACTGATGAAAGATAACGGCGATTATCAAGTAGTTCATTTGGATATCAATACCAAAGAGCAAGATTTCGCACCTGCTTTTTACAAAGATCAAATCGTATTTGCTTCCACAAAAGCAAAAATGAAAATGATTAAAAGAACCTACAACTTAAACGGTTTGGCTTTTTTAGACATGTACGTTGCAGATGTAGAGAATGACCAATTGAAAAACGCGAAGAACTTTGATAAAGGGTTGAATACAAAACTGCATGATGGTCCTGCAAGCTTCAATCAAGCGGGAACATTGGTTGCTTTTACCAGAAATCATTCACGCGATAAAAGCAAGGATAAAGTAGTAGAATTACAGATTTTTACTAGTAGTTTTTCGAACGGTAAATGGTCTGAGGCTGTGCCTTTCGCGCACAACAATTCTGCATATAACGTCGGTCAGCCGGCCTTGAGTGCGGATGGTAAAACGATGTATTTTGTCAGTGACATGCCAGGAGGTTTTGGAGGTACTGATCTTTACAAAGCAATACAAGATGAAAGCGGAGCATGGACTCACATTGAGAATCTAGGATCTGAAATCAATACCGAAGGAGATGAAATGTTTCCTTTTGTAGATGAAGTTTCCGGGAATTTATTTTTCTCTTCCAACGGACGTTTTGGTTTGGGTGGACAAGATATTTTTATCGCGACGGCAAAGTCGTATGGATTTGGGAATGTTCAAAATGCGGGTTCACCATTGAATACGCAATACGATGATTTTTCAGCGATTGTAAATGGAAATACTCAAAAAGGATATTTTGCATCCAATAGAACTGGCGGAAGTGGAAACGATGACATCTACGGATTAACGCTCTTGAAAGTTCGTGAAATTCGCAAAACCATTGAAGGAATTGCCATGGATAAAAATGGAAATGCAATTCCTGGAACCTTTATCACGCTTCAAGATGCACAAGGAAATACCATGGATACTTTGACGACCAAAGACGATGCAAGGTATTCTTTTGTGGTGGATTCGGACAAAAACTTTAAGTTAATCGGAAAGAAAGAAAAATACAACGATGGACAAAATACGGTCAGTACTTCAGGAGCAGAAAAAATCGTAAAAGCGGATTTGGTTTTAATGACCAAAAAAGAAGTGATTGCTGAAAAAGTAAAATCTGAAACAGAGAAAGATTTGGGTAAAATCGCTGAATTGAAAACCATCTATTTTGACTTGGACAAATTCAATCTTCGCCCAGATGCAGTTTCTGAATTAAATAAAATTGTGGAAATTATGAATGATCATCCAACGATGAAAGTTGCTTTGAGTTCATACACAGATTGTAGAGAATCAGAAAAGTACAATCAGGTTTTATCAGAAAAAAGAGCGAAAACATCTGCATGGTATATCAAACAAAGAATTACGAATCCAGAACGTATTTCAGCAAAAGGATTTGGTAAAGCAAACTTGGTAAATGATTGCTATTGTGACGAAAAAGTAACTTCTGATTGTTCAGAAGAAGAACATCAAAAAAACAGAAGAACTGAGTTTACAATTACAAAGTAATCTTCTGATTTATAAATTTTTAAATAAGTAATAATCAATAAAAATCAAAAATTATGAACACAGGAAAAGCAGTATTAGGAGTTTTAGCAGGAGTTGCAGTAGGAGCAATATTGGGAATTTTAATTGCACCAGACAAAGGATCAGAAACGAGAAGAAAAATCTCACAAAAGGGTTCCGATACAGTGGATGATGTAAAAAATAAAATCGCTGGCTTGTTAGATGGTATTTCTGATAAATTCGAAGTGATACAAGACGAAAAAGCATAGATTTATTGAGGATAATTCGATTGTCCTGATATTAATTTTAGCTTACAACCACATAATAAACCCACATTTCATCTTTTTGAATTCAAAGAAGTGAAGTGTGGTTTTTTTGTATCCAAGTTTCAACGCGATTATTTCAAAGAATTTGAACTTAAAAAGTACTGAATAGATGAGGTTTCAATTTCAGCTGCAAAACAAAATAAAGTGAACTTCCCAGATGTTTCCTGTATCCCTTGATAGAATCTATTTTGCGACTCTACTTTTGACCGAATACGAATTTAGAGACAGTCAAAAAGATACTACCACAAGGTCAAAAAGTGTTTTAGTACAAAAATCCCGAAGGGATGACATTATTATGCGAGTTAATAAGATCATCCGCTCCCAATACTTATAGGAAGTACTTTTAAAAAGGAAAGCATATAAATAGCAAAATCTTAAAAAGTTGACATTCTTAAACAGCTTCGGGAAGTAAATAGAGATTTCAAAAAAGAGATCAGATTTTACTTCAAACTACTTTGATTTTCTAAACTGTAAAATAAACACAAAAAACGAACAATGTGTGAAACATGTAAGTAACAACAAAGTTCATGTAACTATTCCCCAGCCCTAATTCCTGACCTTTGTTGAAAGAAATACTCACACGAATAAAAGCTAAAAAATGAAAAACTCAACTGAACTCAAAGGAAACTGGAACGAAATTAAAGGGAAGCTGAAACAGCAATTTGCGCAATTGACTGACAACGATTTATTGTTTGCTGAAGGCAAGAAAGAGGAGTTAATTGGTAAACTGCAAATCAAGCTGGGTAAATCAAAAGAAGAAATCAATAAAATCATTTCTAATTTGTAATGTGTTGTATTTTAATAACTTAAATTAAATAAAATAAAAAAATCAATTTTTACAATTGCCGCGATCACACTTGCAACTGGAAGTTTTTTAACAAGTTGTATGTCATCAGAAGAAAAGGTGGAAGACTCGAAAGTGCAAGTTGAAAATGCACAAGAAGACTTAGATGAAGCCAAAAGACAACAAGCAGAGAGCTATGCACAATTTAAACTTGAAGCGGATCAGCAGATCACAGCCAACGAGCAACTGATTGCAGATTTAAAATTGTATTCTAAAAATAAGAAAGCAGAAGTAAAAGCTGGATACGATAAAAGTATCTCTGATTTAGAAGCTAAAAATGAGGTTTTAAAACAGCGCGTTGCAACGCAAAAAGAACTGAATAAAGAAAAATGGGAATCATTCAAAAGTGAATTTAAACGCGACATGGATGAACTCGGAAAATCAATTAGAGATTTAGGCAAAGACAACGTTAAATAATCAAAACAATTAAAACAAAAGTAAAATGAGAAAAATTCTAATAGTATCTACCTTGATGTTTTCAATGGTAAGTTTCGTAAAAGCACAGGATGAAACAGATAACCGCGATAAAATTCAATTTGGAGCAAGAATTGGAGCGAGTTATTCCAATGTATATGACACGCAAGGCGAAGATTTTGACGCAGATGCAACACTTGGTTTTAGTGGTGGAGCTTTCGTAATGTTTCCAATTGGGACGTTTTTTGGACTTCAACCTGAAGTGATGATTAATCAAAAAGGATATCAAGCGACAGGAAATTTATTACTGAATTCGTACGAAATGAAAAGAACAACAACCTTTTTAGAAATTCCGTTGTTGTTTGCCATCAAACCAAGTGAATTCATTACCATTCTTGCTGGACCGCAATATTCGTATTTGTTGAAACAAACGGATAAATTTACGAGCTCTACGTTCAGTTATCAACAAGAACAAGAGTTTGAACAAGATAACATCCGAAAAAACATCTTCGGACTTGTTGCAGGTATAGATATCAATATGAAACATGTTGTACTTGGTGGAAGAGTAGGTTGGGACATGCAAACAAATCGTGGCGATGGAACTGCTTCTACACCACGATACAAAAATTTGAGTGGACAATTAACGATTGGATACAAGATTTACTAAACAGAAATTAGTCCATTCAAGATTCGAAATTAAATCTTGCTTTTTCAGAAAAAACCGGTGTAGTTCTAGACTGCGGCGGTTTTTTTTATGCCCAATTCGTATCTATTTGATGATGTTAATTGACTTTGGAAGTTCAATCGTGAAGGTGGTGCCAGCATTTGAACTTTCGCAAGTGATTTTCCCTTGGTGCATTTGGATGATTTGTTTTACCATCGCCAAGCCCAAACCAGTTCCATTGGATTTGGTTGTGAAGTAAGGCACAAATAATTTGGATTGTGCTTCTTCTGAAATTCCAGATCCGTTATCTGCAATGTCAATCGTTACAATGGATTGCTGAACAGTCAAATGTATCTTTATTTCTCCTTTTTGCTCTCTTGGAATGGATTGAATGGCATTTTTAATTAAATTGTTGAAGACGCGTAAGATCAAATCTTTATCTACAAAAACAAAACAAGCCTCTTCTTCTGAGGTGAACGTGATTTCTGATTCTCCTTCTTCATCGAAAAATAAAACAATTCCTTCAATCAAAGGAACCAAATCTACGATGCTTTCATTTGCTTGCGGCATTTTAGCAAAATGAGAAAATTCATTTGCAATCGTTGCCAAAGCGTCAATTTGTTCGATGATGGATTTTGCGACCCGATTGATTTTACTTTTCGCATCCGGATCACTTGGGTCAAATGCGCGTTGAAGTTGCTGTAAGTTCAACTTCATCGGTGTCAACGGATTCTTGATTTCATGCGCAACTTGTTTTGCCATTTCTCGCCAAGCACTTTCTCGTTCACTTTGCGCAATTTGTTGGGCAGCAAAGGCCAGTTCTTCTAATTTATTGTTGTATTCCTTGACCAAAATTCCAATTTCATCATTGGCGAGGTAGGGAATTGGTTGGTTGTATTTTCCAAACTGTACTTTCGCAAAGTTTTGTTGTAAGATTCGAAGCGGTAAAGTTACCCACGAAGAAACAAATATGGCAATCGTAATGGTCAAAGCAAGCAACAAAATAAACACATTCATAATCGCCACTAAAAATTGTTGAATCTGATTTTCAAACTCTTTTTGTTGGCCAAAATGTTGTAAATTGAGGTACGCTATTAAATTTCCTTCGTTGTTGAAAAACGGAATGTAACCGGATAAGTAATCTAAATTTCCGATTTTCTCTTGGTGGAAGAATTCGCTTTTGCTGTAATTGCGCAATTGAAATAATGCCGTTGGATTGAGTTGTTCACTTACGAGACCAATGTTGTAAACTTTTGGTCTTGAACTTGCTAATAAATAGCCGTTTACGTCGTACAGGTTGATGTCTGTAACAAATACCGTGGAGAGATTTTGCAAGAGATATTCAATGTAATTTCCTTGATTTATAATCGAAAGTTTTTCCTCTTCACCCAACTTTTGTTTAATCTCTGTTTCAACGGAATGAATTTTTTCTCGAATCAAATCGTTGGTATAATCTTGATATTGGTTTTTAACAAATAATCCACTACCAAGCCCAAAAGCCACTAAAGCCACTAAAACTAAACCAATTAAGACCACTTGAATGCGAATGGCGAGATTCAATGTTTTCCCAATTTTAACAGAATGGCGTAAGTTTAAATAGATGGGAATCAGCAGAAATAGTCCGTAAAAACTAAATAAATAGGAAAAAGAAGTAAAAAACTGAATGGTGGATGGAATGGGCAAAGACAAAATGATGATATCTCTTTGGGTTCTCCTTAAAAAATAATGTTGATAACCGCCATTGTTAAAATATCCAGATACAGCTGAATTATCTTTCGAAAAAGTAAAGTCGTGCGAAGGATAGGAAAATTTTCCGTTTCGACTCACTAATTTTCCATTGTAGTATTTCGCAATGGAATAATTTTCTAGAGATTCAAATACTTTAGCATTATTTGAAATTAATAAGCGTGGAAAACCAATTTTCTCAGGAATCTTTTTTGATTTCAAAGCGCAAAAGATCAGTGCTTTCGTGCTGTCTTTTGTGAAAATTGGCTGACGGATGATGTAGGAGTATTGACTTGTAAAATCTTTGATAAAAAAGAGATTTGAATCAATTTCAGAAGTTGCACTGTGTTTGTTAATGATCGTTTCCAAGTACGCCATTCGACTAGTTGGTACGTCTTTGTAATTGATGACCGACTCTTTTTTGGTGTTAAACATAAAAAACTCGATGTCATATCGTTCCCAAAAACCGTTGAAAAATTTGCGCTCCATGGCATCTTTAAACTCTGCAACACCAAGCAGATTTCGACTTTCAGCCATGTTTTTTAAATACTCATCTTGCTGAATGTACGGAGATAAATAGGTGTATTCAATTTCAGTATTAACATCTTGATCAGAAGCCAGTTGATTGGCATATAATTCTCGTTCTTGTTTTTCTTTGGTTGCATTAAACTCTTGAAGATTCAATGAAATGTAAATCGAAAACAAAACTAACACTGCAATGCCAGATGCAAAGGATTGTTTTTCATCATTTTGATATCCGTTAATGATAACGAGACCATTGATTAGTAAAGGCCAGAAAGAAAGGATTACTGAAGATTGATGGACATTAATTTCAATAACAAGGTAGATGATGCTCGAGAAGGCAAAAACAAGAAGCATCCAATACCATTTGATATTGGTTTTTATCAAGCCGTAAATAATGGATCGAGTGATTTGAAAATAAGAGAAAACCAAAATTCCAATGGAAATAGTCGCTAGAAAGGAATAGAAATTTAAACTAAACAGTTTATTTATTTCCAAGGCGATGGAAGAGTTTTCTACCAGTCCTTTACTTATTTCCCAGATAAAACTAGAAAAAATCAGTACAAGAACGTAAGCAAAGAGAAGAACGTATTGCTTGAGAGATTTACCTTTTTTCTTATTCTTGACAAACTTTTGAAGTTTGTTGTTAAATAAAAAGCTGAAAAACAAGATGATGGATACGTTTATCAGAAGTTCACCAAAATTTGGGAGCCATTCTGAACTGGCGTATAAAGTGGGTTGAAATGCAGTAATATCTCTTAAGAAATACAGAAAGTTTCCTTTCAAACTTGCATACCGTAAAATAACTATTCCAACGGAAAAAGTCCAAAAATAAAGATTGGAAAATCGGGTCATTCTTTGGTACAACAATACCAATAGCAAACTAAATGTTGTTAAAAACAACACCAAGAGAACATCGCTATCTCTTGATTGAACTGTTTGGTTATCATACGGATGAATAGAGAAAAGAAATTGATTGTCCATGTATATTGGATAATCACTTTCACGTTCCATCGAGATGTATCCTTTGAATGGAATTTTAAAAATGGGATTGAAGTCATTTTTAAGGTTCTTATTTTCGTATTGATAATCTTTCCGAATTAGGAAGGAAGCAACGAATTGAACGTGGTCTATTTCAATTGTTTTTGCGTAATACCAACCGTTTTGAAGGTGAATTATTCCGCTAGCAGGATAATGTAAATCTGCAAATCGGAGTATGGGAAGTTGGTTGGTATTCCAATATACCAAAGAATCATTGCGGTAAACGTGAAAAAAAAATGGATCGTTATGCTTAGCGCGTGTGAGTGTATTTAGATCTTCCTTTTCAAGAGTATTTTTTTTCGCGACTAAAAATGCATTTAATTCCTGCTCTGTTTTGCTGAATTTATTTTGAAATTCGGCTATTTCAGTACGGTAATCCTTATTGAAAACGCGAGAATAGTAAACGGAAAACGCTCCTGCAAAGCAAATACTCAGTATTAGTAAACCATATTTGCGTAGGAAGGATGTCAATTCACTTTTTGGGATTTAAATTCTTTTTCTAAAATTTGAACTAAGGTTGCAAAATCTTCGTCAGCTCGTTCATCATTTCGATAGATAAAGTCTGCGTCTTTTTTGTAAGGTAGTAAAAAGTTTTGATAACAAGGTGTTACGTGATTGTCCCATTGGTAAAGAATTCCTTCTCTCGTATATCCTCTAGATTCTTGGTCGCGATACAGTCTTCTGTCTAATTGAACAGAAAGTTCAACATCCATAAATATTGAAAAGTCAACGGTTTCACGAACTCCTGGATAATGAAATAAAAACAAACCTTCAACAATGGTTAGTTCCGAAGGGCTTATAGTAATTAAAACATTTTTATCAGGTGGTGCATTGAAATGATATTCAATGACTTCAATTGATTTTCCGCTAGCAAGATCTTGTAAATCTTTCACTAAAATATCTTCGTTCAAAGCAGAAGGTAAATCAAAATTCACTTCTCCATTTTCATCAATGTGTTGAAAATGAATTGGCTTGTAATAATTGTCCATCGAAAAAACAGAAGGATTCATATCTTTAAAATGATTTGAAAGTCTTCTTAACAAAGTTGTTTTTCCTGACCCACTTCCTCCACAAATACCAATAATCATTTCCCTTGTTTTGAACTTAATAAAATCTTGCTATCTGATTCGGTAAAGCTACCAAACCAGATACAAAAGTATTAAAAATGCCTCAATTTAAAAGACTTTAATCTAAATAGGACGTGAGAATAATTGAATAACTGAAGTAAAAGTGATTTAAATTAATCCAAATTGCTCAAAATGATGTGTTAAGTGTTTCGAATGCAGCCTTTTCCATTGTTCAAAATTCAATGGTCCATAATACGGGTGAACGTTGGTTAAAGAAGGGTTTATAGCATACAAAGCTTCTAAATCAATCCATCTCTCCACATACTCATCAATTGCCAACTCTAGTTCATCGTGTCTCAAAGCAACAGTTTCTGCTGCAAAGCTCACTTGAAGATTGCGTGCCATTGGTTTATCGGTATCTAAAAAAGCAAGCATTTTTTCAATTTTATCTTCAGGAATTTCCAACGGTAAGATGTTTTCTCCTGATGCAATGCGCAAGGTGTCGCAAAGGTGTTCGATCATTCTTTGCGCATTCATAGTTCCCCACAATGGCATTTGATCTGCTTCTAATTTTTCAAATAGGGGTAAAAGTACTTCTAGGTCTGTGGATATAAATTTCATCTTGGGGTTTTATTAATATTAGCTTGTTTTGGTAACTGTTTTCTATGCTTACAAATGGAAACTATTTGTAATTTTTGCCTACCAAGATATTTAAACTTTTTGGATTTACTTGCACATTTAATTCATTTCTGACTTCAAAAGGTTCACCGTCGTAATGTGCCATTTTGTTTGTGAGCGTAATACGTACTTTCTCTAAAGAAATAATTTCAGAATATTTGGAAGTATTGGCTGTTTTTCTGAAGAAACGGTATGCAATTGCTGGCGCTTTCCAGATTGCAAACGGTTTTAGAATACATAATTCTATTTTGCCATCTGAAACGTGTGAATTAGGGGAAACCACAAATCCATTTCCAAATTCAGATGAGTTGGCTAAGGTACATAAAACGACAGGCATTACCCGTTTTGAGTTTGGAAACTCAATCATGATCGAAGTCGGTTTGTAAGAATAAAACTCTCTCAAAACCAATTTGGCATAACTCCAAAAACCACGGGTATTGTATTCGTCAAATTTCTGGGCAATCAAAGCGTCAAAGCCATATCCACCAATGCCTAAAAATGGCTTGTCATTCACCAAAACGGTGTCCATTATACTTGTGTTAAGTTCATTGATACTTTTTATGGCTTCAACGATGTTCAAAGGTATTTTTAAGTGGCGAGCCAGTCCGTTTCCTGAACCTGCAGGTAAGATGGCTAGCTTGGTTTTAGAGCCAATTAATCCTGTTCCTACCTCGTGTACAGATCCATCACCGCCAACGGCACAAACAATGTCAAATCCTTCTCTTGCGGAGTCTTCAGCAATCTTCTTAGCGTGTTTTCTATATTCTGTAATCACGATTTCATAATCAAAAATAGCATGATCTAAATGCGTTTTAATCAAATCAGGAAAAGTCGTTTTACAACCGATTCCGGAGATAGGATTAATGATGAAGCGAATTCTTTTTTTCATGTGCCGAAGTTTGATTCTGAATCAAGTCACGGTTGTAACGCTGAATGATGGCTTTGAGCCTTTTTTCATACGCTTGACTCTTTTCTCTATAAAAAGAAATGGAGTCGGGTGTGCCTCTTTCCTGAATCTTGGCATTATACAAATTTCGTGCCTTATCGTTCGAAAAAGTTAATAAATAGTTATCTCTAAAGTAATAGTAGGTGTCTTCTAAGAAGGTAATTGCTTCTTTTTCATTTCTTTGGTAGTAAGATTGACCCATTGAATAGTAGTCTGTTTTTATATTTAAGAGATCCAATAAGGTTGGTAGAATATCGGTGTGTTGGAAAAAATCGGTATCTACTTTGGGTTTGATGTATCCTTTCGGTGAAAAAAACAGAATTGGAATTTTATACATTTCTGTTCGTTGACCATATAATGGACTATCTGTTGAGGAAGTGTGGTCTGCACAAATAACAAAAATGGTGTTTTCATACCACGGTTGTTTTTTGGCTTCTTCGAAAAATTTCCGCAAGCTGTAATCACCGTAGTGAATTGCTTCGGCAATGGGTTGTTTTCCTTTTTTTAGCTTTCCACGCATGTGCGGAGGAATATAATACGGATGATGGGAGGAAAGTGAAAATACAGTAGCAAAGAATGGTTTTTTGTATTCAGTCATTTTCTTGGCAGACCAAGGCATAAAATATTCGTCCATGATGCCCCAAGTTTTATCAAAATGGTCGTCGTTGTTGTATTCTTTTCTTCCAAAATAGCCATCAAAACCTACTTGCGCAGCAAAACCATCAAATTTCATTGAACCGTTGGTTGCTCCGTGATAAAAGCCAGAAACGTATCCTTTTTCAGCTAAAATGGTTGGCAAAGATTGCAATTTATTATTTCCATACGGAGATGAAATGTAGGGATCGTTTAGAAAAGATGGCATGGAAGCAACGATCGCTGGAACGGCTTCAATTGATTTTTTCCCGTTCGAAATTCCATTTTTGAAATACAAACTTTTTTCAGTCAAGGAATCTAAAAACGGAGTGAAAGATTCTTCAGCTCCAGCTGCACCAACCCATTCGTTACCAAAACTTTCCATCATTAAAATGACGACGTTTGTACCATCTGGAAGTACGTTTTGTGGCATCGTATGATGGAGTGGATTAAAATATTTCAATTCTTCGGCTTCGCTGAAATAATTTTTTTCTTCCAAACTCGCTTTTCCATAGGATTTCAACATGGTAAAAGGCGTATTCAACACCAATGCGGTATTTTCAACTCTTGTATAACGTGACGCATCTATTGAACTACTTGGTTTTAAACTAAATCCACCGCGTCCAACAATGACTGTGATAAATAAGATCGCCAAGAAATAAAGCGTTTGTTTGAAGGCAAATGTTTTGTTTTGAATGTTTTTTGTTTCTTCAAAAAATCTCGTTTTATTATACAACCAATTGGTTAGCAAGATAAAAAGAATGAAGAAAATACTCAAAAACCAAAAATCTCGTAGGAAAGAAGTAACTTGTTGTTTGAAATCATTTCCAGCTCCTAAAATGGTCAGTAAATCAATTGTAGATCGCTTGCTGGTGTATTTAAAGTATTCTACATCAACTAAGTTCAAGAGTAAAATGAATGAATTGAGGATGTGAAAAATGATTTTCAGGAAGAGTTGATACGTTTTTCGCGCTCTAAATTTAAATGGAATGGTTGATAATATGATGAAAGGTAAACCAAGTAAACCGATGGTTATCAAGTCAAACCATAGGCCTACAAATACATCTTTGAAAGTTGCTGTGGTGAAACTGGTTTTGTTGAAAATGTAAAAAACCAATCTACTCACTTGCATGAAGAGCAAAATGATGCTCAATCGCTGAAACAATGCTTTTAGGTGAACTGGAATTTTAAATTTCATGCTTCTCTATCGGATATTTTACAAAATTAGTAATTTGAAACTAATTGCTGCTTTTAATGTGCATCTAACCAATTCTGCGCTAATTTAATTTCTACTTGCATCGGCACAACCAATTGAATTGCATTTTCCATGGCTGTTTTTACCAAATCGTGCATGATCTTTTGTTCGTCCACATGCACGTCAAATACCAATTCATCATGTACTTGAAGCAACATTTTAGATTTCACTCCTTGCGCTGTCATGGCTTTATCAACGTCAATCATGGCCATTTTGATAATGTCTGCTGCAGAACCTTGAATCGGTGCGTTAATTGCATTTCGCTCTGCAAATCCTCTAACAATTGCGTTGGATGAGTGAATGTCTGGCAAATACCTTCTGCGCTGCATGATCGTTTCAACATAACCTAATTCTTTTGCTTGTTCACTCGCATTGGTCATGTAGGTTTTGATCGTTGGATATTCTATAAAATAACTGTCGATGATTCCTTTTGCTTGGGTTCTCGAAATTCCTAAGTTTTGTGCCAATCCAAAGGCAGATTGACCATAAATAATTCCAAAATTGACTGCTTTTGCTGAACTTCGTTGATCTCTAGAAACGTCGTGAATTGGCGTGTTGAACACTTTGGATGCAGTTGCCGTGTGAATATCAATTCCTTCTTTAAAGGCAGAAATCATATTTTCATCTCCACTTAAGGCTGCAATGACGCGAAGTTCAATTTGTGAATAATCCGCTGCCATCAAGAGGTATTCTTCGCTTCGAGCAATAAATGCTTGCCGAATTCGCTTTCCTTTTTCTGAACGAATCGGAATGTTTTGCAAATTTGGATTGTTGGAACTCAACCTTCCTGTTGCGGTGACCGTTTGCATGAAATGGGTGTGAATTCGACCGTCAATCGGACTGCACAACAGCGGAAGTGGATCAACGTAGGTGCTTTTCAATTTCTTGATTTGACGGTATTCTAAAATCAATTCAATGATTGGGTGATCGTTTTTATAGGATTCCAATGCATCTTCAGATGTTTGATATTGTCCTGTTTTGGTTTTCTTCGGTTTGTCTGAAATTTTCATGTGCTCAAACAAAACTTCCCCCAATTGTTTTGGCGAATCCATGTTGAATTCAGCATCCGCCATGCTTTTAATTTCTTTTTCCAGATTGTTCGCTTCCTCTTCTAATTGTTTAGAGAAAGTATGTAACTCTTTGGTATCTATAGCAATACCATTCGCTTCCATTTTTCTCAAAACGGGCATCAAAGGCATTTCTATTTTGTAAAATAAATCTCTTAAATATTCTTTGTCTATTTCTGGTGAGAATATCTGTTTCAGTTGCAAGGTAATATCTGCATCTTCACAGGCATATTCAAAAATGGCTGCGGCTTTTAAATCGCCCATGTTTTTTTGGTCTTTTCCTTTTTTACCGATCAAATCTTCAATGGGAACCATTTTGTATTGCAGGTAATATTCTGCCAAATAATCCATGTTGTGTCTTGCTTCCGGCTGAATAAGGTAATGCGCAATCATCGTGTCAAACATCGGACCTTTCACTTCAACTTCGTAATTTGCTAAAATTTGCAAGTCGTATTTTAAATTTTGTCCAATCTTTAAAATGTTTTCTGTTTCGAAAAATACTTTGAATTCGTTCAAAATTGTTTTGATATCAGCTTCTTCTTTCGGAAAAGCAACGTAAAATGCTTCTCTTGGATTAAAGCTAAAAGACATTCCGACGATTTCAGCATTCAAGGATTCAATGTTGGTTGTTTCGGTATCGAAAGAAACTTCTTTTTGATCTAGCAACAATGAAATCAGTTCTTTACGTTCTTCTGGCAAGGTAATTAAATGATAACTCGGTTTTTCCGTCACCAAAGTTTTCAAGTCGGATGTCACCATTGGTTCTTGATTTTCAACCAAACTTTGGGTTCTGAATAAATCCAACTGAGAATCATCTTTATCAGCAGGCGCCTGCGTGATTACAATGTCTTCGCCGATGACTCTTTTGGCTAAATTTCGAAATTCTAACTCGGTAAAAATTTCAATAATTTTCTCGGGATTAGGCTCACAAATTAATAAATCTTCTGGGTCAAAAGGCACTTCAACGTCTGTGATGATGGTTGCCAATTTCTTCGATAAAAGTCCTTGTTCCGCAAAGTTGATGACATTTTCCTTTTGCTTTCCTTTTAAATCTTCGGCGTTTGCAATTAGATTTTCAATGGAACCGTATTGTTGGATTAGTTTTTTAGATGTTTTCTCACCAATTCCGGGAATTCCAGGAATGTTATCCACGGCATCTCCCCAAAGTCCTAAAATGTCAATGACTTTCAATGGATCATCTACTTCAAATTTTTCGCAAACTTCAGGCACGCCTAAAACTGTTGCCGGATCGCCACCACGACCTGGTTTGTAGATGAATATTTTTTCTGAAACCAATTGACCAAAATCTTTATCAGGAGTTACCATGTAGGTGTAAAATCCTTTTGTTTCACCAACTTTCGCCAACGTACCAATTACATCATCTGCTTCAAAGCCAGATTTAAGAAGAATCGGAATGCAGAAAGCTTCTACAATTTGTTTAATTGGGTCTATCATTGCACGAATATCTTCGGGCATTTCCTGACGATTTGCTTTGTATGCAGCAAACTCATCTTTCCGATTTGTAGCACCACCTGGCGAATCGAAAACAACCGCCATGTGTGTCGGTTTTTCCTTTCTGATTAATTCAATCAAGGTATTGGTAAAACCAAATGCTGCCGATGTATTTTGACCTTTTGAATTGACTCTCGGGTTTTTTGAAAAAGCGAAGTAAGCTCTGTAAATGATTGCAAATGCATCAATCAGGAAAAGTTTTTTTGGATGTTCTGGCGTTAGCATGTTGATATTTTTGAAATTGAATTACAAATCGAAATTGAAAGCATAAAAGTACGGAATTGTTTCAAAATAACGGCATGGATTTCCGAATGAAGCCGAATCGAAACGCGCTTTAATTAACTTAAAAGATCAACGAATCAAAATCAATTCTCAGCTTGCATCATTTCGTATTGATTTTGAATCAAATTTTGGAGTGATTTTTTATGCACTTTTGATTCTGCCCACGCGGCAAAGTCAAAATATTCAAAAGCTACTTTTTGTAAATCATTATCTTTCAAATTGCTGATTTGTAAGTATAAATCTTCGATGATTTCATTTTGGTTTACTTTGCTTTCAGCTGAATTTGCTTTGTTTAAGAATTTTAAAAACATTTCTTCGAAGGCATACAAACGGTTTTTGTTTTTCAAAAAACGTTGCGTATTACGAATGGTGTAGGAGAGAAGTTGATCGTTCTCCATCTCAAAATGAATGAGTAAATTGATGATTTGAGCGAAAGAAAGGATGTCTTCTTGTTTATCTAAAAACCGATCATTTAAAATTTGATTTATTTTTTTCAAAGCTTCGTGCATGTCGCCTGAAATAAAATAGATACTCGCAATTTTGAAATACAAAAATGCACGTCGATTGCTGGTTAACTTAGTTTCATAATCAATCAATCCTTTTTCAATTTGTGGAATGACTTTAAAAGCTGTTTTCAAATCGCCTTTCATAGAGAGAATGGTCAGTTCGATGCTGCTTGAACTGGCGAATAATTTGATTTTCAAATCTTGGTTATTGCTGTTTTCTATGTCTGTATTAAAATCTTTGAGTTTTTTCAGCAATACATCTGAATCGCCATTTTTCTTCAATTTATTGGCGATGTAAATCGCATTGGTGAGAATGGAAAAGTACTGATTTGGGTGTTCTTGAATGCTGCTCTTATTTTGTTCAAACAAGGAGATGTTTTGATTCAAATGGCTGTAACAAGTTTGAAATGAACCAATCGCAAAATGATAAGCAGCATGAATGTGATTGTATAAATAATCAGATGCCGCAGTTGCTTCAGATTTCTCTTTGGCAATTTCCAAGTCTGTTAGAATGGTTTTGAATTCGTCTAAATCTGCTTGTGTTCTCGAAACACCTTTGGAATGAAGTAAGGCAAAAAGCTTGCTTTTAATGTTCCAAAATGTATTGTAAGTCCAGTTTTGTGATTGAGCCAGGATATCGGTTTGTAAAATTCGTTCTCTTTCCTCTTCCTCAACCACGCCGTTGTTTTCTGCCAAACGTTTGTATTTGAGGTTGATTTCTGAAAGCAAGTTATACATTTCGTGTTTCAAAGCTAGTTTTTCAGCACTTCTCAATTGTCTTCTACTTTGGTCGTAGAGCGATTTGTTATAAAGAATATCTGCGCTGTGAAGTAATTTGTATACTTGAGCAGAAATAGATGTACTTGCGTGAAAACTATCTAAGGAATTGATGATTTGATCGTATAATCTTTTTTTGGTAATTGAGAATTTATTCAAAAATGCTTGTCCTTTGAAATGTTCAAAGATTGAATTTTCATCGTATTCTACTTGTGAATCTATAAAATCAAAGAGAATGACATAATTATTTTCTGTCCCAACGACATGACGTGCGGAAAAAAGTTTAAAATATCTTTTTTCTGATTTGGTTAAATATTTAATCAGCTCGTGGAGCGCTTCGCTTACTTTAGCAGCCATAGTTGTATGTTTAGTTCCATTAAAGTAGTGAATTTGAAGCTATGGAATTTTACAATAACCTGAACGGTGCTTTTGGTTTATTGAAATGCAGTAGAAACAAAAAATCCTGCTAGGAGCAGGACTTTATATTAATTTTGTTTGATAATATTTGTTTTCTTGATGTTGAAATCTGGATCGTTGTTTGGATCTGTAATTCCTGAATTATCTGCTGATCTTCCAGAATCAGGATTTTTGTATGTCGTTGATTTCATAACAATCACTTCCTCATTGGAAGTATTGTTTGGTTTGATAACTTCTTTGTTACAAGAAACAGCTAGAAAAGTTACCGCGATTAAGGATATTTTAATTAAATTTTTCATAATCATTCTAATTACTCAAACAAAGTAACAAAATTAGTTTTGATTTTCCAAATTATTTACTGGTATTTTTAGTATAACCCTCGTTCCATTGATTGAATGGTTTTCTCCTTCAATTTGAAACGGTCCTTCCATGGTGAAATTCTTATTTGAAATTTTATTTAAAAGCGCAATTCTCTTGCTGGTAATTTCCATTCCCTGCGAGCGATGATCGCCTTTGATGTTGTGTTTTTTCTGTAAACTAAAATCAATTCCAACTCCATTATCTTGGATGATTACTTCTAAATAATCTGCTTTATCAACGATTTTAAGTTCGATCAACCCTTTTTTCTCTTCATTTGGAAGAATGCCGTGAATGATGCTGTTTTCAATGAATGGTTGTAGCAACATCGCAGGAACTAAAATGTTTTCCGTGTCGATGTTTCCCGTGTCAATTCGAAATTCAAAGCGATCTTTGAAACGCATGGCTTCGAGTGATAAATACAATTCTAAACGTTCGATTTCTTCATCCAATGAAACCATGCTGTTTGCTTCTGAGGAAGAATCTAAATTTTTACGAATCAATTTTGCAAAATTAGTCAGGTATTTATTGGCTGAAACACGATCTTGGGTGTTGATGAAATATTGAATTGAATTGAGTGAATTGAAGATGAAATGCCTGTTCATACTAGCATTCAAAGATTGTTGTTCCAAGGATGATAAACGTGCTTTAAACTCTAAAAGTTCTTGATAATTCTGGATTCGCTCGCGCTTAATTCTGAATTGAACCACCAAAATAATTACTCCAGAAATGAACATAATTAAAAGGGTTAAAAACCACCAAGTAGCATAAAATATAGGTGCAATTTGAATTTCTAGAATGTATTCGTTCGAAAACAGCTTATTTTGAATGTTTGCACGAACGTGTAAAGTGTATTTCCCTGCTGGTAAGTTAGATAAAGTGACTTGTGGTGTTTGGAAATTTGGCGACCACGTTTCTTCCAGTCCTTCAATCCAATATTGATAGCTCAAACCTTTTGCATTTTGAAGTGAAATTCCTTCTAATTCAATCAGCAGGTTGTTTTTGGAACGTGGTAATTTTAAATTAAGTGGAATGCCGTTGCTCGAGAATGAATTGGAGTAATCTGCATAATTAAACTCTTGTAAATTCAATTTTAATGACGTAATGTTGAGATAGGGATTGGAGTTCTGCGATAGATTGTTTTTTGAATTGGGATCAAAAGCAACCAATCCTTGAGCGGTTCCAAACCACAAGATTCCTTTGGAGTCAAAGAAACTAGAGTTGAGATTGGATTCTAAATTGACGATTCCTTCTTCCAAACCAAAATGTGTTTGGCTTGCAAATTTTCTTTTGTTCAAATCAGAAAGCACATACAAACCATTATTCGTTCCTACAAACAACTGGTCAGCTCTAAAATTGATGAAATTGATGAAACTAGATGCGGTCTGACCAATTAAAACAAATCTTTTTGCATCTTTTCCATCACTCCAATAAAAACCTTCTTCTGTTCCAATCCAGAGGTTGTTGTTATTATCTACTTTGAGTGAAAACGTTTTCTTATTGATTCCTAAATAGGATTCGTATTTTCCGTTTTTAAAAACAAAAAGTCCAGCATCTGTTGCACAAATGAGTTGATTGTTGTAGGCAACAATGTTTCGAATGGTTCCTGTATTTTGACTCGTTGCTGAGTTTTTTACAATTTCGACATTGCCATTGATAATTTTGTACATTCCATCTGCACCGCCAACCCAAATTTCATTTTTATTGTTTTTGTAAAAACAGGTAATTTTACTCGCTACAATTGGTTCGATCCCAGCGTTGATTTTCGCGTGTTGGTTCAAACGATATAAACCCATTTCGGAGCCAACCCAAATGTTTTGGAATTGATCTTTGGTAATTGCCCAAATGGTGGTGTTGCCTAAAGCAGTTTGCACAAATTTTTTGTCAGCATACGATATCAATCCTTTGTCGTACGAACCAAAAAATAATAAATTTGGATTGATTTCGATACCAGAAACCATCAAATCACTTGGGATTCCAGAACGAGAATCAAAAGTTACGAATCGCTCTCCAGGAAATCGAAAAATTCCTTTTCCTTCAGAACCGATCCAAATAGTTCCATTTTTATCTTCAAAGATGGTGCTAACCGCATTGAGAGGAAGTCCTTTGTTTTCATCAATTACGCGCAGCTGATTTTTAGAATTGAGGATAATTAGACCTTCTCTACTTGCATTCCAAATGTTACCTTTTGAATCTAAAATACATTTTCGAATGCCAGCATATTCTGCATCGATGTTTAAATTTTTTATTTTTTTTGAATTGTAATCGAGTTCAAAAAAACCTTGATCAAATGTTGTGATGAATAGTTTTTCATTTCGAAGCGTGATGCCTGAAATGTTTAGATTGAGTGAATCATCCGCTACTTTAAATTCGTATAAATCGTTTGTTTTTAATAATCCTCCGCGAGTTGCAATGTATAAATCTTGGTTGATTTGAATCAAGCCACGAACTCTATTTTGGTCTGTGGTTGGAAGTAAAATGTTCCGAATTTGTTTTTGCTTGTTGATGAAAAACAAACCACTTCCGTTCGTCGCAATCACTTGTCCATCTTGAAATGGGATAATGGAAATGACACTGATGTTTTTATTTGATTCTGTAAAAGCCCAACGACTAAACTTTTCATTTTCAATCAAGGTTACACCACCTTCGTGTCCAACCCACAATTGTTCTTTGATGACTTCTAAGCTTGTGATTCGGTTGTTTAGCAACCCGTTATTTGTAGAAAAGTTTTCGAATGTTTTTCCATTGAACCTCCCTAAACCTCCCATCGTACCTACCCAAAGATATCCTTTTTCATCTTGTACGATGGATGAAACCTGAGATTGAGCCAAACCTTCGGCAACTGAAAAGTTGATGAATGAATAACTTTGTGCTTGTGAATGAACGCAAACAAAGAAAAACAGAAGAGAAGTAAAGAAGTATTTAATCATTTCTTTAATAATCTCACAAAATCACTCACTCTGTTTCGAGCAACTGGAATTCGAAGTCCACCTTTTAATACTGCAAAATGACCATCTTCATTCAAATATTCCATCAAGCGATTGAGGTTGATGATGTGTGATTTATGAACTCTAAAAAACTTGGATGGATCCAAAATGTTTTCATAAATTTTAAGTGTCCGCGTATCTAAATAACGTGTTCCGTCTTCGAAGTAAATGGTTGTACAGTTTCCATTTGCTTCTAAATGAACAATGGTATCGTCTTCAATTATTTTTAAACCTCTGGTATGACTGATTGCAATTCTATTGTTTGGTTTGTTGGTTAATAAACTCTGCGATAAATTCTTTAAAGATTTGAAATAAGTGACAAAGTTGGAAGGATCTTCACTGAAAATTTGTTTGGCTTCCACCAATTTATCAACAGCGGTTCTCAAATCATCGATATCGATTGGTTTCAGAAGATAGTAAACAGCACTTGCATTGAAAGCTCGTAAGGCATAATCTTTGAAAGCAGTAACGAAAACAACTAGAAAATCTTTGTCTTCAATTTCATCCAAAAGTTCAAATCCTTCCGCACCACTGGGCATTCTGATGTCTAAAAATACAACATCAGGTTTGGATGATTCGATGATTGCTTTTGCTTGTTCTTTGCCAGAAGCTTCACCGATTACTTCAATTTCTGGACAAAATTCTTCGAGTAAAAATTGTAGATTCTTACGTGCAATTTCTTCATCGTCAACTATTAATGCTCTCATTTTCATAGGTGTGTTTTATTATGTTCATAGATTAACAACCAAATAAATTTTTCAAAAAGGGCAATTTAAGAGGTTCTATTCTTCGAATATAACTAAAAAATTAAAAATGGATTTGGAAATTGATTCAAAATATGCCGTTAACATTCACTTAACATAAATTAATGAACCATAGAATCAATGAAGCTGGCAAGTCAAGGGATTTTTTAAAAACTTCATGATAAAGGATGTATTTTTGAAATATATGAACTTCAAAACTTAAATCTATGAAAACAACTTTACACGAAACCATCCAAGGTATTTGGATCTTTAATGACAACGGAAATTAATATTTCCGTTTTTTTTTGTTCTAAATTTCTTAAAGATGATAATCATCATACTTACTTCGAGAATCTGTGATTACTTTTGAGCTATGAAATGGATGATATTCATATTTGCATTTTACCTCATGTTTCGGCCAATTATGCCAATCATTAGTTATGCAGTGAATTATGAATACATCAGTACTGAACTTTGTGAAAACAAAGATACTCCCGAAATGGAATGTAATGGAAAGTGTCATTTGAAAAAAGAATTGGCGAAAGAAATCCAAGAAAATAATCCAGTTTCAGAATCTAAAAAAGTAAATTTTGCTGAAAGCACTTTATTGTTCTGTTCAGAGATCGTTCCATTTACTTTTGAAAAAGTTCATTTTAATGAAGAAGTTGAGAATATGACTTCTTATTCTAATTTATATCAAAAAGAAAATTTCCATTCCATCTTTCATCCGCCAACAATACTTTCTTAACATTCGATTATTAACGTCCTTGTTTTAAACAGTTTTAGTTTAAAATGAAGTCGTCTGGATTAGTTTCAAATGAAGCCTAAGAGGTTCATGTTGTAACACCTATACTTTATAATTTAAAATTAAGAAAATGAAAACATTTAAAATAATGGCTTTCGCGGCTTTCGCATTGCTTGCAGTATCTTGTAAAAAAGAAAAAAAAATAGTTCCAGAAACTGCAACTCCAATGGAGACTGAAGGATTGATCAAAGTAATTGATTTAAACAATCAAACACACAACATCGAGTTATTTACCAAAACAGGAGACTTCAAAATTGGTCATAACGCATTATTCGTTCGTGTAAAAAATACAGCTACACAAGCCTACGAAAGTAATTTAACGGTGGAAGTGAAACCATTGATGCACATGACATCCATGTCACATGCTTGTCCAGTTTCTGCTTTCGGTAAAACTGCTAACAAAACGAATTTATACGATGGATATGTTGTTTTCCAAATGGCGAGCAATGCTACTGAATATTGGGATTTAACAATCAATTATACCATTAATGGTGTCGATTTTACGGCTACAAACCAAGTTACGGTTAACAATACAGAAAAAAGACGCGTAACTACCTTCACAGGAACTGATTCTAAAAAATACATTTTAGCAATGGTGAATCCAGCGAGTCCTAAAGTTGGAATCAACGAGATGCAGGCAATGCTTTTTAAAATGGAAAGCATGACTAATTATCCAGCTGTGGATGGTTTTACGGTATTGATTGACCCAAGAATGCCAAGCATGGGAAATCACGGTTCACCAAACAATGTACATTTAGTTCAAACCAACAATGCTGGCGCATACAACGGTAAGCTTTCATTGACAATGACAGGATATTGGAAAATTAATCTTCAGGTAATGAACGCAGCGCAAGAAATTTTGAAAGGAGAAGAAGTAACAGCTGCCGTTGAGGCGAGTTCTATTTTCTTTGAACTAGAGTTTTAGAGTTATTCAATGATCGGTGAAGTGTTTTTCTTCACCGATTTATTAAAATCTTCAAGATGAAAAAGATAAAACTACTTCTTTTAGGAGTGATGTTTGCTTTCAATTCATTTTCTCAAGTTACTGAAATTGATTCCGCAAGCTTAGAATTGTTGCATGAAATTATTATTTTCACTAAAAAATCAGCAACGGATAAACAACATGTAAAGCCATTGACAAGCATTGATGATTATTTGCAACAGTCTGGTAAAATTGAAATGATGAAGCGAGGAGCTTACGCTTGGGAACCGCTGCTCAATTCGATGGCTACAGAAAGAACAGTCGTAACCATAGATGGAATGCGAGTTTTTGGTGCGTGTACAGATAAAATGGATCCAATTACTTCGTATGTTGAAATTTCAAATCTTTCAGAAGCTGTTGTGAATTCAGGACAGCAAGGTGCAAAACACGGATCAACGATTGGCGGTTCTATTGATTTAAAAAGAAGAAAATCGGATCAATCAAAACTTGGTTGGAGCGGTGGACTAAGTGCAGGATTTGAAAGCAACAATTTACAACGAATTTTAGGCGGTTCTGCTCGTTATGTTGACAGTTCCTTCTATGTCAGTTTTGATTTGATGCACAGAAGTGCGGATAATTACAAAGCTGGAGGTGGGAGAGAAGTGGATTTTTCTCAATTCAGTAAAATAAATACCTCGGCTTCAGCAGGCTGGTTGATGAATAAACAGAGCAGTTTGGAAGCATCTGTGATTTACGATTACGCAACAAATGTTGGTTATCCAGCATTGACGATGGACGTGTCTTTGGCAAAAGCCTTGATTTCTTCCGTAAAATATGAATATCACAAAGATTCCAGTCGAATCAAGCATTGGGAAACTAAAATTTATTACAACACCGTGACGCACGTGATGGATGATACCAAGCGACCATCGGTTCCAATTCACATGGACATGCCGGGTTGGAGCGATACGTATGGAATGTATTCCGACTTGAAACTGGATTTTGGAAAACACGATGTGACGGTCAATTTGAATGGATTTTACAATCGGTCGATCGCAGAAATGACGATGTACCCAGCAAATTCGGATGAGAAATTGATGTTTATGTATACCTGGCCAGATGTTCGCACCTTGTTTTCGGGTATTTATTTAGGGGATGTTTGGAAATTGAATAAACATACTTCATTGGTGTTATCAGGAAGTATCGGCGTACACCATAATTCGTTACCAGATACATTCGGTTTGCAAAGTTTGCAGATTTTTTATCCAACGATGACAGACCAAAAGACAAGATTGGTCAAAAATCTATCTGCACATTACCGCTTTGAAAAAAACACCTTTAACCTTGATTTTGGAATCGGATATGGCGATCGAGCACCGTCCGTTTCTGAGGCGTATGGATTTTACTTATTCAACAGTTTTGATCGATATGATTATGTTGGAGATCCCAATCTGAAAAATGAAGAATCCTATGAAGCATCTTTTTCATTGGCTTACAAGAAAAATAGATTCAGCGCAAAAGTGGGAGGTTCGTATTTTCACATCAATAATTACATCGTCGGAAAAGTAGATCCTGTTTTGTTGCCAATGACCATCGGTGCGAATGGAATTAAGGTGTACGAAAGTTTGAAATACAGTACAATAGTGAACTCCGATTTGATTGTAGAATACCGTTTTCCATACAAGATCAATTGGAAAGGGCAAATTACGTATAGTTACGGAAGGGATTATAAAAATGAAAACTTACCATTCATCAGTCCGGTGCGATATGTGAGTTCTGTGAATTACTATTACAAGAAATTCAACGGCGAGATCATGGTTCGAGGAAATTTAGTTCAAGCACAATTTAATCCTGAATATGGAGAAAATAGAACCTCAGCTTGGGGAATTCTAAACGCCAGTGTAAATTACAATTTTGAATTAGCTAAAAGCAGAAAACTCGTTGCGAAAGCTGGAGTTGAAAATATTTTGGATGCGTATTATTCTACTTTCTCAGACTGGAACAACATTCCGAGAATGGGTAGAAGTGTTTTCGTGAACTTGGTTTATACTTTTTAAACTGAATTTAAATGGGATTTAAAATCAGTTTAAATTTCAATTAATATGGCATTCTTGCTTTAAACTACAAACAAAAACGCCTTGAATGAAATTCTTTGCAGAATCGAATTCAAGGCGTTTGTTTTTTTAATTATCAATCGGAGAACGTATTTTTCTCGCTGAAAGTTTTAGGAATAAGAACTTATTTTTTGAAAGTAAACGTACCTTCAACATTTACTTCATCCCAGGTTTTACTTACACCATCAACGCCCATGTGCAAATCATAGCACGCTTTATTTAAAGATTCAATTGCATCTTGAGCATTAAATTCTTGCAGGTTTAAGGTTGATTTTACGCTGAAAACATTTCCTGCTTTTTCATCGTAATTTGTTTCCAAAGGAATTTCACGAGTTACTCCGTTTAGTGTGATGGATAATTTTGAAACGTTATTTTCGTGCATGAATTTTCCTGAAATCAATTTTGTATTGTTCATCACACCAAAAAACAGATTTTGCAATTTGGCATCTCGATCATCGTTGTTTGAGAATAAACTGCTGACAGGAATTGAAAAAGTAGCTCCGTTTAAAACTTCCTCTGGTGTTTCTCCAGATTTTAGATTTTCAATTTTAATTTCTCTAAATATTCCTGTTACCGGAACTTTATCCGTTGTTTTGTATGCAGTCCATTCGATGTTTATATTTTTTTGATCCAGTGTTATGCTTTTGTTGCAGGCAAATAAGAAGGGAATTGTGATTGCTACAATCAGAATTTTTTTGAGGTTTTTCATAATAAAAGGTTTATTTAGAAATTATTTCAATGAAAATAGAATCTACTTTAGACCCTATTTACAAAATTAATAAATTATTGTTCGTCTTCTTTCTTTTAACAATTTCTTATCGTTCGCCTAAAGTTTTAGTTATTTTTTATCAATGCTCCTAAAAGTCAGGTTAATACGAATTCCATTTGTTTTTTTTGAAACAGGTAATTGATGCAACCAAAAGTTTTGTGTTGGAGCTTTCATCAAAAGAAGACTTCCGTTTTCGAGAAGAACACTTACTTTTTCCTGTGTTATTTTGTGTTTAAAGTTGAATTTTCGTTCGTCACCGATAGTCACAGACGCAATACTTCCATCTTTTTTTAAGTCTTTTTCAGCATCGCTGTGCCAACCCATTCCTTCGCTTCCGTCGTGATATAAGTTTAGCAGACACGAATTATAATTTTCACCAGAAATTTCTTCGACTATTTTTTTCACTTCTAGTAAAACTGAATTCCAAATTTTAGCTTTCTTCGTTTGCTTGGAATACGTGTATTCAAACGCTTCTTCGCCGTACCAAGCTACTTTTCGCTTGGTGACGATTTTTTTACCGAATAGAATTACTTCATCATTTTGCCAATCAATAGTTTCTAAAAGTTGATCAAGATAGTGACCCGCTAATTCTGCTTGTATGATTTTACCATGATAGTTGACTTCGCCATCTCTGGGAAGCAGGTTTTTCGTTGGATCTGAAGGGAAATCGAAAAGACTCATTGTTTCTTGACGTTGTATGTGGTATTTCAAAGATAATTTTATCTTACCACTGAAACGGTCTTTCTGATATATTTTTCTGAAATCCATATTTACTTCGCGAAGCTGTTTAAAGATGTGTCATCTTTTCGAGATGTTCTATTCATATATTTTCATTGCCACTTTTTTTCAAAGTCCGAAGGACTGTAATTATTTTAAAAAAAGCGATTCGTCATTTTTTAAAAACCCCGAAGCGGGTGACATTATTCATTCACGTAATAATGTCATCCCGTCAGGATTGTTGTACTAAAACACTTTTAGACCTTATGTTGGTGTCTTTTTGACGGTCTCTACATTCGTATTCGGTCAAAAGTAGAGCTCCAAAAGAGATTCTCACTGCGTGCGATTCTTTCAGCGAGTAAAACCTTGTTGGGTTACATCATCGTAGCAGGAATCGGCGTGTTGAGTTTCATCATGTTTCACCAATTTGGCAAATTGAAATACAAAGTAGCACGCTATAACTTTTACCGCGCAGATCGAATTATCAAGCGAGAGAAAAAGAAAATGATGGATTTACCTGCACGTGCAGGTATGGAGATTTAACACAGTCTATTTAAAAGGTGAGAAATAGTTTCACACCTTCTTCTTTGAAATTATTTTATCGAATTACCGTGAATTGAAATAAACGATATTTTACTAAAAATCCAAAGACTATTTGTAAAAAAAAACAGCAACTTTTCAAAGTTGCTGTTCTCATTCATCTTCATTTTTAAACTTATTTTTTTGGCATCACAAAATTGATCATGTCAATTTCGAAAATATCCATACTAGCTCTTTGACCAACCAATACAAATGTTGAAAAATAGGCTTTCTTTAAATCTGCATAATGTACAAAATGCGTGTCGTCATTCACAGAATTAATAGCTGCACCTAAGTTGATTGGTTTGGACCATGCATTTCCTAAATTTTCAGAAACAAAAATATCATATCCACCCATTCCTGGATGAAAGTCTGAACTGAAAAACAAAAAGCGACCATCTGGCGAGATAAAAGGAGTTGTTTCATTTCCTGTCGTATTGATACTATCCGACATCGGAACAGCATCGCCCCATGCTTTACCGACTTTTTGAACTACATAAATATCCGTTTTTCTTCGCTCTTCATTTCGATTGGAGACAAAATACATGGTATTGCCATCTGCTGTAACTGTTGCACCTGCGTCAAAATAAGAGGTGTTGATTGAGTTGTTTTTAATTTTCTTTGGATTACTCCATTTGTCTTTATTGGATAAAGCAACTTCAAAAATGTCAGAACTTCTGGTAGATATTTTCTCATCAACTGCTTCGTTGTTGATCGTTAAATACCCATACAAACCGTCATCAGAAATGTGTGAAAAAGATTCAAAACCATATCCATTTATTCGTTCAATGTTATTGGTTACGCTGTCCCAAATTTGACTTTCTTCATTCCATTTCGCATGGTAAACGTCTTCAAAGTATTGACCTTCTTCTGGGTTGAGTCCTCCGCCAGTTGTGTTCGATCTTCTGGAAGTAAAATACATTTCTTTTCCTGCGTTGATAACCACAGGAGCATAATCATTAAAGCCAGAATTTACATTTCCTTCTAGAATCTTTTTAGTTGCAAAAGGAGTTATTTTCATTTGCTGTTGTGCAAATTGACATTCCTTGATTTTTTCAGCAATTCGAGCTTCTTTGGATTTATTTTTAGACATTAGGATCAACGCTTTCTCGTAATTAGCGATTGCGCTATCTAAGATACCCATTCTGTGATATGATTTTCCAATCAATTCATAAATGTCTTTCTCAACAGAATTACTCTTATTTACTGCTTCTATTCCATATTGAAGCGCAAAACCATAGTTGTCAATCTGATAATGACAAAAGCCAATCCAATACGGAGGTTTCCAAGAATTAGGATCTTTGACGGCAGCTTGACGAAATTTGATTAAAGCATCTCGAACTCTTCCTTCAGTGTACATTTTTTTTCCATCTTCCAAAATTAACAAGGATGCTGAACGATCGATAACGCTCGTTGTTGTATCTGGCGGTGTGATGGCTTTAAGCTCCAAGCTGGATGCAGAACTCGAAAGTGAAGTCAGTGTAAAAAGTAGGAATGTAAAAAAATATTTTCTCATGGTAGTTGATCAATAAAATTCAAAATTATTAGAAGTGTTGCTGACAAAGATAGCATTTTGTTAAACTTTTGAGTGGTTTTTAAGAACTAGTTTCCGCGAATTATTGACAATAAAAGTGGTGCGAAAGTTCGTTAATTCAATTCGTTTTTGAAAAACAAGGGATCTTCTACAACTTCCTGAACGGCAATGGTCGAAGCAACAGTTGCTAAAATAGGAGCGAAGGCAGCACAAATCCAAAGAAGCGCATGGACTAAAAACTGACTGATTACGGCAATTGGTTCTTTGTTGAATTGACTCCAATTGAACAATGCATCTAAATTTACGGGAACCAAAATGAGCAAAGAATAAATCGTTCCAATGGCGATGGTTAGGCCTCGGTATTTTCTCATTAAAATAATACTTTCATCAACTGTTAGTTTTCTTCGTTCGTTGATGTAATCCAAAAAACTAAATCCATAGTAGTAGAAACCAATTAAATAGGTCGTAATTAGCAAGGGACTTTTGCTGACATCATCCCAAAAGATTGCACAAAAAGCAAAAATCAGGAGAAAGAAAAAATATTGCCACATCATGTTTCGAATCACAATTTGAACACCTCTTCGGATGTCAATCCAAAATTGTTGCATGTTGAACGGATATGATTTCTGAGTAATGATCACCTCAACTTTCATCGATAAATAGGCGAGAAGCGGCGAAAGAAGCGTAACAACCAAGTATTTTGAAAATTGCATAAATAGCATCGCAATGGAAATTTCAATCAATAACTGAAGTAAATACCATACAATTCCATTCATGGTAGAAGAATCAGCAACAAAATGGTGTTGTTTTAATTGATATCCAATTTGATAAATCCCAAGCATTAAGAATGCTGGAATCAATGCATACCAATATAGCTTATGCTCGCGAATGAATAAAACTGCTTTCCAATATGATTTAATTCCGTGAGAAAAATCCTTCACCATTTTCATTCCTCAAAGATAGAAACCAGAAGGCAGATAATTTAGTAGTTCGTTGCTTTTATTTTGTTCTTTCAACCTCCGTGATTTCATCCAAGCCGTGATATAGAAAACTCACCAAGTGCAACATTTGATCGCGTCCTTTTCGTTGACCATATTTTGAAGTAATGAATACAGATGCCATGGCGATGATTCCAAAAGGTATAAACCAAAGAAATGGCGAACTACCAGAGGTTTGATATTGAACATAGCCAAAGATTCCTGCGAAAAAAGTGCTAATGCAAATGGACGCATAAATCAGTGCAAACATCGACCACACCAATTGACTTGGACCAATGAGACAATGTGCATATACTTCGCCGTTGTATTCATCTTTTTCAATCCGAACGGTCATTTCAGGAGACCAATAGTGTTGTAGTAATTTGTGCGTTTTGATAAATAATAAATCTTTGGCTCTTAAAACATAAACGTGTCTATCTGAATTTTTTTTAGAAACGATGTGCTCCAGCGCAACATCAGGTTCGCAGCTTATTTTTAGGTTGAAACGAGGTCGTATTTCACCTAAAATGGAATGATTGAGTCGGTTGAATTTCATCCGCTAAAAATATATTCAATTTGTTTTAGAATGAATATAAATTAAGCTCTAAATTCAAATAAAAAAAGCCATCGCGCAAGAAGCGGATGGCTTTTAAAAAAGTATTTATTTGACCTTGTAATTATGCTTTAACAGCCATTACTTCTGCCATTTTCTTTCCAATTTCAGCTGGAGAATCAACAACGTGAACACCACATTCTCTCATGATGCGTTTTTTAGCTTCAGCTGTATCGTCAACTCCACCAACAATCGCACCTGCGTGACCCATTGTTCTTCCTGCAGGAGCAGTTTCACCAGCGATGAAACCAACAACTGGTTTCGTACCGAATTCTTTTATCCATCTTGCAGCATCTGCTTCCAAGTTTCCACCGATTTCACCGATCATAACGATACCTTCAGTTTCTGGGTCATTCATTAATAATTCAACCGCTTCTTTCGTCGTAGTTCCGATAATCGGGTCACCACCAATTCCAATCGCTGTTGTAATTCCTAAACCTGCTTTCGCTACTTGATCCGCAGCTTCGTATGTTAATGTTCCTGATTTAGAAACAATTCCAATTTTTCCTTTCTTGAAAACAAAACCTGGCATAATACCAACTTTCGCTTCACCTGCAGTGATAACACCTGGACAGTTAGGACCAATCAAACGAGCACCTGAACCTTTCAAGTATTCTTTTGTTTTAACCATGTCGTTTACAGGAATACCTTCCGTGATACAAACAATTACTTTGATACCAGCGTTCGCTGCTTCCATAATTGCATCAGCCGCAAAAGCTGGCGGAACGAAAATAATAGATACGTCGGCACCTGTTGTATTAACAGCGTCAGCAACGGTGTTAAAAACAGGACGATCTAAATGCGTTGAACCACCTTTTCCTGGAGTAACACCTCCAGCAACGTTTGTTCCATATTCAATCATTTGACCAGCATGAAATGTTCCTTCACTTCCAGTAAAGCCTTGAACTATCACTATTGAATCTTTATTTACAAGTACGCTCATTTTTTTTGCGGATTTTATTTTCTATAATTTCGATGTCAAAATTAGCCTTTTGATTTTGGATAACCAAGGATTTGGTGTGATTTTTCATTCAGCTCTCTTTTCATTCCTTTTTTTATCTTGCGGACAGACATTGCAATGCCTATCCGCAAGATAAAAAAACCAGCAACCAACTATGTTTGTCTTTTCGCCATCCTTTTTTGCAGTAAGAAATCTTCGATCTCATTTTTAGAATCTTTTTATCGGGCATTAGTGATTTTATGTCAACCTATTATTTTATCAGGGATACGTGACCGTGGAAAACTCTTTTCTTTCCGGAAGAAGATTCTTTTAAATAGATTTTCCAAACATACGTTCCGTCTTGAACAGGTTTGTCTAAATAAGAGCCATCCCAACCGGTAAGGTAATTGTCTGTTTCAAAAATCAACTCGCCCCATCTGTCATAAATTTGTAAGGAGTAATCATATTTATCAAATCCGCTGGATAGAATCGGTAGGAAAACGTTGTTTAATTTATTTCCGTCTGGTGTAAATGCATTGGGAACGTAAATTATTAAATCGTCCAAAAGTTCAAAACTTTTAATCAAACTATCTTTACATCCTTCCAATGTTTCAACATAAAGTTTAATTGAATATTGACCTGGAGGTGTGTTTTCAATGTTAAAGGTTGGTTGAAAATTGCTTGAATTCCCAATTCCAGGAACTGTCCAGAAATAAAGGTTCGCATTGGTCGAATAATTGGAAGTTGTCAATTGTGTGTACAAAGAAGTTGGCGCGTTTGGCGAAAAATCAAAATCTGCAGTTGGTGTATGATTTACTTGAATGTAATTGGAGGCAGAAGCACTGTCTTTACAGCCAATGTTGGTGGTTACAATTAACGTTACATCATAAAACTCACTTGAATTTGAAGCGTTTGTAAAACAATTTGAGTAACTTGGATTTGTACCCGTATTGAATGCAGTTCCATTTGAGAAAATCCACGAGTAATTGCTTATAGTAGATGGATTTTGAGGTGTTTGTGTATTGTCGATGAAAGAAGTGGAATTCAAAGTAAAACAAACTGGTGAACATCCGATCAAATTATTTCCAGTAAAGGAAACGGTTGGATTTGGAAATACATAAACTCCTTTGGTTTGAACTGCTTGACAACCGTGGTTTGAAATTGCGGTCAATTTAACTGGATATAATCCTGATTCAATATACGTATGTAAAGGATTTTGAAGTGAACTGATTCCACCATCTGCAAAATCCCAATTCCAAGAAACAATGTTGTTGCTGCTCGCCAAATTGGAAATTGTCGTTAAATCTGAAAATTGCGTGTCAAAATTCAAACAAACTTCAGTAGGTAAAAAATCAACAATCGGCAAAGGCCAAACCGTTACTTGCTGACTCAAACTGTCGATACAACCGTGATTACTTGTCAAAATTAATTTGGTTTCGTAAACTCCTTCCTGCGTATAGATGTGTGATGGGTTTTGCTGATTGCTGTTCATTCCATTTCCAAATTTCCAAGAATAATTGGTGATGTTTCCCGGTGCAAGAATGCTGGATTGATCGTTGAAATTCACCAACACATTCAAACATTGATTGGCTGTTACAAATGCAGGTTCTGGCAATGGATATGCAGAAACAAAATGCGAAATACTGTCTTTACAAGCACCAATTAAGGTGGTGGTAACTAATTTTACTTCATAATCTCCCGGCAATGCATATTGGTGAGCAGGATTTAAAAGCGCCGACAAACTTCCGTCTCCAAATTCCCAGTCGTACAAGTTATTGCTCGGCGTGGACGCGTTTGTTAGTAGAATGTCTGTGTTAAAACAACCGTTGTTAAAGGTAAAAGCTGCAACCGGAAGTTGATATACTTCCACATTTTTGGTGATTTGATTTGTACAATTGTTGTCACTTGTCACCGTCAACGTGACTGCAAAAATTCCCGCAGTTGCATATTGATGAACAGGTTCTTGAAGAATAGAAGTGCTGCCATTTCCTAAATCCCAATTCCAATCTGTGATCGAACCAACACCAACAAGCGTGGATAAATCTTGGAAATTTGTCTCGTTTCCAAAGCAAATTGGAGCTGCTGAAAAATCAGCTGTTGGCAACGGATAGACTTCAAATGATTTTGAAATGGTTGCGACACATCCAAAATCAGAAGTTGCTGTTAGCGATGTGGAATAACTTCCATGTGTAAACTGATGTTGCGCATTTTGCGTCGTGTAATCAACCGTATTGTTGTTTTCCATGTCCCAAGCAAAAGATGCCAAGCTAGAAGGCGAAGCGATTGTTGAAGCATTGGTGAACGAAGTACTGTTTGGCGAACAGACATTCAAAACGGTGAAATCAACAAGTGGCAAAGGCATTATGGATGCTGTTTTGGTAACGGAATCGATGCAATTGTTGGCAGAAGTTACTGCTAAAGTCACTTGATAATCTCCGTGTGTTGCATATAAATGGGAAGCTGATTGAGAATTTGAACTATTTCCATCTCCAAAATTCCAATTCCAAGCGGTGTTTGAATTTGGACTGTAAACCGAAGAAATGGCTGAAAGATCTGTGAAGTCAGTTGCAATTTGCTCACAAACGGTTGAAGCATTAAAATCCACAATCGGCAAAGGCCAAACCGTTACTTGCTGACTCAAACTGTCGATACAACCGTGATTACTGGTCAAAATTAATTGGACATCATAAACTCCTTCCGCCGCAAATAAATTACTAGGAGCGCTTTGATTGCTGGTATTTCCGTCGCCAAAACTCCACGCGTAGTTGGTAATTGTTGCCGGTGCAAGAATGCTGGATTGATCGTTGAAATTCACCAACACATTCAAACATTGATTGGCTGTTACAAATGCAGGTTCTGGCAATGGATATGCAGAAACAAAATGCGAAATACTGTCTTTACAAGCACCAATTAAGGTGGTGGTAACTAATTTTACTTCATAATCTCCCGGCAATGCATATTGGTGAGCAGGATTTAAAAGCGCCGACAAACTTCCGTCTCCAAATTCCCAGTCGTACAAGTTATTGCTCGGCGTGGACGCGTTTGTTAGTAGAATGTCTGTGTTAAAACAACCGTTGTTAAAGGTAAAAGCTGCAACCGGAAGTTGATATACTTCCACATTTTTGGTGATTTGATTTGTACAATTGTTGTCACTTGTCACCGTCAACGTGACTGCAAAAATTCCCGCAGTTGCATATTGATGAACAGGTTCTTGAAGAATAGAAGTGCTGCCATTTCCTAAATCCCAATTCCAATCTGTGATCGAACCAACACCAACAAGCGTGGATAAATCTTGGAAATTTGTCTCGTTTCCAAAGCAAATTGGAGCTGCTGAAAAATCAGCTGTTGGCAACGGATAGACTTCAAATGATTTTGAAATGGTTGCGACACATCCAAAATCAGAAGTTGCTGTTAGCGATGTGGAATAACTTCCATGTGTAAACTGATGTTGCGCATTTTGCGTCGTGTAATCAACCGTATTGTTGTTTTCCATGTCCCAAGCAAAAGATGCCAAGCTAGAAGGCGAAGCGATTGTTGAAGCATTGGTGAACGAAGTACTGTTTGGCGAACAGACATTCAAAACGGTGAAATCAACAAGTGGCAAAGGCATTATGGATGCTGTTTTGGTAACGGAATCGATGCAATTGTTGGCAGAAGTTACTGCTAAAGTCACTTGATAATCTCCGTGTGTTGCATATAAATGGGAAGCTGATTGAGAATTTGAACTATTTCCATCTCCAAAATTCCAATTCCAAGCGGTGTTTGAATTTGGACTGTAAACCGAAGAAATGGCTGAAAGATCTGTGAAGTCAGTTGCAATTTGCTCACAGACGGTTGAAGCATTAAAATCCACAATCGGCAAAGGCCAAACCGTTACTTGCTGACTCAAACTGTCGATACAACCGTGATTACTTGTCAAAATTAATTGAACATCATAAACTCCTTCCGCAGCAAATAAATTACTTGGAGCGCTTTGATTGCTGGTATTTCCGTCGCCAAAACTCCACGCGTAGTTGGTAATTGTTGCCGGTGCAAGAATGCTGGATTGATCGTTGAAATTCACTTGTTCAGAAATGCACGTATTTGCAGCACTAAAGCTAGGAATTGGCAGTGGGTAAGTGGTAATGATTTGTGTAATGGAATCCAAACAGCCAGTTGAACCAGTTGAAACGAGAAGTTTTACCAGAAAATCACCAGCAGTTGCATAGAGATGTGACGGATTTTGTAGCGTTGAATTTGTTCCATCACCAAAATCCCAAAAGTACGTTGAACTGTTTGAGGAAGCAGTTTCCGTAAATTGAATTTCAGTATTAAAACAGCCATTTACAAATGTAAAAGCTGCAACAGGCAAATCGTTTACGATTGTTGAAATGGGCGTAGAGTGAATACAGCCGTTGTTTGTTGTAACTTCTAATGTGGTGGTGAAAGTATTAGACGTGGCATATACATGGCTTGGGTTTTGATCTGTCGAACTGTTTCCATCACCAAAATCCCAATTCCATGAAGTAATATTTCCTGTTCCAATTAAGTAGGATAAATCTTGGAAAACGGTCGTTTCATTGAAACAAACTGGATTGACAGAAAAATCTGCCACAGGCATTGGATGTACAACTACTTGTTGAATTAAACTATCTACGCACCCAAAATCAGATGTGACGATTAATTTAGTTTGGTAACTTCCGTGCGTAAATACGTGACTCGTATTTTCTGAAGTGTAATCCATTGCGCCATCATTTTCAACGTCCCAAGCGTAACTGCTGATTACTGATGGCAAGTCGATTGTTGAACTATTTGTAAAATTAGAAGTCGAACCATCACAAACATTTGGAGCAGTAAAACTCACATTTGGTAAAGGCATTACTGCAACTGATTTGGAAATCGTGTGACTACAACCTTCTGGAGAGCTGGTTGTTAAAGATACTGTATGCGTTCCAGAATTGGTAAAAGTAAAAGTTGGGTTCTGTTGGGTTGAGGTATTTGTTCCACCAAAATTCCAATTCCAAGAAGCTATCGTACTGGGGTTGTCAATGACAGATAAATCTGTAAAATTGATGGATTCGCCCAAACAAACCGGTTCAAATTCAAAGTCTGAAACGGGAACGGGTACTCCAACGATGTTGATGTCGATAGAAATCGCGCACAAACTTCCTTGAAATGGAATGACATTAACAGAATATTGTCCAGGTTGGTTAACGTTGATGGTACTGGTTGTTTCTCCCGTATTCCATAAATAATCTGATCCACCTTGCGGTGCATAAAGCGTGATGTTATCCCCGGTACAAATTACGGTGTCTCCAGTCGAGGTGGTAATATCGAATGTGTTGCAACTTGCATCGATGTATGCATAACCGTAATGTCCCTTTAACGAGCAATCTCCGGTGGTAAATTCAACGGTTACGTTTTGTCCAATATAAGCATTCAGTGGCGAAAAAATAGTAGTCCAGTTTTTATAAAGAACGTTGCCTTGTTGGCTAAAACCAGATGCTGTAGCATTATTTCCAGCAATTACACTGTACGAACCACACGGAATATTATTGCCATTTTCATCAAAAACACGAACGGAAAAATAAGGTTGTTGTTGTAAAGTGTGGTTTGGATCTTCAAAAACAACGGCGTAACTATACGTTAAAATAGAGTTGGAAGGAGTTACCAAAAACGTTTGACTCATTCTTGCTGCCCCGCTTTGAATCCCTATTCCATCGCCTAATCGACAAGAAAAATTACCGCTACTTGGATTAACCATTGGAATGGCAGCAATAACAGGATCATTTCCAGTTCCTGAAACAATTAAATGTGATGCTCCTGGACCAACTGATACTCCATTCGTGAAACTGTAAGGAACAGTTCCATCTACTTTTCCTTTCGTCAGTGTCCAACCGTTTAAATCTCCTTCTTCAAAATCCATGTTGACACATGGGCCATTAAAAGATTTTGGAGTAATGATTTCATTTTCGGGGAAAACTTGGCTGATAAGCTGTTCTTTTAAAGAACTAATCATTAAGTTATATTTCCTGTTAACTTGGTTGGAATTTGTTAAATTTCCAGCCGCTATTCCGTCAAATATACTAGTGTAAAAATTAGAAATAATTGGATATACAAAACGCTGTATTGCATCGTTTTTTTGATACTGTTTTGAAATTGAAAGCCTATCCAAAATCGACGAATATTCGTAGTGCTCCAAAATGAAATCTTCTACGCTATGTCTTGATAGTCCTACAATGTTAATTGGCTTCGAATGATAAATCGAATCTGATTTTGATGAGTTTGTATGTTCTGAAATGGTTTGAGATATAACATTTTTAATTGAAAAAATAATAAATAGAAAAAATAGGGTACGAGCTGAAAGTAACCTGTAAAGTATACCTGTTTTCATAAGCATTAGTTTATTACAAATAACGAATAATAAATTCAATAATAATACTGCTATTTTCAATTTGTTAACAAATCCTTAATTTTAAATTATAATTTTCGTTTCCACTAAGTAATTAGTCGTACTTAATCATCGATTAGCTTCGCAATATTTCAGATTAATAGACAATTTTTTTTATTGTATTTTTTAGTATTTTAGAATGATTCTAAATAATTGAGCGTCTAAAATCGCCTTTTTTAACACTCTAAAAGCATATAAATGATAAATGTCATTTTTAAAGGTTCAATAAAAGCTTACTTTCGCTAAAATTCCGCAAAATGAATAAATCAATAGTTGAAAAATATAACATTGCAGGCCCTCGATATACCTCATACCCAACTGTTCCGTATTGGAAAAATGATCCATTAGACCATACAGGTTGGTTATCGACCATCGAAAAGAACGATTCATACTTTCAGTCAGATGAAATTTCCTTATACATTCACCTTCCTTTTTGTGAAAGTTTATGTACTTTTTGTGGTTGTCATAAACGAATCACTAAAAATCATGCGGTCGAAATACCATACATTGATGCAGTAATCAAAGAATGGGAAATGTATAAAACTCGTTTTGCTCGACCGAAAGTGATTCGTGAATTGCATTTTGGCGGCGGAACACCGACATTTTTTGCTCCTGAACAATTAATTCGCTTGTTAGAAGCTATTTTTGGAACTTCGAAAGTAGATCCTGAATTTGTGGAATTGAGTTTTGAAGCGCATCCAAACAATACTTCTTCAGAACATTTGAAAATGCTATACGATTTTGGTTTCCGAAGATTGAGTTTGGGGATTCAAGATTACAGTCCAACGGTTCAACAGGCAATCAATCGAATTCAACCGTTTGAACAAGTTGAGAAAGTTCATGAAGAAGCAAGAGAAATGGGCTATAAATCGGTCAGTCACGATTTAATTTTTGGTTTGCCAAAACAAACCTTGCAAGACATTAAGAATACCGTAGAAAACACCTTGAAACTGATGCCAGATCGCATCGCTTTGTATAGTTACGCCCACGTTCCGTGGATTAAAGGAAATGGTCAGCGCGGTTTTGATGAATCAGATTTACCTCAAAATGATGTCAAACGACAGTTGTATGAAACGGCAAAAGAAACCTTGGAAAATGCGGGGTATCTAGAAATAGGTATGGACCATTTTGCATTGGCGCACGATGATTTGGCGCGTGCTTTTAATGCTAAAAAATTACACCGAAATTTCATGGGTTATACCACTCAAAACACTTCTTTTTTATTAGGTTTGGGAATGTCGGCTATTTCAGATAGTTGGTTTGGATTTGCTCAAAATGATAAAACAGTGGAAACGTATTTAAAGATTTTAAGTGAAGATAAACTGCCTGTTGTCAAAGGACATATTTTAAATGAGTTAGAATTAGAAATCAGAAAATACATTTTGGATTTGATGTGCCACTTCGAAACGAAATTTATCTCAGATTCACCTCACAAAGCGATCCACGAAAAAATCAAAGCGGAATTGGCTGAAATGATTTCCGATGGATTGGTAATCATTGATGGAGATGATGTGAAAGTGACTGCTGCAGGAATTCCGTTTGTACGAAATTGTTGCATGGCTTTCGATCAAGATTTAAAAGCTGGTCAAGTATTAGACAAAAAATTTTCCCGAACGATATAAATGAAAGAACCTTGTTTTCACTGCGGAGATGAAGTGATTGGAAAAGGATACTTTTTAGATGAAAAGATATTCTGTTGCAATGGCTGTAGAAGTGTTTACCAGTTGTTAAAAGACAATAACCTGGGAGATTTTTACACGTTTGAAACCAATGCAGGTGTAAAGCCATCCAAAGAATCAGAACATAAATATGCTTTTTTGGATGTGGATTCGATTCGCCAAAAATTCATTGATTTTGAAGAAGGTGAACTCACGCGTGTAACCCTTTTCTTGCCAGAGATACATTGTTCTTCCTGTATTTACTTACTCGAAAATTTACCGAAAATTCAAGAAGGTGTAACGGGTTGTCACATCAATTTCTCCAAAAGAGAAGCAGTTATTAGTTTTTACCATCAGCAATTATCGCTTTCTCAATTGGCTCTGTTTTTAAGTAAAATCGGATATCCACCCAATTTTGGAAACCGAGATCAAAGTGAGAAAAAGATTGATAAAATCTTCATGTACAAAATGGGGATTGCTGCTTTTGCATTTGGAAGCATCATGCTGTGGAGCGTTCCAGATTACGCCGGAGTAGGCGATACCAATCCACAGTTTAGAACATTTACGTCGTATTTGTCATTAGCTGTTTCGATCCCAGTACTGTTGTTTTCTGCAAAAGATTATTTTATTTCTGCTTACAAAGCATTGCGCTATAAAAGTTTGAATTTGGATGTTCCCATTACGTTGGGAATCATTGCACTGTACCTCCAAAGTGTTTACAGCATTTTGATTGGAGACGGCGCTGGATACATGGATTCATTTGCTGGTTTTATATTTTTCCTTTTGATTGGAAAATGGTTTCAGAATAAAACCTACAAATCCATGTCTTTCGAACGAGATTATACTGCGTATTTCCCTGTGGCCATAACCAAAATAAACCAAGGAGTAGAAACAATTGTGGAAATTGAGGACTTGAAAGTGAATGACATCATGCTCATTCGCAACGAGGAAGTCGTTCCATGCGATAGTATTTTGGTTTCTGAAACTGCAAAAATAGATTACAGTTTTGTAACCGGAGAATCAAAACCCATCTACAAAAAGAAAGGTGATTTTATTTACGCTGGAGGAAGATTAGTTGGTCAGCGTGTTCAAATGTCTGTTCACAAAGAAAGCAATCGAAGTCATTTGACGCAGATGTGGAATGAAGTAAAGTCAAACAAGGAGACCATTACGAGGTTTGCTTTTCAGGACAAAGTTTCACAGTATTTTTTAGTAGTCATTTTAATTATTGCCTTATTGGCTTCCATCGCTTGGGCATTCATCGATCCTTCTCGCATCACGCACATTGTGGTGGCAATCCTCATCGTCGCGTGTCCGTGCGCCTTGGCTTTGTCTGCACCTTTTACCTACGGAAATATTATGCGTGTTTTAGGACGTAAAGGGTTGTTTTTGAAAAATACCGCCGTGATTGAAAGGATAAATACAATTACGGATGTCGTATTTGATAAAACGGGAACCTTGACTTCGAGTTCAGGACTTGAGGTGAAATACCTTGGCGATTCCTTATCAAATGAAGAAAAAGAATGGGTATGTGCGATTTCCAATTCGTCTACGCATCCCTTGTCAAGAGCGATTGTCAGTTATTTTAAAGATTTAGGTGTTTTTGCTGAATACGAAATCAGTGATTTTGAAGAAGTTTCTGGAAAAGGGGTTTCTGGAAAAATAAATGGAATTTCTATTCAAATTGGAAGTGCTGCTTTTACAGGTTCTCAGCAAGCTGATGCGAATGAAAGTGCTTCTTACATTCAGGTGAATGGCAAAACTGGTAAGTTTGTTTTTACGTCACAATTACGTAAACAAATGGATGAAATGATGCAGAGTTTGAATCGGTATTGCATGCATGTTTTATCCGGAGATAAAGATAAGGATCGGGAGTTGATGTTGAATATCTTACCCCAAAATAGCAGTTTGATCTTTGAGCAAACACCAAAAGATAAACTCGATTATATTTTAAACTTGAAAGCGCAAGGTAAATATGTAATGATGATTGGAGATGGCTTGAATGATTCTGGAGCACTTGGAGCTGCGCACGTTGGAATTGCAGTTTCGGAAGATGTTTTCCGTTTTTCGCCTTCCTCAGATGCCATCATTGAAGCTGAAAAGTTGTGGGATTTGAATGGGTTTATGAAAATATCAGCCTATTCAAAAACAATTCTAAGCGCTTGTTTGGTGTTTTCACTCTCCTACAATGTAGTTGGTTTGAGCTTTGCGATTTCTGGAAATTTAACTCCTTTGGTTGCTGCAATCTTAATGCCCATCAGTTCGATAACAGTTGTGTTTATTAGTTCATTCATGTCTTATTTGAAAAAATAGTCTTCCGATTTTATAATTTTTGTTAAAATGGTACGTTTTATGTAAAAACAGATCAACTAATTCATTTAAAAAGTTTTGTACGCTTTAAAATGAATTTAAAAAACCAAAGTTATGAAAATCAATCCATTGTACCATCACACTACAGATCGTATCCAAGAGGAAATGATTTGGGTTGAGCAAGCGAAAATTAATCCTGAAAAGTTTGCTCCTTTGTATAAAAAATATCAAGAATCTATCTTTCGGTATGTCCACCAGCGCGTTGATGATACCGAAATGGCTTTGGATGTAACTTCTCAGGTTTTCATGAAAGCCTTAAATAACCTTCATAAATTTGAGCACCGTGGAGTTCCTTTTGGTTCTTGGTTATTTCGAATTGCGAAAAGTGAGTTGTATCAGTCATTCAGAGATCGTCAGGCTCGAAAAACAGTGAATATTGACACCGTGATAATCCAAGACATCTTAGAGGACAAAGAAGACGATGATTTAGAAATTCATAAGAAAAATCTGTTAAAAGCATTGGCAACCTTAAAAGCTGATACCTTGCGGATTGTGGAAATGCGTTATTTTGAAAAAAGATCATTCAAGGAGATTGGTGAAGTTTTGAAAATCACTGAAAATAATGCAAAGGTTAAATGCTTTCGAGCCTTGATCAAATTGAGGATTCATTTCGTGACTGAATAACAGTTAGAGCGATATTACGAAACGTTGAAAGCCTCTTGCGTGCGAGCATAATTGTAATTTTTTGTAAGCAGAAAATTGAAATTTTTGATTTTAAAAGGTCAAAGTGTTGTCTAAGAGGAAATAATTTCAGTGTTTTTGCAATTATATAACGAATATTGCGTGGAAATCTATAAAGTTTTGTAATTTTACACTGTTATTATTTTTTGCAATTCAACGTAACACACCTTATTAATATGAAACAAATCTTAACCATCACTCTTTTCAGCTTTGTACTTACTGGTTTTGGGCAATCTTTCAGCTCGCAGAGAAATTGGTCCAAGAATAAACTTGAACTTGTATTTCAAGCTGGAACAACGCAATTTCTTGGAGATCTTGGAGGTCGTAACGAAATAGGAAAAGATTATAGTTTAGCTGATATCAATATTTCCGCAACGAGAAGCAACTTTGGTTTTGGATTTAGATATCGTTTTCACCCAAACTTTGCAACAACAACGATGTTAAACGTCGGAATGTTGAGAGGAGATGATGCTTTGACGAAAGAACCAATCAGAAATGAAAGAAATTTGAGTTTTAGATCTCCAATCGTAAATTTAAATCAACGTTTTGAATGGATTATATACTCTAACGAGGAAATCAAAAGAAGAATTAAAGGAAACGGTATCGCAGTAGTTAGACAGAAAGGAGATCAGTTGTATGTTTTTTCTGGAATTGGAGTAGCGTATTTCAATCCACAAGCAAGATACAACGACAAATGGGTTAACTTAAGACCACTTCGTACGGAAGGACAAGGTCTAGAAGATGGCCCTAAGAAATACATGCCAGTTACAGCAACAATACCTTTTGGTCTTGGTTTTAGGATGGGAATTTCGAGCATGTGGAGAGTTGGTTTAGAAGCAAGTTATATTAAAACCTTCAGCGATTACATTGATGATGTGAGTGGTACATATTATGATGCTACGAAGTTGGCAGGAGAGATTTCTCCAACGTCAGCAGCGTTAAGTAACCGTGCAGTAAATAACCCAAGTTGGTTCTCTAAAGGAGAACAAAGAGGAGATAAAACAGATAAAGATGCTTATTTCTTTTTAAATGTGACGTTAACGAGAAACATCACGTACGTCAATAACAAAGGCAAATACAAAATGAATAGAGTTTCAAGATCTAAATTCTAATCATTTAGTTTACAATCATAATTTTAGAGCGAGGAATATTTATTCCTCGCTTTTTTGTTTCTATCTTTGCGCCAAAAAACAAAGCAACATGTACTCCATTATCCGTTATTTCCTCTTTTTATTTGATCCTGAAAAAGTTCATTATTTTACGGCGAAAGCAATTCGAAATACTTTGAAAATTCCAGGAATGAAATCCCTTTGGAGAAAGATGTTCTGCGTGGATGATAAACGATTGGAAAAAGAAGTTTTTGGAATTAAATTTAAAAATCCAGTTGGTTTGGGCGCTGGATTTGATAAAGATGCTAAAATGTTCAAAGATTTGGATTACTGCGGATTCGGTTTCATCGAAATCGGAACGGTAACGCCAGTTGGTCAACCCGGAAATGATAAACCAAGACTTTTTAGACTTCCTGAAGACAAAGCAATCATTAACCGAATGGGTTTCAACAACGAAGGAGTTGTGGCTGCTGCTGAAAGATTGAGAGGTAAAAGCGATCAAATCATTATCGGTGGAAACATTGGAAAAAATAAGGTAACCGCAAACGAAGATGCACTCAGCGATTATTTAATTTGTTTTGAAGCATTGTATGAAGTGGTAGATTATTTTGTTGTCAATGTTTCTTCACCAAATACACCAAACTTAAGAGCATTGCAGGAGAAAGAGCCTTTGATGGATTTACTGAGCGCCTTGATGAAGGAAAATGATTTAAAACCAAAGCAGAAACCAATCCTCTTGAAAATTGCACCCGATTTAACGAACGAACAATTGGATGATATCATTGAAATTGTTCAAACAACAAAAATTCACGGAGTAATTGCAACCAATACTACAATTTCTCGTGAAAACTTAAAAACAGATGCTTCAAAAGTTGAACAAATTGGTATGGGCGGACTTTCTGGTTTACCTGTTCGAGAACGTTCGACAGAAGTAATTCGTTACCTTTCCCAAAAATCCAACAAAGCATTTCCAATCATTGGAATTGGTGGAATTCATTCTGCACAAGATGCTTTAGACAAATTAGATGCTGGCGCAGATTTGATACAATTGTACACTGGATTTATTTACGAAGGTCCGAAATTGATTCAAGAAATCAACAAAGCAATCTTAAAGAAAAACAAGATTTAAAAATTCTTAAAAAACTCAGTCTCTTCCGCTAATAATCGTATTTTTACAGCATGAATCACGTGAAAATAATCGAGTGTCCAAGAGACGCAATGCAGGGAATTGAAACATTTATTCCTACAGAAACCAAAGTCAATTATTTGAATCAGTTGCTTCACTGCAATTTTGATACGCTTGATTTTGGAAGTTTTGTTTCTCCAAAAACAATTCCGCAACTAAGAGATACGGATAAAGTGTACGATGGCTTGGATCTTTCAAATTCCAAAACAAAGTTATTGGCAATTATCGCCAATGAAAGAGGAGCGGAGCAAGCAGTTAATTTCGAACAAATCAATTATTTAGGATATCCGTTCTCTATTTCAGAGACCTTTCAATTACGCAATACAAACGCGACGATTGAAGAATCTTGGAACAAATTAGAAAAAATTCAAAATTTAACAGTCAAACACAATAAGTCTTTGGTCGTTTATCTATCCATGGGTTTTGGAAATCCGTATGGTGATGAATGGAATTCAGATATCGTGATGAAATGGTCTGAACGCTTACACAAAGAATTAGGAATTAACATTCTTGCACTTTCAGATACCATCGGTTGCGCAACGCCTGAAGTAGTTTCTTCATTGTTTGCCGATTTAATTCCTGCCTTGCATGAAGTTGAGTTTGGCGCACACATGCACACCACGCCTGATAAAGTTTCAGCCCTTTTACAAGCAGCACATGCAAGTGGTTGCATTCGCTTTGATGGTGCAATAAAAGGTTTTGGAGGTTGCCCAATGGCAGTTGATAAATTAACTGGAAACATGCCGACTGAAGTAATGTTGGATTGGTTTGAGAAAAATAAAATTAGAACAGGAATTGATAAAAGTCAATTTCAAAAAGGATACGAAATGAGTAGCGAGGTTTTTTAATTTTATGCGCTCTTATTAAGCAATTCTCAACACATTTTAAAATTTACATGATGAAATACACCATTCTTTTTTTAGCCTCGTTTATTCTGTTTTCGTGTAAAACAGATCCGAAGAAAGTAGATGATAATTCTGAAAAAACAGAGGAAGTGATTGTTCCTGAAAATAAAGATAAAAACATTGAAATCCTTTTTGATGAAACTGCATTTTCAGATGCGAAAATTCCTGGATTGTTGAAAGAATTGAATATCTGTAAGGAAGAACAAAAGAATTTAAACAATGCTTCTGATCCTGCTTGTGATCCAAAATTTTTCCATTTTGAAACGTATGCGGACGGTGTTGCACTAGAAAATGCTTTCATTGTTGTTATTCGAGCAGGTGTGCACGATTGGCCCGTTCGTAGAACTTTAGTCTACACCAGAGAAAATGGAAATTTAGTTTTGGTGAATACCTTTGTTGGTAATTTGGTCGGAAAAAAGAATTCTCCTTCTGGTAAAAGTGATTTGGTGATGCAATTCTTTGATGAATATGAAAACCGCTTGGAATGTATTTATAAATGGAAGGAAGGTCGTTACCAATACAACGCTGTTTCTCGAATTGAAGGAAGCAAGATTAGAAAAGAACTTCAAGATTCAATGAATGTTGAAATCTACAAAGTGTTGAAAGATAATAAATTGGATTACTAATTCAAACAAACAATTTGAACTAGTAATCCAAAATTTACGATTTTTTTATTTCTTAATGAATTTCTGAGTCGTATAGTGTTTGTTTACATGCAATCGAATGAAGTAAACTCCTTCTTGCAATAAACTTACGTCTACTTGTTGCGTATTTTCCAAACTTGATTTTTGAATAACTTTTCCGTCTGTAGAAACAATTTGGTAATCAGTTACCATTTGCTCACTTGAAATATTCAAATACTGACTCGTTGGATTTGGACTAATTTGAACAGAAGCGATCGTTGGTTTTGAAACACTTAAAGGATCATCTTTTCGAACAACGATATCATCCAAGTACAAAGCATAACCATCGTTAGTAGTGTTTACAAACGCGATAAAAACAGCTTGTCCGTTGAAAGCAGAATCTAATACAAATTCACGATCGATCCAATACGGTGTTTCTTGAACAACAAGTGCAATTGTATCTTGAAAATCTGTAATGAGATTCCCGGTAGAAATTAAAATCTTGTAGTTGTCCGGATAAGATGGATCAAAAGATTTTGCTTTGAATTTCAAGTAATTTCCATACGCTCCTAAAGTAAGTTGAGGAGTAATCAACCATTTATTCGCCTGACCAATTGGATTATAATAGGAAGTAGAACTGATGGTCTTGTTACTTGTATCTGCTGGATCTGGTTTTACAATCCAAGCAGTGGTATATTCACTTACAGCTGCATTTGGAATTTGTTGGTCTACATCTATAAATTCCCAATTTGTAGGAACTCCACTTTGGAAATTTTCATTTAAAATTTCTGTTTGAGAGAAGGTAATACTTGCAAAAGCAAGTGTAAAAACGGCAATCAATTTTTTTTGCATGCTACAAAGATAATAGAATTGAATAATTTTAAAAGGTGTAAATCAAATAGATATTTACTTGCGGATAATTTCCACTGAATAATCTACCCCAATTTTAATGATTTGTGAAACAGCAGTGTTCTTTTCAGTCAAGCGCTCCATGACAATTGCATCAACACCTTCTTTGAGTTTTTGATTTACATCGTCAAAACACGTTGGATTTGCTTCTCCGGAAATGTTTGCAGAAGTAGAAACCAATGGTCGACGCATGGCACGAATTAATTTTAAGCAACTTGGATCTTTTGTTACCCGAATACCAACTGAGCCATCAGCAGCCAAAATGGAAGGAGCGAGTCTTTTTGCGTCTGGATAAATGACAGTCAGTGGTTTATCTGCAAAGTCAACCAAATCATAGCACACATCTGGAAAATCAGGAATGTGTTTTTCAATCATTTGAAATCCATCTACCAAAATGATGAAGCTTTTGTCATCTGGTCTATTTTTTAATGCCATCAATTTCTGACAAGCACTTTCATTGGTAGCATCGCAGCCTAAAGCCCAAATGGTATCAGAAGGATATAAAATAATTCCGCCTTCTTTTAATGTTTCAATGATGTGTTCCATGTTTTTTTATTCGTTTAGAAGATCTGGTCTTCTTAATTTTGTTCGTTCTAAAGCTTGTTCTTCGCGGTATTGCTCAATCTTGTTAAAATCACCAGATAGCAATACTTCCGGGACTTTCATTCCTTTAAATTCTGGAGGTCGAGTATAGACTGGAGGAGAAAGTAAGCTGTCTTGAAAACTATCTGTCAAGGCTGAAGTTTCATCATTTAGTACACCAGGTAATAACCGAACAATACTGTCTGTTAGCACTGCTGCTGCTAATTCTCCACCAGAAAGAACGTAGGAACCAATGGAAATTTCTTTGGTAATATACATTTCTCTCACCCGTTCATCGACACCTTTATAATGTCCAGCAAGAATCATGATGTTCTTGAGCAGTGAATATTGATTGCAATGGGTTTGCTCCAAAATCTCACCGTCGGGTGTCATGTAGATAATTTCATCGTACTCTCTTTGAGATTTCAATTCTTCAATCAAAGCAGCAATGGGCTCAATGCTCATCACCATTCCCGCTCCACCACCGTATTGGTAGTCGTCTACGTTTTTATGTTTGTTGGTTGAATAATCGCGAATGTTGTGAAAGTGAATTTCAACCAAGTTTTTTTCTTGCGCTCGTTTCATAATAGAAGCCGCAAATGGACTTTCTAAAAGTTCAGGCAAGATGGTGAGAATGTCAATGCGCATCATCCTACAAAAATACATCTTTACATTGATTAATGCTTGTTTATTGGGAATGTATTTCCGTTTTAAAAAGCATTTAAACGGTATTTAAATTGCAATAAATCGAGATTTTAGCAACATGCATTCATCGGTTTCCTTAATTTTGTGACATTGAAATGAAAACAAAATCTATTTTCTTTTTCTATGATTTCTAAAAGTACACGACTCATTGATGTCTTTTTTATTGACTTTGATTTTTTCATTGCATTTTGTTCTGTTTCAATTTTGCTTTTTTTCTCAATTTTGATGAAATATCATTACCCATTTTCGGTATACGGATTTACATTTACATCAACTTTAGGGACTTATAATTTATTTAGAACCTACAAATCGTTTCAGACATTTTATACGGAGTGGAGAACCGTTCGTTTTTTTGTGGTGATTTTGAGCTTTGCTTTCAGTGGATTGTTTTTCCTTTTTTTGCCCTTGGAAGTGCAAGTTTTTTATTGCGTTGTCGGTTTTCTGACGATGCTGTACAAATTCAACATCTTCGGTTTGGTTTCTTTGAGAAGCGTTCCGTATTTAAAATTGCCACTAATTGCTGTGATTTGGGTTTTGACCGGAAGCATCTATCTTTTACTCAATTTCAGTCATTATAATGATTTGAATCAAATGAACGATGTGCATCGAATCAGTGGATTGTTGCTCATGGAATTGTTTTTTTTCATTGCCATTACCATTCCTTTTGATGTTTTTGGAATGATTGAAGACGACATGAAAACGGTTCCGAAAAGATTAGGTGTTCAAAAATCCTTGCTAATTTCAAAAATTCTTCTTGTTTTATATGTCATTACATCCTTGTTTATATTCAAAAGAATTGAATTTTTGATCGCTTCTATTTTACTAGCCGGCATTACTTTTTCAATCGTTCATTGGAGTCCGAAATTTCAAAATAAAAACCTGAAATTTTACCTCATTGACGGGACAATTATCCTCCAAACCATTTTATTTTACCTCTTTTTAAGGGGTTAAAAACTTACTTTAAAATCCTGTTTCGTTGCATTTCAGAAGGAAGAAAGCAAGCATCTTTCTTTATTTTTTTCCGATGCTTGGCAATAAAGTCATAACCAAAATCGCGTAAAAATAAAGGAATTAGTTTGAAGATACGAAGCCAAGAATATGGTTTTTTTAAATGCTTTGAAATCGCGAGAGCAGCTGTTGATTTTTGGAGTAATTTTCCTTCACTCCAAAAATAAAGTGTGCTAAAATCTGGTTCAGGAGCTTGAATTGATTCCATAAAGTCTACAGTAAAACTAGCTTGAAGTGCCGAAAATAGCAGTTCATCTGTTTTCTCGTTTTTGAGAATAAATTGCACAGTACTGTTGCAAAAACCACAGTCGCCGTCATAAAAAACAATGTGTTGATCTTTAAATGTGTTCATTTTAGGGATTTGTACATCAATTAAGTTTAGAAAGTTAGTGAAAAATAAATCAAGCTATTCTGAAAATTAAATAGAATTTAACAGTCACGTAAATGAAGAACAGATTTCAACGAAATACATATACGACTTTTTTTCCAATTTTTTTAAATTGTTGATAAAAATATTGTCTTTCGTTTAATGCCTGATGATTCAAGAGATTGAAAGATGTTCATAAATAAAGTCAAATTAATTCAAATCTCAAAGGCGATTATGTGCCTATCTTGCACTCGATTTCCATGAAGAAATAAACGATTTGACTTCACACAATTTATAATATTTTAAATACCGATCACGATGGATGAGCTTTTAGTTTCAGTTAAAGAAAAAGGAATGGAGACATTAAATAAAGATATTTCAAATACAACCATGCAAACATTTAGTTACGAAGAAGCTGTTGCTGGAGCAGTAGCATATTTTGAAGGAGATGAATTAGCAGCTAAAGTTTGGGTTAATAAGTATGCTTTAAAAGATACGGATGGTAACATTTATGAATCGAATCCAGACATGATGCACCGCAGAATGGCGAAAGAAATTGCTAGAATTGAAGCAACTTATCCTGATGCATATTCTGAAGAAGATATTTATGAGGTTTTAGCCAAATTCAAATACATCATTCCACAAGGTGGTCCAATGACAGGGATTGGAAATGATTTTCAAGTTTCTTCTTTGTCCAACTGTTTCGTGATTGGTAACGAAGGAAGTTCAGATTCTTATGGTGGAATCATGAAAATTGATGAAGAACAAGTTCAATTAATGAAACGAAGAGGTGGTGTTGGACACGATTTGTCTCACATTCGTCCAAAAGGAAGTCCTGTAAACAACAGTGCTTTGTCTTCTACAGGTGTTCCTTCTTTCATGGAAAGATATTCCAACTCAACAAGAGAAGTTGCTCAAGATGGACGTAGAGGTGCTTTGATGCTTTCTATTTCGATCAAACATCCAGATGCTGAACATTTCATTGATGCAAAAATGGTTGGTACGAAAGTAACGGGTGCGAATGTTTCTGTTCGTATTGACGATGCTTTTATGCGCGCTGTTAAAGCGAACGCAAAATACGAACAACAATATCCTTTGGATGCAACTCATCCGGATTATACCAATACAGTTGATGCCGCTGAATTGTGGAACAAAATCATTCACAATGCATGGAAATCAGCTGAACCAGGGATTTTATTTTGGGATACCATCATCAATGAATCTATTCCAGATACGTATGCAGATCTAGGTTTTAAGACAACTTCTACAAATCCATGTGGTGAAATTCCATTGTGTCCGTATGACAGTTGTCGTTTGTTGGCTGTGAATTTATATTCTTACGTAGACAATCCGTTTACGCCAGAAGCAGAATTCAATTTTGAGAAATTCAAAAAGCACGTGATCATTGCGCAGCGCATCATGGATGACATCGTAGATTTAGAAATTGAAAAAGTAGATGGAATCATCGCTAAAATTGATTCTGATCCTGAAAGCCTTGAGGTGAAAAGAACAGAATTGACAATGTGGCAAAAAATCAAGACCAAATCCATTCAAGGTAGAAGAACAGGTGTTGGAATTACTGCTGAAGGAGATATGATGGCGGCGATGGGTTTGAAATACGGAACCAAAGAAGCAACAGAGTTTTCAACTGAAATTCACAAAAGATTTGCACTAGCTGCTTATGAATCGTCTGTTTTGATGGCGAAAGATAGAGGTTCATTTCCTGTATACGACAGTGTTCGAGAAGAAAGAAATCCAATGATCAAGCGTATCAAAGAGGCAGATCCTGCTTTGTACGAAAACATGGTTCAATATGGACGAAGAAACATCGCATTGTTGACCATTGCACCAACAGGAACGACGAGTTTGATGTCTCAGACTTCATCAGGAATTGAGCCTGTGTTTATGGTTTCTTACAAAAGAAGAAGAAAAATTAATCCAAACGATAAAAATGTTCGCGTTGATTTCGTGGACGAAGTTGGTGACTCTTGGGAAGAATTCCACGTTTTCCACCACAAATTTGTTACTTGGATGAAAATCAATGGATACGATTTGGATGAAGTATCTAAAATGAACGAAGAACAATTGAATGAAATCATCGCTAAATCTCCGTATTACGGTGCAACAGCAAACGATGTAGATTGGTTGGAAAAAGTTCGTTTACAAGGTGCTGTTCAAAAATGGATTGACCACTCAATTAGTGTAACTGTGAACGTTCCAAACGATGCAACTGAAGAACTTGTAAGTAAGATTTACATGACAGGTTGGGAAACAGGTTGTAAAGGAATTACGGTTTACAGAGATGGTTCAAGAAGTGGTGTTTTGGTTTCAAACGATGACAACACAAAAAATCAAAGTGAGAGCATTCACCAATTCATCGAAACCAATGCGCCAAAACGTCCAATCAAATTGGAAGCTGAAATCATTCAATTCAACAACGAAAGTGAACGATGGATTGCTGTCATTGGTTTGTTAGACGGAAGACCGTACGAGATTTTCACAGGTGCCGCCCGAGAATCTTTCTCTATCCTTTCGGAAGTGAAAAAAGGTTGGGTGATCAAAAATAAATCAGAAGACGGAAAATCAAGATACGATTTCCAATACGAAGATAGTTACGGATATAAAACAACAATCGAAGGATTGTCTCGTACATTTAACGAAGAATATTGGAATTACGCAAAATTAATTTCTGGAGTATTGCGTCACGGAATGCCTTTGGCTTCAGTTGTAGACATGGTTGAAAACTTGCACTTAAGTGAAGAGACTTTGAATACTTGGAAAAATGGTATTGTCCGTTCCTTAAAGCGATTTATTCCAGACGGAACGCAACCACAAAATAACATTTGTCCAAATTGTAGTGAATCTTCTTTGGTTTATGAAGAAGGTTGTTTAAACTGCAAAAGCTGTGGACATTCCAAATGTGGATAAAATTTAAAACAACAAATAGCAAAGCCTCTTGAGAAATCGAGAGGCTTTTTTTGTTGGTTGATATGCCTCGTTTCATTTTCGTTCAAGTGACGCTGTCAGCGCAAGGTTTTTTACAAAATCTGACGGACTGAGCATCTCGAAGACCAAAGTATTATCGGAAAATTCTTAATTCTATTTTTACAATCAAAAACACTTCAAAATCTCCCATTTTATACGTACTTTTGCATCTGAAAAAAATTCAATACTATGTTTGAAAATCTTACCGATAAGTTTGAAAGAGCGTTTAAAGTCTTAAAAGGACAAGGTCAAATTACGGAAATCAACGTTGCGGAAACGTTGAAAGAAGTGAGACGTGCTTTGTTAGATGCCGATGTTAACTTTAAAACTGCAAAAGACTTTACTACCAAAGTGAAGGAAATTGCGTTGGGAAGAAACGTATTGACAGCGGTTTCCCCAGGTCAGTTGATGACGAAAATCTGCCACGAAGAGTTGGTAGAATTGATGGGAGGAAACGAAGAGGAAATCAATTTCAAAGGAAATCCCGGAATTATTTTGATGTCTGGTTTGCAAGGTTCTGGTAAAACAACGTTTTCTGGAAAATTAGCAAACTACCTAAAAGTCAAGAAAGGGAAAAATCCTTTGTTGGTTGCTTGTGACGTATACCGTCCTGCAGCGATTGACCAATTACATGTATTGGGAGATCAATTGGGAATTGAAGTTTTTTCAAACAAAGAAGAAAAAAATCCAGTTGAAATTGCGAAAGCAGCAGTAATCTATGCAAGAAGCAAAGGTTTCAACGTAGTGATTGTCGATACGGCTGGTCGTTTGGCTGTTGACAATGTGATGATGGATGAAATTGAAAGCGTTAAAAATGCGATCAATCCAACAGAAACGTTGTTTGTTGTGGATTCCATGACAGGTCAAGATGCAGTGAACACGGCAAAAGCGTTTAACGATAAAATTAATTTTGACGGAGTTGTACTTACAAAATTAGACGGTGACACCAGAGGTGGAGCTGCATTGTCCATTAAAGCGATTGTAAACAAACCAATTAAGTTTGTTGGTACAGGAGAAAAAATGGATGCAATTGACGTTTTCTATCCAAAACGTATGGCTGATCGTATTCTTGGAATGGGTGACGTTGTTTCGTTGGTTGAGCGTGCACAAGAGCAATTCAACGAAGAAGAAGCTAGAAAACTTCAAAAGAAAATCCAAAAAAATCAATTTGATTTCAATGACTTTCTAGGTCAATTGCAACAAATTAAGAAAATGGGTAATGTAAAAGATTTACTAGGAATGATGCCAGGAATGGGGAAAGCATTGAAAGATGTTGATATCCAAGATGACGCATTCAAACACATCGAGGCAATTATTCACTCCATGACTCCAACAGAAAGAGTAAATCCTGCTTTGTTGAATGGCCAGCGTAAAACGAGAATTGCAGAAGGAAGTGGAACTTCAATTCAAGAAGTTAATAAACTTTTAAAGCAATTTGAAGATACGCGAAAAATGATGAAAATGATGAGTAATCCCAAAAATATGATGGGAATGATGAAGCAATTCAAAGGAATGAAAGGCGGAATGCCAGGAATGTAATTTCTTGCTTTACCGTTAATATGATTACCGAGGTGGTGCGATTTATCGCGCCACTTTTTGTTTTAAATGGATTTTAATTTTTCTTTTTTAAAGATATCCTGCAATTTTATAGGTTACATATCCAAACCATTCTTTGATCAACTCGTTCCATGCGGAAAAATTATCAACGTTGGGAATTAAGACTTGATCCCAATAAAAAGAACGTTTTGGGCCGGTGTGTAAATTTGTAGAAAAAGGGATGCAAATTATTTCTTGTTTCGCAAAACAACCCAAAGACCTTCGCATGTGTGTTGCCGATGTAATCAACAAACAGGTATCCACATGTGGATACGACGTATTCAAGACTTTTTTAGTTTCTAAAGCATTCTCATGCGTGTTTTTTGAAATGGTTTCCGTGATGATGTCATTTGAAGGAATTCCCCAACTTACCAAAACTTCTTTAAACTGCTTTGCCTCGTCAAGTCCTCGGTCGGTGATGTAACCTGATTTTCCGGTAATCAATATTTTCTTGATTTTATGCTGTTTGTAGAGTGTGATTGCTTGCCAGATTCGATCGCCCGATTGTTTAATGCTTAATGATTTTAAATCGTAATTGTATTCCGCCATTCCACTGAGAACAATTCCTACCTCATACGAACCTACTTCTTCCACTGGTGTTCCGTGAATTTCCCATTTTCTACAAAATTCATTGAAAATAAAAGTATTTGAGAAAAATAGAAATAGAAGTACAGATGCAATTTTTGCACGTTTCTGATAGTTGGCGTTGGAATGAAAAAGTGCAATGGCCAAGCAGGTCATCAGCCAAAAGAAAGGAGAAATTAAAAAGAGAAGTACTTTTGAAAGGATGAAAAACATGGACGGTACGTGTTGGACAAATTATTGAACAAAAAAAAGACCGTTCGAGTAGAACGGTCTTTCAAATATACTAAATATTTTATTTCTTTGGTACTGCTGTAAATCTTCTTTTTTCTTTGATACGAGCTGATTTACCAGTTCTTTCACGGAAGTAGAAGATACGTGCACGGCGTACTGCTCCTCTTTTGTTAACAACGATTTGATCTACAAACGGAGAAGTGATTGGGAAAATTCTTTCCACACCAATGTTACCTGACATTTTACGTACTGTAAATGTTTCAGTTGCTCCAACACCGCGACGTTGTATAACAACACCTGTGTATTGCTGAATACGTTCTTTAACGCCCTCTTTAATTTTGTATGAAACAGTAATTGTATCTCCACTTTGGAAATTCGGGAAGTTTTTTACTTCCGCTAACTCATTTTGAAGCTCTCTAATGATATCCATGACTCTTAATTTCTTTTTTATCTGACCGTAATACGGGGTGCAATATTACACATTATTTCTGAATTAATATTCTTTTTCTTATTATTTTTCCAAAAACCTTCTTTTTCTTGCCTTTTTTCTACCTCGAATACAAAAGTATTTGGTTTTTCAAGACTTATTTACCTTTTCTGCGATTAATTTCTTTTGTAATCAAGGTTAATTCACGCCCTGTTTGTCCGGAAACAGAAGTGTTCTCATCCGCACGGCGAAGTAAATAAGGCATTACCTCTTTAATTGGGCCATAAGGAACATATTTTGCCACGTTATAATTCAAGTTGGAAAGGATGTACGAAATGTGATCACTCATTCCTAAGAGTTGCGCAAAATAAATGCGTTTATCCGTTTTTTCCAAATTTCTATCTTCCATCATTTTCGCCAAAGTCGCTGAACTGTCCTCGTTGTGCGTTCCAGCACAAAGTGAAGCAACATCCAAATGGTCCAAAATGTAGGCAACTGCTGCATCGTAATCCTTGTCAGTAGCCGCTTTGTCTGCTTGAATAGGCGAAGGGTATCCTTTTTCGATCGCGCGTTCTCTTTCTTTTTCCATGTAAGCACCACGAACCAATTTGATACCATAGTGATATCCTCCGATTTTCGCCGTATTTATACAATTGTGAATGTAGGCAAGACGATCGTGACGATACATTTGCATGGTATTGTAAATGATGCACGTTTCTTTGTTGTATTTGACCATCATGCTTTCTGTCAAGCGGTCAATGGTATCTTGAATCCAACTGTCTTCTGCATCGATAAAGAGTGGAACGTTGTTATCGTATGCTTTTTTACAAATGCGGTCAACGCGTTCAACTAATTCTTGAAATTCTTTCTTTTCGGAATCGCTTAGATTGCTGTTGATGTTATTAGCTTTTTCTAACAGACCAAAACGTGTAATTCCAGTTACTTTGAAAACCGCAAATGGAATCGCTTTGTTTCCTTTCGCTTTTTCAATGGTAGCAATGATCTCTAGGGTTGTTTTTTCAAAATCTTCTGCTGATGTTTTTCCTTCAACGGAATAATCCAAGATCGTTCCAATTTTATATTGGTTCAAATGCTGAATTGCTTCTGCACAATCTGCAATGGTTTCACCGCCGCAAAATTGTTTAAAGATGGTGCTTTTAATTGCTCCTTGAATTGGTAAATGCAATTTAAAAGCAATCGATGTAGCTACTTTTCCAAATTTTGCGGAAGCAGGTATTCCTACAATTTTGAAAAGCCAATACGCCCTTTTTAAATCTTTGTCAGATTTACTTTTAAATGCAATCTCGGTGTCGTTAAATGAAATCATGTTGTGTTTTTAAGCGCTACAAAAGTACATTATTTTCAGTGTGAAGTAGGAAAGTAATCGAAATTTTTTCATTTTTTTAATGGATTTTACGAAGTTACTATTTAGTTCGCTAAATATCTGTTCATTAGATTTTTATATTTCATACCATTTTATCCGATTTAGAACTCTGGTTTTATTAAAGCCATGTTTCAAATTCGATTTAATTCTCTTTTATCACTACCTGTTCAGAAGATAGCAAGGTTCTATTCTGATAAAAAATTGTTTTATACGAGATATCTGATGATTTGATTAGGAAATAACTTTCATTGTTTATTAAAATGAGCTTGACTTTAATTGTATAAATTTAGTTTCTTTGGAGAAAATACTAAAATCATACAAATGGTACAGGAAATTCAAGCAACAGATTATGTCATCGAAGTAGGTTCACTCGTTGATTCTTCATTCGTTAGTTTGCTAACCACAAAATATGCTACTTCCAAGAAAATTATTTTAGTGGATGAAAACACACACGATGAATGTTTGGAGTATTTATTGACTGCTTTTGACGGCTTGGAAGAAGCGGAAGTAATGTTGTTGCCCGAAGGTGAAGAAAACAAAGTCATGGAAGTTTGCTTTCAAGTTTGGGAAGCCTTTAGTGAGTATGGCGTTGGACGTCGGGATTTAGTCATCAATTTGGGTGGTGGTGTTGTGACGGATATGGGTGGTTTCATTGCATCAATCTATAAGCGAGGTGTCGATTTTATAAATATCCCAACTTCACTGCTTGGAATGGTAGATGCTTCCGTTGGAGGGAAAACTGGAATTGACATGGGAATGTATAAGAATCAATTGGGTGTTTTTGCAAATCCACAACGTGTTTTTGTTGACCTTGGATTTTTGAATACCTTGCCAAGTATGGAATTAGCTAATGGTTTTGCTGAAATGCTGAAACATGGTTTGATAGCCGACAAAAATCATTGGGAAAATATCAAGAACCTCAATCCAAGAGAAGATGAATGGAATTCAGATTGGATCATCGAATCCATTCAAATTAAAAATGACATTGTAATTGCAGATCCTTTTGAGAAAGACCTGCGCAAAAAGTTAAATTTCGGACATACATTTGGTCACGCTTTTGAAGGAATGTCTTTGGGATGGGAAAATCCAATTCCACATGGACATGCTGTTGCGCTTGGAATGCTTGCTGAAGCTTTTTTATCCTTGGACAGAGACTTGCTTTCAAACGAAGATTTTGAAGAAATCAAAGCAACAATCACCAGTCGTTTTGAGATGATGAGTTTTTCTGAAGAAGTGGTCAATCCCTTGTTCGAATTGATGCAAAACGACAAAAAGAATTTTGATCAAAAAATAAAGTGTGTTTTACTAACGGGAATTGGCAGCAGTGTACTTGATCAGGAGTTAACAGAAATGGATGTTCAGAAAGTAATTCAGTTTTTTGAAACCTTGACCTGATTCAATCAATTGCTGAAATTTCACAAGACAACTTAAAATAAAAACGTCCACTGAAATAATCAGTGGACGTTTGGAAACAATTGTTTGGAGAGTAAATGTTTTTGTGAAAATTTCACTTGTGCAAAGATCCGCTTTTTCAGGTAGTTTAGGGCGATAAACACAGAGACAAAAGCGGGACAAGCTGTAAGTGACTAACTTTCAGGTACTGATTGACGGATTTTCAGCTAGGTATTTTGCAAAGAAATAGAAATGTTAATTATTTCTTTCGTATTCCTGTTTTCGACGAATCATCTATGTAGAGATTCAACGAAGAATTGGTTTGATTTTTCATCATTTTGTAGCTTCACAATGCAGAGCGCATCTATTGTGAAATGATGAATAAAAATTGCTTACTTTTTCAACTTTAAGATTCGTGTTTACGAAAGCATCTACTGATTTAAGGTGCAAAAAAAAGAGGAATCCGTTTGGAACTCCTCTTTTTAATTCAGTGTAAAACTTTATTTTCGATTGAAATTATTCCAAAGAAGCTAAATATTTCTCAGCATCCAAAGCCGCCATACAACCTGTTCCTGCAGCAGTAATTGCTTGTCGGTACACATTGTCAGCAGCATCACCAGCAACAAAGACACCACGAACATTCGTTAAACTAGTTCCTGGTTTTTCATATTTGATATAACCTGTTGCATCTAAATTGATGTAATCTTTGAAAATATCTGTATTTGGGTGGTGACCAATAGCAACGAAGAAACCAGTACAAGGAACCGTAGTCATTTCGCCTGTTACGTTGTTTTTGATCAAAGCACCTGTTACACCATTTCCATCACCTAAAACTTCTTCCGTTTCAGAATTATACATGATTACGATGTTTGGCGTTTTTTGAACTCGTTCTGCCATGATTTTTGAAGCTCTAAATTCGTCACGACGAACAATCATCGTTACTTTGCTACAAAGTTTAGACAAGTAATGCGCTTCCTCGCAAGCAGAATCTCCTGCTCCAACGATTACCGTTTCTTGTCCGCGGTAGAAGAAACCATCGCAAACTGCGCAGGCAGAAACACCACCACCCATTTCTAAATATTTTTGTTCAGAAGGCAATCCCAAGTATTTTGCAGAAGCACCCGTTGAGATAATCACCGTTTTGGCGTGAATTTCTTTTCCGTCTTCAGCCCAGCATTTGTGAACATCGCCTGAAAAATCAACTTTCGTAATGTATCCTGAGCGAACATCCGTGTTGAAACGTTTCGCTTGTTCTTCCAATTCAAGCATCATTGCTGGACCCGTAATTCCTTGTGGGTATCCAGGGAAGTTTTCAACTTCATTGGTCGTAGTTAATTGACCACCAGGCTGCATTCCTTGGTACATTACTGGATTCATATCTGCACGAGCAGCATAAATTGCAGCAGTATATCCTGCAGGTCCAGAACCAATTATTAGACAATCTGTTTTTTCGATATCGCTCATTGTTACTTTTTTAAAATTGAGTTGCAAAATTAACAATAATATCTTGAATTTTGACTTGAAATACATCAGATTATTGGACTGTTAACAGACAATTAACGCGATTCAAATTTCGAGTAAAAATTTCCAAGGAAGTTTAGACTATTTCGATTGTTCAAATAAATTAAAAACACTAAAAATCAAGATAAAACGATCTATTAATTTACAGAGTTGAGAAAAACAATTGAGTTGAAGTGCTGATTTCTATCGCATAAAAAAATAAAAAGTCTTTATTATCGGAATCAATTTGAAATTCAATAAAAGAAGCGTAATTTTGTACCCCAATTTTGACAAAGAGAAGATGATAGACACTGAACTGTATAAAGCGAAAACCTTGTATCCATTTCAAGAAATTACCGTGAAAGGTATTTTGAATGAATTCGAAGAAAATGGAGAGAATTTCAATTTGCTTTTTCAATTGCCCACTGGTGGTGGTAAAACGGTTATTTTTTCTGAAATTGCCAAAGAATACATCGCTAGATCAGGAAAAAGAGTCTTGATTTTAACGCATAGAATTGAACTTTCCGTTCAAACTTCCAAGCAATTAAGCGCAATTGGTGTTCAGAACAAGGTAATCAACAGTGAGGTTAAAAAATTGGATCCAGAAGAGGATTACAATTGCTACATCGCCATGGTAGAAACTTTGAACAACAGACTGCACGACGATGAGAATTTCATTGAAAATGTTGGTTTGGTAATTGTGGATGAGGCGCATTACAATAGTTTTAGAAAAATATTCCAGTTTTATTTAGATGCCAACATTCTAGGTGTGACGGCAACTCCTTTGAGTTCAAACAAAGCACTTCCATTGAATGACAACTACAACAAGTTGATGGTTGGTGAATGTATCGCTTCTTTAATTGAGAAAGGTTATTTATCAGATGCTGAAACGTTTACGTACGATGTTAATTTGCACGGATTAAAAATTGGATCCAACGGAGATTTTACAGTTAGCAGTTCGGAAATGGTTTACGGGAACTATTTCATGCAAGAAAAATTACTTTTTGCGTATGAAGAAGTAGCCGTAGGAAATAAAACACTGATTTTTAACTCCGGAATTGAAACTTCGATTCGCGTGGAGGAAACGTTTAAAAAACGGGGTTATAAAATTCGTCACTTGGACTCTACGTTTAGTGAAAAAGACCGAAAAGATGTTTTGCATTGGTTTAAAACAACGCCAGATGCAATTTTGAGTTCAGTAGGGATTTTGACAACTGGATTTGATGAACCAACCGTACAAACAATTATCTTGAATCGAGCAACGCGTTCGTTGACTTTATATCATCAAATGATTGGTCGTGGGTCTCGTAAATTGCCGAATAAAAGTACGTTTAAATTAATCGACTTAGGAAATAACGTGCGTCGTTTTGGTTTATGGCAAGATTACATCAATTGGCAAGATGCATTTAAGTTTCCAGATCGATTCTTGGAATCCAGACTTTCTGAAGGAGACGATGTAGAGTTTGAAGTAGAATTTGAATTCAACCGAGCTGTCAGAGATCGATTGAGTACAACGATTTTAGATTCTTTTAATTTGAAAGATGTGTATTACGAACATCAAGACAACGGAATCAAAGGAAAACAAGCAGTTGATGACTCTTTAGAGAATCACTACAAAGCAATCATGGAAGTCGCAACAGATTTCTACGATGGTTTGGAATTGTTAGAGATGTTAAACGAACACATTGAATACCGCTTGAAGCAATACACCAAATGCATTGCGAAGAGTACGCCAAATTATTTCAAATTTTTGATGGAGACATACGTGCGTCAATTGCGACACAAGTTGAGAGAGAATTTAGAAGATGAATAAAAGATATCAAAAAATATAAAAACAGAAGGGGCGAAAAAATTTTCGCCCTTTCTGTTTTTTAAAGCTTATTTCTTTTCAATCCGAGATGCGAAAACCTTTCTAAATTTTTCAACCTTCGGACGAACTACTGCTTGGCAATATGGGTTTTGAGGATTCAATTCATAATAATTGAAATGATAGTTTTCTGCCACATAAAATGTCGGTAATGGCAAGATTTCGGTCACAATTGGATTGTCCCAAACTTTTTCGTCTGTCAATCGTTGTTTGAATTGTTCTGTTAACTCTTTTTGAATCTCATCGTGGTAAAACACGACAGAGCGGTATTGCGTTCCAATGTCATTTCCTTGGCGATTGACTTGCGTTGGATCGTGGACAAACCAAAATACTTCTAGTAAATCTTCAAAAGAAATCAATTCATCATCATACACAACCCTTGCAACTTCTGCATGTTGTGTATTTCCTTCACAAACTTCTTTGTACGTTGGATTTTCAGTAATTCCACCGGCATATCCAGGAGAAATGGAAATAATCCCTTTCAAATCTTTAAAACAGGCTTCAATGCACCAAAAACATCCTGCGCCTAATGTTGCTTCTTGAATCATAATTTCATTATTTATTGAGTTCAAATATACTGATTTTAGAATGGACTAATTGATAATTTAAGTGTCATTTATATGTTAATGTTTAAGAATGAAGTTTCATTTGAGTCAAAATAAATCAAGTCTTCTTACGTCATTTTTTAGAAGATTTACTTACTTTTATTCCATGGATAAGAAGACGACTGAAAAAGTACATTTTATTGCAATTGGAGGTAGTGCAATGCATAATCTTGCAATTGCTTTGAGTAGAAAAGGAATCGAAGTTACGGGTTCTGATGATGAAATATTTGAACCTTCTCGAGTGCGTTTATTGAAACAAGAAATTTTACCCGCTGAAATGGGCTGGTTTCCATCTAAAATTCACGCTGGATTAGCTGGTGTAATCGTCGGTATGCACGCGCGAATCGATAATCCTGAACTTTTGAGAGCAAAGGAACTAAATTTGCCAATTTATTCTTATCCAGAGTATTTGTACGAACAAAGTAAAAATAAGAAACGAATCGTAATTGGCGGTAGTCATGGAAAAACGACGATTACTTCGATGTTATTACACGTCATTTCTCAGTTGGATATTAAATCTGATTACATGGTTGGTGCGCAATTGGAAGGGTATGACTGCATGGTCAAACTATCAGAAGATGCGGATTTTATGATTTTAGAAGGAGACGAATATTTAAGTTCTCCGATTGACAGAAGACCAAAATTTCACTTATACAACCCAGATGTAGCGCTTTTGAGCGGAATTGCTTGGGATCACATCAATGTTTTCCCAACGTTTGAAAACTATGTAGAGCAATTCGATATTTTTTGTCAGAAAATCACACCAAATGGCACGTTGATCTACAACGAAGAAGATCCAGAAGTGAAAAAACTAGGTTTAAAATACGGTGATTCTGTCAATTCAATCGCATATCGAACTCCAGAATATGACGTTATTCCTGAGGGAACACGTTTGAAATTTGAAGGAGAAAAATATCAATTGAAGATTTTTGGTGGACATAATCTTCAAAATTTAATGGGAGCAATGCATTTGGGGAAATCGATGGGAATTGATTCCAAAACCTTCTTCAAAGCAATGGAAACATTTACAGGAGCAGGAAAACGTTTGCAAAAAGTGATCGAGAAAAATGATTTTGTGATGTATAAAGACTTTGCCCATTCTCCTTCCAAATTAAAAGCAACGACCAAAGCGGTTAAAGAGCAATACAAAGAACGAAATGTACTTGCGTGCATGGAATTACACACATTTTCATCCTTGCAAAAAGAGTTTTTAGCTCATTATGAAAATGCCATGGATAGTGCTGATGAAGCCATTGTTTATTTCAGTCCGGAAGTGGTGAAGCATAAGAAGTTAGAACCGATTTCGATCCAGCAAGTGCAAGCTGGTTTTGGAGATAAAGTTCGTGTAATGACCGAAACTTCGGAAGTTATGAGCTATATTCGCAGTCAGAGTTGGGAAAAATCTGTTTTACTAATGATGAGTTCTGGAAATTTTGACGGAATTGATTACGATGAACTTGGAGCAGAAATAACGAGTAAATTGGTTTAATTTCCTGAACAATCTCTAAACGAATGAAGATGATGCGATATTTCTTTTTGATTTTCGTTTCCAGCATGATGCTTTCATCTTGCTCCAGCTATAAAACTGCTAATTTTGAAATGTACTTACTGAAAAGTAATTGCAATCAACAAGGTGTTTATCAGTATGATTCAATTGGATTACCTCAAGCAATACATCTGCTAGAATTGGATAGTTCTCTTCTTGAAAACTTTACGTTTAAAAGCCTAAATGTTGCCAATGCAATCGGTATTTTACCGCTTTTAGAAGAATATGGTAAACAGAAAAAAATCTATCAGCAAGAAAAGACAATTCAAAATCAAGTGAATTTGATTGAAATGACTCAATTACTTTCGCAGAAAATAAACAGTGCTTCTCTAGAAATTTCAGCGGTTTCTTCTGAAATGGATTGCGAAGAGGAGCGAACTAGTCAGATTGCGAATTTTTTAAAAAACCAAGAAAGCGACAGGGAAACGAAATTAACGGTTGGTTCCATCATTGTTGGTGCTTCTGGTGCGATTCTTTCGGGAGCCAATACGGATAGAAATATAGGAAATTTTATTGGCATTTCAACTGGTATTCTGGAGGCAGGATTTGGAGCTTTGATCTTGTTAAATACGAGAAAGATTGAATTCAGGCATCCGAGAAATGCTTTGCGTGATGTTTGGGAAGGATATCGGGTTTCTGCAAATTTTCCAGCTTCCATCTGGTATTATTTGAATTATCACAATCCAACCAACCCTGAAGAGAAATCATTAAGATATCAAATCATTGAAAAATGGATTGATTTTGGACAGATTTCAGGATTGGAGTCCAAAAAGAAGCGAAAACTTCTGAATACTTATTTCAGAGATGGAGGAAAGTATACGTCACAACAATTGTCCAATCGAGCAGATATGTACGATCAATTGGAATCAAATATCAATTTAATGAAACAAGATTTGAATCGATTATCATTGGAAATTAATAGTTTAAATGAATTGAAGTAAGTGGTTTATAAATGTAATTTAAACAGTTTACAATGAATTTTAAGTTTTAATAAAAATATCAAATGTTTACAATCGCGCAAATTGAACAAGCACATGATCAAGTGAAATCAGGTGCAGATTTTCCGAAATACATTCAAGAACTTAAAAAATTTGGTGTTCAGTTCTTTACAACTTGGGTGAGAGATAGTCATACCGAATATTTTGGTAGAAATGGCTTCAACATTCAATCCGAATCTCAATACGAAGCATTGCCGATTTCTGAAATAACAGATCCGACACAATTTCTTATTTGTTTAAAAAATCATCAAGAAGGAAAAACAGACTATCCGACTTTTTGTCAAGATTGTGCCCAAACAGGAATTGAGAAATGGATTGTTTTGCTCGATGCGATGACCTGTACGTATTTTGATAGAGCTGGAGAAATAATTTTAGTAACGGAAATTCCAGCTTAAAACCACTTCCATTTTACAGTGAGTTAATCGCATGATTTCACGATAAATTTTCGCTTTATTCCAGTGTTTTGCGCTGATGATTTGCATAATTTGTGAATCAGCAAGCATCTTTTGCTTAACTTTGCTGAAAATAAGAATAATGAAATTAACAGCACATTTCTTCCTTTTGAATGACGATTTTTCACCAGAATATGCAGAAGCAAATCACGGAGGAAAAGAAACAGAAAATAATCCGCTTTACGAATGGGAAGATGAGTTTGAAGTATCTGAAAATTTACAATCCACGGAGTTGATCAGAAATGGATCTTTTACCTTGGCAGGAGATATGCCAGATGGAGCGCCATTTGCTTCGGAAGTGAGTAAAATGTTTTTATTAAAACTGAAATTAGAGAACGGAACTGAAGGATATTTTGGTGTTTCTGAGAGTATTCTAGAAAGTTATACCTTGGAAGGTGAAGAAGACCAAGTTTTAAAAGTCTACATCAGAGATTATGAACCTTTGGCCAATCCAATGCCTGGTGTATTTATTGCGTCCAAGGAATTTCCACTTGAACTTATTTTTTAATGCTGAAAATTAAAGAAATTCATTTTAAAAGAGAGCGAGAAATACTTTCGGGTATCTCTTTCAATTTAAAATCGAGTTCAATAATTGGCTTGGTAGGTCCGAGTGGCGCTGGTAAATCTACCTTGCTCAAAATTGTTTCAGGTCTTTTGGAAGCTGATAAAGGAACGGTACATTTGAATCAACAACGCGTTTATGGACCGAGTTTTAGACTCATTCCTGGACATCCAGAAATTCAATTGGTTAACCAAGATTTTGACTTGGATTTATACCATACAGTTCGTGAAAATCTACTTGTAAAAGCCAATTATTTGCCGGATGATTTATGCAATGAGTTAATTGATGAATTGTTGGAATTGATGGAATTGACACCGCTGCAAAACAAACAAGCAATTCACCTTTCCGGAGGTGAACAGCAACGTTTAGCAATGGGAAGATCCTTGGCGAAGGAGCCGGAAGTAATCCTTTTGGATGAACCTTTTGCACACATGGATGCACATTTAAGAAACCGAATTTCTGACTATTTATTGAAATTGAAGAAAATTAGAAAAACTTCATTCATGTTGGTAACGCACGATGGAGAAGAAGTGCTTAGTTTGGCAGATCGCATTTTGTTTTTCAACGACGGTAAAATTCTGAGAGAAGATACACCAGAAAACTTTTACTTCAATCCCAGCAATGAATTTGAAGGCTTGTTTTTTGGTGATTTGAATTCAGTGACAATCAAAAACCGAAAAATCTTATTTAGACCCATCGAGTTTGATTTAGAATTGACTGAAATCGCGGATCAATTGGATTTAAAATTCATTAAAAGTGTGTTTTTCGGCGCTTATTATAAAAACTATTTCTTGACCAAGAAAAAAGAATCGATTATTTTATATCATTCAGAATCTTTATCCCATGTCCAAAAAATCGCAATCAAAAAGAAGAATAACTGATTTAAGTTGGTCTGATCGCTGGAAGTTGATCAAAGATACGGTATCAGATTTTACACTTGATAAAGGACTGTTTCACGGAGCAGCCCTCTCTTTTTACACCATATTTGCAATGGTTCCAATCATTTATTTGGCTATTGCAACCTTTGGATATTTTATCGGACAAGAAACTTTGTTGAAAATTGTTAGTCAAATATTGACAGCGCAAGTTGGAGTAGCCGATGTTTCAGGAATTATGGACTTTTTAAAATCCATTGATTTTGCAAAAGGCAATTTCATTTTGAGAAACATTGGAATTCTTGCCCTTTTAGTATCGAGTACGGCCATTTTTAATTCCTTGCAATACAGCGTCAATTATTTTTACGACATAGAAAGAGTGTATGATTCGAAACGCAAGAAATTTTATTCGAATGTCATTACACGCGTATTGTCTTTTGGATTTTTGACCTTTTTTGGCGCCATCACCATTGTCACGTATTTTACACAATTGGTTTTAATCTCATTTGGGCACGAATTATTGGGTGAATCCAGTTATTTTTCTGCTGTTTTCTTAGAGATCTTGAGACATGTTGTCGGTGTTTTATCCAAGATTTTAATCTTTAGCGTTGTTTTAAAATATTTGCACGATGGCGAAATATCTTGGCGCCTGGCGTGGACAGGTGGTTTTGTTACCGCGATTTTACTTCATTTAGGACAATTACTAATTCAGTATTATTTGTCACATTATTTCTTCGCAAAAGACGGCGGTTTGGCTGGAGCTTTGTTGGTATTGCTTGGTTATATGTACTATTCCTCTCAAATGATTTTCTTTGGTGCCAAGTTTACAGCCGTTTATGCCCGCATGGTTGGAGAGCCGATTCAAGTTAAAACATCTAATTTGGATGGTTATATAGCAATTAAGCGAAAAAATCAATTTCCTGAATAAGTTTGATTAATTAACAACGATGTAATTTTAATCAAAATAATGATTACATTTACATCGTAAACCCGTTTAAATTATAGCCATGGAAGTTGGAGCAAATATCAAATTACTGAGAAAGAGAATCGGAAAATCGCAAGAAGAAATGGCTGCTATTTTAGGTTTAACACGCTCTAGTTATAGTGGTTATGAGAATGGAGTGGCCGATCCTGGCATTCAAACTTTGATTTTAATCAGTGATTTTTACAAAGTTCCTTTGGACAATTTATTGCGGAAAGACTTTTCAGATTTTACAGAATCTACTTGGGAAACTGTTGAAAAAGGATTGTATGCAGACGTTCAAGGAAAAAAACTTCGTGTTTTAACACAAATGGTTGACAGTGAAAATGAAGACTTGATTGAAATGGTTCCTCAAAAAGCAAGCGCTGGATATGTTTCAGGATATGCTGATCCAGAATACTTGAGAATTTTACCAACATTTTCCTTGCCTTTTCTTTCAAAAAGCAAAAAATACAGATCTTTCCCGATTCAAGGAGATAGCATGCCACCAGTTGTTCAAGGTTCTTTCGTTGTCGGAGAATTTGTTCAGAATTGGATGCATATCAAAAATGGAACGCCTTGCGTGATTGTGACGCAGGAAGAAGGAATTGTTTTCAAAATGCTTTATAATCAATTGGCTGAGAACGAATCTTTTCAATTGGTCTCCACAAATCCTTTGTACCAACCGTATACCGTTCACGCCAATTCAATCTTAGAAATTTGGAAATTTGTAAATTACATTTCTCCAGAGTTAACAGAAGTGAAAGTAGATGAATCCAGTTTGAGTAAATCCTTGATGGTTTTACAAAAAGAGATTCACGAATTGAAAAATTTAATGAAAGATAAAAGATAAGCGCGAGCAATTCTCGCAGTTTTCAGTATCAGTTTTATGTTTTTTGACCTGAATTGCTGTTTTGAAATTCAGGTAAAGTAGTTATATTTGCCACAAAGGTTCTTATGACTGAAATGTTCTTTCTAGTTGTAGGTATCCTAAAATGTTTACAAGCTTATTTCTCAACGTTTATTTCTTGGAGCAAAAATTCCAATGATAGCATAGACTAAAAGACGAAATTTAAAGTCACGGATTCAATAAAAATTACATTACAGTATTTTTTCCGACTAATAGTCTTTGAAAATCAGTGTCAAACAAATAAATACACAGCAGAAAACAAAACATGCAAGAAGAAACAACACAAATTTTACCAGCTCTAATCAGCGACTTAGGACTTATTTTAATCACTGCTGCAGCTGCAGCTTTGCTGTTTAAGAAAATTCGTCAGCCGTTGGTTTTGGGATATTTGATTGCTGGATATCTTGCTGGACCTCATTTCACATTTTTTCCATCGGTTACTGATACGCATAGTATTGATGTTTGGGCGGAGATTGGAGTTATCTTCGTTTTATTTAGTTTGGGATTGGAATTCAGTTTCAAAAAGCTCTTGAAAGTAGGAGGTACGGCCGCTATTACATCAGGTGTTCAGTTGACATCCATGATTGGTATCGGATTTTTTACCGGTTTTTTATTAGGATGGGAAACCATTGATAGTATCTTTCTTGGTGCCATGCTCGCGATGTCGTCTACCACGATTATATTACGCGCATTTGACGAACTGAATTTAAAAGGAAAAAAGTTTGCCGGAATTGTTTTTGGTGCCTTGATAATTGAAGACATTGTAGCGATTTTGATGATGGTATTGTTGGCGACGATCTCTGTTAGCCAGAAATTTTCAGGTGTAGAGTTATTTGATTCTGTTTTAAAATTGATTTTCTTCTTGATCCTGTGGTTTTTAGCGGGAATATTTGTGATTCCAACTTTGTTGAAGAAAACTAAAAATCTCCTCAATGAAGAAACCTTGTTGCTTTTGGCGCTGGGACTATGTTTGATGATGGTGATTTCAGCTTCAGCAGCTGGATTTTCCTCCGCATTGGGCGCTTTCATCATGGGATCGATCATTGCAGAAACTATCTTTTCTGAACGCATCGTAAACGTTGTAAAGCCGGTAAAAGATTTATTTGGAGCCGTTTTCTTCGTTTCTGTGGGAATGATGATCAATCCGCAAACTTTGATAGAATATGCTTTTCCAGTTGCCATCATCACCTTGGTGACTATTTTTGGAAAAACAACCACAACGTTTATTGGTTCGTTGATTTCTGGTCAGCCTTTGAAGCAAGCGGTTCAAGTTGGTTCAAGTTTATCTCAAATTGGAGAGTTCTCGTTCATCATCGCCACTTTGGGGATGACCTTGAAAGTAACCAGCGATTTCTTGTATCCTGTCATCGTTGCGGTTTCAGCAATTACGACTTTTTTATCCCCATTTTTCATCAAAGGAGCGGATCGATTTGCAAGTGTGTTGGAACGCGTATTACCACAACGAGTTTTAAATAAGATTGAACAATATTCTGCAAATGCGCAACGCGTTCGAACAGCAAATAGCTGGCAGAAAGTATTGAAAGCCAATGTTGTTCACATCATCATTCACACCGTGGTGATTGTAGCCATTATTTTAATGTCTGATCGTTTCATCATGCCTCTTTTTAAAGATACGATTTGGGGAAGATACATCGTTGCAATTATGACATTACTTGCTTTGTTGCCTTTCTTTTGGGCTTTATCCGCGCGAAGAGTTGCTAAAGAAGCAATGTTGCAATTGCGGGAAGAAAGAAAATTATTAGCTCCAGTTACCATCATTATTATTACCAGAATCACACTGACTTTTGTTTTGTTGGGATTGTTTTTAAATATTTTCTTCAACTTTATTTCGACGGTAATCGCTTTGTTGGTTATTGTTTTCTTAGCAATGGCAGTTCCAAAGCGCATTCAAAAATGGTATCACCGTTTGGAAAGACACTTTATTAGTAATTTAAATAGTCGAGAAATTCACGAAGCGCAAGAAAATAAAAGTGATTTAACACCTTGGGACGGTCACATGACAACTTTTAAAGTACCACAAGAAGCGTATTTTAGTGGTCAAAAATTAATTGATTTACAGTTTAGAGAGCATTTTGGAATTAACATTGCAGTCATTAAACGTGGAAACATCACGATAAACATTCCTGATCGAAACGAATGTATTTTTCCAGACGATCTCTTATACGTAATCGGAACGGATGATCAAATCGTTGATTTTAGTGTGTTTATTAGTAACAGCACGCTGTACGATCGAATTCACAACATTCCAGAAATAACCTTACAACATTTTGACCTTCAGAATCCTGCGATTATTGGGAAAACCATCAGAGGTTGTCAATTGCGAGAACGAACCAATGGTTTGGTTGTTGGATTGGAGAGAAATGGCGAACGAATTGTCAACCCAAAATCAGATGTTGTTTTACAAAAAGATGATATTCTATGGATTGTTGGAGATAAAAAACTTTTGAGACAAGTATTGCTTGAAAAAGAAAGAGAAAAAGCAGAAAGGTTAATAAAGAATCAAATGGAATAGACTGGGAAAATCATTTGTTTTTTTGTAATTTTGTCGCACAATATGCTTCAAAATATCCTTGAAAAATGATTTTATTATTAGATGACATTGCTGGTTCTGAAATACTTTTAATTTTAGTTTTTATCTTAATCTTTTTTGGTTCTAAAAGTATTCCCGGAATTGCAAAAACATTAGGAAAGACCATGCGTCAAATCAAGGATGCTTCTCAAGATATCCAAAATGAAATTAAAAAATCAGGTGGAGATTTCAAGAAAGATTTAAACCTTGATCAATTACACATCACTAAAATCATCAAGGAAACGAAGGAAGAACTCGAAAAACCATTCATGGTTGAAAGTAAAACAGTAGAGTCTGCCTTTTCTTTTGAAGCTCCGAAATCATTTGAAGTTCCGAAAAGTACAAATGATCCGATTCATCGTGAATTAGCTGATCAAAATGCAAATGAAACAAGTTCAGAAGAACCAATTGTTCATGCAGAAAAAACCGATAAAGTGAGTTCAATAGAAAGTTCAAAAGCATCTTCAACAAGTCGATCCAATGAAGAAAAATTGGAATAATTTCTAAATCTATTGTTATCTAACTTTATTGAATTTGGCTCTACCACGAACTGTGTGGGTCAAAAAAAGATTTCTCCTATGCACCAATCGGAAGATTGACACTCCGTCGAAATGACAGTTGTGTTGGTTAGCGTATGAGAAAAAAGAGTACGAAAGTTCTGCTTTCGTACTCTTTTTTCTCAATAATCCCTTACTATTCCTGTCATTTCGAAGAAGTAAAGCGACTGAGAAATCTTTTTTATTTAACATTTATCCACACAATTAAGGGTAGAACCTTTAATTTTAAAAGATTCTTTCCGAATACAAATACGTTTCGATTTGAAGTTCGTGAATGTTGAATTGACTGTTATACTTCTAAAAAAAATCCTCAATTAATTTTCAAAATATACAGCAATAAAAAAAGGCGAACTTTAAAAAGCACGCCTTCCATTTAAAAAAGTATTTAATTAGTTTACTGCTTCTCCTAATTCAGATCCTGCTTTAAACTTAACAACTTTCTTTGCTGCAATTTTAATTTCTTCTTTCGTTCTTGGGTTACGTCCAATTCTTGCAGCTCTTTCAGCTACAGAGTAAGAACCGAATCCTACTAAAGAAACTTTGTCACCTGCTTTTAATGCTCCTGTCACTGCAGTTACAAAACCGTCTAATGCTTTTTTAGCATCAACTTTACTTAATCCTGACTCGTTTGCAATTGCATCAATTAATTCTGATTTGTTCATAGTTACTTGGTTTTAGAAAATATTTTTTTTATTACTTAACAAATATAACCTATTTCCTATGTGTTCACTCACTTTTAGGGTAAAAAATTAAAATTTATTTCACAAAAAATTAAAAACATAAAACTCGACTATTCAATTTTGTGTCCCAAGATTTTGATTTTCAATGTTTTATTTGTCTTTTTGGACTTTTAATAAAAACTGATTATCAAATATGGAAAGTGCTCTTTTTTAGATAAATTGCTTGTAAGCAGATACATATACCGATTAAAATAAGCAATCTCATCTATTCTAGCAACTTCCAGTCTTCTATTTTATGTCCTGCGTTGAATTCTTTTGCAGTCATTCTTCGCTTTCCTTCTGGCTGAATTTCGAGGATGAGCAAGTAAAAATCTCCACAAGGGAAAAGTAATCCTTCTTTGGTGGACTCAATTTTTTCTTTTTCAGAAACGATTTGATCTGTTTTTACTGTTTTGAATATTTTCAAAGATTTGACTTCACCGGTGTTTTTATTTTCAATTTTGGTCCAAGCGGTTGGATAAGGTGAAAATCCACGGCAAAAATTATGAACCACTTCAACAGGTTCTTTCCAGTTGATTTCGCACATGGGTTTGAATATCTTCGGCGCTTCGTTTAAATTTTGTCCTAAAATTAAATCATTTTGAGGTGTACGAACCACTTCGCCAGCTTGAATTTTCTGCACAGTTTGAACAACTAATTTACTTCCTACGTGCATCAACTCATCATGCAGTTCACCAGCTGTATCATTTTCTCCGATTTCAACTTCTTGTTGTTCGATGATCATTCCGGTATCGATTTCTTTCTCGATGAAAAAAGTGGTAACTCCAGTTTTCTTTTCACCATTTACAATCGCCCAATTGATAGGCGCTGCTCCGCGGTATTGCGGCAGAAGGGAAGCATGTAGGTTGATGGTTCCTTGAGGCGGCATGTTCCAAACAATTTCGGGCAACATTCTAAAAGCAACTACAACGAATAAATCTGCTTCGAGTGCTTTCAATGCTGCGATAAAAGACTCGTCCTTTAAATTGCTTGGCTGCAAGGTATGAAGACCGTTTTCCTCGCTGTATTTTTTAACATCACTCTGAGCAATTTTCTGACCTCTACCTGCTGGTTTATCTGGAGTCGTAACAACTCCAACAACATCGAAGTTATTTTGGATTAAACTATCTAAAATGGTCACCGCAAATTCGGGCGTACCCATGAAAATGATTTTGAAATTGGTAGAATTCATATTTGTTTATTTTGCCATTTGAAAAAGTGAAGATACAAAACGGATAACACTGCAGTGGATATGAAATAAATGTATTCAATCCACCAAACCCAGAAAATATCAAATTGCCACACTTTGATGAATAAATACGAAAAGAGCGCATAGAGCAAGACGCAAATTAATTCAATTGTAAAACTAACGTGTGTATTTCCTGAACCGTTGATGGTTTGCAATTTAACTGATCCTAAACCAAAAATATAAAGGGAAAACCCGACGAAGCGAAGGATTTCTGCACTTCGTTCAATGTACTGATCTGCCGGATTGATTAATGCAATTAATTTTTCTGGATATAAAAATGCTCCGTGAAAGAAAACCGCTAAGAAAATAACGGTCAAAAGTTGAATTTTTCGCTGAATAATGATCAAAGAGTCAAAATCACCCCGACCAATATATTGCGAAATATAGGTTTTGGTGGTTGCCGAAAAGCCCCAAATTGGAATGAATGCTAAAAAGTATATCGCCCGAATGTTTTGAGAAATGGTCAATTCATCACTTCCCATTTGTTCTATCCATGTAAAGAAAATAGTCCAAGTGGCCAAAGCCATAAAACCTTGAAGCGCCATTGGACTTCCAATCTTTAGCAATTCTCTAAAGGATTTCCAACTAAAAGCAAAGTGTGCGAAAAGCTGGTATTGTTTGCGTTCTTTTGAAAAAATTAAGAAAATAACTAAAAACAGCATTCCCAATAATTCAGCCAAAGTAGAAGCCAAAGCAGCTCCTTCTAGTCCCATTCGTGGAAATGGACCAATTCCGAAGATTAGTAGATAGTCCATTAATATATTCGAAAAAGCTATGATACCTGCACTGATCAACATCACCCACGTTTTTCCGATGGCGTAGAAAAAAGCTTGAATTGATAAGGTGATAATTCCGAGTAGCAAGGCAAAACTCCGAATGGATAAAAAGGAATTTTGAGCTTCGGCTAATTCTTGACTTCTGGAATAAAGCGGTAAGAGCTGTGGAATGATAAAATAGAGTACACAGAATAAAAGGGTTGCGAGTAGGAAGAGTGTTGAAATTGAAGTGCCAAAAATGCGACCCACTCGATCAATTTTTTTTTCACCAATTCTACGAGCAATTAAGATTTGAGAACCATCGCTCATTCCAACTAAACAAACGAAAGCAGTGACATATAATAAGCCTGCATTTCCATTTGCGTCAAATGCCAAAGTACTGAATCGACTTAAAAATGCGGCATCAGTTAATAATACGATGGATTGGATGAAACTGGAAACCATCAAAGGTACCGCAACGGCTAAAATGGTTCTGTATCGGAGATCAAGCATTGGAATGAATAAATTGAAAAATTGCTAAAAGCAATAAAAAATGCAAAGTTACCAAGCTTATTGGAATTGATCGAATCTTTTAAAATATTTTACCCGGATTCAAGATGTTTTTTGGATCAAAAACGTTTTTGATAGAACGCATCAAATCTAATTGAACTGAGTTGAAAGCAATCGACATGTATGGTTTTTGAACTAGGCCGATTCCATGTTCGCCAGAAATCGTGCCGCCCATGGCAACTACATCGGTGAAGATTTCTTGAATTGCGATGGTCAATTCGTTATTCCAAAACTCATCCGATAAATCTCCTTTGATGATGTTGATGTGTAAATTTCCATCTCCCGCGTGACCATAACAAACAGATTGAAAACCGTATTGTTTTCCAATGCGTTTTACAGTTTCTAACAGTCGAGGTAATTCGTATCTCGGCACAACGGTATCTTCTTCTTTGTAAATGGAGAATGATTTTACTGCTTCTCCAACTTTTCTTCTCAAAGTCCACAATTGGTCTTTTTGAGCTTGCGTTTCGGCGAATAAAACTTCATCCGTTTCAAAACTTTCAAGAACTGCTAATATTTTTTCACAATCTTGCATCAAGATTTCAGGATCAAATCCATCTACTTCAATCAGTAAATGTGCTGCGTGGTTTTCCTTGACTTCGATGGAAGAGTTTGGTACATGTGGAATGGTCCATAATAAGGCATCTCGTTCCATGAATTCCAATCCGCTTGGCGTAATTCCAGCTTTGAAAATGGCTGCTACGGCTTCACACGCTTTTTGAGCATCGTAAAACGGAACCAACATCAACAAATCGTGCGTTGGATGCGGAATTAGTTTTAAAACAATTTTGGTAATGATTCCCAAAGTTCCTTCGCTGCCAACGAGGAGTTGTGTTAAGTTGTATCCTGTTGCGTTTTTCAACACATTGGCGCCTGTCCAAATGATTTCTCCGTTGGGAAGAACAACTTCCAGATTTAGAACATATTCGTTGGTTACGCCATATTTCACCGCTTTAGGACCACCCGAATTTTCAGAAACATTTCCTCCAATAAAGCAACTTCCTTTGCTCGCTGGATCTGGCGGATAAAATAAACCTACTTCTCGAACAGCGTTTTGTAGAACTTCGGTAATTACGCCGGGTTCAGTGATTACTTGGTGATTGTTTTCATCGATTTTCAGAATCTGATTGAATTTTTCCATCGACAATGCAATTCCTTTTTCAATCGGCAAACAACCACCACTCAAACCTGTTCTAGCACCAGCAGGTGTTACAACGATTGACTTTTCAGAGCAATAACGCATGATTTTAGAAACCTCATCAACCGAAACAGGTTTCAAAACCACATCTGGCAAAAATTGCAAATCTTCCGTTTCATCGTGCCCATATTCCGTTCTAATTTCGATAGAATCCAAACATCTATCCTGTAAAAAGGAACGAAAAAAGGACAAGTCAGAAGCATCGATCGTTTTGTAACTTTCGGATGCACTAGAAGAAATATTCATAACGCGATATACTAAAATAATACTCGTAAAAGTACACTTTCTTAGGCAATATCGATGACCAATTGGTGCTTGTCAATCAATTTTCTCAAATTCATCAAAGCATAACGCATTCTTCCCAAAGCGGTGTTGATGCTGATGTTTTCCATTTCAGCAATGTCTTTGAATGAAAGATCTTGAAAAATTCGCATTTGAATAATTTCACGTTGCGTTTCTGGCAAATGATCAATTAAATCAACCATTTGATTTTCCAATTCTGTACGTGTCATAGTTTCCAGCGTATTTTCCTCACCTGTACTCAAGATGTTGAAAATAGAATAATCTTCGCTGAAAGAAGAACTTTCAGAAATCATTCGAACTTTACTGGTTTTACGAAAATGGTCGATTACCAAGTTGTGCGCAATTCGCATCGCCCACGGAAGAAATTTTCCTTCTTCGTTGTATTTTCCTAATTGCAGGGTATTGATGATTTTTACAAAAGTTTCTTGAAAAATGTCATCTGCTAAGTCACGATCTTTAATTTTCATTAAAATGAAACGAAAGATTCTGTTCTTATGGCGCAATAAAAGTGTTTCGAAAGCTTTGTTATCACCCGTTAGGTAGCTGGTGATAAGTTGTTGGTCATCCATAGTTTTCATAGACATAACTTGTTTGTTAAATGAGTTTTAGCTCTGTTTTTAAAATTTTTACAAGTAATGTTTAATCAATAGGCAACAATTTTTTATGAATTATGAAACACGAAGATACTAAAATTTATTAACGGAACAATAAAAAATGAATTTTTATGTTGTCGGACGATTATATTTTAGAATAAGGATAGATTTTTTTTCATCTTTTGCAGACACGCAATGCATCGAATTGAGGTTACTACAAATCAATTTATCGTCAGGATCTCAAATGGATTCAAAAACCTTACACTTCTGCAGGTAACTCTAAGTTATCCACTTCTGGTGATAGGTGAAATTCATTTTCTGATTTTGCGATAATTATAGAAGCCAGACAGTTTCCAACAACATTCACACTCGTTCGCGCCATGTCCATCAAAGCATCCACTGCTAAAATAACACTTGCTTGTTGCGGATCAACGCCTGGAATAGTTGCTACAGTTGCCGTTAAAATTACGAAAGAAGCTCCACGAACTCCAGCAACGCCTTTACTGGTTAGCATCAATACCAAACAAATACTGATTTGTTGTCCGATGGTCATGTCAACGCCACACATTTGTGCTACGAAAACCGTTGCCAAGGAAAGGTAAAGTGTTGTGCCATCTAGATTAAAGCTATATCCAGTTGGAATTACAAAACCAACGACTTTCTTGGAAGCACCTAGTTTTTCCATGTTTTCCATTGCTTTGGGAAGAGCAGCTTCACTACTTGCGGTTGCAAATGCGAGCGAAACGGGTTCGGCAATGGCTTTAATAAATCGCTTAATCGGAACTTTGAAAAATAAAGCCATTGGTAATAAAACAAGCAATACGAATATAACCAATGCAAAATAAAGTGATGCTACCAATTGCATCAAGTTTTGTAAAATATCAACACCAGATTTAGCGACGGTACTTGCGAGTGCACCAAAAACGGCTAATGGTGCTACATACATGACAATGTCGGTAAATTTAAACATCACTTCGCTCAGTCCTTCGAAAAAGCCAACCATCGTGTCTTTGTGCTTTTTATTTTGAACCATTCCAAGTCCGATTGCAAAAATAACGGAGAAAATTACAATCTGTAAAATTTCATTGTTTGCGATTGATTTAGCAATGTTTTCAGGGAATATTTCTACAATGTGATCGCGTTGTACCGCATTATTCTGTTCGAGTAAGATGGTTGACCTTGCTTGGTCTTCAACTCTTGCATCGACTTGAACACCAACTCCAGCTTGCGTAAAATTGATTACCAATAAACCGATGATCAAGGCAAACGTGGTGACAACTTCAAAATAAATGATACTTTTTAATCCAATTCTTCCCAACTGTTTCATGTTGGAGTGACTGGCAATACCAACAACTAAGGTTGCGATAATTAAGGGAGCAACTAATGATTTTACCAAGCGAATGAAAATCACGCCAAGTCGTTCCATTTCTAAGGAGAACAGCGGAAAGTTGATGCCGGTTTCTACACCGATAATCATCGCGGAAAATATCCAGAGTGATAGTTTTTTACGTTTGTACGAAATGGCGATTAAATAGGCCATTAATAAAAAACGCATGACAACGAATACCGAGGATGGAATAAAATTCACTTTACTTTCCACTAAGAAAAGTACAGCAATTAATACATACGTTGTGATATAGGAAAAAAACGAAAAGAGTGATTTCATTTATATGGATTAAAGTTTTTTCTAAAGTTCTCCAAATATACTATTTTGAAACACAAAATGCTTGTCCGCTCTTAGAAAATGTTTTAAATGCGCTCGTAAGTATTCTATTTTGTCGCTGATCAAAATTTAGGATACACAATCTTTACAAAGTCCAGAAGCAATTAATTGCATGTTTTTTAATTGATATCCATTTGGCATCGGAACTTCTAAGTCATAATCTAAACATTCCACTTTTTCACAATTGGTACATTGAAAATGCATGTGGTTGTGAACATGTTGAGAGTTACATTCTTGACAAAGAGCGTAATGTGATTTAGAATTTTCATCGACAATTTTATGGATGAGTCCGTCTTCTTCAAAACTCTTCAAAATTCGATAAATCGTTACGCGGTCCATGGAGCCACTTAATCCTTGCTCAATCAATTCGTGACTGATTGCATGGTCATGTTTTTTGAAAAAATCAAGAACTTTCCTTTTGGAAACGGTTTGTCTTTTCTTAATCATAGTTATGCTGTAATTTTTCTTTAAAATTAGTCATTTTAACTGAAAGGATGTTGAATTGAGAATTTGAAAGTAGGGTGGAAGCGCTGCGTGCTTAATCCCATTGTGGCGCCATTTCTGGGTCAGTCGTTCTTTCTCCACAATTTAATTGATGAATCAATTGCATTTCATCGTTGGTTAATTCAAAATCAAATACATTTAAGTTTTCAATTTGTCTTTCAGAATTAGAGGATTTGGGTATGACTGCAATGTCTTTTTGCTGCATCATCCAACGCAATACAATTTGACTAACCGTTTTATCATGTTCTTTTGCCAGCGAAAGAAGTTGAGCGTCATCCATTATTTTTCCCATCATCAAAGGTCGGTAAGCAGTCAAGAATAAATCATTATCATGCAAGAAATTTAATAATTTTTCTTGTGATAAATAGGGGTGATATTCTACCTGGTTGCAAACAATTGGAGCTCGTTCTAAAGCATTTCCAACCTGCAAAATGTTGAAATTACTGACGCCAACTGCTTTGGCATATTGCTTATGAAGTACTTCGTTCAAAGAATCCGAAGCTCTGTCATTCATTTCAGTAGTTGATGGCCAATGAAGTAAAAGTAAATCGACGTGATCTGTTTTTAACTGACGTAAACTATCTTCTGTTTTTTGGACTACCAAATCAAAATCGGTAGGCCAAATTTTGGTGGTGATGAAAATATTGTTTCTGTCAACACTTGAATTTTTAATTGCTTGACCAACCTCCGTTTCATTCTCATACATTTTGGCCGTATCGATGTGTCGATACCCAACTTCTAGTGCATTTTGAATAGCATCTTGACCTTCTTTGCCAGTCATTTTATAAGTTCCTAAACCGATTTTCGGAATGTGTATGTTTTTCTTGTCAATGAATTGAGATGACATGTTTGGAGTGTTTTTGTGTGAACGAATAAAGGTAGGTAAAATATCGTTAAAAATCATCATAAACCCCAAGTCCAAACAAGGCGAAATCATATTTCACGGGATCTATCGGGTCCATTTCGCATAAATAGGCTTGTACTTCACTCAATGCTTTCCAATCGTTTTGGGTGCGGACAAGCATCCCTAGTTTTCGAGCGATGTTTCCGGTGTGAACGTCCAAGGGCAAATGCAATTCAGACATTGGAATGTTTTTCCAAATTCCAAAATCAACTCCGCAATTGTCGTCTCGAACCATCCAGCGGAGGAACATGTTTAAGCGCTTCGCGGACGAACCTTTACCTGGATTGGAAAGGTGCTTTTCACTTCGGTGCTCGTGTTCGACTTTTAAAAATTGATTTCTAAAATGAATGATTCTACCTTTTACGCCTTCTTCTTCAGGATGAATTTGAAATAAATCTTCTAAACTTCCTCGTTCATATATTGAGCGTAAAGAACGAAAGAAGAAATCCAAATCTGTGCTGTTGAATGTTCTGTGAACGAATGGAATGAGCGTAGTTTTTGGCGTTTGATAGTTCATTACAAATTCATGCGGATCATTTCCCATGATTTTTACCAATTTTTCACCATTAGAGAGAATGGATTTCCGATTTCCCCAGGCGATGGTTGCCATGATTAATCCGGTGATTTCAATGTCTTCTTTCTTCGTAAAACGGTGTGGAATTTCGATCGGATCTTCTGCAATGAATGCCGGAGTATTATAGATTTCTACTTTAAAATCTAAAAACTCCTTTAATTCTTTCAGGTCCAGCATGATTTACAAATTGAAGTCGATTAATCTAAAATGATTCCATCTTTCATTACCAATTTTCTATCCGCCATGTTTGCCAATGTTTCGTTATGTGTCACGATGACAAATGTATGGTTGAACTGATCTCGTAAATCGAAAAATAATTGATGTAATTCTTGAGAGCTTTGAGAATCTAGATTCCCAGAAGGTTCATCTGCAAAAATTACTTTCGGACTGTTGATTAATGCTCTTGCAACGGCTGCACGTTGTTGTTCGCCACCTGATAATTCGCTCGGACGGTGTTTTGCGCGAGCAGAAATTCCAAGTAAATCAAACAAAGCAAGTGCTTTTTTTTCTGCTTCTGCTTGAGAATCTCCTTTGATCAATGCGGGAATAATTGCGTTTTCCAAGGCGGTAAACTCAGGTAATAATTGATGAAATTGAAAGATAAATCCGATGGAAGTATTTCTAAAGCGTGCTAATTTTTGAGCGCTGAGTTCAAAGGGATTGACGCCATCGATGCTGATGTTGCCAGAATCAGGTTTTTCCAATGTGCCTAAAAGCTGGAGCAAGGAGGTTTTCCCTGCTCCAGAAGATCCTACAATGGAAACTACTTCTCCAGCTGCAATGGACAAATTTACGCCTTTGAGTACGGATAAATCGCCGTATTTTTTAGTTAAATTGGTCGCTTGCAACATCTATTTTTTGTCTACTTTAAGTGAATCTTTTGTCATTGTCAATGAATGACCCATTTTATCGCGTTTGGTTTGCAAATAAAACTCATTGTGAATGTTGGATTCAACTTCAATGGCGATGTTCTCAACCACTTCTAATCCATATCCTACCAATCCCGTACGTTTTGTAGGATTATTGGTCATCAATTTCATTTTACTTACACCTAGATTTCTCAAGATTTGAGCACCAATACCATAATCTCGTTGATCGCCTTTGAAACCAAGTTCTAAATTTGCTTCTACGGTATCCATTCCTTGTTCTTGTAATTTGTATGCTTTCAGTTTGTTGATCAAACCAATTCCACGACCTTCTTGGTTCATGTAAACAATCACACCTTTTCCTTCGGCTTCAATCATTTCCATCGCTTTTTCCAACTGTGGTCCGCAATCGCAACGGCAAGAACCAAAGATATCACCCGTTAAGCACGAAGAGTGAACACGAACTAAAACAGCTTCATCTTCTGCCCAAGTTCCTTTTACCAAAGCCAAGTGTTCTTGTTTGGTTGTTTTTTCCTTGAAAGCATATAACTGAAAATCGCCTGATTTTGTTGGCATTTGAACATCAACAATGCGATCGATTAGAGAGTCGTGACTCAAACGGTATTCAATCAATTGTTCGATTGAAATAATCTTCAAGTCAAATTTCTTGGCAACTTCAACCAATTCTGGCAAACGCGCCATGGTTCCGTCTTCGTTCAAAATCTCAACCAAAATTCCTGCTGGAGAAAGTCCTGCTAATCTGGCGATGTCAACGCTTGCTTCGGTATGACCAGTTCTTCTCAAAACACCACCTTTTTTGGCGCGCAATGGAAATATATGTCCAGGACGACCTAAATCAGCTGGTTTTGTGTTCGGGTCAACCAATGCTAAAATTGTTTTTGCTCTATCGTGTGTTGAGATTCCAGTTGTACAGCCATTTCCAATTAAGTCAACGGAAACCGTAAATTGTGTTTCGTGTAAAACGGTATTGTTGGTAACCATCAAAGCCAATTCCAATTCGTCACATCTTTTATCTGTCAAAGGAGCGCAAATCAAACCTCTACCGTGGGTAGCCATAAAATTAATCATTTCTGGAGTTGCCATCTCTGCAGCAGCTACAAAATCACCTTCATTTTCTCTGTCTTCGTCGTCAACGACTATGATCACTTTTCCAGCTTTGATGTCTTCGATTGCTTCTTCAATGCTGTTTAATTTAAAATCCATGATTTGTATTTTTTAAGTAGTACAAATTTACTCAATTTTTTTTGTGCTTGTTCACAAATAAGACAAAGAATCAGTCTTTCGATGAGAACGGGGCTTTATTTAGTAAATACGCGCATGTTGCCTAAGAAATATAAGTCAAGTATTCCTTCCGAAGGTAAGGGAGAATGTAAAGCAACATATAGTGTTTCTATGCTTGTAGGTAGATCAAATCCACTCGAAAAGAACTTGAGAGTCAATACTTTTAGTTGCTGATAAGTTCATTAATTTACAGATTTTATCAAATCTATTTCTTTTAAGCTTAAATTAGCCTACTAATTAACAAAAAAAGAGACGAGCAAAAAGCACAAACCTCTCACCCATCTCTTCGATATAAATTTGACACCTATATCGTTGCAAAGATAGCTGTTTACAGAGTTGCTTGTGTTGCTAAAAAGTTAAATATACAAAAGACCTTCACGAAGGCAAGCCCTTTCCTATTTTTGGTTTAGATGGTAGAAAATAGAGTTGAACTTTTCACATGTGTTAAAAATGGCATGTGAAAAATTATTTTAGAAGATAAATCATGTCAAATTGCTGAACGCGTTAAAACATATAAAAATGTTCAGCCTCGATTTTTTATCGAGGAGTAAAACCGTTTTTTTTAATATTTTTTTGTTTTTTGTTTTTTCTTTGACGGCACAACAAAACTTGGTGCCGAACGGGAGTTTTGAAGAGTATTATAGTTGTCCAACTGGAAATAATTTAAATGATGGGCAGTTTGAGCGTTGTAAAAGATGGTGGAGTCCTACTGAATGCTCACCAGATTATTTCAATGTATGCAATAATAATATTAACGGAGTAGTTGGTGTACCAAATAATTTTTGGGGATATCAAAATCCTTTTGAGGGAAATGGGTATGTGGGATTTATTCCTGTAATGGTTGATGGTGTTGAATTAGGTTCTGAATACTTTAGAACTGAACTATTCTTTCCATTGAAACCTTGTGTGAACTATCATTTTAGTATGTATATATCTTTAGCGAACTATTCAACACACGGTTTAAATAAGATTGGAGCATATTTTTCCAAAGACAACTCCTTTCAGCTGGGCTGTAAGCAGCTCATTGAAAGCTCACAAGTTAAATACACAGGGATTCCTATTATAGATTCTGTTAATTGGACAAAAATTGAAGGCACTTTCACTGCAGAAGGAGGAGAGAGGTTTCTAACAATTGGATTTTTCGACGAAGACATAGACACTGTTTTTGTACAATTTTCCCTGGGGTCTTATTTTCATCCGTATTACTATGTAGATAATGTATCGTTATATGAAGTGGGTGAAAATTTACAACAACCTTGTGATTTTCATTTGGAAATTCCAAATGTATTTACGCCTAATAATGACGGCACAAACGATGTAATAGATTTGTCAAAATATCTGGATTTTATTGATAACGTACGAATCATTAATCGTTGGGGAAATACAGTGGAAATTTTAACAAAAGACAATCCTATATGGGATGGCAATAATTGTACAGATGGAATCTATTATTATTTGATCGAAGACGAAAAAATTAAAACAAAACAAAACGGTTTTATTCATTTGATAAGATAAACACTTATCAAATATGAAAAGAATAATACAAATTGTTGCGAGTATAATACTACTTACAAGCAACACAAGACGGAGATTAACAGGCTCAATTTAAAAATAGTAACCTGAAGAAATAAAACAAATTTGAAAATTTCAGATTAACTAAAAATTATTTCATACCTTTCTTCGAAATTTATTAACCTAAACAAAAAAGAGACGAGCAAAAAGCACAAACCTCTCACCCATCTCTTCGATATAAATTTGACCCTATATCGTTGCAAAGATAACTGTTTACAGAGTTGCTTGTGTTGCTAAAAAGTTAAATAAACAAAAGACCTTCACGAAGGCAAGCCCTTTCCTATTTTTGGTTTAGATGATAGAAAATAGAGTTTTTTAAATCATTTTTCTTGTGCATTTCCAACTTTAATGTTGTGAGACTTGTCAGGAAAATGAAACAAATCAAAGAACAAACATTGAATAAAATCTCCACCAGCTTTATTTTTCTTCTTTTGTTTTACAATTTATGTACAGCACAATATAACTATGTTCCAAATCCTAGCTTTGAGCATTCAATTGACTGTCCGACTATGCTTGGTGAATTGTCTTTGTCTGAAAATTGGTTCGATCCTACAAGCGCATCAAGCGATTACTTTCATTCATGCGCAGATATCTTGTCCTACTGTTCAATCCCATCAAATTTGATGGGATTTCAACCTGCTAGGACAGGGAATGCTTATGCAGGAATTGTTACTTATCGAGGTTCCAACGATAATTTCAGAGAATATTTATGTACTCGGCTTTTGAAACCTTTAACACAAGGTGAAAGTTATTGTATTACATTTTATGTTTCCTTAGCTGACAGCTGTCAATACGCAACAAACAATATTGGTATTTCTTTTTCAGAGGATTCTTTGCAAGGATCTATTTTTGAACCTTTAAATTCATCCTCTCTTAATTGCGAAAAAGTTGTTTTTGAGAGGAATATATGGAGAAAATTAGTATATAATTATCATGCTGAAGGCAATGAAGCTTTTCTGACAATCGGAAATTTTAAAGACTACTCTCAGATACAAGTTACTCAGGTGAATAATTCGTCAGCAGTGTTTGATTATTCGTACTATTATATTGATGACGTTAGCGTTTATAGTGGACATTGTCTGGAAAGTAATTATACAAATGTATTCACTCCCAATAATGATGGGATAAATGACATTTTCATACTTGACGATGAACAGGACTTTATCGTATTTAACCGATGGGGAAATACTCTATTTGAAACTTCGGAGAATCTTAAATCATGGAACGGACAAGATAATAACGGTAATAATCTACCGGATGGAATTTACTTTTTTCAAGTAATTAATAGTCAGAGGGAGATTTTATTTCAATCGTTTGTTACAATTATACGATAGATATGAGAAATATAATTACAATGTCATTTGTTCTTTTGAGTATAAGCGCCTTGTCACAAGGTGGAGCGGCTGGAAACGCGTTCCCCGGAACATTTTTAGGTTGGAATAACACAAACGGCATCAACCCTTTACTTTTTAAAACAAACAACACCAACCGATTGAAAATAAACGGCAACTTAAGTTACACCTTAAATGGCTATGCAGGCGCGCGTGATGGGAATTTACTAATTGGTTTGAGTAACAATTTACTTAGTACAGGGCAAAATATATTTACTGGTAGTTCTGGCGCTTTTTCTCTCCTCCATATTAACGGTCCTGGTTCAGGAGTACAAGAATTTGGTTATCGTCCTTGGATGCAAACAGGTATTACCTTCACAGACAATAACGATTTAAGTTACATGGGTTTGAGAAAAGTAGGCTCTGGCTTTGATATTACCGAAACGGTAATCGGCTGGGCAGACAATCAAGGTACAGGAGTTGGCCCAGATTGTGTCGCTTTTCGTTTTTTTGGAGGAGGAAATGGTTCAACTATTATTAGCACTAATTTGCTAGAAACAAGTGACTTAGATGGATTGCATATTGCTCAATTTGCACCCACTGGAGAGCTTGGTTTGCCGGTGTGAACAGCACTGCCTTGAATAATACTGCTGTAGATTATGTGTATACCATCTACATGAATGACAATTTTGGTGGTTTGAACCTTTTTGGTACTACTCAGTTTTTTAAAAAACTATTGATTAATTAACTAGGGTTTGCACGGAGATTAACAGCCTCAATTTAAAAACATTAGCCTGAAGAAATAAAATAAATTCAAAAAGATAGATTGACTCAAAATTATTTCATACCTTTCTTAAATATTTATTAACCTAAACAAAAAAAGAGACGAGCAAAAAGCACAAACCTCTCACCCATCTCTTCGATATAAATTTGACCCTATATCGTTGCAAAGATAACTGTTTACAGAGTTGCTTGTGTTGCTAAAAAGTTAAATAAACAAAAGACCTTCACGAAGGCAAGCCCTTTCCTATTTTTGGTTTAGATGATAGAAAATAGAGTTGAACTTTTCACATGTTTAAAAATGGCATGTAAAAAGTTAGTTTAAAAGATAAATCATATCAAATTGCTGAACGCGTTAAAACTTATAAAAATGTTCAGCCTCGATTTTTTATCGGGGAATAAAACTGTTTTTTTTAGTATTTTTTTGTTTTTTGTTTTTTCTCTGACAGCACAACAAAATCTTGTGCCTAACGGAAGTTTTGAAACGTACTCTCAATGCCCCGACCCTGCCACAGTTGACCCAATGCCCGCCAATATGATAGAGCTTGCAACGGGTTGGGGCAACCCTACGGGATATACACCCGATTATTTTGCAACTTGTGTTACATCAAACTATAGTATTCCTGCTAATGATTATGGTTCTCAAAATGCCCGAACGGGAAATGCCTATGCAGGTTTAATTACTATGTATGGTGGATTAGACGCAAGAGAATACATTCAAACGCAATTAACAACACCGCTAATAGCAGGTAAACAATACTTAGTTACTTTCTATGTCTGTTTGGGTAAAGTTTGCACATACGCAGCAAACGACATAGGGGCTTATTTTTCAAATACACCCGTTTCGGTTTCTCATAGTTTGGTCTTGCTATTTTCGCCTCAAATTTCAAACAATCCTTTTACAAATCCGCTAACAGATACGGTTGGGTGGACAGAAGTTTCAGGCGTTTTTACTGCACAAGGCGGAGAACAATATATGACCATTGGCAACTTTAATAATGACGCTACAACCGATACGACACATAAGTCTGTAATTCCTTCCCCTTATTGGGAAGCAAGCTATCATTATATTGATGATGTAAGCGTGGTGTGCTTAGATTGTCCTGTCGGGATTTATGAAACAAGTATTGACAGCAAAATAAGTGTTTTTCCTAATCCTGCAACCGATTATTTAAACATAAATTTTGATGACATTTACCCTGAAAGAATTACATTGTTTAACGGTATGGGGCAAACATTACTTGTAAAAAATCAACTATCAGAAAACACACAAATAAATGTTGCGGACTATCAGGCAGGCATTTATTTTTTGAAGATAGAAACAAAAGAAAATTCAATAACAAAACGATTTTTAATAACCAAATAAGAAGTGCGGAATCAGCACTATAATCACTGACACAATTATTATGAAAGTAAATTTTACACGCTTAGCCACATTTGCACTTTTAATGGGTGTAAATTATTCGGCTTTTTGTCAAAATTGGCTGACCAATGGAAATAATGTTACGGCAGGTCAGTTCCTCGGTTCAATTAATAACCAACCTCTATTATTCAGAACCGCAAATGTTAACCGCATGCACATCAACGGCAATGGAATCATTACCAACGGTGCTAATGCGAGTGGTTTTATTGGAATTGGAACCAATGTTCCTTCCGCTCCTTTGCACATTGTGGGAACTCAAGTAGCCAATGCACAAGGTTGGAGACGAGGACTTACCTTGAGTAATAATGCTATACTTCAATGGGAAGTTGCAGCAGATAATGGTTTTTTTATGGGGCACCCGTCAAATACACCAGGTGGGAATTGGTTTGCCGGTATGAACAGCACTGCCTTGAATAATTCTGCTGTAGATTATGTGTATACCATCTATGTGAATGACAATTTCGGAGGTTTGAATCCTCTTGGAACTACTCAGTTTTTCAAAAACTTATTGGTTATTCAGCCAGGGTTTGAACGTAGGTTTGGAGTAAATGTACTTGAACCTGCACGTGTAACAGAAATTTTCGATGATGGAAATGCCATCACGGATGCGCAATTACGGTTGTCAACAGCAAATAATGCCTTTACAGATTTCAGAACACAACACGCTGGCTCAATGATTATATCTCCACAAAGTGGTAGAGTTGGAATAACTTCCGGTGGTACTAATATTGACCCAACTGCTAACTTAGACATCAACGGGAATGTGAGAATTAGAAACGTACAAACAGGAATTGCCAATTCTTTGTTAATTGGAACTAACGTTAGTGGTTCAACTGATGTTAATGTGCGAAGATTAGATTTTAGCGGGAATAGCAATCATGTACTTCTTGGAAATGGAACTTGGGGTAGCGTATCTTCTACAGGATTTGGAAACTATTGCAATGCACCTCAAAATAATTTGACAAGTAGCTATCAAATTCCAATGAATAACCAGAACTTTTATTTTACCAACAATGATGTATTAGGACAAAATCATATTGGAATCGGTATTCCATGTAATGCGAATTTATCTGCAAAACTAACTGTACATCAAAGTCATCCAACGACAGTCGATACGAGTACAACGAGTGTAACTGGCTATAATGATGATGTAGCAAATACTTATGGATTAGACTATAACGGTGTCTTTGGTACTGCAGTTGGCGTACAAGCCCTCGAAAAAACGCTAAATAGAGGAGGTTATTTTACTGCAAAAAACTCGGGTTATGCCATGGGTGTTATGGGTGAAGTAGATGATATTCACCAAGTTAATGGGAATGCATACGCGGGAAATTTTGAAGCTAAAACAGGGGCTACAAATAATTTTGCAGTAAAAGCGATGGCTTTTGCATATCCATCTAATAATCAAAACATAGGAGTTATGGCGGAAGCAATGAATTCTAATTTTCAAAACATTGGTGGATTGTTTAGAACGTATGGATTTCAAGGTCAAACATCGACAAATATTGGTGTAGTTGGTACTGCCTCTCCACTTACCGTTCCGATGACTATTCCTGCGGGTGCAAATATTGGGGTTTATGGAAATTCCGCTTCTTTAATAGATATCACTGGTGTAAGTATTGGTTTTGCTGGTTTTTTTGATGGCAATGTGTGGATAAATGGACCAGCAACGGGTACAGGTTATGCTTCAACTTTCTCAGATGCAAACTTTAAAACCAACGTACTGAATCAAGAAAATGCAAACACCATTTTAAACCAATTAAATCCAAAAACGTTTTATTTTGATACGCTGAATAGTTATGGATTACACTTCAACGCTGCTCTTCAACATGGCTTAATTGCGCAAGAAGTAGAAGTTATATTGCCCGAACTTGTTCACAATCAAAGAAAGCCAGCCATGTTGGATTCTATTGGAAATGTAGTAACTCCAGAACTTAACTATAAAGCCCTGGATTATAGTGCTTTGATTAGTGTTTTAATCAAAGGTCATCAAGAACAAGGTCTCATCATCGAGTCTCTTCAGAGCTCAAATGATTCTCTTCACGCTCAGGTGGATGAAATTAATAATCGTCTAACCCAATTAGAAAGTTGTTTGAGTGGTATTTTACCATTCCTTTGTCAATTGAGTCAACAGGCAATACAAACAAATACACCAGATACTCAACAAGCAATTCGCTCACAATTAGCAGTTTATTTAGAAAACAAAGAAACAATCATTTTGGATCAAAATGTTCCAAACCCATTTGCAGAACAAACAGTCATTAATTTTTCTATTCCTGAATCTGTTAAAAATGCTCAAATTCTATTTTACAATGGACTTGGTGCTTTAATCAACACCGTTGAAATTAAAGAAAGAGGACTTGGAAGTTTAGTGGTATTTGGTTCAGACTTATCTTCTGGAACATATATGTATACCTTAATTGCAGACGGAATAATTGTCTCCACTAAAAAGATGGTGAAGCAATAAGTGAAACTAACAAAAATCTATTTTTAACGCTTGGGGCGATGTTCCCAAGCGTTTTTTAGTAAAATTATATGCTTCTGCGAATGTTAAGTAAATACATACTAAAAGTTGATTTTTAGATACTTTAACTTTCAACTACTGGACAATTTACTGCTCAATTAAAACCGATTTCTTATTTTCGTCGATGGCTACAAATGTAAATTCGCCACTGACGGCTTTCTCTCTTTCGATGGAATACATTTGTTCCACAAAAATATCGACTCTGACTTTTAAACTGGTACTTCCGATATACGTTACTTTACCAATCAATTCAATGATAGTACCGGCTGGAATTGGTTTTTTAAAATCGATTCGATCACTGCTAACCGTTACCATTCGTTGTCGACTAAATCGGGTTGCAGCAATAAACGCTACTTCATCCATCAATTGCATGGCTGTTCCTCCGAAAAGTGTGTCGTAATGGTTGGTTGTATTGGGAAATACAGCTTTGAAAATGTGTGTTTGAGATTGCTGAATTCTTTCTTCTCTGGTGAGAATAGTGGACTGATTTGCCGAAACTCCTTCTACTTTTGATTGTTCGTTGTCACCAGTTCGCGGATGACTTGTCTGTGTGTTTTGCATTTGTTTTTAACTTTTAAAAATGAAACAAGATTTAAAAGTTCCTGAACTAAAAGTCACGATGCAAAACTAGAATAAATTTTAGAAAGAAATATACCACAAACGAAAGCATAGATCTCCAAGTTGCTAGCTGAAAATTATGATTTTTGAGTATCTGTCTGACATTAACTTTAATTCGCGAAAGCATGGTCAATTCGAAAAAGGAAGGTATCCTGACTTGTAACAATTTTACCGTTCTTGCCATCAATTTTTCAATCAACAGTGGATTCTCGTGGGTAAAACCTTTTGTGTTACTTACAGTTGCGCGACAGTTCGTGATTTACACACGATTCCCTATTCCTATACAGCTATGTATAACCTTTTTCGGTTGATGAAGAAATTTAGAAAGAACTTATGAGTACAAATATATGCATTTGATTGTTGTGATTTTAGCGATGCCGTAGACAAATAATTTCCAATTCATTTCAAAATTGTATTTTTGTGCCCTGTTAAAGAAACCGGAATCACAAAATATAGTATGAACAAAGTATTTAATCTATTTGATTTATCACAAAAAGTAAATTACAAAACAGAAGTTTTATCTGGATTAACAGTTGCTTTGGCTTTGGTTCCAGAAGCAATTGCCTTTGCGATGATTGCCGGATTTTCTCCCTTAACAGGACTATATGCTGCTTTTGTAATGGGCTTGGTGACCGCAATTTTAGGTGGAAAACCGGGTATGATTTCTGGGGCAACAGGCGCTGTAGCCGTTGTTTTTGTTGGATTGATCATCGAATTGCGTTCTGTTTTCCCAGAAATCACGAATGAAACCATATTGCAATATGTTTTTGCAACGGTTATTATGGCTGGATTGATTCAAATTTTAGCTGGAATTTTGAGACTTGGAAAGTTTATTCGTTTGGTTCCGCAGCCTGTTATGTTTGGTTTTGTGAACGGATTGGCAATCATTATTTTTACGGCCCAATTCCATAATTTTCATCAGAAAGGAACACAAGATTATTTGACGGGCACACCGTTGTATGTCATGTTGGGATTAACCATCTTAACGATGGGCATCATTTGGGTTTTACCAAAAATCTCCAAAGCAATTCCTGCTGCTTTAGTTGCAGTAATCATCGTTTCAGCTTTGGTGCTAGGATTTGGGATTGATACAACGACCGTAGCAGACACCTTGAAAGAAGGTCAAACGATTGAAGGTGTTTTTCCACCACATACGCTTCCGCAAATACCCTTGAACTGGACTAATTTGATGCTAATTCTTCCGTATGCAGGAATCATTGCTGGTGTTGGATTGATAGAAAGTTTATTGACTTTGAATTTATTGGAAGAAATTACAGACAAAAGAGGAAATAGCAACAAAGAGTGCATCGCACAAGGTACAGCAAATATTGCTTCTGGATTCTTCTCCGGAATGGGAGGTTGTGCAATGATTGGACAAAGTTTGATCAATACTTCTGCTGGCGCTAGAGCAAGATTGTCTGGGATTGTTGCTTCTGTAATGTTATTGGTATTCATCATGTTTGGATCCAGTCTGATTGAGCGTTTGCCGATGTCTGCTTTGGTTGGATTGATGTTCATGATCGCCATTGGAACCTTTGAATGGGCGAGTTTCAAGACCTTTAAGAAAATGCCAATTTCAGATGTTGTCATCATGGTGATCGTTACGGTCATTACGGTGATCACGCACAATTTAGCGGTCGCTGTTTTAGTTGGAGTGATTGTATCTGCGCTGGCCTACGCGTGGGAGAATGCAAAACGCATTCGTGCTCGAAAATTTACAGATGAAGCAGGAGTGAAGCATTACGAAATATACGGACCTTTGTTTTTTGGTTCTGTCAAAGGTTTCTCAGAGAAATTTGATGTTTCCAACGATCCGCAAGAAGTGGTGATTGATTTTAAAGAAAGTCGAATTGCAGACATGTCAGCGATTGATTCCTTGAATTCGATTACCAATCGGTATCATAAAATCGGTAAGAAAGTCTATTTAAGACATTTAAGTTCAGACTGTGTTCAACTCTTGAAGAATGCGGAAGCGATTATTGAGGTGAATATCTTGGAAGATCCTACTTATAAGTTGGTGGCTGATGAGATTGAAGGATAAATGATTTCGATGCATTTTTCACATTCTAGTGGCGCGATGCATTGGGCTGACACGATGTGAAAATAAAATTCTTTTTACTTTTTTAAAATCCCTTTTTCCACACTTTCATTGATCAAATTCTCAGCATAGTTCCATATCGTTTCAGAACCGGCTTTCATGGCAACCTTCTTGTCATACACTTTTTGATAGGGAACATCGTATTCTGCCCAAGTTCCGCCATTGTTGGAGGTATTCTGTAGCAAAGGTTCAAAACGATCCATGGTCTTAGCAAACTTTGCTTCGGCAGTTTCTCCGGCTTCAAATTCTTCCCAAAGGGCAAGGAAATCTTTTGCTTGATTTTCGGGTAAAAGTCCGAAAATTCGTTTGGCAGCAATCAGTTCTTCCTCTGTGTTGTGGTGATTTTTAGTGGTGTCGTAAATAAAAACATCACCCGCATCAATTTCAACGATGTCGTGAATTAAAACCATTTTCACCACTTTCAGAATATCAATTGCTTGAATGGAGTGCTCTGCCAATACAACCGCCATCATCGCCAAATGCCAGCTGTGTTCTGCATCATTTTCAGGTCGATCGCTGTTGAACAATTTGGTTTTACGTTGGATGTATTTCAACTTGTCAATTTCTTTGATGAAAGCAACTTGTTTGATTAAATCTTCGGTTTTCATGTGATTTTGTTTTTAGCAGTTCAAAAACTTAATCGTTTTCCGCCAATTGTTTGTGATACATTTCTGAATAAATTCCTTCTTTTAGAATTAGTTCTTCGTGTGTTCCTTCTTCGATTTTTGAACCATCGTCCAATACGATGATTTTATCCGCATAGCGAAGAGAAGAAATACGGTGACTAACAATTACCGTCATGTTGTTCTTAGATTGTTCAGCGATTGATTTCAAGATAAAATCTTCTGTTTCGGTATCAACAGCTGATAGACAATCATCCAACAGTAAAAGATCCGGTTTTTTAAGCAAAGCGCGGGCAATACTAACACGCTGTTTTTGTCCGCCACTCAAGTTGACACCACGTTCTCCCAGAAGGGTATCAAATCCTTCTTTAAACTGAACGATGTTGTGATAAACGTATGCTTTCTTACTGATATCAATAATTTCTTCTTCCGTTACTTCGCGATCGTTTACACCAAATTGAATGTTGTTTCGAATGCTGTCTGAGAAAAGAAACACTTCTTGAGGCACAACTCCAGACAGTTTATGGTAATCATCCAAGTTGATTTTCTTTAGATTTTCACCGTTCACCATCACTTCTCCTTTCGTAGGATCAATTTGGCGCATCATCAAATTCAGTAAGGTAGATTTACCACTTCCTGTCCGACCAACGACACCCAAAGTTTCACCGGCTTTGATTGTAAAACTCAAGTTTTTAATCGCTTCAATTCCTGAATTTTCGTGCGTGTAACTCACCTTGTCAAAAGCAATGTCTTTAATTTTTGCCAACGGTTCTTCGCAGCAACTTTGAATTGCAGGAACAACATCTAGAAACTCATTGATTCGTTCTTGCGACGCAGCTGCACGTTGGATGATCGAAGTAACCCAACCAACACTTGCAAATGGCCACGTCAACATGTTGACATAAAAAACAAAGGCAACAATATCTCCTGGCGTAATGTCATTGGTATACGTTAATAAACCTCCAAAATAAATTGCCATCAAGGTACTTGTACCAATCAAGAAAACAATGGTTGGCATAAACAGTGCGTTGACCAAAACCAAACGCATCGTTCTGTCCTTGTATTCGTCAGAAGAATCATCGAATTTCTTAGCCATTTCACGTTCACGCAAATACGCTTTGATCACGCGAATTCCTGAAAAAGTTTCTTGCGCAATGGTTGACATCGCCGATTGTTCTTCTTGAACATATTTACTCAACTTGTTCATTTTACTCGAAACCTTGTAAATCATAAAAGATAAGAGTGGAAGTGGAGCAAGAACAATGAGTGTCAGTTTTACATCGATTTGCATCATGGCATACACGCACAAGGTAAAAAGAACCGCCAAGTTGATGGTGTACATCAATCCAGGACCTAAATACATTCTAACTTGAGAAACATCTTCCGAAATACGATTCATTAAATCGCCGGTATTGCTTTTTTTATAAAAAGAAAAGTTCAAGCGTTGGTATTGGTTGTAGACTTCGTTTTTCAGATCAAACTCAATGTGTCGAGACATCACGATGATGGTTTGACGCGTTAAGAAAAGAAAGAAACCTTTACCAATCGATAAGAGCATATAAAAGCCGAAAAGCTTCAAGCTCATGAGTGCGATTGTATTAAAAGATTCGTTTGATTTTATTTCGCCGATAAATCCATTGACGGCATTACTAACGACTGTTGGCATTTTTACACCAAAATAATTGGAGACGATGATACAAATTATCCCAAAAATTAGACGCCATTTGTATTTAATTAAATATTTGTTTAGATAGCTTAAAGACTTCATCCGATATATTTCCTATTTTTGCAGTGCTCTTTTGTTTTTCTTTACAAAAGTAGCAATTAGTAACGAGTTTAAGTTCTTTAAAAACGATTAGAACATGTTTGAAGTAAAAGATATTAAAGACACAAATCTGGCTGATAACCCAGTGATTGCTCAAATGAGCCAGTACAACCACGAACAATTATTATTCTGTAATGACAATGCAACAGGTTTGAAAGCCATTATTGCTGTTCACAGTACCGTTTTAGGACCTGCATTAGGAGGAACAAGAATGTGGGCTTATGACAATGAGATGCAAGCTTTGAATGATGTTTTGAGATTGTCTCGTGGGATGACTTACAAAAACTCTTTAGCTGGATTGAATCTTGGTGGTGGAAAAGCGGTAATTATCGGCGATTCTCGTACCATGAAATCAGAAGCTTACTTGAGAAGATTTGGTAAATTTGTTAACGGTTTAGCTGGAAAGTACATTACTGCTGAAGACGTAGGGATCAATCCTGCAGACATGGCGTATGTGAACATGGAAACGGATCACGTAGTTGGTTTAGCTGGTAAAAGTGGAGATCCATCTCCAGTAACTGCTCACGGAGTTTACGTTGGAATGAAAGCGTGTGCGAAAGTGCAATTTGGTTCCGATTCATTAGCTGGTAAAAAAGTAGTGGTTCAAGGTGTTGGTCACGTTGGAGAATACTTGGTAGAATCTTTGGCGAAAGAAGGTGCTATCGTTTACATTTCAGACATTCACCAAGACTTATTAAATAGAGTTGCTTCCCAATACGGAGCAAATATCATCGGATTGAATGAAGTTTACGACATGGACATGGACATTTATGCACCTTGTGCATTGGGAGCTACAATCAATACAGATACGCTTTCAAGATTAAAATGTTCGATCATCGCTGGATCTGCAAATAACCAATTGGAAAATGAGCAAGTTCATGGGAAAATGGTCATGGAAAAAGGTATTATTTACGCACCGGATTATGCAATCAACTCGGGAGGTGTAATCAACTGTTATTCTGAGGTAAAAGATTTGTCTTTAACATGGTCTATGAACAAAGCGGAAGAAATTTACGCAACTGTTGAGAACATTGTTAATCGTTCTAAATCGGATAACATTCCAACATACGAAATTGCTAATAAAATGGCGGAAGAAAGAATCGCCTCTGTCGGAAACGTTAAGTTACCGATGTAATATACAGATATGCTAAATAGAAGACATTTAAGAATTAAGGTTTTACAAGCATTGTATGCGTATTTCCAATCGGATGAAGATAATTTTCGTCGAACGGAAAACGAAATGTTAAACGCAATCGAACGCATTTACGATTTGTATTTGTATTTGATGTTGACATTTGAAGAGTTGGCAAACATTGAAGAGCGCAGATTGGACGAATTGAAATCAAAGATTCGTCCAACTGAAGCTGATTTGAATCCGAATCGAAAGTTTATTGAAAATTCTGTATTTAAGATGCTCATCGAAAACAAATCGTTGAGAAGAGCAGCGGAAGAGAATAAAGTGAATTGGATTGGGGATGAAAACCAAGAAATGTTCAGAAAAGTAATGGGACACATTCGTGAAAGCGAAAACTACTTTGCCTATATGAATAATCAAGAACTTGGTTTTGATTCAGATCTTGAATTTACAATGGCATTGTTCAAATCAGAAATTGCAAACTCTGAATTGATTTACCATTTCTTTGAAGAAAAAAGTATTCAGTGGATGGACGACATCGATTTGGCTTGCGCGATGGTTTTAAAAACTTTGAAAGCATTCCAAACGGAAGAAATCAATGAAATCTTGCCGTTGCACAAAGACGAGAAAGATGAAAAAGAATTTGTTCAAGTACTTTTAAGAAGAACCATCGACCGGGATCAAGAAAACTTGAAGTTGATTGATGATTTAACGAAAAACTGGGATTTGGATCGGATTGCAAAAATGGACATCATCATCATGAAAATGGCCATCACCGAATTACAGGAATTTAATTCCATTCCGAAGAAAGTAACTTTAAACGAATACATTGAAATTTCTAAATTTTACAGTACTCCAAAAAGTAATGCGTTCATCAATGGTATTTTAGACAAGGCAATCGACCGATTGGAAAAGGAGAATAAAATCCAGAAAATTGGTCGGGGATTAATGGATTAAAAAACAGAAAAATGAAAAAAATAATAGTAGCATTAAGTCTTGGTTTTGTTTTGTTCAGTTGCTCTAATAACGACACGATCTCCGTTGGAAATAAAACATCTATTCAAGTAGATGAAGTAATTGAAAAAGGAGATGTGATGTGGGGAGAAGATATAAAGGCAACCATCAAGGTTAAAAATACAGGAGATTATCCCTTGATTTTAGCTGAGATTTCAGGTTCCTGTAGCTGTACAGTTGCTGAATATCCAAAAGATCCGATCGCTCCTGGAAAAGAAGTGGAGATTAAAGCCGTAGTTAAAACGGACAAAGCAACAGCCGGTCAATTGGTTAAAGATGTTCGAATTGTTGCAAATACGAATCCTTCATTGACCACGGTGTTGATCAAGGCAAACGTAATTAGAAAGTAGATCAAAGAGTAAGTAATATTTTAAATTAAAAAAAAATGGGTCAAGGAGGAAGTCAAATCGTAATGTTGTTGTTGATTGTAGTGGTATTCTACTTTTTCATGATTAGACCACAACAAAAGAAACAAAAAGAGTTGAAAAACTTCAGAGCGAATTTAGCTGTTGGTGATAAAGTAGTTACCATTGGAGGAATTCACGGAAAAGTATTGGAAGTAACTGATACAACAATCTTATTGAGCTGCGAAGGTGGAAAAATTAGATTTTCTAAAAGTGCAATTGCTCAAACAGTAAGCGAGCAATTAGAAGCTTAAGATTAAATATATTTAGGAATGCGAGTCTGATTGGACTCGCATTTTTTTGTGGTTATAACTTTTGCTTTTTCGCTGCTTTTTCTTTAAGCTTCTTTTCTTTCTTGATTTCCTTAGAGCGTTTTCGAGAATCTTTCACCCTATTTCGGTATTCTTTCATGTTTTCTTTGAATTCTTCTTTCTCCAAGATTTTCGCTTGGCGGTCAAATTCAATGAGTTCATTTTCAATTTCTAAAACAATGCTTTCTGTGAGTTTATCAACACCCGTTGGATCGTATCGCACCGATAAATCTTGTTCCCAGATTTTACCGAGGTTTTTGTACATGCTGGCACTGAATTTCCCGCGGTATTTTTTGATAATTTCAGCAGCGGTCAAACCAGTTTCTCGGTGAATTAACTTCATGAGCAAAACACCTTCAGAACGATACATGTCTCTCAATACATAGTTGTAATCATTTTTCAAAACTTGATGAGATTCTTTGCTGAATTTTTTCTTCTTCCGTTTGGAATTGATCGTTCCTAGTTCTGCATCGAATTGATCAAGCAGTTCTGCAGCGTGTAACGCATACGGATAAATTTTGCGAACTCGCGCCAATTCACGACGATATGCATTTTGATCTTTGTAAATACGTATTTCGTCCAAAAGCTTGACTGCCTGCAAAGTATCTCGCTTTTGCGCTTGTGTGTTTTGCGAAAACAGCAAAACCAATGTCGTTAAAAGACAAAAACGGAATGAAAATAAATTTGATTTTTTAAACATACGCTACAATCCTAAAACACGGAATGTTCTATTTTATTTCTAAATTTACTTTAATTATTTTGAATGTAATCTCTAAATCACAGATGAGGTATCTTTTTGTAGTATTTCTTTTCCTTTGCAGTTGTTCTCATCAAGAAACAAAAACAACAGAACCAGCAACTATTTTGCCTGATATAGATCCTGTTTCAGAAGTTTCACCTGTTGAAAATGAGTCTCTTGAAAAAGGTTTTATTCCAGCTGAACAAAAAGAAATACGAGCGAAGATTGAGAAAAAATATGGAAAACAACTGGATTTTTGTGCTTGCATTCAATTCCATGACTCACTCAATCATGCCGCTCAAAAAGAATTGACAGAACAACAAATTGAAAAACTATTGATCCGTTGGGACAAAATGGAGGTGCAATGTAAAGAACTTGTAAACACGAAGCACAGAACTCCCGAAGAGCGAGTAGCACACGAGCAAAAAGTAAAAAGATGCCTCAATCAAAAATAATTTTGAGGAACTCACATAAGCGCTGAGGAATTCAAAAATTTTATTTCAAAAGCAACGTTGAATCAAACTTAATGTAACATTGTTGCAATTAGTAGAAGGGAATTTCCTATATTTGTGGCATGATTAATTCTAAAAGATGGATTTACGTTGTCTTGCTGAGTTTTATTGGGTTGATAATACCCAAGGAACTTTGGCATGATTGTGAGGAAATGCATCAGGTTTTCAATCATCAAGATCATCAATCTGCTCATTTTGAAAAAGACACTTCTTGTGCTATTTGTTTTTTCCACTTTTATCCAGCGGTCGAAAATGAGGTTTCAGTTTATCATTTTTCAAAAACGATTCATCCAACTTTTGAACTGCTAGTAGATGAATTTAATATAATTGCAAAAGAAAACATTTCCCTTCGTGGACCTCCAAAATGGATGATTGAAGCTTAAATTTTTTCATTCATTATATAAAATCACATGCACAAATTTTTATTTGTTGCTTTGCTTGGTATTTCATTCTTCACTTTTGGTCAAACCGAAAACTGTAGAATTACGTATTCTGGGCAAGTAATCGACATACACGACCAAGAATCCGTTCCGTATGCTCGCGTTCAAATTAAGGAACTCAATCAAACGGTCATGGCGGATTCCAATGGATTTTTCTCCTTTGCGAACTTGTGTCCGGGAGATTATTCTTTCAATTGTTTCCACCACATCGGATGCGAACCAGAAAAGTTTAAAAGAACCATTAGCAAAGATCTTTTTGAACAAGTTTTCATTGAGTTTCATTTTGATGAGTTGGATGAAGTGACTGTTGAATACACCATTTTCAAAATGTCAACCATTTCAGTGCTCAAACCTTCGGAGTTGGAAAAACGATTTTCAGCTGGCAAAACCTTGGGCGACTTGGTGAAACAAATTCCGGGTGTAAATTCCTTGAATACCGGTTCAAGTATTTCAAAACCTGTGATTCACGGAATGCATAGCAATCGCGTATTGGTTCTCAACAACGGTGTTCGTCAGGAAGGACAACAATGGGGAAGTGAGCACGCGCCAGAGATTGATCCATTTTTGATGTCAGAAGTTTGTTTAATTCGTGGCGCAAGTGCTGTTCGATATGGATCGGATGCCATTGCTGGCGTAATTTTAACCAACCCCAAAAAGCTTTTTTACGAACCAGGAGTTAGAGGCGAAGCGTATGCTACAGCTTTTTCAAACGGAAGACAAGGAAGTATTTCCACGATGTTGGAAGGAAGTTTTAAAAAGTTGAAAGGATTTTCTTGGAGAACGCAAGGAACTTTTAAACAAGGTGGAACCTTACAAGCGCCGAGATACTATTTAAAAAACACGGCCATGAAAGAGTATAATTTTTCATTGAATGCAAAGTATGAACATGAACGTTGGGGCGCTGAAGTGTTTTATTCGCAATTCAACACCGATTTGGGAATTTTCTCCGCTGCGCATATTGGTAACTTGACAGACTTGAACAAAGCTTTCTTGGCTGATAAACCGCTTGAGGAAGGAAGTTTTACGTATCAAATCGACAAACCAAAACAACACATCGAGCACGAGTTTTTCAAAGCCAGCGGATTTTACAATCTCAATTCCAAAAACAGGTTGGTTTTTCAGTATGGAAGACAATACAATTTGCGTGAGGAGTATGACCGGCACGTGGTTTTCAATGATTCAATCGCTGCATTGAATTTACCAGCATTTCAATTGACTTTGCTGACGCATACGGCTGATTTGAAATGGGAGCACCAATGGTTGAAAAATTTGACGGGTGAAATTGGAATTTCTTACCTCAAACAAGGAAATAACTATCAAGGAAGATTTTTTGTTCCCAATTTCGGGAAACAATCCATCGGTATGTATTGGTTGGAAGTTTTGAAAATGAAAGAGTATGAGTTGGAAATCGGTGTTCGAGCAGATCGATCCGATTTGAATGTGTACATGTACGAAAACAAGGTGCTTCAAAACTACGAACATATTTTTCAAAACATCAGCGGTTCAATCGGAGCTTCTCGCAAAATATCGCATCACTGGGTGATTCGCGCAAATGCCGGAACAGCATGGCGTGCACCTTCGATTAATGAATTGTACAGCAACGGTTTGCATCACGGAGCCGCAGCGATTGAAATTGGAAATCGAGCGATGAAAAAGGAATTGGCAATTAATTTTCAAGCTGGTTTGACCTTCAAATCTCGTAAACTGAATGCTTTGGTCGATGTGTATCACAATGAAATTCAGGGTTTCATCAACTTAAAACCAACGTTGCCACCCATGTTGACCATCAAAGGTGCATTTCCAGTATTTAGATATGAGCAAATCAATGCTCGTTTCTCTGGAGTGGATTTGAGCTTGAGATACAATCCAACGACTTCTTTGAGTGTTTTCATGAAAGGTTCGATGGTTCGTGCTTTTGACAAAACCAATCAGTATTTTGTTGTCGGAATTCCGGCAGATCGTGTTGAACCGGGAGTAGATTATAAGCTTCAATTAAAAAAAGATCAAAAAATGACGTTCCATCTTGCGATTCCTTTGGTGAGAACACAGGATCGAGTAGAGGCGAACAGTGATTACGTTGCACCACCAAAAGGCTACGTTTTGGTGAATGCGCAGATCGCGTATGAATTTAAAATTAGAGAACAAAACGTAGACATTAGCTTGGAAGCTAATAATTTATTGAATCAATCTTACCGAGATTATTTGAATCGTTTCAGATACTTTTCAGATGAAATCGGCAGAAATATTGCCTTAAAAATTAAAGTACCATTTAATATTAAAAAACATGAAAAAAACAGTGAACAGAAATAAAATCGCATTTGCAGGAATCTTGTTGCTATTCGTTTTCGCAGCTTGTAAAAAAGAAAAAAATCCAGTTTCAAATCCTCCGGCACCAGTCGTTGAAGAAGAGTTAATCACGACCTTGAAAGTGACTTTTACAGATTCTAGTGGAATTCATCCAGATGTGATTGCCATGTTTCAAGACATCGATGGACCAGGTGGAAATGAACCAACGGCGATGGATACCATTCGTCTGAAAGCAAATGCAACCTATTTTGCCAGCATTCAGGTGTTGAATGAATCCATAAATCCTGCTGAAGACATTACAGTAGAGATTTTGGATGAAGCGGCATCCCATTTGATTTGCTTTGACATTGCGGGAGCAAATGTGCAGGTAATCAGAACAGATACAGACGGAGTTTATGAAGTTGGAGTTATTTCTAAATGGACAACTGGAAATGTTTCAATGGGAAGTTCAGTGATCTCATTAAAACACCAACCGGGAATTAAAAATGGTTCTTGCGCAGTTGGTGAAACAGACATTGAAGTCAATTTTCCAACAATTATTGAGTAATTAATTGTAGAGGCGCGATATATCGCGCCTCTATCATATATACCAATACATTAATTCAAAACCTATATCATTGAAAATTCCTTGATGAAACGATTTGTAAATCGTATATTTATGTCCATATCAAAAAACATAAAAGAAAAAATCAAGGATGGACAAAGACAAATTAGACCTTAAGAACCTAGAGATTACCAATTTTTTTGGATTTTCACAGAAAGAAATTACTTCCACATTTATTGAAGTTGGAGTCAACGTACTGCTTGCAATTGTCATTTTTATCGTTGGAATGCGCTTGGCTAAGTTTTTCAGTAAAATGGTGGCTAAAATTCTGGAAAAAAGAGATTCTGACAAAGGATTAATCACGTTTATGCGTGGATTGGTGAGCGGTCTTATCAAAGTGCTGACTGTCATCACTGTTCTGACACAGATTGGCATTCAAATGACTTCTTTCATCGCTTTAATAGGAGCTGCAGGTTTGGCAATTGGAATGGCTTTTTCTGGAACATTGAGCAACCTGGCAGGTGGTGTAATGTTATTAATTTTCAAACCTTTTCACGTCGATGATTACATCACTGCCCAAGGAGAATCTGGGACGGTTAAAGAAATTCAAATTTTTCACACCGTGATGGTGACACCTGATAACAAGACTATTATTATTCCAAATGGACCATTGTACAACGGAAATATCACCAATTTTAGCAAACAACCTTTGCGACGAGTCGATTTTTCTTTCGGATTTGGTTATGGCGAAGATTATCAACTGGCACGAAATACGCTTTTATCGATTGTGAACAGTCATCCAAAAGTGTTACAAGATCCCGAACCTCTTGTCAAATTGGGTTCTCTGGGTGATTCCTCTGTGAATCTAACGGTTCGTGTTTGGGCTAAAAAAGAAGATTATTGGGACATCCATTTTTATATAAACGAAATGGTTTATGAAAGATATAGTCAAATAGATGGTTTATCCATTCCATTTCCACAAATGGATGTGCATCTTGATAAAGCTTAAACTTGATTTTTCTATCTATATTTTAGCTCATTTATTTTGACTCGTTTATTATTTGTATTTTTACGTCAAAATAAATAAAATGAAAAAAATAATCTATTCAGCCCTTGCGCTATTACTAACAGCCAATGCATTTTCTCAAAACAATGGATCTCAAGCAGATTGGAGTCCTGAAATTTATCAAGTTGGTAAAATTTACCCAGGTTACATCGTAAAATTGGATGGAGATACGATTCGCGGTTTTATCAAAGCAGATACGAGATGTTCTACGAATGGCATTGGATCAAGCAATCAAAATTTAGCGCAGTTTTTCACCAGTCAAACGGATAAAAAACCGGTAGCGAAATATAAGCCAGCAGATATCAAAGGATATAAAATTGCAGATAAAGTGTATGAATCCATTAATTACAGTGGTGGCTTGTTTAAAAAACCAAACTTTAATTTGGTCGTTGAAGAAGGGAGAATTCGCTTGTATGAATGGTATTCAACAGTTGAAAACTTCAACATGGTAATCAGACAAACTGGTGAAACGATGCAAGCATACGATGCAAGAAGATATGAAACCAAAATGATCGTAGCGAAAGAGCCAACTGAACCAATTGAATTGGGTATGTTGGGCTTGTCTTTTGCTAAGAAAATGCCTCCAATGATTTCAGATTATGAAGAATTAGCACGTAAAGTTGCTGAAAAAGAAAAAGGATATACGTTCTTGAAAATTCTTGACGTGATTAAAGAATACAATGCTTGGGCAGCTAAACAATAAGAAGTATGAAAAAATTAGTAACTCTTATTTTTAGTGCTTCATTGATCGTGTCTTTCGCACAAGAAGTGAAAGTGACAAGTTCTCCTGAAATTGCCAATCAAAATCAAACTGCAACTTGGAGCAAGGCTTTGGGTCAAGATGAAACGGGATTTTATATCTTGAAAGAGTTTGGCAGCATCTCGAATGCAAGTGTAGTTTTGGAAAAATTCTCGCCAAAATTTGAACTTCTTTTTTCTACAAGTATTGAATCTACTTCGGGTACGTTCAATGATTCTAAATTGCATCGATATACCACCATGAAAAATGGAAAAGTCTATGTTTTTTTAGTAGGTTGGAGTAAAGCCAAGCAACAAAATTCATTTCACGTGCGAGAAGTAAACGAAGATGGAAGTTTGAGCGATCGTACGTTTGAATTGGAAACTGAACCTGCAACGGGACAGATGAAAAGCGCGAATTATTCCTATAGTTTTTCTCCAGATGGAAGTAAACTTTTGGTTTTAACAGATAAACCGTTTAACAAAGGAGCAAAAGAGTCACTTCGTTTACAAGTTTTCAATACCGATGATTTTTCATCCATTTGGAAAAAAGATTTAACACTTGAAAATGAATCTGACCGCTTTGATGGAAATCAAATTATTGTTGATAATCAAGGAACTGCTTTTTTGTTAAAAGATGTAAGAATTAGTAACAAGGAACATGTCTATCAATTAATTACGACTGGAAAGGATTTTTCTACGCTTTCTGGAATTGATTTACAAGGATATGGTTTGGGGCAACGAAAATTGAACATCGATGCAGCTGGCAATTTATTAGTTGCGGGAACACTTGTGCCTGCAGGACGAAGAAACACGGATTCGCAAGCAACTTGGTTTTTTAAAGCAAATTCAAAAGGTGAAGTATTGATGAACAAAGTGGAAGCACTCGGAAAAGAAATGCTCAGTTTAGTTGTTTCAGAAAAAAGTGCAGAAAAGGAAGGTTATGTTTTAGACAATCAAGTTGTGAAGGATGTTCTTTTAAAAGAAGATGGAGGAATAATCCTTTTGTTGGAAGAGCAAAGAGAAACCAAAACAGTAATTCCACAATCTGTGCCTCCTGTGTATGAGTATACTTTGTTTTACGGAAACGTGCTTGCCATTTCAATGGATGCAACAGGTAATCGAGTTTACAACGCTGTGATTGAGAAAAATCAAACGGAAAGATCTTTAGATTCTAAAGTTGTATTTGGCTCTTTTGCTTATCAGTTGAAAAATGATAAATTACATGTTGTTTGGAATTACACGCAAGTTTTAACCGATCCGCCTTTGAATAAATTCCGCTATTGGAAAGATAAAAGCGGAGCGAAAATCAACATCGATAACTTGTATGGACTGGAAGCTTTCTATCCGACGATGTTAACGGTATTGGATGCGCACGGAAACTTTGATTACAGAGATCGAACATTTAATTCACTGCCACTTGTCAACATTCAAAAAGGAAATTCATTTCCGATGGCTGTCAATCCCATGATCTTTTTCGCAACGGACAAAGGAATGGTCATTTTATCTCGAATGCCTGGTATTGAAGCAAAACGATACAAGTTCAGTTCAATAGCTTATTAACAGACAACATTCATTTAGAGGATGTAAATCCGATTAATAACCAATATTTAAACATAAAAAAGGCTGTTTCAAATCGTGAAGCAGCCTTTTTTATTGTATGGTTTTTTTTAAATATAGCATCTCAAAATAAATTTAACTTCGCAAATGATTTTTTTGCTATCATCATCTTTTGAAGTTAATTTATTATTATGTGCGAAAGTAGTTCTTTAGTTTTAAAAAATGTTTCTCATATAAATGGTACGAAAGCACCGCTATGCCAAGAGTCAAGAGAAATTCAAATCCAACAATTAAAAAGTCATTTTTAATGAAATTTTGTTTCAGCATGAGGGTGATTACAAATCCACTGTATACATAAAGTCCATACGAGTATTCTCCTAGTTTTTCCGTTGTTTTGAAAATGAAGGTATGCTTTATAGCAGGAGCATGTTGAATTGTTAAAAATATAATACTCACAAAAGCTGTGGCGATGAACACTTTGTACAAGAAGTTTTCTTTGAAAATAAAAACTCCGAGGAGCGAAATCAAAAGAGCAAGCAAAGGTGAAAAATTCATTTTCTTTTTAAAATAAAGAAAAGCACCCAAAATTCCAGCGGCAAAATCGACCAGATAATTCAATGTATTTGCGTAAGTGGCTACTTCATATTGAATTGCATAAATTGAAAAAATTACATAAGCAATCAATAACAACATGACCATTAAGACGACATTTCTGAACAAAAGAAAACTCAAGAGTAAAAACAGCAAATAAAATTGTTCTTCAACAGCTATTGTCCATAAAAAACCTAATGAAAAAATGTAATCACCGTGATCGTAATTAGATAAAAACAACCAATACAAGGATTGGTTTTCGGGCAATTTGGGAACTTCGCCAAAATAGGAACTGACCAGTGGCATTAAAAAAAACGTGAAAGCAATGACCAAGTAATACAGTGGAAAAATACGCAATGATCTTCGCGCAAAGAAATTAGCTTTTTTAAAATTTCCTGTCTGATCAATTTCATGAAGCGCCAGAAGTGTCAGTAAAAAACTAGAAATAATAAAAAAGAAATCTACCGCTAAATATCCAAAACCAACAAATGAAGTTGTATGAAATAAAAAAATCCACAAAAAAGAAAAGAACCTCAATGTATTTAATCCTTCAATTTTTTTCATGATTATTTCCTTTATAGGTGTCTGGTTATTTTAGAATTCAAAATTGCAAATTAAATCGGAGATAGTAGACCATAAATAAAGGCAAAAGAACTAAAAAGCCGATAAAGAATATCTCCATCGGCTTTTAGCTGTTTAAAAGTGACTATTTATTTCAATCGAATTTCTAAAATAAATTACTGTATCGTTAATTTTTTCTCTAAATCTGACAAGTAAATTTTAAATTGTTTATCTGTTTCAGAAAGATTTGTAACTGTTTTACAAGCGTGCAGTACAGTCGCGTGATCTTTTCCTCCGCAATGCGCGCCAATATTTGCCAAAGATGACTTGGTCATTTTCTTTGAGAAATACATGGAGATTTGTCTTGCTTGTACCACTTCTCTTTTTCTGGTTTTGGATTTCAGAATTTCTAAAGGTAAGTCAAAATAATCACAAACTACTTTTTGGATGTAATCAATTGAAACTTCTCTCGCTGTATTTTTTACAAACTTGTCAATCATTTGTTTCGCAAGATCCAAGGTGATTGCTTTCTTGTTTAAAGACGCTTGCGCTAGGAGTGAAGTCCAAGCACCTTCCATTTCACGAATGTTTGTATTGATGTTGTAAGCTAAATATTCGACCACTTCTTTCGGAAGTTCAATTCCATTGCCATACATCTTTTTTTCCAAAATTGCGATTCTTGTTTCCAAGTCTGGCGCAGCTAAATCTGCAGACAATCCCCATTTGAAACGAGACAACAAACGTTGCTCCATTCCTTGCATGTCTACCGGTGGTTTATCAGAGGTTAAAATAATTTGCTTTCCATTTTGGTGCAAGTGATTAAACACGTGGAAGAAAACATCTTGTGTTTTTTCTTTTCCAGAGAAAAACTGAACATCATCAATGATCAACACGTCAATCATTTGATAGAAGTGAATGAAATCATTTGTCGATCCATTTTTAATGGCATCAATGAATTGGTGCGCAAATTTCTCAGAACCAACGTATAAAACCGTTTTGTTCGGATATTGTTCTTTGATTCCAATTCCAATTGCATGTGCCAAGTGCGTTTTCCCAAGTCCAACACCACCATAAATCAACAACGGATTAAATGCAGTTCCTCCCGGTTTGTTGGCAACTGCATAACCTGCAGAACGAGCCAAACGGTTGCAATCTCCTTCCACAAAATTTTCAAAAGAATAGGCTGGATTCAAATTAGAATCTACATTCACTTTTTTCAAACCTGGAATAATGAACGGATTTCTAATTTGTCGTTCATTGATATTCAAGGGCATGTTGATGGAAGGATTTTTCAAAGATTTCCCATCAGAGGTTGGAAGCTTTACAGTATAAGGTGCAGCATTTTTTCCGCGATTTTCCATCACGATGCTGTATTCCAATCTACCCTCAGCCCCTAATTCTTTTTTGATTACTTTTTTCAAAAGGGTAATGTAGTGTTCTTCTAACCATTCATAAAAAAAATGTGAAGGAACCTGAATCATTAAAATGTGATTTTCCAGTTTAATCGGAAGAATCGGTTCAAACCATGTTTTGTAAGCTTGCAAGGGAATATTATCCTTGATTACTTTTAAACATGCATTCCAAACACCTTCGTGGTTAACAGTCATTGAATTTATTATAAATAGTTATTAATAGTATCTGTTCAAAACTTTAAATTTGTGTTAAACACATGTTTTACAAACCTTCAGTCTTGTATTATTTTCTAAGCACAAATATTCACATAAAATAGTTTAAAACAAAATGAAAAGTCTATTGACATTGTCGTTTTTTTTACTTCGTGACTAAAAATTGAGCGTTCGTAAGGAAATTATTTTTTGTTAAATTTTCAGGAATCGGTGATTCGCTTTTTTTTAACTTCTGAGACCTTATTTGTGATTTTCCAAATGCTAAATTAAGGCATTATTTTAACACTACCAAGTATAAACAACAATCTATTTTCTATCTTTACAACAGTCATCAAAGACAGGTTTTATGGAGATTGATTTTGAGCACAGTACGATTTTGAGAGTACGTTATGGAGAGACCGACCAGATGGGATATTGTTATTACGGCAATTACGCCCAGTATTTTGAAGTAGGTCGAGTTGAAGCAATGCGTGAAATAGGAATGAGTTATAAAGAGCTTGAAAAGCAGGGTGTTATGCTTCCTGTATCTGAGTTTCAAGTAACGTATAAAACGCCAGCTTTGTATGATGATGAACTAAAGGTACTTACAAAAATAACCGGCTTGAAGGGTGTGAGGTTGCATTTTGAGTATGCAATTTTTAATGAAAAGAACGAACTCGTTTGTACGGCATCAACTACTTTGGTCTTTGTTTCCAAAGCAACCATGAAGCCAATTCAGGCTCCTGAAAAATTCACTTCTTTAATCTCAAAATATGCAAAGTAAAAACAACTCATTTTCGTGGAATCCGATGTCGGAAAATGAACTCATTAAGAAGGTAAGTGTCCGATCTGGTGAGACAAAAGCGGGACAGAAAATGAAAACCGTTGACCAGTTGGATCATTCCAAAATTCGATTTGTTGTGTTGGGAATTTCGGAAGATATTGGACCTCAAACGAACGGTGGTTTTCCAGGTTCTAAAAATGGGTTTGAAGCTTTTCTAACTTATTTTGTCAATGTTCAATCCAACCAGTTTTTAAGCGGTGAATCTATTTTGGTCTTGGGAAATATTGAAACCTTAGTTGATTTTAAGGATAAACAACAAGGAGTTTCACTTATTGACGAATTGGATGATTTTGTTGAACAGGTTTTGACACCTTATGTTGCTAAGAAATGCATTCCGATTGTAATTGGTGGCGGACATAACAATGCTTTTCCTTTGATAAAAACGGTTAGCAAATGGCTGGAAAAACCCATTCAAGTGGTTAATTTAGATCCGCATGCTGATTTTAGAGCATTAGAAGGTCGACATAGCGGCAATCCATTTTCGTATGCTTATGATCAAAATTGGATGAATTGTTATGTGGTTATGGGGCTGCATCAATCTTATAATTCACAGTATTTACTAGATGAATTAAAAGCTCATAAATTCACTCATACTTTTTGGGATGATTATGTTTCTGGAAAATCTAATTTTGATGCTGATCTAAAACAAGTTTTAACAGAAGTTGAAAACGACGATTTTGGTTTAGAATTAGACATGGATTCCATTGCGTATATGCCCGTAAGTGCTTATTCTCCAAGCGGAATCTCCATCGAATTGGCAAGGAAGTACCTATTAACCTTTGCGAAGTGTTCAAGAGTGAGGTACTTACATTTACCGGAAGCGGCACCGAAAAATGAACGAGATTTTGTAGAGGTTGGAAAAACATTGGCGTATTTGGTGACGGATTTCATCAAAGCAAAGTCTTCGGTTGACAAAGACGCAGAGAGATTTTAGGAGGAGCAATTGTTTTTTTAATCAAATCTCCTCTAAACCTTTCAGTTTCTTCAAATTTTATTACCTTTAAATCTTACGATGCGTTAAAATGGAAAAAACACAACAAAAGTTCTTTATCGGTAAGATGATTCATTTTCTGAGAGCTTTTTATCCACTTCAATTGGTTTTTGGACATTTAAAATACAACCTGCTTGCCTTATTTTATTGGGTTTTTCTTTTTTTTGTGGTTGGAAATAGCATCGGTGTAAAATTTGGACTTCCTTTTCTTTTTTCTTCGCCTGAATATCAAGGGGAAGTCAGTTGGCTTTCGTTCATGCTGATGGGTTTTTCCATAGGTGGTTTCACGATGGCTTTTAACATGTATAGTTACATGCGCTTGGGATCAAAATATCCATTTTTGGCTACTTTGTCGCGGCCGTTTATGAAATTCTGTTGGAACAATTCCTTGATTCCAATTATTTTTTCGATTTATTATATTTTTACATTTACCAAGTTTCAATTAGCAGAAGAATTTGCTAGTAATTGGATGATCTTCAAGTATATCATTGCTTATATTTTGGGCTTTGTATTTTATGTTTTAATTGCAATTTTGTATTTTTTTCCAACCAATAAAGATTTTTATATTTTTTCCGGAAAGTCTGTTTTAGATTTTCAAGACGAGCCGGTCGGTTCTTTGTTTCACAAAAAAGTAAAATGGTCAGAACTCTTTAAATATGAAAAAGACCGAGCATACATCTATTTGTCAAGCTTTGTTCGCCTTAAGAAAAGTCGATCGATCAAGCATTATGATGCTGCAGTTTTGGAACGTGTTTTTGCGCACAATCGAATCAATGCCTCCCTTTTTGAGATCGTCACCGTGATTTCTTTTGTTGTTTTGGGAATGTTTCGCGAATATCCGCTTTTTGCGCTGCCTGCTGGAATGAGCTTGGTATTACTAATGACTGTCATTTTGATGCTTTTTTCAATTTTCATTTCTTGGTTTCGCTACTGGACCTATGCGCTTTTGATTGGAATCTTTATTTTGATGAATTTTTTGAGCAAAAACTCATCGTATTTTCAGTATAAAAGTTACGTCTATGGATTGGATTACAAAGAGTTGGTTCCATACACCTCTGAACACATCAGTAAAACTTCAGATGATTCTTTAAACATTGCAAATTCTAAAAATAAATACATTGCAGGTTTAAACGAGTGGAAAAAAAATACGGGTGAAAAAAAACCAAAAATGGTGATTGTAATCACCTCTGGAGGTGGTTCTAGAAGTGCACTTTGGACAGTAAACGTTCTGCAGCAAGGAAATACCAAAACCCAGGGAAAACTGATGCGAAACACGCAAATGATTTCAGGAGCTTCCGGTGGAATGGTCGGTGCTGCGTATTATCGTGAACTCTTATTAAGTCAGCGTTTAGGTAAAAATATAAATGCGGATGATGTAAAATACTTAAATAACATTTCGAAAGATTTATTGAATCAATTGTCTTTTTCCATGTATTCTAATGATCTTTTTATTCGCTATCAATCTTTTCAAATTGGTGACAATTTTTACACCAAAGACCGCGGATTTTCATTTGAGCAGCAATTGCATCGAAATACCAACAACATGATGGATAAACCGCTTAATTCCTACGCTCCATACGAACAAAGCGGAATGATTCCAACCATGATTTTTTCTCCTACGATCGTAAATGATGGAAAAAGGATGTTAATCAGTGCGCAATCTTTGGCATTTATGACCCATTCTACAGGAGCTGATAAAAGCAATCTTTCCTATGAAAACATTGATTTCCAGACTTTTTTCAAAGGAAACATGACAGATTCGGTTCGCTTTAGTTCTGTTTTGCGTGCCAGTGCGAGTTTTCCTTTTGTATTGCCGATGCTATCACTTCCAACCACACCAGAAACCAATCTAATGGACGCAGGTTTTAGAGATAATTATGGTGGTAAAGTAATGATGGAGTTTTTATACGAAATGAAGTCTTGGATTCAACAAAACACAAGTGGAGTAGTGGTTGTCCAAATCCGAGATTCTAAGAAAATAATTGCGGATGAAAATATTTACGACATTTCACTCATCAATAAATTGATTTTACCTTTTGGAAACATGTACGCAAATTTTACAAGAACCCAAGATTTTGATCAAGACCAATTGATGAAAATTGGTTTTCAAAGTTTTGCCTTTCCAATTGAGTTGATTTCATTTAATTTAAGAGAATTGAAGAAAGATAAAATTGCGCTTTCTTGGCACTTAACCAAGGAGGAGAAAGAAAAGATAAAATTAACGATCCGAAGCGAAGGAAATAAGGAAGCTATGAATCGACTTGTTGAAGTATTGAAATAACGCCATGTTACAATTGAAATTTAAACTCATTTTTTGCCTTTTCGTCCTAGGAAATTTCTCCTCGGGATTGGCTCAAAAATATCCCTCACCAGAATTGTTCTTGTCGCAATTGATTCAGATAGAATCCTATTCAGGATGTGAAGTAGAGGCGGCTAGAGATGTTATGGAATGGGGAATTCACAACGGTTTTTATGTGACGGATTTTAACATGTCAGGTGATTCTAGGAATGTATTGGTTTCTTTATATCCGCTTTCTTTAGGAAAACCAAACATCATTTTTTCAAGTCATTTGGATGTACTTTCAGCAAATAATTTAGAAGAGTGGAAACAAAATCCGTTTGGAGGTGAAATCATCAACGATACCATTTGGGGACGCGGCGCGATTGATTGCAAAGGATTGGCAGTGATGCAATTGTATGGAATGAAGTTGTTTAAAGATTCCTTGAAAGACAAAGAGCTTCCGTTTAACATTTCTTTTTTAGGACTGGCGGAAGAAGAAACATCGAGTAAAAATGGCGCTGAATTCATTTCTGAAAATTTTCTAGATTCCCTAAATGCACGTGTGATTTTTGGTGAGGGCGGAGCAGGTTTAACCAAAGTGTTAAAATCAAACCCAGATGCTCCCATTTTTGGGATCTCAGTAGCAGATAAAAGTTCACTTTGGTTAAAATTGACAGCTGAAGGTGGTGGATTTGGACATGGAGCAATTCCAACTGATTTGTATGCCAATAAACGGTTAATCAAAGGATTGATTCGCTTGTTAGATGAAAAGAAAAGTGTCAAATTTAATCCCTTGGTGATGCAAATGTTTCGTGAATTAGGTGATTTAGAAACCGGTTTGCGAAAGTTCGTTTTAAAACGAATCAATTGGAGCATCTTCTGGCCTTTTGTAAAAAGTAATTTTGCGGAAGATCAGCCGTTCAATGTCATCATGGACAATACGTTTTCTATTACGAACATTCAAAGTTCAGCGACTGTTGCCAACGAAATGTCTCAAAAAGCTACTGCTATCTTAGACTGTCGCTTGCTTCCTGGTACAGATGTTGAAAAATTCATCAAAGAAATGAAACGAACGTTGGGAAATCGAATTTCAATTGAGATTTTGCTAGAAGGACCAAGAGCTGTCGCAAGTGAAAGTACAATTTTCCTTGAAATGATGTCGGAGTCAATTCGGACTGTTCATCCCAATTCGCACACCATTTCGATTCTCTTTCCAGCTTCTACAGACAACAATTACTTCAGAAGAAAAGGAATTCCTGTTTATGGAATTATTCCAAGTGTTTTGGACACAGAGTTATTCGAAACCGTTCACAGTTCCAACGAACGCATTGGCGTCAATAATCTGTACAAAGGAATTGCTGTGTACCACGCATTCTTAAATCAATGTCAAAACATGTTGACTGATTTGAAATGATGCATCCAATGAATTGATACTCAAAAAAAAGTGTCGATTGGAAATGAAACCAACCGACACCTTCAGAAATTGTATTTTTAAATGTGTTTTAAACGTTCTTTAAACGCGTTTAAAATGGACTTTAAAAATGTTATTCTTTAATCACTTTAAACGTTTGAGAATCTTTTTCTCCAATTTTTAAAATGTATAATCCATTCTTTAACTCTTTGATGTTTAACTTGTTTTCACCAACTATTAAAGTTCCTGTTTTCACTTTTTTACCATTTTGATCTACGATACTGAATGTTGAACCGTGTGTTAAATCAGTAACTTCAATGCTTAAAACTTCCGTTGCAGGATTCGGGAAAATTTTGAAATTAGCATTTTTATCCAATTCATTTACGCCTACAAAACTAATAGCCACACAAGCAGAAGTATCTACACAAGTTGCATTTGTGATAATAACAGCGTAACTTCCTGTAAGTGTTGGTGTGTAACTTTGTCCTGTTTGACCTGCAATTGCCATGTTCGTAGCACAATCAATCCAAACATACGTTGCACCAACTTGATTGGAAGTAATGGTCGTTACAGCAGTTGTTGTAGTGATATCTACTGTGGTGATGTTCACCATAACAGGAAGTCTAACAACCGTTTCACAAGGTTCTGCATCTTGCTCTGCGTAGTAGGTTGTGTTATTTGTTAATGGCGTTGAAGCTGTCAAAGCTGTTCCTCCAGTAGCTGTAGCGTACCATTGAACATTGGTTCCTTGGGCAACTAAATCAGAAACCATTGCTGAAGAACAGAATGTTTGAGTTGCATCACCTGTTGGCGCACCAATTGGATTACACCAAGAAAATTGAACGAAACCATTTGAACCATTTGAGGCAGCTCCACCATTTCCGTTAGCACCGCCACCGCCACCGCCGTAGTTTGCACCAACTGCAGATGGATCCGTAACGCTGCAATTTGCATCAGTAAAACCAGCACCTTTTCCGCCGTTACCGCCTGGTAATCCACCGCTTATACCGCCAATTCCGCCAGGAGTTTGACAAACACCTGTCCAAGCAATTGAGTTTCCACCAGCTCCACCGTTACCAGCAGGTCCACCAGCGCCACCGCCGCCACCACCGAAGTAGGTATAGTAGCCACCGCCACCAGCACCGCCAGTTCTATTGATTTGTCCGCCAGAACCAACACCACCAGCGCCACCGCCACCAATAATTTGAGGATTCGTAAGCGAGATACCGTTCCCACCTTTTGTAGCTGAAAGTCCAAGACCAGCCACACTGGATGTTCCATTTCCTGAAGTTGCTTGACCAACCACTACAGCATACGTTGCTCCTGGTACAACTGGGTAAAGTCCTGCAGCATATCCGCCACCGCCACCACCGCCAGCACCGTTATTTCCTCCTTTTCCACCTGCACCGATTACCTCCACGGTAACGTTGGTAACTCCTGCAGGTACTGTAAATGTTCCTGAACTAGTAAATGACTGTTGAGCCATTGTTGCAATACTTAATGTACTGCCTAGTAGTAATAAATAAATTTTTTTCATTGTTAATTGTTTAATTGTTTAATCAGTAGAGTCGTAAATATATACTTTTTAATCTGATATTTTAATTTTTTTTCAAAAAAAATATAGAACAGTCACATCTAGTTTAGCTTCTTTTTTACTTTATTTACTGATTGTGAAAACGTTAGTCAGTGCATAGGGATTTCTTTCAACAAATCAGAACCGATAAGTTATCTAAGTGCTTCTCAATTTGCTTGCTGGATTTATTTAAATTTGTATTCAAATATATTTCATGACAGTTCATTATTTTGTTCAGCAGATTTCTGGAATTTCAGATAAATCGGTAAAAAACACCTTGCAATTACTTTCTGAAGGAGCAACGATTCCTTTCATTTCTCGGTATCGAAAAGATCAAACCGATGGTTTGGATGAAGTTCAAGTGGGAACAATTCGAGATTTGGCGCAGAAACATCAGGAATTGAGGGATAGACAGCAAACGATTTTGAAAGCGATCGATGGTCAAGATAAATTGACAGCTGAACTGAAAGCCAAGATCGAAGCATGTTTTGACTCCAATGTCCTGGAAGATTTATACCTTCCTTTCAAGGTAAAGCGATTAACACGAGGCGAAAAAGCAAAAAAATTGGGTTTAGAACCGCTTGCTAAAATGATCATGGCACAACGTGGTGGCGATCCACAACAAATGGCGCAACGATTTGTGAAAGGGGAAGTGACGGATGAAGAAACTGCAATCGAAGGAGCAAAAGACATCATGGCGGAGTACATGAATGAAAACCCAAGTTTCCGAGCTCGCATGCGGACTTTGTTTCAACGGAAAGCAATTCTTGGTTCAAAAATCATGAAAGGGAAAAAAGAACTTGCGGAGAAATACCAAGATTTTTTCGACTTTAGCGAACCACTTTACAAAATTCCATCTCACCGATTTTTAGCCTTATATAGAGGTGAAAGAGAAAAGCTATTGAGCATCAAGGTACTTCCAGAAAAAGAAGAAGCGATGGACATCATGGAACGTTATTTTGTAAAAAGCGAAGATGCGTGCGGCGACTTGGTTAAGGAAACGTGCAAAGATGCGTATTCAAGATTGATTTCTCCGTCGTTGGAAAATGAAGTCATTCAAGAAGCAAAAGAAAAAGCAGATTTAGCAGCAATTCAAATATTTTCGACCAACTTAAAACAATTATTATTAGCGCCACCATTGGGTTCAAAACGAATTTTAGCAATTGATCCAGGATTTAAATCCGGTTGTAAAGTGGTTTGTTTGGATGAATCTGGAAATTTACTAACGAATTTAAACATCTATCCACATCCTCCGCAGTCAGAAAATAGTAAAGCTTCTGCCAAATTGTTTGAATTAGTTCAAGCGTATAAAATCGATGCCATCGCAATTGGTGACGGAACCGCAGGAAGAGAAACGGAAAACTTGGTGAAACACATCCGTTTTGATAGAGATTTAGAAGTTTTCTCAGTTCGGGAAGATGGAGCATCCATTTATTCAGCGAGTTCAATTGCAAGAAAAGAATTTCCAGATTACGATGTTACCGTTCGTGGCGCAGTTTCCATCGGTAGAAGATTGATGGATCCGCTTTCTGAATTGGTGAAAATAGACCCAAAATCAGTTGGCGTTGGACAATATCAACACGAAGTGAATCAGACGAATCTTAAAAATGCGTTGGACGATGTGGTCATTTCTGCTGTAAATTCAGTAGGAGTGGACTTGAATACTGCTTCTCCCTATTTGTTGAGTTACGTTTCTGGTTTGGGATTGAGCTTGGCCGAAAATATCGTTGAATATCGGCAGGAAAACGGGGCTTTTACCGCTCGAACTGAATTGAAGAAAGTGAAACGTTTGGGTGAAAAAGCTTTTGAACAAAGTGCTGGATTCTTGAGAATTAGAAATTCTAAAAATGCATTGGATAATTCAGCAGTTCATCCAGAATCCTATAAAACGGTTGAAGCTTTTGCTAAAAAATTAAAAGTAACAATTTCTGATTTGATTGATAAACCAGAATTACTTCAAGAATTAAAAGCAGCTGATTTTCCAGAAGTTACTAAGTATACATTCCAAGATTTAATTTCCGAATTGAAAAAACCTGGAAGAGATCCACGTAAGAAAATGAAAGTGCTGGAATTCAACAATTCCATTCGCACTATTTCTGATTTATTAGTCGGAATGAAATTGCCAGGAATTGTAACGAATGTAACAGCTTTCGGAGCTTTTGTGAACATTGGCATCAAAGAAAATGGCTTGATTCATAAATCGAACTTAGCAGATGTGTATGTAGACGATCCCGCTCAGTTTATTCAACTTCACGAACACGTGGAAGTGGAAGTAATGGAAGTCGATGTGGCTCGGAAACGGATTGGATTGAAGAAGGTGAAGATGGATATGGTCGGCAACAGCTGACGGGCGATCCATGCCAAAAATGGCGAGCGAAATCCATTAAAATCCATCCAAAAGGGAAAAAACAATTTGTTCTTCCTGACACTTTCTTTCCTCGAATTTCTTTTGAAATTTAAAGAATTTTTTGCTTGATAAGTTCAGCCCTAAAAAAGATGTTTGGTAAGATCGATTGACTAACAATGACTTTCTCGTGTTCTGTAAGTTTTTATCGGACAACAGTCTTTTTCGATCTATTTTTTTTAAGTTTCCTCAAGATCATTGAATCACTTCTTGCTTGTTTAGAAATTTTCAATCCGTTATCTCCTGAAATGGATGGTTTGGGTGACTTAACTTAACAACGCCAAATTTAGTTCTATAAATAGGAGGTGTGCATCTAAGAGCCACATTACATCTTACATAACTTCAAAATTATCCTAAGCTTTGATTTTGAAAATCAGAATGTTGAGTTTTTAAAAAAAATAATATTAGTAGAAGTCGAGCATGTGATTCGCTCGGTAGATTCACTTTGTTTTTTCTACGAAGCGGACCGTTCTTCAGATGGTAAAAATATTAACTTTTTTTGTGTAGCGGTAAAACTACAAGATACGTTTGTTATTGATTACATTTGCGCACTTTCTATTTTAGCCTACGAATAAAAAGTGTGTTATTTGGAGTCTATCTCCTTTTTAATAATCATCCGAAAATGAAATTTATAACGAAAACCAGAATTAATTTTCTTGTCCTTACTTGTCTATTTACTTTAATTGCGAATTCAAAATTGATTGCTTCAGAAGCTGAAGATAAAAATTTTGATAGTGTATATTTTCATACAGCGGTTACAATTGCAGCAAACGATGTAACGAAGGCACTCTCTATTGCAGATTCTCTTTTTGTTCATTCTAACTCCAGTCTAAATAAAGTGAAATCCTTGATGTTGGCTTCCTCATTATTTCAGCAAAAGGGGGATTTAAGCAGTTCAATTCGCAATGCTGAAAAAGCATATTTACTTGCTGAAAAAAATAGTTTTTATGAATGGCAAGCAAGAATTTCAGGCTTTTTAGCATCTCAATACCGCATCATGGAGATGTATGAAGAAAGTGAAAGATATTTAGAAGACGGAATTAAATACAGTAAAAAACTTGACAATTTACAAACGAGCTATTTGTATCAAGGACTTATTCTTCAAGAGAAAGCATATTATTTTTTGGCAAAAAACGAATTGAAAAAATCGCTTAATTCAGCACGTGAAGCTGAAGCAAATTTCAAGAAATTACAGGGTGACAGAGACCGCAAATTTTTTGTCGCGTCAAATCAAGCACTACTCGGTAGAGTTTGTGTAGGAATGAAAAACTGGAATCTAGCAGAATCTTATTTGACAGAAGCATTGCAAGGATTAAATAAGCTGTCTAACGATGATTTGACAGTTAAAGGTGAGATTTATAGCAATTTAGGTCGGATTTATTTTGAACAACACAAAATGGACTTAGCAATAGAGAATCTTTTAACGGTAGAGAAAGTATTGGAAACTTCTAATTACTTACCACTTGAAGTTGAAGTTTATAAAACGATGTCGGAATATTATCTTGCAACAGAGGATTATGCGAAGTATACGATTTATAATGAAAAATATCTTAACGCATTAAATGAATCAGAAAAGAAAAAGAAAGAATCAATCAATCAGTTTATTGAATCCACAAAAGCAGCTGGCACCAAGGTTAAAGTTTATCGAGATGGTTTTATGAGTTTGTCGATCTTTCTCATTCTCTTACTTGTTGTTCTTTTTACCTTATACAAAAAGAAGCAAAAGAACGATAAAGCTCTTTTTCAACAGATCATGCTAAAAATACAAGATGCAGGAAAAGAGTTTTCTTTAAATACGGAGGACATTTCCAGTATCCACACAAATGAAAATATAGAAGATTCAAAATTATTGATGTCAGCGGAAACTGAAAAAAACATCTTAGAGAAATTAAAGGAATTTGAAAACGGAAATAAGTTCCTAGATAGTACTATTTCTTCCTCTAAATTAGCTGGAATTATCGAAACAAATAATAAGTACTTGTCCCATGTTCTCAATACCCACAAGGAGGTTAATTTTAGTTCATATATCAATGAATTGAGAATAAAATATATTATTAAAAAGTTGAAAGATGACCAACAATATCGAACTTTTAAAATAAGTTATTTAGCTGAAGAGACGGGATATTCATCTCACACTAAATTTTCTCAAGCTTTTAAATCGGTTACAGGACTTTCACCTTCTATTTTTCTTAAAGAATTAGAAAAAACAAGTGCTTAGCCAGATTTAAATTTAGAGTAGTTTCCTTCTGAAACTGCCTTTCCTTAAATTTCAAAAGAAAATTGAGGAATCTTTTGTTTGATAGTTCAAGCTCTAAAAAGAAAAGTTTTCTACGGTCTATTGATTACCAGCGGTTTTCAGGTTTTTTGTAAGTTTTTATCGGCTAGCAGTGCTTTCTTTTGCCATTAACATTCATATTTATATGCGTATTGCAAAGTATCGATCCTTTGCTTTTATTTTGAACGTAACTCCTAAAAATGATCGTAATTTACCATTTGTTTCTTTTGTCTCGACATGTCTTTTTCTAGTTTCAACTACTTATTTAAGGTCTTTTTCTATGTCTTTGGTGAAATATTTCGATTCCTGGAATTGTAGTTTTTTTTGAATTAAGATGCTTTTAATCAGTTCTTTAAATTGATTTATGTTTATCCTTTTTCACGAATTTGAATAGTCTTATTTTGAAAAATTAAAACTTTCGTGCTTATTTTTGCTGCCAATTAGATAGAAAATATTTGTGTAAAAAGTAGTAACAGACAGGTACGATGAAAGGTAATTTGATTCTTTCAGAAGCAGGAGAACACCACTTTGAATTTCATATTCGATCAGCTTTAGATCATCTATTAAAGGTGGAAGTTGTTTAAGATAAAGTGTCCGCTGAAAGAATGAACTTCAACGTGAAAAAGAGCTGATTTTCACTACTTTTTAAAATGAGAGAAGTTTCAATATTTACATTGAAAGTTTCTGTTCCGTGATAATAAAAAAAGAATTGATATTCAAGGCGTAGGTTAGGTAGATAAGAAGAAGCGTGGATGGAAGTAATTCCTTCTGCACTTCTTTTTCTGATCGCATTCTTAAACGGTCAACAGTCTATGAATCGCCTTCAGAATAGATGCGTCAGTTTTTTTCCCTATTGGTTAAAATTTTCGCACCTTGTGCGCCTCATTTACAGCAGCATTTGCTGGATTTCCGAATTTTGTCAGTGTTCCAAACCGGCGACAGTTCACTCACCACCGAATACAAAAAAAAAAGGACGGTTTTTATGTAAAACCGTCCTTTTTTTTGGTGCCCATGACTGGATTCGAACCAGCACGCACAGAGTGCACAACCCCCTCAAGATTGCATGTCTACCAATTTCACCACATGGGCATTTTGAGATTGCAAAGATAGAATTTTGAACGTTTATAACGTTCTTTCTTTCGAAATAATTTAAAAAACAATTCTACTTTAATTAAGAGCTCAAAAGTGATTGATAATCAGCTTTAAAACTGGATTATTTTTTATATTCTACAATCGTTTTTTCAATAATAGCAACGCATTCCATCAATTGTTCTTCTGTCATTACCAAAGGTGGTGCAAAACGAATGATGTTTCCGTGTGTTGGTTTTGCCAACAAACCATTGTGCATTAAATTCATACAAATGTTCCAAGCCGTATCGCTGTCAGGAGTGTCGTTTACGATAATTGCATTCAATAAACCTTTTCCACGAACACTCACAATTAAATCGTTTGCATCAATGACACGTTGCATTTCTTTTCTGAAAATATTTCCTAAACGCATGGCGTTTTCAGCCAATTGTTCATCTTTAACAACCTCCAAAGCAGCAATCGCAACTTTTGCCGCAATCGGGTTTCCACCAAAAGTAGAACCGTGTTGACCTGGTTGTATGACCAACATGATCTCATCGTCAGCCAAAACTGCTGAAACTGGGTAATTTCCACCTGAAAGAGCTTTTCCTAAAATCAAGATATCTGCTTTCACATCTTCGTGATCAATTGCCAATAATTTACCAGTTCGTGCAATTCCGGTTTGAACTTCATCCGCAATGAATAAAGTGTTTTTCGCTTTACAAAGATCAAAAGCACCTTTTAAATATCCTGCATCCGGAACAAAAACTCCTGCTTCACCTTGAATTGGTTCAACCAAGAATCCAACAACGTTATCCATTTCCAATGCTGCTTTCAAAGCATCTAAATCGTTATACGGAATGCGAATAAATCCTGGTGTAAACGGTCCGTAATTTTTACGAGCATCTGGATCATCAGAAAAAGAAACAATGGTGGTCGTTCTTCCGTGGAAGTTTCCCTCACAAACGATGATGTTTGCCTGGTTTTCTGCTACACCACGTTTTTCGTAACCCCATTTTCTACACAGTTTGATAGCCGTTTCAACAGCCTCGGCACCCGTGTTCATCGGTAAAACTTTATCGTATCCAAAGTAAGAAGTAACGTATTTTTCGTAAACTCCTAAAATGTCGTTGTAAAAAGCACGAGATGTTAAGGATAAAGTCTGTGCTTGGTCAATCATTGCACCGATTATTTTTGGGTGACAATGTCCTTGATTTACAGCTGAATAAGCAGAAAGAAAATCGTAGTATCTTTTACCTTCAACATCCCACAAATAAACACCTTCTCCTTTGTTTAAAACTACAGGTAGCGGATGATAATTATGTGCGCCATGTTGGCTTTCCATTTGAATTAATTCTTCAGATGTGTGTTGTTCCGTGGTGGTAATCATGCGTTGTATTTTTAAGTTAAAAATACTCGTTTTGGAGAGTATGCAATCCTTTCCTCAGTTGAAATGGGAGAGAAATCATCCCGAAAAGTCAGGCAAAGATAATTCATTTTTGATGGATTACAAAATAAGGGTCAAGAAATTGTCCTCCATTCTTTGATTCTTAATTTGTCTTTTTTTTGAAAAGTTTCAAATCGCTTGGATTCTAAATTAGAACATCAACATCCCTGTTAAATTTCGTATTTATTAGTATCTTTGACTTTCTCATTTTCAAAGATTATGGCAGACGATAAAAAAGTAATATTTTCGATGGTGAATGTTTCAAAACTGACACCTCAAGGCAAACCAGTTATTAAAAACATTTACCTCTCTTTCTACTACGGTGCAAAAATTGGAATCATCGGTTTAAACGGTTCGGGTAAATCAACTGTAATGAAGATTATTGCAGGTTTAGACAAGCAATACCAAGGTGATGTTGTTTTTTCTGATGGGTATACTGTTGGATATTTAGCACAAGAACCAGATTTGGATCCGACCAAAACGGTAAAAGAAATCGTGATGGAAGGTTGTCAAGAAACGGTTGACGTATTGAAAGAATACGAAGAAATTAACAATGCGTTCATGGACGAAGATGTTCTAAACGATCCAGATAAAATGGACAAATTAATTGCCCGTCAAGGACAAGTTTCAGATCGAATTGATGCCTTGGATGCTTGGGAGTTAGACAGTAAATTGGAAAGAGCAATGGATGCGTTGCGTTGTCCGCCAGATGATCAGTTGGTGGAACACCTTTCAGGTGGTGAACGCAGACGAGTAGCATTGACACGTTTGTTGTTGCAAGAACCAGATGTATTGTTATTGGATGAGCCTACCAACCACTTGGATGCTGAATCCATTGATTGGCTAGAGCAACATTTACAGAAATATGCAGGAACGGTAATCGCTGTAACGCACGACCGTTACTTCTTGGACAACGTTGCTGGTTGGATTTTAGAGTTGGATAGAGGTGAAGGTATTCCATGGAAAGGGAACTACACTTCTTGGTTAGAACAAAAAGGAGATCGCTTAAAATCAGAAGAAAAAACAGCTTCCAAACGTCAGAAAATGTTAGCGCAAGAGTTGGAATGGGTTCGAATGAATCCGAAAGCGCGTCAAGCGAAAAGCAAAGCACGTTTGAACAACTACGATAAAATGATGTCGGAAGACATGAAAGAAAGAGAGTTGGTATTAGAGATTCCAATTCCAAATGGACCACGATTAGGGAACAATGTCATTGATGCAGAGCACGTAGCGAAATCTTTTGGGGATAAATTGTTGTATGATGATTTGAATTTCAAATTACCGCCAGCTGGAATTGTAGGTGTTATCGGGCCAAACGGTGCGGGTAAAACTACTATCTTCAAGATGATTATGGATGAATTGCAACCAGATTCTGGTGAATTCAAAGTTGGTGATACGGTTAAAATTGGTTATGTCGATCAAGCGCATGAAGACATCGATCCGGAGAAAACAATTTACGAAGTAATTTCTGGAGGAAATGAATATTTGGAAATTGGAAATCAGAAAATTATTTCAAGAGCGTATATTTCTAAATTCAACTTCGCAGGAAGTGACCAAAATAAGAAAGTAGGGGTTTTATCAGGAGGTGAACGAAATCGTTTGCATTTAGCGATGACCTTGAAAACCGAAGCCAACGTATTGCTGCTCGATGAACCAACGAATGACATTGACGTAAATACTTTACGGGCTTTGGAGGAAGGAATTATGAATTTTGCGGGTTGTGCGGTTGTTATTTCTCACGACAGATGGTTCTTGGATCGTATTTGCACACACATTTTAGCGTTTGAAGGAGATTCTCAAGTTTATTGGTTCGAAGGTTCTTATTCTGATTACGAAGAAAATCGTAAAAAACGTCTAGGCGACTCAGCTCCAAAACGAATTAAATATAGAAAATTGACGAATTAATTTTACAAGCGATTAACAGTCAGTTATTCAAAAACGTAAGACAAACTATTTTCACAAATGCTTCAAACGATTCAAAAGGTTTCAATCATAGGTGCAGGAAATGTGGCCAGTCAATTGGCACAGGAATTAGCTAGTAACGGAATTCAAATTGTTTCCGTTACCAGCAAATCCAATGAATCTGCTTCAATTTTGGCTGAAGTATTGAACTGTGCTGTCATTGCTGATATCGCGCAAATTCCACCAAGTGATTTGGTTTTGGTATGTGTTGGAGATGATGCAATTCAAGAAGTGATTGCGCAAATTCCTACGCAACAAGCTGTCGCATATACCTCTGGAAGTGTTGAGATTAAGTCCATTGCGACGCGACAAAATTTAGGTGTTTTTTATCCTTTACAAACTTTTTCAAAAACGAGAAAAGTTGAAATGTTTGAAGTTCCTTTTTTAATCGAAGCGAACAATACACATTTTGCGCAGGCATTATTTGACTTAGCTTGGAAAATCAGCAAAAATGTACAATTTATGAATTCAGAACAACGGAAGAAAATTCACGTTGGAGCTGTTATTGTCAATAATTTTACCAATCACTTGGTGTATTTGGCAGATCAATATTTTAAAGAAAATGAATTGGATTGGAAAATTCTCCAGCCATTGCTAAAAGAAACGTTGGCTAAATTAGAAACTACAACGCCTTACGACGCGCAAACGGGACCTGCACGCAGAAATGATCAGGAAATTATAGAAAAACATCTTCTGATGTTGAACGGAAATACCAAAGAAATTTATCAGCTGATGTCTGAAAGTATATTAAAGACGTATTCAAACAAAATTCAAAATGATTAGTTACAAAGAAAGATTACCAAAAATCACCACTTTTATTTTTGATGTAGATGGTGTTTTAACAACAGGCGAAGTTTTATTATTAGACGGAAATGTAGTTCGTGTTACCAATTCCAAAGATGCGTATGCACTTCAATATGCTGCAAAAATGGGTTACAGAATCATCATTCTTACAGGCGGAAATTCTTCTGATGTGAAAGAAAGAATGTTGAGTTTAGGCGTAACTGAAGTATTCTTAAGTTCGCACGAAAAAACAAAAATTTACCAAGACTGCAAAGATAAATACGGTTTTGAAGATGAAGAAGTGTTGTACATGGGTGATGATATTCCAGATTATCATGTAATGAAACAAGTCGGAATTTCTTCTTGTCCACAAGATGCTGCGGTAGAAATTAAAGACATTTGTCATTACCAATCTCCATTAGCTGGAGGGAAAGGTTGCGTGCGTGATGTGATTGAACAAACAATGCGCGTTCAGAAAAAATGGTTCTCAGCAGAAGCTTTTACTTGGTAAGATCGCGAGATGAAAAAATCATTTTTGATTGCAGATAGTGGTGGTACTTCCACAGATTGGTGTTTTGTAAATACCGAAGGAGAAAGAACTTATTTTTGTTCTGAAAGCTATCACTATTCCAATTTCAATGAAGCTTTTTTCGCGCGGATGAATCAATTTTGGAAAGAAAAACAGTTCAGTTTAGATACTGAAATTCATTTCTATGGTGCAGGTTGTTCTTTGGAGCAAAATCAACGCATCATTGAAAAACATTTTAAAGACTTGGGATTTCAAAAGATCCAAGTCGAAAACGATTTACTAGGTGCTTGTCGCGGCTTGTTGCGACAAGCTTCTGGTTTATTAGGGATTCTTGGAACAGGTTCTGCCTTGGCGGAATACGATCAAAATGAATCCATTCAAATTTACGGAGGATTTGGTTATTTAATTGGCGACGAAGGAAGCGGATTCTATTTTGGAAAATCGCTTATTCATAGCTTGTTAAACAAAACTTTAAACGCTGAACTGTCTCTATATCTTCATTCCATCTTAGGCGATGAACACGCTATTTTACAACATGTTTATGGTGTTGAAGGTAAGAAATGGATTGGTGAATTAGCCCGAAGAGTTGGACATTCAGAAAAAATTCAGCAAATGCACCGAGAAAATATTCGATTGTTTTTACAAGTACACCTTTCTCAAATCAAACAGAAATATACAGAAATTTCTTTTGTAGGTTCGTATGCATTTCATCAGAAAGAAATTTTAATCCAAGAATTAAAACCGTACGATTTGACTTTGCGTAAAATAGCTCAAAAACCAATTGAAGAAATGGTTGATTTTACCATTGAGAAATTTAGATAGTAGATTAACGGAGTGCTTCTTACAGCTCCCACGTCACTGACCACCAACTACCGAGAATTTCAACTATCCTTAATCAGGAGTTAATCATCATTTCAACTTCACATCGATCGTCACTGGCAAGTGATCCGAATATCCTCCCAAATACTTTCTACCTGCATACGTTCTAAACGGCAGAAGATCGCCTTTAAACGTTTCCATCAACAATTGAGGTGAATGAATTTTTCCTGAATTTGGTATGACTTTAAATCCTTTTGACTTTTTAAGTAATTGATCTGAAACTAAAATGTGATCGAGAATATCCCATTCTCCTTTGTAAAAGTAACTTCCTCCATATTCTCCAGATGATTTAGTAATCTGAGGACGCAATTTTTCGGCAACTAATTTCGGACCATTATTCGTTGGATAATCGTTTAAATCTCCCATGAAAATGATTTTCGCATCTGGATGAATTGTCAAAACAGAATCCAAATATCTTTTTCCATTTTTTGCTGCTTCCATTCTGTTTTTATCACTTTCTTCTTGACCACCACTTCTGCTAGGCCAGTGGTTGATTAACATGTGAATGGTATCTTTTTTGGAAAGAAATTTTGCCCATAATATATCTCTAGAAGTTGGAATTTCTTTTCCTGGTAATGTAAACCGAATGATTCCTTGACTGACTAATTTTAACTTGATACTATCGTAAATCAATCCAACGTCAATTCCTCTGGCATCCATACTTTCTGCATGCACAACACCATGCGTTTTAGACATCGTTGGCGAGAATCGTACAATATCTCTGATCACGGCTTCGTTTTCAATTTCGCAAACTCCAACTGCTACTAAATCGCCCATGATACCAAAAACAGTATTGATGTGATCGATTTTTTCCATATATCGCGCTCCAGTCCAGTTGTAACTTCCCTCAGGTAGAAAATCTTCGTCGTTTTTGTTTGGGTCGTTGATGGTGTCAAAAAGATTTTCAACGTTGTAAAATCCAATTCTTGATTTCTGAGCTTGTCCTGAAAACGCGATGAATAGCGCGCAATAAAAAAGTATCTTTTGCATGGCAACAAAAATATAGAATCTTGCGCGATATGCAGACTAAACTTAAAATATTAACAAATAAATGATGGGTAAAGTGCATTTGAATTTTGGACCTTGAATTTCGCGTTAAATCGATTCGCATCAAATCAAATCAATTTAAATGATCAAAGGTTTATACAATCCTGCATAATCCGCTTATAAATCTGAATTATCGTTATATTTGTCATTCACTATTTAAAAAAATCGAAATTGGCACATAAAATTAAATTTGGAACAGATGGTTGGAGAGCAATCATTGCAAATGAATTCACAGTTGAAAACGTTGCAAGAGTGGCATTGGCTACCGCTGTTTGGACGAAGAATAAATACGACAGACCTTCGATTGTAATCGGTCACGATTGTCGTTTTGCTGGTGAACTTTTTGTTGAAACTGCTGTGAAAGTATTTTTAAGTCAAGGAGTTCATGTGAAAATGGCAAAGGGATTTGTTTCTACCCCAATGATTTCATTGGCGGCAACGCAATACAACTGTGGAGTTGGTGTCATTATTACTGCAAGTCACAATCCGCCTGCATACAACGGTTACAAATTGAAAGCTGATTTTGGTGGACCTTTGGCGCCAAGTGATGTTCAGGAGATTGAAGACATGATTTTGGATCATCATTCAATTGATTTGAATTCCATTTCGATTGAAGATGCAATTGCTGCCGGAGATGTTGAAATTGTTGACATTGAAACAAGATATGTAGATCACGTAAAAGCTAACTTTGATTTAGAAGCGATTCAAAATTCAGGATTGAAATTCGTTTACGATGCCATGTACGGTGCTGGACAAAATGTGATGAAACGCATTCTTCCAGACATTACTTTCATGCACTGCGAACACAATCCATCTTTCTACGGACAAGCTCCAGAACCAATTTCTAAAAATTTACAAGAATTAGAAGCGTTCTTGAAAGCAAATCCAGGATTCGATTGCGCACTTTCTACAGATGGTGATGCCGATAGAATTGGTTTGCACGATGGAAAAGGTAACTTTGTTGATTCTCATCACATTATCTTACTTTTACTAAACTACATGGTGAAGTATAAGAAGATGACCGGAGAAGTAGTTACTGCTTTTAGTTGTACGCCACGAATTGAAAAATTAGCCATGCATTTTGGTTTAGAGCACACCACAACTAAAATTGGATTTAAAGAAATTGCGACCATCATGGTTCAACGCGACGTTCTTTTAGGTGGCGAAGAATCTGGAGGAATTGCTGTAAAAGGTCACATTCCTGAACGAGATGGAATTTGGATGGGATTAATCATCTGGGAATTCATGGCAAAATCTGGTAAAACATTGGATCAATTGATACAAGAAGTTTATGAGATTGTTGGTGAATTCAAATTTGAAAGAAACGATCTTCACATTACAGAAGAATTGAAATTAAGCATCGTTGAAAATTGTAAAAATAACGTTTACAAACAGTTTGGTGATTACAAGGTTCGTGAAGTGAAAACAACAGACGGTTGGAAATACTTTTTTGATGATGAACGTTGGATGATGATTCGTGCTTCTGGAACAGAACCTGTTTTAAGAACGTATGCGGAAGCTCCAACTTTGGAAGAAGTTCGCAAGATCTTGAAAATGACACAAGAAACGATTTGTAACTAACAAATATGGCCGGTTCTACAGTTGGAAAATTATTCACATTAACTACTTTTGGTGAGTCACATGGAGTCGCTATTGGCGGAATCGTGGATGGTTTTCCAGCAAATGTAGCAATCGATATCGATTTGATTCAAATGGAGTTAGATCGTCGCAAACCGGGTCAATCGAAGTTGGTGACACAGCGAAAAGAATCGGATGAAGTTCAGTTTTTATCTGGAATTTTTGAAGGTAAATCAACTGGTTCACCAATTGGATTCTTGATTCCAAATACGGATTCAAAATCAAAGGATTACGATCATTTAAAAACGGTTTTTAGACCGTCGCATGCAGATTTTACCTACGAGAAGAAATACGGACATCGAGATCACCGCGGTGGTGGAAGATCAAGTGCACGAGAAACTGCCAGTAGAGTAGTTGCTGGTGCTTTAGCAAAACAGTTTTTGACAAGCAAAGGAATTCAAATTCAAGCATTTGTAAATCAGGTCGGAAAGATTAAGCTTTCTGAAAATGAATTAGCTCATCTAGATTTGAGTTTGACAGAATCCAATTTGGTTCGTTGTCCAAATCCTCAAAAAGCACAAGAGATGGAAGATTTCATCCTCGAAACTCGCAAAAAGGGAGATACGATTGGCGGATGTATTCAATGTCGTGTTACTGGAATGCCAGCCGGTTTGGGTGAACCAGTATTTGATAAACTCCACGCTGAAATTGGAAAAGCAATGCTCTCCATCAATGCTGCCAAAGGATTTGAAATCGGTTCTGGATTTTCTGGAGTGGAAATGTATGGCTCTGCTCACAACGATATTTTTAATGAAGATGGTTCAACCAAAACCAACAACAGTGGCGGTGTACAAGGTGGAATAAGCAACGGAATGCCTTTGGTTTTTACCACTGCTTTTAAACCCATTGCAACTTTAATTCAGAGTCAAGAAAGTATCGATAAAGATGGAAATAAAGTCATTGTGGAAGGAAAAGGGCGTCACGATGCGTGCGTAGTTCCTCGCGCAGTGCCGATTGTAGAAGCGATGGCAGCGATTGTAATTTTAGATTTTTTATTAAGACAACATGCTCAAAGCGTTTAATACAGTCGTTCATCTTTTAAGATCCATTTTGAATCTTCCGAGATTTCCATATATTTTTCTGGTTTTCCTAACGGTTTTCCTTTTCTTTAAAAGTGAAGATTATTACCATTTCATCGATTCAGATAAATACGAACGAAGAATGATTGAAAGCGATGGTGCGGGCTATTTTGCCTACTTGCCGCAAACTTTCATATACAAAACCAATCATTTTGAATTCATTACGGATTTAAAGAAAAAATATCCCGACGCAAAATTCGATCAAGGATTATCGCCAGTTGTCGATGGAAAACGAACGGATAAATACTTTATTGGAACTGCCATTTGTATCGCTCCATTTTATTATGCTACACATCAAGGCGTTGTTGCAGCTGGTGGAAATGCAGATGGATATTCCGTTCCTTATGAACTATCGGTTCTTCTTGCTGGTCTTGCATTTTTAGCTTTGGGAATGTGGAGTATCATCCGTTTACTGCGAAGTTTTTCCTTGTCCAATAGTACAATCGTGTTTAGTTTGATGGGTTTGACCTTGGCAACAAACATGTATTATTACACGGTGTATCATCCAGATTTTGCGCACGTTTTCGCTTTTGGAATCATCGCATTCCTTTTGTTGCAGTTTAAAACCTATGCGGATTCAAACAAAAGCAAGCATTTGGTAATCATCGCTTCTTTATTAGGTTTGTTAACGATAATTCGTCCTACAGATGCTCTGATTGTACTACTTTTCCCTTTCTTTTTCCCCTCTTTTAAAGCTTTTTTAGCGCGACTTCAATTCATTCTGAAAGATCAAAAAATTGCTTTTCTTTTAGGACTTATACTTTTCATTGCAATCATCAGTTTACAGTTTATCAACATCTATCAACAAACAGGACAATGGCGATTTAATGAATATGTTGTTGGTGCTGAGGGATTTGATCATTTGTTTAATCCCAAAATTAGTGAAGTTTTATTCAGTTTCAGAAAAGGTTTCTTTATTTACACACCATTTTTTATCCTGTTAATTCCTGGATTTATTGAGTTGTATCGCTGGAATAAATACTTTTTCACTGGAGTTCTCTCTTTCTTTGTTGTTTTCACCTATGTGATGGCTTCTTGGTGGTGTTGGTATTATGGCGGAAGTTTAGGAATGAGACCGATGATTGATGTTTATGCCGTTTTAATCATTCCAGTAGCATTTTTATTTCAGAAAGCAAAGCGGTATTTTAAAGTCATTTTATTTCTGTTTTTATTGGCGATGATCGATGTAAATAGAACCTATTCGTATCAACTTCAAAATGCAATCATTCATTATTCCGACATGGATAAAGAATCATTCATGCATACCTTTTTACAAACTGGTAAACGATACGAGTGGATGGTTTTCATTGAAGAACCAACTTTTGACAAAGCGAAATTCAGAAAAAAAGAATCTTTATTTTACAATTCAACCAATGAAAGTTGGAGTTTAGGTAAAAAGAATCAATATTTTGAAACTGAGTTTACAGGAAGTTTGTTTAAGATGATTTACGTTCCAGATTCAACCATCCGAGATTCAAAAATAGCATTGGAAGTTTCGTATGATATTTTCATCAAAGAAGAAGATCATACTTCCAAAGTTATCTTGTTTGGATATCAAAATGGAGAAAGAAAAGACTTGTCGCTTAACTATTTAAAGTTTCAAATTCCACGAATTAGACATTATTATCCCGTAAAAGCGCAATTGGTATCTGAAGAAAAATACGGACAAATGGATTCCTTGGAAATTTGGGTCGACAACAACGTACACGATGCCTTGTTTAAAAGACTTCAAGCCGATGTGTTTGTAGGCAAAAAATAGTTCACACTGCGCTAGATTCTCGTAAATTACCGCTATCTTTGTGTTCAAATTGATATTAAAACACCAATGATTCAAAGAATTCAATCCATTTTCCTTTTATCTACCATCGTAGTTTTGGTTATTTTAAGTTTTGGAACTCCGCTTTTGAGTTTTCAATCTTTGGAATTTAACTACGTTCTAAGTGCAACATCTTTGAAAAAATTTGATGCCAACGAAATTTTAGTTCAAACGGATTCAATTCCATTTTACATCGTTTCATTGGGTTTGATCATTTTGACTTTCTTTTCCATGATTTTATATAAAAATTTGAAAAGACAATTGTCGCTGGTGCGTTTAACAACGTTGCTTTATTTCATTGCGATGGTTGCATTGGGTTTCATTTCATTTTTAGGTAATTATTTTACAGGAGAAGAGCAACATACCACTTCTTACTCATTTGGATTTTACTTCTTTATTATTGGTTTTATCTTATTACTTTTAGCTTCCTCCGGAATCAAAAAAGACAAAAAGTTGATAGAGTCTGTTGACCGCATTCGTTAAGAGAACTATCATACAACTTTCCATTTCTTATGAATTATTTATCAGTTGAAAACCTCACCAAATCCTTTGGTGACAGAGTACTATTTTCAGATCTTACCTTTGGTATTGATTTAGGACAAAAAGTGGCAATCGTAGCCAAAAACGGAAATGGTAAAACAACTTTACTCCGTTGTTTGATGGATTTGGACCAGTATGATTCTGGTAGAATTGTTTATAGAAACGACATTCGTGTTGCTTTCATGGAGCAAAGTGAAAACTTAGACGAAGATCAAACGATTTTGGAAGCTGTTTTCTCGCACGATTTACCTGAAATTCAGGCGTGTAAGAAGTACAACCAAGCAATGCTTTCTGGTGATGAAGATTTGATCAATGATTCATTTCAGGAAATGACCGATTTGCACGCTTGGGATATTGAAGTTCGCGTGGAACAAATTCTTTCCGTTCTAAAATTAGATGATACCAGTTTAAAAATCGGAAGTCTTTCGGGTGGACAAAAGAAAAGAGTTAATTTGGCAAAAGTACTGGTTTCTGATGCTGATTTCTTGATTTTGGATGAGCCAACGAATCACTTGGATTTAGACATGATTGAATGGTTGGAAGAATACCTTTCGAAATCTCGTTCAACGATTTTGATGGTGACGCACGACCGTTACTTCCTAGAAGTGGTTTGTGATACCATCTTAGAAATCGAAGATAAAACCATTTATAAATACAAGGGGAATTTCTCTTATTACTTGGAAAAGAAAGCAGAAAGACAAGAAAATTTGCAATCTACCATCGATAAAGCAAGAAATACCTTCAAAAAAGAATTAGATTGGATCCGCCGTCAGCCAAAAGCGAGAGGAACGAAACAGAAAGCAAGGGTTGATTCTTTTGAAGATATCAAAGCAACTGCCAGTCAACGAATTGACGATTCAGAAGTTGACATTCCAGTGAAAATGGAGCGTTTGGGAACGAAAATTTTAGAATTGCATAAAATCACGAAATCCTACGGTGACAAGAAAATTATTGAAAATTTCTCCTACGACTTTCAACGTAAAGAACGTTTGGGAATTGTTGGAAATAACGGTACTGGTAAATCGACTTTTTTAAACATGATTCAAGGTTTGGAGCCGGTTGATAGTGGTAAAGTAGTTACTGGAGATACGGTTGTTTTTGGATACTACAGTCAGGAATTGATTCAAGTGGATGAAAATAAAAAAGTAATCGACGTTATTCGAGATATTGCTGAATACATTCCACTGGAAAAAGGAAAGCAAATGACGGCTGCTCAATTCTTGGAACGTTTCCTTTTCAACCGCGACATGCACTACAATTACGTGTATAAATTAAGTGGTGGAGAAAAAAGACGTTTGAAATTGATGACGGTTTTGATGTCGAATCCAAATTTCTTGATTTTAGATGAGCCAACCAATGATTTGGACATCTTTGTGATGTCCGTTTTGGAAGATTACTTGCGTAATTTCGGAGGTTGTTTAATTGTTGTTTCTCACGACCGTTACTTCATGGATAAAATGGTGGATCATGTTTTCGTATTCGAAGGACAAGGTTCAATCAAAGACATTATTGGTAACTACACAGAATACAGAAAGCAAATTGCGCAAGATAGCAAGCGCGACAAAAAAGCCGCTGATTCTGTTGAGAAAATCGAACCGGTTAAAGTGACTCAGATTTCAAGTAATAACAGCGAAAAAAGAAAACTTACTTTCAAAGAGAAAGAAGAATTTAAACAGTTGGAAAAAGATTTGGAAACGCTTGAAGCGAAAAAAGAAAAATTGACCTTGATTTTGTCAGATGGAAGTTCTAGCAACGACGACGTAATGGAAGCAGGAATGAAACTTTCTGAAATTGTTAGCGAAATCGAAACGACAACGGATCGCTGGATGGAATTGGCTGAATTTGCATAAAATATTTCTTTAAAGTAGTGGCGCGATTAATCGCGCCACTACTTTAAAGAAACAAAACCACTACTTAAAAATATTTAAAATCCTCAGATTACTGGTAGACTTCTCGCTCACCATTTCTTTCTGAATTTCTTCGTCCAATTGATCAAAAAAGCTCGGACTCATAAATACGTTGGTTCCTTGGTGAATAATGATGGAAGACAATAATTTTTTATATTCCAAAACATCTATGGTTTTCAATTGATTCAAGGTTTCCTGCCTGTCTTCCAATGAAGCGATAATCACTTGTGTTTTCTTTGTTTCAAATTCTGGGAAAAAGGTCAATGAAAACAATTCTTTGCGCGAATTACAGAAAACAAAATTTCCAGTGATGTTATAAATTCCATCGATTGGACGAGATACATAATCAATAACGTTGTAATTCTTTTTAAGAACTGCGGAATTAAAAATGGATTTAATTCTTCTATTTTCTTTAATTCGATGATTTACAATATTCTCCAGTTCTGGAATTCGCTTCTCAGGAACTCCAATTTTCAAATAAGCTGCATCAATTATCTTTTTAATTTTTTTCTTAAATACATAACCTGGAATGGGGAATAAGATATCTTCATTCAATTGTGATAATTGACGATTGATAGATTTTCTCAATTCTGTTTCATCAACTACGATGTCTTTCTGAATTAAAACTCTGATTTTATCTATCCATGAAGTGGTTTTTTGTGCTTGCATTTGTAAATTGTCATCAATTTGATCCATCACGTGTGAAACCTTTTCCAAACCTTGATTCAGATCTTCGGTTCTTGGGTTTTCTACGCGAATTGAATTTTCCAATATCTTGTTTTGAAGAAAGGAAAATTGATCATTTGATTTTGTAACATACAGCGCAAATCCGCGGTAAGCGTGAAGAAAATTTATTTTATCTGTATTCGAATACGTTTCATTATCTAATTCTTGAAATAAATTAGCATCGTGTTTTACGCAGAAACCGTAAAATACCGAAGCGCTTGATTTCCCTTTTTTAATTAACCGTCTTTCTGAGTTTTGATAGGTTGATAAAGTTCGATGTTTAAAGTCTACGTTGGTTTTATCTTCTAAGTGAAGTAAAATGACACCCAGCTTTTCGTCGTTTTCTTGTAATTTTTCTAAAATTCTAGATTTGGAAATTGTATGCGAACCAATCGATTTTCTGCCACAACTATCTATAAAACAACGACCTTTATCTTGCTTTAATTTTTTTAAAAGTTCTTTAAGGTTGTTGAGTTTCTGATTGGACATTTTTAAATGGATAACTTTTAGTGATCTAAAGATAAGCGGAATTTTGATCTATTCATTCAAGTTATTTTGAAATTTATGACAAACTTCTACAATCGTCGTATCGGTATCCGCTAAAATGGTCAATACGTCATCGATTTCAATCGTTGTATCACCATGTGGCATAATGTATTCCCCATTTCGTTGGATCAACGCGATGAACACTTCATCCGGAATTTGAAGATTTACCAATTCTTTACCAATGGCCGTAGATTGGCTTGAAACTATAACTTCACGCATCAATCGTTTTGGATTTTCCGCCAATAACAATTCTGTTGATGTCATGGTTTTCGATTCCTCAGGCAATGCAACTTTTAACCATTTTGCTACAATAGAAAGCGTTGTTCCTTGAAATAAAACAGACGTTACGGAGATGAAAAATACAATGTTGAAAATTACATCTGCTTTTTCAATGCCCGCCAAAAGCGGATACGTTGCAAAAACAATTGGCACTGCACCGCGCAATCCAACCCAAGAAATGTAGAAACGTCTTTTCAATTCCATCCTGAAAAACAGCAAACTGATGAATACACTCACAGGTCGCGCAACCAAAATTAAGAACAAAGAAATCAATAAGCCAATTCCCATAAACGGAATAATTTCACTTGGAAAAACGAGTAATCCCAAGGTTAAGAACAGCACGATCTGCATCAGCCAAGCCAAACCGTCGTACATTTTGATAATGGTTTTCTTGTGAATTAGATCTTGATTACCGAGATAAACTGCACAAATGTAAATCGCTAAAAACCCATTTCCGCCAAAGAAATCGGTTGTAGAGAACGTAACAAACATCAATGCGATCACCAAAACTGGATACAATCCTTCAAAATCAAGTCTGATTCGGTTGATGATGAATTTACTTAGTTTCCCAAAGCCAAATCCAGCAGCTGCTCCTATAATCATTTGCACTAAAAACATCGGCACGATGGATGCAATGGTTTGATCTTGATTTACGACCAAGGTTAAAAACGAAATGGTTAGTACGTAGGCCATTGGGTCGTTACTTCCACTCTCCAATTCGAGTGTAGGTCGTAAATTACTCTTGAGTGCTAGACTTTTGGATCGTAAAATGGAGAACACGGCTGCCGCATCGGTCGAAGAAACAATTGAACCCAGCAATAAACTTTCATAAATTGTAAAATCAGTGACCAAATATACAAATCCTCCTAAAGTAAGTGCGGTGAGCAGAACGCCTAGTGTTGATAAGACAATTCCTTGTTTTAAAATGGGTTTTACAGCGGACCAATTGGTGTCTAAACCACCAGAGAATAAAATAAAATTGAGGGCAACAATACCAATGAATTGAGAAATTTGAGGATCATCGAAATAAATTCCTCCAATTCCGTCTGCTCCGGCGAGCATTCCAATGGTTAAAAATAATAATAAAACTGGAACACCAAATCGGTAAGAAGTTTTACCTGCTACGATGCTCACAAAAAGGAGCAATGATCCGACTAAGAGTATGTTTTCAATTGTTAATTCCATTCAATAAATTTACCTAAAAGCGTGATGTACAAATATAGCAGAATTCTCGTAAAATCTTGTCAAAAATGTGTTATGATTTGAAGAATATTAATGACTTTGGATGATTTTAAACTCTTTATTTTGTTGATTTTCTATTATGCTCTTCGAGAAATACAATACATTCTAGCGAACTAAAATAAATTACCTATAAACACCAAAAATGCCAAAAACACCAATAATATCTCAATTCGCCAGCGACCTGAAATGTTAACTCAAAAAACATGTGTTTAATCAAACCTATTCATACGCAATTGAGCTGACCTTTCAGGCCGCTAAACACGCACCTATATAACGCGGTGCGCGATGCACACCGCTGGAGTAAGTTGGGCCTTCAGCCCGTGAAAAACGCATTAATATATCGCTGTGAGCGATACAAATCGCTGGAATAAATTAAGCTTTCAGTTCGTTAAACACGTACGTATATATCGCGGTGCACGACGCTTATCGCTATAATAAGTTGGATTTTCAACTCGTGAACTTAATGCTGAATTTTCAACTACAAATTTTTGTGAATTTCTGGATAATTATATTTTTCAGATTAACTTTCCTTCACTACAAATCAACGTCAACGTCCTGAAGGGACAACTCTACTAGGATACAACGTGAGTCCTATCCTAAAACGCCCACCACCGTTTCCCCGTTCGCCAATGCGAACGGGGAAATATGAGAACGTCACGTCCAATAACCCCAAAATTCATCAATTCGCAAATTTTAAACCCAAGGTAATTAACAATGACCCGATGATAAATTCATACGCTCAATCACTTTGTGCGCTTGAATTTCACGTAATTTTATACAAATTCAATTTTTATGAAGCTAAAGCAAGCAAAAACAATCCAAGAGATTGCTGAAATCTTAAATTGTAAGTTCGTTGGTGATCCAAACCATTTGGTGACGGGTATCAATGAAATTCACCGTGTAGAACCAGGTGATTTGGTTTTTGTGGATTTTGCGAAGTACTACGACAAAGCTTTGAATAGCGCTGCAACAACGATTTTAATTGATAAAGAAGTGGATTGTCCGGAAGGTAAAGGCTTGTTGATAACAGAATTTCCGTTTGATGCTTACAATTACTTGACGAAATTATTTTCGCCTTATATTCCTCAAAATAAAATGGTTGGCGAGGAAACAGAGATTCATCCAACTGCGATCATTTATCCAAATGTATTTGTTGGACATCGTGTGAAAATTGCAGCAAATGTAATCATCTATCCAGGAGCATACATTGCGGATGACTCAATCATCGACGAAAATGTGGTAATCGGACCAAATACCGTAATCGGTCATTCGGCTTTTTATTACAAACAAAAAACTACAGGTCGCGAACGGATGCATTCGTGCGGTGGCGTTTGGATTCAGAAAGATGTAGAAATTGGTGCACTTTCAACGATTGACAAAGGTGTTTCTGCCATGACAACGATTGGAGAAGGAACAAAAATCGATAATCAAGTTCACGTTGGTCACGATACCATTGTTGGTAAAAACTGCTTGTTTGCTGCGAACGTAGGAATTGCTGGTTGTGTTGAGATCAAAGATAACGTCATTTTATGGGGACAAGTTGGCTGTGCGAGTAACGTAGTGGTTGAAGATAACGTGGTTGTTTATGCGCAGTCAGGAATCTCGAAAGATTTGAAAGCAAACCAAACGTATTTTGGAAGTCCAGCAGGAGAAATGCGAGAAAAATTCAAAGAAATGGCTGCCGTACGTCAATTGGTGAAAAAATAAAAAATGCACAATCGGGTAATTCAAGAGTTAGAACATAAGATTTTACTGCAGGATTTTAAATTAAATTCTTTGCTTGAAATTACCAATGCCATCAATACCAATCAACCGGTTGAACAATTGACCCGAATTTTAGGGTTCATTCTCAAAGAACAATTGGGTTTTGACAAATTTATTTTGTTTACCAAACAAGATAATTGGCGAAGTTTGTTGAAAACAGGAATCAAAGGCAAGATTAAAAACATCGATGTTGAAAAGGATCTTTTCAGGTTCAAGGAAATTACCGTTATTGAATCTTCTCCATCCAAAATTCTAGATGAATTTGATGTCGTAGTTCCCATTTTTCATAAAAGTCAGCCATTGGCATATTTACTGATCGCGGGATTGGAACATGAAAAATTGCGCTTAAAAGAAACGCTTTCTAACATCAGTTTCATTCAGACTTTGGTGAATGTCATTGTGGTAGCCGTTGAAAATAAGCGAATGACCAAATTAGGAATCATTCAAGAGCGCATCAAAAAAGAACTGGAGCTTGCTTCTGAAATGCAAAAACTCTTTTTTCCAGATGATTTGCCTTCCAACAAACGCATGGATGTTTCAGCAAAATATACGCCGAGGCACGAAGTTGGTGGAGATTATTACGATTTTATTCCCTTGGGAAATGAGGAATACATCATTTGCATCGGCGATGTTTCTGGAAAAGGAATTGGCGCAGCAATGCTGATGGCTAATTTTCAAGCAACGATACGAACCTTGTTTAGCTACCAACGTTTTGAATTGGATTTTTTGATTGAAGAATTGAATCAAAAAGTGATGAAAAGTGCAAAAGGAGAGAAGTTTATTACTTTTTTCATTGCGCATTACAATGCAGATACAAGAAAATTGAAATACATCAATGCTGGGCACAATCACCCATTTGTTACGACAGGAAAAAAAGTCGAAATGCTTGATCAAGGTACGATTGGTTTGGGAATGTTGGATGAATTGCCATTTATCAACCAAGGTTCACTCGAGTTAAAACCAAACACAACCTTGGTTTTATATACGGATGGCGTAATCGAACTAGAAAATGCTAAAAATGAATTTTTTGAATTGGAACGCTTGATCAAATTGGTTCACAACTATTATCCGTTATCGATGGAAGATTTAAACAATTTAATCTTCTCTAAATTAGACGAATGGCGCGCTGACAAAAACCTCGTAGACGATACAGCGATTTTTACTTGTCGCTTTTTTTAAAAAAGAAGTACTATTTCAGAGCTGATTTAAAGCAATCAATTGAATGAAAAGCTAAACATCACCTGAAATTATCAAGAGGAAATCAAAGAAAAAGATAAAATGAGAATCTTGTTTTATCCTTACTGAACACTCAAAATATCAAATTTCTTACCAGCAATCACGTAACTTTCACCTTTTTTCAAGTTGATTAAAGCTTGTGCCAAAGGAGAATTCATTCCGACACAAAAATATGCTTTGTTTTCTATTTCTGTTTTACCAATCGCAATCGATAAATAAAAATTTCCCTGCGTAGTTTCTACTAAAGCACCAAGGGAACAAACGGTTTTTTCTTTCTCTGGTTCTAAAAGTCCCAAGATGGATTTCATTTTTTGTGTTTCTACCAAATATTTCCCAGCTTTTTCAACTTCCAATTGTGACATTGCCCGAGAAGTTTCGTGTTTATCTCCGGCAGAACTTTTTGTTTCAGAAACGACAGATTCATTCGCCTCATCAAATACTTGATGCGCTAAATTAATTTTGGATTCAATTTGATCTGAAACAAATTGATACAAGATGGTTTTGATTTTTTTTAGCATGCTACAAATTAAAGTAAAAAAAAACTGTAATTCTAATTGAATAGAATTACAGTTTCATATTTTAATTAGTCTCTTGACTAATAAGTAATTTCTTCTCCTTTCGCATTAACGAAAGTGTATTGCAATAAATTATTTGCAGTAACACCTCTTACAGAAACCCACTTTTTATATTTAATGAACCATTTCATTTGTTTTGAAATGAATCCATTTTTGAAAAATGCCTCTAAATAGGGGTGAACCAACAAGGTAATTTTAGCTTCTTTCTTATCTGCTAGTAAGAAATTTAAATTATTTTCAATTTCTTCAGCAAACAAAATGGTTGCTTGTACTTCTCCTGTGCCGTTGCAAGTAGGACAAGTTTCGGCAGTAATGATATCTGTTTCTGGTCTCACACGTTGTCTTGTAATTTCGACAACTCCAAATTTAGAAGGAGGCAGAATGTTGTGTTTTGCACGATCAGACTTCATAAACTCTTTGATTTTTTCAAAAAGAATTTTGTTGTTTTCACGTTCATGCATGTCAATAAAATCGATTGCGACGATTCCGCCCATATCTCTTAATTGCAATACACGCGCAATTTCTTCAGCCGCTTCCAGGTTTGTTGACAAGGCATTGTTTTCCTGACCATCCTGACCTTTGCGGTTTCCACTATTTACATCCACCACGTGCATGGCTTCCGTATGTTCGATGATTAAATAGCCACCACTTTGAAGCGGAACTTTTTTACCAAATAAAGTTTTAATCTGTTTACTGATTCCAAAACGTTCGAAAATATCAATTTTAGCATCGTAAAATTTGACAATTTTTTCTCTTCCTGGTGCAATTCCGCTAACAAACTCACGAATTTCATCTGACAAAGTTTCGTCATTGACGTGAATATTGGAGAAATCAGCATTCAATAAATCTCTTAAGATGGAAGAAGTTTTGTCGATCTCACCCAAAACTTTACGCGGAGGCGTAGCAGTTCGAAGGTTTTCATACATCACTCTCCATTTTTCGAGCAGGTTTTTTAAATCCTGATCGATCTGTTTTACCTTTTTATTTTCGGCAACAGTACGAATGATAACACCAAAATTCTTTGGCTTGATACTATCCATTAAATCTTTCAGACGTTGCCTTTCATCCGGATCTTTAATTTTTTGAGAAATTGATATTTTATCTGAAAACGGAACGAGTACCAAGTATCTTCCTGCAAGTGTAATTTCGGCGCTTAAACGCGGACCTTTACTGGAAATTGGTTCTTTCGCAATTTGGACTAAAATGGGTTGAGAAGAGGAGATTACCTCGTTCATTTTTCCATCTTTCGGAATATCTTTTTCTGATTTAAAATAAAGAAGGTCAGCAACATTTTGCTTGTTCTGAAGCGTGTCTTTTGTAAACTTATTGAGCGAATTGAACTGTGGGCCTAAGTCTAAGTAATGCAAAAAAGCATCCTTTTCATAGCCAACATCTACAAAAGCAGCATTTAAACTAGGTACAATTTTACGTACTTTACCGAGGTAAATATCACCTACGGCAAATTCTGTGTTCCCACGTTCTTCATGCAATTCAATAAGCTTTCCATCACGTAACAAAGCAAGCCATATCCCGTTAGGACGGGAATCGACTACTAGTTCTAAACTCACGAAAGCTTATATTAAGACATTAAAAAAATAGAATATCTCGATGGAAATGAATCCATCAAGATATTCAACTAAATTCGTTAAGAATTATTTTTTCGTTTTATGGCGATTCTTTCTTAATCTTTTTTTACGCTTGTGCGTAGCCATCTTATGTCTTTTTCTTTTTTTACCACTTGGCATAACTGTATATATTTGAATGTTAAATAATCTTTTTAAATAGTGTCTTCCTAAAAAAAACACTCCCGCCTTATCAACGGGAGTGCAAAGATAAAAATTTCAATTGATTTGCGTACATAAGTAGGCAAAAAGATGGAAATTAATTTACTTTCACGTTATTTTTAACTTCTTCTACAAAAGTCTTAGCTGGCTTAAATGAAGGGATGTTGTGAGCTGGAATAATGATTGTCGTATTTTTTGAAATATTACGTCCTGTTTTTTCTGCTCTTTCCTTTACAATAAAGCTTCCAAATCCTCTCAAATAAACATTTTCACCTTTCGAAAGTGATGTTTTAATAGCTGACATAAAAGACTCTACAGTCTTTGCTACGTCATTTCTTTCTACTCCTGTTTCCCCAGCTATTTCAGCTACGATGTCTGCTTTTGTCATTTTTATTAACTTTAAAGTAAATATAATATTTTGATTTTCAGGTGCAAAGATAATTAATCAAAACCTTATTATCTTTGTTTTTCTAAAAGTTTTTTTTAAAAAATTCCTGAATGACAAATTTTCATCTATTAATTATCGAATGGTACAGACAAAACGCGCGAAATCTTCCATGGAGGAATACCGAAAACCCTTATTTTATATGGCTTTCAGAGATAATACTCCAACAAACACGCGTTCAGCAGGGAATGAATTATTATTTAAAGTTTGTAAATCGTTTTCCAACGGTTGATCTATTAGCGGATGCAGATGAACAAGAAGTTTTGGCTCTTTGGCAAGGTTTGGGTTATTATTCGAGGGCGAGAAATTTACATGCTACTGCTAAAATAATCTCCAAGCAGTATAATAATGTGTTTCCAAGTTCATATAAAAACATATTGAGTCTAAAAGGTGTTGGTTCATATACGGCTTCTGCCATCGCTTCTTTTGCATTTGATTTATCCCACGCTGTTGTGGATGGAAATGTATACCGGGTTATCAGTAGGTATTTGGATATTGAAGTTCCGATTGATACAAGCGCGGGCAAAAAAATGTTTGAAGCTTTGGCTGCTGAGTTGTTAGGCGATAATCCGCCTGCGATTCACAACCAAGCCATCATGGAATTCGGTGCTTTGCAATGCGTTCCTGTCAATCCAAATTGCGGTATTTGCCCTTTGGCTGAACAATGTTTGGCTTTACAACGCAATACGGTTGCACAAAGACCTATTAAATCAACCAAAATTAAAACACGGAATCGCTATTTCCACTTTGCTCTTTTTGAAAACGCAGGGAAAATTATCATTCAGAAACGAATTGAAAAAGACATTTGGCAACATTTATTTCAATTGCCTTTGTTAGAAACGGAAGTAGCATTGGAAACGGATGAAATTGAACGAATTTTATTTGAAAATTATCAAATCAAACCCATTTCAGTTTCTGAACCCATCAAACACATTTTGTCTCACCAAAAAATACACGCACGAGTATGGAAATTTGAAGCCTTGCCCGATCAAAAGCTGTTTCAAGAAAATTGGGAGGTGATTTCTTTTTCGGACTTAATAGATTACCCAATTCCAAAACTACTGGATAGATATTTCCAGGGATAATCGAGACATACTTATTAAAATGTTACCTTTGTTTTAAAACTCAAAATATGGCTGGTACCGTAAATAAAGCAATTCTTGTTGGAAATGTGGGCAAAGACCCAGAGGTTAGAAGGTTGGAAAACAACGGAGTTGTAGCATCTTTTCCGATTGCAACTTCTGAATCGTATACGGATAGAACTACAGGTGAAAAACGCGAAACAACAGATTGGCACAACGTGGTTGTTTGGAGAGGTTTGGCTGAGATTTGTGAGAAGTACTTGAAAAAAGGCATGAAAGTCTACATCGAAGGGAAAATCAGAACTCGTTCTTGGCAAGATAAAGAAAATCAAACACGCTATACAACAGAGATTATTGCAGATGAGATGACGATTTTAACATGGTTAGATACGCCCAATAAACCTGCTGAAGAAAAACCAGTATATTCTCAAGAACAAACTCCTTCTAATCCTTCACCTATTCAAGGTTTGATGGACGATGATGACGATGATTTACCTTTTTAAGAATACATGTTCAACCCACTTTTTATTTTAATTCAAAACCTTGCTATTTCTTCTGAGGAAACAGGATATTTTGTATTAATCGCTTTTTTATTGTTGCTTTCTGGATTAATTTCAGGTTCTGAAGTTGCGTTTTTATCTCTGCGTCCTGCTGATAAAGATGAACTAAAAAAAGACAATTCAAAAACGGCAGAAATGACCCGTGATTTGATTCAAAAACCACAAGAATTATTAGCTACGATTCTCATCGCCAATAATTTCTTGAATTTTGGGATTGTCATATCTCTCAGTAAATTTATCAATGAAGCCATTCCGTTTGATGATGGAAATTGGTGGCATTTTTTCGCTAAGATTCTTGTCATTACATTTATAATCGTGTTGTTTGGTGAAGTGATGCCTAAAGTATATGCGACCAAAAACAGGTTGGTTTTTGCCAAATTAATGACCAGACCTTTGGTTGCAATTGGTGCTTTACCGCCATTTTCTTGGCTGAAAAGTTTTTTGGTAAAAGGAACAAAAATCATTCGGAAATATGCTCATAAGAAAGGCGTTAAACTTTCTTCCAATGAATTGGAACAAGCAATTGCTTTGACGACAGGCGTTGCAACGACGGAAGAGGAGCAGAAAATGTTGGAAGACATCATTCGTTTTGGAAACATTGAAGTTCGTCAAATTATGAAATCCAGAATGGATGTAGTTAGTTTAGAGCACGATGCAAACTATGACGTGGTTTTAGAAACCATTTTAGATGGTGGATATTCTCGTATTCCAGTTTCGAAAGAAAGTTTTGATGAAGTGATCGGCGTTTTATACATCAAAGATTTACTGCCTTATACCACTGAAAAATCAGATTTTAAATGGCAAGAATTGTTGCGTCAACCTTTCTACGTTCCTGAAAACAAAAAGATTGATGATTTGTTGAAGGATTTCCAAGAAAAGAAAAATCACATGGCGATCGTGGTAGATGAATATGGCGGTTCTAGTGGAATCGTGACCTTAGAAGATGTTTTGGAGGAAATAGTAGGTGATATCACCGAAGAGTTTGATGAACACAAATTGAGTTATGAACAGATTAATGAAACGACGTACCTATTTGAAGGCAGAACGGCTTTAATTGATATGTATAAGGTTTTGGAAATTGACGGTAGAGAATTTGAAGCTCAAAAAGGTGATTCTGATTCGATTGGTGGATTTTTAGTCGAAAAAGCAGGAAAAATATTGAAAAATAAAGAATTGTTTTTATTTGAAAACATTAAATTTATCGTAGAATCTTCAGATAAAAAGAGAATAAAGTCGGTGAAAATCATTGTTCTCGAATCTAACAAGTAAACATTTAGAAATGAAAAAAAGCATCGGATTGTTCATAATTATTAGTTTACTTTCCGCTTGCGGTGGAAAACAAATTTCTATTCCTAAACCACCAACGTATTTGAGGTTGAATCTTCCGAGTCATACCTACAAATTGTTTTCAGATGCTTGTCCGTATGAGTTTGAAATTCCTGAAATTTACACGGTTAGAGGTGTTACAGAAGAAGGAAGTCCAACGTGTCACAAAGATATTGAATTAGGACCATTGAATGGTGTTATGAATTTTTCGTACATTAAAATGGAAAATCCATTGGCGGATTATATCAATTTTGCAATCAACAAAGTTGATGAGCACAAAGTAAAAGCGACTGCGATTGAAGATTATTCTATTATTCGTCCCGACGATAAAGTGTATGGTACTTTCTTCGAATTGCAAGGAGATGTGGCTTCTCCATTTCAGTTTTATTTAACGGATTCAACCTCTCGCTTTGTGAGCGGAGTTGTTTACCTCAATGCGGTTCCAAAATACGATTCTTTGAAACCAAGTTTAGAATACTTGAAAGTGGATTTAATTCATTTTATGGAAACATTTAAATGGAAATAAAAAACAACAATGCCGAATCGTACCTTTTTTTTCGAAGATTCTTTTCTACCGAGAAATCTTTGATATTCAGATATTTTTTTGCACAATACTGATTTTTACTACGTTCTAAAACCGATCAAATAACTTGATTTGATCCATTTTCTTTGGTGCTTCAAAACGCATTCCGGCAACGATGCTGATGGTATAACTGTTGTTTCGATATCTTAAATCGTTGAAGCGAATAGATTTATTATCTAATTCTGCGGAGATCATCGCAAACCATTTAGGAACATTATAACCACCAATCAATCTAAAATCATAGCGTGGTGCAAGTCCTATAAATCCTCTGGTGTTGCTTTTGATGACATAAAATTTTGTTTGAATCATGGGACCAATTCCAAACATCACCGCATATTGCCAATTCTGATAGCGGTTGACATACGCATAACCTGGAAGTGCTCCAATTTCTAAGGAAGACATGGAAGTAGTTCGGGTTTTGCTGTTTAATGAATCCGTGAGCGGAAGTGGAATCAAACTTCCAATGTTGGATACACCTTGCAGTCCGATCGAAGATTTGATATACCAAGTATGAACTTCTTGCTTGTAATAACCTGTTTGACCTTTCAAATAACTGATTTTGAATTTTTTATTGTTGATGTAATAGGTGTTGACTACGAAGCTAGTTGCATTGATATTTGGACTTATCAAATGTTTATTTTGTTCATTCAAGCTTGAATTCCAGAGAAATGCATTTTTAATGGCATATCCTTTGTAGTTTTTAAAATCTACATCAAAATGTAATTTACGGATTGGAAATTCAAATCCAATGTCCAAATAACTCGTTTGACCGTATTTTTCAACAGATCTTAAGTTTTTGGACAAAGCAAAACCAATCCGAAAAGAAATCCATTTATAAGCAGCTCCAATTCCCATGATGAGTCCCAAATTGTTCTTGTAGTGCAATTTAGAAATGTCTGTTTTGGTGGAATTGAATTTGATATTGAAAGGCGAAGTTGCATATCCTAAATCCGTATAAACAACTAAATTTTTTCGGTAGGAATTATAAAATTCTGTAGTGTCAGGCTTTGAATCTTGTGCTTGGCCGAACAAAACGAAAAATAAAAAACAAATAAAAACCTTATTTTTCAATGCCTTCTAAGTTCAAAATGAATGAATATTCTTTTGCAATTTCTAATCGTTGCGTACTTCTTCCAGATCCACCGCCGTGACCTGAGTCCATGTTGCAATCAAAAAGCAAGGGATTTTGGTCTGTTTTATAAGCTCTCAACTTTGCAACCCATTTTTGTGGTTCCCAATATTGTACTTGCGAATCGTGATAACCAGTTGTAATGTACATGGCTGGATAATTCATTTTTCGAACATTATCATAAGGTGAATAGTTCAACATGTACCAATATACATCTTCTTTCTGTGGATTTCCCCATTCCTCGTATTCTCCAACTGTTAGCGGTAATTCTTCATCCAACATTGTTGTCAAAACATCTACAAATGGAACTTGCGCAATGATTCCTTTCCAAAGGTAAGGCGCCATGTTGGCAACCGCTCCCATTAATAATCCACCAGCACTTCCGCCTTGGGCGTAGATTTTAGAAGAATCACAAAGTTGTTGATTTCCAAGAAATTCGGCAGCATTTATGAAGTCGGTAAATGTATTTCGTTTTTTCTGAAACTTCCCATTTTCATACCAGGTTTCGCCCATGTATTTCCCGCCACGAATGTGAGCGATTGCATAGACAAAACCACGATTCACCAAACTCAATAAATAAGGATTAAAAGTAGATGGAATCGTAATGCCATAAGAACCATAACCTTCCAATAGCAAAGGTGCTTCTGCAAGAATAGTTTCTTTGTGAAACAATAAGGAAACCGGAATTTTTGTCCCATCATTGGCAATGGCAAAAATACGTTTGGTTTGATAATCTGTGGATTTGAATTTTGGATCTCGTAATTCTTTTTGAAAATATACCGTCGTTTGATGATCGTTTAAACAGTATTTAAAAACCGTTTTAGGCAACGAAAGTGACGTGTAATTCAAGTAAAAATCGCTTGCATCGTATGTTTGATTGTGCGCAAAGGTACTTGAATACGTTTCTTCCGGATAATTCACATGCTGACTTATGCCAGTTGCTATTTCCTTAATTTCAATTTGTTGTAGTCCGTTGATTCGTTTTTGAATAAAAAGATGATTTTTTAAAACTAAAAAATCTTCAATCAAAATATTTTTATCGTGAGCAACTACAACGGTTGGCAGACTTTGTGGTGTTGGAAATTCTGAATAAAATAAAATCTGTTGATTGGGCGCATTTTTATTAGAACTGATGTAAAATCCGTGTTCGTGCGGAAATACTTCGTAAAGATGTCCTTTTTCTCGCTTTAAAAATACCTTGGGAATTGTATCTTTTAAATTGGCGTCAATTAATCTAATTTCTGAGGTTAACGAACTTTCGATGTGAATTACAAGGTATTGCTTACTAACTTCTTTGGAGATTGCTACATAAAAACGTTCGTCTAATTCTTCAAAAATAAGTTCATCGAGGTTCGAATCTGTTCCAATAACATGTTTGTAAACTTGAAATTCACGCAAGGTTTTTGAATCTTTTCGAATGTAGAAAACGGTCTTGCTATCATTGGCCCAAACGCAAGTTCCGTCCGTATTCAGAATTTCATCTTTTAAAATTTCTCCTGTCGTTTCATTTCTAAAACGGATACTATAATTTCTTCTTCCGATACAATCTTCACTGAAAGCGGTCAATTGATTATCTGGAGAAATCATCCAATCACCTAATTGGTAAAAACTTTGATTTTCAGCACGTTGATTCTCGTCAAAGAAGATTGTTTTCTCATCTCCAATCCATTCAATAATCTGATGATAGTCCTTATTCTCAATGCTTTGATATTGAAATTTTCGATTCTGAATAAAAAAAGATGCACCGACATCGTTTGGATTTATTCGTGCTTCAAACTCATCTAATAAAAATTCCTGAAGCGGGAGAATGGGCTTAAAGTAGTGCGATGCGTAATCGTTTTCTTCCTGAATATTAGCCAATACCTCTGGACTATCCCGTTCATTCATCCAATAATAGGAGTCAATTCGTTGGTGTCCGTGTTGAACTAATGTTTTATTTTTTTTGGGTGCAAAAGGGATTTTATGAGTCATGACTTCAAGATTGAGTCAAAAGTAATAAATTGCATTTGAAGTAGGGAAGAATAAACGCTGAATCTCTCTTAATTTCAAAAGATTTAACGTGTTCTTTTAAAATTTGAAAATTAGTTTTAGATTCTTACGAGGGCAGAAAAATGAAGAGTAGTTTATAATTGTGAAGATCGTGATTGATAAATTCAGCTATACATCCTGTTGTCGATAATTTCAATGATTATCAATTGGAAAAATTTGACCATTTCTATCCAGATTTTAATATAAAGTAAAACGCGTTTTGATACATTGTTTTTTTCTATTCATTCAATTTTTGCCTTCCTATCAAGAATTGACTAATTTTGCAGCGTGGAAAGAAATACAATTATTTTAGCATTAAATCAACTCGGAAAAGTTCTGGTTTCCTTAGGGGAAAATCAAGCTTGGAGAGACAATTCTCTCGGAGTTACTCAAGAGGAATACGAACGTTTTGAATACATCATTGCGCGTCAGTTTGCGCTGAACGGATGGTTTACGCAAGATTCTGTTCGAAATGCCTTAAAAGCGATTGGAAATGATTTGACAACTGAAAAGCTGACTGCGTGGACTGATCAATATCAGTTTGTGAAAGAACCGAAAAGAGTAGGAGTCATCATGGCTGGTAACATTCCGCTGGTTGGATTCCACGACTTTCTGTGTGTACTTTTATCAGGACATAAAATTACCGCTAAAATGAGTTCGGACGATAAAACCTTGTTGCCTGAAATCGTTTCGCTTTTGATTCAATATGCTCCAGAATTGGAAGAAAGAATTATGCTTTCGGATGGCAGAATAGGAGAGATTGATGCAGTCATTGCAACAGGAAGTAACAATTCAATGGGCTATTTTGATAGTTATTTTGGTAAATATCCTCACATTTTCAGAAAAAACAGAACTTCAATCGCTGTGTTAAATGGAAAGGAAACCCAGGAAGAATTGGCACAATTAGGTGCTGATATTTTTACTTATTTTGGTTTGGGATGTCGCAATGTTTCTCAAGTCTTGATACCGCAAGAATTTGAATTAAACGATTTCTTTGCGGCGATGGTTCCGAACGCGGAGATTGTCAATCACCACAAATACGCCAATAATTACGATTACAACAAAGCAATTCACTTGATGAATCAGGAAAATATCTTGGACAATGGATTCATGCTTTTAAAAGAATCGGATCAATTATTCTCACCATTGGCAATGGTTTTCTATCACCGTTATAATAGCGTTGAAGAAGTTGAAACTTATTTAAAAAACAACGAAGAACATATTCAAGCAATCGTAGGCAAAGATTATATTCCATTCGGAGCTGCTCAATGCCCAAAACTAGACGATTATGCGGATAATGTGAATACAATGAGTTGGTTGGAAAGAGTTTAACTTTTTTTGCTGAGTTTTTTTAACTGCAAAGGTCCGCTGAGTTTTTCGCAAAGGTCGCGAAGTTGTAGAAGAGAATTGAAGACATTCATTACTCTTAATTACTCTTGATTTACTCTTTTTTTTCTCTGTGTACGCTGCAAGCTTTGCTGTCTCTGCGTTAAAATAGCACGCACTAAACCTATGTTTATCAGGTTTTTTAACCGCAAAGGTCGCGAAGTTGATTAAAAGAGAATTGAACAATATTCATTACTCTTGATTTACTCTGTTTTTTTCTCTGCGTACGCTGGCGTAAAGCTTTGCTATCTCTGCGTTAAAATAGCACGCACTAAACCTATGTTTATCAGGTTTTTTAACCGCAAAGGTCGCTGAGTTTTTCGCAAAGGTCGCGAAGTTAATTGAAAGAGAATTGAACAATATTCATTACTCTTGATTTACTCTGTTTTTTTCTCTGCGTACGCTGGCGTAAAGCTTTGCTATCTCTGCGTTAAAATAGCACGCACTAAACCTATGTTTATCAGGTTTTTT
>JAQVCM010000003.1:210837-225204 GCA_028689775.1 Crocinitomicaceae bacterium
AACCGCAAAGGTCGCTGAGTTTTTCGCAAAGGTCGCGAAGTTGATTAAAAGAGAATTGAACAATATTCATTACTCTTGATTTACTCTGTTTTTTTCTCTGCGTACGCTGGCGTAAAGCTTTGCTGTCTCTGCGTTAAAATAGCACGCACTAAACCTATGTTTATCAGGTTTTTTAACCGCAAAGGTCGCTGAGTTTTTCGCAAAGGTCGCGAAGTTAATTAAAAGAGAATTGAACAATATTCATTACTCTTGATTTACTCTGTTTTTTTCTCTGCGTACGCTGGCGTAAAGCTTTGCTATCTCTGCGTTAAAATAGCACGAACTAAACCTCTATCACTGTGCCTAAAACAGCTCCTGCAATTCTTTCTTCAAAAACTCAATTGTAATCTCTGTTGGTAAAACTCCAATTTCAGCTACTAATTCAAAAATCTTTGCATTTAAATCAATTGCCGTGGAAGTTTCATCCATTTGTTGACCTGCGATGTTGATAATTTTAATGGTTTCTTCTTTCGAATTCTTTACCATTTCCCACGCTTGTGGAGAAATGAAAATTTGTTGTGCCACGTTGTGATCGTATTCTTCGCGGATTGCTTTCAAGAATTCTGCTTGCATCATTTTCGCTGGATATCCAGCATTGTGTAAACGCATAATCAAGGAGTTTGGAGAAATACGTTCCAAGAACAAAACTGCTCTCTGACAAGCTTCCACACGATTTGGTAAGAAATAAGACTGACGTTCTTTTTTTAATTCCAAGTGCACATTTCGCATCTCTTTTTCAGCCTGATATTTGAAAATATCATTTTGTTTCTTCAAGAAATAAACGGCAGTAAAAATGACTGCTGCGGTTGGTAAAATGATCAGTGCAAGTTGAAATAAGATGTTCATATTTGATTCTTTTTGGCAAAGATAAAATTCAATTCTAAGGAATGAAATGTTCTGATGATTTATTTCTCTTTTCTTCGGATGGATGAAGCTAATTTTTGTCCGCGAATCAAGATTTTCATCCCTTTTCGTTTCAGGGAAATGTTGGGCTGATGCGTGTCGTGTTCATCCATTCCTTGCTTGTAGGAAGCCAAGATGTCGTGATACGACAAAATACCAATAACAGTTTGATTTATAGGTGAAACAACAGGAAGGACATCCACATTTTCATTCACCATTTTCTCCGCTGCCGTGCGTAAAGTGTCTTCTAATTCGATAAAAATAGCGACTCTTTTCACCAAAGATCCAACGGTTTTTTCTGGTAAATGATGATTTGAAAATAAACTCGATGAACTTATAATTCCTTTGTATTTTCCGTCGCTATCTGAAATGATGTAATAATTGGATTTATAATCTTCTTGCTGCGACAACCATTCTTGAACTTCTCCCAGTGGAATGTCTTCACTGATGGTAATTCCTTGATCTGATAAAACTTGACTTACATTGATTTTCTCTAAATTGTCAGGCTCATACGTACTTGGTGTTTTTACGCCGCGACGAGCAATGCGCTCGGTCATGATCGTATTTTTCATGAAGAAATAGGAAATTAAATAGGCTGTTAAACACGTTGCTAAAAGTGGAAGCAAAGCGTTGAATTGTCCTGTGGCTTCTAAAGCGAAAACGATGGAAGTCAACAGTGCTCGAGATGCACCAGCAAATAATGCTGACATTCCAACCAATGCAGCAAGTGTGATGGTGACGCCAGAATCTGGAAACCAATAGAGAATGACCGTTCCAAGGAGCGAACCAAATGCACCGCCGATTGTTAATAAAGGCGCCAATGTTCCGCCTGATGTTCCGCTGCCCAAAGAAATTGCCCACGAGGTGAATTTCAGCAAGAACAAGGACATTAATACTGGTAAAGCCAAAGAGCCAGATAATAATTCGACAATATTGTGGTAACCAACTCCCAAGGTACGAGGCGAATAATAACCAATAAATCCAACGGCTAAACCGCCAATCGCTGGCCACCAAGCCCAATGAATGGGGAGTTTTTCAAAACCTTCTTCAACCCAATAAACTAGTTTACTGACAAAAATAGACAAGAATCCAATTACGATTCCCATGGCGGCGTAAAATCCGATGGAGGAAATGGAAGCGATTTCAATGAAGTGAGATGCTGGAAAAACAACTCCTGCTTCAAAGAGAAAATGATGACCAATTGCACCGGTAACACAAGCTAATGCGACAGGAATTATAGATCGAGGCGAAAATTCGAAAAGTAACAATTCGATTGCGAGAAAAATGGCAGCGATCGGTGTACCAAAGATAGCAGACATACCAGCTGTTGCTCCAGCTGCAAGTAATATCTTTCGTTCAATGTGTGTGATTTTCAACAATTGACCCAAGGTAGAACCCAAAGCGCCACCAGTTGAAATAATCGGACCTTCCGCACCAAACGGTCCACCAGTTCCAATGGAAATCGCTGCTGAAAGTGGTTTTAAATAGGTAATTGCAGGATTGACTTTACTTTGATTGGTTAGAATTTGCTCCATCGCTTCTGGAATTCCGTGTCCTCGTATGGCTTTGGATCCATAATAGGCCATCAGTCCGATTAATAGTCCACCAATGGCAGGAATGAAAACGACCAGCCATCCCAGTTGATTGTCCATCGGAGTAGAAGGATCAATTGAAAATTTTCCGTAAAAGGAAATGTTGGTAATGAAATCAATTAAATGAATCAACCCTTTGGCAATGAAACTGATGGAAATCGCAATAAGGATTGCTAGGAGTGATATGTAAAACAATCTTTTTTTATGAACGATGTCCTTTCTTTTGATGTTTTCGCTTTTTAAGGTAGGATTTAAGCTTGGTGAAATGGGAATTCCTTGATTCAGTACCGTGTTTTTGCTCATTTAATTTAGCTTTTGCGTCTGAATTTTCAAACGTCTAGTTCTATGGATTTATACCGTGAATACACTGAAAAGTGGATTAAAAAGCCAAATTTCCGTCAATCTTTGCAAAAATAGGGATTGAATCTTGGCTAAAAAATAAATGAGCCAATAATTATTTGAAATTTAAGTTATTTTTTCTTTTGTAGCCATTCAAAAATGACTGAATAGGCAGTCTCTCGAACTGATTTTTCAGACAATATCAAATCATGCATTCCATTTTTAATTTCAGCAGTTTGAACATCTCCGTGAAGCGATGAAGCATATTTCTGCATGTCTTCCACACTCAAAACAGAATCTCCGTTGTGTATTTCTGGAATCCATTTTCTTGAGTATACAGATTTATCAGAGTGTAGAACCAAAATCGGTTGTTGGATATTTAAACCCGCTTGCAATTTCAATTGACCAAGCCGAATCGCTCGAATCCATCCGTAATTTACTTTGGGTGGTTTGTTGGGTTTCCAGTTTAAGTCATAACTCCATTCCCCGTGATAATCAGAATGTAAACTTTCTCCATAACCAGCTGTTAAACCTGCGTTCAAAGGTTTGTTAGGTTTTTTTTCTCCTTTACGGACAAAATTTGGAACAACGTTTTTAAGGATAAAATTATTTAGATTAATTTCAAAAAAAGGACTGTTCAACACGAGTGCGTGAAACATCGAATTGCTTTGATGATCAGCTGCGTATAGGGAAACGATTAATCCGCCTGTTGAATGTCCCATCAATACGATGTGCGAATTTCCTTCAGCTTGCATTATTTTTAAACTTTCAGTGATTTCAGCATGGTATTCTGTTAAATCGCGGACGTTATTTAATTTTTGATTTGGAAGCCAAGATCTGCCGTATTTCCTCAAATCTAAGGCGTAAAAGTTATATCCATTTTGATTGTATTTTTCAGCCATTTCTGTTTGAAAGAAATAATCGTTGAAACCATGGATGTATAAAACAGCAGATTTTGTTTCTTTTGCAGCGATTTTCTTGCACAAAGTAGCCGTCACTTCTCCTTCATAATCAGCAGGAAAATGAAGGGTAGTTTGAAGAAAATCTCCTCCCAAAATGTCTGGTTTATAATTCATCTGTGCGTAAACTTTTACATTTATCAAAATAGCAAGCAGTAAAATAAGCTTGACCTTTGTTTTTACTGCTTGCATATATGTTCTTATTTTATATTTCAATTGTAATCTTACTTGCAGGTTCCATCAATTTCGCAACTTCCTGCGTCGGGCGCGTCCACGAGTTGAATGTTATTTTTACCTTCCCAACCAGCGTATGCTTGTTCCAAAGTTTGTACAAAAAGTTCTTCCGGCTGCGCTCCTGATACGGCTAATTTTCTGTCGAACACGAAAAATGGAACACCTCGAACACCTATTTTGTGTGACTCTTCAATATCAAATTTTACCTCTTCTGCAAAAGCATTGGATGCTAAAACTGCACTAATTTCAGCGGCATTTAAACCAACTTGCGTTCCTAATTCCAAAAGTACCTCGTGATCAGAAACATCTTTTCCGTCTGTAAAGTATGCTTTGAAAATCAATTCTTCCAATTCATTTCCAAGACCATTTTTCTTAGCGAAATGAGATAAGCGATGCGCGTCGAATGAATTCGCAACGACCACTTTATCAAAGTTATACGTCAAGCCAATTGCTTTTGCTTGTTCGGTGATACTTTGGTGCATTTCCAAAGCCCAGGCTCTATCACGACCATATTTTTGTGCAACTCGATCGTACGTGTCTAAACCATCCGCAGCGTATGTTTCTTTTTTCAAATCTGGATCAAGTTGATAGCTTTTCCACTCTATTTCAAAGTGTGAAGCATTTTTGTAAGTGGCCATGGCGCGTTCTAATTTACGTTTACCGATGTAGCAAAACGGACACATGATGTCGGACCAAATTTCAATTTTAATTTTGTTTGAAGTCATTTTGTGAATTTTTAAAATGTTGTTGTTATTTCTAGTGCAAAAGTAAGCATTTACAAGCGTATTAAAATGGAGATACCTTGTTTTTACATTTTTTTAAGAATCATTATTGATTATAGATTTTGTGAATTGCTGTCATAAAGATTGATTACATTTGAATACAATCACAAAGCAAAATTATGAGTGTAAATTTTGGCATCAAAGGACTTACAGATGAGCAAGTAGAACAAGCTCGAAATTCACATGGATGGAATAAAATAGAAACCAAACAAGAAAATATCGTTGTGCACGGATTGAAAAGTTTGATCAAAGAACCGATGGTGATTTTGCTTTTTGTTGCTTCTTTGGTTTATTTTCTGAGTGGTGAAATAGGCGACGGCTTGTTTTTGAGCGGAGCCATTATTTTAGTTTCAACCATTTCTTTGTACCAAGATTTTAGAAGTGAAAATGCACTCAAAAAATTAAGTGAGTTTACAGAACCATTTTGCACGGTAATTCGAAATGGGGCGATGATTCGCATCAAAAGTGAGGAGATTGTAATCGGCGATAGTTTGGTGGTGCAAGAAGGAATTAACATCGCTGCTGATGGAGAAATTATTCATTCCAACGATTTTGCAGTAAACGAAGCAATTTTGACAGGTGAATCTTTTAGTGTTTCCAAAAATAAAGAACAAGAAAACCATTTTGTATTTACCGGAACGACTGTCACCAGTGGATTAGCAATCGTTGTCGTTACAGCAATTGGTGAGCAAACCAAACTCGGTCAGATTGGTCAAAGTCTTTCAAAAATAAAGCATGAGAAAACACCTTTAGAAGTTCAAATCAATCGTTTTGTAAAAAACATGGTGATTTTAGGTGCACTTGTTTTCTTATTGGTTCTAGGAATTAACTACTTCATGACTTTCAATTTCTTGGATAGTTTATTAAAATCCTTGACCTTGGCGATGAGTATTTTACCTGAGGAAATTCCAGTTGCATTTACGACTTTTATGGCATTAGGCGCTTGGCGATTGATGAAAATGGGAATTGTTGTGAAGCAAATGAAAACCATTGAAACACTAGGAAGTGCAACAGTAATTTGTACGGATAAAACAGGAACAATTACCGAGAATAAGATGATTCTCGCTCGTTTATTCACCTTGGATTGTGCTGAACTAATTCATTTGGATACGCACCTTTCAGCTTCCGCAAGCGAATTAATAAGAACTTCGATGTTTGCCAGTGAACCAATTCCTTTCGATCCAATGGAAATCGCGATTCACCAAGCATATAAAGAAAATTTTGAAAACGACGAACGTCCAGATTTTAAAATGATTCACGAATATCCTTTGGGAGGAAAACCGCCCATGATGACGCATATTTTTGAAAACGAAAAAGGCGAACGGATTGTGGCAGCCAAAGGTGCTCCAGAAGCAATCATGGCTGTTTCTCAGCTGACGGAAGAGCAAAAAACTAAAATCAATCAAGCGATTGAAGATTTGGCATTAGAAGGTTTTAGAGTTTTAGGAGTTGCAGAAACAAAATTTGAAAGCAATCAATTTTTAGTAAAACAGCAAGAGTATCTTTTTGATTTTAAAGGAGTAATTGCCTTCTACGATCCTCCAAAAGCAAATATTCAAGCGGTATTTGAACAGTTTTACGAAGCAGGTATCGATGTTAAAATTGTAACTGGTGATAACGGAAAGACGACTTCTGCCATCGCCAAACAAGTTGGATTTAGAGGTTATGATCGCACAATGACAGGAGCAGAGCTGATGCTACTTTCTGATCGAGAATTAGAAGATAAAGTAATGGATATTCACGTTTTCTCGCGGATGTTTCCCGAAGCGAAATTGCGGATTATCAATGCACTGAAAGCAAAAGATCAAATCGTTGCGATGACCGGTGATGGCGTAAACGATGGACCAGCTTTAAAAGCGGCGCACATCGGAATCGCGATGGGTAAAAAAGGGACAGAAATCGCCAAGCAAGCTGCTTCTTTGGTTTTGGTGGATGACGATTTAGAGAAAATGGTAGATGCAATTAAAATGGGTCGAAAAATCTATTTCAATTTAAAGAAAGCCATTCAATACATCATTTCCATTCACATTCCAATTATTCTAACGGTTTTCATTCCCTTGGTTTTAGGGTGGATTTTTCCAAACATTTTGTCGCCTGTTCATGTTGTATTTCTTGAGTTAATTATGGGGCCTACGTGCTCAATTATTTATGAAAATGAACCTGTTGAAGATCGTATTATGCACGAAAAACCAAGACTTTCCAGCCTGGATTTCTTCAGTTGGAAAGAATTGTGGACAAGTCTAGTTCAGGGATTGATGATTACCGTCGGAGTTTTAACAACGTATCAATATGCAGTTCAAAACGGTGGAAGCGAAGAATTGGTAAGAACAATGGTTTTTGTAAGTTTAATCTCAGCAAATGTATTTCTGACCTTGGTGAATCGTTCTTTCTTTTATTCGATTTTTAGAACCATTCGTTATAAAAATAATTTGGTTGCATTGATTATTGGAATCACAATTTTGATCACGGCAATGTTGTTATTTATCAATCCATTGACTGCTATTTTTGAGTTCACCAGATTGGATTTCAAGCAACTCACCATCGCGATTGGATTTGGTTTTATTTCGGTGATTTGGTATGAATTTATAAAGCTATGGAAACGAATAAAAGCGGAACGTATTTAAGATTGGATAATCGTCTTATTTCAACCAAATTTTTCGGATTCCGATCAGCAAAAAGAAGAAAACAGAATAGCCAATTAAAAACGGTAAGATCCAGGTAATCAATCCCAAAGAAAGAAATACAGCGATGATTAACAATTGAAAACCCAAACCATACATCGAAACAAATGTCATAAACCAATTGGGAAACGAACGACACGTCGACGCTGAATAATCTAAGAAATAAACAATTCGATCGTAGGGTTTGTAAAGTAATAAATAGATTTTAAAAAGGATGTTTACTACTTTCTGACTTTCGTACGGAAAAGCAATTGGAACTTCAGTTTCAAAAATCTTACTGGTTGAGTCACCACCTACAGAATTGGTTCTGAGGATTACATAATAGTAATTATAAAGTGTTCCTTGAAGCTGAATTGCAAAATAAGGCAACAAGAAAACCCACCACGGCGCAGCGACTTGAATTGAAATGGCAAAAAGGATAAAGAAATTGAGTATGTTGTCAAAGACCGAATCCAAGTATCTTCCAGAATAGGAAGGAGTTTGTTTCAAGCGAGCTAATTCGCCATCCATTGCATCAATGATTGATTTTAAAATGAGCAAAACTGCAGCTAAAATGTAATAAGAATTGAGAATGCTAAAAATAGCAATCACTCCGCAGAAACCGAAAACGAGGGTCACGTGAATCGGTGTAACTGGCGTATTGACAAGAAATTTCACGAAGAAATTAGCAATATTCCTACCGTAGTCAGATAAATCAAAAAATTGATTCTCGGATGAGAGTTTGGCCATGGAAGCTAGATTGGGGAAATAAAAAGTGTTTAAAAAAGAGAAAGAACACGTATATTAGTGTTCTTTCTCTTTTAAATATGTTTCGGAAATGATTTATTTCTCCAATTTAACGTCTACTGCGTTCATTCCTTTCATTCCTCTTTCCATGCGGAAAGTCACTTTATCACCTTCCTGAATTTGGTCGATGTGTGCATTGATGTGTGAGAATACGCTTTCTTGAGAATCGCGGTCCTTGATAAAACCATAACCTTTAGAAGTGTCAAAGAAAGTAACCGTTCCGTGTCGGTTTGGATCCGCTTCTTCTTCTGCTTCACGAGTTGGAACACCAATTTCGATATCAGCAGCAACGAATTTTTTCTTTTTCAACGGATCTGGCGGAGTATCTGTAAGATTTCCGTTTTCATCCACATAAGCCATCATTTCTTCAAAAGTACTTGTTCCGCCTTCAGCTTTACGTTCTTCTTTCAATTTTGCCTTATCTTCTCTCTTCTTTTTTCTGATTTTTTCTTTTTCCTTCTTATTCCAAGTTTCTTGCGATTTCGCCATGTTTTAATTTATTCTTTTAAATGAGTATAATTCAAAAGGCAAATTCGGTGATAAGGAAAATAACGGCTAAGTGTTTTCGATAAAAATGCCTTTGCGCAAAGGTACGAAATAAGATTGAATTAATTAAATACAATTTATTTCCCGAAAAATAAAAATGAACGCCGTAAAGAAAATGATTTGCCATCACCAAAGACAGCCACTCATCCAATAGCTATCGGATCAATCTGCCAATCCATTTAAACATCACTTTATCACGCTTGCAAACTTTTGCGGGAATATTGCTCCATTAATTTGAGTATTTGCTTAAATTCGCATTCTCATTCGAAAGTTGGATTTTTCCAAACTTCCTTTTTAATTTTAAAATGAAAATTTCTTACAACTGGTTAAAACAATATGTGAATACGGATCTTTCTGCGGATGCACTGGCTGAAATCCTTACTGAAACAGGTCTTGAAGTAGATGGAATCGAAAAAATTGAAAGCATTAAAGGTGGTTTGGAAGGCGTTGTTGTAGGTGAAGTTTTGACTTGCGATCAACATCCGGATGCGGATAAACTGAAAGTGACTACGGTGACTTTTGGTGGCGAGCCGGTACAAATTGTTTGTGGAGCGCCGAATGTAGCTGCTGGTCAAAAAGTAATCGTTGCAACGGTTGGTTGCACATTATATCCAAAACCAGACGAAGCTTTTAAAATCAAACTATCTAAAATTCGTGGCGTTGAATCAGCAGGAATGTTGTGTGCGGAAGACGAATTAGGAATGGGTGTTTCGCACGATGGGATTTTAGTTTTACCAACAGATACTATTGTTGGAACTACTGCAGCTGAATATTTTGAACTAGAAGATGATTATCAAATCGAAATTGGTTTAACGCCAAACCGTTCAGATGCACTTGGACATATTGGTGTTGCGAGAGATTTGATCGCTTATTTGAATGTACACGAAAATAAAGATTTAAAAATACAATTTCCAACGGTGGAACTTCCAGCCAAGAAAAGCGACAAGGTAACTGTTACGATTGAAATCGAGGAACCTGAATTGTGTCCGCGATATGCTGGAATTAGTGTGGAAAACGTGAAAGTGGAAGCTTCACCAGCTTGGTTGCAAAAACGATTGCGAGCAGTAGGATTGAGTCCGATTAACAACGTAGTAGATTGCACCAACTTCGTGATGCGTGAATTGGGAACACCTTTACACGCATTCGATGCAGCGAAATTAAATGGAAAAATCGTTGTTCGAAATGCGAAAGAAAATGATCTTTTCACGACCTTAGATGGTGTAGAACGAAAATTGAATAGTTCCAACTTGATGATTACCAACGGTACAGAAAATCTAGCAATTGCTGGAGTTTTTGGTGGTTTAGATTCTGGTATATCAAACGAAACGACTTCAATTTTTATTGAATCTGCTTACTTCAATCCAGTTTCTGTTCGTAAAACCGCGAAACAATTTGGATTGAATACAGATGCAAGTTTCCGATACGAACGCGGCGTTGATCCTGCTTTAACCGTTGTTGCTTTGAAAAGAGTAACGGCTTTGATTCAAGAAATTGCTGGTGGCGACATTGCAATGGATTTAGTAGATGTTTATCCAACTAAAATTGAAAACAAACAGTTTGATTTTGATGTAAAACGTTGCAATCAATTGATTGGAATGGAAATCCCGACAGAAACAATCGAAGCGATTTTAATCAATTTAGACATTCAAATTTTGGCTAAAAACGATTTTGTTTGGACATTGGAAGTTCCTGCTTATCGCGTGGATGTTATTCGTGAAGTAGATGTCATTGAGGAAATTCTGAGAATTTACGGATTCAACAAAGTTCCATTGCCTGACAAATTAAACACCTCACTTTCTCACAGTAGCAAACCAAATTTGGAGCGCATTCAACGATCTTTATCAGAATTATTGGTTGGTCTAGGTTTTAGTGAAATGATGAATAATTCATTAACTAATTCCAATTATGTTGAGAAATTAGGCGGTGAAACTTTGAAAAACGAGCACGACGTGAAAATGTTGAATCCATTGAGTGCAGACTTAGACGTCATGCGTCAGAGTATGATTTTCTCATCTTTGGAAGCAGTTTCTCACAATCGCAACAGACAAAATCCAGATTTAAAATTATTTGAATTCGGAAAAACATACCAAAAAGTAGGAGAGAAGTACCTGGAAAATAAGCGTTTGATTTTGACCATTACCGGAAGCAAACAACAAGAACAATGGAATTCATCCAAAGATAAAACGAGTTTTTACACCTTGAAAGGAATTGTTACTGCATTCATTTCCCGTTTAGGTTTGACTTCCTTGTGGAATGAAAAACCAATGGAAAATAGTGTTTTAGAAGATGGAATTGATGCGTTTGTTTTGAAACAACATGTAGGTCAATTGGGTTGGATTTCTACTGAAACCAAAAAGGCATTTGGTTTAAAACAAGATGTTTACATCGCTGATTTAGATTGGGATGCATTATTGAATGCTTTGAAATTAAACAAAGTACAATACAAAGAAATTCCAAAAACATTCGAAAGTCGTCGTGATTTCTCTTTGTTGTTAAACAAAGCAGTTACTTTTAAATCGATTGAAGATGCCGCTAAAAAATGCGACAAAAAGATTTTAAGAAACGTTCAACTATTTGATGTGTATGAAGGCGAGAAATTAGAAGAAGGGAAAAAATCCTATGCGGTTTCCTTCCATTTCCAAGATGCTCAAAATACTTTGAAAGACGAACAAGTGGACCAAGTGATGGAGAAAATTCGCAAAGAATTAGAAGGTCAATTGGGCGCTGAATTAAGATAATCGATGCAAAAGAAAACATACGTAATTGCAGGAATCGGAACCGACGTTGGTAAAACAGTTGTCAGTTCTATTTTTGCTGAAGCATTATCAGCAGCATATTGGAAACCCGTTCAAGCAGGCGATTTAGACAATTCCGACAGCATCAAAGTTGGAAAATATTGTTCAGAAAATGTAACTGTTTTACCAGAAAGACACCTTTTAAAAACACCAGCTTCGCCGCATTTAGCCGCTAAAATTGATGGAATTCAGATTTCTCTTTCAGACTTTAAAGTTCCAGAAACTGAAAAAAATCTCATCATCGAATGCGCTGGCGGACTGATGGTTCCATTCAACGAAAAAGGAGATTTATATCTGGATTTATTGGAAAAATGGAAATTGCCCGTCATCTTAGTTTCGCGAAATTACTTGGGTTCCATCAACCATACCTTATTGAGCTTGGAAGTTTTAAAACATCGAAACATTCCGGTTGAAATTTTGGTTTTTGTAGGCGATTCAAATGAATCTACGAAAAGCATGATTTTGACTAAATTTCCAATTGAGAAAGTTGTTCGGATTCCGATGGCGGATGTGGTTGATTCGGAGTTTGTTCAGAATCAAGCTGCGTTGCTTCAAATGAACTTGGGAATCTAGTTCTGTTTTATTTCAAAATATTTGAATCTTGTAGAGATCTCACTAATCACGCCTCTACAAAATCCAAAAATAATATGGAAACTGAATTTCAAATTTATCTCACCAAATGCACAAACCCATCCGCTTTCACTTCTAAATTTTGTTCTGTAATTTGAGAACGAACTGTAATCTGATAAAAATAAGTTCCATCAACCGCATCTTCTCCGTTCCAAAGTGGTGTGAATGGAATTCCTACTTGAGATTTTAAGTTCTGACCAGATGACATCACATTTCCCCAGCGATTGAAAATCTGAAAATCTATGAAAACTGGAATGTTGGTGGTGATGCCAAAAAGATCGTTGTTGCCGTCTTGGTTGGGGGTGAAAACGTTGGGAACTTGCACCATCAACGAATCGTAAACGTGAATGTGAACCGTAAACGTATCGGCACACGTTGGATTGTTTTGCCAAGCGATAAGCGTTGTTGTGTAAACTCCGGTACTATCAAAAAGATAATTGGAAAAACTAGAACCTTGAGAAACGCCATCTACAAACCATTCGTAATTGCTTGCGTTGGTACTTTGATTGGCAAAATCTACCGCCAAAGGTGCGCCACCGCTTGGTGGATTGGCTACAAACAAGGCATTTACCGAAATAATTTCTGGAATAAAAATGACGCTGTCTTTACTGCAGCCGTTGGAATCTAAAATACTGACCGTATGAAAGCCAGAACTCAATTGGTTAAAAATTCCTGAAGTTTTAGGCACACTTCCATCGATGGAATATTGAACGGGTTGATTGGATTTTGCAATTAACGTTCCGGTAGAATCTCCACATTCTGAAGCTGTGAATTGAATACTAGAAAATGAAGGCAATGGATTCACGTTGACTTTAACCGAACGAACCACCGAACAGGTATCGTTGTTCCAAATGCGAACGGTGTAAAACCGTGAACTATCCGTGCTGACAATTGGATTTGGGCAATTGGCACAACTCAAACCAGTTGCAGGTTGCCATTCGTAGCGTGAACCGCCAGTTGCGTGTAGTTGTAAAGGTGAATTGAAGCAGGTTGTGGTGTCTGGTGTTACGGTGACATCGAAAGGATCGCAGTTTGAAACATAGGTTAAAAATAGTTGAAATACTGGGTTTGAGCGAGGAGCAGTATTGCTTTGATATTCAAAACGTACATCAAAGTTGGTGTTGTTATTAATATATGGGCTGATATTTGCGAGAGCGTCGGAACCACTCATGGTGTTTGTAGGTGTATCATTTCCCAAGCCAAATAAGTTTTCACTCTGATAATAAAATGAACCTGAAACACCAGAGCATAGCACGTTAGTATTATACTCTATTCCACCTAAAAGCCCAATATTAGAATTATTTATTTTAATATAACTTCCATCTTGAATGGTGTCACAAAAATGTCCGGCATTCAATGCAAGACCTACGGGTTTATTCAGATTTATTGGATTGATTGAAGAAAAATTATAGTTCATTACTGCATTTGCATCAATATTATTTAAAGAAATTGTAGAGTTAATTGCGGGAAGTACAGGGTTCTCATAACTAACATATAAGTAATAACTAGAATAAAAACCTCCAATCTTCGGTGAGACTTGGTTGGGAGGTATAAAAGAATAAGTATTTTGATTTGGATTGATTAAATGTCTAACATCTACAATAATAATTTTTAATGCAAAAGTATCTATACCATTATTTGCTAAAAAATCACTATTATTTAGCGAGGTATTAGAGTTAAGTTCTATTTCAGTGCCATTAAAAATGGCCTTTTTAGGCAGTGGTGAATTATAAGCAATACAGAAAAAAAAAGCATTTCTAATAGTACTTCCATTTTCAATATGAATCACAAAGTTAGGTGATTCGGAAGAAAAAATAGGATTGTAACCATCACCAGTTACCCCACCATTGAAAATATCTTGGTGAAAAACAGATTGGGTATTGCTAAAAGTTACACTAAAAATACAATAAACTAGAAATATTTTAGTATAAAGTTGCATATTCAAAATTTTTAACGGGAGTGTTCAATGAACTGTGTCAACCAGCTATTTAATTCTATCACCAAAGTAGTGATTTAAATCATTTCTAATAGCAGCCCAAGCAAATATTTGTCCATCCCATTTTGTATGAGCATTCTGTATT
>JAQVCM010000016.1:0-82460 GCA_028689775.1 Crocinitomicaceae bacterium
AATACAGAATGCTCATACAAAATGGGATGGACAAATATTTGCTTGGGCTGCTATTAGAAATGATTTAAATCACTACTTTGGTGATAGAATTAAATAGCTGGTTGACACAGTTCATTGAACACTCCCAAAGAGCCTCCTCCTTGCCAATTAATCTCTTCATCTTTGGAAATTCCTGTTTTGTCACCATTTATCACATTTTCCAATCTTATAACACTATCATTTTTCCCATAATCTAATTGTTCTACACCAATGTACTGACGATTCATTTTATGAGCTACTGCCGCTGTAGTACCACTTCCTAAATGATAATCAAGTACGATGTCATTCTTTTGACTAAAATGGGAAAGAATGATTCTTAATAGCTCTTCTGGTTTTTTTCCACTTCTTAATTCAACTCCACCTTCTAACCTGCAATTACCAAAGCCACCTGCTAAGTCATAAAAATTATTTATTGGTATTGTTCTAATATTGTTTTCTGATTCAACCTGTTTATTTGGAATTCCTTGAAAATATTTCCCCTTAGTTGCTCCACTTTTTTTTGGACCAGTAAAATATCTGTATCCGTCTGTTTCGTCGCCAACTCCAAAAACTTTATACACAATACCCAACCCGTCATTTTCGTATCTGCCAGTCAAATAATCTCTAAAAAACCTACCTGAAGAATTACCATCTAAGATACTTCCGGTAGCCCAAACTTCCTTCCTACCTTTGTCGGAAAACTCTTTTTTTACAATCTTAATTTCATCTTTCTGAAAAACAATTACCTTTTTCCCACCTAATTCTATTTCATTTCCTTTTCCAATTTCCTCAAAATAGAATATGTACTTATCAATAGTTGTTTCTATTTCATTATGTATTGGTTTTGCGTTATTTGATTTTTTGTATATATGAATTGATTCGATTTCTTTATGAAAATCCATATCTTGTTTAAGAGTTTTGTCAGGGTAGCGAACTCTAATATAAAAAGTATTTATATAATTTTCTGCACCGAAAACTTCATCCATTAAAACTTTCAGATATTCACCCTCATTATTGTCAATATGGCAACAGAAAAAGCCGTTATCATTTAATAGATATTTTCCAGATTGCAACCTGTTTTTCATAAAAGTCATCCAAGTTGAATGGTTGAAGTTGTCATTATATCCAAAACTATCACTTCCTGTATTATAAGGAGGATCGATATAAATCAATTTTACTTTTCCTGCAAACTCTTGTTTCAGCGTATGCAAAGCCAACAAGTTATTACCTTTGATGATAAGGTTATCGGTGATTGTTCCTTCTTCGTTTCGGTTAAATTGATCGAGTGGTTGTTCTCCGTCTTTGTCAATACGTTTGGCATTGGTCAAAACTTTGGGTTCTAAGAGTTGGGTTATTTCATCTTGTGCCAAAATCTCATTGAAGAATATTTCTTCTCGTTTATCTTCCTCTCTGCTTTGCCCACCTTCAAGGATGCAATCTTTAAAAGGCCATACCAAAGCTACTTCATTTCGCTGTTTGAGGTATTTACCATCAATGGTTAAACCTACTTTGTTTTTAAATTGGGTGTAGCTGTCGTTCAGGTAGTTTTTCTGCTCTAAAAACTGTAGAAATAGTCCTTGGTTAAAAATCGTTATCCCAGCAATTTCTTTGAAGAAATAATCTTTTACGGTTTTATCTTTCAGCAAAAGGGTGATGAGTTCTTCATCAAAATTCTGCGCTTTGCTGATGACTACCCATTTTTTAAGTTCGCCGTTGTCGGAAACATAATTGGGTTCTTTTTTGAGTTGAGATTCTAAAGTTTGATATAATTTCATTTTTACTACGGTGTTAAAAAAGGAACGTGGGCTAATCCCTTAATGCTTTACTTCGGAGGTCCGACCAAGAACCTGGCAGCAAAAGCAAAAAGGAACGCCCACGCTTTACCGTAGACGTTTCCTCTCTTACTCTCCCTGCTGCTATGAAAATTTGGTCGGTTTCCGAAGCGGGATTTAAAAGCGAAACGCTAATATTTTATATGTTGTTTATTTTTTTTTGTTCATTTTATTTATTTTGTTGTTGCAAATATAAGTTTACAAGTATGAAAGAATTAAATCACTATCTATATCAGGATAACCAATACGGTTATAGTACCTGATAAAACTTGCAGTCATACCTTCTGCATAAGGATTGTCTAATTTCGTTAATCTTGTATAATCTCTTAGACTGTCATAATCAACCATCTCTTTGATTTGGAAATCAATAACTCGGTTTTCAATGAATGGCGTTTGTGGTAAAAAGAAATATCTATCACTACGTCCCGAAGTAATTGTTTTTATCAAATTCTTCTTGTCAGACTCTTGCTCTTTATTGGATTTATCAGTAGTTCCACCTTCCTTTTTCTTATTCGCATATAACTTATATTCATTTGTATTTGTCAATAAATCTGTTTTTGCTAATAGAACTTTACCAACTGTTCGTCTTCCTTCTCCTCTATCTATAAAATCGCAACTTGGTGTAAGAATAATAAACACATCATTGTCTTTTTGAAGAATTTCACCACTTTCGTACTCGGCATTTGTATCTGTCGGGTAAAGATAGAACTCCATTGAGTGTACTTTATCTTTTTTCAACTCTCCATCTCCAAGAATTTCAGAGATTTTCTCTTTTGAAAGCGAATTGCCAAACTTACGTAACATTAAATATCCTAAAGAGAAATCGTTTTGGGTAGCAGTAAATTTATTTCTTTCGTTGTGGATAATATCCCAAAAGTATGTCTTAAGTTCTTCTTCTAGATAGTTATGTAACTTTTCTTTTACGAATGGTAAATTAAATTTTGCAAGTCGTTCAATTTCTTTCTTTAATCCTTCAACTCCATCATCACCTTTTGTTACCACTCCAACAATTTGTGATTTTAAGTCTTTTACATTCTGTGTGTTTCCTGAATAAAAAATAACAGGTACAAAACATTTATTTTGAATTTCTTTTAAAACCTTTAACCCTGCTTGTTCACCATTATCTTTAGGATTTCCTCTATAAATATCTAAAATGACTATATGATAATCATTATCTTTTATTTCATCAAAAGCCTTATCGAAAGACTCGATACCCTTAATTTTAATTGTATAATCTCCTATGGTCTCATCAGATAATAGTTTAACTAAACTTTCTCTATTTTCCCTATCATCTTCAACATATAGTAAGTGTAATTCTTTTTTCATATCCTATATCTAAAAATTATTTTAAAAGTTGCTCCATCTAATAGACCGTTGTTTACGAGCATAAATTCTCCATTATATTCTGAAATCAGCTCTCCAACAATGGATAGCCCTAATCCAATACCATCTGGTTTTGTACTGAAGTATGGCTCGAAAACAGTACTCTCAGTCCCATCTTTAATTCCTGGACCACTATCACTGAAAATTACGGATAACTCTTTTGCATCAGGTCTGTCAATCTGTACCATTATTTTGCGTTCAGTTTCAATATTCTCAAGCCAATATATTGAATTCTGAATTAGATTCATAAAAATGATCCCCAATTCTGCTTCGTCGATCGTTATAGAGTTTTTGGTATCTGATATTTCATAAGAAATATTCAATCTTTCCAAATCTATATGATATAGCATAAATTGATTTCTAATAACATCTTCAAGGACAATATTTTTAGGTCGCCCTCTTTTTCGCCCTCCAAAAGGTTCTATTCTCCGGAAAAGCTGTGCGAAATCCTTTCTCAGATTCTGTATATTGGCTACATGTTCAGAAAGTTCATCTTTATTGATTTCTGGCTTTTTAAGTGCTTTTGTAATTAAGTGTGCTTGTAAGTCGATTTTGTTCAGATAATTTCCTCCATCGTGAACGACAGCATCGATTAATTGCCCTAAAGTTGTTAATCTTCTATATCTTGAGATAACTTCTTGAATTTTGGTAACACTTTCTTTTATCTCAACATCTTTCTTCTCAACAGCTTCAATAATCTGCTTGTTTTCAGGAATTTTATCTTTTACGAGAGTGGATAAAGAGCGAAGTGAAAATTTTTCAAATAAACTTTCTTGCGATACAGATCTCTCATTTTCACGAGGACGCTCACTATATCTCCTTTGCTCAACCTCATTCAGAATCAATTTGATCAACTCTTTTACATCTTCCAATGCTTGTCCTTCTACAATTCCCTCTCTGTTACTCTGGTCTTTTAACAAGGGATTCGATTCTAATCCTATGGAAATATAACCAACAATTTGATTATTACTTAATCTCAGAGTCGGATTATTAACCCTGCGTATATCTAGTCTTGCCCAATCGTTATTTTGATTACCATAAGGTAAAACCCTAACATTGTCTCTATATATACTGATACCTGCTAGGTTATCCAAATCGGCTCTTACATTTTTTACAGATGAGTTTGTCTCCTCCGATAATTTCTTAATATTTTCTGAATCTCTGTTCCATATTCTGAACTCAAAGCTAAATTCGCCTGCAAGAGATGTTCTTGGTGGGTCTTTTAATAAAAAATCTTTTTCTGTAAATACCAAAGTTTCTTCACTTCCTTTAATTTTACTGTAAAAACGAAGGCTTTCTGGCTGTCCATTTTCTGTAATAGTACCTCTTATATAATAATCTGGCTTATTTAGTGTCTCTGGTCGTTCAATAGTTCCGTCTAAATTATTATCTAAATCATCAGGAATATTTACACTTATTAGAAAGTCTTCTGTAGGAACGATAGGATTTAATAACCTTGATAAAGTAACTCTTAGTTCTCTGATTTTATCTTCGTCCCAATCATTGTTTAAATCAATTAATTTGAGGATTGTTCCACTTTTTTTTATTTCTATTGGTTGTCTTATTTCCCAATTAACTCGTATATTTTCCAGATAGTTATCCTCATCCGAAAAATCATCCCAATTAAATCTCACAACAATTTCTTCACCATTTTCTTGCCTTGTCACCAACTCCAAACGTGAAGCTAATTTTGCCGAAGCAAAACGTCCAATACCTTTTTCTCCAGTAAACTTTCGATTAGAATTTTGATTCTCTCCCTTTTTTTTGAAATTCGTTGCCGGCTCCATCCATGCAGACTCAATAGTGCTAAAATCCATTCCCTTTCCTTCATCATAAATAATTATTGATGAATTACTTCGGTCAATATATTTCTTTCTTTTTCTTCCTTCTTTTTTTTCTTCAATGACTCCTTCGAACGTAATATCTACAATAGATGATCCTGCATCATAACTATTTTTCACCAATTCAATAACAGCAACATTGTCGTTACTGATAAGCTCTTCTCCTATTGTTTTTATAATCCTCGCTCTAGGCTTAAATACAAAATCCCCTATTTTAGACTTATCACTCATAATATCATCTCTTTTATTCTCTCAGCAATTTTCTCAGCCATTAACGGAGGCACTGCATTTCCAATTTGTTTAAAAGCCGCTGTTCTACTTCCTTCAAAGAAATAATCGTCTGGAAAGGATTGAATTCTTGCAGCTTCTCTAACAGAAATTGAACGATTTTGCTTTTTGTCAGGATGAATATAATAATGTCCGTCCATTGCAATATGTGCCACAACGGTATGTGAAACACCGTTTCCGTTTACAACCTGAAAACGGTTTACAAAAGATGTCGTATTGGAATGTTTGATGAGTCTTTCTGGAAGTTCGGCGTAATTTAGTCGCTTTCCATTGTTCCATTTATCAACTGCAATTCGGTAAATTTCCAAATCATTTTCGTTATTTGGACGGGCAAGATGCTGAGTTACAAAATCTAATCCGTTTCTAATTTTCGATTCTTTCAGATAGTCCGTTGTGGGTTTGGCATAATCAACTGCCTTTAAAGTTCCTTCGCCATTTTGTAATGGATTCAAGTCTGAAAATAAATCTTTAAGAATTTGAAATGTGTGCTCTTTTGTTTCAAATTCTGGATAAGATAAATTTAATTCTTTTTTCCAACCAATAATAATTACTCGCTTTCTATCTTGTAAGACACCAAAATCTTTGGCGTTTAAATGATCCCTGGAAGGAATAGCAACTTCATATCCAGCCTTTCTTACGGCATTGAAAATATTTTCCAAATGGATACCATTTTTTGCAGATAAAATTCCTGGAACATTTTCAAACACAAACATTTTAGGCTGGTATCTTTTCAGAAATTCAACATAGTATTTGTATAGAAAATTTCGCTGGTCTTTTTTCATTTTATGAGGGTCTCTTGCCCGACCCACAATAGAATATGCCTGACAAGGAGGTCCTCCAATAACTAAATCAACGGATTTATCTTTTAGTTCTGCATCAATTTTGGCAAAAATATCTGGTAATGTTTCTTCCGAAATTTCTTTATTGATTACCGATTCTATTAAATGTTGCGGTACAGATTCCCAAAGTGCTTCTCGGATTGTTTTGCCTTTCAAATAATCGAAATATTCATCAATACGATTTTGCTCTTTCAACCAATGGTAAGCGGTTCTTGTTTTTATTGTATCACAAGCGTCTTTATTCATCTCCACGTGTGCAATAGGTGTGAAACCAGCACGTACAAACCCTTCTGAAAGTCCGGCCGCACCTGCGAATAAGTCGATGTAATTTAATGTTCTCATACTAAAATATCTGGTTTCCAGATTGCTTTACAACATCTGTTATCTTACGAAAATAGAAAAGATTATCCTACTTATAAGCATTTTTAGGGAATAACATTTATTTTCACGTAAAAAAGTCTAGAAAGCAAAAGTAACAAGCTGTTAATGTGACGATTATACTTATAATGTTGGGTTGTTGGTTTTTTAATTAAAACTGCTGCTTATTGAATTTTCACGTAGTCAACTCAAACAAGTAAAATATCTATATAATAAAGGATTACAATTCTTGAATACAAGTTCTGTTGTTTACAAGAAACAAGTAAATCTTGTAAGCAACGTGTTTTGATGACAAGTTTTGTAAGCAAATTCTCTTGCTTACAATAAACATATGAATCTTGTCAACAAGGAGCGGCCTTCTTGCGATAAATTTTAAAAAGTTTATTTTAGTGAGTTTATGAGTGAATTCGACAAGAGAAGAAAAATGGTATAAATAGAAACTTATCGACAGTTTCATTAAACAACATTCTTTTTTATGCAATAAGAAATGAAATAGATAAAGTTATTTGGCTATTATTGAGCGACTTAATAATGTAGATCTTCCAGATGTACGTACTCAAAGAATAAATTCCTTACTCAACAACCGCTCCCTTCTTAAAAACATTCGGATATTTTTTCTTCAAAAATGTTTTTATTTGTTCGCGAAATGTGAAAGCAACGAAAAAGCCAATCAAAACGTATGGGATAAGCATCAGATAACCAATTCCTCCGTTGATGTTGGATCCGAATGAGTTTTCATCCAATTCGGAACCTTGTGCTGCAGCCATTTTACATTGAGAACAACCTTGTGCGTATGTATTTTGACTTAATGTAATCACAAAAAGTAAAAACGAAATAATCCACTTTTTCATACATCAAAGTTAACGAAAAATCGAGACAATTTATCGCTTTTAAGACTTTGATTGAAATTTAACAACTTCTTGAATTGAATCCCAAAAACTTGCTGTCGAATTCAAACAACCTTGCTCTAGCATTTGGTGAATTTCTTTCTCTCGTACATCGCTGTATATTTTTTCACTTTGGAGAAATCTGATTTCATTTGGAAATTTCACCAACGCTTCGTGAATAGATTCGGGCGTTGAAAAATCAATTGGAGAATTTGGCGATTTTCGTTGCATGGAAACCAATTCGATTTGGTCTGGTTTGCAATGAAAAATAAAACAACTTTCTGGACTTCTAAATTCAAGAAATTTCACTTTCTCATACACGATTTGAAGAACCTCATCGCTAAAAAGAACAATTAATTTTTGTGCCATTTCAGGATTGTCTTTGTTCATCGCTGCCCATTCTTCTTTGTAAACGTGGTTTACAATCAAAAACTGTTTCAAGTCTTCTTCAAGAATAACTAATTCTTCATTGCTTAGTAATCTGTACTTCATGGTTGTTCATCTAAGTATTCAACAAAAAAGTTAGGCTCAGATAAAATCCAAGCCTAACAATCTTTCATATTCAATTCAGAAACTAATTTTACAATGTTCCTCTTTTTTCTTGTTCTCTTTCAATGGATTCAAACAAAGCCTTGAAGTTTCCTGCTCCAAATCCTCTTGCACCCATTCTTTGAATGATTTCGAAGAATAAAGTTGGACGATCTTCCACTGGCTTGGTGAAAATTTGCAACAAATAACCTTCTTCATCTGCATCAATCATAATTCCAAGTTTCATCAATTTATCGATGTCTTCTTGTAATTTATGGTTGTGTTTATCCAAACGCAATGGCACGTCGTCGTAATAAGCTTGTGGTGGTGTAGACAAGAATTCAATTCCTCTTGAACGCATGTCCGCAACCGTTGTCAAAATATCATCTGTTGCAACCGCGATGTGTTGAACTCCTGGTCCTTCGTAGAAATCTAAATATTCTTCAATTTGAGATTTTTTCTTTCCTTCAGCTGGTTCGTTGATCGGGAATTTAATACGTCCGTTTCCGTTTGACATTACTTTGGACATCAATGCAGAATATTCCGTTGTAATTTGTTTGTCATCAAACGAAAGGAAGTTTACAAATCCCATCACATCTTCGTACCATTTCACCCACGTATTCATTTCATTCCAGCCAACATTTCCAACCATGTGGTCGATGTATTTCAAACCTGTTGGCGCTGGATTGTAATCAGATTCCCATTTTTTGAATCCTGGCAAGAAATCACCTTTGTAATTTTTACGTTCCACAAACATGTGAACTGTTTCACCGTAGGTATAAATTCCCGCTCTTACCACTTCACCGTTTTCATCTGATTCAACAGTTGGTTCCATGTACGACTTCGCACCTCTTTTGATTGTTTCCTCGTAAGCAGAACGCGCATCTTCAACCCACAACGCAACAATTTTAACACCGTCACCGTGTTTTTTAACGTGTTCACCAATTGGCGAATCGCTTACCAAAGCAGTTGTCAAAACCAAACGAATTTTATCTTGTTTCAACACGTAAGAAGTTCTGTCTCTCACTCCAGTTTCTAATCCTGCATACGCGTGAGATTGAAAACCAAATGCTGTTTTGTAAAAGTGAGCCGCTTGTTTTGCGTTTCCTACATAAAACTCAACATAATCTGTTCCTAATAAAGGCAAGAAATCTTGTGCTCCTTCAAAAATTTTCTCTAATCCGTATTCTACGTTTTTAATTTCTTTACTCATGATATATTTTTATTTTGTTCTTTTTGAACCGAAAATAATCGGCATCTAATTGTATAATTTATAATCACTCACTGATAAAATAAGTGACTTGCTTTGATTTTAAAATTTTATTCTACCCAAGATTTGTAGTATTCTGGATCCGAAATATCCAAAGCAGCTTGTGTCAATTTCAAGGGTTTAAAAGTATCAACCATAACAGCCAATTCTCCCGTTTCTTTCTTACCAATGCTGCGTTCCATTGCTCCTGGATGTGGTCCGTGAACCAATCCTGCTGGGTGAAGCGAAATGTATCCTTTCTCCACGTGATTTCTACTCATAAAATCTCCATCCACGTAATACAGCATCTCATCTGAATCGATGTTGCTGTGATTATAAGGCGCAGGAACTGCTTGTGGGTGATAATCGTATAAACGAGGAACGAACGAACAAATTACAAAATTATGTCCTTCGAAGTTTTGGTGAATCGGCGGCGGTAAATGGATTCTTCCTGTAATTGGTTCAAAATTGTGAATCGAAAATGCATACGGGAAATTGTAACCATCCCAGCCAACTACGTCAAAAGGGTGTGTTCCGTAAACTACTTCGTGCAATACGTTTTCTTTTTTGGTTTTCACTACAAAATCGCCTTTCTCATCGTGTGTTTCTAATTCAGAAGGCGCTCTGAAATCTCTTTCGCAGAAAGGAGAATGCTCTAATAACTGTCCGAAATTGTTGCGGTAATTACGTGGCGTTAAAACCGGACTAAAAGATTCAACGATTAAGAAACGGTTGTCCTCGGTGTCAAATTCCATTTGATAAATCATTCCACGTGGAATCACTAAATAATCTCCGTACGAAAAAGGAATATTTCCAACCAAAGTTTTCAAAGTTCCGGTTCCTTTGTGAACGAAAAGCACTTCGTCTGCATCAGCATTCTTATAAAAATAAGAAGTCATTGATTTTTGAGGTGCAGCAAGTGCGATGTTTACGTCGTTGTTGAATAAAACAATGACACGGCTATCCAAAAAGTCAGCAGTTGGTTTCACATCAAATCCACGCAACATTTGTGCTTTCACGTGTTTGTCGAGCGCTGCAATTGGCGTTAAGTCTATTGGTTCTCCAATACTTTTAACTTGCGTTGGTCTGTGCGTGTGATATAACAAAGAAGAAAATCCGTGAAAACCTTCCGTTCCGAAAAGTTGTTCGTAATAGTATTCTCCAGAATCTTTTTGGAAAGTAATGTGTCGTTTATGGGGAATACGACCTAGTTTGTGATAAAATGGCATAAGATAAATTTTATTGATATAACTTCAAGTTGCTGTTAATCATCCGACAACAACCACTAATATTCTAAAATAAAAATGAATTCACTCGTGATGACACACGGTTTCACTCAGGGTTTCTCTTGATGAGAAATTTTAAATGTTGAAGTAAATCAATCCACATGGTATGCTACCTTTTAGACAAAGTTATGATTTGATTTCAATAAATACAACTTTATTTTCAGAGATTGTTTCAAAATGTCTTGGGCTATTCGCGGATTAACTTAAATTTGTAGCTCAATCAGATCGGTATGAAAAAAACATTGGTTATTGGCGCTTGCGGACAAATTGGAACAGAATTAGTTTTGGCTTTGCGCGAGAAATTTGGAATGGAAGCAGTCGTTGCTGCAGACTTGAAGTCTGAGCCGAATGAAGCTTTGAGTAATGGACCGTATGTTCAGATGAACATTTTGGAAAAAGAAAGCGTTCGTTCCTATATTATCGACAACCAGATTACCGATGTTTATTTATTAGCAGCTTTACTTTCTGCAACTGCTGAGAAAAATCCAGACTTTGCATGGAAATTAAACATGGAAGGTTTGTTTACCATCTTGGATTTGGCGAAAGAAGGTCATTTGAAAAAAATCTTTTGGCCAAGTTCGATCGCCGTTTTCGGTCCTACAACGCCTGTCGACAATACGCCGCAATACACCGTGATGGAACCATCAACGGTTTACGGAATTTCCAAACAAGCAGGTGAAAGATGGTGCGAATATTACTTCAACAAATACAACGTTGATGTGAGAAGTATCCGTTACCCAGGTTTGATTTCATACACGAGTTTGCCTGGTGGCGGAACAACCGATTACGCAGTAGACATTTTCTATCACGCCAAGAAAAGCGGAAAATACACTTCGTTTTTGTCTAAAGACAGCGCTTTGCCGATGATGTTTATGGAAGATGCAATCCGTGCAACGATTGAGTTGATGGAAGCTCCTGTGGAGAATGTAAAAATTAGATCCAGTTACAACTTGGCGGGAATTAGTTTTACTCCTGAACAATTATCAGACGAAATCAAGAAAAACCAAGCCTTTGAAATGAGTTACGAACCTGATTTCAGACAAGCGATTGCAGACAGTTGGCCAAATTCTATTGACGATTCAGCTGCACAAAAAGATTGGGGATGGAAACAAAAATTCGATCTTTCCTCCATGGTAAAAATCATGTTGGACGAAGTTGATGTATCCATGATGGCGTAACTAATCGTTATTTGCTCATTTAAATCAGGGAAATGATAAGGAACGAACCACCAATAAAAAAATCAAGTTCTTTTTTTATTCATAATTAGTAACTTGCGGTTCAAATCTAAAATGATCATGCTAAAGTCTTTTTTTTCTTTGCTACTGCTACTTTCGTTCCTCATACAGCATACAGATGTACAAGCTATGGACTCCCAACAATCTGATTTAATTAATCAGAAAAGTGCAGATGGAAAAAAGCAAGGCAAATGGGTTGTGTACGGAAAAGATCGTCCTGAAGAAGGTTTTCCTGCCAACGGAAAAATTGAAGAAGGGGAATATAAAAATGGACGACGTGAAAATACGTGGGTAAAATACCACAAAGACGGTGTAACTCCGAGGTTGATTGGTCAATATCAAAACAACCGACCAAATGGAAAGTACACGATGTATCACACCAACGGAAAACTAGCTGAAAAAGGCACTTTTATGATTGGTAAATATGCGGATACCATTCGACGATTTCATACCAACGGACAATTATCTTATGAATCTGCTTACAACAATGGCCGAGAAAATGGCAAGGTGATGTACTTTTTCCCGAGCGGGAAAGTTGAATTTGAATATACCGCTTCAGACGGTTTAGCAGTTGGAAAAGCGGTGCGATATTTCCCAAATGGAGACGTCAAAGAAATCTTGATTTTTGATGCCGATGGCTCCGTAAAAGATAGAGAAATTAAGGAACTTAAAAATCCAAAGGAAACAGAACCAACTGTCAAGAACACAAAAGAAAGCAGTGTTAAAATCATCAATCCAATTGTAAAAGGCGGAAAATTTCAACCCAACGGATACAACAAAGTCTACAGTACCGACGACGAAATCTGGCAAGATGGTGATTTCAAAGACGGACGCTTGTTCAACGGAAAGGTCTACGTGTACGACCGCGATGGAATTTTGTTAAAAGTCAAAATTTACAAAGAAGGGTTTTATCATTCGGACGGACAGCTGTAGAATGCAGATTGTCCAATAGCCAACGCTAACAGTCAATAAAAATCAATCTATTAATCCCACTAACAATTCGGCAAGCGCGAAATCAACTTGATCGGTGACTTTGATGTTTTTGGATTCTCCATCGATTAAGGTTACCGAAATACCACTACTTTCAACCAAGCAGGCATCGTCTGTCATGTTCACTTCAAAGCTTTGTTTGTAAGCATTTTGGATGATCTCTTTTTGAAACGTCTGAGGTGTTTGTACAATTCTGTAATTACTTCGTGGCGCTGCACAAGAAAGAGAACCTGTTACTTCTCGAATGGATTCTTTCAAGCCAATTACGGGTATTGCTGAACCTTTTAAAGCGGCAGTTTCAAATCCGAATCGAATTAACACTTTTGAAACCAAGGGACGAACACCATCGTGAATGGCAATTAAATCTCCTGTCGCAAAACGCAATGCATTTTGAATGGAATGAAAACGTTCTGTTCCGCCTTCTACTAATAAATGTGGAATCGTGAAGTTATTTTCTTGACATAATTCTTTCCAAAACTCAATCCATTCTTTGGGTAAAGAGACGATTATTTGAATTTGGGAATCAAAATCGTAAAACTGTTCTATCGTCCAGCAGAGAAGTGGTTTTCCGTGTAGCATTAGAAATTGTTTTGGAATCGTTGATCCCATTCGTTTTCCAATTCCTCCTGCGGTGATAATAGCCGTTTTAGTCATTTATGGTGTATAAAAAAGGCTGTCACTGACAACCTTTAAAATTAGAATCACTCTAATTAGATAATTTTATTTGGATCTTTTTTAGCTTTCTGAGTGTCTTTGTGTTGGAAGTTCAACCAATAAAAAAGACCAATAAACCCTAAAACAATGCACGAGTAATTAAAAATGTTTCCAATATTATCATAAATAGAAGAAACAAAAAGTTCTGTGTAATGTCCAATATTATAAAAAACGCCTGTAGATTTCATACCTGTAATTTTAAGTCCTGCAAAGTAAGTCAAATTTGTATGAAAATTCAAACTTTATGGCAAGAAATCTTCTAGAACTTGCATGTCGCATGAAATCTAGTAAATCAAAGTCCTCTTTTTGATGAAAATATTCAATCTTTAAGTAGCTTTGCAGTGATGATTCGATTATTTTCAGGAAACAACGTGATTGCTTTGGTAATCTTACCATTTTTGATTGCAAGCTACGCTTTGCTAAATCAAGGTTTCTTGGGTTTTACCAATGACTTTTTTGAGCTGTCCAATACCATCGACTTAGGTTTGTGGGGAAGTGTAGAAAGTCCGCCTAGTGTTTGGGTTCGAATTGCATCTGGAGCAATCATTTTACTCAATGCGCTTGGATTGAATTTCTTGTTTAACGCCAATATTTTCTACGAAAAAAACACCTACATCGTTTCGGTACTCTACGTTGTATTGATGAGCTTTTACCATTCCTTTTATCAATTGGATGGCGTCATTATTGCACAATCCTTTTTGATTTTAACGCTTTTTCAGTTGTTTCGCTTGGAAAATAATTCCGATGGTCGAGCAACCAGTTTCAACGGTGGCTTCTTTTTTGGAATCGCAGCAAGTTTTCATCCTTCGTTGATTTTTGTCTTTCCTCTACTTTGGTTGATGATTTTAAGAATCAGACCTTTTGTATGGCGAGAAATGATTTTGGCTTTGATTGCTATTTCGGTTCCATTGGTTTATGGTTTTTCTTACATCCTTTGGAAAGAAGAACAAATCAACTGGAATTTCATTGAAACAAGTCTCAATTACGTTCAAAAACAACTAATTTTCTTAAGCTCAATGGCGCTGTTTGTTTTAGCTGCGCTTTTGAGTTTGTATGGTTTGAGAACCCGAAACATAACCAGTTCAATTCGATTTAGAAAACTAACATCCATCGTGTTAATGTTCTTGCTGATTGGAATCGGTTTGGGAGTCATTGAAATTATTTTCCTAAAACAATACGAATGGTTTAGTTTCACGACCATTTCTTTAGCTTTATTCTTACCTTTTTCATTTTTCTACAAATCCACACAATTCTTTGCTCGGATGTTGTTCTACGTGATTTTTCTGTTTTCAATCTTTAAATTCTTCATTAGATAAGCATTCTTGGATTTGAAATGATTACCTTTGCAACTTGATTAATGTAGGAGTAAATCTCCAGTGAATACTTAAAATTATTACAAATGAAATTTGGTGTTGTAACATTTCCCGGTTCAAATTGCGATGAAGACATGGTTTACGTTTTGGAAACCTTAATGGGTCAACAAGTTGAAAAACTTTGGCATAAAGATGCAGATTTAAAAGGCGTTGATTTTGTAGTCCTTCCTGGAGGATTTTCGTACGGTGATTATTTGCGTTCTGGTGCAATCGCTAAACTATCTCCGATTATGGGTGAGGTAATTAAACATGCCAATAACGGTGGTTATGTCTTAGGTGTTTGCAACGGTTTTCAAATTTTAACGGAAGCTGGTTTGTTGGAAGGTGCTTTGTTACATAACGACAATCAGAAGTTTATTTGTAAAAACGTTCACATCAAACCTGCAACCAATAATTCGGCGATTACCAAAGACTTAGATTTGGAAAAAGCATACCAAATTCCAATCGCACACGGTGAAGGTCGTTACTACGCTAGTGAAGAAGTTCGCAAGAAATTAATGGACAACGATCAAATTCTTTTCAGATATTCTTCTGAAGAAGGTCAAGTAGACATGGACAATAATCCAAACGGATCGATCAATAACATTGCTGGTATTTGTAACGAAAACAGAAACGTTTTTGGAATGATGCCGCACCCAGAAAGATGTGCGGATGAAGCATTGAATAATGTGGACGGAAGAGCGTTGTTTGAATCTATTTTGAAAAATTGCAAAAACTAAAATTTAAACTCCTTTTAAAAGGGATTTAAATCGAAATACATTATCGTAAATGAGAGTTTTATTATTAGGATCTGGTGGAAGAGAACATGCATTGGCGTGGAAAATGGCAAAAAGTTCTCAATTGGATGCTTTGTTCATCGCACCTGGAAATGCAGGAACCAAAAATGTTGGAACCAACGTCTCTATGGGCATCACGGATTTCCCAGCCATCAAAAAGTTTGTTCTTGAGAATAAAATTAACATGGTTGTTGTTGGTCCTGAAGATCCTTTAGTTGCTGGAATTTACGATTTCTTTGTGCAAGATGCTGATTTGAAAAACGTTCCGGTTATCGGTCCTTCTCAAGAAGCTGCGCAATTGGAAGGAAGTAAGGATTTCGCAAAGAAATTCATGGTTCGCCACCAAATTCCAACAGCAAAATACGCTACGTTTACGAAAGACACCTTGGAAAAAGGATATGCTTTCTTAGAAAGTATGAAACCTCCGTACGTTTTGAAAGCGGATGGATTGGCTGCTGGAAAAGGAGTTTTGATTTTAAACACCTTGAAAGAAGCGAAAACGGAATTGAAAGCCATGCTTGCGGACGCGAAGTTTGGAGATGCTAGTTCTAGTGTGGTGATCGAACAATTTTTGAAAGGAATTGAAATGTCAGCATTCGTTATTTCAGACGGTGATTCTTTCAAAGTATTACCAGAAGCAAAAGATTACAAACGCATTGGCGATGGCGACAAAGGCTTGAATACAGGCGGAATGGGCGCAGTATCTCCAGTTCCTTTTGCAGATGAAGGATTCAAGGATAAAATTTTAAATCAAATCATCGTTCCAACCGTAAAAGGTTTGAAAGCAGAAGGTCTGGTTTACAAAGGTTTCATTTTCTTCGGAATCATCAATGTAAAAGGCGATCCGTTCGTGATTGAATACAATTGTCGTTTGGGAGATCCTGAAACAGAAGTAATTATCCCAAGATTGAAATCTGATTTATTGGATTTATTTGAAGGAGTTGCTACCAATACCTTGTCTGAAAGAGATGTTCAATTTGAAGATCGAAGTGCTGCGACTATCATGATGGTTTCTGGCGGATATCCAGAAGAATACCAAAAAGGGAAAGTCATTTACGGTTTGAATGGAATTACGGATAGCTTGGTTTTCCACGCTGGAACGAGTTCGGATGGACCAGCGGTTTTATCAGCTGGCGGACGTGTAATTGCAGTTACTTCTTTCGGCAGAAATACAGAAAATGCGGTTCGTAGATCCTACGAAACAATTGAGAAAATTGAATTCGAAGGTGCATATTTCCGTAGAGATATTGGTAAAGATTTGATTTAAAGTTCAGATTTCCTACTTTTGAATATTAAAATCAACGAATTGGAAGAACAATCAACATCAAACAACAAAAAGAAATGGCTTAAAAAGCTAGGAATCGCTGGTTTCTTGTTTTTTTTCATCAAAGGTTTGGTGTGGATTGGGATATTTGTGTTTGCTGCGAAGTCTTGTGGTTGAGATTCAATGATTTAAAATTGGGAACTCTTTGTAGAACTTCAAAAGCATAATGGTTTCGGTTCTCAGTTTTTTGCGGACAAAATCTTTCATTTCAGCAGTGAGTAAATCTCCCAGACTATTTAATAATCCTTTGTCTGATTTATTTTCAAGAAAATCTATACATTTCTGTAGATAATCCGAAAAAGGTATTCCCATTCTAGCTTCAATCAACGATTTGTTAATAGGAGTTCGTCTTTCCATAAAAAACCAGCAATCAAAAATGTCCCGATTGGCTAGTTCATTTCTGTCTAACAAAGCGCATAACTTATGGGCAAACATATCGGAAACTGTCATAACCTGCATATTTACGCCCATAAAATTCTTGATTTCATAGTGATTGTCATACATTCGGTTCGAGATTTCTACTTTCAATTTCCGATCACCGTAACCATAATCTAATACCAATAGAGGTCCAAAAAACTTTTGTGCTTCATCGTAAATCTGACCATATTTTAGTAAAATTGCTCGTACTTTCTGATACACTTCTTCTTGCTTTTCGGGTTTTAGCAGATTAAAATCCAAATCAACAGAAAACCTGGGAAGTTCATAAAAAAACAACAATGCAGTACCACCTTTAAAACCTAGGTAGTTTGCCAATTCAAGATCAGAATAAATATCCCGCAGAATTTGCAGCATAAAAAATTTGTGTTTATTCAGGTCTGTCATTTTCAAAAAGTTTATGTACTCGTTTATTTAAAACTTTTGAGTTATACGCTGGTAACATCAGCTCGATTTTACCTCGATTTAGAGAATTTAGATTGTCAAAATACATGGATCCATTCAGGTATAGCAGATCCAAAAACGCTCGTTCGGGTGTGGCAATGTTTACCGTATTTTCTTTCTGCGCGATTCCATTTAAGGAAACCAAAAGTTCGTTTTTAACTTTACGAAAAGAAATTATCTGATTCTCGACTTCAACTTCTCTACTTAAATAAGAAATCATTGTCATACGGCTATCATACTGGAAAATAACTCCTGCTTTTTGTAATACATATTCCAACGAAATATATGAAGGAGAAAAAATCCTACAAGCTAATTCTTCCATATTATACCTTGGTTTACAATAAATTCCTTTTCTAGGATTCAGAAGTTTTTTGGTACGAACATAGTAATTCATTTTCTGATTTAATGAGTCAAAATTTGTCTCACCTGTCAGCATTGCCACGTCTTTCAATCTAAAGACAGTTCGAAAATCATTATATAACACATTCAATAAATTCATACTCTGAGCTTTTATGAACTAAACATTGGAAAAAATCAAATGATCAGTTCACAAATATACGATATTTTAAATTGTAGATGAATTTTGGGTTTACATTTTGGAGTCGAAAAGTTTATTCAAAAGAAAATAAATCACTGACCTTAACCTCCAAGGCATCCACAATTATCTTTAGCGTTTTGGTTTCCTGATCAGTTGTAACAACAGTTCCTACATCTTTTTTAGTTGACCCTGAAACACCTGCTGTTCTGTACCAGATTTCATTGCCGGAAGGATCGTATTTTGCAATGAAAACATCATTGCTGGAGTTCTTTCCTGTGATGAGAATGTTGTTTTGTTCAGCAACAGCAACTCCTTTTTCACCCAACTTTAAACTACCTATTACAGGTTTTCTCCACAAACGAACTCCTGAAGAGTCCAATTTAATTAGTTCAACAGTGCTTGTCTGAATGACAATAGAATCGTCATACGACAAATAACTGCCTCCCCAAGCACTGTATCCTATAACAACATTGTCAGTATAAAAAGAACGCATATATTCATTCAAACTAGATTTAAGGAATTATGAATTATCATTTTTCGATACAGTAGTAATTTAAGAATAAATAATCTTTACAGTTTGTCAAAAGTCAGCAACTAATTAGTTTAGTATAAATGTACAAATTAAATACTGTAATCATTTCTATAATTTGTTTTTCAATTTATTTTCAATGAGAATGTTTATCTTTGAGCAACGTTAAAATCAAGACTCACAGTATGCAGTTCCAAAATACGCTCGCTTTTGCAAAAGAAATGGATGAAAAAGATCCATTGAAAAAATACAGAGAACAATTTTTCATTCCTAATTTTCAAGATCAACCGATTCGATATTTTACAGGTAATTCACTTGGATTACAACCAAAATCGACGGGAGAATACATTCAAAGAGAATTAAACGATTGGGCAAAATGGGGAGTTGAAGGACATTTTCATGCAGAAAGACCTTGGTTTTCGTACCACGAATTTTTGACGAATAAAGCGGCTAAAATTGTGGGTGCTTTGCCCAAAGAAGTGGTGATTACACATTCCTTGACGACCAATTTGCACCTGTTGATGGTTTCATTCTTTCAACCGAAAGGCAAAAGAACCAAGATTTTGTGCGAAGCGAAAGCTTTTCCAAGCGATCAATATGCCTTGGAATCTCAAATCAAATTTCACGGACTTTCCATGGAACATGATTTGGTAGAAATTAGTCCACGAGAAGGAAAACACATCATTGAAGAGGATGACATCATCCAAAAAATCAAAGAAGTTGGCGATGAATTAGCCATGGTGATGATTGGCGGTGTGAATTATTATACGGGTCAATTATTTGACATGGAACGAATTACCAAAGCGGCTCACGAAGTTGGTGCAATCGCTGGATTTGATTTGGCACATGCAGCAGGAAACATCGATTTAAAACTCCACGACTGGAACGTAGATTTCGCAGCGTGGTGTACCTATAAATATTTGAACTCATCACCTGGCGGAGTTGCTGGAATTTTCGTTCATGAAAAACATGCGAAAAATAAAGACTTGCCTCGTTTCGCAGGTTGGTGGGGACACGACAAAGAAACCCGTTTTCAAATGACCAAAGGTTTCCAACCGATTGAAGGTGCCGAAGGTTGGCAATTGAGTAATGCACCCGTTTTGGGAATGGCGGCTCACTTGGCTTCATTGGATATTTTCGAAGAAGTTGGGATGGAAAATTTGTGTGAAAAACGTGATCAGTTAACTGCATATTTGGAATACATCATTGATGACATTTCAGAAAAACACCAAGAGAAATGCAGCTTTGAAATCATCACGCCTAGAGATCAAAAACGTCGTGGTGCACAGATTTCAATGTTGGTTCATGGCGCAGAAGCACGCAAATTATTTGATTTTTTGACCGAAAAAGGTGTAATTGCAGATTGGAGAGAACCAAATGTAATCCGTTTGGCACCAGTTCCGATGTACAATTCTTTTGAAGATGTTTTCTTTTTTGGAAAATATTTGGAAGAAGGAATTGGACAATAAAATTGATAAATCGCGCATTGCGCAAAAAGAAAATATATGAAGATTGCAATAGTTGGAGCAGGGTTAGTAGGAAGTTTACAAGCGATTTTGATGGCCAAAAAAGGCTATCAAGTTTCGGTATTTGAAAGACGAGAAGATTTACGAAAAGCAAAATTAATCGCCGGAAGATCCATCAATTTGGCTATTTCTGACCGTGGTTGGAAAGCGGTGAAATTAGCGAATGCAGAAAAAGATGTGATGGATATCGCCATTCCGATGTACCAACGTTGCATGCATGCAGTTGATGGAACGTTGACATACCAAAATTACGGAAAAGAGAATCAAGCGATTTATTCCGTTTCTCGTGGAGAATTGAATCAACGTTTGATGAATATCAGTGATGAAAATGAGAACGTAGAATTCTTTTTTGACCGTAAATGTTTGGACGTAGACTTGAAAACGAATACGCTTTCTTTCTTAAACTCTAATACTGGCGAAAAAGAATTGCATGCATTCGACAAAATTTTTGCAACGGATGGAACGTATTCCGCTATTCGAACGCGCATGCAAAAGAGTACTGTTTTCAATTATACGCAAGCGTATTTAGATCACGGTTACAAAGAATTATACATTCCAGCAAATGCAGATGGAACGCATAAAATGGAGAAAAACTGTTTGCACATCTGGCCACGTGGAGAATTTATGATGATCGCTTTGCCAAATTTAGATGGAAGTTTTACGTGTACACTGTTTTTCCCAATGAAAGGCGAAATTTCTTTTGAATCCTTGAAAACGGAGCAAGACGTGCTGAATTTCTTCGAGAAAACATTCCCAGATGCCATTCCATTGATGCCAGATTTGATTGAACGTTACATGCAAAATCCAATGTCAACCTTGATGACCGTTCGTTGTGAACCTTGGAACTACAAAGATCAAGTTCTTTTATTAGGCGATTCAGCGCATGCGATGGTTCCGTTTTACGGACAAGGAATGAATTGTGGTTTTGAAGATTGCACCGTTTTGAATGAAATGTTGGAAGAAGCAAATGGAAATTGGGATGGATTATTGGACCGTTTCTCTGCTCAACGCGTTCCAGACGGAAATGCAATCATCGATTTAGCTTTAGATAATTACATCGAAATGCGCGACTTAACTGGTGATCCAAACTTCTTGTTACAAAAGAAAATCGAAGCAAAATTTGCTGCTTTGTACCCAAACAAGTGGATGCCGTTATACTCACAAGTTACCTTTAGCGATACGCGTTATAGCGACGCATACCGAAATGGAAAAAAACAAGATGCGTTGATGAAACAAATCTTGGCAATGGATAACATCCACGAAAATTGGGATGCTCCAGAAGTAATGGAAAAATTAAACGCTTTAGTCCATGAGTAAATCACTTATTTTAATCTTACTTGCTATTTTTTCTTTAAGTTCGACGCAAGCGCAACAGCTGTATAATTCCAAAAAGAAAAGAAAGAATTACTTTGGAAAGAAAGAAAATCCAAACGACAAAGTTCGTCCGTTCGGATTGCAAGTTCAGCTTGGTCCAACGTACACCTTTACCAATCGAAAAAACGAAACATTTTCCACGCAAGATTCTGCTTCGCGAAATTTCAATTACACCCACGATCCAAAAGGAAAATTGGGTGTTTTTGCCGAAATTGGTTTCGTTCACTTCAACATGAAAGATCCAAAGTATAAATTTGGGCGAATCATTGATTACATCGACTATGGCGTTGGATTCAAATTATACGGAGGTCGCGAAACAACGACCATCGATATCTTGGATTCTGTGGGAAGCATTGCTACAACAGCAACCGGAGAAGGAGAGTTTTACAACGGCTATGCCCACGCACGTTTTGCAGTTCATAAAATTCAATACTTGAATAAAACCAAAAACATTTTCTTAGATCACTCTTTGGGATTGAATGCAGATTTGATGGTTTTGATCGGAAATAAAGATTACAAAGCACCCGTTTTAGCCAATACACAACGGTTTGATGATCCCTTGAGTATCAAACTTCATTACGACATCGGTTTTGGGATTCGATTAAAAAAAGGACAATATCTAGTTCCTGGAGTTCAATTACCGCTCATCGGTATTCACGCTTGGGACAAAGGAAATCCGAGTATCAATTGGTATTCCAGCAAGTATTATCCGGCACTTTTTCACGTGAAGTACATTTACTTGTTCAAGGCGAAAAAATCTAAGAATCAGTGCTACGAAGGCGATGCTGCAGGAAAAAAACAGAATGAGGAATACATGCAGAATCGGTAATTTTCGAATAAAAATGTTGCGCTTGAATGTCTGTTAAGGCTGATTGAGAAATGAGATGAAGCAGTTTTAGGCTACGTCAAGAGTTTCGTTTTAACAAGCAGTAAAACAAATAAAACTGAAGTTCATACCCTGAAAAATTGATGGAATTTAAAAGGAGATCAATCTCTATTTTTAAAGAAACTCAAGATGCCTGCTTTTGTAAGCTGGCTACAAAAAATGTGCATTGATTTAATTTTGATTGATTGACAATCAATTGAATTTGAATGTGACGTTTTTGGCTGTTCGTTCTTGTTACAAAACGACGAAAAACCAAGTGTCCTCAACATTGACTTTATACGAATACAATATATAAAAACACAGAATAGCGAAAAAGTCCGATGGAAGTGTTGGATTTGTGTTTATTTGTATATATTTACAACTAGTTAATCAACGGTTGCTACAAGATAATCAGAAATTGAAGTGTTTGGAGAGAATGATGAGCGATTTTGGAGATGGCTTGTTGTTGGTTGCGAATATGATAAATAGAACGGTTATTTAGGTTTTTTCGTAAGCATAAAAGATAATACTACCGACTATATAGTAAGAGAAAAATGAACGAAGGAATGTCTTCGCTACAGCAAAATGAAAAAGAACTACATATCAAAGCTAAATGTCCAAGTAATGCAAGACGCTTGGTTTTAAAGCGACACACATTTTTAAGAATAATTGTAGCACGCCGCACAAATGGCACATTTGGTTTTGACCAACACACAAGCCGAACCTTCGCAAAACGAAAAGAGCCATTTTTTGTCAACGCACCATTAATGAATTAGTAAACTAAATAATTAATAAATATGAGCAACATTACACCGTTTCAAGGCGAATCGCCTGACAATTTTAACACAAGATGCCTCTGTGTATTGGTATTAGACACTTCATATTCAATGGAAGGTGGTCCTATTGACGAATTAAACAAAGGACTTCTTGGTTTTGGAGACTTTCTAAAATCTAAAAATTCGACAAGATTTTCTGTTGAGACTTCAATTATATCTTTTAACTCTGATATTGAATGTGTGCAAGAGCCTGCATTAGTTGACGAAATGCAAACCACAAATGGATTTCCGCTTAAAGTAGCAGGAACAACCAAATTAGTAGATGGTGTACGTGCAGCTATCAAAAAAGTAGAAGATAGAAAACAATGGTATAGAAATAATGGAATTGCATACTACAGACCTTGGATAGTATTAATCACAGATGGTTTTCCAGATAAAGATCAAGATACTGAAGGATTAGCTAATGAAATTAAAATTGCAAATAAAGGAAAGCATTTTGCATTTTTACCAATGGGCGTTGAAGGAGCTGACCCTAGTTTTCTATCTAAAATAGCTACACCCGAATTCCCCCCCTTACCAATTGATTGGCAAAGTTTCCAAAATGTTTTCAAATGGTTAAGTAATAGCTTAGACAAAGTAAGTCAATCGGCAGAAGGTGAAGTTGTGCAATTTGATGCAGTTAAAGACTTTACTAGAACAGGCTGGGGTGGCGGAGATTTCACTCAAACAACAATATAGAATTATGTATGGCAACTGGGTAATTGCAAAAGGCAGTTCAATTGGTGGAAGACACATTGAAGATAATTTGCCGTGTCAAGATTCAAACGCAGTGTTTTTCAATCTAGAAATGGATTATGGATTAGCAATTGTTTCTGACGGGGCTGGCTCCGCCAGCCATTCAGATTTAGGTTCCAAAATCGTTGTTGAAAAGGGTATCGAATTGCTTAATGAGAAATTTTTAGAAACTTCTTTTCAAGAATTAATTCAGAAAGAGCAATTAGAAGTTGATACCTTCTTCATTGAGTTTTACAAATTACTTTACAAGAAGTTCGAAGAATATTCTTTAGAAAATGATTTGCCAATCAAATCTTTAGCTGCCACATCTATAATAGTTGTGTTTAATCAATCAGGACTTATTTGTAGTCATATTGGTGATGGAAGAGCAGGTTATCAAGACAATGAAAATACTTGGCATTCAGTTTTAGAACCTTTTAGAGGAGAAGAAGCAAATCAAACAATTTTTATCACATCAGACATTTGGGAAAGTCCAAATGAATTTATCAGAACAACAAAAGTTAACAAGCAAATTCAGTCGTTCACTTTAATGTCTGACGGTTGTGAATCTGCAACTTTTGAACTGAATCGATTTAATGAAGAAACCCAACTTTACGAAAAATTAAACAATCCGTATCCGAAATTCTTCAACCCCAACGTAGCCATTTTAAGAGAGCTTGTGTTGAGCGGAAAATCTACAGAAGAAATTGATGATTTATGGTTAAAATTTCTCCATAACGGGAACAGTAAATTCGAATCGGAGATTGATGATAAAACTTTGATTCTTGGAACTTTAATAAACAACGTAAACAATGCCTAAGAACTTCACTTTACAGCATGGAGCAACTTTGTCTGTTGCCGACAATCCACTCGGTGAAGGTGGAGAAGGTGAAGTATATGAAATTTTAAGCCCTGCTAATTATCGAAATTCAGTTGCCAAAATATTATATCCTGACAAGAGAACAAATGAAAGGCGTTATAAAGTAAGATATATGGTGGATAATCCACCTGCAAATATTCAAGATGGAAACGGTCATAATTTTCTTATTTGGCCTCAACAGATACTTTTAGACAATAACGATTTTGTTGGCTTCATAATGCCAAAAGCAGAAGGCATTGATTTAGAAGAATTATGCAGAGTAAAGCTCAAACCCGAATTAGGTTCAGAATGGCAAAAGTTTTATAGAGACAATTTTGATTCGATGATTCTTCGACTAGTCTTGTGCAGCAACATTGCTAAAGCGGTAAATGCTCTACACGCCACAGGTCATTATGTAATTGGAGACTTGAAACCTGAAAACATAAGAGTAAAATCAAATGGTTTAGTTTCCATTCTTGATTTAGATTCTTGCCAAATTTCAGATGGTGGTCAAATTCGTTTTCAATCAAAAATGAATACGCCAAAATACAATCCACCTGAAACCATAATTGAGCATAAAGAACTTTCGTGGGACTTATTTATTATTGGTGTTATATTTTATGAAATTCTTTGTGGTATTCACCCTTTCATTGGAACAACAAAAACACCTTACGAAAATTTAAACACACCTGAACAAAAAATACAAGCAGGTTTATTTCCTTTCGGTTCTAAGTCTAATTATTTTGAAGTTATTGCAATTCCGCATTACGATTTCAAAAATCTGCCTGACCGTGTTCAAAAATTATTTCTACGCTGTTTTGACCAAGGAATAACAAATCCTGCAATAAGACCAAACACGACAGATTGGCTCAATAATTTAACAGCTAAACCAAAAATAGTTTACTTCAAAACAGACAGAGAAAATATAATTTCTGGCGTTGAAGTTACTTTAAGTTGGAAAGTGGAAGGAGCTGACGAGATAGTAATAAATGAAGGCATAGGTATAGTAAAGGAAAGTGACTCAATTACAGTAAAACCAAATTCAGAACGCAATTACAAAATTACTGCAACAAACAAGTTTGGAATTGATGAACAACAAATTCACATTTCTACTTTCCCTACTCCTGTTATCGAAACTTTAAAAATACCAATGCCCGAATTTACGAGCAGAGTTAATTTGAATCCGATACAAATCAGTTCGCCCAAAATTGATGTTTCAATCAATTTCGATTCACTAATTAGTGCAAGACCAATCTTCACGGAACAAAGTAATGAATTGAGAACATTGAAACCACAGCATAAACCCAAAAAAGAATTAAACCTTTCGAGTATATATGAAAGCATTAGGAGAAAAATATCAAGATAATAATATGAGAAAGCCAAGCGGTTTGCAGAACTTCTTTATACTCTGTTCAGGAGCAGACAAGGAGATAATAAAAGATTGCCCAACGGAATGGAACAAATTTGCTGGAATTGGTGCAACCATTTTTTTAACGGCTTGCCTTGCTTTGCTAAGTGGTGCTTATGCTATGCATTTTGTTTTTGAGAACTCAATTGTCTCTATACTTTTTGGTGTGTTTTGGGCGATTGTAATATTTAACCTAGACAGGTATATTGTTTTAAGTCTTAGAAAAGAGAAAATACCAACTCAAACAGATATAAAAAGAGAAACCGACCCAAATAAAAAAGAAGAACTTAAATCGGAAAAAAGCCGATTGTTTTGGAATCAAATTTATATGGCTTCGCCCCGTTTTATAATTGCATTGATTATAGCCTTGACCGTTTCAAAACCAATAGAATTAAGACTTTTCCAAAACAGAATAGACAAAGAACTTGAAAACACAGTTAAAACAGAAGATTCAAAATTTGATATTGAAGAAACAAAAAGAATCGAAGATTTAAACAATCAATTAACTGGTATTAATAAACAAGAAGAAGCGGATAAATCTGCAATTTTTGCTGGAAATCCAATTTATCAAGATGCAAAAACAAATATCCCAAAGCTTGAATCTGATATTAAAAGTAAGGAGCAAACAATAATTGCAAACAAAAAGATAATTGATGCCAATAGATACAAAGAGACTAGATATAAAACCAAGGTTGACCCGATAACCAATATAACTGAAAAGATTCCTTATTCAGTTTGGTTACCCAATGCTACAGCAGTCGCAAAAATCAATGAAAACAAAATACTTGGCACAGAAATCCAAAAACTAAACCTAGAATTATCAGAACAGAAAGGAAAACAAAGTACCGTTGAAACTACTTTAAGTCAATCTGCAAATTCTGTTTCAACGAAATATGAATCAGCAAAAAATAATATTACCCAACAAATAGAAAATTTGAATAAAACCTATTTGCAACGTAAATCTGACTGGGTAAATGCAAATAAAAGAAGTTCTGATTTACCTGCTCGTCTAGAAGCATTAGGTAATATTTCATCATTTGGAAATTCAATTTGGTGGGCAAGTTTGGTAATTACTCTTTTATTCATTGTGTTAGAAACTGCTCCTGTTGTGGTTAAACTTTTAACAAAGCGGGGGCCTTATGATGAAAAACTTGATGCTATTGAGTACCAGATTTACATTGATGCGAGCAAAAAGGTTGATATGCTTAATCGTGAAATAAATGAGTATATGCGGCTCGCAAATGATGCAGCAAAACTAAGTGGTTCTATCAGGCTGGATGCAGAAAAAGATAAATTGGAAGTTGAACTTCGTAACAATAAAGAGCTATTAAATAAGCTTGCAGACTACCAAAGAGACCTTGCCAATATTTATGCTGATGCTTGGTATCAAGAAGAAAAAGCAAAAGCATTGATGCAAGCAAAAGGAATGTATAATCAAGCAAACTCCACAAATACTGTAAACGACAAACCTAAAATTGAAGAATCATTTTGGAGACAAAAAGGCTCACCTGATAAAATAGAGTATTTTTTCAGAAACGGCTCTTTGACAGATAATGAATTATTGTACTTCGAAAATGAACAGTTGAATAAGGGTAAATGGAATTACAATTCAATGAAAGATGAAGTTGAAATTGATTTACTTGGCAACAAAATAAACTATTCAATTTCAGAAATAACTAAAGACAAATTGAAATTGACGGATAAAATTAATAATGACATTTTAGAATTTGAAAGAGTATAATGGCTTGGCGTTTTAGAAAATCGAAGAATATCGGTCCTTTCAGAACCACACTTTCCAAAAAAGGCCTTGGGACAAGTTTTGGGTTTTTAGGATTTCGTTTTGGAGTAAGTCCAGACGGCAGAAAATATTGGAGTTTTGGCATTCCCGGAACAGGGCTTTATTACATCAAATACTATTGAAAATGACTAACACAATCAAACTACTTCTCTCAATTCTATTCTTCCTCTGTTTGGCAAATATGCCTTATGGTTATTACCAATTTGTAAGATTTGCAGCACTAGTTGGCTTCGCAATACTGGCATATCAAGCCCACGAAGAAGGTAGGGAAAGAGAAATGATCATTTACGGTGTACTTGCACTGCTTTTTCAACCGTTTTTCAAAATTGCACTTGGTAGAGAAATATGGAACTTGGTTGATGTGCTTGTAGGAATCGGATTGATTCTTTCCACTTTTATAAAACCTAAAGCAGGTAAAACCTAGAGAACTTTTGATTGCTGCCGGATATTGTCTAAAATTAGGATAAAAAAAGGCTTCATAAACTTCTTTGAAATAAATAATTTTGATCTTAAATCATTCGATTTTTTGGAGCTAGTGAAACCTTAAAACACGCAAACATTTTGATGGTTGATTATTGTTTTAGTTTCCAGAAAATCTGCTTATACACTTGAAAAGCAACGACAATCACTCTGTTTGACTTAAAAAGATTTTCAATTTGACATTTTTATTTCTACTTTTAAAAAATCAAACCCAACTTAAGAAAAATAGTTTCTTAGTTGAAATCTAAAAAAAACGACCCAAAAACGATGAAAGCTACCGGAAATACCGTCCAAGAAATTCTGTCCAACATCCCGGAAGACAGGATTGAACCTTTTCATAAACTTCACGAGGTAATCGTGAAAAATCTACCAAGGGGTTTTGAAGCAGCGATCAGTTATGGTGCTTTGGGATATGTTGTACCACACACAATTTATCCCGCAGGATATCATTGTAAACCAAGCGAGCCTTTGCCTTTCGCGTCGCTCGCTTCGCAAAAAAACTCGATTAACTTTTACCACATGGGCATTTATATAGATCCCAAAATCTTGGATTGGTTTGTAGCTGAATATCCAAAACACAGCAAGCAAAAGCTGGACATGGGCAAAAGTTGTATCCGTTTTAAAAAATTCGCTGATATTCCCTACGACCTCATCGGTGAATTGATGACAAAAATGAGTGTCGAGGATTGGGTAAGTCTTTATGAATCCATGTTGAAAAAATAGAAAAAACAAACTTTTTAAAGAACATAAAATACTTTCGTTCAAAAGTTTAAACATTTTTAAAAGGACATTTTAGATGAAAGAAAACGAACGTTTTGAAGAAGTAATTAAAACGTTTTCAAGAGAAATACAGGAAATTGCACGACAAACAAGGCATCTCATTTACGAGGTTTTACCAGAAGTTGTTGAAGTAGTTTGGGTTCAGCAAAAAAACATCGGTTTTGGAACTGAACCTAAGATTATTGATGCATTCTTTCGCTAATTCATTATTTAAAAAGACACACTACACGTTTTTGCGATATTAACCTGAGTTCGATTGTAAAATTGAGATTTATATTTCAATGAATGAGTATAATACGAGGAATTTTAAATAAAAAATAGTGGACTATTTTTATTTAAAATGACGAAGTAGGATGCCATTCATTGGAAAGCTGAACAAAGAGGATTTTGAATAGTTTATTATAATCTTATAATCAGCGATATAAATTCGATGGGATAATCGAACTCAGGTTATTAAGTATATGCGATTTTGAATTGTAGCAAGATCAATCAAAAATCGGTACTTTGAATCAAAATAATGTGAGAATAATATAACTTTTTTTGGCAATAATGTAAATTATCGCGTACTAATTCTTCCTAGTTTTGTAAGATAATCTTTAGACGAAGAAAAAAATCGAGTCTACTAAAACAAAACGATATGAAAAAGTATTTGGCAATAATGAGTGTTCTTGTATTTGTTTCTTGCAACAGTGCAAAAGATAAGGAAGAAATAGCACAAGATGCTTTGGATCAAGAAATGGTAAGACAAAGAACGATTGATTCGATGAAAATCATCACCCTTGAAAAAGAAAATGAAGAGATAACGGCTGAAACAGAGGATACGAAACCTGCACGTGCAACCAGTCAAAGCACTGCTGGAAATCAAACGTCCACTTCAAATTCTTCCACTGCGACAAAAAGTCCAGCGACTTCAAGTGCAGAACCTGAAGGGAAAAAGAAAATGAACAACAAAACAAAAGGCGCTATTATTGGAGCTGGTGTTGGAGTAGTTACCGGTGCTGCAACTGGAGCAACGGTTAGCGACAAAAAAGGCAAAGGCGCTATTGTTGGTGGTGTTATTGGTGGAGCGGTTGGAGCTGGAGCCGGATACGGTGTTGGTTCACAAAAAGATAAAAAAGATGCTGAGAAAAAATAATTTCGGAAGATAAAACAGCTTTTTACAAGCTAATTATAAAATGATTCAACTCATCCTTGTTTAAGAACGAGGATGAGTTTTTTGTTTGATGAAAACTGTTTACTAAACGAATCTAGAATCTTTTATATGCAGTTTAAATCAAGTTTAAACTGCATTTAAATCCCTATCACCTCCTGAAAATAGAATAATTTCCAATGTGAAACTGAAGTCAATGGATGGGATTGACTAATTTCGTGAAATATCATTCTCATTCCAATCGAACATGGAAAATACATCTTCCTCGCATTCTCAAATCCAAGTTGTTGGTAATTTTCAAGACCTCATTGCTACTCCTTTTTCAGGAGAAATGAATGCCATGTGTTGGAAGCGAAAGCTAATTGGTGATTTTGAAGAGCTTGTAAATCAAGTAGAGGTCGAAGAAAACATGGTGGAATTGACACCCGAAACTCTTCTTGGACTTCAGCTCAGTGACGCTGGTCAGTTGGCGAGAGAGATTTTGTTGCGCGATTTAAAAATGTTGACAGAACAAGGCGCCTCTCCCGTTCTGAATGTCATTGAGCACTATGAACGAGACGATTATTTTCCATTTTTCCCTACGGATGTGTATTCCTTTCACGTAGACCGAGCGCCAATTCCAACCAGTACTTTTTTGTGCACCTACTTTGGCGAAGCAAGCGATATTCTTCCCAATTCTCAAGGAATTCAAAAGATATTGGTTCCCGAAATAAGAGCAGAACTTCGAAAAATTCACGGAGATTCAGAAGCTGGATTTGAAGATTTTCTAAAAGAAAATTTCTTTGATTTACATTATCAAGAACTGACCAACGCAGAACCAATCAATTTAGGAATTGGTCACCTTTGGAGACTGGCGGTTGATCATCCTGAAAGTCCAGTACCTCCTTGCCTTCATCGCGCACCGAAGGAAAAAAAGAATCAAAAAAGATTGTTGTTGATTTGCTGATTTTTAGCTTGTCCGTTTTATTCACGTCTCATTGTAACAAAAAACTGAAACTTGTACTTTAATAAAGATTTCAAAAAAATTCTTAGAATTTATGCTGAAATATACAGAAAGACAAGTTCACTGAGATAAAAATACGGCAAATGCCTTACAGCATGAAGTGTTCAATTAGCCTAAATTTGCAGTTGAACCTAAATGCAGACCATGAGAACATCTAGAAACATTTTACTTTTTGCCTTGATTTTAATTTCGAATCAATCTTTTGCTCAACAATACATTCCTTATCTTCCTGAAGATCAAATTTTCATTGGTTCTGATGATTTAGTTGATGAGTCAGTCACTACGTCAATTTCGTGTCAACTTCTAAACATCAAGGACAACAAAGAAGTGCCAGTTTCTGAAACAGCTTTGGCGCGGAATAGCACCAATCAAATTTACTATTACAGATTTATCGATCTTGTTAGCGATAAAAATAGCTTTGAAGCTATGCTAAACTATGAAGATCCTTTCAGTAATCCAATTCAATCAATCGAAATCTCAAATCCAAAAACAGATAAAATACTTGAGAAATGGAACTATGAGTATGGAACATCACTGGTCGAGAGAATAGAGGTAAATCGCTACCTTCCAGGCGCTGAAAAGCCCGAAGTTTTTGAAATCAGATATGAAGACAACGACACTTCCATCCAAGAAACAATCTACACTCCGAAAAAGGCGATTCTTCAACAAACTAAAATTGATTATCATTATCTAGAAAATGAAGGCTATCACAAAGTGAGAAAAAAATACATCAACGACCCGCTTACTTTGGTGCAAATTGACAGTGCAGTTCATAACAGAAACTATGTGAAACAAGCAGATTATCAAACAAAAAATAATAAAATAACGGAGACCAAATACACATACGGCGTTCGTAAAATTGAAACGGATGAAGAAGATTATTATCAAAAGAAAATAGAATCTGTGCAAGTAAATGGGAAAGATACCATCCGTTACGAATATGAATACGACGAGAATGATAATTGGAATGTACGCAAAACGTTTGAAATGAAAAATGGAAAATGGGAATACAGTTCTGTTATCAAGCGGACGATTACGTATACAATGTAAAGACACTTGTAGGAATTAAGAAGCAATCGCTTCCACTAAACAAAAAATTCAATTTGAATCAATTAGAACAAATATCTGGACAACAAATCGTTGGTTATCAAAAGTGGAGTTTTGTGTTCTTTTCCTTAATGACCTTTATTTCAATTTTGAACGGCAAGACCACGCCTTTTTACATCATCTATTTCTTCTGGTGTCACGAATTGATTCATTTGCTGGTAGATAAATTATTTTACAAGAAAAATGCCAATGCAATTTTGATAAGTGATAGCAAAGATTTTAGCGCGCTTGGACTGATGGGAATTTATTGGATTTTTATTGTTGTCATTTTTGGATTGATTGCAAATTTCGACAACACGCAAGTTGTACTGATTAATTTGGAAGTACTCTTTCTACAGAATTGGTTCTTCAACATCAATTTAATTGGAGTCGCAGCAGGGAGAATCTATTTGCATTTATCCAAAAAACCTCTTGAAGTGAACCCGGGAAGCATTTCTCCAAACATGATTGTTCTTCATGTTTCCATTATTTTTGGCGCATTTATACTGTTTTTTATTGTCCGAAAATTTCCGACAACTTTTACACCCGATAACTTTTGGGGATCTATTCTAATTGTAACGCCATTTATGTTGCTGAAAATGCTGGTGGATCATCTATCGGCGCCAATAACTGAAAAATAAAATCATTCATTCAATAATACCTAAAACCATGAAAAGAACAATCCTATTTAGTCTTATTTTAAATTTAGCTGTTTTCAGTGCTTCTGGACAAAATTTAGAATTACCCAAAACCAATTGGCAAGCTTACGGCTTTCAAAAACAAGTTGAGCAAGTCGGAATTGGCTACTACAAGAGTGATAGTACAGGTTATCAGCCGAATATGTTAGAGGTTTATTCGTTTAACAAAGAAGGGCACATCGTCCAATATTATTATCGCATTTTTGGAAAATATGAAAGCGAAACCGCTAAAAATTACGTTTACAAAAATGACAAATTAGATAGCATCAACATCCTTGCATCAGCAACTAATTTCAACACAAAACAAAAATTGCATTACAGTAAAACTGGGATTTTAGATAGCATCACAGCTTCAGGCGTTTACAGCAACTTTACGGATCACTACAGTTATGAGACAAGCGGCAAAGTCAGCAAGATCGAGCGAAAACATAAAGGTGGAAATACTACAAAAGCAATTTATAATCATAAAAAGAACTATGTATTCGAAAAAGAAATTGATTTAAAAGGCGGGGAAACAGCGAATTACTACATTTACGATGGAACGAATTTATTTGCCTCCATTGCATTTGAAGAAGGTCCGACGGTTACATTTTACGATTCTTACTTTCGGAATGAATTTGAAACAAAGGTTTCAGAAAATCCACTCGAATTTGCGCTAAGATATAGAGATCTAAAAGACAAAAACAAAGAAGCGTATCAAAAGCAGTTGGATGAATTACAAAAGAAATCCACTTCTAAAATGATTCAAGAAATACCTGCTGAATCGACCAATGAAGAAGGAGATTGGACGAAAAGATTGCAAATTGATCAAAGATTCGGCGCTCCAAATAGACAATTGGTATTTAAAGTGTTGGTGTATTTAGATGGCTCTAAAAGCGGAAGTACAGATTATGATTTGTTTTTTGAGAATAAAGTATCTTCGATTAAAAGATAAGCGCTTGCGTTAGAAACAAAATATTCCTCTCGATGAAATTAACTTGTAAGAACCTGTTAAGCAGTGCACTCATTCTATTTGTCTCGAGTAGCATCGCTCAGTCAGTTCCAAAAATCACGTATCAAGATTACGGATTCGAGAAACCTGTCAAGCAAGTGGCGGAATTTTATTACAGTTTTGATAACGACAGCATCGAAAAGGTCGAAAAATTAACGTACCGATTTAATAAACATGGAAAAATTGAAAGTATCGCAAACAAAAGTTTTCTAGATGATTCTTGGTCGAAAGCAACGATGAGATACAGAAAAAAGGTTTTACACAAAGAGTTTTGGGAAAATAGCAATCCGTATCTCAGTCGAACGTGTACCTATCTCTATAATAAACAAGGTCAGATTATTGAACAGAAAATTCGGTTTAAGGATGGAGAAAAAAGTAGTATTCGATTTACCTATCAGAAAAATTTAATTGCAAAAATCGAAGCCGAAATTGATGGTTTTGAATCTGTTACTTCTTATTTTTATTCCACGAATGGAAAACAATACAAAGAAATACAAAGTCAGAAAAAACCAAATGAAACTGAAATTAAAAGCCAGACATTTTATCTTGAAAATCAAGAAATTTTATCATTCGTAGAACCAAAAAGTTATTTTTTAGCGAGCGCTTATCTGGACGGAGTTGCTGAGATTCATTTCAAACTCGTTGATGATACTTTGGAACAGAATAAATTAATGAAGAACATCATCAGGTTCGACCGTGAAGCAGCTTTGGATCGTTTGCCTTTTGATCTACAGACTTATTCAGAGCAAACCCTAGAAACATACCGAAAAAACAAGGATAAACTTCTTCCCGTTCAAATCAAATTATTTATTCGAGACATTGAAAATCATAAACTTGCAGAAGCAGAAATCGACATTCAAACGAAAGCCATCTCTGGAATTGGTTTTTTCAAAATCGAATTTGCAGACGGAACGATACACGGCGACACGAACTTTGACAAAAAAGCGATCACTTACTTTGAAGAATTGCGAAATAAAATAAACATCCCTTAATGAGGTGGATGAAAGAAATATCAAAAAGTTTGCAAACATAACTTCGCAATCGTTCGATCACAACAAACACGGAATTGTTTTTTTAATTAAATTCGTAACAACCTGAGCGCTTTGGGTTATACCATGAATAACACGACTATGAAAAATCTAACGCTACTCTTTTGCTGCTTGCTTTCGATAGCAAGCATTTCACAAACTACCTTGACTTTTAAGTTGAGCGATACGCAAGGAAAACCAATGTCAAATGTTGAAGTCAAGGTTTCAAGTAATCAGTTGGTTTTAAAACAAGCGACGAATAATAGTGGACAAACTATTTTTACACTTACCGATCCGGGTTCTTACTCCATCAGTTATTTGGACTTAAAAGATGTCAGTAGTTTTGAGGTGAAAGCAGGATATAAATCAAATTATACCAGAAGTTTCACGTATGATCCAGAAGGCATTTTTGCTGTAAAACCAAATTTCAATCGGGAAAAAATCCAATTCAGTAACGCGAGTGCGACCGCTTTGATGAATAAACCCAACACGGCGAAAGTATCCGTAATTGTGCAAGAGAAAAATGGCACGAAAGTTAAAAACCAATTGGTCGAATTGGTTTCAGAAAAAGATAAGACCAAATATAAAGCAACGACCAACGCAGCTGGAATAGCTGTTTTTCACGTTCCAAATAATCAAGAATATGAAATAGACATCGATGGAATTGAAGGTTTTCAGAAATTTAATTTAGGAAACTATCCAAATTTGATTTTTTCAGAAGTAGTCTATTTTGAAAAAACAAAAATTCGTGAGCTTAAGCATGGCGATACCATTGTGCAACAAAACATCACGCAAACAGACGGAACTTCCACGCATCATCTGTTCACATTTGTGCTGAAAAACTATGCTGATCAGCCAAGTGTTGGTGAAAAAGTCTATTTGAAATCCGTCAACGACAACACCGTTTATCAAGGTGCAACAGACGCTTCTGGAAAATGTGTTTTTCTGCTTCAAAAAGGTTCGAATTATTTGGTGAATCTAAGCTATGAAAATGGAGTTTGCCTTGTTGATGCGACCAAAACACAAGGTTTCTCTTCTTCCATGGAAAGTCGCAGGTATCGTGGTTCTGCATCCATTGAAAAGATGCTTACTGACAGAAATTTAAACAAAGATGGATTTGTAGTCAACCACGAACAAACGCCCATCAAGAAATCTACGCCAGAAGCCGGTTATTTGAAAACAAATAGCAAAGGCTATGATGTCAATTTTGGCAATTCTGGTCCGATCGGAACACCGACTCTTGCCGACAATAAAATCTTTACACAACAAGGATTTCATTCACCTAACTTTTATTGCTTAGACGCGCTTTCGGGTAAAAACATTTGGGGTGTCGAATTGGGTGAATCTGGAATTTCTCCCATCGTTTACCACGACGGCGTTTTACTGATCAACACGTATTCGTGCACGCTTTATGCCATCGATGCCAAAGATGGAACGATGTTGTGGAGCAAATGGCTTGCGGGAACGATTTATTCCACACCTTCTGCTGATGGAACGAGCGTGTATGTGGTTTACAACAATGGTTATGACAATCCTAAAAACCCTTCAGAAAACTTTGCCCTGGCATCTTTTGATTTACGAACTGGCAAGGAAAACTGGATGGCTTGGGTTGATAAAGAAGTCATTGCTTGTCCGGTGGTTGAAGGAAACGAAGTGCATGTAGCTTCACAAAGAGGTGTATATTATGTATTTGATAAAGTAAGTGGTAAGAATATCCACACTTCAAAAACGTGGAAAGCGCTTACATCTCCAACCCTCACAAGCGATTTCATCTACATCACGGCAAACATAGATGGCAAAGAACAACTGATGGTTTTGGATCGAAAAACCTTAAAAACAGTCAAGAAATATCCTCAAATTTTTCTAATCGATCCCATTTCAGCGAAATCAAGTTGTTATGATCAAATGAATTACAACGGAGCGCACCCGATTATTTACAAAAATGAACTGATCATCCTGCTCGACAAAACACGTTTGATGGTTTTCGACGCGCAATCAGAACGGATGTTGTGGGAGAAAAAGGTGGAAGCACATTCCAATCAAACACCTCTTGTTGTCAATGGAAAAGTACTGGTTGCAGCAAAAGATGGCGGAATATGGACCTTTGATTTGAAAAGCGGCACACCTGTTTTAAACGAAAAAGTTGAATCTGAAATTGACGGTCAACCAATTGGCTATAAAGATTTCATGTTTATCGCTTCAGCTGGTATTTTAAAAATGATTCAATCCAATCAACGAATTCCGTGGACACAGTGGAATAAAGATGCTGGGCATAATACGGTTTGGAAGTAAAACCTCCCTAACAATCCATTTCTTATCATACATCAATGTGCAACTGTTTTCTTCTCCGTTACTTTGCTCTATAAAATAAACTTAAAAACACATTAAAATGGATTGGAAAATAGACAACGCACACTCAGAAATTGCCTTCAAAGTAAAACACATGATGATTTCAACCGTAACAGGTCATTTTGAAAACTTCGATGCGATTATTACTACAAATGATGAAACCTTCAACAATGCAACGGTTGCATTCAACGCTAAAACTGATTCAATCAATACGAAAAACAAAGACAGAGATGAGCATTTGAAATCAGAAGATTTTTTCAATTCAGCAGCATTTCCAGAAATGAAATTTGTTTCTAAATCTTTTGACGGTCAACTTTTAGTAGGAGATTTAACGTTAAGAGGTGTTACCAAAGAAGTTGAATTAAATGCAGATTTAAATGGTGTTGCAGTTGATCCTTATGGACAAACCAAAGCAGGTTTTGAAATCACAGGTGAAATCAGCAGAAAAGAATTTGACTTAACATGGAGTCCGGTTACCGAAGCAGGAAGTATTGTGGTTTCTGACAAAGTGAAATTGGTCATTGATGCACAATTCATCAAACAAGCTTAGAAATAGGTTTATCTATAAAAATGCTGTTTGTACTGTAGCGAAGAGATGAACTACACGCATTCATTGAAATATAAATCACAATTTTACAATCGAACTCAGGTTATAAAATCAAAGCGGTTTGGGCTATACTCAAATCGCTTTTTTTGTGGCTAAAACTTTCTAAAACTGAAAGTAAACAAACGGCTTTGAAACATCTGCCACCAGCTGATACGCCAAAAATACAACCAACGCAACCAATACCGCTTGCACGGCAACATGCATTTTAGCAAAAACAACAGTCGTTCCTAGTTTTACCCGTTCTGGCAACCAATGCGCAACCATTCCAATCACAATGATGAGCAAGACGCTGGAGAAAGAATAACACATTTTTTCAAAAGCTTGCCATGAAAACTGAAATTTAGTTCCAATGTGATTCAACATTTCCAAAGGCTTTTCATCGCCAACCAATCGGAACCAGATTCTGGTAAAAGTGATGAAATTGAACGTGATGAATATCTTCCAAAAATGTGAAATTCGAGTCGTTGAATTTTCATACGGACTTACTTTTCGCCAGTATTTATAAAACACCAACGCAATCCCATTCATCGCTCCCCAAATAACGAAGTTTTGATCAGGATTGTGCCATAAACCTCCGACAATCATCGTAATCAGTAAATTTAAATCGCGGTGAACGAACTTTTTAAAATTGGGGATAATGGATAAACCGATGACATACAAAGCCATTAATCCAACGTAGACAAAAATCAACTCGTACCATTGGGTAATGAAAATCAAGAAAATGAAGATGACTAAAATCCCGATATACGATCCAATTCCTCCCGTTTTATTTCCACCAAGTGGAATGTACAAATAGTTTTTCAACCAAGATCCTAAGGAAATATGCCAACGTCTCCAGAAATCAGCAACGCTCACCGATTTGTATGGCGAATTGAAGTTACGCATCAACTTAAAGCCCATCAAGCGCGCCAAACCGGTTGCAATATCTGTGTAACCAGAAAAATCTGCGTAAATCTGCAAGGAATATCCCCACATCGCAACGATGCTCACAAAGCCAGGATATGCCTCTGGAGAATCTACAACTTTATCGATGAAATGCACCGCTACGTAATCGGCCAAAACGAGTTTCTTGACCAAACCTTTTACAATCTGTGCAATCGCCCAACTGAAATCGGTTTTGTTTAATTCATACGGATTGTCAATTTGCGGAATGAAATCTTTAGCTCGTGCAATTGGCCCTAAAATGATGTGCGGAAAGAAAGAAACGAAGAAGGAATAATGGAAGAAACTCTTGACTGGTTGCACTTCTTTTCGGTAAACATCAACGATGTAACTAATGCTGGTAAAGGTGAAAAATGAAACTCCGGCAGGAACAATTATTTTCTCTACAATGCTTGTTCCTTCCGCCATAAAGCCGTGTTTCCAGTACGACAACATGTTGAAAACCTCGTACTTCGTCTGGAACATTTCATTGAAAGATTCCGTGAAGAAATAGGCGTATTTGAAATAGATTAAAATCAATAAATTGACTAAAACTCCCAGTGTCAAGGTGGTTTTTCGCCAAGACTGAAGTTTGGTGTGGGCAATTTGTCGACCGATAAAATAATTGAAAATCAAGGAGAATCCAAGAATCAAAACGGATAAACCGGACGTTTTAAAGTAGAAGAAAAGACTGATTGCCGTTAAGAAAATACTTCTCACCAACTTATTTTTATGCAGGAATGAAAATAAAATCATCACCACCAAAAAGAATAGCCAAAAATCGAGCTGCGTGAAAATTAAGGGAACCCCAGACTCAAATGAAAAAATTCGATATATCCTTTCCATGTCTTACTGCTTATGCGTTTGTTGCTGCCTTAATTCCATCTGTTCCAACCATTTTATAAATGATTCATACACCATGTCGCCCATCAAGCGGTATCCATCAGCCGTAAAATGAATGTAATCTCCACGCATCAATCCGGCGCGATTCCACGTTTTAGAAGAACCCAATTCGCCCATAATTCCATATAAATCCCAGACAGCAGCTTCGTATTTTGCAGCCAATTGAATGATCATTTCTCGTTCACGCGCCACGTTTCGATTCAAATATTTCTTCTGAAAATAAGCATCGTTGGTCACCGTCAGCAACAACGCACAGTTGGGATTTGCCCTCAAAACCATTTGAATGACCGAATCTAAATTGGCACGATACACTTCTGGACGGAAATTCGCGTAGGTTGTATTGGCATCATTCGTTCCGACAGCAAAAGCGAAAAAATCGGGCGGAAACTCTTTCAATTGTTCTTCAAAATCTTTGTTTCCTAAATAGGTGTACAATCCTGCTCCGTTGACTCCGATGGTGTTGTAAGAAATTCCTGGTCGTTTGTTCGACAATTGAAAACCTAAAATTCGCATCGTAAAATCTTGTATGGAATCTCGCGAAAAATAAGCGTCAAAAGCTTGTAATTCATCCGTAAAATAAACATCGGTATATCCCAGATCGTTGTTGGTTTGTTTTCTCAAAACCAAAATCTCATCGGCACCAAAATTCAAGGAATACGGAAAATCTCCTTTGTTGTGATAAATACGAAGTCTGTCAAAACCAGGTTTTACTTTCGTTTTCGCATAATTAAATTGAATTTGAACCAAAGAATCAGCACATTCAATGACGGAACCTAATAAGCCATAATCCAAAGAATCTGGTCGATCTACCGGACTTCTATATCCTTTCCATTTGTTGGGAGACGTAAATTTGTAATTCCAAGGATTGTTGGTTCCAGCTAAATCAAACGGAAAAATCAAACCTCGTTCTCCAGGCAATCCCGTCCAATTGGTTTGCAAATTGGTTCGCATTTCGTGCGTATAAATATCTGCTTGCAAATGCGATCCTCCGATGTGATAAAAATTTAATTTTCGATCCTTCTTTTGAACCATTTGTTGAATGTCGTAAAACAACTTTTCAAAATTGGCACTGTTCTCTGTATAAAACTTATAATGATTGCGCTCAAAATGTATGAACGGATATTTTCTGGTCAACGAAGAGTCGACCACGCCAAAGAAAACCCTGTTTTTATAACTGTTTAGCGAATCACTCTTCCTCACGATGGTGTCTTCCTGACTATGCGAAACGCAAGAAATGAGAGAAATACAAAGAGTTAAAAGAGCTATCATTTTCATAATTAATTTTTTCATTGCGTTTTCCATTTAGCGTATTCTGAAGAAAAAGCATCGTAAAAAAGCTGTGAGGCAATACTCGCGCCTCTGTTGCTAAAGTGAATGTAATCATTTCCAGCAAGTCCTTTGGCAACCCAAGCTGGCATCGAATTTTCTCCACCCATGGCGGAATACAAATCGTAATATCCTGCTTCCACTTCCATGGCAGCTTTGCGCATCTGATCCACGCAATACGGCAGCAAAGGATACGTCAAATACATTCCGTCCTCAAAGCGCGACATATCACTTGGTCCAATCACCACAATGGCTGCGCTTGGTTTCAAACGGCGAATGGTTTGCAATTGACCTTTGAAATATCGGGTAAAATTGCGAACACTGCTGCTGTCTTTGAAGTGTGGAACAGAATTTCCACCAAATTGCATGATAATCAATTCTACATTCAATTCGTTGTACATTTTTGATGCAAGACTTTGGTCGATGTTTCCAAAAAACGTACCACTTGAACCGCGCATCGCAATGTTATCAACCTGAACACCTAAATCACCTTCCAAAGAAAAACCTAGTATGTTTGGACTGATGGCACTTGCAAATTCAAATCTCAATTTTCCAGCATTTTGAGGAAAATCTAATTGATAAACATGGTGTTTTCCATCCGCAATCAAACTGTCTTCTCGAATTAAATTTCCTTGGTGATACACTTTCATTTTACAGGTTTTCGTCGCACCCGCATAATGCATGTTCACGTTGTTGTAATTCCGTGTTCGACTATAAGCCGATTTGGATGGTTCAATTTCAATCCAAGCTTCCTTCACCGCAGTGATTTTTGATCGCTCTGCGGAATCTAAATATTCAGGTGTAAACCGTCCAACGGAATTCATTATCCCGTATTGTTTCGATTTTATTTTTTCACCACCAAAACAGGTGTAACGTGTAAAATTACTGGAAACCTTCTGAATGAAGGAAATGGTGTTGTACACATTTACAGCCGGAATCATTCCTGCTCCGTTTCCGCCAAATTGTTCTTGAACTCGTTGACGAATATAGGCCGTCATTCGATCTCCTTCTATCTGAGAGTCACCATAATGCAAAATGCGTAATTTTTTCCTCCCAATCGCTGCACCTTCTAATTTGGTTAAAAAAGAATGAAAACGATTCAAGCCAGCTTCAGAAAAAGCGATGTGAGTAGCGCTTTCCAAATTCAATTTTCCGCCAGTTGGCATTCCCATGACTTTCTTTTCAAGGGTATCCACAAAAAGCGGCTCCGCTTCTTTTTCTACCAAAACAGTATCTACATCTGCAATGAAAGTGGTGATGTCTTTGTTGACTTTTTTAGCAGGATTGGAAAACTTTTCGAAGGTCAAAAATCGAATTTTATAATCGCCGATTGCCCAACCTTCCTTGGGTACAAACCATACGATAGGCGCAAGAATCAATAGCACGGCTACCAAAAAAAGAATGACATGATATGGTTTGTATGTTTTCATTTTATTTATCGAAGCACAAAAATACTTTAAGTAAAGGTGAAATTGGCATTTGAGTTCTTAATTTTTTGAAATTGAAGCAAAAGAGCATTTAAAAACAGAATTTTAATCCTTTCACTGAAAAAAAAATAGAAAAAACTTCACTGAATTTCTTTAATTAAGTCTAGGGTTTAATCATTCAAATCTTGGATCGATTCGAAGATAATATTAATTTCAACTTGCAGCTCTTTGGCGCGTTCCATTTCATGCGAATCAAGGAATCGAGCCGTTTCACAAACAACCAATAATTTGGATAATTGTTGTGTCAAATCGGTTGCATTTGCCCTTTGATTCGAGTTTTCTGAAACAAAAATCAACATCGTCCGAATGGCCAATTCAAGTTGCTGATAACTGGACTGAACACCACCTCTTTCCTGAAAATGAGCAGATTCGAAAATCAAACTTCTGATTTTTTTAATTTCCGCATTTTCCACCAGCGTTTCCACGATTATTTTGGACTCTTTTTTGGAGCGTTCTTTTTTGAATTTACGTTTCAAAAAGAAATACAGTATCACAACCAAGAAAAGCATTAGAAGAACACTAAGTATGACGAGTTTTCCTGTCGAATTCTTATTTTTATTGCTCTGCTTTGACAGATCATTTTGATCCGATAAATCAGTTGGAAAATCCTGCAACTGACTTTCAAATTGATTCGATTTTTCAACATCTACGTCGATCGCGGCGGCTTGAAGTGTGACATATTTTTTTTGTTTCAGGTTGAAATAGCTCAATTCCATCGCTGGAATCGTAAAATTACCGCTTTCTAAAAACTGGATCCGAAACGTGAAGATTTTCCTTCCAAATGCACCGCTTTCGTGATAACCAACTAATTCTTTGACCTCAGAATCGCCATAAAAAACAACACCTTCAGGCAAATCAAAAATAGGTTTTATACAATTTTGCACATTTCCTGTTCCCACAATTTCAACGGTCAAGGCAACAACATCTCCTTGTTTGACCTTCAAAGATTCTATTTTTCTGGTGAACGTAAATTCTCCAATTCCTCTGATAAAATTTGGCGGTGCGTTGGGTGGCAAAGGAATAACTTCCAGTATTTCTGGCTTGGAAACAAATTTAAAATTGATGAAATCGGCAGCTGTCTCGTACACAACACCCATTTCAAATGGTTCAATTTGATAGTTTCCTGGCGAACCAAAATAAAGCAGTTTTCGATCAATCTGTGTCGAAAAATAAGCTTGTCCCTTGATAGAAACTGGCGTAAAAAGCGGTTCATTTGGTCCAGGGATTTGTTTTATTTCTGGATGACCATCGACTTGATACGTGCGATAAGACTCAACGGCCAAGTCGTATTTTGTGAAAATTTTCCCATTCAGTAAAACATGTTCGCCTTCGTAAACTCTTTTCTTTTGAAGCTCAACAATTCCAAAAACAGGCTTTTCCTCAACGCTTTCCTGCTGAGAAAATCCAAAAGGAAAAACGAAGAGTAAGCAGAAAATCTGTATCCAATATTTCATCACCAATCTTTTTTTGTACGCAACATGGAGCTGGATTTATCTCCAATCTTGGAATTCATGCTTCGTTTTGTTTCTTTTTCCTTTTCAGTTAATTCTTCGAGCAAGCGCTCGGTGCGAATGTCACTCAAAGATTGCTCTTTCTTGGCTTTAGGCGCATTCGAAACTTGATTATTTACTTCCTGCTTTTGCTGCAATTTATTTTCCTGCGCTTCCTGCGGATCAGAATTGGGATTTGAATTTTTTGGATTAGAAGAATCTTGAGGTTTTGGCTTTGGTTTCTCCTGCTCTTCCCTTTTCTCAATCGCTTTGGCCAAATTGTGCCTCGCAAGCTGATCGTCTGGATTACTTCGAAGTGCATTTTTATACGAATCAATGGCTTCTTTGTATTTGTCCTGATGCATTCTGGAATTTCCTACTTGTCTGTGAATATCAGCTGTTGAAACGTGACTGTACTTTTTGTTTAACTGATTCTGATACAATTTTTCCGCATCTTCGTATTTTTCTGCTTTGTAAAGTGCTTGCGCTAATTCGAGCGAAATGTCTATGTTTTTCGGCGCTAATTTCTGAGCGGTTTGGTATTGAGAAACAGCTTGCTGATACGATTTTAGCAAATAAGATTCCCGTGCATTTTTCAAAGCGGTATGCCACGGCTGGGTAAAAGCATTTTGCGCTAAAAAAAAGTACAACAAAACAATTAAAGCTTTTAATTTAAGGTTTTTAACCTGAGAAGAAACTCCTTCTAAAATCGCGAAATTCCGCGGCGAGCTTTCAGCTGGACTTCTATGTGTGATTCCTTTTCTCATTGGCTATTTCTATTCGTTTTAAAAACTCCAAACAACAAAAAGCTCAAAAAAGCTAGCAGCAACGGAATCTGATATTTATTTGCCTGAACTTCCATGTTTTCAAAGGTCGTTTTTCCGCGTTTCATTTTTTTGATTTCTTGCATCAAAATTTCCACGTTTGGATAGGAATTGTTGCTAAGCAATAAACTTCCTTGGGTTTGTTTTGACAGTTCTCGAACCAATTTCAAGTTTAATTTTGAAACAATGGGCTTGCCTTTTTCATTTAATTTATACCCCAATTCTGTTCGATTTGGATTGTTTGGAATGAAACCACCTTTCTCGGTTCCGATTGCTAAAATAGCAAGGTGAACTTGCTCGTCTTGATATACTTGCACAATCGAATCCAATCCGCCTTGATGATCTTCCACATCGGAAAACAGCACAACTGCATGCACTGATTTCTGATCGATAAAAACCTGTTGTGCACGTATCAAAGCAGTCGAAAGAACGGTTCCTTGATTGGATGTCAAGGATGTTTCAATTTCATCGATGTACATTTTTGCCGACGCATAATCGCTCGTTAAAGGAAATTGCACGTACGCATTACCAGCGAAAATGACGATTCCAACTTTTTCTCCATTTAGATTATTAATCAATTGCTTGGCAGCTCGTTTTGCAATTGTCAAACGCGATTCTGAAAATCCTTCATCTTTCACATCCATCGAAGAAGAAATGTCTATCGCCAAAACGAGTTCTTTATTTTCTTTTCGAATCGATGTATCTTTAGTTCCAAAAACAGGCATCGCCAAGGCCAAAATTGCAAAAACAATGAAATTTCGAAAGAAGAAAAATCGAAAAAAATGCGTTAATGGAGAATCGACAAATGTTATTTTTTGAATGACAGCAAACGTTCCGATTTTCTGATAGCGATTTTGTTCGCGAATTAAGAACAAGAAATAGAAAATGAGCAAGGGAATCAGTAGAATAAGAAGCCAAAGCGCATCTGGGTTTTTAAAAACCAAATGGGATTGATCTGAAATTGGTTCAAAAAACTTCCAAAACTTTAGCAGAAATCCAAGAACCAACCACATCAGGATTTCCCAAATTAAAATGGCTAAAATGACCGCGCGATATTTCCCTTTTTCTTTAACCATTTCGCTTAAAATAAAAGAGTTGAACCAACCAAGCACTGATTGCCAAAAGCAAAGCCCATTTCAAAAATGCTTCCGGCATCGTTGGCATGTTGGTTTGATAATCGAAATCTTTGATACTTCTTTTTTCCAAGACATCAATTTCTTGGTAGATTTTTCGCAAACTATTTTCGTCCGTTGCTCTAAAATATTTTCCGCCGGTTTGCATGGCGATTTGGGTTAACAATTCTTCATCAATTTCCACTTCGGCTTCCACGTATCGAATTCCAAAAGGCGTAAATTCTGGCGAAAGTGCCTTTCCTCTCGTTCCAACGCCGATCGTGTACACTTTGATGTTCTTGTTTTTTGCCAACATCGCTGCTTCTTCCGGACTGATATCACCTCGTGTATTCATTCCATCGGTCAATAAAATAATGACTTTCGATTCTAAACTATCGCTTTTCAAACGGTTCACTGCCGTTCCTAATCCCAATCCGATTGCTGTTCCTGGTTCCAAAATCCCAGATTTTAATTGCGCCAGCTGTGCCAATAATATTTCATGATCCATCGTCAAGGGACAAACCGTAAATGCTTCTGCTTCATAAGCAACCATTCCGATTCGGTCATTTTTTCGTCTTTCAATGAATTCTTTTGCGACCAATTTCGCGGCTTCGATTCGATTTGGAACAAAATCTCTCGCCAACATCGAACCAGAAATGTCCATTGCAATGACAATGTCGATTCCATTTTTTGAATTCGAATTTCGATCTTCGTCTAAATCTGCGCGATACGGATTTGCCAAGGCAAAAATCAAAAGTGACGCACTGATTGCATAAACCAAAAATAAGATTTTTCGAATGTTTTCAAGCTTGTTAGTGGCTAGTATTTCCTGCTTTTCTACCGAATTTGAAAACAACATGTCACCCGAACTTCTTCGCTCTTTCCAAACTAAATATCCATAAAAGAAAGGCATCAATAAGAGCAACCACAAATAGTGTGGAGCTAGAAAATCATATTTCCAAAGGGCGATATTCCAGTTGCTAAATACGTGCATCAGCCCATTGATTGATTTTCAAAACACACGCTTTCACGTGGACTAAAAGTTCTTCTGATTCCGTTTCAGATGGATTGAACTTTGCAAATTTCACACTGTCAAATTGAATAAATAAGGTCTGAATTTCTAGAATCAAACTGGAAGAAAGTCCTTTTGAAATTAATAAATTCGGTATTTCAGAACTTGTTTTTTCCAATACTTGAATGTCAAATTGTTCCCCTAAATAATTTTTTAATATAACTGATGATTCATCAAAATAGGTTTGTATCTGTCTTTTTTCAAGAAGTTTTTTGGATTCCAAATTGGATATTTCTTGCAAAGTTCTTTCCAATAAAGGAAGTTTTGAAACGGTTTTTAAAATACCATTCTCCCCTTTTTTTCGCTTCCTCTTGATGAAAAACCAAGTCGTTAAAATCACGATAAAAAGACTTCCTAAAATCCAAGGAAGAGCCTTTTTAAGTTGATAAAAAGGATCGTATTCAAAATCTTGAAAAGGCAATTCCGACTCCATGATCGCTTGACCATCTTTCGTTTTTGGTAAGGAAACATGCACACGCAAGGTGTCAAATAAAAAAACTTCGTCGTTGATCCAAACTTGATGTGCTGGTAAAATAAAGGTTCCAGTATCCCAAGCGGTCAGCGTATATTTTCCGATAAATTGATTTCGATTTCCGATGATAATTGTGTCGCTAAACGATAAAATTTCCAGTTCTTTGAAGGGCGATTTCTGATCTAAAGACAAACATTTCACCGTTTCAATCCAAGGATTAAAATCGATTTTAGAATCATTTTCGAAGTCGTTCATTTCAAAATAAACAGAAGTCGTTTCTCCAATTAAAAACTCACTTTTTGATACGGTTACTTGCAACTGTGAAAACAATCCAAGCGCGCAAAAAAGAAACAAAACGGAGAGTAAGAACTTCATTTTTTAGATCTAAAGAGTTGAATGATTTTCGGAATGTAATCTTCCGAGGTATGAATGGAAACGAGGTCAATTCCCAATTTCAAAAATTGATTTTTCAAATCATTTTCAAACGTTTCAAAATTTGCTGCATGTGCTTTTTGAACTTCAGCAGAACTGGTATTTACCCAAGACAACTTACCATTTTCCGCATTTTTCAATTGAATAACTCCTAAATCGGGTAGAATCTGTTCGGACTTGTCCACCAATCTGAAACTGGTAAAATCGTGTTTTGCTCGAACAATTTTCAATTCTTCTTTCAAGGAATGAACATCCATCAAGTCACTCAAAAGAAAACAGACACTTCTTTTTTTGAGCACATTTCGGATGAATTGTAAACCAACATTCAAGTTGGTCTTTGAACTTTTTGCTTGAAATTCGATCATCTCTCGAAGGATCAATAAAGCGTGCTTTTTTCCAGTTCCAGCTGGTATGAATTTCTCCACCTCATCGGAGACAAAAACAGCTCCAATTCGATCGTTATTTGCAATTGCTGAAAACAATAAAACAGCTGCTATTTCAAGGGCTAAATCTTTCTTGGTTTTTTCTTCCGTTCCAAAATTCATCGAGGCAGAAACATCGATAATTAACAGCACGGTCAACTCTCTTTCTTCTTCAAAAACTTTGACAAAAGGAGCGTTAAATCGGGCTGTCACATTCCAATCGATTGTCCGAACTTCATCGCCATGTTGGTAATCTCGCACTTCACTAAAGGTCATACCTCTTCCTTTAAATGAGGATTGATACGCACCCGCAAATAAATCTTTGGTCAAGTGCCTCGTTCTAATTTCGATCAACTTGATTTTTTTCTGAAGTGCTAAAACATCCATCGCTAAACTTTAAAAATAGAGGCTGTTTTTCCCTAAGGAACCACTACTCGATTTAAGATTTTTTGAACGATCATTTCACTGCTGATATTTTCTGCTTCGGCTTCGTACGTCAATCCGATTCGGTGCGCCATCACGTCTTTTGCAATCGAACGAACATCTTCCGGAATTACGAAAGCGCGGTTGTTTAAAAAGGCATGTGCTTTTGCTGCCAATGCCAAATTGATACTTGCGCGCGGAGAACATCCAAAACCAATTAAAGGCTTCAATTCGTTCAATTGAAATTGTGCCGGATTTCGAGTTGCGAAAACCAAATTCACAATGTATTGTTCTATTTTTTCGTCCAAATATATTTCCCGAATCAACGCTCTCAATCTCAAAATGTCTTCTGGAGTCAATACTTTTTCAGGAGTTTTTAAAACCGATTTTTGAATGTTTAATCTGATAATCTGTTTTTCTTCTTCCATGGTTGGATAATCCAAAACCACTTTCAACATGAACCGATCCACTTGTGCTTCTGGCAAAACATAGGTTCCGCCTTGCTCAATCGGATTCTGAGTTGCCAACACCATGAACGGTTTCGGCAAAGCATACGTCTGATCTCCAATCGTCACTTGACGTTCTTGCATGGCTTCCAGCAAAGCACTTTGAACTTTCGCAGGGGCACGATTGATTTCATCTGCCAAAATAAAATTAGCGAAAATCGGACCTTTTTTAACCGTAAACGATTCCAGTTTTTGATTGTAAATCAAGGTTCCTGTAATGTCTGCTGGAAGTAAATCTGGTGTAAATTGAATGCGATTGAATTGAGAGTCCAAGGCATCCGCAAGCGTCTTAATCGCCAGTGTTTTCGCCAAACCAGGAACACCTTCTAGCAAAACGTGTCCGTCGGCTAAAAGCGCAATGATTAAGCGATCCAGCATGTATTGTTGACCAATAATGGTGTGACTAATTTCTGATTTTAACCTTTGAATTTGTACGTTTTCTTGAAGAATTTGAGCGGATAACTCTTTTAAATGATCTGGAATTGACAAAGTAACGTTTTGATTATCGAACATGAAGCGGTCCATTTATGATTCGTAAATATCTTGATTTTTAACAGGTAAAAGCTTGTTTTCGATGTTAAATTATGTTAACATTGTCTTGTCCTAACGATTATCTACTGCATGGAAAAAAGAGTTTGTTTAGAATGTGAAGGTACGCTTTTTGGTCGATTGGATCAAAAATATTGTTCTGATTTGTGTCGAAATGCATACAACAATAAGCTCAACGTTGAATCCAATCAATACGTGCGGCGCATCAATGGAATTCTGCGAAAAAATAGACGGATTTTAGCCAAACTCAATCCCAACGGAAAAAAGACGATTGACGGAATTACCTTGGCAGAAGAAGGATTTAATTTTCATTATTACACCAACGTTTACACGACGCAAAAAGGAGGACAATATTTCTTTTGCTACGATTATGGTTACATCAAATTAGAAAGCGACCAATACATGTTGGTTCAAAAACAAGATTATGTGAAATGATAAAGTTGCATTTATGACTTGAATCTAAGTAAATTAAAATAGATTCAATTAAAAAACATTGATCAAATTCATTAAGAGTAGAAAAGGTAAGTCCAGAAAAATTAAAGAAATTGGAAAACCAACCTTCAATTTTACAATGTTAAAGAATTGGAGATTTGATTTTGAATAAGTTTTTGAATTTTATGACTGCGCTTTTTAGGGATAAATTGTAAAATAATATTACTAAATCAATGCTTCCAAATTAGGGACTTTTTTGTGCTTGGATTTTAACAAGTTGTTGCCGAATCACAAAATAGTATGACAATAGACTGACAATTCTCCAGAATATAATGGTTAATTTCGCACTCAATTAAACACGATAAAACTCAACACATGTCTATTAAAAGAACAACTTCTGAATCGCTATTTGAAAAGTCTAAAACCTATTTTCCGGGTGGAGTAAATTCGCCAGTTAGAGCTTTTAAATCTGTAGACGGAGCGCCGCTTTTTATCAAAAAAGGAAACGGATGCATCATCACCGATGAAGATGAGAATGAATTCATCGATTTTTGTTGCAGTTGGGGACCGTTGATTTTAGGTCACAATCACCCAAAGGTTTACGAAAAAGTCGTTACTACTTTGCAAAACGGTTCAAGTTTCGGTGCGCCAACCCGTTTGGAAAATGAACTGGCCGAATTGATTTTAGAAAGAAATCCATACATCGATAAAATAAGATTTGTAAGTTCTGGAACGGAAGCGGTGATGTCTGCTTTGCGTTTAGCACGTGGATTTACAGGAAAAGATAAAGTTATTAAGTTTGACGGTTGTTATCACGGTCACTCCGATTCGCTTTTGGTGAATGCCGGAAGTGGTTTGGTCACTTTGGGAGAATCATCCAGTGCAGGAGTTCCTGCGAGTTTTGCACAAGAAACATTAGTACTTCCATTAAACGACATTGAAGCTTTAAAAGCTTGCGTTGCGGAATACAAAGATCAAATTGCTTGTGCGATTATTGAACCAATTCCAGCAAACAACGGATTGCTTTTACAAGAAAAAACATTCTTATTGGCCTTGAGAGAAATTTGTACTGAAAATGGGATTTTGTTGTTTTTCGACGAAGTAATTTCTGGTTTCCGAGTTGCGTTCTCTGGTGCTGCTGAACATTATGGAATTAAACCTGATTTGGTGACGTACGGAAAAATCATCGGTGGTGGTTTACCAGTTGGAGCCTATGGTGCAAGTTCGGAAATCATGGCGCGTATTTCGCCGGATGGAAATGTGTACCAAGCAGGAACGCTTTCTGGAAATCCAGTTGCGATGGCGGCGGGAATTGCACAATTGACAGAATGTGCTAAACCAGGCTTCTACGAAGATCAAGCAAAAAGAACCTTGGATTTCATCACGCCAATCAACGCACACGTGAAAGCAAAAGGATATGATTTTGAAATCGTCAGCATCGGTTCTATTTTCTGGTTGAATTTTGCTGGAAATAAAACAATTCGCAAAGCGTCTCAAATCGATCCAGACATGACTGGTTTCCGTCATTTGCACAGCGCTTTATTGAAAAGAGGGATTTACCTTGGGCCAAGTGGTTACGAAGTAGGATTTGTTTCTACTGCGCATACACCAGAAATTTTAGAAAAAGCTTCAGTAATCTTTTGTGATGCTTTGGATGAGATTTATGCATAAGTTATAGCCCATACTAAAAAAAGACACAACCATGCCAACGATAGAGATTATATCAATCGATTCAGATAAACTTGACATAAACCAAGTTGATTTTGAATTTGCTATAATTGAAGAGAATAAACCTATTAGCCATCGTGGATTATTTTATGATTTTCTATTAAAATTCAATGGGTCAATATTACATCTTGGTAATCCTGATTTTAAGAATGATAAAAACGGTGGATTTTTCGGTAGTGACTTAATTGATTGGGATTTTGGTCATCTTGATAATTTTAAATTTACTGATAAATATAAAAAGGAGATTTTTGGACTTTTAAAAACTGCGTTTGATAAATCGCCAACTAAACAAGCGATTCTATTGACAGATAAACAAGCAGATGACCCAAGACCACTGTATAAAAGGTTTGATACAGTTTCGGACTTAATAACTCGCCATGATAATAATGGTCTTGATTGGAACACTCTATATTTGATTAATTTTGACAACATTACTGATTCGCTTTACAGAGAAGTTGATTGGGTTTTATGGAATGATTGGGACCCAATTGGAGTTAATGATTATGGCGGGCCAGATGATGAATATCGTGGATATGTTCCAGAGATTTATAAAATGTTACAAGACAATAAATCGGATTCAGAGATTGCAAAACATCTTGATTGGATTGCAACAGATAGAATGGGATTATTTAGTAAGATGGACGAAAGTTTAAGAATTGCAAAATTATTGATTAGGATAAAAACGAACGATAAAAAAAGTACGGGCTATAACACGCGGTCATAAAACATTGGGGTTTAAGTGGTAAGGCAAGCGCATCACTCGCTGGCAAGGTTCTTATCGGTTGATAGGTTCGTAGCCACGAATTCCCCAACGTTTCATACCACCACCGATCTGATTTATATTAAAGAAAATTGAAAGGGAGAATTTTAAGTCAATCTTATAGTTCTCCCTTTTTTACGGTCTAAAAAATATCCGTTAATTCCTTTCAAATCGATAATCGAATATCTTTCAAATTCAGCTGCAAGGTTTCCAAATCTCGCCAGGAATTAGTTTCGATGGTATATAAAATATCCAAGGGTTCTTTGCTGTTGATTAAATCCATTTTATCTACCATGCTAAAACCAATGGCATCGACCGTTACATGTGTTTTCGGTTGACCAACTACCACTTTCAAATGTTCTTCTTTCAGAATGCGAACATTGGAAATGAAGACATTTTTGGAAGTAAAAATCGGCTTCATATTTCCAGGACCCGTTGGTTCAAATTGATCAATGATTCTTTTGAACTTAGGCACTTTATTGAGCAACTCGTCTTTCAAGAATAATTCATCAAAATGCAGTTCATAATCCACAATTTGCTGCGGAATCAAATCTTCTTTTTGAATTAATTTTTGAACTACTTCGTCAAATCGCTCTTTGAATAAAGTGACATTTTCCAAGGGCATACTCATTCCGGCCGCAAATGCATGTCCACCAAATTGTTCGAGTAAATCGGAACATTGTTCCAAAGCATCATGCATGTTCAATCCGCGAATACTTCTTGCTGAACCCGTTGCAACGCCGTTCGATTCTGTCAGAACAATCGTTGGGCGGTAATGTTTCTCAATCAAGCGGGAAGCGACGATTCCAACAACTCCTTTGTGCCAATTTTCATTAAAAACGACGGTTGATATTTTATGTTTAAAGTTTTTATCTTCCTCAATTTGTTGAAATGCTTCCGCTGTGATCGATTTATCGAGATCTTTTCTTTCGATGTTATCTTCCTCAATGCTCGCTGCGATTGATTTCAGATCTTCTAGGTCGTTTGAAATCATCATCTCAACAGATTTTCTTCCCGAATGAATTCGTCCAGCGGCGTTGATTCTTGGAGCAATTGTGAAGATTACAGAAGTTAAGTTTAAAGGCAAGTTTTTCTTGGCAACCCGCAGGATTTCTTGAATTCCCAAACGAGGTTCGCGGTTTAATAATTGCATTCCGTGATAACACAAAATTCGATTTTCACCGGTAACGGGAACAATATCAGCACCAATGCTAATCGCCAATAAATCCAATTGCTGAAACAAGGTTGTTGTGTCCCATTCATTCTCAGTACACAAACCTTGCAAGAGTTTAAACCCAACGCCACATCCTGATAATTCTTTGTACGGATATTCACAATCAACGCGTTTTGGATCCAAAACGATACAAGCTGGCAATTCTTCTCCTGGTAAGTGGTGATCGCAAACGATGAAATCAATTCCAAGAGAATTGGCAAAGGCGACTTTATCAATCGATTTAATTCCACAATCTAAGGCGATAATTAACGTAATGCCTTGCTCACTGGCATACTTAATTCCAAGCTCACTAATACCATATCCTTCCGCATAGCGATCGGGAATGTAAAATTCTAATTTCTCATACTGTTCAATAAGCACATTCCACATCGTTGCGACTGCTGTAGTTCCGTCCACATCGTAATCACCGAAAATCATAATCTTCTCGCTATTAGAAATCGCCAAATTGATTCGATCAACCGCTTCTTTCAAATCTTTCATTAAAAAAGGATCATGCAAATCTTCCAATTTTGGACGGAAAAAATACTGCGCTTCATCGAAAGAATGAATTCCACGTTGCGCTAAAATGGAAGCCAATGCAGGTTCTACTTTGATATCCGAAATGAGTTGATCGATGATTTGTTGATCAGGTGTGCTTTTGATGAGCCAGCGTTTTTGCATGTTTGTTTTATAAATTGTTTTGTCTTCAATTTTTGAATCTCTAAATTAAGATACGGATAAAGTTCGGATAATATAACGAGTCAAATTGATTTTATTTCTCATAAATCTAACTTAATCATACATTGAAGCATTTAATTTCAGTGGAATCGTATATCGGAAACCCAGTTGCATTGAGAAAGAATGCAAGGCGACAGAGCTTATAGGAGCAATCCTCAATTTTTCTATGTAATTTTCTTTTACACTTTTATCATACCTAAAATTCGCATATTTATAATTAATAACAGTCAAGTTATAACCAACAGAAAGTTTAAGATCAAAACCGTCCATCAAGCTAAAATCACAACCACCATAAAAATTACCGAAAAATGGTGTTGATTGATATAATGAGGCTTGGTAGTATAATGTAGGTGGCGTACCATGTCCATAATGGTACGAATCATATTCTTCCATAGCTTGTTTATGGGATGGCCCGTATGATTGACTTTTAATGTATCTGTTTTTATAATTAGAACAAAATTCGGAGAACAGCTGAGCGCTAACAAAAGGTTTGAATTTACTCCGTTCTAAAAATCGCATACCGAGACCAATTCCCAGTAGATTAGATTTGCGAACATCCTCTTTACTGATATAATCTATAAAATTTCCACTCTCTAAATATTGATAATTCAGACCTATTAAGTAGCTATGATTCTTAGCATACAATCTTAAAGCAGAATATGCATTTAGTCCTACATATCCATAATTAGAGTCATGGCGCTTATCTTCATAATCACTTTTGTTTATAAACTCCTTGTTTTTAGTGCCATTAAAAACTCCAAAAACAGCGAATGTTCCAGCAATTCCGATTTCAGGTTTGATTTCCACCTGAGCGAAATTAGAACTAAAAATCAGCAGAAAAATGAGTAAAACCTTTGATTTCATACGTAGTAGTTTTAGAAAACTTCTAGAAATATACAACAATAAATTGATTTTTCACTGATCACCATCTATAGTCATTTTCATTTAACTGCGTTGCTTGCTTCGCAGGTGTGTCAAACTATTGTTATGGCTTATTTCATAATATTTTACCAAGAGAGTTTAATTAATAATCAATGTTATAAGATGCTTGTCCGTTTGGAGGAACAAATAAAACATGAGAATATACATTTTCTTGACCACCACGTATAACGATCCATTCCAATCTATAATTTCCAGAAGGGACTTTAGCAAATGTGCCTGCATTATTGTAACAACCAGTAAGTTCAAATGGCTCAAAAACAGACATTCCACTGTATGAGATGTACTCTCGTTTGAAAACTAAAGTGTCGGTAGGACCTTGGCAATTTATGTTGTGAATACTCGTCAATATTTCCCCATAAGGCACCGCATGAAAATCAACCAACATTTTCTTCTTTTTTAAAGCGTAGTGATTCCCACCAGCGTATTTTCCATTTTCATACCAACCAATCGGATGATACTTTCCGAATGTATTGATCTGTAGATATACGGCTTTCATACTTTTGATACTCAGCGAATAACTCCCATCAGAGCCTGTGAAAGTGCTTGTAATGGTTTTCTCACCAGCAGGAAGCCCTCCGCTGCTTTTAACAATACTGAGTTTTACGCCTTCGATTCCTTCTCCAGTAATTGGATTTACAACTCTTCCCTGTACGCTTACTTTCCCACAGGAAACGGCTAAAAATAGGATCAGTGAAAATAAACTTAAATTTCTCATAACTTTATGAAGAGCTTTTGATTACAAATATATTTCTGATCAGTAATAAGTTTTATTAGTTTTCGTGGAAGATAGTACTTTTTTCTAAGTGTTAACAATTATTAGACAAATTAGTTCAGAACAAAATTATAGTTTTGGGAAAGTAAAAATTGGATTATGAAGTATTTAAAATCAAAAAAGCCTGCCTCAAACTGAGACAGGCTTCATTATTTTATGAACGAATGCTTAATCAACCGTTAAACCCAATGAATTGAATTTACGGTTATCTATTACATTTGATTTTTCGTACATCGCTTGGCGAATTGCATTTTGAACGTTTCCACGAAGTGCAGATAACATTTGTTGTTTCTCAACATTGTAATTGTCAGCAACAGGAGCTTTAGCTGTTTTGTTCAAACGAACTAAGTAAACACCTTGCTCACCTACTAAAGGAAGTGTCATTTGACCATCTTTCAATCCTGAGAACAATGCACCAACAACCGCTGGCTCGTATCCTGAACCTGGGAACTGTGGATTTGCAAATGTAATTTCAGCATCAGCAGCAGTTGTATTTGCTTTTTGAGCAGCAGCTTCAATTGTTTTGCTACCCAACAACATTTTTGTCAAACGTTCTGCTTTCAATTCTTTCATCACTTCTGCTTTCATTCTATCAGAAACGTTGTCAAAGTCTGGTGTTCCTTTCTTCGAAATAGACTCAATAATCGCAATGATGTATTTGTCACCATCTTTGATTGGAGAAGAACAAAGCATTCCTACTTCTGCGCCGCGATCGTAAGCCAATTTCAATATTTTATCTTTCGCCATTGGCGTTTGAAAAGCACTTACTTTTGGAGATTCGCTCATGATTAAAATTGGCTGCGTCACGAAATAGTTTTTCTTACGAGCTAATTCTTCAAATTTCTCCAATTTCGCTTTGTTACCTTTCACTTTAGAAATACTAGACTCCATCATTTCCAACATGTCGTAAGACTCATTTTGAGCATCATCCAACGTTGTTTGACTAGGAACTAATGTTTTTTGAACCAAGGCTAAAACTGGAAAGTTAACCACCTTTTTGTCCATTACTTCAATGATGTGAATACCAAAGTTTGTTTTCACACTTCCAATTGTTCCAACTGGTTTGTCAACAATGAATTTAGAAAATTCAGGAACCATTTCGTAGTCCAAGAAATCTTCATAAACTCCACCTTTGTCTTTAGACCCTGGATCTTCTGTGAACAACGTCACGTATTCTTCGAAATTATTTTTATTCAAAGTCACCAAAATACTATCAGCTTTTCTTTGAGCTTTTACAAAGGATGCCGTGTCACCTTCTTGTGCACTGATCAAAATATGTCGTGCTTTCAAAGAATATTTATTGAAGTCTAACACTTTCGCCAAACGCATAACGCCTTGGTCAGCATAAGGTCCTACAATGTCACCAATCGCAGCTCTTTTGAAAACTGAATCCATGGAAGCAGGATAGGTCATACCTTGTCTTGCTTTTGGATCACCTTCTGGTCTGAAAGTAGCATCGTGTGTACTAGAGAACGCTTTTAAATCACTGTTCGCTAAAACAAAAAGACTGTCATTTTTAGTGGTCTGAAATTGAGTTTTAATTTTCTCTAAATCCGTATCAAACTTTTGAATGTCTTCTTTAGAAGGAGCAATTGCAATTTCAAAATACTTAACCGTACGAGCAGCTTTTCCTTCCCATTTCTTTTCGTTTTTATGAGCTTCGTAATATTTCTTTACAGCATCATCTGAAACTTTGATGTCCTCATCTGGAATTTCGCTATATCTTTTCACGATATAAGAAACACTTTTGATTTCTTTTTGAGCATTATACTCATCTTGCGCTTCTAAGTCTGTCACGTAAACACCTTGAGCAATCAATTGGAAATATTTATCCGTTTTACGTTGTTTACGCAAATCACGTTTATTTTGTTCCCATTGTGCAACTTCATTTGGATCACTTGACTCCTCCATTTGTTTGATTCTTTGTTCCAACAAACGCGCGTTAAACTTACCAGTTGAATCACTGAATGATTGCGCCAAGTCTGGCATCACAGTGAAACCATCCGTTCCGTACAAATATGCATCTGCTTCACGTTGACTTACGTCAATTCCTAAAGCTTCATATTCTTTGTCGAACATCATGTCTTCAACCAATGAACCCCAAGCTTTATCTTGGGAGTTTTCTTGGTCTTGCGCCGTGTAAGGTCGTTGTTGTTGGTTGGCTTGTTGCTCATCCATCATTCCAACTTCCATCATTCGTTGATTGTAAAGTTCTGGATTTACTTTCTCGCCATCAACTGAACCTGGACCGAAATCAGGTGTACTGCCTTTTGTTAATTCTGGAAGGATGAATGCAATAAGTGCAATCCCTACTACTACGATCAACAACCAAGATTTTTCTCGAATTTTTCCGATTAGAGCCATTATACTATATTATTTAAGGGTGCGAATATAATCAGATGAATTAACTAATGAAAGCATATTGTCGTAAATATTTTTTAACATCGAATTAAATTTATTTTCTAAGCTGATTTTTAAGGTGTTTTCTTTGTGTTTTAGATTTAAAAGGCAAGAAATCACTCTCTTTCCAAGCCATAAGATTTCCCTTTTTCTTTTGCTGGAAGTCCATTCTCCAACCAGGTTGGCGCAGGAACATCTTTCAAGTAAAAATCAAAAAATTGACGCATTCTGATACTCAAATCAATTCGATTGGCATTTTTCATCAAATTGTGATCGTCGCCGTTGTAATTCAACATCCAAACTGGTTTATTCAAACGTTTCAAACCTGTGAAAAGCTCAATTCCTTGATACCACGGCACCGCACCATCTGCATCGTTGTGCATAATCAATAAAGGCGTATTTACTTTTGGCAAGTGAAATAATGGAGAATTTTCTACGTATAATTCTGGTGCTTCCCAAATGGTTTTACCAATTCTACTTTGCGTTCTTTCATACTGAAACTGCCTATTCAGTCCTGTTCCCCAACGAATTCCGCCATAGGCTGAAAACATGTTGGCAACCGGCGCTCCAGCCATCGCTGCATGAAAACGATTGGTCATCGTGATCAATTGTGCTGTTTGATAGCCACCCCAACTTTGACCTTGCAATCCCATCTTCGTGGAATCAACCGCTGGATAATTTTTCAAGACATAATCTGTTGCGCTCATGATGCAATTGTATGCACCGCGAGCTGGAAAACCTGGTTCGTAGCGAATGTCTGGAATCAAAACAAAATAACCTGCCGAAGCATATTCTGTTGCAAAAATGATGGACGCAGTTGGTTTTGGTGCATAATGATTGTGTAAATCGTCGCTATACATTTCATAGAAATACACCAACAAAGGATATTTCTTCGTCGAATCGTAATTCTCTGGTTTGTATAACAATCCTTCCAAAGGAGTTTTGTCATACGCTTTCCATTTAATCAACTCAACCGTTGCCCAATTGTATTCACTTTGCTGCGGATTGGTCCAGGAAATTTGTTTTATCGCTTCATTGGAAATCCATTTTCCAACTTGAACATCGGGGTAATCTTGAATTGAACTGGCTTGGAAAATGTAAGTTTCTGCATTTTTCGCTTTTTTCAAACCCATCACTTTGTGATTGGTATGAAGTTTTTGATCAAAAGTCCAGTTATTATCTGTAAATCTTAAAACGGACATCGATTTATCACTTTCATAAAACCCAACTAAATAGCTGTTTTCAGAAGATACATAAATACTATCTCGATCCCAATCTCTCAAGGTGTATCTGATTTTTTGAGCTTCACCTTTCGTTATGTTTTTGATATTTTGAGAAGGTAAATCAAAACGATATACATCGTATTTCGACTGAATCAACAGGCTATTCTCACCTTTCTCCCAACCAATAACACCAAGTGGACTCGCCTCTATCGGCATTCCGTTGATGTCTTCGAACCAATCTGTTTTCACGGAACAGGTAATACAAACCTCTTTATTTGTTGCGAAATCCAATACATATTGCTGCTTGTCTTTCTCTTTGAAATAGGTCATGTAATTTCCCGATGGAGATAAATCAGCACCGAAAATTTGGGCTTTAAGCACTTGAGTTTTGTTTCCGGTGGCTACATTTATTTTGTAAATATCCATTCGGTATGGGTATTCCCAGTTATAGGTGTTTTGATATGGAGACACAGAATAACCCAAAAGATATGCAGGATTTCCTCGTTTTGGAAGACTTATCCTTAAATCCTCTTCACCAAGAATTAAAAATGACTTTTTAGCAAGTTCGTAAACCGCTAAATTTGATTTCTTTAAATCTCGTTTCAGTTCTACGAGTTGTTGTGGTTGCAAACGAGCATCTTTCCAGTGCCACACATCAAGAACTGCTTTTTCAGAAGCCAATAAAGTGTCTTTTGGTTCTGTTACTGCTTTCTCGGCAACACCGAAATACAATTTCTCGCCATTTTCAGAAAATTGAGGTTTAAAATCAGAACTTACGCGATCTGTTTCTGGTAAATTAACGTGTAGTGTGTCGATCAGTTTGTTAATCACTTCCTGCTCTAAATTTACATGAAACAATTGGTAGTTCTTTGCTTTAGATGTATCAACAGATGCAGTGAAAGCCAATTCATTTCCTTTTGAATTAAAAGACAATCCGCCTACGTTTGAAAAAACAGGCTGTATGTCCATCGATTTCTGAGCAATAAAATTAAAAGCATGCATCGAGATACTGTCTGCTTTTTTCACTTTCTGATGCGTCGTATAGGCAAAATAAATGCCTTTTTCAGATGTGTAAATGTCTTTCACATTTTTAATTGGTTTAGAGATAGCTTCGCCATCAACAACATACATCAATCCGCCATCTGACTCCACTTTAACAGGTTCTTCTTTGTTTTTCTTTTTACAAAAAATCTTCTTTTTCTTCTTTGCTTTTTTCTTTTTAGAAGTTGACGGAGCCTTTTCTTTCAACTCATTGGAATTCTTCAAGAAAACAATCTGATCACTTTCTGAAAGTAAATAGTATGCTTTTATATCAGCATGTTTTTGAAGTTTTTGACTCGCAAGATGATAAACTCCCAATGAATCTTTTGGCCATTTTTCCTTTTTAACCTTATTCAATTCGCACGTTCTCAAGGTGTCAAATCCAGGAGTGATTTTAAAAACGAAGTACGAATTATGGTCTGTAAACTTCGGATCAACCGCTCTAAAAAATGAGTCGACTTTATTCGTTTCAACATTTACTAAATAGGTATATCCGTCTCCACGATGTGGCTTGATGGTATAACTAACATATTTACCATCGTTGGAAATCTGTGTGTCACCAACGCGTTTCCAATCATTGTATGCGGTGTGATCAATTACTTTCTTTTGAGAAAACGCTGTTCCTGCAAGACAAATAAATAAAAGAATAAGGTATTTCATATCTTGATAATTTGATTTTCAAAAGGTCATTTGCCATCGCCATTATCGGGATGCTCGTTGGTGTCAGAACGCTTATGATGGCAAATTTTATGTTCAATTTTAAAAAAGAAATCCCTCACCAAAAAACATGGAAAGGGATTTAATAATTTTTATTTCAACTTCGGATTACAAGATTAACATCGCATCTCCGTAGGAGTAAAAACGGTATTTTTCTTTGATTGCAGTTTCATACGCTTCCATCATCAAATTGTGTCCGCAGAAAGCAGAAATCATCATCAACAAAGTTGAAAGTGGTGTATGGAAATTAGTAATCAAACTATCGGCAATTTGAAAATGGTACGGAGGGAAAATGAATTTATTGGTCCAACCATCAAAAGGTTTCAACATTCCGTCTGTAGAAACAGAAGTTTCAATTGCACGCATGGAAGTTGTTCCCACTGCACAAACTCTTCTTTTGTTTTCTTTTGCATTGTTGACGATATCTGCACAAGCTTGTGTAATAATCGCTTGTTCAGAATCCATTTTATGTTTTGTCAAATCCTCAACTTCAACGGTTCTAAAAGTTCCCAAACCAATGTGAAGTGTGATTTCAGCAAAATCAACACCTTTCAATTCTAATCTTTTCAACAACTCACGAGAGAAGTGCAAACCTGCAGTTGGCGCTGCAACAGCACCTTCTTGAGAAGCATAAATTGTTTGGTAGCGAGCTTCATCTTCTTTCTCAACTTCCCTGCGGATGTATTTTGGAAGTGGCGTTTCACCCAATTCGGTGATTTTAGCTTTAAATTCTTCGTAAGAACCATCAAAAAGGAAACGCAAAGTTCTACCTCTAGAGGTTGTGTTGTCAATTACTTCAGCAACCAACGATTCATCGTCACCAAAATATAATTTATTTCCGATTCTTATTTTACGAGCAGGATCTACTAAAACATCCCAAAGTAAACTTTCGCGATTTAATTCTCTCAATAAAAAAACTTCGATTTTAGCGCCTGTTTTTTCTTTGTTACCATACATTCTTGCAGGAAAAACCTTGGTGTTGTTGGTAATCATCACATCTCCGTCGCTAAAATAATTGATCAAATCTTTGAATAATTTGTGTTCAATTTTTCCAGTTTTACGATGAATCACCATCAAGCGAGCTTCATCTCTATTTTCTTGTGGGTATTCTGCGATCAATTCGTTAGGCAAGTCGAAACTAAATTCTGATAGTTTCATTTTGCCCATTTTTTGTATTTTATGTTTGTCTTCCATCTAAAAGTATCTATCCAATGGTGCTATTCACTGGGGTAAAATGTGCACAAAGGTACGAAATATTCTGATGACTTTGCTTGCAATTTTAAACCCTTGTTTAAAATATTTTTAAAAAAACAACAAAGCCCTGTCACCATTGGTGAACAGGGCTTTGTTTTAAGATCGTTCTTACTGAATAAATACGGTCGCTTTACTTGTAACCTCTTCTTCAACTTTGATAATTCCTTCTCCTTTCAAGCCATTTTTCTTTGCTTCAATGTTCAAAATAGCTACTCCTGCCATTCCTTTCTTGTACACATCATTCATGTTGAAAATTGCCTCTCCAGCAAGGTTCGTTTGTGCCGTATCAAACAAATTTACATTTGCAGGCTTGTTTTCTGTTGATTTTCCAAAAACAACTACCTGACAACCAGGGACTGCAAGACCAGCGCCATCTCGCACGTAGACTTTTGCAATGGTATCTTTCTTTTTATTACATCCTGAAAGCATGTATAATCCAGAAAACAAAATAGAAACGGCAAGTAATGTACTTGGGAAAATGTTTTTCATGATTCGTTATTTAGTTTAGTTGAATGTTGTTGTTACGGCAAATAAATAGTTTCGACATTCGTAATGTTTACGCGACAGCGAACTCTTCCCAAGGCTTGAAGTGTGTCTTTTTTCACAATGATGTCAAAATATCCAATTTCTCCTTTTTTACCTTTTTCTCCAAAATATCCAGTCATGTCAAAAAGTGCATAACCGGTAGAGTTCGTCATTACTGTATCAACGTATGGACGCGTCACAGGGTTGGAATTTACATCACCAATAATAACCACTTTTGCTCCTGGAACAAGTTGATTACTTTGAGAACGAACATAAACTTTCAAAACGGAAGGGTCTCTTTTGCAGGACTGAAGCGCTGTGATCGAGAGTGTTAATGCAATAAATGCAAAAATCTTAAAGAATTTTTTCATGTTGATTTGATTGATGTATCAAAGTAAGTTAAATCCATCGTTTAGTTAACTTTATCTTTCAAATTTATTAAATTTGCACTTAACAAACACGTTAAAAGATTTACAAATAAAGTGAAAAGGATTCAATTGTGCAATATTATTTCTCTAAATTCTTAGTTTCTCTTATTTTAATCTTTAAAATTCAATTATATTTGGAAATAATATGAAGGAAAAAATCAAAACATTAACCTCAGAAATTCAATCTGAAAAGATTGAAAATATAGCTGATTTAGAGGTTTTTAGAATCAAATACTTGGGAACAAAAGGAGCCATTAAATCCTTATTTAGCGATTTGAAAAATGTTGCTAACGAAGAGAAAAAAGAAATCGGTCAAATGATGAACGAATTGCGTTTGACTGCTGAAAACACATACAACGCATTCAAAAACAATTTGTCTGAGGATAAATCTGCTGCTGAGAAAATTGATTTCTCGCGACCTGGTGAAGATTTTACAATTGGTTCTCACCATCCTATTTCTTTGGTTCGTTCCGAAATTATTGAAATTTTTAACCGCATCGGATTCAACGTTTCTGAAGGTCCAGAAATTGAAGATGATTGGCATAATTTCTCGGCTTTGAATTTTCCTCCAGAACATCCTGCGAGAGACATGCAGGATACTTTTTTCATTGAGAAAGGAGAGAATGAAATGGCTTTGAGAACACATACTTCATCCGTTCAAGTTCGCGTGATGGAAAATGACAAACCACCAATTAGAACCATTTCTCCAGGACGCGTTTACAGAAACGAAGCAATTTCTGCACGTGCACACTGTTTCTTTCACCAAGTGGAAGGTTTGTACATCGACAAAAATGTTTCGTTTGCGGACTTGAAACAAACCTTACTGTATTTTGCGCAAGAAATGTTTGGTGAGAAAGCTCAAATTAGATTACGTCCTTCCTACTTCCCGTTTACGGAACCAAGTGCTGAAGTAGATGTTTCTTGTTCAATTTGCAACGCCAAAGGTTGTAATGTGTGTAAATACACAGGTTGGTTAGAGATTTTAGGTTGCGGAATGGTTGACCCAAGTGTTTTGGATGCTTCTGGAATTGACTCTAAAGTTTACAGCGGATTTGCATTCGGAATGGGTGTTGAACGCATCACACAATTGAAATACAAAGTGAATGACTTAAGAATGTATTCTGAAAATGACATCCGTTTCTTAAAACAATTTACATCGGTTTTATAATTGAATAGACATACATATTGTCTCGTAAAAACACGATACATAGAGATCCAAGATTTCGCGATGTAAAAACATCTTCGAAAAGAAATTGAAGGAATCTCTCTTGAAAGACGAATTTAACAATAAAAATAAAATCCAAAAAAATAGCCTCTTGTTTGAACAAGAGGCTATTTTTTTAAAACAATTTAATGTCTTTATAGTTCCAGAGAAAATCCTTAAAGCTCCTTAAAGCCTTCAGAGAAGAAGACGACGTTTCTGTCTACTGAATTCTCAATCGTTTCTCGAAACAATTTCCGGTCTTTGGATGAAATACCATCTATAGACGCAGAGATTTGTAAATCTTTGATGTAATCAAAATAAATACTTTGCTGTTGAATACTGATGCGTCTCAATCCTGTGAAATAAGCAACTTTTACTTCTCGATCTGCAAAAACAACGGCGTTTTTCGTAATTCCAATTCGGAATAATTTTTTCTTCTTTCCAATCCTTGAAAAAATGAAATGATCCAAACCGAAAATTATAAAAACAACTGCCACTGGCCAAAACAAAGGAGTAACTAAGTACAACATCAATGCAAAAACCAAGTGAAACCAACCTTCTAAGGCCAAGTACATGGAAACACGCTGAACTCTTTTTTGATCCATCGGTTCATTCCATAAATAACGTTTCGTATCTGCAACCATCTTCATCCCAGACCAACGCTGTACAGCTCTTCTACCTCCAAGAATGAAAAACAATCCTGCAAGGACATAAAAGATTTCTTGAGCGTATGGCAAGCTTTCTCCTGTCAACCTTAAAAAACCAATTGGTAAATCAAAGCCAACCACAACAGCCAACAAAGCTGTAGGAATAAACAAGATGAATAAAAGTATATTGACAGACTTATTCATTTTTAAGCAATTTTAATTTACGTTGGTGATCTTCGATGGTTCTTTTCGCAGCTTTAATTTTATTTTCAATCTCCAGAATCATCGGGTTCGCATTTTTAGATTTCGCGAAAAAACCCAGATTGTTCTCATATTGCTGAACTTCTTGCTTCAACAAGGTGATTTTGTTTTGAACATCTCTTCTTTCGTTATCAAATGCTCTCTCTGAATTTGGACTAGACTTCAAGGAGTCAATTTTAGATTGAAACATGACTTTGTCTTTCTCAGCACCTTCTAGTTTTAATTTAGAATAATGGGCATCAATCGCTGTTTTGTATTCGTTGTAAATGGTGTCTTTTTCTTTAAAAGGAACTCTTCCAATTTCATTGAATTCAGCTGTAAAATCTCTTAAAGCTTGCAAGGTTTCACTTTTATTTTCAGATGCCTCATAAGCCTTAATCTTCTCGATTAGTTCTTTTTTAGCAACTAAGTTTACGCCATTGGTCTGATCTAACTCTTCAAAATGCTTTTGTTTCGAATTGAAAAAAGCATCACAAGCTGCGCGGAATTCTTTCCATAAAACTTGCTCATTGCGCTGACCTGCATGCCCTGTTTTTTTCCAGTCATTTTGCAAACGAACGATTGCTTCGGTAGTCGCTTTCCAATCTGTAGAGTCTTTTAAAGAAACTACTTGATTGATTAGTTTTCTCTTAGCCTCCGTTAGTTTCGCTTGCTCCTGCTTGATGGTTTCATAGAACACTTTTTTACGAGCAAAAAACTGGTCACATTCACTTCTGAAAGCAGTCCACAATTCTTCGTTTTCTTTCTTCGTTCCGAAACCAATTTTTTTCCAACGATCTTGAAATCCAAGTAAAACTTGCGTTAACTCTTCCCATTCTTTTGCAGATTTCACGTCGCTGATTTGAGCGATGAATTCTTGAGTTTCTACTAATAAAGCTTGTTTCTTTTCGATGTTGATACGCAATTCCTCACGTTTTACATCGTAGTATTCTTTGATTTTGGTGTACACAGCTTTCACTGCTTCCCAATATATTTCTTTTAAACTTTCCCAAACATCTTGAGGAACAGGTCCTGTTTCGTCAAATTCATTTTGCAAAGTTTTGATTGCTGCTTCAATTTCTTTGATGTTTTCAGTAGCACTTAAAGCTTTGATTTTCTGAATCAATTCCTCTTTAATTTGAAGATTTCTTTTCAAATCATGTTCTTTCAGCTCTCTGTATATCTTGATGTTGAAGAAGAAAGATTCTAACAAATTCGAAAACTCAGCTTGAATCGCTTGTCTTTTTTCTCGTTCTACATCTCCAACTTTTTTCCAAGCTTCGTGGATTTCTTTGTAGCTAGAAATGGCAACACCAATGTTTTCCTCTTCAGAAATCAAGGTACGCAAACGTTCGATCAAGTTTTTTTTCAAACGCATGTTTGCCTCTTGCTCTAGTTTTCTTGAAGCAGAAGCCGTTGCTTTTTTGTTCTTGAAATCAGAATAGATTCCGTAAAATTCGTCTTTCAACGTTTTCAAAGATCCGTCTTCTTCTTCAAGTGTCAAGTCATTTTCTTGAGCTTCCAACACTGCCACTTGACGCAGACGTTCTTGTTCAATATGAAAATCTTCAAAGCGAGCTTTCAATTCATTTACTTCTCTACTTACCGCAAGAACCTCCTCCGTATCAACAAGTGCTTTTAATTGCTCAATAAAATCAACCTTTTCCATCATCTAGAAATTTAAACAATCTGATAAACCATATTAAAATTAGAAAGAGCCACAAATTTTTGAATTCTCAAATCCAATAAATCTGGTGTTACTTGGGCCAATCTTTCTGTTCCAAATTTTTCAACACAAAAAGAAGCAAGTGCTGAACCTACAATAATTGCACGTTTCATGTTTTCAAAAGAAACATCATCCGTACTGGCGATGTATCCCATAAAACCACCTGCAAATGTATCTCCTGCTCCTGTTGGATCAAAAACTTCTTCCAATGGAAGTGCTGGAGCTGCAAAAACTTGGTCTTCGTGAAACAACAAAGCTCCGTGTTCTCCTTTTTTAATAATCAAGTATTTAGGACCCATTTTACGAATTACGTCCGCTGCTTTTACCAAAGAACTTTGTCCTGATAATTGTCTCGCTTCTTCGTCGTTGATGATTAACAAATCGATTTTTTTTAAGGTCACTTTCAGGTCATCCAAAGCAATATCCATCCAGAAATTCATGGTGTCCATTGCTATCAACTTTGGTCTGTTGGTCATTCGGTCTACCACGGTACTTTGTACTTGTGGACTCAAATTTCCAAGCATTAAATACGAGCAATCTTGGTAAGATTCTGGGATAATTGGATCAAAATTCTCCAAAACATTCAACTCGGTGATTAAGGTGTCACGCGTATTCATGTCGTTGTGATACTTTCCAGACCAGAAAAATGATTTCTCACCTTCTTTAATCTGAAGTCCTTCCAGGTTTACACCTTTTGAAGACAATGCATCTAACATCGCTTTTGGGAAATCGTCACCAACAACTGCAACGATGTTTTGGTTTTTCTTGTAAAAAGAAGCTGCCAAAGAAATGTATGTTGCAGCGCCACCAATAATTTTATCTGTTTTTCCAAATGGAGTTTCAATTGCATCAAAAGCAACACTCCCAACAGTAAGTAAACTCATCTATTTAATTTTCAAATTTGAAATGCAAAGGTAACTAAATCATTGGGAAAGATGTCACAAATAATTTCTTGAATTCCCGTCTGATTTTCAACCTGAATCAAACTCATTTGATTTTGATAAGCTAGGATTTTACCTTTGGGTAAAACGCTGCTAATTTCTGCACCTCATTTTCCCAATTCTCAACACGAGCAGCTTTTACGCAGTTTTCTTTCCAGCGAGCCAGTTGCTCCGGATTATTCTGAATTTCAAGAATGGTCTCTGCCAAGTGAATGGGGTCGTGACTTTGCGTGATCTTTCCAATCTCATATCCTGCTACAATCTTTTTCACTTCTACTAAATCAGAAGCGAGAATTGGCGTATTTGCATGCATGTAATCAAACACTTTGTTGGGCAATGAAAATCGGTAATTGATGTTGGTGTCTTTATCTAATGTCAATCCTAAATCAGCATGCTTCGTAAAATTCATCATTTCCGAATACGGTCTTTTCCCGAAAAAGAACACTTTATCTTCAAGTTTTAATTCAAGGGATAATTGTTTTAAGTAAGGAACCACATCGCCATCACCGACAAAAAGCAACACTGTATTCTCCAAATACTGCATGGATTTCACCGCTTCTTCTCCGCCTCTATCGATGTTAATTCCAGCACCTTGAAAAATAAGAACAAATTTATCTTCTGGAATTCCCAATTCTTTTTTAGTTTTCAACTGTGAAGGATTCCAGGTTGGAGAAATGTTTCGAACTACCAACAAAGGAACCTTATATTTCTTTTCGTACCGAGAAGCAATCGAATGATTCACGGTATATACATGCTTTAATTTAGGGAAAATCCATCCTTCGATTCGTTCCCAAACTGCCTGTGTTTTTGGTCGATTGACTAATTCTGGAACTTCGGTAAAGTACTCATGCGAATCGTAAACTATTTCTTTCCTTTTGATGGTTTTAGCTAAATAATTTGGAAGCAAGGTGTCTAAATCGTTAGATACCAAAATATCAAATTTGGTGAAAAGCAGAAACCAAAATAAGCGGATTGAATAGGACGCATAAAAGAGCGCTCCTTTATCAAAAGGAAGCTGAAAACGCTTGGTTTGATAAGTTCGAGTTAGTGCCAAACTATCTTTTCTCAAACGGCCAACCAGCAAGACATCATGTCCTTGACTTTGAATAAAAGAGCAAACTTTATGGACTCGTTGATCGGTGTATAGGTCGTTTGTAACGCTAACAATCACTTTCATTATTCACTAATATAGAAATCGGATTTATAATGCAAAAATAAAAAGTAGAAGAATTAAAAGGAGGAAAAAAATAAAAATAGAAGAAACAACAACGCCCACAAGAGAAAATACATAACCGACACGCGCTGAATTGAGTCCTTTCGGAGTGATGTAAGGAGCATCTAAAGCGGATGAACTTTTTGACAATCCTTTAATTCCCAAAATAAATCCAGCAATAAAAAGAGGAGTAAACGAAAAGAGTGTACTTAAAATACCCAAGATTAGTGAGTTTTTGCCAGATCTTTCGGCTCGTTTTGCCTGATCGATAATTTCTTGCTGTCTCTTTAAGGAGTCTAGATTCTCAACTACCCTGTCTTGTGTTGGGATCCAATTAATTTCTTCCAGCTCTTTTTTATCAAATTTCGTTTTGGATTCAACTGATTTCGATTCAACTGATTTCGATTCAACTGATTTTGATTTAAAAGTTGTTTTTTCTGACAAAGCTAGATCATTGTTCGTAACACGAGGAACATCTATCACGAGCGGTTCGACCTTGTTTTTCTCAATGATTACTTCTGAATAGCGAACTTCATTTTTAGAAGGTCGAATTCCTCTACCGTATTTCCATTCTGAGCATCCAGAAAGAACGAATAGAAAAACTAGTACTGGAATTAGAATTTTCATATAGTCGCTTTATTTTGATTAGCTATGTAAATTACGTTATAAATTTTGACATTACCAATACGATTCTAAAAAAATAGAACAAAAAAGGGGTCACTATTGCTAGCGACCCCTTTCTTATCGTTTAATTCCGTTTTAGTTTTTCACTACTCGGAATGTTTTGTCAGCATTGTCATTGAAAACACGAATCAAATAAACTCCTATTTCTACTTTGCTTAAGTTAAGCTCCGTTGTTGAAGAACCATTGATTGCGTTGTTTGCTTTCATGATGACACGTCCATTCATGTCTAATACTTCGTAGTTGAACACTTCTGTTGAACCAGTATTTGTAATGAAGACAACATCAGAACTTGGGTTTGGATACATGCTGAACGCTTCAAAAGCAACATCGTCCACTCCTAAGTAATCACATCCTCCTTGAACCGTTACCACTACTTTCGCAGTATCTGCAGGACAAACTCCGTTCGACACGATGTATCTGAAATTATATTGTCCTGGGATGTTACTTGCAATTGCATTTCCATTCGGTACAACAGTCGCATTTGGATTAGTCCAAACACCACCTAAATTTGCACTACCTGTCAAACCTTGAATCAAACTAAATGGTTGATTTCTACATACAACAACGGTACCGTCACCTCCTGCTGAAGAAGGTTCTACTACTGCTATCGTTGCAATCGTTGTATCAGGAGCACATCCTTTTGTGATGTAATAGAATTGGTGAACACCAGCTGGAACACTTGCAACATTGAACATTCCTGCAGTATCAACCGCATTTGGATTCAAGTTAAAATCCCATCTACCATCTGTAACACCTGTTGTAATTACAGTATTCAAATCAACAGCGGCACCCGTTTGACAAGCAGTGAAAGACCCATCAATACCCGGTACAGTTACCACTTGTTTCAAAGCAAAATCATCAAAACTCATGTACCAATTGTTGCCGGTTTCAATTACTTTCACACCAAATGAATAAACTCCACTTGTTGTTGGAGTAAAACAATAGATTTCTGGTTGGTAAGCAAGTGTTGTTGGATCTCCAACTTCAACAAATTTAGCACCCAATAAGGTTGCTCCTGCGAAAGCTTGTGTAGTATTTACATAAATTCCTCCATCCCAAGCACTATAAGAGTCACCTCCCCAGTTAAATGAGAATTCGTACGTTTCACCAGCAATTAAACTGAATTCAGGTGTCCACATGGTTGCATTACTACTCCATCTGATTCTCAAGTAATTTGCACCTGAAAGTGGCCCTGAAGTTAAAGTTGAAGCTACCGCATTTGTTGAAGCCCAAACTCCTGGGTTTTCATCCAACCAGCAAGGTGGGAATGATGTACCTAATGTTGTCAAGTTGTCAAAGTTTTCTGTCCAAGGAAGTGCAGAAATTGGAGCACACAAGGTATTGATGGAAACCAATGTCCAAGTACCTGCTGTTGTTCCAGCTCCACAGTTTGCAGAAACATAAATGTCATAATATGTCACTGGATTTAGTGGAGTAATCAAGTAGTTGTTCACTAAAGAAGTTCCACTTCCGATTTCAGCACCAATACCTGGCGTAAATCCTGGCACGCCCCATTCAATGTTCCATTCAGTTTCTGAACCACCTGCTGTCCATGAAATGTTTGCATCGAAAGCAGTAACTGTCGAAGCAACAACAGCAGAAGGTGCTGGAGCATTTCCAATCGTTACGTTGTAGGTTCCACTCTCATTATTTAATGCATCTTTTAGTCGAACTGTGTGTACTCCCGGAGTCATTCCTGTTTGAGGACCAAAAGCACCACCATCAATTGAGAATGTAAATGGAGCACTACCGCACTCTATGGAAGAAACGATTACCGCTCCGTCATTTCCATTGTTACATGATACGGCAATTGGTGTTAATGTAACGTTCACATTTCCTAAATTAACCGTAACCAATTGTCTAGGAGAACTATAACATCCATTGTTATAACTTGTCGCATAAAAATTGTAAGCTCCTGGTATCGCTGAGTTTGGTAAAACAGTCGTACCAACCGTTTGTAAAGGAGATCCTGTACCAACCATTGTTCCACCTGTCAAAGCACTATACCACTGTAAAGTTCCTGCTGTACCAGTTGTGTAGTAAAAAGTACCGTTGAATGTTCGTCCAATATTTGTTCCTCCAAATAGACTACACAATCCAGTACCTGTAACAATTGTCATATCAGCATTGGAATAGGTTGTAGCTAAAGTTGTATATGAGGAAGCGTAATTCACATAAATACCATAAGTAGCTCCTGCTGGAATTGTAAGGTTATCAATATCAATGTTCACTGGAGTTTGAGCTGCCCCTGTTCCTGAATAGTTACCTAATAAAGTCCAAGCACCAGGAACGGTTTCATTACCTGCATAAGAACCAACTCTATAATATACTGCAACTGGATTTGTACCAGAAAGTGTTGAAACTACATCAATTGTAGTTAAAGTAACTGGTAAAGTACCAGCAGTAACATTTACCATTGCACCACCACCACAACTATTTCCTCCAGTTAAGAGTGTTGTTAAAGATCCTGAATTAAATGCTGTACTTGCAGTAATTTCAGCAGATGTAGTACCCATGCAATAATTGTAATTTGCTTGCGGTACCAATGGGATGGTAGGAATCACCGTTCCAACTGTAACTGGAATACCAACTGTATTAGACCAACATTGTGTAGCTGTTTCGTATGCTGAAACATAATAAGTTCCAGTAGCAGTTGCATTGTATGGAGTAGTTGCATTTAAAGCATTACTAACACCACCCATTGTTGTTCCTTGCCAGTAATATACCAAACCAGAAGCTGGTGCTGGCATCGTAAGAACGGTTCCTGCTGGTGCACAAGACGGATTGACGTCTGCTAAAGGCACAGGAGGTAAAGCTGCTGTTGGAAAATTACTAACCACAACAGATGTTGCTGGAGCCCAATAATTAATAACAGGATCATTCGCTCTGATGTAATAGGTTCCATTTGCTGTCACAGTTCTTGGTCCCGCATAAGCCGTAGCCGTGCTCGTTCCTGCTGCTGTAGTTTGCCAATACCATTGAATTCCCGCTCCAGGTGTCCCTGTAGCAGTAATGGTTGTTCCAGCGGCACACGTTGGTGTACCAGCAGCCTGAGTAATTACTGGTGAGTTGAATATTTGTGCAATTCCTAAAGTAAAATCAATTGTTGTACCATAAGTAACTGACCCACAAGGTGGCGGTACAGCACTAGAACCATACTGAGATCTCACACGCATGCGGTAATTTCCTGCTAAAACTGTTGCAGGAACAGTGAAAGATCCTGTTTTAGTTGCATTTGCATCTGCTAAAAAGAATACTTCCTCTCCTGGATCGGTAAAATCTAAATCATTGTTCCAGTCAACCCATATTTTAAGTCCATTTCCACCACCCACATAACTATGAGAAAAACTAATCTGTTGTGTTGGGAAAGAGGAAAAAGTTTGAGTTAATTGACTTGAATACGCTCCTAATGGATTTGATGAAGCCGTGTATGTAACATTTGATAAAGCTCCAGTCGTTGAGAATGCAGATGTGTAATCACCCATTGAAGTTACAGCAACTTGGCAATAACCTGTAAAGAAGCTAAATGGTCCAGCCCAATTACTTTTATCGGTAACACTACAAACTGATCTTACATAAAATTGATAGTTTGAATTTGCTGTTAAGCTGTTAAGAGTTGTAGGATTTGAAGTTACCGAAACAGTTGGAACACCTGTTGGGCTAAAACCTGTTAATCCGTACTCGATATCCCAATTCGTTGCACTACCATTTTCTGTCCAAGCAATAGTTGCTGAAGTTAAAGTAGAACCTGTTGTAACCCCCAAAGATGGATACGGACAAGTTAATACGGTAAGATTCACATTGTCGATTGCTCCAGGAGTTTGGTTGTAAACACTACCATCACTTCTCCACTCAAAAACAAGTCGTTTTGTAGTTCCTGAGTATGTAGCAGCCGCTAAAGCAAAATTTGGACTAACCCATCCTGTTTGCAGGTTCAGATTTCCTCCAAGTTGAACAGCTCCTGGAACGTTTGCTGTGCTAATTTGAGTTCCAGCAGTAATTGTTGCAGTAGTCGGTACAATCCAAACACGGATATAATCACAGCAAGACTCTGCATTTCCTTTCCAATCAAATTGTAAATTGAAAGGATTCGTACTTGTAGGAAACGTTATGTCTCTATATGCTTGTACTACGGAAGTTGCACCTGAATAATTATTAGAGACTCCATTATTGTCTGAAATATAAAGACTGTTTGCAGGATTTCCAGTTGCAGCTCCAACATACCATTTGTTGACCTGCGTTCCGTTTACTAAAGTCCAATCATTCGTACTAAAATTATCTACATAAGGTAAAACAGCAGGTGCTTGCGCTACTGAAAATAAGCTTAGTAAGAGAATGGGAATGCTCAAAAGCATTTTTTTGATGTAGTCGATGCCTTTTCTGGGTATCTCATACGAGTTGTAGTTTTTTTCCATTTGATTCATGTTTTATGTGTTAGTTAGAGTAAAAGTAGTCTATTAACTAATCACTCAAATAAAACGTACAAATCAATGAACGTATACTAAAAATCATTGACTATTAGAATGCTTTCATCGAATATTTTTCTTAAACCTTTTAATAAATTGAAAGGTTTGTTGAAACAATTAAGAAAAATGACAAAATAAAAAAGGGTCACTATTGCTAGTGACCCCTTTTTATTGTTATACATATTCCGTTTTAATTTTTCACAACTCGGAATGTTTTTTCTGCTTTGTCATTGAAAACACGAATCAAATAAACTCCTATTTCTACTTGTGTTAAATTAAGTTCAGTAGTTGTAGAACCGTTGATTGCGTTATTCGCTTTCAAGATAACTCTTCCATTCATGTCTAATACTTCATAGTTAAACACTTCTGTTGAACCTGTATTTGTAATGAATACCATGTCAGAACTTGGATTTGGATACATGTTGAATGCTTCAAAAACAACATCTTCCAATCCTAGGTAGTCACATCCTTGAACGTTTACAACCACATTTGCTGTATCAGCTGGACAAACGCCATTTGTTACAATGTATTGGTAGTTGTACTGTCCAGGGAGATTACTTGAAGTAGCGTTTCCATTTGCAACAACTTGTGCATTTGGATTTGTCCAAATACCACCAAAATCAACCATCCCGTTTAAACCTTGTAACAAGTTAAAAGGTTGGTTTCTACAAACCGCTAATGAACCATCGCTACCTGCAGAAGAAGGCTCAATGATTGTTACTGTTGCGATTGTTGTATCCGGTGCACAACCAGCTGTGATAAAGAAGAAATCATGAACTCCAGGAGGAACACTAGCAGCGTTAAACAAGCCAGTAGTATCTACCGCATTTGGATTTAATCCAAAATTCCAAGAACCATCCAGATTTGATGCTGTAATAATCGTGTTCAAATCAACAGCAGCACCAGTTTGACAAGCAGTGAAAGAACCGTCAATTCCAGGAACTGTAACAACTTGTTTCAGTTTGAAATCATCAAAACTCATGTACCAGTTATATCCTGTTTCAATTACTTTTATTCCAAATGAATAAACTCCACTTGTTGTTGGCGTGAAACAATAGATTTCAGGTCGGTAAGCAAGCGTTGTTGGATCTCCAACTTCAACAAATTTAGCACCCAACAAAGTTGCTCCTGCGAAAGCTTGTGAAGTATTTACATAAATACCACCATCCCAGTCGCTATAAGAGTCACCTCCCCAGTTGAATGAGAATTCGTATGTTTCACCAGCAACTAAATCAAACTCTGGAGTCCACATCGTTGCATTTGAACCATATCTGATTCTCAAGTAATTTGGACCTGAAAGTGGACCTGAAGTCAAGGTAGAAGCCATTGCATTCGTTGTTCCCCAAACACCTGGATTTTCATCTACCCAGCAAGGAGGGTAAAAATTATTTCCTACTGTTGTCAAGTTATCAAAGTTTTCTGTCCAAGGAAGTGCCGTAATTGGAGCACAGTTTGTTATCAAAATATGAGGACCTGACCAAAAACTAGAATCTGTTGCAGAACATCTCGCTCTTACGTAAAAATGGTAAGTTGAAGATGGCTGAAGGTTTGTAAAAGAATATGGGTTTGTATTTACAGCAAGAGATGGCGCTGTAGTTGGAGTAAATGCTCCAATCCCATACTGAATTTCCCAATCTGTTGCAGTTCCATTTTCTGTCCAAGCTAAAGTAGCTGTTGTTGCAGTTATATTTGATGAAGTGATTGCTGATGGAGGTAAACAAGATGGAGCGACATCGATGTTAATCATATAGTCTTCAGTCTCACCATAATACTGACTATCACATGGGCCAAAAGTTGTGTAACTTTCTACCGCTCTTACACGCATACGTGTAGTTCCTAACATCGCTGTAAGCGGAATACCTACAACCCCAGTATACGTTGATGCACTCGCAACTGTAGAAGCAGATTGAGTTGCTAACTCAGTTGCTTCAAAAGTTCCATTTTGATTGTAATCAATCCAAACTTTTACTCCAGCTGAATAATTCGTGATACCTACAGATATATTAAATGATGTGCCGCGAGCTGCAGACATTTGCATCGTTGGTGAATAATCACTGTAAGAAGGTCCAGTAAGTGATGTACAGCCTGAATTTAGATTACTAATATTGGTGATAGCAGATGATGTTGAAACGCTTCCAATTGTTGCACCATTTGAACAACCATAGGTCGTTACTGGTAGGCAATAATTAAATCCAGTTCCAGTTGTAAATGAGTTTACAGTACAACCTGTTGCAATACCAATTGAATTGATCGGTACTACTTTCCAGTAATAAGTAGAATTTGTATTTAATGGTGCAACAGGCGTATATGAGGTACCTGGTTGATTTCCAATAAGCGGAGGGGTTGGTGTAGTTCCAAAATACACATCATAAGATTGCGCTCCACCAGGGCCTTCCATCCATGTTAAGACTGGATTTCTAACCACTCCTGTCGCTGCATTTGCTGGAACAAAAGAAATAGCACAACCAGGTGCAACAGTAGAAGCAAAAACAACTTGCAATTGTGCTAAATTTCCATTTCTACTTGAAGCAGATGGTGGTGACGCTGGGTCTGGGTTGTTACTATCGGAATAATAGTAAATACCTGTATTTGAACCACTCGTAAAGGATCTAAACGCAGCCGTACAACTATAACTAGGTGTATTTTCATCAACAGCAACGACAAAGTTACTGGTACCATCATAAACAAATGGAGTTGTAAAGTTCAAATCGAACCAGTTTCCAGCTACTGGAGTGATTACTCCATTAAAAACTTCAGTTAAACCAGCAACAGGAATCCAATCTGTATTAGAAACGAAATCTGTTTTTGGTGTGTGACCTACCAAAACTCTCCAGCTTTCCCAAGTTGTAAGTGGTGTTCCACCGTTGTCATAATAAAATCTAATTTTATTGATAGTTCCAGCTTGTCCAATTTGAGCGGCAGTATAAATTTGCTGGCTATAATTATAACCATAACAAGAATAAATAGGGAAATACGTATTTGTTGCCGTTCCTGTACCAATCGTAACTGTTTGCGAAAAACTGAAAGTTCCTGTCATGAACAAGAAAAAAGCAATTAAACTAAAAAATCTCGATTTTCTTCTTGTGAAGTTTGTTTGTGTGGGCTCCTTCCCCACCTCTTTTTCTTTCGAATTATTGAGATACGTTTTTGAAAACGAACTCAATGAGTTGTAGTATTTGATCATAATGCATTTTTTGGTTAATTAATTATCGGTTAAATATAGTCATTTATTATTTACCCAAATCATTATCACTCTTTTTTTTTATTTAAAAATTTCAAGGATCAATCAGTTGTACTTCTTAAAGTTTGCACATTGCATGTTCTAATTAAAACTTGAATGTATTTTACTCATAGTCAACATCGTGGGTTTATTCTTTGTTGTATCAACCGACTAGAAGTGTAATTTTCTCTGATTGAGTTGTCGTAACGCTATTAATTAAATGACAAACAATTGCATTAAAATAACTTCTGAAATTAAGCAGAAGATACTTTCAAACAAATTGAACTATCCATTAACTTTCTGAAGATAAATGAAGAGCAGTGTAAATCCACTGAGGTTTCTTAAGGTTCTGAAATTACAAATGAGAAATACTTTTCTTGCGAAGAGTCAACCTAAAAAGCATCTCAAAATTTTAAAAGATTGAAGTTTTTAGATGATAAAATTGGTGTTAGATTTAAAAGAGTCATTCTATTATTTTACATTATTTCGTTTTCTGAAAGTACACGGAGAGAAATTATTTAAAAAAAACGATTTGTCAATTTTTAAAAACTCGGAAGCGTGAAAAATAAAGCAGTAAAAATTGTGATAAACCATTCAATTGGAATGCGGCTTTAGCCCATTCAAATGAATAAATGGAAGAACAAACTGGCTTTAGCCGAAACAACTATCATATTATCCTGAGTTCGATTATCCCATCGAATTTATATGGCTGATTATAAGATTATAATAAACTATTCAAAATCCTCTTTGTTCAGCTTTCCAATGAATGACGAATTAGGATGCCATTCATTGAAATATAAATCTCAATTTTACAATCGAACTCAGGTTATTAAAGTTGATAAATAGATTTTAGGTTAATTTCCATTTTTGAAAGTCCCAAATTTATGGTATTTAGTCCAGAAACAGAACGGCAGAATTAGTTCTCTTAACCGCTACAGTAAACAGGAGGAAAATTCAATGAATAAACCTGATAATCTATTAATTCATACAAGTAAAATAGGATAACATCAGATTAGTTTACAAAAAAAAAGGATCACTATTGCTAGCGATCCTTCTTCTTAAAAATTTAACTCCAATTTAGTTTTTCACCACTCGGAATGTTTTTTCTGCTTTCTCGTTGAAAACTCGAATCAAGTAAACTCCTGTTTCTACTTTTCGTAAATCAAGTTCAGTAGTTGTAGAACCGTTGATTGCGTTATTCGCTTTCAAGATTACACGTCCATTCATGTCCAATACTTCATAGTTAAACACTTCTGTTGAACCTGAATTGGTAATGAATACAACATCAGAACTTGGATTTGGATACATGTTGAATGCTTCGAAAGCAACATCTTCTAAACCTAAGTAGTCACAATTCCCTAAAACATTTACAATCACTTTCGCTGTGTCAGCTGGACAAACGCCATTGTTAGCGATATATCTATAATTGTACTGTCCTGGGATGTTGTTTGCAATTGCATTTCCTCCTGCAAGAACAGCCGCATTTGGATCTGTCCAAACACCTCCGAAATCTGCAGAACCTGCTAAACCTGACAATAAATTGAACGGTTGGTTTCTACAAACTGCTAATGCTCCGTCTTCACCTGCTGATGAAGGTCTTACCACAGTAATGGTTGCCAATGTCGTATCTGAAGTACATCCAGTTGTAACAATGTAACTAAACGTTGAAGTTCCGTATGGTAATGCTACTAAATTAGCTGTGGAATCAGTTACCGCATTTGGATTCACATCAAAGCTCCAAACACCGTTTGTCTCACCTTGCGTAATCACAGAGTTCAAATTTAAAGTGGAATCTAAAGAACAAACTGTTTGAGAACCTGCAACTCCAGGTGTTGGATTACAAATATCAAAACAAACATCGTCAATGAAAATGTAGTAACCATCTAATCCTCCTGATGGCACGTGGAACGCAATGTAAACTGGGCCAGAGAATGCACTTAAATCAAGAACCGTATCTTTATAAGCAACATTGGAGTATTGACCCAATGCCATGATTGTGTCTGTAAAATCAGCTTGGGCAGTACCTGTTGTAGATAGCAAAACTTGGAAATCATTTGGTTCGTACTCACTCATTACTCGATAAGAGAATTTCATGATTTCATTTCCTGTCAAGAGTAGGTTTGGCGTGATTAAATAATCATTGTTATTACCACTGTTATAATCTGTGTACAAACCAGCAGCGTTTAAGCCTGTATTTGCAATACCTGTACCTGTCCAAAGTCCCCAAACATCTTCATCGTTATTCCCATTAATCACTCTCCAGCAGTTAATAGTTGGTGAATTGTCTTCAAAACCTTCACAGAAACCTGTCACTGAAAGTGCATCACACAATGTGATCAGTTCCAATGGACCAGTCCAAGTACTACTATCTGTCAAACTACAAACTGATCTTACATAAAAATCATACTCTGTATTTGACAATAAATTGGTAATTGGAGTTGGGTTAGCAGATACAGAAAGTGTAGGAACTCCTGTTGGAGTAAATCCAGCCACACCGTATTCAATATCCCAATCTGTCGCGGTACCTTGTTCTGTCCAGCCAAGATTTACGGATGTTTGAGTCACACCAGTTGCAACTAAAGCACTAGGTGCTAAACAAGTAGGTGGAGTAGTTAAAATTAATGTATAATCGACAGCGGTACCCCAGGTAATTGCCGAGCAAGGACTTGTAGGAATTGAGTTGTATTGAGACCTTACACGCATTCTATAAGTTCCAGCAGGTGCCGTTAGAGGAACTGTAATTGAACCTGTCATAAGTGCACCAGATGCAGTTTGAGTAAAGATTTGTTCTCCTGCGTCAACAAAATCAAAGTCATTGTTCCAGTCTACCCAAATTGCAAGACCTTGACTTCCTCCCACATACGTATGAGAAAAACTAACGACCTGAGTAGGAAAAGAAGTTAATATTTTTACCGTCTGATCAGTATATCCACCTGGAGCATTACCAGTTGCAGTATAGGAAATGTTGGTTACAGCGCCCGTAGTCGTGAATGCTGACGTGTGGTCATATGTCGACGACGAACTCGGAATACAATAAGTCTGAGCATTGATAGTCAATCCGAATGTTAAGAAAATAATCATCGTACCTAATAATTTATACGATAGTTTAAAGTGATTTTTCACACTCCTAGATTTTGAAGATTTACGTAAATTGTAGTTTTTTTCCATTTTAGTCGTATTTTAGTTTAAACCCAAATATAACTCTTAAACCTCAACGAACAAAAAGTACTGCTCATAGAATGAATATTTGATGCCTTTCATCGATAATTACTAGGCGACTATCAAACAAACTTAAATTTGCGACTTTTCAAATGAATGAATACTGAAGTTTTAAATTTTAAAGGTTTGAAAGTGAATATACAAATCACTAGATGAAATAATTCAAAACAAAAAAAAGGATCACTATTGCTAGCGATCCTTCTTCTTAAAAATTTAATCCGATTTAGTTTTTCACCACTCGGAATGTTTTTTCTGCTTTCTCGTTGAAAACTCGAATCAAGTAAACTCCTGTTTCTACTTTTCGTAAATCAAGTTCAGTAGTTGTAGAACCGTTGATTGCGTTATTCG
>JAQVCM010000016.1:82560-86655 GCA_028689775.1 Crocinitomicaceae bacterium
CTGTCACTGAAAGTGCATCACACAATGTGATCAGTTCCAATGGACCAGTCCAAGTACTACTATCTGTCAAACTACAAACTGATCTTACATAAAAATCATACTCTGTATTTGACAATAAATTGGTAATCAGACTTGGATTAGCAGCACCAGCAATTGTTGGAACTCCTGTTGGCGTAAAACCAGCCACACCGTATTCAATATCCCAATCTGTGGCCGAACCTTGTTCTGTCCAGCCAAGATTTACTGAATTTTGAGTTAAGCCAGTTGCTGTTAAAGCCGTAGGAGATAAACATGTTGGTATCGCAGATAAAGATAATGTGTAATCGATAATTGTTCCCCATGACACATTTCCACAGGCATCTGTTGGTGCAGAATTCCATGATGATCTAAAGCGCATTCTATAAGTTCCTGCTGCAGCTGTTGCAGGAACTGTAAATGAACCTGTTAAAACTCCTGATGATGTTTGCGTAAAAACCTTTTCTCCAAGATCACTAAAATCTAAATCGTTATTCCAATCTACCCAAATTGCAACACCTTGAGATCCTCCAACATACGAGGTGGAAAAACTGATTATTTGCGTTGCAAAAGAATTGAAAACTTGTGCTGTTTGATCGGAGTATCCAGTTGGAGGATTGGTGGTTGCTGAATAGCTTACATTGGTTACTGCTCCCGAAGTTGTAAAAGAGGAAGTGTAATCACTCGTTGCATACGTAACACTTACCCCGCAATATGGTGCTTGGGCGTGTGAACTTAAACCAAGGGTTAAAAAGAAAATCAAAGATCCAAAAATTTTAAATGGAATCGAACGTTTTAAGTCTTCTTTTTTGGAGTAAAATCTAGATAGTACGCTACTTGAAAATTGATCGGTTCGAAACTTTCTTGACGAAAAGAGTCGATTGTGTAACTGTTTTTTTTCCATAATTGATAGTTTTTAGTTAATTAGATAATTCAAATATAATGAATTCGGATTATAAAAAATAAAAAAGATGACCCCAATTTAGAAATAAATCTCGTTTTTGCTATTATCCGATAAAAAACCGACAAACAATTCAAGGTTTTTGATAATCAATAATTTAATCGAATTGAAACCTCTATTTACTTCTGAAAGCTGTTTAGCAATGTTATCTTTTCGAGATTATTCTATATATCCCTTCATTACTTTCTTTATTGAAAGTCTGAAGCACTGAAATTATTTTAAAAAAAGTAATTTGTCTCTTTTTTAAACCCTTCCGATAAGTATCGGGAGCGGGCAACCTCATTCACTCGCATAAAAATTTAATCCCTTCGGTATTGTTGAACTAAAACACTTTTAATCCTACATTTCAATCATTTTTGCGTGTCTCTCATTCATTAGTTGGTCAAAAGTAGAGCCGCAAAAGAGATTCTATTAACGGATATAGGAAACATCGATAGAATTCACCTACTTAATTCTGAAGACAAAGTTCATGCTTATGGAAGCATCAATAATTACCAAAAATTTGAGAACAAAAAAGGGTCGCTATTGCTAGCGACCCTTTTGGTATTATTTAATTCCAAATTAGTTTTTCACCACTCGGAATGTTTTGTCAGCATTGTCATTGAAAACACGAATCAAGTAAACTCCTATTTCTACTTGTCTTAAGTCAAGTTCAGTAGTTGTAGAACCATTGATTGCGTTGTTTGCTTTCAAGATTACTCTTCCATTCATATCCAATACTTCATAGTTAAACACTTCTGTTGAACCTGAATTGGTAATGAATACAACATCAGAACTTGGATTTGGATACATGTTGAATGCTTCAAAAGCAAGATCTTCTAAACCTAAATAGTCACAACCTTGAACATTTACAACCACATTTGCTGTATCAGCAGGACAAACTCCATTTGTTACAATGTATTGGAAGTTGTATTGTCCAGGGATATTACTTGAGGTAGTATTTCCATTTGGAACAACTTGTGAATTTGGGCTTGTCCAAACTCCACCAAAATCAGCCAATCCAGTTAAACCTTGTAATAAGTTGAAAGGTTGGTTTCTACAAACTGCTAGAGAACCATCTTCACCTGCAGAAGAAGGTCTAACAACCGTAATTGTAGCAATTGTAGTATCTGGTGCACAACCAGCTGTGATGTATAAGAATTCGTGAACTCCAGCTGGAACACTTGCAGTGTTGAACATACCTGCAGTATCAACCGCGTTTGGATTCAATCCAAAATTCCATGAACCGTCTGTTGACGTCGTTGTAATAACGGTATTCAAATCAACTGCTGCACCTGTTAAACATGCCGTGAAAGAACCATCAATTCCTGGTACAGTCACAATTTGTCTTAACGCAAAATCATCAAAACTCATGTACCAGTTGTTACCCGTTTCAATAACCTTAATTCCAAACGTATAAACTCCACTTGTTGTTGGTGTGAAGCAATAGATTTCTGGTCTGTAAGCTAACGTTGTAGGATCTCCGTTTTCAACAAACTTAGCACCTAACATCGTTGCACTTGCAAAACTTGCCGTGTTATTTACATAAACACCACCATCCCAAGCACTGTAAGAGTCACCACCCCAGCTGAATGAGAACTCATACGTTTGCCCAGCAACTAAATCAAACTGAGGAGTCCAGATTGTTGCATTAGAATTATATCTAATTCTAATGTTGTTAGGTCCTGATAATGGCCCTGATGTTAACGTTGAAGCTGTAGCATTTGTTGAAGCCCAAACTCCTGGGTTTTCATCCACCCAGCATAAAGGGAAAACACCTGTTGCAACTGCTGTCATGTTGTCAAAGTTTTCAGTCCAAGGGAATGCAGAAATAGGTCCACATTCTGTCGTGAAAACAAAAGGTCCAGCCCAGTAACTTGAATCTGTAGCAGAACATCTAGATCTTACGTAAAAACGGTAAGTTGAAGATGGCTGAAGATTTGTTAAAGAATGTGGATTTGTAGTTACAGCGATAGATGGCGCAGTAGTTGGAACAAAACTCCCTGTTCCGTACTGAATTTCCCAATCTGTTGAAGTTCCATTTTCTGTCCAAGCTAAAATCGCAGATGTTGAAGTAATATTCGTTCCAGTTATTGCAGTAGGAGCTAAACAAGTTGGTGGAGTAGCTATTGTTAGATTAAAGTCAATTGTTGTCCCATAATTCACTTCGCCACAAGATGGAGGAGAAACAGTTGAACCGTACTGAGATCTTACACGCATGCGGTAATCTCCCATAGCTACTGTTGCTGGAATTGTGAATGTTCCTGTTTTAGTTGCATTTGAATTTGCTAAGAAGAAAAGTTCTTCACCTGCATCGTCAAAATCTAAATCATTATTCCAGTCTACCCAAATTTTAAGTCCATTACCTCCTCCCACATAACTGTGTGAAAAGTTAACTTGTTGTGTAGCGAAAGAAGTGAAAGTTTGCGTCAATTGATTGGAATAACCACCTGGTGCATTTGAAGTGGCAGTGTACGTTACGTTATCCAAGGCACCATTTGTAGTAAATGAACTAGTATGATCTGATGTGTACAAGATGGAAACCTCGCAATAACCTGTAAGAAAACTATACGGTCCAGCCCATGTACTTTTATCTGTAAGACTACAAACCGATCTTACGTAAAACTCATAATTTGAATTCGCAGTTAAGTTTGTAAGAATTGCTGGGTTAGAAGTTACAGAAACAGTTGGAACACCAGTTGGTGTAAAACCAGTTAATCCGTACTCGATATCCCAATCAGTTGCAGAACCATTTTCTGTCCATGTTACGGTAGCTGAAGTTAAAGTAGTACCTGTAACTGACCCTAAAGTAGGAGAAAGGCAAGTTGGAGCCACCATCACAGAAATATCATCTAAGGTAATATACCAATTTGCAGTAGTTTTCACACCGTGAATTCCTAAGTAATAAATCCCAGAAGTTGTTGGTGTATAAAATCCAAGCATCTCTTGATAACCACCTAATGTTAATTCTGTAGAAGGAACCACCGTTGATGTCATAGAAGCAATATTTGGCGCAGATCCAAAAGAAGCACTAATTTGAGCTCCACCAATAGTAGCAGCGTCTTGTCTCGCATAAAATTTCACTAAGTAAGTTGTACCTGCAGTTAAATTTATTCCACGAAACATCCAACTATTACCAC
>JAQVCM010000039.1 GCA_028689775.1 Crocinitomicaceae bacterium
AAAAAAACACAGGCTATAACAAGAAGAATCCAACGGATTTAATCGCCAATATTGCGCAAACTTTCAAAGATCGATCTCGTAAAGATGTCGGTAAATGGAGAACGGCTATTCAGTTGGCCGAACATCCAACAAAACCGATGCGCCAACCTTTGATGGACATGATCAACGATTTGATGACTGATGGACATCTTAAATCTCAAATCAAGCTTCGTAAATCCGTGGTGTTGAATAAGGTGTTTCACATTGTAGATGAAAATGGCGAAGTAGATCCTGAACTTTCAAAAATCATCAACTCAAAATGGTTTTATGACATCATCGAATTTTATGTTGATACCGATTTATACGGTCATACTTTAGTAGAAATCGTTGAATTTATCAACTCCAAACCAAAGCTTGCATTAATTCCAAGAAGAAACGTTTTACCATCCATTGGTAGAATTGTTCCTGATTTAGCCAAGTTGGATAAAATGATTGATTTTACTAATCCAGCATTTCAAAATTGGTTGCTTGAAATGGGCGATCGTTCCGATTTAGGAATTATCAACGATATCATTCCCAACTTGATTTGGAAACGAAACATCATGCAGTCCTGGGCAGAGTTTTGTGAACGTTTTGGCATTCCAATGGTAACAGCAACCACCGTTAGAACCACGGACGAAAGTATTCAAGCCATCGAGGCGATGTTGCAACAATTAGGCGAAGCAGCGTACGGTGTTTTCCCTGAAGGAACGACAATTGATTTCAAAGAAGCAAACCGAACAGATGCCTATCAAGTATTTGACAACTTGATTAAACGATGTGATCAAGAAGTTTCTAAAGCGATAGTAGGAGGAACAATGGTAAGCGATGACGGCTCATCCAAATCACAATCTGAAGTACACGAGCGCAACTTGGAGAAACGTTTAGGAACAGCTGACCGTCGAGAAATTACCTTCTTTATCAATGAAACAATTCTTCCTATTTTGATTGCTCACGGCTTTCCATTCAAGGAAAATCATTTGTTTGCCTTCGACACAACGCAAGAAATGGATGTTTTGGACCATTGGAAAATCGTAAACGATATGCTCAATGGTGGTAAATTGAAACCTGATTCCGTTTGGATTTCAAAGACATTCAACGTTCCACTTACCGAAATCGAAGCAGCTGCACCAATTGATGCAGTTGCAAAAAAAAAAGTGATGTTTGATCTGTATGCAACAAATCATGTTTGTGGAGGTTTTAATCCTTCAGCAATTAATTTTGACAAACAGGATCTAGATCGCTTGCAACAACAATTAATTGAAGCATTGTACAATGACGAAGGCATTTTGGAAACCAAGGCACAGTTGATTGTTAAGGAAGCGCAGTTGTTATTTGACGGCTTGTTGCAAGGTCACGGTTCAAACCTTCACGTTGCTTGGAACTCACCCGATCATCTGATGCTTGCTATGATGGAACAGAACCTATTTGATTTTGCCACATCAAAAACAGAAGCACGAGCTGCTGCAACAAGTGCATTCTTAATTGATCCTGAAACCAAGAAACTACGGGAATTTAATGACTTCAAAGCACTTGCAACTGCAGATTTAGAAAAATTCAACGAACGTCATTTGCGCACGGAGTGGAACTTGAGTGTTGCCATTGGTCAAAATAGCGCAGCATACATTCGTGCCATGAGTGAAGTGAACGATTTCCCATACGTTCAATACATCACAGCTGGAGACAACAACGTAAGAAGTGAACATCAAATTTTGAACGGCAAGATTTTCAATTTACGAGATGAAGAATCAAGACGTTTGTGGCCGCCGAATGGGTTTGGTTGTCGATGCGAAATGATTCAATATCCTCATTCAGTAAACAAAAGCAATGTAACCAGTGCTTCAGAAGCTATTTCGTTGTTAGGCGACAAATTCAAAGAAGGACCGTTTTCCGTTAACCGGGCAGAACTCAAAAAAGTGTTCTTGGAAAACCAAATGTACAAAGACATTAAAGGCATTCCGCAGAAATTAGCATCACTTACTTTTGAAAATTGGAAGTTAAAACCGTATGCTGAAATGCAAAATTTAGGACGTTGCTTTGTTGATTCAAGTATTAATAAAGATAATGTAAAAGAATTATTTCTTCGAGTTGAAAAAAATGTTGCAATGATGTTGTTTAATGATTATTTCAACAGAAAATTAATGTTGAAAGAAAAAACCTTTACACGCCATACAACTGGTAAATATCTGGAGGCTGATGAAATCCGACACCAAATTTTTCCACAAGTAAAAACGACATTAGAAGATCCTAACGAAGTATGGATGACTGAAGATGGTAATGAAGTACAATTGACATTTATTAAATTTTACAGTGATCGTGTAATTGTCGTTGTGTCGAACCTTAAAAATTTAACTGGTTATGAAATAAAAACATGGTATTCAATGAAAGTGAATGAGGCTATAATAAGAAAAGGTTTGCTAGTTCGTAGCAAACCTTAATATCCCTTGGATCAACAACCTCCTGTCTAGCAGGGACTCGAAGCTTAGTTGAGACTGACATGCCGCGCCATCGATCACAGGTTGTTTTCTCCGTGTATTGAAACAAAGATAAATAAAATGAAAGAGTTATACCAAAAAATAATAGAAATTTTAACAAGTCAACTTGTGAAGGATGAGTTTGTTGAAAATGGTCTCAAGCCAATTCAAACGATTGATTTGTACAAAGGTCAATACCAAGCTTGGGAAGAATTTGAGTTAATCCCTTTGCCTGCTGTCTTGATTGATTGGTCTGTTTTTGAAGGAGCACAAGGCAACAACAAGGATAATAGACAGCTGAGTTTAACGCTTCATTTGATTTACGAACAAGTACAGGACACTTCTAATTTTGGAGATTTAACAACATCGCTTCGCTTCTTTGATTTCATTGAACTTGTGCAAAAGCACATTGGGAATTTGAAAACTGAAAAGGTTGGAAATTTGATTTTCATCTCACAACAGCCAGTCGCATTAGACAGACCAGGCATTGTGCATTCGATTTCGTACAACGGTGTGTTTTATGGATTCTCAACCGATCCAAAAGATGACTTTGATTACACAGCAGAAAATGAATCGGATTTAGATTTATCAGGTGAATTAGTTAAATCGATAGATAGGTTTCAATACAACCCATTTGATTGAGCCTTTACAAGACCTTTACAAAAGCGAATAAGGGCGTTTAAAGACAAAACAAAGGAATAACACCACACATTAAATAAAAGCGCATGAGTACGGATTTTTTAAGAAAGCTAAACAACGCAGCCAAAGCAGTAGAACGATTGCCAAATAAATTAGCAATGGAAGCTAAACGTTTTTCAACAGAGCGCTTCCAGCAACACAATTGGATTGGTGATACAACTGAACCTTGGAGAGCACGAAAACCTAAAAAGGAAAGTAAAAAAAGGGCGCAAAGAGGAATTTTAACAGACTCCAGCAGATTAAGGACTTCTGTTCGCAAGATATACGTTGGATCGGATAAGATTATTCTTGGTACAGATGTTCCGTATGCGGAAGCGCATAATAGCGGTGGAAGGTTTCGATCTACTCAAAACGTCAAAGCACACACTAGAAATGAATTCAGGCGAAAAGGAAGTATAGTGAAAGCACATTCTGTAAAAGGCTTTACACGAACGATGAATATTAATATGCCTAAACGGCAATTTATTGGCGATTCACCTTATTTGAATCGCAGATTGCAAAGAATGATAATCGCAGAATGGAATAAAGTACTAAAATAAAAAGCTATGTCAACAAGTAAAATTCAATTGATTTTAGAGTTGAAAAATAAACTTTTCAATAAAAAGTTAATGGACAGCTCCAGTAAAATAAAACAATTTACTGGTCAAACTCAAGGTAAAATTCAGAAAATGAAGCAAAGCTTTGTTGGAGGTTTTTCTGCGATGCGTAATCAGTTCCCTGGTTTCGCTTCTGGGATGGATTTAGTCACGAATAAATTTGCACTGATGGCGGCAGGTGCTGCATTGATTGGAACTGTTATGGTTAGTTCAGTCAGGCACGCTAATCAATTCAATAAGGAGTTTCTGCCCATTGCCAATTTGAATCTCGACAAATCAAAAGGAGAGCTCGAAGCGTATAAAGATACCATTCGAAAGACGGCCTTTGATGCTGGAACAGATTTGAATGCAACCACACGTGCATTTTACGATGTGCAATCGGCCACAGGATTGTTTGGAAAAGAAGCAGCTGCTGTTACTGCTTCGGTCGCTAAATTTTCAGTCGCAACTGGTGCTGATCTCAACGATTCAATTAATCAAACCACGAAGGCAATGAAAGCGTTCGGTTTGGGATCAAAAGACATCGATGCGTATTTGATTTCAAACGCTAAGACGGTTCAAGTCGGGATCACCACCTTTGCCGAGTTGGCGCAAGTGCAAACGGAATACGCAGGTGCAGCCGCAGGAGTTGGAGCATCTGTTGATACCGCCAACAAAGTGTTTGCTGCCTTTACATCGATCGCCAAGGATTCAAATATGGCGGCTAATATGACCAAGACTGCTTTCCAAGGTTTAACGCAAGAAAG
>JAQVCM010000028.1 GCA_028689775.1 Crocinitomicaceae bacterium
ATTTTTGACACTGTCTACCAGGTCTTTGGAAAATTGTTCAAAATCGAATTTTTCTTTCATAATTGTCAAAATTTACTCCTTTTTCTTGAAAAAATAAAATTTTGACACAGTTTAATGAACATACTCGCTTTTAAGGTATTTGCTTTTTACAAAACACATTTCAAAGATGAAATGTTGGAATTTACATAATTTCCGTATTTTTGGAAGACAACTTATTTACAATCAACTATGATTTCAAAACATCTTTTCGTATTTTACTTTATGCTGATATCGTTATTTACTTATAGTCAAGAACGAATTCAAGGAACAGCATATACGCATTTTCAACTTAAAAATAAACAAGAAAACATAGACTTTGTAGTTGCTGATACAAATTTCAGTCAGCTAAAACCGATATTGCTTTTTTGTCAAGGTTCACAGCCAGTTCCTTTGTTTATCGACGCTAAAGAACAAGGTGTTTTTCCTATACCTTTAAGTAATTTTGATTTAAACGTTATGAAATCAAACTACCATGTCGTCGTTATTTCGATGCCTCATACGCCTTTAATTGTTGGACCAGAGAATTTAAATCGGCAACATAACTACATCACAGATACTTCTTACCAACACAGTTATTCAACGGATTATCTTCTAGCAGATTATGCGGAAAATTACATCAATCGAGCAAACTTGGTCTTAAACTACCTTTTTAAGCAGAAATGGGTAGATAAAAATAAATTAGTCATCACAGGCCATTCACAAGGAGCTCGAGTAGCAGTTGGAATTGCGGCTACTAATCCTAAAGTGACTCAATTAGGACTCTTTGGATATAGTCCGCAGGGAAGAGTTGATCAAGCAATTCGACAGATTAGAAAAGATGCAGAAAGAGGAAAGATTTCGTGGAAAAAAGCTGATTCTTTGCAACAAGAACAAATTGAGTTTTACCAATTGATTCAGAATAAAGATTCTGTTCGTGAAAATCCAGGTTTGGTCTCGTGGCAGTCCTTTTCAAAAAGTACATTGGAGCAATTGGTTCAGCTAACAATCCCGATCTACATCGCCTACGGAAGTGAAGATATCATCTCAGATGGCTGTGATGTAATTCCATTTCGGTTTATTGAAAAAGGGAAAGAGAATTTGACACTAAAAAGATATGCCGGTTTGGAACACAACTTTTTTCCAATTGTGGAAAATGGCCAAGTAGATTATAATAATGGGAAGTGGCAAAAGGTGATGAATGAGTTTATTGATTGGAGTCAGATCATTTCGAAGCCTGATAAAATACAGAAATTCTAAAAATGCAATAAATTGTCTCTTTTTTAGGATATTATCATAAAAACTAATAAGTTTGGTGAAAATGATTTTTCATTTTATTAAACTTTAACCACACTACCGCAATGAAATTAGAAAAGATTTTAGACAGTTTGAATTCATTAGAAAAGAATTCATTTATCAAGATTATAGATAACATCGTAAGTAATAAACCTAAGAACTATAAAGAAATAGAGAAAATCATTTCTGAATCAGATAAGTTGGGTTTGAAAAATTTTGACAATGTCGTTATTTCAAAAATCTTTGATTTAATCACAGATGAATTTGCGAAAATCATCAAAACAGAGTTTTCTAAAACATCTTCTCAGCTAGACATCTTAATTGACATCCTGGTTCGTGATGGAAATTGCATCATGAAGCAAGATTGGTTTGCTCGTCTTTATGAAACGGAAATTAAAACAATCAATAAAAAAATAAAAGATCTTGAGAAAGAACTCGAAGATCCAAAATCGGAAATTACCGAAAGTAGGAAACGAGATTATAAAATATACAAAGCTTGTCTATCCAAAGCATATTTCAACGACATTGAAAACAACAGAGAAGCAAAAATTACAGACGATGAATTGTCTATCTTAATTACCTTGGGGAAAGAACTAGGGTTGTCTCAAGAAGAAATAAAATTAATGTGTTACTTGATTCTTCCTGTCCAAAAAGGAGAAATTGACGAAGTAATTAATGAGTTGAAAAATTTAGGTATTATTTTCTATTCTAAAAAAACAAGCACAATTTATGTCGCTGATGAGATGGTGAAAGTACTCCGAAAAATTAGACATAAAGAACTTGCAGATAAGTTTTTTAGACGCATTTTGAGAACTTTAAGAGAACCGCAAATAAACCTAATCAGCAAAGTCCACAACATTGATCGGAAATTGACGAATGAGCAGAAAATAAAAGAAATCATCCAAAGAGGAATCTCTTTTTCAAGTGTTTTAGCAGATTCTGTTCACAAAGAAGGAACCAATGTAACGGATAAAAAAAGGTTTTTAAATGAGCTTTGGGAAAAGAATTTAAATCTGTCTTCTACGTTAAAAGGGAGCACTTTAGAAGAGAAAACCGAACAATTTATTCTCTATTTTGAGTCCATTGAAAAAGATGATAAAGTAAGTATTTCAGTTGATGGTTATGAAAAACTACTAACTGAATTAAATGAAACGCTACCCAAATTAAATAATCAAGTGCGAACTGAGTTTGAGATTCAAGATGAAAAAGTTCTGAAAAGTGAATTACTATTGGATTACAACATCAAACCCACAGATATTTTAGACTTAATAAGTGCAAGCGATTTAGCGGAGTTTGTAAAAGCAAGAGAATTAAAACAGCGGGGAAACATTGTTGAGAATATATTAGAAGCTTATAAAGATTCTGAGAATATTTATTTGGAGAATTATGTCAACATTGGTTGTAGAAATTTAAACCAGCTCAAAGAAAACGGGCTGGTGATTAAAGAGGCTGATTTAGGGATTAAGTTCGAGGAATTAACCAAGTCCATTTTCACGCAACTCGGCTTTAACGTAGATGAGAAACTGAGAAAAGAATTAAATACTAAAAAAGATCAAATTGATATTGTGCTTAATATTGATGGTAAAGAATTGTTTATTGTAGAATGTAAAACAGTGAAAGAGAGCGGTTACAATAAATTCAGTTCCATTTCTAGACAAGTAGGATCTTATTTCAGACTCGCTGAAGATAAAGGATATACCGTTTCTAACATTCTAATTGTTTCGCCAGAATTTAGCAATGATTTCATCACAGATTGCGAATTGGACGTTGTGTTAAACTTAACGTTATTGACTGCTTCTTCCTTGCAAAATATTTTAGATAGTTTCAAAAAATCGAATAAACACAAACAGTTTCCTCACAAATTATTGATGAGAGATGTGCTAATTCAAGAGGATCGAATAATTAAAGCAATTCAGAAATAAAGATACAAAAACCCTAAATATTCATTTATTTCGGCTACAGCCAGATTTTCTTTTCCCTATTCATTTGAATGGGCTAAAGCCGCATTCCAATTGAATGGTTTGTTGCAATGCTACAAGAATAATGATTCGGCAGGACAGATTGTTAGCGAATGTGTCAAAAACCCAAAAAGTCATTCCGATCAGGAGCGAAACTATTTCAGTTTCGATTCTAGAGGAATCTTTTTTGATTGAGGGAGAATTTATTTGCTAAAAAAGAATCAGTCAATTATTTCGGCTAAAGCCAGATTTTCTTTTCTCTATTCATTTGAATGGGCTAAAGCCGCATTCCAATTGAATGGTTTGTTGCAATGCTACAAGAATAATGATTCGGTAGGACAGATTGTTAGCGAATGTGTCAAAATCTAAAAAGTGAACGTGGAGAAGTAGACTATAAAAACGGTCGATGGAAAGAGGTAATGAATACCTTTTTAGATTGGACAGAGCTGCTGAATAACAATCAATTAGAGTGCGTAGTGTCTTTTCTCGGCGTCCTTTGCGTAAAGCTTTGCGCAACTTGCGGTTAATTAACACGTATCCGCATACTTACCGTTAAATCTTTTACTCTTGTATATCCTCAATTTTATTCTTAATTTTCCCAAAAAAATCGAATGAAAGGAATACTAATCGCTTTAGTTTTATCTATTTTCAGTTCTTGCGTTGGCAAGGAAATTCAAGCTTCTATTGCGCAGATAGAAACTCCACAGGTGGAATATCAGGCAGAACTTATTGGCATGCTAGATAGTTTTCAGGTTCTTGAAACTCCCATTCATTTCGACTCTACTTTTTTCAAAAAAAACAAGCTCTATCTTTTTGACAATGGAAATTTAAATGCAGAAATTGTAAAGGTTTTGACTCAAAAATTCGCAAAAGACGATATCAGTGCACGAGAAAACTATTACATCAACGCTTTTTTAGAAATAGAAGAAGCGAAAACCAACAATCAATATGCTGAATTTGTTGAAAAACTTGAAGGCGGAATGACCGAAAATGCTGTTGGTCGTGCTTTGGGTAGAATTGAATTGGGCGATAGCGTTGGCTTGCTTCTTTGGGAATTGAAATACAAATCATTTGACGCTTGTCCTTCTTATCAAGGACATCATATTCTTGGAAGCATCGTTTATAAAGGTCAGACAATTTCGTGCATGCACCTCGCTTCCAACGAAGGTGGTTCGGATGCGCCAATGCAATTTGACTCGTATCAATTGGCAAGTATTTACAAAGATGGCACCATCAAAGTTCGAAATTATGCACAGACATTTGAAGAAGATCAACTCATTGAAAATACGGTTTCCAAAACAAATTATCAATTCTCTTCCAAGGGATTCGAATTGAAAAAATAACTTTTTTGCTTGCCAAATCCGTGTACCTTTTGATCGCACTCGCTGACATTTTTCTTACTTTTGCAATAACTTTATAAGCATGGTAAAAAGACTTTTTATTCAATTCCTGAAACTATTTTTGTTTTGGATTTTCATTTTTGACTTTCAAAAAATACTTTTTTCCATCCACAATTGGGATAAATTTTCAGGCATTTCATTTTCTGAATATTTGGGTGCTTATTTCTACTCCTTCAAATTGGATTTGGGAACAGCTGGCGCGTTATCAGTTCTACCTGCAATCTTTCTTGCGATTCGTTTAATTAACAATCAAAAGTGGATCAAGTCTGCTTTCTACATCATCTTGATGTTCGAAGCAATTTTCGTAGCCTTGATTCACAGTGGTGAAATCAATGCGTATGGCGAGTGGAATCACAAATTGACTTCGCGTGTTTTTATGCACTTGAGTAATCCGGATGAAGTATTTCGAACTGCGGATTACAGCATGTCGTTTTGGTATGTCGTTTACCTTATCGTAGAAATTGTATTTGCGTGGAAAATAATGAAATGGCTCTTTGCTTTGAAAGAATCCATTCAGCTGAAAAAATGGTATTTCTCAGCGCCTTCCGCATTGTTTTCTTTTTTGATTTTTGGAGCCGTTTCTTTCTTGCTTTTACGTGGAGGATTTCAGCAAATCCCAATGAACATCAACGCTGCGACCTATTCCAACAATCCTGTTGCGAATGACTTATCGGTTAATTCTCTTTACTTTTTCGGGAAAAGTTACATGCTCTACAACCGAACGGATATTGATGAATACATGCCTTCCATTGATGCGGAGAAAGCAAAACAAATTACGGCTAGTTTATTGGATTATCCTAAAAAACACGACCATTATTTTTTGAAAAGCGACCGTCCAAATGTGATTGTAATTGTACTAGAAGGTTGGGCTGCAGAAGCAATGGGTTCGCTCAGTGAAACCAAAGGTGCAACGCCACATTTCGATAAAATTGCAGGTGAAGGTGTACTTTTCACCAACGTTTATGGAACAAGCGGAACATCGGAAATAGGCAACTCGAGTATTTTTAGTGGTTTTCCAGGAATTCCAGAAGTATCGGTAACGATGCAACCAGAAAAACACCGTAAAATTCGCTCCTTGAATCAAGATTTGAAAGAAAAAGGCTACCACAGCAGTTACATGTTTAGCGGTGATTTGAAATACGGAAACATCGGCGGGTATTTCATGGATCACGGATTTGATGTGGTGAAGGATGAAAAAGATTTTCCATCGAGTTTGAAAAGAGGAAAATTGAACTTTTACGACGAGGATTTATACCGTTTCTTGATCGAAGACATCAACAAAGCCAAACAACCATTTTTACAATGTGCTTTTACAGGAAGTAGCCATTCGCCGTATGATCATCCAACTCCGAAACGAGGAAAAGTTTTCTCTGGCGAGGAAGCGGGTTACATGAATTCATTAGTTTACTCAGATGAAGCCTTGGGGAAATTTGTGGAAAACTGCAAAAAACAAGCGTGGTTTGAGAATACAATTTTCGTCTTCGTAGCCGATCACGGTCACGCAACACCAACGGTTAGCAATCCTTCGAGTTCGATCTACAACCACATTCCGCTGCTATTTTGGGGAAATGTAATTCAAGAAGACTACCGCGGAAAACGAATGTCGGTTTTAGGCTCGCAAGCGGATGTCGTAGCGACTTTGTTATACCAAATGAAATTGCCTTCGGATGCGTATCCTTGGAGTAAAGACTTGATGAATCCTGCCGTTCCAGAATTTGCTTTGCATACCATCAACAGAGGTTACGGATGGATTACGCCAGAAGGAAATATGACCTACGAAATGCAATCCAAGTTTTTTGTGGAGGATAATTTTCCAGCAGAAATTAGAGAAAAAGAACATCAGAATTGCTTCGCATTTTTAACCGAAGTGTATCGATATTACAAAGAATTATAAATTTTCATTGCCATGATTACGCCTTACAACGACGAATATTTTATGAAACAAGCTTATCAGGAAGCACTGAAAGCTTATGAAATCGGCGAAATTCCCGTAGGTGCAATTGTGGTGGCAAATAATCAAATTTTAGCGAGAGCGCATAATTTAACCGAACAATTAACGGACGTAACCGCGCATGCAGAAATTCAGGCAATTACGGCTGCCGCGAATTTCTTGGGTGGAAAATATTTGCACGGCTGCACCTTGTATGTGACGCTCGAACCTTGCGTGATGTGTGGCGGAGCGTTGTATTGGTCGCAAATCGATAAAGTTGTTTTCGCTGCCCGAGACGAAAAACGCGGTGCAGGAAGATTATCAGAAAATATCTACCATCCAAAAACCTTGGTGACGAATGGAATTATGGCGGAAGAATGCGGTGATTTGATGAAGCAGTTTTTCGCAGAAAGAAGGTAAACGTCAAATCTTTTAAAATTTAACTTTTACAATTAACGCAAACTACATTTTTAATTTATCTTTACAAATTATTAACTAAAATCAACTTATGAAAATACTAATACTCTTAGCTGTTATGCTATTCACATTTTCTGCTTGTAGAAAAAAAGAACTCATTGATACCGATTCCTATCAATACATGACCTTCACCTTCGACGATCCGAAATGCAGCAATGGCGTTTTAGATTCTTTAGAAACATTTGTTGATTGTGGCGGACCTTGTGCACCTTGTGTAAACATTGAAGTGCCATGTGAAACTACGAGAAACGCGCAAGTTGTAAAATACAACAACACAACCGTAGGGAATTATTCCTTTTCAGACGCGCAAGTTACTTCAACGCTAAACGCAAACGGATCCTATAAAGTAGTGCTTGTTTCTGGAAATGATAAACTAACATTTACCTTGGGTGGCAAAATCTTTAATAAATCAAGCATGATTGCAGAATCTACTTCTGATTATTTAGTGGATGGAAATTCAGAAAAATATCATGTTTCTTATTTTAAAGATCAGCAAACAATGACTTCTTACAATGGTCGTGACTGTTATGTGAATTACAAAGACGGTAAATTCTCTATTGACTTCTGTGTTTTACCTTTTACCACTGAAATTTACCTAAAAGGAAACATCACTTTCTCCATTTAAAGCCATTTAAAATAAAACACATGTTTAAAAATATACTACTTTATTCCGTGATTGGAATATACTCCGCTGCGTTTGCGGTTGCACAAATTAATGTAGATCCGCCAGCAGAAGAGGCAAAAGAAAATACTGTTTTTGGAGAAATTATCGATAATAGAACCTCAGGCTTTAACCTGTTCAGAGTACTTGTTCCTTTGATTAGCGTTAACGCATCCACTACCAATTCATCTCTTTACACTTTGGATGGTGGATTCTTTTTCGATGCAAATCGCTTCAACATAGAAGCTGAATACAGCTACAAAGTTTTGGACAAAATGTTTCCAACGTCGAATAGAGATAATGAATATAACATGAAAGACATCGTTTTTGGCAAATACAATCCAACGCATGCCAACCACCTTAGCGTAAGCGGTGCATACTATTTTGGCGTAAAATCCCTTGAAAAAAAGTACAACTTCATGCTGAAGGAACGTCGTGTCATTTTGTATCAAACCTTCGTCGACGGCCTTAAAACGACTCGCACAGGAGTTCGAATGGGTGTTGAAAAAGGAGTGACATTTGTATCCTTGAACAATGCAACATTACGCGGCGTAAACCTGACAGATCCAAGTAATCCTATTCAAGAATTTAACTATGATGACATGTCAACGATGATGGAATACACCAATCTGAACATTGGTTTAACCATTGCAAACACGCACAACATGCGCATGGATTTTCAAGGATATCAAAAAGCTTCCGATAGTTATATGACGTTCTGGAATTTTGACTTGTTGTTCAGTGTTAAAAACAAATTAGATGATGTATACGGAACCCTTCCTGGCAGTTTTAGTTCAACGAATGGGAATACGAGCATCAATGCAAATGAGTTTGCCATTGATGAGTTAACCGAAAAAATGAAACTTGGATTTAAAATTAGCTACCGTTACCTTCCCATGCTTGGTGCCTTATCGTATAGTTTTGAAGGTGGAATGGCGCCCGGAGTAAAAAGCAAATTGAATATTTTCGGAGGTGTGAAAATTCAACTTGCATTTGGAAATCGAGTGCTTGAAAAATTCGAAGAAAAAGAACTTTAAAAATACATGCAACCTGATGCGGGCGGAAATTAGTTTTCGCCCGCATTTTGCTTTTTAATCTGTTGTCAATACGCAATGCGTTGCGTATCGACAAAAAAATGAATAGATATATGCGTATCTTTGCACTTCTTTTAAGACATTTCAAATGAATTATTTCGATCAAAAAAACGATACCATCTGTGCGCTTTCAACTGCCAGTGGAATGGGTGCAATTGCGGTAATCCGTATTTCAGGTGCGGCTGCATTTGAAATTACAAATCGAATCTTTACCAAAAACATCGCAGAAGTTCCTTCGCACAGCGCACATTTTGGTCGCATTAAAAATGCTGCGGGCGAAATAATCGATGAAGTTTTATTGACCGTTTTAAAAGAAGGCAGAAGTTTTACGGGCGAAAATACCGTCGAAATTGCGTGTCACGGTTCGACATACATTCAACAACAAATCTTACAACTCTTATTGACCAGCGGATGCAGAATGGCGCAGCCAGGAGAATTCACGATGCGTGCTTTCTTGAATGGAAAAATGGATTTATCGCAAGCGGAAGCTGTTGCCGATTTGATTTCTTCGGAATCTAAAAAAGCACACGAAATTGCGATGAACCAAATGCGGGGTGGATTTTCGTCAGAATTGAACGATTTACGCGAAAAACTGATTCATTTTGCCAGTTTGGTAGAATTGGAACTCGACTTTGCGGAAGAAGACGTTGAGTTTGCAGATCGCACGGAATTGAAAGCTTTGGTTTCTGAAGTTTTGGCGTACATCCAACGTTTGATGAAATCATTTGAATTGGGGAATGCCATTAAAAACGGAGTTCCTGTTGCCATTGTTGGCGCACCGAATACGGGAAAATCGACCTTATTAAATCAATTGTTAGGCGAAGAACGAGCGATTGTCAGCAACATCGCTGGTACCACGCGCGACGTGATTGAAGAAACCTTGAACATCGAAGGAATCATTTTCCGCTTGATCGACACCGCCGGAATTCGCGAAGGCGCAGAAGCAATTGAAGCCATCGGAATCGAAAAATCAAAACAAAAAATCGACCAAGCACAACTCGTCGTTCTGATGAGCGACTACTCCGAAAACGAATCGCACCACGAAGGACATTCCACGATGTCAACCGACGAAACCGTAGTTTGGGCAAAACAATTGCAACAGATTTACCCAACAAAAAAGTTCATCGTACTCGCAAATAAAATGGACATGCGTCCAAGCGCAAACACCCTGGAGGAAGATGATAATCTCAAAATCCTAGCGATTTCTGCGAAAAAAGGCCTTGGAATCGAAGAATTTAAGAAATGGCTGGTAGATCAGATTCAAGCAGGATTTGATGTTAGTCAGGAAACAATTGTGACAAATGTTCGTCACGTCGAGGCGCTTGAGAAAGCTGCATTCTCCTTGCAACAAGCGAAAGATGGTTTGGTGACGCAAGTGACTGGCGATTTTATTGCGATGGATATTCGCCAGGCGATGTTTCACTTGGGGAGTATTACGGGATCGATTAGTACGGATGATTTGTTGGGGAATATTTTTGCTAAGTTTTGTATTGGGAAGTAGGCAGTCAAAAAGAATCTTGGTAAAGTAACTACGATCAAATATTTACTAGAAATTGAAATTATTCTTAAAATCAATTAAAGTTGATTTATGGATGTGTTTTGTCCCTTTTTTGTACCTTTAGAAAACGAAGAGACAAAAGGGACAAATTATTAAATTAGAACTTTCTGAATTGACATTGCCTAACTAAAATAAAGCTGAGTGAAGAAATTGCATTCTATAAAACAAATTTCAAAAGTTTATGACACAGGAGACAAACCAGTTCTTGTGCAATGCAATGACCTCAACGAATATGTTTGTAAACATGGCAAGGGAAATAATGTATGTTATAACTTATTTACTGAATACATTGCGTACCGGTTTTTAGCATTACTGGACGTGAAATTAGCTCCCTGTGCATTTATTCAAGTAAGAGAAAATCATATTTTACCAAGTGGCGCATGTCAACCACTTTTTTTCAAAGAAATAGATTGCTTTGGTACAGTAAAAAACGATTAAGCATGAGTTGTTTATCGAGATCGCAATTGAATTGTAACTAGAAATATTATTTAGCCATCTATCTCATCATTTACCATTTTTTCTTAAGTTTGGTCTGTTGACTTTATTTATGAATTTCTTCTATCCAAAATTTTGATTTAGGAATTTATAATGAGTCATCTTTTAAATTACCTGAACACAAAACACAATCAATGATTCCAAACAACATTACGACGATACACCTACAAAAAGCAATTGAAGAAATCGATAAGAACGGAATTCCTAAAGGACGTGAGTCTACGATTTACGACATGGTTTATAACGGAAAATTGTATCCTCCGAAATTAGTTATTTCTATTGCCAATCGTTTTGCAAATGGAAATGAATTAAACGCAAATGATTTTCAAGGAGGACATGGAACTCCAGCGCATACATTATTGGAACAAGCAGGTTTTGAAATAATTGCTAAAAATGATCCGATTTTAGAATTGATTGAAAGTTATAAAACCATTATTTCAGAAACTAAATTGCAGGATGAAGTTTATAAATGGAAACTTATAGATCAATATCGTGGTAGACCAAATACCGAAGCAGCAGATTTCTATGAAGAAATAAAAGATATCAAATTCGATAACTTAATCTATGCAATGGCTGGTGGAGTGATTAGAGATTTGGCCAAAGATAAACCTGAAGAAACACGCGAATTATTTATTCATCTTTTTGACGAATCGATTAACTTAACTGAACGGGTGAATGAATTTAATAAGAATTCCCTCAAAATATATCGTGAACTTGGACAAACCCATGGTCATCATCAAGATGAAAGAACAATCGCTACTTATTTAACTTTCCATAACCCTGAAAAATACACGTTCTACAAGTACACTTTCTACAAGAAGTTGTGTCAATTATTACATGTAAAAGAAGCTGGAAAAAATCAGAAGTACACACATTATTTGTCACTGATTGATGAGCTAATCGTGAAGTACATTCAGCTTGATAATGAGTTAATTAAATTCGTTAAGGAGTTTATTCCTGAGTACTATTCTGGAACGAATCATAAATTGTTAGTTCAGGATATTCTTTATCAAATGTTAGATAAAAATGAGAATAAGCCAGATTTAATTCATGAGGAAAATCTCTTCATTAAAGCAAAAAACAAATTTAATCCATCCGATTTTGATGTTTTTATTAAGTATCTCCGCAAAATCATACGTGAATTACAACTTTTACCTAATGATGATCGTATTGTTTTTAGTATTAGTGATAATAATCTGAATTTCACTGTTGGACAGCGCTACGGAATTAATTTATTCTTGAATAATTCAAAAGGGGTTTATGCTGTCATTTCGAAAGACAGATTGTCGGAAAGCAGTGAAATCTATGAAGGAACGCCACCGCAACCATTTTACACCTATTATACAACGTTTAAACCTCAGCAAAATGAGTGGAATTCGATAATTGAAGGTGTGAAAAATGAATTAAATAGAACTACAAAATCAGGATATAAAAAATACAATAATTCTGATTTTGAAAATTATGTATTCGAACTTTCAAAAGACATTCCTAAAACTGAACCGATGAATTTCCCATTAAACACCATATTATACGGACCTCCAGGAACTGGAAAAACCTACCATACGATTCTTAAAGCTGCCGAAATTATTGAGAACAGAACAATTGATTCTTACGAAGAAGCGTTGGCGATATTTCAATCGAATCTACACGATAGAATTGAGTTTATCACTTTTCATCAGAATTACAGCTATGAAGATTTCATTCAAGGCTTAAGACCGGATACAGAAAATGATAGTCAGTTGACTTTTGAGCGAAAAGACGGTGTTTTTAAAATGATTGCCGATAAAGCTTTAAAGAATTTAAAAGCTTCAAAACGACCTCCTGTTTCAAAGAAATCTTTCGAAGAGACGTTCAATACTTTTATCAATCCATTAATCGAAGGTGAAGTTGAAGAGTTAGAAGTTAGAATGAAAAAAGTATCGTATTTCATTACGGCGGTTACAAATAAATCCATTGAATTCAGAAAAGCAAGCGGTGGCACACAACATACTTTAAGCATTAGTACGTTAAGAAAAATGTTCGAAGTTGAGTCTGTCCTTGAAATTCAAGGATTGTCATCTTACTACGCTCCGCTCTTAGCTGAACTTTTAAAAATTGGAAAGGACGCTGCTGGCACAAAAGAAATTGTTCAACAAAAAAACTACGTCATCATCATCGATGAGATTAACAGAGCTAACATTTCGAGGGTATTTGGCGAGTTGATTACACTCATTGAACCGGATAAACGCTCGCACGGAAAGATTCCGCTGGAGGCAAGACTTCCTTCTGGAGATCCGTTTATGGTGCCTTCAAATTTATTCATTATTGGAACAATGAATACAGCCGATAAATCAATTGCTTTATTGGATATCGCGCTGAGGAGAAGGTTTGAATTTGAAGCGATGTATCCGCAATATGAAATTAATGGACAGGACATTTATGATGTTGAAATTTTAAAGAAAATCAATGAGCAAATCATAAAGAGCAAAGGACATGATTTCCAGATTGGACATGCTTATTTCATGGGAGACAATGGCGATTTAGTTCAACGGATGAATAAGAAAGTGATTCCGCTACTTTTGGAATATTACATGAACGACGAAAAAGAAATAAAAGGAATTTTAGCATCTGCTGGACTGAAAGTTGAAGAAAACGCATGGCCACTAAGGATAACGGGAAAGAATGACTGAAAATCTATTCGAATATCAAAATAAAATAGACATTCCAGATTCGTTCGAAGGCTTGGAAGGATTTCTCGATGAGATTTGGAAAAATCGTGAAAAAAATTCTTATTTCTCAGATGGAATAGAGGACAAAATCGAATCTCAACGGTTTCTGCAGTTCATTCATAAGTCCAACGAATTGAAATCCAATAAGTACGTTGGAGTAATTCATTATGAGGGAAATAAAATTAATCTATTGCCGAAAATCTTCTATGATGCTGACAAAGAATATGTAACCAAAGAAGTAAATCAAATTCAGAATCACATTCTCTGGTGGTTGAGTTATTGTAAAAAGATTAAATTCCCAAATTATCAAGCTTCGGTGGACAGCACACAAAGTGATTTCTTTGAAGTGTTAATCTATCTCTTTTCGAAGTACACGCGCGAATTGTTAAACTCTTCTATCTATCAACAATACGAAGAAGTCAACCAGGAATTGTCTTTTATCAAAGGAAGATTAAACACCAATGAATACATCAACGAAAACTTAAGCAAAGGGAAATGGCATAAACTGAATTGTACGTATGATGCGTTTGTTTTTGACAATGAATTTAACCGCATCATCAAATACGTCACTACGCTCCTCTTCAATGTGACTTCGAGTCAGGATAACAAGAAAAACTTAAGAGAAATACTTTTCATTTTAGATGAAGTTTCTGATGAGCGCGCTACCGCAGAACAATGCGCTAGAATATCATTTAATCCGATGTTTGGCGAGTTTGAAACCGTTCGTGATTATTGTCATTTATTTCTCAGTAATTGCATTTCCTTTGATCACAAAAATCACTTAAAACTCTTTGCTTTCCTTTTACCCATGGAATATGTTTTCGAAGACTTCATTTTCGGATTTATCGAAAAAGAAATCGAAAACATCACCGCCAAATCTCAACGAAGCGACATCTACCTCGATGAAGAAAGAGCGTTTAATCTAAAACCTGATCTATGGATAAAAACTCCCGAAAAATCGTTGATTGCCGACACCAAATATAAAATTGTGTATTCTGATGAAAAAGATCCTAAAAAAGGAATTTCTCAATCAGACCTTTATCAAATGTTGGCTTATGCTGTTCGCTTTGAAGTGGATGAAATCATTTTATTCTACCCAAACACCTTAAAGCAAAACCAAGAAGAAGAATCTGAACTCACGATTAAAGATGCTTTAGCAAATGGGAAAGAAATTTCAATCAAAGCTTTTCAATTGCCGATAATTAATAGAGCATTGTTAGGTGAAGATTTGGTGAGTAGAACTAATTTGAGTGAATTGTTTGAGGAGACGAGGGTGAGGTTGAAGGCTCGGATTGAGGAGGTTTTGGGGTGATGATATTTATAAGATATAACTAATTAATGGACCAATAATTTAACCGAAAAAATGATAGATATTATTGAACTAAACGAAATATTTAAGAAAATCTCTAATGAAGTAATGCATCAATTTCCATATCGATTCAATCCACTTGATGAAGCCTCTTTTAACGAAAATGCTCAGAGTAGAATTTTAGGGCAACTAATGAGATATCAAAAGAATGGTAATTATCTTTTCTTAGAAAATTTATTGCTTTATTTAAATGAACAGAAAAGCTTAAACTTTCCTAAAGGACTATCGTCAATAGATATAACTATAGAGAAATATAGAATCGACATTTTAATTCAAAGCAAGAAAGATTTCGTGATTATTTTCGAGAATAAGTTTTATAATGCCGTTGATCAAGATGAACAAATCGATAGATATATTGATAAATGTGTCACCGATTTAAATTTTAAAGTTAAAAATGTATTTGTAATCTATCTCACTCCAGATAAAAGTGAAATTCCAAAAAGTAGTCTGAGCGATGAAAATCGGAAACTTTTAAATGGCAGAATCGCTGAGATTTCAGTAAAAGACGATTTGCTTAAAATTCTAGATCACTTTAATTTAGAAATACCAAAAGGAGAGCTCTTTCTTAAAAGCGGAGTAGATCAATATTCAGATTATTTAAAAAGTATGCTTAATCTAAATAAACAAAATGAATTAATGGAAGAAAAAATAAAATCACAACTCGTTGATTATTTAGGAATTGAAAGCTTGGGTTTTCAATTTCAACTAGACAAAATCGAAAATTATCAAAGTGAAATCGAAAAATTGAGGACTGTTGTTAATGAGCTATATCTAGATAGAAGAAAAGAAATTATAAGCTATTGGGCTGAACAAATTAGAAATGAACAATTCCGCTTCATTGAAGAAAATAACTTAAGATTAAAGCATAGTTTAGATGATTGTTCAAAGCGTAAGTATTTAGAGTTAGTTCCTAAAAATAATCCAAATAATATTTCTTTTAGGATAGAAGATGATTTGAACTCTTTGTATTACGGCATTTACATACTCGAAGGTGAGAAAAATAACGAACTTCTGCACAAATTATCATTAAGTGGTTTTAATGATGAAGATCCTAGTTGGTATTCTTGGAAGTACGTCACAGAATCTCATTATCGTACTGCTGTGAAAGATTTAATACTTTTGGTGGAAGACATTCTGAAAATCCTTGAGTAGTAAGCAGAGCAAGAAATAATTCAAAGTGAATCTGCAGGATCATTTCTTGAATAAGATAAAGAGAATTCTAAACTATGCCGAATTTATGAAACATCTTATTAAGGCTGATTACAAACACGCTACAAGCCTTTCAGTTAATAAATATAGCAATATGTAGATTTACTTTTTAAAATCTTGCAAGGGCAGAAATTGATTAAACTTAATCTAAAATACGCTACACCTTCTCAACTAAGCTCGAAAAGGTCACATTGTTTGAATTGAGGATTTGATCCGTATAGGCATTGAGTTCCTGCGGATGAATAAAATCAAAAATATGGGAGCTTTCTTTATTTGCTAATTCAAATACCTTATGTGATTCTGAGGTCAAATCTGGCTCTTTACATACGATGTAAAGTTTTTCTATGTATGCTTAGTTTTAACCCCAAGAAATACTCGGCTTAACTTTCCATTTTTCTCAATATGATGAACCGTTATAGATAAAGGTGTTTTTGTTTTGGTAAAAACTCGATTATGTATAATTTTAATATGACCCAAAAATAAATCATCTTTAAATACTTTGACAGCAAACTTGTCGTGTACATTTTCAGGCATTTCCTTTTTGTAAGTTAGTTTATCACCTACTTCTAATGTATCTACTGGTAAATTAGTTTTAGACAACCCTGCTATTTCTGTAATAAATTCTAAATCTTTCCCAGGATTAAAATCTGCTAAAAATTCATAATTATCAGTAGGTAAAATACCTTGCGTGTGGGCAAGCATGTAATAGTCATCTTTTTTATACTTGTCATCAATTAACCAAAAGTCATAAAAATCCTTGATGTCATTTCGCTCACTTCTCATTAATCGTTGACTGAAAATCTCAATTACATTTTCAGAATATGTTTTATCAAGGTCTGGAAAACCTTCATACATTGAGAATCCCATTTTTTTCGCATCAAGTAAACCCTTTTTGTCATAACTAAATGAAACTCCAGCACTTAAACTTCTTCGAATTATTCCAATTACAAATCTTGGCTCTCCTTTACCTTTTCGCCAAGTCAAAAATATGTTGCCTATTGTTTTCATTATAATTTTAAGAGTTTCTCTATCCGCAAAGTTATTAATTTAATCATCAACTCTTTTCTATTTTGGTTTAATTTGTAAATACTTAACTCATTTGGTAAATTATCATCAATATTGAAAATTAATTCTTTTATTTTTTCAGAATCATATAACCGTCTAACATTATCGACTAATTTTTTCACCTCCGAAGGATATTCTTTTTTTACTAAATTTATCAATTCGAAATGATTAAGTTTTTTTCCTTCCCAATGAATTTCAGATGTGCCCTTCTTTACGTAACTTTCAAGCATTTGTTTGTCCAAAAGCATTTTATCAATCTTTTCATCCAAAAGCTCTCTGCCTAAACAGCATCCACTGTCATAGATTTGAGAAAATTGAGTTCTCATAACTAAAGCTTCTAATTTTAAGTCACTTTTTAAAACAATTGAATTATCCATTATAAATCTCCATTCTTGTAAATTAGCTAAGAGTTTATCTAGTCTAAGTCCCCATCTTTTAAATCGCTTGTTTCTTGGGTTTTTTAATTCTCTATCTATTTCTTTTTTTGTTTCTTGATAATTTGTAATTATGCCCCAGTTTTCTTGATGCCTATCTGAATTTCCAATTACAGAATCAAAAACTATTATTTCTATTAAATCACTTATATATTTCAAGTAATCAAAACCTTGTAAAGTGTCCCTTATGAATTGGAAAGTGTATTTATTCTTGTCAAGTTCAGGATTATAAGTAGCGTCGTATCCTGACAAGTAAACCTTACCCTCTGTTAATTTATTTGTTGAATTTGAAACCATTGACTGACATAAACAACCAATCTTTTGATTCCCATTTTTATTATAACCAATATTATAATCTAGCACATTGAATCCTAAAAATTGACCTATTTTAGAAGATACAATTTCAGACCAAAACTCAGTGGGAAATTTAATTGTACCGTCAGCAAGTTCCTTAGATCCTTTAAAGAAATATTCTTCTGGTGAATTGGGACCAATAATGATTTTTTTACTTCTACTACCTGTGGTGTTTTGATATATAATAAATTCCCATTCTGTTACTTCGGTATATGTAGGTTTGAAATCTTTCATGTTTCCGGCTAATTTACTTTCTAATCGATTGTAATACTATTCAAATTCACCAAATTTTTCTCATATTCCTCAATCACGCTCAAAGCCATATCCAAAACAGTCTTCAATTTTGATGTAAACTCATCCTGAAAAGTACCAAATGCCATCTTATATAAGGTGTCAACCTCGCCCCAATTATTATACTCTAACCAATTTGTATCACAAAGCCACCATTCACTTAAAAAATTAGGTTTATCCATTACTGTTTTAGCTTCTTCGACAATTGTTTCATAAACTGGATGTAATTCTGGGCTTTTATGAATAAACGAAAGTCCGTAAAACATATGACGATTTAATGAGTTGAAGAATTGAACAGATAGTTTAAGACCATACTTAGTTAATTTTTCATTTCTAAAGAAAAAGCCGACAAATTTTTCTCTTTTCTCTAATAAGCTTTTTTCCAGATTATGTACTTCAAGTTCATTATCAAATGCGAATTTTTCAAAAAAAGGAATCAAATCAGTCTTAACGATTTCTTTATAAATTCCATTGTCATTTTCTGTTTTACGAATAGCTAAATAAGCTTCAAAACTATATTTGTTTTGCGTTATTTTTTCAACAATTTCTTTACTCATTTCTTTATTGATGTTTTGGAAAGTTAGTTTTTTGATCAAGTTTAAATATTGAACGATGCTCTCTCTTACAATTGGAACAGTTGCACTTTTTTCAATACAAGCTTCCAACCATTCTTTAATATCCTTTTTATATGATATTTGTTGATAACTTACTCCTAAACGACCTAACTCTTCATGAACTTTACTTTCTTCACCTGGAAGAGTTAGGTAGATTAAGCGTCCATTACTCTGAAAGTTGTGATACCTCAAAAGCTGATTCCTTTGCTCCTTTGCATCAATCTTATTTTCAATTTTAAGAATCTCACCTTTAACAGAACGAATAAGTATATCTATGTTACCACCTCTAGTTTCGTTGTCACGAATTACTCCTGTGTAATATTCCTTATGACACACTGCGTTCTCAGTCTCGAAATCATCAATACCTAGTTGCGTCAAAAACAAATCTAAATACAATGTTTCTTGTTGATGCGAACCCTTTGGATTTAGTAACTCTGCAAGAAACATCGAATGCAAAGGAACTTCTTCGTTCTCTTTTCTAAGAAGCGTGAAGAGATTGAAGCTTTGACCCGACATCTTATTGATTCTAGAGTAACTATTCACAATAGTCTGAACTTCGGATAAAAGAATGTTAATTTGATTCATAATGATTTTATTCTGATATATATCTTAGTATCTCCTGAATTTAATAAATACCTTAAATATAAATAAGGAGTGCTCGAATTACATGTATCTTGTAATACTTTCGTATTTAATCTATTTGTTGTTTCAGGTCCAAAACCATAATCAGATGCTATTAATGCAATCATTTGTTCTCTTGTCATTTCTACTTTCATGTTTTTAATATTATATTTATAATGCAATATAAGTAGGCTAATAATAAAAGTAAATAGTTAATTGAAAATTGAAAATTAATTGTATTTCTCTCTCTCCTCCGCAACCATCCCAAATCGCTCCTCAAGCTCTCCAACTCTTACCTGTCCATTCATTAACATCGGCAATAACCAATCGCGAAGTTCAGCGAGTTTTTCATTTTCTTTCGAATTTACTATTATCATTTCGTGGAAAGGATCAGCGTTCTTTTTGAATAATTCTAACACTTGTTTATTTGGAATACATAGTTTTAATTTGAAGAGATCGTCTTTAGTAATCGATCCAAAAGTTGTTCCTGCAGTATTTCTTCTGTCAAAAGTTTGTTGAAAATATTCCATCTGACTCCATAAAAATGAGATTGACCCATTTTTTTCTCTTAATGCTGCTAATCCTCGTCCAATGCAACATTTTTCCATTGCTTGATTAAGCGTACCTACTGGAGCCCTTACCGAGAGTAGAATGTCATATTCTTCTGCCATTCTAGTCGCTTCGGTAGTATGTTTTCTAACTGATGGGAATCTCTTGCCAAAATCAGTAGATCCTTGATAAAAAACAACACCATTACCTTCTTCATTATAAGAACTTCCTGCTGGTGATTGACCCATTGTAATTTCAGCTATATCCGATAGTACGCCATCCTCCCATCCTTCAGGAACCTCTCTCTTCAACTCCTCATTATAAACCATTTTACCACCCGATGATTTATAAGGTTTTCCGTTGGTATCAGGTTTACCTTGTTCGAAGTCGAAAGGAAAATCAAACTGTACAAACCAATAATCATAAAGTGTTTTTGCCATCGCTTCTAACTCTTGGTTGATTTTATTGTTGACTTCGATTTTGGCGTCTAAATCAGAAAGGACTTTGGCGATTTGCTTTTGGGTAGAAATTGATTTTGGAATTGTGATTTCCATAATATCAAATGAATTCAAATTGATAGTGTTAAAAACAGAACCTTGACTTCTTTTAACTATATTCTTTACGTAGTTTTTAAGAGAATAATATAAGAAGTCTGTATCTACCAAGTTTTGTTTTCCTCTAATGCCAAAACAAGATTGGTTAAAACACATTGGTTCACCGATTTGAGCTAATGCACCAACTGTGCCTCTAGCTGAAATGATAATGTCACCCTTTTGTAAATAGGGAGTGTTCAATGAACTGTGTCAACCAGCTATTTAATTCTATCACCAAAGTAGTGATTTAAATCATTTCTAATAGCAGCCCAAGCAAATATTTGTCCATCCCATTTTGTATGAGCATTCTGTATT
>JAQVCM010000040.1 GCA_028689775.1 Crocinitomicaceae bacterium
CATCAAAGGTTGGCGCATCGGTTTTGTTGGATGTTCGGCCAACTGAATAGCCGTTCTCCATTTACCGACATCTTTACGAGATCGATCTTTGAAAGTTTGCGCAATATTGGCGATTAAATCCGTTGGCTTCTTCTTGTTATAGCCTGTGTTTTTTTGGCTTAACGCTTGCGATCTGATTGCGTTGCCGAATTTATCTAATAACATAATTTAATATCTATAGGTTGAGTTTGGATATTTAGAACCAATCCGAACGCCCTCGGCTGGTTTTTCTGCGGTTTGCGCTTTAGCAGGTAAATCTGCATTCGTTTTTCCTTCAGCAATTAATTTTAGCCAATCAATAGCATCTTGATATCGGGTTGACCGATGTTGCGGAATTCGGTCTGGAGCCGTGTTTGTGTAAAGATGATATAAAGTACAATCGATGACTAACATCACCATATAATGACTACGGATATCCGATTCCGTATCGGGATCAAACCCTTGGAAAATAGTCGCTACATCATACCTTCCAGCCAAATAATTTTTGATTTGGCTGATTGCCATGTTTTCAGCTGTAATCAGTTTAGTATCGTTGTATCCTATTGAAATTACATTTCTAATTTCATCCCGAATTAAACTTGGATAATCACTTTCTAAAATAAAACGCATCAGAATCTGTTTTTGTTTCTGCCAATCATTTCCTTGCGTGAAACCGTTTTCACGAAATTTGAATTGGCATGTTTATTATTTAGTTCAGACATTCCAGACTGCAAGCAATCGGGACCGTCATCGTTCATTCCACTTGATTTTTCAAATCCTAAAATTTGATTGACTAGTTCTACGAAGTCGGGCGTGTCTTGTTCTTTGATGTTGAAATGCACATTGCCACGCTCAAAGAATGGCGACATCGATTCGATCCGTTCTTCTTTGTTGATTTTTGGTTTTTTATCTGCTGAAACTGGGATGTAATACCCACGTGCATCGCCTTCGATATCGAAATCATGTACAAACTCATCTTGATTGAATAAGCCTTCTATTTTGTAGCGAATCCAGTGAATTTTGTCAAGCTTCATGTCTTCGTACAGATCATACAGCCAATGTGCTGCGTTGGCTCTTGATGAACGCCTTACAAATGCTTTTATAACATGAAACTCACGACCAATTTTACCGATTAATAACAAGGCTTTAAAGTCGCCTTTGTCTTTATAACTTAAATCGCCGTAAACAATCAGTGCATCATACTTTGAGATGTGCTCCATTTGTTTCCAGGATATCCATTCATTTTTAAAAACGGTTCCTACTTCGATCGGTTCATCTTGATATTCACGCAAGAATGAAATTTCTCCCTTGTTGATCCGTTCTTTCTTCCAGTGCTCAATTGGATATGCTTCTGGCCAAGAACTTTCGCCATTGGCTAAAACCGCTTTCGCTACGATTATCGCATGCACAACTTTGAGTTTTGCTTCTTTGTATTTTTTGATTACATTCTCGAAGTGCTCACTCATCATGTGAACTACCGTGTTTTTAGAAAAACGATTGTTAGAATGGATATATCTTTTTTTACCCATTCCGAAAGTACCCCAAACATCTTCCTTGAGGTATTCAAAAAGTTCGCGAACAAGCTTTGGGTTTTTCTTGCGTTTTTTGTTGTCCACATCATCAACAGAGATGTAGTCCGGGCGTTTGTCTAAATCGCGAATTCCACGAGGCGATTGACCAATACCTAATGCGAAAAAATGCACATCATCAACAGTTGTAAATTCACCATCAGCCCATGTTCCAAAGTTGAATCGATTGCCGTAATCTCGTTCAATCAATTTGTTTTTTGATAGTTCCGCTTGAATGTCAGAAAGAAGTTTTTTTGCTTTGATGTCATTCTCACCTATCAACAACATAAACCCTAAATCCTGTTTTGCTAAGTACAAAAACAGCGGAATACCAACGTTTGCATGTACAGATTTTGCACCACCTCTGAAAATACGATTGATCAAATAAAACTCATCGTTTTCGATCATGTACTTTGCCATCTTCTTGTGATATTTTGCACAAGGAACTTTTGCATAATGAGGCAAATAGTAAGAGAACCAATCTGTATATTCTTTCTCTAATCTTGCGATTCTACGCTTTTGCTCCAAAGGGGTCTCCTTAAGAATATTTTGCGAAGTTCTCTTTACTATTTGCTTACAATGAGCCTCATAGTCACGGTATTGTTTTTCGTAACTTTTATTCAAGTTCTATTCGTTGTTGAATGAATGATTTGTGAAATTTTAATGATTCAGAAATAAAGTCAGAATCTTGACCGTAAGTCAACAGCCATTTGTCGAGTTCCTTAATTACGGAAATGACTACTGGTACTGTTATCGACTTATCAATGCGTTCGAGTGCTCGTGAAATTTTGGACAAATCATCTGAATTGAATGTTAGTTTTTCACCATTCAAGACTTTATCCATTTCGCCCAATAAAAGCCTCTTTAATTTATGAGGAGCCAAGTCTAAAAGGGTTTTTTCATCCTTCCAGTTGAATTTCTTAATCCATGAACCTACCGTGTGTTCACTAACACCTACTGCTTCAGCTATGTCTTTAGCAGTCCAACCCTCCTCTATATAAAGGCGTTCTGCGTGTGCTCGTTTCTTATCATTGGCTCTCATGAGCACAAACCTACTCTTACAAGGTGTGAAAAACGAAAAATAGTGCCAACTAGGTATTTTAAATACCTAGTTGGCACTAAAATTTGGCTTTGCTATTTATTTCAGGAAATATTTGGGCTCTGAACACAGATAAAAAGCACACGGTTAAATTAACTCAGGTAATATGATTGTAACAATTACAGATAACATTATTCAACTTCAAGGAGTGATTTGGGAAGGCGATGGACAGCGTGTTATTAGTCAAGTAAAAGATGTGCTTGAAAACAACGCTGATATAGAGGTCCGAATCCACACGCCCGGAGGTTCTGTTTTTGATGGAAATTTAATATTTAATCATTTAGTAAAGTTCCAAAGTAAAATAGATGTGATCATTGAAGGTATGGCTGCATCGATGGGATCAATTCTTATGTTGGTTGGCCGGAGCATTAAAATGTGTGAAAATGGATTTGTAATGATTCACGCACCGAATGGATATGTAGCAGGAACAGCAAAAGACTTTGCTAACGCATCTAAGTTACTTATGTCGATGGAAAAAAACTTCATTAAAAAATACATGGGTAAAACAAACAAGCCTGAAGAAGAAGTAAAAACATGGTTAGACGGTGATAACTGGTTTGATGCTGAAGAAGCATTGGAACTTGGTTTAATTGATGAGATCGTTGATTCGACTCTTGAGATTGAAAACATCGAAGCTTACAAAAAAATGAATGTTGCTGCTTTACTCTCAGGTTTAGCGCCTAAAAAACCAACTCAAGCAAAACAAATAAAAATCGATACAATGAAAAAAGAGCTAATCTCGGCACTTTCTCTTTCAGTGGTTTCGGCAGATTCATCCGATACAGCAGTCATTAAGGCTGTTGAAAATCGTATCGGTGATATTCAAGCTGAATCTACTGCGAAAGATCAAAAGATTCTTGCCTTAGAAACCAAGCTAAAGGATTTGGCCGCTGCGACAATTAAAGATGCAGTTAGTGCAAAAATCAAAGCCAAATTAATCACAGAATCACAACGTGCGAAATACGAAGATTTGGGTGAAAAATTAGGCTTGGAAGCTTTACAAAGCATTTTTGAAGACATGAAACCATCGGCTTCAATTACTTCTCAAATCAACAACACAACTGATCCTGTATTGGATAAATCGTGGGACGATTTGAAAAAAGTACCCAATGCTTTAGAAAAGCTTCAGGCAGAAGATCCTGAAAAATACAATGCGTTATTCACCGCCAAATTTGGCAAAAAATAGTAAGATGAAAAATTCAATTAAAATCGCATTTAATCTATGCGCCATTGCGTTACTCGCATTTGTGGTAACCGCAACAACGGGACTGAATCCGTTCTATTCAGGAGCAGGAGTGCTTGCAAGTACCTTCCTTAAATCAGGTCAAACAGGTGTAGCTTATGATGGCTTACAACAAGAGATTTGGACAGATATCATTGTGGAGCAATTCCGTACCACAGAAGATGCGGGATTTTTAAATGAAATTCCTGATGAGTCTCGCTGGGTTGTTTCGTCAAAAGGTGAGAATGAAACGATCCACTTAAATGACATTGGTGCAGATCCTGAAGTGTTAATCAATAACACGTCATATCCAATTGGCTACAGTACGCAAACGGATGCAGATATTCCGATCAACTTACATAAGTTTCAAACCAAAGCGACAAA
>JAQVCM010000029.1 GCA_028689775.1 Crocinitomicaceae bacterium
TTTTTGACACTGTCTACCAGGTCTTTGGAAAATTGTTCAAAATCGAATTTTTCTTTCATAATTGTCAAAATTTACTCCTTTTTCTTGAAAAAATAAAATTTTGACACAGTTTAATGAACATACTCGTGAAGCCCTATGTTATTCTAAACACAAAAAAAACTCACAGCCCTGAAAGGGTGTAAGTTCTCTTCACATTCCTTCAATTCGAATCTATAGTTTCTCAACTACAACTGCTTTTTCAACGTATCCAACTTTTTCCCAAGTCATCACTTTGTTTTTGTAAACCATTAGTGTTGGCAAAGCATTCACATTCAGTTCCAAAGCTAGCTCTTGATTTTTATCTACATCGATTCGAATCACCGTGACTTTGTCTTTAAGATCTTCTGCAATTTCTTTTAAATACGGCTCCATTTTTTTGCATGGCGCACACCAAACTGCATAGAAATCAACCAAAACCACTTTGTCTGTTGCTAACAGCGCATCAAATTGTTTCTTGGTCATTCCACTATCCTTGGAAGCAGTAGCATCTTTGGTTTCCGGCATTTTTTCTGAGCGCCATTTCATCATTCCACCGTCCATTTCGATGATGTCTGTAAAACCTTCTTTCGATAAAAAGTTTGCAGCTGCTGTGCTCCTTCCGCCACTTAAGCAATAAATAAATATCGGTTTTGATTTATCTAATTCCGCAACTTGCTTCCCAAAATCATCGCCTTTCCAATTGATGTTCTTTGCATTTTTAAGATGTCCATCTGCGAATTCTTCTGGCGTACGGACGTCAATTAAATTGGCTTCAGTTGTTTTTTCTAATTTTTCTGAAAACTCTTTCGGATTCACAGAAACAAATCCTTCCTTCGGTTGTCCGCTTGAACAAGAACTGATGAATATTGTTGCGAAGAAAAAAAGGATTAAATAAAATTTATTCATGGTGTTTGTTTTACTTTTAAGTTTCCTAAAATTAAGAGTTATAAACTCGGATACCGTATTTAAAAGGTTAAATTATGAAATAAACATTACAATTTACCCTTCAAACTCATCCATCCACCGCCGTTGTGAACTTCAGTAAAACCTTTTGCTTTTAATGTACTTTTTGCAGAAGCACTTCTCATTCCAGAAGCACAACACGTGATGATGGCTTTGCTTTTATCTAGTTTTCCAATTCGTGCTGACAATTCATTCAATGGAATGTTTACCGAACCTCGAATGTGTCCGCCTTGAAATTCTTGTTTGGTGCGAACGTCAATGATTTGACCGCCGTTTTTAATCAGATCTTTAAAATCTACTTTAGGACCGATTCCGAATAATTTTTTGAAAAATGACATCGTTTTTTAGTTTAAGTGAATGGAGTTTATGTCTTTGTAAACTGGAATAACCTCGGTTCGATTATCCCATCGAATTTATATCGCTGATTATAAGATTATAATAAACTATTCAAAATCCTCTTTGTTCAGCTTTCCAATGAATGACGAAGTAGGATGCCATTCATTGAAATATAAATCTCAATTTTACAATCGAACTCCGGTTAATATTAAAAATTACAGTTTACATCCAACCAACTTCCTCCGTTTTCGCAGCTTAAGCCATGGCTTTTTAAGAATCCTGTAGCGGAACTACTTCTTCCACCGCTTGCACAGCATAAAACGATTTCTCCGTCAATTGCTTTAATTTCATCTAATCTTGCTTCAATTTCATTCAATGGAATGTTGATGCTTCCTGCTACGTGACCGCCCATAAATTCTGCTGGTGTTCTCACGTCGATTACTGTTGTTTTAGTTGTTGTTGCTCCCATGATTATTGATTATTGATTATTGATTTTTAGTTTGTTGTTTTATTTTTTTCTGTTTTTTCTTCTTTCTTGAAAGAGTTCAAAAGTAAACCGCCCATCAACGCTCCATATAACGTGCTGTTGAATGGTTTGGATGTGATCGCACACGTTCCACTTGCGCAACCTATAAAATGATAATAAAGATATCCTGCGATGCTTCCGAGAATCACTCCTAAAATTGACAATTTATTTTTTAAAATCCAAGTTTTAATCATATCCCTTTATTTTCAGTACAAAGATATGGAGACCTCATCGATCCCACGGTAACATACGTTACACAAAGCGATTTAATTTGAAAATTCAGGTATTATTTAAGATATTTCAACTGAATGCTAGGATTTTGGAATGACATTATTACGATATCATTTTATTCACAAGGTGCAATTCAGCACGATTCAAATTTTTCGTATTTTTGCTTATCAAGATCTATCGGATAGATTCATTATTCCAAGAGCAATTATTAAATAAAACGTAAGCGATGAATACAAGTGAATTACAATCTGAAAAAATTAGTTTGATAAATTGGATTACACGCCTAAAAGATGAAGCAATCAAATTAGGAAAAACAGTGTCTCACAAGGATGCTTACCAAGAATTTAAAAAAATGGAGGTAATGAAAGATCGTGAAATTAGAACTGCGCTTAAATTTTTCGAACAAGAAGATGCTAAAACCAAATTGCTCATTCATGAATTGCAAGTAGGCGAGAAGAGTGCTAAAATTAGAAATTTTGATCGTCAAAAAAATCTTGAGAAGTTAAAAGAAAATTTTCAAAAATAATGTCGAATTATCGTATTCCAGAAAAGGCGATTGAAGACTTCGTACTGATTTACAAAATTGTAGTATCCAAATAACACTATTATACTAAAATTAAACTAAATGGCAAACACATTAATTTTCAAAGACATCGATTTCTCTGATCAAGTTTCGGCGGATTTTTTAGTAGATGTTAGTAAGTTAATGAAATCTCAGGAATTGCCGAATAAACACATTTTACATTCCGAAGGAACAATTTGCAATTACTTTTTCATCATTCATACCGGATTGGCAAGAGCTTATTATTTCAAAGACGGAAAAGACATAACAGCTCACTTTGCAATCGAAAATAGTACCATCACAGCCATTGACAGTTTTATTCAACGAAAAAAAAGTCGTTATAACATTGAATTATTAGAAGATACAACTTTGTCCTATATTGTTTATGATGATTTGAAAAAGCTTTTAGATGATAAACCACATTATGAAAAATATGCCCGTATTTTTCTAGAAAATATATACATAGATATCGCGGAGCGAATTGAGGATTTGCTTTTTCATTCAGCCAAAGAACGATATGCGAAACTAATCCAAAAATTTCCTTCATTGCTACAAAGAGTAAATTTAGGACACATTGCTTCTTACATTGGCATTACCCAAGAAACATTAAGTAGAATTCGATCTGAAAAATAAAGTACGATTTTGATATTTATCAAAGAGACTCGAGAAACCTTAGTGGTAAATTTGTCAAAAAAAAGCGATGGATAATTTAGTATTTGAAAGTGCAACCGTACTTGTTGAAAAAATAAAATCAAGAGAATTAACCGTTGTTGATCTGGTAACTGCTTTTTTAAATCAAATAGAAAAGTATAATCCCAAAATCAATGCAATTTGTGATTTGCGCGACAGAAAAGCAATTCTGGACGAAGCGAAACAAAAAGATTTAGAAATTGAACAAGGAAATCCGCTCGGTTTCCTTCACGGACTTCCACTCACCATTAAAGATAGCTTTTTTGTAAAAGGATTAATTAATTCGAATGGAGATCCGCTTTTGAGAAATTACATCGCCACCGAAGATGCAGAATTGGTAAAAAGACTGAAAGAAGCTGGCGCGATCACTATTGGAAAAACCAACACGCCACTTTATTGCATCGATTGGCAAAGTACCAATTTTTGGAATGGACAAACCAATAATCCGTATGATGTTTCAAGAGTTGCCGGCGGAAGTTCGGGCGGATCAGCCGCATCCGTTGCATCTGGTTTTAGTCCCTTGGAATTAGGAGCCGACGCTGGTGGTTCAATCAGAGTTCCGGCTCATTTTAATGGAATTTGCGGATTGCGGCCAACAGAAAATTTTCTGTCAAACCGAGGTCATTTAAAAGTGAGCAATAAACCGCAAGGTAGAAGACATGTCGTAACTCCTGGTCCTTTTGCTAAGAACATCACGGATTTAATACTAATGATGAAAGTTTTAGGAAACAATTCTAAATACGAACTTCCAGAATTGGGTCCATACAGTTTTGAAGATAGTGAATGGGATCATAAATCGATTCAAATTGCTTATTCTGAAACCATTAACGACACGGAAGTCGATGTCGAATATTTAGAAATATTCAATGATTTTATAAACAAAATCAAGCATGAATCTCATCGTGTAACAAATGACAATCCCGTTTACGACGAGCAAAAAGCCTATTTAGAATGCAGTAAAATGATCGGATTTGAAATGGGTGTCAACAGTCCGAAAGTTCCATTACTAGCCACTTTTATGTATTTCTTAATTCGACTTAAATACAGAGATCATTTGTGGGCCAAAGGAATGTGTTTGGGACAACGTTTATCTAATTTAAACTACGGAAAAGCAATTGATTACAAAGATTTTATCTCAGAAATTTACAATGACTTCCTAACAAAATACGACGTTTGGATTACGCCAGTTTGTTCATTCGAAGCCTACAAACATCAAAGAGCAGGAAAACCATTTTTAGTGAATGATAAAAAAGTAGGTTATACCGAAGCACTGGCATCTTTTAATTTCACAACTGCATTCTCAGGACATCCAATTGCAGTGATTCCGATCGGAAGAAAGAAAAATGGAATGCCCGTTGGAATACAAATTCATTCGAAGAAATGGACCGATAAAAAGTTGTTGGAAATTGCTAAGTATTTTGAAGAGTTTACGAAGGGATTTGAAGAGCCTGGGTTTTAGAAGAAAATATATATTAGCGTTTAAAAACGAGCTTATCAATTGATCTTTTAAGATTTCACTTAAGATGCAATGAACCAACTATTACACGCAAAACCCCTTGCTAAATGACTGATAAACAAAAAGAAATAAACGTTTTATTCTCCATGTTCCACGACTTTAAAATCAAAGAATTTACGTTTGACAAGAGCATTATTCAGATGACAATTCAAATTCCTTGAGGAGAAATGTGGAACGATTGGGAATATTCCATTCAGATGTAACTTTCTGGATGCGAATTTATTTTGTGTGCTTATTCAGAAATTCTAAATACACCGGATAACTTAGATAAAAACTGCGTTGATCGATTATACATCGACAAATCAACCTCGGACCCAAAACTAATTGAAACACTTGGTCTTGAAATTCAACGTCATGAGTTTCAAATGCCGAATAAATATACGTTTTTGTGCAACTGTTCAAAAGAATATGGTGGCGGAATATTGACTTTCACTGCTGATAATTTTAAAATCTTCAATAAGGAAGGAAATCAAATTGACCTACAACAAATGAAAAACTGGAGTAGAGCTTGGTGGGAAAATATTGATAAATAGCTGGAAAGATAAAATAAGGATATTTATATTGCGGCTATACGTACTTATGGATGTTCCAATTCAATCATTTAATGCAAGGATTATCATAATCTGGAAAGTATAATTTGAAGAAGCTGAAGAAAAAGTCAAATATACATTAAAGGTTTCCTCAAAGAAATTGAATAACTCAACATCCCCATTTCCTCCATATTTTCCAATTTCCTATATTTAACCCTATATTTGTATAACCAGTTTAAAGATTAAACTGCTTGAAACAGAATTAGAAATATGGCTACTTTAATGTTGGTGCCAACTCCTGTTGGGAACTTGGAAGATATCACCTTGCGTGCATTGCGAATGCTGCGTGAAGCGGATTGCATTTATGCGGAAGATACACGCGTGACGCGAAAATTATTGAATCACTACGAAATATCGAAACCGGTTTATCCATTTCACGCGCATAACGAACACCGAACCTTGGATTTTGTGATGGATAAAATCAAGGAAAACAACCTAACGGTTTTGGTTTCCGACGCTGGAACGCCTGGAATTTCAGATCCTGGATTTTTATTGGTTCGTGCTTGCATTGAAGCGGATATTGTGGTTTCTTGTTTGCCTGGCGCAACAGCTTTGATTCCAGCTTTGGTTGGAAGTGGATTTGGAAGCGATCGTTTTTGTTTTGAAGGATTTTTGCCTCACAAGAAAGGCAGACAAACCAAATTGAAAGAATTGGCGTTGGAAGAAAAAACGGTTGTTTTGTATGAATCTCCGCACCGATTGGTGAAATGTTTGGGACAAATTGCTGAGTTTTTTGAACCGACACGCAAAGTGTGTGTGGCACGAGAAATCTCTAAAATCTACGAAGAATTTAAAAGAGGCGAAGTACAAGATGTCCTGAAACATTACGAAGCGCATCCTCCAAAAGGAGAGATTGTAATCATAATCGAAGGAAAAAATGGAAAAAATTAATTCCCAAGGATTCTATTTAAAGTCATACGGCAAACCGGAACAGGCGTTTGAACTGCGTGATTTTGAATTGACGATGCCCAACGACGATGAAGTTTTGATTGAGTGCGAAGCATTTGGCTTGAACTATGCCGACGTGATGGCGCGAAACAACATGTACAAAGAAGCGCCAGCTTTACCGACGATTTTAGGATATGAAGTGGTTGGAATGGTGAAGCACATCGGAAAAAATGTTGATCCGGGAATCTTAAATAAAAGAGTCGTTGCCTTTACGCGCTTTGGTGGTTATGCCAAACACGCAAAAACTTTGGCTTCTGCAGTTGCTCCAATCGGAAATATTCCTGCAGAAGAAGCGCTGGCTTTGTCCACGCAATTTGTGACCGCTTATTACATGACGATTTATGCCAATACCATTCGTCCGGGCGATCGCGTTTTAATTCACGCTGCTGCTGGTGGTGTAGGTTTGGCCCTGATTCAGATTTGCAAATGGAAAGAAGCAATCGTTTATGCTAAAGTTGGAAATGAAGATAAAGTTGAATTTGTGAAGAATTTAGGCGCTGACTTTGTCGTGAATTACAACATCGAAGATTACAGCGAGACCATCCAGAAAGAATTGAATGGCAAATTCATCGATTTTAGTTTTAATCCTGTTGGAGGATCGACTTTTAAGAAAGACATGCATTTGCTTGGCGCAGGAGGAAAAATCGTTTTGTTTGGTGGCTCTGAATTATCTGGAACAAGACTTGGAATTTTATCCAGTTTAAACTTTGTTCGAAAAATGGGAATCATCGTTCCGATTGGTATGATGATGCAATCCAAAAGTATTTTGGGTGTCAACATGTTGAAAGTTGGCGATCAAAGACCGGATGTTATTTCAAGCTGCTTGAAAGAATCTTTAAAATTGTTTGAAGCAGGAATTGTAAAGCCGCATGTTGCCGCGCAACTTTTCTCAGATGATTTATCAAACGCACATTCCTTATTAGAATCAGGTCAATCGAAAGGGAAGATCTCCGTTTTTTGGAAATAGAAGATTTGAATAATCCGACCACATATCAATTGGCAGATATCATTTTTGATTTAACAGAAATGACTGCTTCGGATATTTTGGTTGATGTAAATTTAGAGTCCAAGCGAAGCATCCAATTACAAGAATCTGAACTCAAAACTGAGTTTAATATTCCACTCAACACGCAGTGGAAAAACCTTTTAAAAACGACCATTCAAACCAAACGAATTTCGGATACCGACACTTTATGTTTGGCGGTAAATACCATCCGATGGAATTATAAAAACAAGGAAGTTCTGACACCGATTTTTATTTCTCCATTGAATTACAAAATTCAAAAAGTAAAACAGGAAGTTCATCTTTCTGCTGAGAAAGAATACTATTTCTTGAACCCTTTTCTTCAAAATTATCTGAAGAAAGAATTTGATTTGACTTGGGAAAAAACGCAAGAATTTGATGCCGATCAGAACACCAATTCCTTCCTTGAATTTCTGAAAGAAAATGAATTTGAGTTTGACTTTATTCCAAATTTAATCGTCGGAAATTTCCACCATCATCGCTTTCAAATCATCAAAGATTTAGAGCAACTTTCAGAGATGAAATTGAATAGTTTGGTGGATGAGATTTTAGGAAATTCGATTCAAAATAAGCACGCTAAAAAGCCACTAACGACGCAACAATTAGTTGCTGCGGATAAAGATCAGCTACTCGTTTTCGACGAAATCAATCAAGGAAATACCGTGATTCAAGGTCCGCCGGGAACAGGGAAATCGCAAATATTGACCAATATTTTAGGAAAATTACTCGATCAAGGAAAAATGAATTTGGTCGTTTCAGAGAAAAAAGCGGCGCTTGAAGTCTTGGTGAAAAAGTTGAAAATACACGAATTAGACTTTCTGACTTTCGTTGCAACTGATCAAACAAAGCCACGAGATTTTATTCAAAGTTTAAAAAACAGTTGGAGTAAAGTTGAAAATTTAAGTTTGAAAGAAACGCCAAATCTGTTGCTTTCTGATCAATACATCGATCAACTTCAATTGACTTTAGACAAACTGAATTCAGATAAATTGATTGGCGATGTACGCTTGGATACATTTCACTCCATTCGAAATTTTCGCGATTTAGACGAAATTACCTATTATTCTTCTGCACCAACAATTCAAGAATGGTTAAATCAAAAACCAGTTGTAGAATCTCTTTATGAGAAAATAAAGAGTTTTGAAGCTTTTAAATCGTTAAATAAAGTTGCTTTTTGCGAAATAGAGCGACTTGACCAACAATTAGCTTCGTGGAAAGAAACGGTTCAGAATCTCAATTCAGATTTTAAGATTCAAACTTGGCGGGAAGCTGAAGAGTTGGTAAAGCAAGCTGCTCTTTGTCAATTGGTGGAAAATGAATTGGCGAAAAGTTATTTTCAGTTGTTTAAATCCGTTAGCAAGCGAAAACAATTTTACAAATTGAGGTTGCTTTATTTAGCGCAAAAAAACAATTTGGATTTACTGGAATCAGAAACTTCAAACTGGAAACAAACTCCTTCTGAAAGCTTACTCGAATCTTGGGAAAATCTCATCGCAGGAAATTGGTGGAAAAAGCGAAAAGCAAATTTGGAAATTAAAACTCATTTGAAAAATGCAAACATACCCACTGATATCGCGCTAACACATTGGCGAAAATATTTGTCGGCTCAACAAGAATTAAAATCGACCATCAATCTATTTATTCAAATTGGAATAGAGCGACCAGAAGTAGAATTGGAAAGCATCGTTTATCTTTTCAGTCAGCTGGAAAAAGAAGATGAGAATGACCTTAAAAAAGCATTTGACTTGCCGCTTGAACAACGACGAAATTTGATCAAAAACGGCGAAAAAATTCAAGCCCTTTCACGCGATTTCCGACATACATTTAACTTGACTGAAAACGATATTTTACGCTCCATTCTTGACCAAATGGAATTGAATTGTGAAGTGCTCATTCAGTCCAAAATTGACATCCAGAATCTCTCTTTGGATGTGTATCAGATCCTTCAGAAATCGAATTCGATATCCGAAGCAGAGATGCTCGTTTTAAAAGCCAATTGGTTAAAATTTGAAGCTAATTTTCCTTCCTTGGCAAACTTCAAAGGTTCGGAAATTAAAAATTTGGTAGAGAAAATTCAAACTGCGCAAGCGGAAGAAAGACTCCTTTTTGTCGATTCAATTTTGCACAAAATTCAGAATCAATTTCAAGCACATCATCACCTTTTAAGAACGCCATCTGCAAAATTATCAGCTGATGAAAAGGAATTGAAAAAGACTTTAAAACGTGGAAAAGCAATTTTGGTGAAGGAGTTTTCTAAATCAAAACAACACCAAACCATTCGAGAATTGCTCAGTGGCGAAGCACGAATTTGGATTGAATTGCTACAACCCATTTGGTTGAGCACGCCAACTCAAGTTGCCATTCATTTCCCGATGGAAAAAGAATTATTTTCACATGTTATTTTCGACGAAGCGAGTCAAATTCCCTTGGCGCACGCGTTAGGTTCTTTGCAAAGAGCTTCGTTTGCAGTTGTGGCTGGAGACGAACAACAAATGTCGCCGAGTTTCTATTTTTCCAGTAGTTCAAAAGGCGTGGATTTATTGCATCAGGCAACTTATCAGTATCGCAAAAGTCAGCTCAAACACCATTATCGAAGTGAACATCCTGCGTTGATTGCGTTCTCAAATCGTCATTTTTATGACAATCAATTAATTGTGTATCCATCCTTTCAGCACGCTGAAAAACCGATTGAAATACACTTTGTTGAAAAAGGTATTTTTGTAGATCGACAAAATATCGAGGAAGCGAAACAAGTAGCAACTCAGATTGAGAAATCACTTTTGAGTTCTAATTCCATTGGAATTGTCGCGTTCTCAGAACAACAGTTGAACTGCATTTGGAAACAATTATCCGTTTCGGCCAAAGAAAAGTTGACTGAAAAAATGGAAAACTCTACCGCTTTCTTTAGAACTTTAGAACAAGTTCAAGGCGATGAATGTGATGACTTAATGATTAGTTTAGGTTATGGTAAAAATGAAAACGGTGATTTTCATTTCCGCTTCGGACCTTTGAATCAACAAACAGGAAGCAAACGTTTGAATGTCTTGCTGACAAGAGCAAAGAAATCCATTCACTTTTTCACATCTGTCCAAGCGTCCGATTTCAAATTAAACAGCAACGAAGCAGTGAATTTACTGCGCTTATTTTTGATGAAAAACGAACAAGAATCGAATGCAAAAGAAATCCACTTTCCGTTTGATTTAAAGCCAACTGTAAATGGAAATCAATTGACTTTTACATCCATCGCAACCCAATTGCCGGATGCAAAAGAAATCGTAACGATGCACGAAGTTTTGCAAAATCGTGGTTGGGAGGTTTTGTATGCTTAGTTTTTAAGAGAAAATTTCACAATTTCATAGTTCAAATCCATAAATAGGCTTCATTCTGAAGTTTTTACTTCAAAAAATGGACATGAACAGATTCCATTAAGTATCTTTGCATCACATCAACAAATGATTTACAGCCTAAATATGACGATACAAACTACAATTTCCTCGATTCTTTTCGCTTTTGGAATTTCGTTTGCTGTTACAGCACAACAAGAGAATGAAATTAAAGTACTCACGCAAGAAGAAATGAACGCCGAAAAAAGTACTTTTCCAGTAAAAGCGCTAGATAAATTCAACGAAGGAGTTTCCGCTTTTGAGCAGAAAAACTATACACTTTCAATTCAACTTTATTCAGAAGCAGTTACCATTGCTCCGCTATTTGCCAAAGCATATCTCAACCGTGCGTATGCACACTTAGAATTAAAACAAGTAGCAGAAGCCAAATTGGATTTTGTGAAAGTAACAGAAATTGATAGTAACATCCATCAAGCATATTTTGAAATGGCAATCATAGCCTCTTCCTTGGAAGATAAGTCCGAAGCCATTTCCTTGTATCGAAAAGCAATAGCCGGAAACCCAAAAGAAGCAGTTTATTATTATCAGCGATCCGTTTTAGAATTTGGACTTTCTAATTTTGAATCCGCTAAAAAAGATTTGGACTTGGCCATCGAACTCAAGAAAGATTATGCCTTTGCATACAATGACCGCGGAAGTGTGCACCGAGAATTGGGGAATCTAAGCGCAGCAATCAAAGATTATCAGGGCGCCACCTCGTTGGATCCAAACTTTAAGATTGCTTTCAATAACTTGGGAAGCGCTTACCGCAAAAACGGAGAATTTGACAATGCAATAGCAGCATTTTCAGAATCAATTCGAATTGATAAACAATTTTATTTAGCCTACAACAATCGTGGATATGCAAAATTTGAGAAAGGAGATTACGACGGAGCCATCAAAGATTTTCAAGCATCCTTAAACATCAAAAGTGATTATGCGTATGCATACAACAACATGGCCAGTGCTTATTTCAAACTGAAAAAATTCAAAGAAGCCGTTTCTGCTTGTGACAAAGCGATTTCATTAGACGCTGACTACGGATATGCCTATTATAACCGTGCATTAGCTTTTGAAATGTTGAGAGATGAATCCAAAGCGTGCCAAGATTGGGAAAGAGCATCAGAATTAGGTGTGGAAACTGCCATGACGTATTACAACAACAGTGATTGTAAAAATCAATAAATAAAAGAACTACTATGAAATCCATATACATCGCGCTTATCCTTTTCTTTCCATGCTTCATTTTTGCTCAAAATGTGGAGTTTGACAAGAAATCTTTCCCTGATAAAAAATCTGAGTTGAAAGCCGCCCTTAAAAGCTTCGACATGGCAGAACTTTACTTTACAAATGTTTTAGGAGCCCAATACGATCTTGCGTTACCTCTTTATTTAGAAGCCAATGCATTTAATCCAAACAACGCAGCTTTAAATTTTAGAATTGGAGTATGTTACCTAAATTCAAATGAAAAATTTAAAGCCTTGGCCTATTTTGAGAAATCAAAATCATTGGTAACCAGTGTAGATAACGACCTCAACTTTTTTCTTGGCCGCAGTTATCAGTTAATTCGAGAATGGGACAAAGCAACTTCTGCTTATTCAATTTACATCAAAAATGCCAATCCAAATTTGGATAGTTATAACGTTGGATTAGCCTCTAAACGCATTTCAGAATGCAATGAAGGTAAGAAGTTAGAGAAAACTCCTGTGGCTGTATGGATCGACAACATGGGAGAAAACATCAACAGTGAATTTGCTGAATACGGAATGATAATCAATGCAGATGCGTCAGAACTGTACTTCACGAGCCGACGACCAAGCACAACGGGTGGCGAAAAAGACAGCAAAGGACGATGGTTTGAGGATATTTACTTGTCTAAAAAAGTAGATAAAAAATGGACAACAGCGACCAATATCGGTGACCCAATCAATACAAATGGTCACGATGCGGTAGTTTCTTTAAGTTCAGATGGTTCAAAAATGATTGTTTACATCGACGACAAAGGCGATGGCAATTTATATGAAAGTTTCCGAAAAGGCGATTCTTGGAGTAAACTGAAAAAAATGAACAGTGACATTTCCTCTCCGTATTGGGAATCTTCAGCTTGCTATAGCAGTGATGGAAAAAAACTATTCTTTACTTCCGACAGGCCATTGACCAAAAAAGGAAAAGGTAATAACATCGATATTTATGTCGCACATTGGAATGCTGAAAAAAAGATTTGGGATAACGTAGAAAGACTTCCGGAAAACATCAATTCACCTTATGATGAAGAAGGAGTTTTTATGCACCCAGATGGCAAAACCTTGTATTTTTCGTCTAAAGGACACAATACGATGGGTGGTTACGACATTTTTTCTACAGTATTACAAGCAGATGGCACGTGGACAGATCCCGTAAACTTAGGATACCCAATCAACACACCAGATGATGATGTGTTTTTCGTAGTTGCAGCAAATGGCAAACATGCGTACATGACCTCTGTTCGAGAAAACGGATTTGGGGATAAAGATTTGTACAAAATCACTTTTATCGGAGAAGAAAAAAAGCCCATGTTAAACTCAGAAGACATTTTACTAGCTAGTTCTGGAGTGCCAGTGCGAGAAAAGGTCGTAGAGCCAAAAGTATTTGTTTCAAAAAGTTCGATGGCCCTTTTAAAAGGAATTACCTTCGATGCGAAAAGTCAAAAGCCACACGAAGCAAGCATCGAATTAATTGACAATACAACAGGAGTCGTGTTAGCCGTCTTTAATTCAGATCCAATTTCAGGAAAATTCATGGTTTCACTACCTGCTGGAAAAAACTACGGTATTGCTGTGAAATCGGATGGTTATTTATTCCACTCTGAAAACTTCGACATTCCACTAGAAAGCGATTATCAAGAGTTCACCAAAGACGTTTACATGAAGAAAATTGAAGTAGGTGAGGTAATCGTACTTCGCAATATCTTCTTTGACTTGAACAAATACTCCTTGAGAAAAGAATCACAAAGTGAGTTAGACCGATTGACCAAATTAATGCAAGACAATCCAACGTTGAGAATTCAAATTAGCGGTCACACCGACTCTCGAGGCGCTGCAGCTTTAAACATGGAATTATCAGCAAATAGAGCCAAAGAAGTGGTTTCTTACTTGGTAGAAAAAGGAATCAACAAATCTCGCCTTGAATCTACTGGTTTTGGGAAAGATCAACCTCTGGTAACAGATGCGCAAATCGCAATTCTAAAAACGACCAAAGCAAAAGAAGACGCACACCAAGAAAACAGAAGAACTGAATTTAAGATTATCAGTAAATAAATTTCTGTTAGCTGGATACAAATGTGGAAACCCGCAATGAACTGAGAGATGTTTGTTGCGGGTTTTTTTGATGTTGAAGTTTTTTTTAAAAAACATTTTCACTGAGAAAGGATGAAAACTGAGAATTCAAAAAACATTAGAAAACAACGTGCATCTCAACTATTTCTGTGTTATTTTTCTAATTCGAGAAAATGGTTCTCTATTTAGCACAATTTCTAATTGGGTAAAGCCATCCAAAATCGCAAATAAACACAACTTTCTGGTTCGATTGTTTTCAGTTTTGACGTAGTTTGGGTAAATTACCTGATAAATACCACATTTAAAGCGCTTAATTTGTTGAGAGAATAGTTTGATTTTATATATTTACACTTGTAAATCAACGACGGCTACGAAATTATCAGAATTTGAAATGTTTGAAATGAATGATAAACCTTTAAAAATGGTTTTGTTGTTGATTTTGAATTAATTAACTGGAGTAAATTTTAGTGGATATTTCCCAATAGGGTTTAGCCACTCGTTAGTGGCAATATTAAGACCGACAACAAATGAGAAATACAACATTTATATTAGCAATTTCCGTTGGACTACTTTTCGGTTGTAAATCTTCTGAGAATAAAAAAATAATAGCACAAAATAAGACTTGTTTTTGCGAAAATGATAGCTTGATAAATCATTATACTGTTGAGTGCGACACAATACTATTAAGTAATAAATCGAAACTTTATTGGCAGTTCAACTGTGACAGAATTTGGCTTACTCTTGACAACGTTAATGGCCAGAAAAAAATAATTGACTCGCTCCAAATTGAGTTATATCCATTAACTTATAGACTTGGTTATCATTTAATCAAGGAGTTTGACAATACTATTTTGTTTCGAAGTGGTTGCCCCGCGAATGGTCCTTGTGTTTACAACCTTATTGACAAATTCACAGGAGAAAAGATTAAAGAATTTGACCAACTCATTTGCATTGATACAGAAGACGACAATTATAATTTTGAATTCATTGTTTATTTATCAGATACAACTGACCACATAATTATTTACTATATTAACAATGAAAAACTACTTAAAATACCTTTTGCAGAAAACCTGACTTCTATGGCATACCCACAACAACAATTTGAAGAAATGACGTTAAAAAACAATAATTTAGAGTTAACATACTGGACAAACGACAATACAAAAAAAACATTAAACATAAACCTGAAAGATGAAAAATACAGCCACTAACAGGCGTTTGGCTCAATGGCGGGTGACGTGGTTAATTGAACATTCTACCTCGCATCAATTTTTGTGGTGTCTTGACAGTTTTGTACTCCGAAATCCGCCACTGCGCCAAGCGCCAAAACGTTGTGCGTCATTATAAGAAAAACATCGAAGCAATGAAAAAGATAAAATACGCAATAATAATGTTGACCTTTCCAACATTATTGTTTGGACAGACCGAACATTTGGTTCAGCCAAATACAGCCGACCCCTTGAGTGGTTCGCCAAATAATTTCCACTTCATTTATACTAATCAAAGTATTACACAGAAAAATAAATTATTCTTGTTTTTCCCTGGGACAGGAGCAGTTCCGTTTAATTATCGAGAAATCCTAAAGCACGCGGCTAACCTTGGTTATCATTCAATAGGTTTAACCTATCCAAACAACGATGCAATTAATCAAATTTGTTTAACTACGACAGACACAACTTGTCACAGCAGAGCCAGATTAGAAGTGTTTGACGGCATTGACAGACATCCAGGTGTAAACGTAGATGTAAACAACTGTATTGAAAGAAGAACTTTGATGCTTTTAGAGTATTTAAACACTACATATCCAACAGAAAATTGGGGACAATATTATAGCGGAAATCAAATAATGTGGGATAAAGTAATTGTTAGCGGACATTCTCAAGGCGGTGGACACGCTGGAATTATTTCAAAAATCAAGCAAGTTGAACGGGTTGTAATGTTTACAGCTATGGATTGGATAACAATGCTAAACAGAAATGCTGATTGGATAACTTGGAGTGGACAAACTCCAGACAACAAATATTACGGTTTCACACACCAAAATGACGAAGCAGTAGATTTTATTAAAATTCAAACGACTTGGGATAATTATGGTATGAATAATTTTGGTAGTTTAATATTAGTTGACACAACAACAATTCCCTATAACAACTCTCATCAATTATATACATTACTCACTCCAGCAAATGACCCGACAAAATTCCATAACTCAGTAGTGGTTGACGTACATACGCCAATGATCAATAATTTACCAATTTATGGACCTGTATGGACTTATATGATTGAAGGCAATGATTTACTAACTTCCATAAGTGAAACATTATCAAACTCTAATGTTTTAATTTATCCTAATCCGACAACCTCTTATATAAACTTAAAAGGCACAGAAAGTTTCAGCCTTAATTATAAAATATATAGCTTACAAGGACAACTAATTAAAACAGGACAAGTTGATAACTCAATCATTGATTTGACAAATCTAAATAAAGGGGTTTACATATTGCAATTGTATCAGGAAAGTAAATTGAGAACATTTAAATTGATAAAAGAATAACGAACGCACAACAGGCGTTTGGCTCAATGGCGGGTGTCGTGGTTAATTGAACATTCTACCTCGTATCAACTTTTGTGGAGTATTGACAGTTTAGTGCTCCGAAATCCGCCACTGCGCCAAGCGCCAAACCGTTAGCAATAATGCTGTTTGACGAAAAGAGTGTTTTGCTAAGAAAAATGTTGAACAAACTAAAATCAAGTGTTATGAAAAATCTATTTACTTTTTTATTCTTTTTTGTTGCTGTTAATATATTAAATGCACAAGAAATTCCGATTGATTTTGTTAATCGTATAAATGAAGTTAATTTCATTTTCGAAGGAAAAGTGACTCATTCAAAACCTTATTATGCGCACAATGGTCAGTATATCTATACTTCAAATACAGTTGAAATAACTAAAATATTGAAAGGAGAATTAAAATGTGGAACAATTGAAATCATAACAAAAGGTGGGCAGGTAGATGATAAAAAGTTAGAAGTTTCTCATTCATTAGAATTGTTAAAAGGTAGTAGTGGTATTTTTCTTTGTTCTGAAACAAATCGTCCGCTTTCAATTGTTGATTTTTATCCAGAAACAAACCCTGAGAAATTAGAACCAACATTTGAAACTCAATCTTTCATAAGATACTGGTGGGATGGACACCATATTAATGCTGCAGATATTTGGCAAAACTATGATAGTTTAACGTTAGTTTATAATGTAACAGAAGTCATTTCAGGACTACATTTTATCGACTGTGAAGAAAGAATAACTGATTCTGCTTTTCAATTTCATACTGATTCTATCGAGGAAGAATTTCCAGTTTATTCTAAAGAAGATTTTAACAAACTCATAAATTATGCGGAATTTAAACGAAATAATTATACTCGAGAAGATTTGTCAAAAAGTAATTCTAAAATTTTCTACAATTTAAGTAATCTGGTAATTACAGGCACTACTCAAAAATATTTAGAGTTTGATGTAACTGTAAAAGACAATTTAGGAACAAAATATTTAGATCAATCCGCCATTAGACTCGAATACGACCCGTCTGCCTTTGGAAATAACATTGTAGCTAATAACAATATCATAGTATCAAGAGGGACATTAAATGCTGATACAAATTGTTATTCTGCCCCCATTCCTTCTGATGTAAATAGTAACACAATTTTAATTCCCGCATTAGAAACAGTTTTTTCCCAATGTAAAGCTCCAATTTTACAAACGCCCCAAAGCATAATGCATATTAAAATGAAAATCCAAACGTGTGATATTCCCAATAATATTGCACTGGTTGATACCGCAACATTTTTTGAGCCAAGTTTGATTATTAATTATTCTGCTTATGCTGAATTTCCAGCTGATACCTTTCAAACGTATTATGATGAATTAGAGCATAATCAAATTGAAAGTGTTCCTGAGTGTAAGCTTACAATAACAGATTTTTATCCAAAAGAATTAGCAGGAGGAATTAAAGATACTCTGACAATAAAAGGCTTCCAATTTGGAGCAAATAGAGGTACAGGAAATATCTATTTTAAAAATGCTAATGATGGTGGACTCACAGAAGTTTTTTTAGATTCATTGGATTATATTTTATGGAGTGATACACTAATCAAATTGTACGTCCCTTCCTTCGACTCTGCTTTTGTTTCGGGGACAGCATTTACAGGTCTTCCTGCTGGCTCAGGATTTTTCAGAGTAGTTAATAATGTTGGAGAAAGCGTATCAAGTAATTTGGAATTAAAAATCAAATTTTCAGTTGACAATGATTCCAAAAAACAAGCATATATAATATCACCAAGAGCTATTTTTAATAAAAAAATAACTTTTCACTGCAGTAATGAAGTGGCAAATTACGCGGGAGGCACTATGAAATCGGTAATAAAAAAAGCATTGAAAGATTGGACTTGTTTAACCGGAATAGATTGGGAACTTGGATCTGACACTTTATATACAGATTCAATTGCAAAATACGATAGTCTCTGCATTATTACTTTCTCAAATTTAAACTCAAATGTACTCGCAACGGCAGTAGGATGGAAAAGTTATTGTCCTATACCTGGCAATCCCGCCATATATTTAGAAATGGATATTGAAATTGATAAAAATAATTTGTTTTTCATTGATACAATTAACACTTCTATCCCAGTAGGATACTTAGATTTTTATTCGATAATTTTACATGAATTAGGACATTCTCATAATTTAAGACATGTTATTGAATCAAATAATATAATGCATTACGGAATTTCGCCAGGTCAAATAAAAAGAGATTTGGAACATGATTATTCTTGTGATGAAGGAGGAAATTGGGTTATTGATTTTTCAACAGATATCAATAACTTCATTAATAACTGTGGGGTAGAAAATATTAATGCAAATCCTACCCCTCCATGTTCGCATCTTTCTGTGGAAAACATTGATGTAAATAATGACATTGCAAGAATTTACCCAAATCCATTTACCAGAAACATTAACATTGAAATTAAATCGCTCAACACGTCTTCTACAATCATTCAAATGTATGACCTAAACGGAAGACAAATTTTACACAAGGAATTTCAACTTAATGAAGGATTAAATACAATTCCGATAGAAATAGGTGTTTTATCAAGTGGCATCTATTTGATAAATATTACTAACGGAAACGTATCTTCTTCATATAAAATCATCAAATATGAAGAGTAAAATAGGTTTGAAATGTTTTATTTTAATGCTTTTATGTTCTTGTTCTGTACTTACTAAAACAAAAAAACTACAAACAGGAAGAGTTTTAATGTACGGGACTCAATATCCACTAGCAGTTCAAATTGACATTTATCAAAAAAGGAAAAAAATTAGTTGTACTAAATCAGATAGTCTAGGCTATTTCAAATTCCCTCAATTTAAAGGACATGTAGATGAATTAACGTTAGTAATTCCTAAAAACGAGATGCCAGATACAATTTGGAACGTAAATGGTCATCCTTACTTATTATTCAAATGCAAAAGTTCCGACACTATCAATACAATAATTAAAAATAATATCGATACAATTTTCATTACTTCTAATTGTTGTGAATTATTAATAATTAAAGCCCCAAAACCTCACAGAGAACATTAAATGAAAAATAGCACTATTGCTAACAAGCGCTTAGCTCCATTTTTCTGCCGCAGGCGCAACACAGAAAAACGGCGCCAAGCGCCAAAACGTTGAACTAAACCGATTAAAAAATCGGTAATTTTTCATAGTCATCTGATTTCGATAAATTTATGGAAGTATAAACCATAAATTTTATTGACATGAAAAAATCATTTTCAGAAGATGTTCAAAAGCTCCTTATTGAGATGGAGTACAGAAATTACAGTCCTCGTTCTGTAATAAGTTATTGTCAAACGATGCAAGCAATGGAAAATCGGCTTTTTAAACGGCTTTCCGAAATTAAAGAAGCTGATTTAAAGCGTTATTTACATGAATTAATCACTCAAAAAAAATGTTCTAACTCTTCTATTAACCAACACATTAGTGCCTACAAAATCTTTGTTCAAGATATACTCAAACAAGATTGGGAAAGTATTCGAATTAATCGACCTAGAAGGGTTCAAAAATTACCTGTTGTGCTTTCACTTGGTTTTTACGGTGCCCGAAAGTTTAAATCAACTCTTCTATCTCAACCAACAAAAAGCATATCACATCCTTTTTAAATCAGCAGGAGAAGCACTGATGCAGCGTGCTCAAAATAATCAATATTTAGGTGCAAAAGCTGGCGCAGTGGCTATTTTACATACGTGGGGACAGAATCTGTCATATCACCCACACATTCATATGATTGTCCCAGCTGGTGGACTTTCAGAAGATGGTTCAGAATGGATTCCTGCTCATAAAAAGTTTTTTCTCCCCGTCAAAGTCTTAAGTGCTATTTTTAGAGGAATACTCTTTCGAAACATGGAGAAAGCAATCG